>NZ_BRVS01000052.1 GCF_026011795.1 Arthrobacter mangrovi | reverse complement strand
TTCCTGGCCTTTTGCTGGCCTTTTGCTCACATGTTCTTGCTGCTTCGCGATGTACGGGCCAGATATACGCGTTGACATTGATTATTGACTAGTTATTAATAGTAATCAATTACGGGGTCATTAGTTCATAGCCCATATATGGAGTTCCGCGTTACATAACTTACGGTAAATGGCCCGCCTGGCTGACCGCCCAACGACCCCCGCCCATTGACGTCAATAATGACGTATGTTCCCATAGTAACGCCAATAGGGACTTTCCATTGACGTCAATGGGTGGAGTATTTACGGTAAACTGCCCACTTGGCAGTACATCAAGTGTATCATATGCCAAGTACGCCCCCTATTGACGTCAACGACGGTAAATGGCCCGCCTGGCATTATGCCCAGTACATGACCTTATGGGACTTTCCTACTTGGCAGTACATCTACGTATTAGTCATCGCTATTACCATGGTGATGCGGTTTTGGCCGTTCATCAATGGGCGTGGCTAGCGGTTTGACTCACGGGGATTTCCAAGTCTCCACCCCATTGACGTCAATGGGAGTTTGTTTTGGCACCAAAATCAACGGGACTTTCCAAAATGTCGTAACAACTCCGCCCCATTGACGCAAATGGGCGGTAGGCGTGTACGGTGGGAGGTCTAT
>NZ_BRVS01000051.1 GCF_026011795.1 Arthrobacter mangrovi | reverse complement strand
GGATCACGGATGGGGTCACGGCTGGCTGCCTCTTGATCTCCACCTTGGTGCCCTGGCCGAAGGTCCAGGGGTAGTTGTAGTCCTGCAGGCAGTAGTAGGTGGCGAAGTCCTCGGGCTGCAGGGAGCTGATGGTCAGGGTGAAGTCGGTTCCGGAGCCGCTGCCGGAGAACCGGCTGGGCACTCCGGACTGCAGGGTGCTGGCGGAGTAGATCAGCAGCTTGGGGGCCTTGCCGGGCTTCTGCTGGTACCAGCCCAGGTCGTTCCTGATGCCCTGGCTGGCCCTGCAGGTGATGGTCACCCTGTCGCCCACGCTGGCGGACAGGGAGCTGGGGGACTGGGTCATCTGGATGGCTCCGTAGGCTCCGCTGATCCACAGCAGCAGGGAGATGAACACCTGGGTCTGCAGCACCATTGGTCCTGGGTTCTCCTCCACGTCGCCGGCCTGCTTCAGCAGGCTGAAGTTGGTGGCTCCGCTGCCGGACCGGCGCTTCCTTCCCCTCTTGCCGGGGCTCCTGGAGATGCTCTTCTGGGTGTAGTGGTTGTGCAGGGCCTCGTGCATCA
>NZ_BRVS01000050.1 GCF_026011795.1 Arthrobacter mangrovi | reverse complement strand
CCAGCAAGCTCTTAGCGCCGTGGCCGATGAAGTTACGGGCGGCCCGTGCACCGGGAGCGCAGAAGCAGGGCATTCAGGGCGCTCCGAACCCAGGCCGCGGGTCCGTGCGCCAAGCGATGCTTCACGAGGCCCCAGGTGCGGCCTCAAAGCCGTACGGGCGCAACACTGCTCGGGGCCGGGTTACCCGCTGGAACGCTCCAGCTTGTTCCGTCGCGGCGGGGGTGAGGGCGCGGGGGTGCGTCCTGGACGGGGCCGCCGGGGAACGCCCTGGCCCGGGCATCCCGGCGGCCCCGTCCAGGACGCACCCCCGCGCCCTCACCCCCGCCGCGACGGAACAAGCTGGAGCGTTCCAGCGGGTAACCCGGCCCCGAGCAGTGTTGCGCCCGTACGGCTTTGAGGCCGCACCTGGGGCCTCGTGAAGCATCGCTTGGCGCACGGACCCGCGGCCTGGGTTCGGAGCGCCCTGAATGCCCTGCTTCTGCGCTCCCGGTGCACGGGCCGCCCGTAACTTCATCGGCCACGGCGCTAAGAGCTTGCTGGAACCCGGCGGGTCCGTTCCGCAGCTACATCCTCCACCAAGGAGGGTCGATTGCTGGTTGCCGCTTGCAGCCTGACGCCGAATCATGGAGGCTGGCGCCATGCGCAGGCTGAGCTATGGCATGAACGTGACCCTGGACGGCTACATCGCCGCGCACGGCCCAAGCCGCACGTCGCCGCCGGACGACATCAGCTGGAGCGTGCCGAGCGACGACCTGTTCCAGTGGTGGCTCGACCGGGAGCGGGCGAACAGCTTGTCCCTGTATGGGCGCAAGCTGTGGGAAACGATGAGCTCCTACTGGCCGTCCGGCGACCAGCAACCTAACGCCACTTCGGCGCAGATCGAGTTCGCGCGCAACTGGCGCGACACACCAAAAGTCGTCTTCTCCTCAACCATCGACAAGGTCGACTGGAATACCCGCCTGGTCGCCGGTGACGCGGCAGCCGAAATTACCAGGCTCAAGGCCGAGGACGGCGGCCCGATTGCTATTGGCGGCGCAACTCTGGCAAGGTCGGCCATGCGGGCCGGCCTGATCGATGAATACCTTCTGGTCACCCACCCAGTTCTGGTAGGCGGCGGCACTCCCTTCTTCGCCGCATTGGACAGCTGGGTGAATGTGGACCTTGTGGAGACCAAGGCGTTCCCCGGCGGTGTTCTCCTGACCCGATATGAGACGCGGCGTTGAGCGCTGTTCGCCCTCGAAGAGACGCGACACGCTCACTGGGGTGTGGCTCGGGCCTTGGTTTCCGCAGACTCACCGCTCACCCTCGGTCGTAATGGGCCGGTTCATCCGGACCCCGCCGCATCGGCAGGCGGGCCGCGCGGTTGATTCCCATGTGAACCGGTCCCGCGTTCGCGTCTTCTTCCTGGGAATACCCGACGGGTCTGCCGGATTGCCGGTGACGGCCGCGGCGCAGCTGGCGGCACACGGCGTACGCCGTACGAGATGGTGCGGCGCAAGCCTGCCCGGTGGTGGCCGCGGCCCCGCAGCCGTTACCCGGGAGCAGGGAGGCGGTCTGTTGAAGCGCACGTCCCCGGGACGGTCTGATCGGCCCGGATTTGTCCGTGGGCGCCTTGCGATGAAGAAGCGGGCGCAGGGCTCTCCGGGCCGGGGTGGTGCTGCCGGCCGGCTCGGCGCCGCGGGCGGCTGGTCGGAAGCTCGGGGCGCCCGCTGCCCTGGATCCTCTGCGAAACCCGGCACAGTTCGCCCGCACCCCTTCCAGGCTGCCCCGGCAGGGCAGGTCTTATCGATAGCGCGTACGCGTCCGAGCCGTGATCGTTCCTGGGCGTGGGTGCCTGACCGGGGGGTGTATGCCGGCGGCCGGTTCAGTGGTGGGTTGGGGGAGGTGTTGATTACGTGCGGGGCGCGGTGTGGGTGTGATGGGTTTTCGGGTGCGGGTTGGGGTGAGGGTCACAGTGGTGTGGCGGTGTGGTTGTAGGGTGGTTGGGTGGGGTTTGGGGTGGTGTGTAAGCGGCCATGAAAAA
>NZ_BRVS01000049.1 GCF_026011795.1 Arthrobacter mangrovi | reverse complement strand
CCGCTCCGGCACCGTTACCGAGGGGGAACGCCCTGGCCCGGGCATCCCGGCGGCCCCGTCCGGCACCCCCTCACCGGGCCCTTGTTGCCTGCATTGATCGACTCGATCGCATCCGGCGTGCAGACCATCCCCGGGAACTCCACGTCGTCCTCCAGGTACGACAGGTTCCCGCCCATGAGTGTCCCAGCCACTCGATGGCTGGATATTGGTGGCCACACTTGCCCCTAATCTCCCTGAACTGTTCCTTCGCCACCTGCTCGGACGGGCCGTGTAAACCAGTTTCCCATCGGGGTGCTGCCGGCCGGCAGAGCAGAAGCTGTTTTGGACCAGGCGCACGAGGAACTGCTGGGCAATGATCCGCTCCCATGCGGTCGTTATCGCTTACGGTAGGGCCTTTGGCCGTCACCCACGGAGGGGAATTGATCCTCCATGCCGCGGTTTATCAGTTCGGAGAAGATCGGCAGCCGGGACCCGGCGCCCTCGCGGCCGTCGCCGACCTCGATGCCGGGCCTTTTCCCGCTCCCCGTTCACGGTGACTCCCATGACGACGTAGAACGGATGTTGCGTACCTGGCCGTCGCGGACCTTGACGACGATCGCGTCTATGAAAAGCACCGGATAGATCGGGCGGTTTCCAGCCATCGTCGCGAATCAGCTTGTTGCGAGGTGGCGTTTCCATCGTGCCATCACCTGCAGTGGCGTGCGGTCATTGAGGCATGCGCGTGGCCGGTCATTTAATTCGATGGTGACTTCCCGGAGCCGTTCGTCCGTGACCAGGCCCAGATCGGTGCCCTTGGGAAAGTACTGACGAAGCAGGCCGTTAGTGTTCTCATTTGTCCCGCGCTGCCACGGGGAGTGCGGATCCGCGAAATAGATGCGTATTCCTGTCGCTCGTTCGATCCGTTCGTGGTGGAACATCTCGTTACCCTGGTCCCACGTCAATGTCCCTCGGAGTGCCGTGGGGAGTGCCGTGAATGCGTGGATGAGGGCATCGCCGACGTTCTGCGCGGTACGCCCCTGGCGGATCGGGACGAGGATCGTGAGCCTGGACTTGCGTTCAACGAGCGTGGCGATGGCCGAACGCTGGCCGGAGCCGATGATGAGGTCCCCCTCCCAGTGCCCGATGCGGGTGCGAGACTCGACGACCGCCGGGCGTTGGCTGATGGGCCTCATGTTCGTGGACTGCTTCATCGCCCCTTCCCGGTTCCTGCCGCGGCCCCGTCTGCGCCGGTACGTCCTGCCGGTGCGAAGCGTGCGGCTGTCCCGTGCTGTGATCAGGCCCCGGTAAACGGCCTCGTAGATGGTCTCGGTGCATACATGCCAGCACTTCCGCTTCGGCCAACGGCGCCGGAGCCACCGTTTGATCTGGGCAGGCGACCAATGCTTATCGAGCTTTTGGACCACCGCGTTGCGGAGCGCTTCGTCGAAGGCGAAGCGTCGCTCTCGCGGCCTGCGCCGACGCTGATGGGCCTGGCCGTGAGCGAACCAGGGCTGATAACGGCCGTCAGGCCTGCGGTTGCGTGCGAGCTCCCGGTAAACGCTCTGATAGCTTTTCCCGATCCGAGCAGCGATCACTTTCACCGGCTCACCGGCCGCGAGGCCGTCTGCGATCTCGATCCGGTCGTCCTGGGTCAGATACCTGGGGCTGATCGGCCTGTCTATGAAGTCCACGCTGCCAGCGTCGATGAACCACAGCGAGCCGCAGCTCAGCGACACACCAACCCGGGCCGCCGCGGCGGAGCCGCTGAGTCCTTCCCTTATCAGCTCGAAGTAGCGACGCTTGACTTCCGTCGGCATCTTGTTCGGAGCGTACCTGGGCATTGCAATCCCTTCCGGTCAGGATTCGCAACGACTATTAGAAACCGCCTCGGATCCAGCGGACGGGCGGGCCACTCCGCGAGTTCACCGACGACGTTCTATGTGATGCGGCTGATGGTGTCCTGAACGCCTGGCCCCAGTAAATCCTCGAAATCCGCGGAGATTTCCCTGGTGGGCAGCCTTTGCGCGTACAGAGAGAGCACGATCTGGTCCATCCCGTCCGGGCGCCGGTTCCGCTTGGGAACGATCACCGGCTCGAAGGATGTCCTACAGTCGGGCAGAACCTCGATCTCGTCCGGGCCAACCTCGGTCGACACGTCTTGGACCCGATGCCGTTGGGCATGTTGGCTGCGATCGGAGTGTTGCCGTGCTCATGGGCTAGGTGCTCGGCCAGCTCTGCTTCCGGCCCGGTTTCGAGCACGTTCTTCGTGAGCTGGTCAGCAACCCGCCTGGGCCGACCAGGCTCATTTCCTGTTCCCCTACCGGCGCGAGCAGCCGCTCGGCAAGCTCATCTTGATCAAGAGCTCTCCCGTCACGGGATCGATTACCGCCTGTGCACTTTAGTCGTGAATTCTGACACGCCCATTTTCCTTTTCGGCTCAGGCCGAACCCTCACACGCGGTTTTCTTACAGTCCATGCGCCGGCACTTCCATGAGGGCAGGGCCGGATCGCGGGCTGAGGTTCATCGCTTGCGTCGTCGCATGTGGCCGCCTACGTCTACGGGAGCTGGATGCGCTTGGTGCCGGCGGCCGGTTCGGTGGTGGGTTGGGGGAGGTGTTGATTACGTGCGGGGCGCGGTGTGGGTGTGATGGGTTTTCGGGTGCGGGTTGGGGTGAGGGTCACAGTGGTGTGGCGGTGTGGTTGTGGGGTGGTTGGGTGGGGTTTGGGGTGGTGGTTGGTTGAGTTGGCGGGGTTTTTGGGGTGGTTTTGGGGGTGTGGTGTGCGGGTTTGCGGTTTGGTGTGGGGGCGTGTAATGTTTTCTGAGCCGCCGCCGCGGGGCCGGGTTTTGTCCGGTGGGTGTGCTGGTCGGCGAAATTCCATTTCTTTCCCTGGTGTTGATGGTTTTGTGCTGTCTGCGGGGGTTGGGGGTGGGGCGTGATGCCGGTGGGCGGATCGGGTTCCGGATGGGGCCGGTTTGCGAAGTGCCGGTGGATCGGGTAAGTTAGAAAAGTTGCTCCGGAGCGATGCGGTGGCCCTTGAGGGGTTGTCGTTGGTGCCGGGTGCTCCTGTTGTTTGAGAACTCAATAGTGTGCCAAGTTTGTTGATACCAATTTTTTTGTTGGTTGAGATTGTGTCGTGGTGTGCCACCCCCGTGGTGTGCTGCGATGTTTTATCAGCCTGGATTTGAATTTTGTGCATGCCCGGCCGGCTAATTTTCCTTGGCTGGCGGGTGTGTGTCTGTTGGAA
>NZ_BRVS01000048.1 GCF_026011795.1 Arthrobacter mangrovi | reverse complement strand
GGGGTTTTTGGGGTGGTTTTGGGGGTGTGGTGTGCGGGTTTGCGGTTTGGTGTGGGGGCGTGTAATGTTTTCTGAGCCGCCGCCGCGGGGCCGGGTTTTGTCCGGTGGGTGTGCTGGTCGGCGAAATTCCATTTCTTTCCCTGGTGTTGATGGTTTTGTGCTGTCGTGTTGGGGTTGGGGGTGGGGCGTGATGCCGGTGGGCGGATCGGGTTCCGGATGGGGCCGGTTTGCGAAGTGCCGGTGGATCGGGTAAGTTAGAAAAGTTGCTCCGGAGCGATGCGGGGGCCCTTGAGGGGTTGTCGTTGGTGCCGGGTGCTCCTGTTGTTTGAGAACTCAATAGTGTGCCAAGTTTGTT
Organism: Arthrobacter mangrovi; assembly: GCF_026011795.1. Classification (GTDB taxonomy): domain Bacteria; phylum Actinomycetota; class Actinomycetes; order Actinomycetales; family Micrococcaceae; genus Crystallibacter; species Crystallibacter mangrovi. Next base: position 248 of record NZ_BRVS01000048.1, on the reverse strand, counting down.
GATACCAATTTTTTTGGTTGAGATTGTGTCGTGGTGTGCCACCCCCGTGGTGTGCTGCGATGTTTTATCAGCCTGGATTTGAATTTTGTGCATGCCCGGCCGGCTAATTTTCCTTGGCTGTCGGGTGTGTGTCTGTTGGAACATTAACGGAGAGTTTGATCCTGGCTCAGGACGAACGCTGGCGGCGTGCTTAACACATGCAAGTCGAACGATGATCCGGTGCTTGCACCGGGGATTAGTGGCGAACG
>NZ_BRVS01000047.1 GCF_026011795.1 Arthrobacter mangrovi | reverse complement strand
GACCAGGCAATGCTCATCGATGAAGTCGATTTTTCAGCCATCGGACGAGCCCTCGGCGCACACGGAGCCAAAGCCCACACCCTTGCAGACCTCGCGAAACTGGAACGATGGCTGGCCACACACAACGAAGGAGTCTTCGTCCTGGACGTCGCCATCTCCCAAAACGTAATCGTCGAATACATGGCCGCGTCTCTCGAAGCAGGCAGGAACCAAGCAACCTTTGATCAATAGACGCCGATAACGGCGCTTACGACACATCTCTCCTAGAAGTGCCTTGGGCAGACGATTGCTCCTGGCGCTGTGAATCTGGTTGCGACGTGGTAGTTAGCGGGAAACGGATTCGCCTTCTATTCGCCTTCGAATGAGTGTGCCAACACCCAGGACGGGAAGGAGCTGATCTTGGCGTCAATGACCAGCGGTGTGGTGCGGTCTCCGTCGAGCCATTGCCGTACTTCCTGCAGGTCATCGAGGGATCGGACGGTGACACCGGTGCAGCCGAAACCACGGGCGATCGCGGCGATGTCTGTGTCCGGGAATTCCACCGTGTCCATGGGTGCATCCTCGTGGACGAAGTGGTGGACCTCGGCGCCGTAGGCATTGTCGTTATAGACCACGGCCACCATCGGCAGCTTCAATCGCACCGCAGTGTCGAGCTCCACCAGGCTCATCATGAATCCGCCGTCGCCGAGGCCTGCAACGGCCATCCTTTCGGGCGTGGCCAGCGCGGCGCCGATGGCCGAGGGCAGTGCCAGCCCGATCGATTGGAAGGCCAGCGGCACGCTGTAGCCGCGTTCGTCCGGGACCTGGAAGAACATGGCCGGGTAGCCGTTGAAGTTGCCGCCATCCGGAACGACGACCCGTTCCATCGGCAGCATGTCGTCCAGAGCGATGGTCAAGGTGCGCGGATCGATGGTGCCGGCTTCGGCGTTTTCCTCGTACGGCACATCGCGCCACCGACGGCCAGCCATGATCCGGACCGCTACGTCTTCGGTCCTGTAGCCCCGGCGTTCGACACCGCGCCGGCCCAGTTCGGAGGCCACCGCTTCCGCGACCAGTGCCGAGTCTCCGATTACCCCTAGATCCACGGGCCGGTGAAACCCGATCGCCTCCGCCGTGTCATCGACCTGAACCACGGTGACATTCATCAGCAATGACCCGCCGCGGGAGGTCCAGCGGTTCAGGCTGGCGCCAAAGGCGACGATGACGTCGGCCCCCTGGATTAGTTCCGCGCTGACCGGGGAGGCGAAACCGCCCATCACGTCCAGGTACCAGGGGTCGTCGTTGAATAAGCCGCGACCGACGGCGGAGGTCGCGAGCAGCGCACCCGCCCGGGCGGCCAGCGCACGGATTTCCTCTTTGGCGCCGAATGCCCCGCGGCCGCCCACGAGCAGAGGCCGCTCTGCCTTCTCCAGAAGGTCTGCAAGCCGGGATACGGATTCCGGGGAGGGGCCGGCGGCAAGCCGCGGAGCGATCGGGGGAACCAGGTCCGGCGACCAGTCGATCTGTGCCTCCTGCACATCCGTCGGCAGGTTCAGCACCACTGTCCGGCGCTCATCGCGTGCGAGCCGGAAGGCCCGCACGGCATCCGCCACAGCGGTTTGCGCCGAATGGATCCTCTCGACCTTGGCTCCGAGCGCGGATACCGCTGCGGCCTGATCGATCCAGAAATTGGACGCTTTTCTCGTGGGCGGTGTGTCACCGGCGAGCACCAGCATTGGTGTGCGGCTCTTGGCAGCCTCGCCGATGCCCGTCATGGCGTTGGTCAGCCCGCAGCCCTGGTGCACGCTCAGGACCGAGACCTTGCCGCTGGCCCGGGAGTAGGCGTCGGCCATGCAGGCTGCACCGTTCTCGTGCCTCGCGGCCGTGAACGGTACGCCGCCGGCGATCAATGCATTGGTCACGTGGAAATTCCCGCTCCCGGTCACGCCGAACGCATGGCCGATGCCTAGGCCGGCAAGGGTACGGCCCACGGCTTCTGCAACTCTCAAGGTTCTCTCCTTCAGTATGGAAACAGTCTCGTCTGTAGCGTCAGGCCTGCCGGGCGGCGGCGGGGCGGTGTCCGGCCTTGGCGAGCTGGATCTGTTCGTAGACGTGGTGGCGCAGTTCGGTGAACCTTGGGAGGGCGCGGGTGTTGAGCTGGTCGCGTTCGTCGGGCAGGTCGATGGTGATGTCTTCCTGGATGACGGTGGGCGAGGAGGAGAGGATGATGACGCGCTGGCCGAGGTAGACGGACTCATCGATGTCGTGGGTGACGAACAGGACGGTCACGC
>NZ_BRVS01000046.1 GCF_026011795.1 Arthrobacter mangrovi | reverse complement strand
TGCCGGAGGTGTCGATGGTGTAGTACGAGGTGCCGAAGTAGGTGTCGACGTTGTTGTAGCGGTAGTAGAGGGTGAACCAGTTGAAGCGGACGTCGACTTCGGTGTCGCGCTGTTCGATGATTTCGACGTTGGTGATGTTGTGCCCGGTGCGGGGTTCGGGCAGGCTGGTGGCGCTGGAGCGGTCGGTGCGGATGCGGAAGACGCGGTCTTCGATGCCGCCGCGGTTGGAGTAGTAGATCAGCGAGATCTCGCGCTGCGGGTCCTCGGTGAGTTCGTCGTTGTCGTCCCAGGCCGGCATCCAGAACTCGGCGGACGGGTGGTAGCAGTCGAGCCATTTCTCGAACTCGCGGTCATCCAGGAACCGCGCCTCCCGGTAGAGGAACTGCTGGATATCTTCAAGTGCGACGGTGGAGGACTGTTGCGCGGTGGCGGTCATGGCTGGAGGCTCCTTAGGCGTGGTTGGTGTCGGCGGCTGCGGCGGCCTCGGCCTCTTCGGCCTTGAGAGCCTCTCGCATGCTCCGAAGCCAGTAGCCGTGCTGGACGGGGTAGAGGCCTTCGTCTTCGGTCTTGGCGCCGCTGGAGATCGGGTTGATGCCGATCTTTTTGGCCTGTTCGTCCGGGCCGTTGAGCTGGTGCGCGACGCCGCGGCTCAGGTCATTCCACTTGGCGGTTTCGGCGAGGTAGGT
>NZ_BRVS01000045.1 GCF_026011795.1 Arthrobacter mangrovi | reverse complement strand
TGTAAGCGGCCATGAAAAACTGCCCATAGGTGGCCACGGAATTGCCCGCTGATGGCCACGGGGACTGCCCGCGTATGGTCACGGTAACTGCCCACTGGTGGCCGGCTGGTTTGCCCGCATTGTTCACTTTCCCCGCCGTGTTGTGAGACGGCGGGGGCCTCTTCCCGTTTGGATATCGGTGTCGAATCGAATCCGCTGACAGGAAGAGGCCCTGATTGAAGGATGCCCTAGAAACCGTGAAAATTCTTGCTGCATATGACCTGACGAAATCGCTGCGGGGTGCCGCCGAGCTGACGGGTTGTTCCCACCACACGGTCCAGCGCCTGGTCGCTGAACGCGATGCGGGCCGCGCCCCTGGTTCCGGACCGGTCCGGGAGCGGATCATCGATCCCTGGCTGCCGAAGATCGAGGACTGGGTCGAGGCGTCCCACGGCCGTATTCGCGCCGATGTCGTGCACGAAAAACTGGCCAGGATGGGTTACACCGGCTCGGACCGGTCCACCCGCCGGGCCGTCTCGGAGATCAAGGCCGCATACCGGCGCGGCAACCGGCGCGTGCACCGGCCCTGGGTCCCGGAGCCGGGCCTCTGGCTGCAGTATGACTTCGGCGACGGCCCGGTGATCGGCGGCGTGAAGACCGTGCTGTTCGTGGCCTGGCTGGCCTGGTCCAGGTTCCGCATCGTGATTCCGTTGCGGGACCGCACGGCACCGAGCGTATTCGCCGCGTTGGACCAGGCCTTCCGGATCATCGGCGGCGCGCCAACGTATGTGCTGACCGATAACGAGAAGACGGTCACGACGATGCACGTGGCCGGGGTCCCGGTACGCAACCAGGCGACGCTGGCGTTCGCAAAGCACTACTCGGTGGACGTGCTTACCTGCCGGCCGGCCGATCCTGCGTCGAAGGGCGGGGTCGAGAATGCAGTCAAGGTCGCCAAGGCAGATCTGGTGCCGAAGGAGACGAACCTGCTGCCGCAATACGCTTCGTTCGCCGAACTGGAGCAGGCCTGCCGGGACTTCATGGTGATGGTCAACAGTCGGGAGCACCGGACCACCCGGCGCCGCCCGCTCGACATGCTTACCGATGAGCGCCCCGCCCTGCACCGTGTCCCGGACACAGCACATACCGTCGCGTACGGGGTGGGCCGGAAAGTGCCGGAGAACACGCCGATGGTTTCCTTCGAGAACGCTCAGTACTCGGTGCCGGCGCATCTGCTCGGGCAGGACGTGTTCGTCCGCTCCCATGGCACCGGGCCCGACACGCAGGTCGTGATCATGCACGTCGGCGCCGATGGCCCGGCCGAGGTCGCCCGCCACGGACTGGCCCGTCCAGGTTCCCCGGCCATCAACGACGAGCACTTCCCCGACCATCAGGAGAAAATCCCCGGCGATTACCGGCCGGTGCCACGCTCCGCTGCGGAGGCCGAGTTTCTGGCCATTGGCGCCGGAGCCAGGACCTGGCTGCTCGAGGCCGCCGCAGCGGGAACGCAGCGGATCAACGTGAAGATGGCCGAGGCCGTCGCGCTGGCCAAGATCGCCGGCACCGCCGAAGTCGATAAGGCGTTAGGCCTGGCCGCAGTGCACCAGCGCTTCGCGCACGGCGATCTGGCCTCCCTGCTTACCGCGGCCTCGCAACGTGCCGGGCTGCGCACCGCCGCGGAGGATAAATCCCTGACTCAGGGCACCGCCGGCTGGGCCGGGCTCGGCGCTACCGACAGTGGGGAGGGCACCCGATGAGCATCACCAGTCCTAACACGGCAGCCCCGGCCCTGCCCGCCGACCTGGAGTCGTTGATGCGGCAGTTGAAGATGCCCCACGCCCGGGCCGTCGCTCCGGAAGTCCTGGCTACCGCCCGCGCCCAGCGGTGGGAGCCGGCCGAGATTCTCAAGGCGCTGCTGGCCGAGGAAACGGCAGGCCGGGCCCGCTCAATGCTGGCCACCCGGCGCAAGGCCGCCGGGTTCCCCACCGGGAAGACATTCGCGCTCTGGGACGAGGCCGCGTCCTCGATCCCGGCACCGACCCAGCAGGCCCTGCGGACCCTGGAATGGATCCACCGGAAGGAAAACCTCGTCGTCTGCGGCCCCTCCGGCACCGGGAAAACGTTCTTCCTCGAAGCCCTCGGCCAGCAAGCCGTCGAAGAAGGCATGCGCGTCGCCTGGTTCACCCTCGAAGACCTCGGCACCCTGATTCGGGCGCATCGGGCCGATGACACCGTCACCAAAGCCGTCGCCCGCATCCTGCGCGCCGACCTGGTGGTGATCGATGACATCGGCCTGCTGGCCGTGGCCACAGACGCCGCCGAAGGCCTCTACCGCGTCGTGGATGCGGCCTACGAAAAACGTTCCGTCGCGGTCTCTTCGAACCTGCACCCGGCAGGCTTCGACGAGCTCATGCCCAAGACCCTGGCCACCGCGACCGTCGACCGGCTGCTGCACCACGCGCACGTCTGCCAGACCAACGGCGACTCCGTTCGCCTCACCCAGGCCCTGGCCGGAAAGGGCGTCATGCCACTGACCTAACCACCCCAGCGGTGGCCAGTAACCAACCAACCCGTCCCGCGGGCAAACCAGCTGGCCACCACCGGGCACTTTTCCTGGCCGCCAGCGGGCAGAACTAGTGACCGCCCGTGGGCAGTTTCAAATGGCCGTTGACA
>NZ_BRVS01000044.1 GCF_026011795.1 Arthrobacter mangrovi | reverse complement strand
GCGGGCACCCGCCGTCGTACGCGTTCCTTTAGTGGAACTGGCCTTCTTCGGTGGAACCCACCAGGGCCAGGGTGCTGCCGTTCGGGTTGAGGGCAGTGGAGATCTGGTCGAAGTAGCCGGTGCCCACTTCGCGCTGGTGCTTGGTTGCGGTGTAGCCGCGGTCTTCGGCGCCGAATTCGCGCTCCTGCAGCTCGACGTAGGCGCTCATGCCTTCCCGGGCGTAGCCATGGGCCAGGTCGAACATCGAGTAGTTCAGGGCGTGGAAGCCGGCGAGGGTGATGAACTGGAAGGTGAAGCCCATGGCGCCGAGCTCGCGCTGGAACTTGGCGATGGTGGCGTCGTCCAGGTGCTTCTTCCAGTTGAAGGACGGCGAGCAGTTGTAGGAGAGCATCTGGTCCGGGAACTCGGCCTTGACGGACTCCGCGAACTTGCGCGCCAGCTCCAGGTCCGGCGTACCGGTCTCCATCCAGATCAGGTCGGAGTACGGGGCGTAGGCCTTGGCGCGGGCGATGCAGGGCTCGATCCCGTTGCGGACCTTGTAGAAGCCCTCCGGGGTGCGCTCGCCGGTGATGAACTCGCGGTCGCGCTCGTCGACGTCGGAGGTGATCAGCGTGGCGGCCTCGGCGTCGGTGCGGGCAATGATGACCGACGGCGTTCCCGCCACGTCCGCGGCCAGCCGGGCCGCGTTGAGGGTGCGGATGTGCTGCGCGGTGGGAATCAGCACCTTGCCGCCGAGGTGGCCGCACTTCTTCTCCGACGCGAGCTGGTCCTCCCAGTGGACGCCCGAGGCGCCGGAGGCGATCATCGACTTCATCAGCTCGTAGGCGTTCAGCGGGCCGCCGAAACCGGCCTCGGCGTCGGCCACGATCGGGACCAGCCAGTCCTCGACGCTCTGCTTGCCCTCGGAGAACTCGATCTGGTCCGCCCGCAGCAGCGCGTTGTTGATCCGGCGGACCACCTGCGGCACCGAGTTGGCCGGGTAGAGCGACTGGTCCGGGTAGGTGTGGCCGGAGAGGTTGGCATCGGCGGCGACCTGCCAGCCGGAGAGGTAGATGGCGCGCAGGCCGGCCTTGACCTGCTGGACCGCCTGGTTGCCGGTCAGGGCGCCGAGGGCGTTGGTGTACTGGCCGGTCTTGGCTTCCTCGGTCAGCTGCTTCCACAGCTTCTCGGAGCCGCGGCGGGCCAGCGTGTGCTCCTCCTGGACGCGGCCGCGGAGGCGGACGACATCGGCCGCGGTGTAGTCGCGAGTGATGCCCTCCCAGCGGGGATTGGCGGCCCACTCGAGCTCCAGTGCCTTTGCTGCCTCTTCGGGGGTCTGCGGGGCCGGCTCAAATGATGCAGTCATTGCTGTTCTCCTTGGTTGTCCCAGCGTCTTCACCGGGTGACTTGGGTTACGGCTGTGGGCCGAACTTCTTCGTGAAAACGACTATTCCGCACTCGCAAGGGGGTTGATAGATGAAAATGCTGGAAAGATTCGCGTTTCTTTGCGTATCCTCAAGAAATGACGTCTACCAGCTGGCACCGTCCCCTTAAGCCCTCCACGGAGACAGAGAACGACGGCGATATCGACCTCATCAGCCTGGGTCGCCGCGTGCGCCACTTGCGCAAGGCGCAAGGCATGACGCTCGACGACCTAGGGGCCGCCGTCGGCACCGCCCCCTCGCAGCTGTCGCTGATCGAGAACGGCAAGCGCGAGCCCAAACTCGGCATGCTCCAGTCGCTCGCCAAGGCCCTCGGCGTGGGCATGGACCAGCTGCTCGGAACCGAGCCGCCCAGCCGTCGCGCCGCCCTGGAAATCGAGCTGGAACGCTATCAGCGCGGTCCGCTCTACGAGTCCCTCGGCCTGCCCAAAATACGCGTCAGCTCACGGCTTCCCATGGACGTGCTCGAGTCGCTGGTCGGCCTGCAGCACGAACTCGAGCGCCGGCTCGACGAGCAGTCCGCCACCCCCGAGGAAGCCCGCCGCGCCAACACCGAACTGCGGGCCGAAATGCGCGCCCGGAACAACCACTACGAGGACATCGAGGCGCAGGCCCAGGAACTGCTGAAGGCCGTCGGCTTCAAGGGCGGCCCGCTGTCCCACCACGTCGCCGCGGACATCGCCGAGCACCTCGGCTTCAGCCTCCAGTACGTCGGGGATCTGCCGCATTCCACCCGCTCCGTGACGGATTTGAAGAACCGCAGAATTTACCTGACGCAGGGCCACCGGTCGGAGCATGACCCGCGCTCGGTGCTGCTGCAGGCCGTCGGTCACTACGTGCTCGGCCACGAGACGCCGTCGGACTACGCCGACTTCCTCCGCCAGCGCGTCTACACCAACTACTTCGCCGCGGCACTGCTGATGCCCGAGCACGCCACGCTGGATTTCCTGCAGAAAGCCAAGGCCGCGAAGGAACTGGCGATCGAGGACCTGCGCGACGCCTTCTCGGTTTCCTATGAAACCGCCGCCCACCGCTTCACCAACCTGGCCACGCACCACCTGGGCATCCGCTGCCACTTCCAGAAGGTCCACGTCAGCGGGATTATCCATAAGGCGTATGAGAACGACGACGTGAACTTCCCGGCGGACCATACCGGCGCCATCGAAGGCCAGCCCGTGTGCCGGTTCTGGACCAGCCGCGCGGTCTTCGACGTGCCGGACAAGTTCCGCGCCTTCAACCAGTACACCGACACCGCCGCCGGCACCTTCTGGTGCACCGCCATCACCGAGCGGCACTCATCCGGCGAGTACTCGCTCAGCATCGGCGTGCCCTACAAGGACGTCAAATGGTTCCGCGGCCGCGACACCCAGGAACGCTCCAAGTCGCTCTGCCCCGACGAATCATGCTGCCGCCGCCCGCCCGCCGACCTCGCCGCCCAGTGGGGCGGCCAGGCCTGGCCAGCCGCCCGCGCCAACACCCACCTCCTCGCCGCACTCCCGCCCGGCGCCTTCCCCGGCGTCGACGAAACCGAGGTCTATCAGTTCCTCCAAGCCCACGCCGCCCGGTAACAGCAGCCGGGAGGCCTCGGGTTTCTGTCGAACCCACTTTCCCCGGGTCAGCAGGGCCGTGGGGCTGACATATGGGCCGTTATCGGTTTGGCTAAGTCTCCTGCTCGGCGTTCTAAAAGGCGAACGATGTGTCACGGCCTTCAGACGTGGTCGTGGTTGTCTTGGAAAATTCAGCTGAACCAGCTCGTCGCTGGGGGAGTACCGCAGCGGGGTCGAAGCGATCATCATCGACCCAGCAGCGTAGGGGCGCGCTCTATCCAATTCAGCATCAGAAGGGGCGGTATGGCCGCAGCCACCATCGGATTGAGTGCTGCTCCATGACAAGTGCGCTCTCGCCTGTGTTCTATCTGGCGGCCAGGTCCATGGCGAATTCCTCGGCGCCTGGGAGGCGGGAGCTACTCACGCGGATTTCGGGCGATGGCTGGTCGGAGGTTGGGGCCCGTGGGTACGCTGGCCGTACACGCTGCTCCTGAATGGAAAGGATCATGGCCGGACTGTCCCGACGCTTCACATTGCCGTTGCCATGGACCTGGTTGGCGGCATTGGTTGCGGCAGCGGTCATTGTGGCTGGTTTGGGAGCCGTGTGCGTATCGGCCCGGCACGGGACGGGGACGCAACACGCCGACGGGCATGTTGCCGCTGGAGGGGCGGTGCATGACTCCGGGGCCGGGACGGGACTTCAGTCCGGCTTCATGCAGTCTGGCGACGTGCCGAGCCGGGGCCCCGGGAAATGCTGCAAGGAACGCCAGCCCGAAGCGTTTGGCGAGACCCCGGCGCACCAGCGGGCGGGCACAGACGGCCCGTCCACACCGCCGCTTTCGGCGTCGCCGGTCAGCCCCCGCAGGACATTACACTCCCCGGGCCGGCACCGCGACGCGCGCGTGGCGGTGCCGACTCCCGGGGACTTATCAATCAGCCGCACCTAGACACTCCTCCCGCGCAATATGGCGGACTCCATGAATTGAAGCCAGTTGCATGCCGGCGCTTTTCCCTGCTTCGGGGCCTTGCCCCTCTTGGGCGCCGCAGCCTGACTTCCGAACAACGGCAGGAAGGAGTGTACGGAACTCGAGGACTATCAGAGAGCGGCCTGACCATCCAGGCCGTAACCCCTCTCACGCAATGCGGAATTTGAAATCAGTGAACGGAGAAGCGGCCATGACCCACCATATTCAGTCCATGCTGGAGACCTATCCCAAGGGTCTGGGAGACATCGACAAGACCAAACTGGCCGAATGCATCGAGGCATGTTTGGAGTGTTCGCAGACCTGCACGGCATGCGCGGATGCCTGTCTGAGCGAAGAAAAGGTGTCGGACCTGGTCAAGTGCATCCGTACCAACCTGGACTGCGCCGACATCTGCGCCGCCACCGGCAACGTGCTCTCCCGTCACACCGGGTATGACGCAAACATCACCCGCAGGATTTTGGAGGCCTGCCGCGACGCCTGCCGTGCCTGCGCGGATGAATGCGAAACGCATGCCTCCATGCACGAGCACTGCCGGGTCTGTGCCGAAGCCTGCCGGCGCTGTGAACAGGCCTGCGCCGACCTGATCACGTCGCTGGGCTGAAATCCCTTTCTCCGCCTGCCGCTCGACCGGAGGCAAGGGGCGGTATCAATCCCGGCTGTGCGGCTACAGTCCGCGCGACTGCGGCAGGCGGAGAACGCAAATATAAATAGACACGAGGCGAGGAGGCCAAGCCATGCCGGATAGCAAAACCGCCGGGGGCGGCGGGGAGCACGAACAGGGCAAGAGCGAAAAATCCATGTCCGGGAAGATGTATTTGCGGTTCGCGGCGATGATCCTGACCGCGATGGTTGTGATGTATTGGGTGATGTTCGTCGGTTCCTGGGAATGGAGTCACGTACGTTTTAGCCAGAGCCGCGTCTTTATGGCCATCACCATGGGCGGCACGATGGGCTTGGTCATGCTCGCCTGGATGCTGAACATGTACAAGAACACCAAGGCCAACATCGCGGTGATCCTGGTCAGCCTCCTGCTCATCGGGGGAGGCGCTTTCCTGGACCGGAGCCAGATCACCGTGGACGATACCGCGTTTATGCGGGCCATGATCCCGCATCATTCCCTGGCCATTACCCGGTCCGAGCGGGCCGGGATCCAGGACGTGCGTGTCTGCGAGCTCGCCGTCGGGATCAGCGAGGCCCAGCGCCGGGAAATCTTCGAAATGGAATGGCTGATCGAGGACATCGAGCGCAACGGGGTCGCTGCCACGGCCGCCGAAGCCCGGTCCCGTCCGGTTCCGGCCTACACGGAGGCCGCCGAACGCCAATGCGCCGGGGACTGAGCAACACCCTGAACCCTGGAAGGCTGCCGCTAGCGGTTCGGTCCGTGGTTGCCGGGGGAGTGTCCGTGGTCGGCGGCATATCCGTCCACGGCCTCCTCCAAACCATCGCCTGTTGAGAGGAAGTCCCTGCGCAGCTTCTTCCCGAGGTGGTCCAGCGCGTCCGCCAGTCGCAGGCCGCTGAACCGTACCGTTGCCGATGGGGATGCCGCTGCCGCGTCGCGCAGTGCCAGGGCATAGGAAAGTTGGCGGGCGAGGGAGAGGTCCGGGTCCTCTTCCTGGAAATAGTAGCCCTCGGGATGCTGTGTGAAGTCGAGCAGCACCTTCGCTACGTCTGCGGTGAGGGAGTCCAAGGCCCTTGAAACGGCCGCCTGGTCCAGCTCATGCAGCCTTTCGGCATAACCGGTGCCGGCCATCCCCTTGAGTTCCAGCGCCAGTGCGCGCCGCCGTGACAACGGGGCGTAGACCTGCGAGAACCAGGTCAGGGCGGCTGTCAGCAGGGCGAATCCGGCCAGCGCTTCGAGCGGCGACACCAGGCGGATCCAGGGATCGGTGGCCACGACGTCGCCGAAACCCAGGGTGGCCAGTGCAACGAAGGAGATGTAGAGGGCCTGGGCGAAATCGCTGTAGGCGCCGGGATCAATGCCGGGGGAGTATGAGAACCCGTCGGGAACGTGCGGGTAATAGATGAGCGCCCAGCCGACCCCCTGCAGCAGCACCCAGAGCAGGACAGCGGCAGTCATCGCTGCCGGGCCCACCGCCGAGCCAAACCGGTGGCCGCTGGCCCTGGAAAGTTTCCATGTTCCCACCAGTACCAGCCGGCTCAGCCGCCCCTTCCCGGTCGGGTGCAGCAAAGTGTGGAACATATCCGTCAGTCCCACCACGACCACCATCACGCCGGCCGCCGTCAGCGCCACGCCCATTCGCAACCCTCCCAATTAGAACTGCCTTTGCATACCCGGCGACGACCCTGTCCCGCAGAGGAACCCTGGAAATCTCAGTTCCAGTCCAGGCTCTCGAACAGGCAGTCCGTCCGGCATGACTCCCCTGGAACGGAAAAGATCCTCTCGAGAATGGAATCGTCAGAGTGATAGCGAGCCAGGGACAACACCCGGCCTGATACCGGCACAACTGCAAACCACGGTACACAGTCAACAACCAGCCAGCGGTCGAGGGACCGGATCCCGGTCGCAGCCAAATCGCCGCCGTTCTCGCAGACCTGTTGCCGGCAACCAAGACGACGTAGCATTATCGGTGCCGCGGGCAACGACGATGTTGACGCGAGAGGAAGGACTCTCAGGGATGCAAGCACGGTACGGCCAGTTTCCGGAAGAAGTTCATACAGTACAGCCGCGGCTGTACTCCGATGACACTTTTGCCCCCGGGGAGATCGCGGAACGCCTTCCTCCTGCCGAGGAAATCCTGACATGCCTGCCTGTAGATCCTGCGCTGGCCCGGACCGTGGCGGAGCACGTCCATTGTGGAGAACCAATGGAGACGATCACGGCTAGTGCACTTCCCATCACTGCACCGCTGCAGGTCCTGATGCCCGGGATACTTCCGCCTGAACCTGCCGAGACGACAACACCGGGTTTCCGGTGCAAATGCGGATTCACCATCGACGCACCGGCTCTGACATAAGTCCGGAAGCCCTCCGGACGGCTCCAACCCCGGCTCCACGGGCAACTACTGCGGCTGATGCCCTCCTATCGGACCCGGCCGGGCCCACGGCCCGGCGGACCTGCTCAGTTCGCTGCTGACCTGCCAGACGGCTGCCGCGCGGACCCTGCCGCCCCGCCTTTGACTAACCGATCAGGCTGGTCCGCCCACAGCGTGTGGCAGCCGCCACGGTCTCGCGTGATGATGTGCCCAGGAGAACCTGCGGGCGAACCCCACGGGGCGGGAGTGTCCGTTTAACGGTGGATTCTCGATGGCAAAGGCGTTCAGCGCGGGCTTCCACCGGTCACCCCACCGTGCCCTTCTGCCGCAGGTTGGGTCAGGGGACCGGGTGGCTGGTCAGGCTGCGGGTGTGTCGTTGCGGTGGGTGAAGCGCCGGACGGCTTTTTCTGCTTCGACGATGATCAGCACGGTCGAACCAACGGCGGTGCAGAGGAGCCACTCCCAGGTTGTCAGGGGCGTGAGCTGTAGCAGGCCTGCAGAAACAGGCCAGGTCATGGCGGCCCAGTGCAGTACGAGGGCGCCGAGAGAGGTGTAGAGGAGGGGCTTGTTGGCCAGCAGGCGGAGCTGGAAGAGGGATTTGTGTTCAGCGCGGGAGCTGAAGACCTGGAAAAAGCTGAGCATGACGAACATGGTGAGTGCGAGAGTTCGGGCATGGATCTCGGGGTAGCCGGCATGCAGTTCCACGATGAAGCTCAGGATGACGGCCAGCGCCATCCAGGCGCCGGTGATGCCTGCCCGGAACCAGAGGGTCCGGGAGAGGATACCGTCGGAGGGCGACCGCGGGGGGCGGGTTAGCTCATCTCCTTCGGCCGGTTCGAAGGCCAGGGCGATGTCCTGGACGCCGTTGGTTACGACGTTCATCCACAGCATTTGTACGGGCAGGAACAGCAGGGGCGTGCCGGCGAACACGCTGAGCGTAACGGCTACCAGCGCTGCGGCTCCGGTGGAGAGCAGAAAGTAGGTGGTTTTGCGGATGGCGGCGAAGGTGACCCTGCCTTGTTCGACTGCGTTCACGATGGTGGCGAAGTTGTCATCGGTCAGTACGACATCTGCTGCTTCGCGCGCTACGTCGGTGCCGGCCTTGCCCATGGCAACGCCGATCGCGGCCGCTTTGAGCGCCGGGGCATCATTGATGCCGTCACCGGTGACGGCGACGATCTGTCCGGTACCCTGCAGGACGTGTACGATCCGCAGTTTGTCTGCCGGAGAGACGCGTGCTGCCACCCCTGTCTGCTCCAGGCGCGCGGCGAGCATGTGATCGTCCAGGTCCGCCATTTCAGCGCCTGTTAGGGCGGTCCGTTCAGTGGTCAGCCCGAGCCGGGCGGCGATGGCCGTCGCGGTCACCGGGTGATCTCCGGTGATCATCAGGACTCTGATTCCGGCCCGCCGGCATGCAGCGACAGCGTCCGCGGCGCCTGGCCGGGGCGGGTCGGTCATGCCTTCCAGGCCCAGGAAGGTCAGCCCGGTAGGGGCCGGCAGAACGGCGGGCAGTTCTTCATCATCGGCCAGTACACGGGAACCGGTGGCAATGACGCGCAGGCCGTCCCGGCCCATCGCCTCGTTGGCCGCATGGACCAGCGACTTGTCCAGCGGAACAGTGCCATCCCCGCGGGCGATGCTGTCGGCAGCGTCCAGCACCGCTTCCGGTGAGCCCTTGACGTACAGGGTCCTGCGGCCGCCAGCATCGGCATGCACGGTCTGGGAGTATCTCAGGTGCGGTTCATACGGCTGGTGGGCCACCGGCAGGGCGGTGCGCTCGGCTTCGCTGATGGCAGCCCGGGAGACCGCGGCCTTGGCCATGGCCGCGTCGACGGCATCACCGGAATACTCCAGGTCCTCGTCCTCGGAGGAGGGCGTTGCCTCGTTGGTCAAAGCACCGGCCCGCAGAACAGCCCGGACCAGGGCAGAATCGGTCCTCCCGCCGCCGTCGTTCCCGTCCGCGATGTGCAGCAGCCCTTCGGTGGTCCAGATTCTTTCCACAGTCAGCCGGTTCTCGGTCAGTGTTCCTGTCTTATCGGAGCCGATGACATTGGTGGAGCCAAGGGTTTCGACGGCAGGCAGGGTGCGGATGATCGCATTGCGGCTGGCCATTCGGGACACCCCCAGGCTCAGCGCGACGGTCAGGACGATGGGCAGCGATTCGGGGATGGTTGCCACCGCCAGCCCGACCGCGGTGCGGAACATGGTGGAGAGGTCGTTGCCGAGCACGAGACCGGCAATGAAGATGAAGACGAGGGCGGCGAGGACGAGCAGGCCGATGCGCCGTTCCAGATCATGCGTGAGGAGTTGCAGCGGTGACTTGCCCTGCGGGCCTTGGACGAGGGCGTTGATCTCACCGAGCGTGGTGGAGCCGCCGGTAGCAAAGACCACACCCTTGCCGCGGCCGCTGCCCACGAACGTGCCGCTGAACGCCACATTCGCCCTGTCTGCCGGACCCGTTTCCTCCGGGAGCCGCTCCGTATGCTTGGTCGCGGCGAACGGCTCACCGGTCAGCATGGACTCATCAAGCTGAAGACCGTTACTGTCGAAGAGCCTGAGATCGGCCGGGACGCGTTCACCGCTTTCCAGCAGTACGACATCTCCCGGCACGACGTCGCGTCCGGGCACCACCTGCTCGAGGCCGTCCCTGAGGGCCCTGCAGGACGGGGTGGAAAGAGACTGCAGGGCCCGGACATCGGCCTCCGCCTTGCGCTCCTGAACAAATCCCAAAGCTGCGTTGACTGCCAAAACGAGAAAGATTGCCCCGGAGTCCACCCAGTGCTGCTGGAGGAGAGTCACTACGGCTGCAACCATCAGAATCCCGATCAGGGGGCTGATGAACTGACGCAGCAAGACCCGCCACCAAGGGGTGGTCCCGGCGAAGCTCAACTCATTCGGGCCGGCATCCTCCAGCCGGCGGGCCGCCTCGGCAGCGCTGAGTCCCCCCGGTCCCGATGAAAGCTCCGTAAAGGCGCCGGCAGCATCCAACGCATGCCACGGCACGGTCCCGGCAGTGGCAGGTGACTGCGTATCGGACCGGTCAGCCATGCGTGCCAGTCTTCACCCTGCCACGACTCTTGGACAAGAGGCAGGGCAGGACTTGGACAAAGGCCGTGGCAGGACACAGCCAGCGTTGTATGGCCCCCGAAGGCCATCTTCCGCTGCCCGGGGCATGCTTGTAGTGTGTGCCTTGGAGAGCCGGGAAGCCTGGTCGGCCCGCGGGGGAGCCCGCGGAGCTTGCGCGGCGCGTTGCTGTGGATGCTGTGGATCGACTAGGGGAGGCGATGGGGCTGTGGGTGTTCGTTCGCTGGTGATCGAGACGTCCGGGCTCGTGAAGGAGTTCGGCCGGACGCGGGCGCTGAACGGGTTGGATCTGCAGGTGCCGGAGGGGGAGGTCCATGGGTTTCTGGGGCCCAATGGGGCCGGGAAATCCACGACGCTGCGCATCCTGCTCGGGCTGGTCCGGCCCTCGTCCGGGTCGGTGCGGGTTTTCGGCTGGGATCCGTGGGTGGAACCCGTCCGGACTCACCGGGAGATCGGGTACGTGCCCGGGGATGTGAGTCTGTGGCCGAACCTGACCGGGGGCGAGGTGATTGACCTGCTCACCGGACTGCGCGGCGGGGCCGAGGAACGCAGGCGCCGGGAGCTCGTCGAGGAGTTCGGGCTGGACCCTACCCGTAAAGCGCGCACGTATTCCAGGGGGAACCGGCAGAAAGTGGCCTTGATTGCCGCGTTTGCCCGTCCGGCGCGCCTGTATCTGCTGGACGAACCCAGCTCCGGCCTGGATCCGCTCATGGACTCGGCCTTCCGCCGCCGGGTCCGCATGGTCCGGGACGAGCGCGCGACCGTTTTGCTCTCCAGCCACATCCTGACCGAGGTCGAAGCGCTGTGCGGCAGCGTGACCATTATCCGTTCCGGGACCGCTGTTGAAAGCGGGTCCCTGGCCGCGCTGCGGCACCTGCATCGCACGCATTTCCGGGTGAGCGGGCCGGCCGATCCCGAGGCCCTGCAGCGCCTGGGCGGTGTGTGGGACCTGACGGCAGCTGACGGGGTCGTGGAGTTCGAGACTGACCCGGCAGACCTGCCCCGGGTGATGTCAGCGGTGGCCGCGGCCGGACCTGCCGGCCTGGAAGTTAGTCCGCCGTCGCTGGAGTCGCTGTTCCTGCGGCACTACCGTGACCGGGCACGGCAGTGAAAGCGGTACTGCGGCTGGTGCTGGCTCAGGTCCGGCGCGACCGATGGCAGCTGGCGGTATGGATCGCGGGGATCGCCCTCCTGGGTTTCGCAACGGCGGCGGCCGTGGCCGCCCAGTTTGGCGACGAGAGTGCCAGAGCGGCGATCATTGCGGTAGCCGCTGCGAATCCGGCCTTCCTGTTCCTGCGCGGAATCCCGGACGGGACCGGGCTCGGGTCGGTCGTCTTCTTCCAAGGGTACGCCTTCACGGCGGTGCTGGCCGGGCTGATGAATACCTTCCTGGTCATCCGCCACACCCGCGGCGACGAGGAGGCCGGACGTGCCGAGCTGCTCGGTGCAGGCCCGCTGTCCCGGGCCGTGCCCCTGGCCGCGACGCTGATCCTCGCCTCGGCTGCCAACACGGTGCTGGCGGCGTGCGTCGCGGCCGGTTACGTGTTGGCGGGGCTTCCCGGGAGCGGTTCGGTGGTGGCGGGTCTGGCCGTTGGTGCCGTCGGCTTATTCTTTGCGGCTGTCGCTGCGGGCACCGCGCAGCTGCTGCCCTCGGCGCGGGCAGCCAACGGTGCTGCGGCCGCCCTGGTCGGGGCAGCCTATCTGGTGCGCGGCATCGGTGATGCGATGGGGACGCCGTCACCGGCTCTTGATGCGGTGGCCAGCGGCTGGCCGTCGATGTTGTCACCGATCGGCTGGGGCCAGCGCTCCCGCCCGTTCGCGGCTGCCGGCATCGGCCCGGTGCTGGTCCTGGCGGCGGCCGCAGCGGTGCTGGCAGCGGTCGCGGTGCTGTACCGGCAGCGGCGGGATCTGGGGGAAAGCGTACTGCCCGAGCACCCCGGTCCGGCCCGGGCCTCGGCCGCCGGGCGGACTCTGACGGGTCTGGCGTGGCGTCTGCAGCGGTCGACCCTGGCGGGGTGGTTTGCCGCAGCGGCGGTGTTGGGGTCGGTTGCCGGAGCGTTCGGTCCGGTCGTTGCCCGGGAGGTGGAGGGCAATCCTTCGCTGACCGACCTGATTTCCCGGCTCGTCCCGGGGACCGAAGTCGGCGTGGTGGACGTTTTCGGGGCAGCGCTGATGGGAATCGCAGGAGTGCTGGCCGCTGCCGCCGGTGTGCAGGCGGTCCTGCGGCTTCGCGCCGAAGAAAGCGAGGGACGCGCCGAGCTGCTGCTCGCCGGGTCCGTTTCCCCGGCCCGGTGGATGGGCGCCAGCCTGACCGTCGCGGCCCTGTCCACGACCGTGGTCTGTGCTGCGGCCGGTACCGCGGCAGCGGTCTGTCTGGCGCTCACCGGCAGCCCGCCGGCCGGCGCGGCGGTGTTCCTGGCAGCGGGACTGGCGCACGCGCCGGCCGCGCTCGTGTTCTTGGCCGCCGCAGCCCTGATCTTCGCCGTCGTTCCGCGCCATACCGTGCAGCTGGGCTGGGGGCTGTTGGCCGCGGGCCTGGTGCTGGGACAGTTCGGCGAACTGCTGCGCCTGCCCGCCTGGCTGCAAAACGTCAGCCCGTTCCGCTACTCCTCAGCCCTGCCCGTTGAAGACCTGAACGTGACCGCCGCCGGCATCCTTCTGTCCGTTGCCGCAGCCGGAGCCCTCGCCGCCGCGCGCCTGCTGCACAAAAGGGACCTGACACCCTGACCGGGAAGCGAGTGCCGCCGTCGTCATCCAGAACCTCCCTCCGCCGCATCCAGCACTGACGATTCCGATGTTGAAGGCGGGGCGACAAATAACCGTCACCAGCGCCCGGCGAGCCACAAAGCGGGGCCAAAAACAGCCGTCCTACCGGGGCCCTCTAAACCTGTCACGGCCTCGGGAAGCTGTCGGGCAGCTGGCCGATACGCCTGGACCCATCGAGCTCCCTGCCAGGGCAGGGACCGTATCCTACGACTGCGTTGCGGAAGGCGGCCCGGTGCCTCAGGAGGACGAAGATGCCCGGCTCCGTTGCGCCGGCGAGCAGTGGAGCCTATTGGCCGGGGGAGGGGGGCTCCGAGGCGGCCCGCGTATGGTTCGTCGGTGCCGCCCCGACACTCGGCGATGATTCGCCGCTCAAGGCCATTCGTGAGGGCCGCTTCCAGGAGGTATTCGTCGCAGTCAGGTCACGTTGGTTACACCCCTGGCCTTCGCAGTCCTGCCTGGTCCTTCACTGTCGCGGATCCTGCTGATGCCGCAGGACGGTGAGCCAGTAACAGCCTGCAGCCAGGAGAATAAAACCCCCAAAGCTGTCGAGAGTGACCATGGCCAGCAATCCGACGATCAGCAGCCCGAAAGCGGCGAGAACGGCCAATCCGTGGAGCAGGACGCGGGGCCCGGGACGTTCCTGAACCAGCCCCGACCGCAGTTTCCGCGCCAGCCGCGGATCATCTTCCCGGAGCTCGTATTCGAGCTGTTCGAGGCGATAGCGTTCTTCATCCGATAGTGGCATTGCAACCTCCCTGGCCGTACTCCGGTTCCTACAGGAACGGGTGGGCAGACTTGGCGGCATCACGGCCGGTATCGGCTAGTTGGCCTTCGGGCGGCCAGAAACAGCCCCTGGCTCGAAGCCCGCATGCCGTGGAGAAGCGGAGTGCCCCGGACTTTCCGTATATGCCACGCTATGAGGGGCTTAGCCGGAGAAGCAATGAGTTTAATTGGAACGGTTTCTTCGCTCGGAAGTTGTTATGCCTCCGTTGTCTCACCTCCCGGCTGACGGGGTGCCGGGCCCGCCTCGAGGCAGGAGAGTTGCCGGCTCCAGGCTTGGGACAGGAAGGGGCACCGGGGCGGTACGGGGACCTTGCGTATGGTCATCCCAGAGTTCGGGCAGTAGGGTTGGCGGTGGTGAGCCGGGAAGCCTGGTCGGCACGTTCTGTTGCTGCCCAAGAAGAGGATCCGCTTTTGACCGAGCTATTTCCCCCCGTTGCCCGGAAAATCCAGCACCTGCGACCGGCACGGTCCGGCGGTTCCGCCACCTCGCCGCCCGTCCCTGCCGGTGCCATTGTTTTGCCGCGTCCGGGATGCCGGTGCTCGGTCCGGAGCCGGGCAGGACAGCCATGACTGAACAGGATCGGATCGAAGCGGCGGGCGCGGAAGATGCCAGGATCAGGAGAGCGGCGGCAGCTTTCGGGGCGGTATTCCTGCTGGCCGGTGTTCTGGGGTTCATCCCCGGTATCACCACAGGATACGGGCGGATGGCCCTTGCCGGGCATCACTCCGGGGCCATGCTCCTGGGGGTGTTCCAGGTTTCAGTCCTGCACAACATCGTGCACCTGATATTCGGATTCCTTGGAATTGCCGCGGCGCGTCGGGGGCGGCGCGCGGCGCGCAGCTACCTGACTTGGGGAGGCATTTTTTACCTGCTGCTCTGGTTGTATGGAATGGGCATCGCCGAGCCCTCATTCAACATAGTCCCGGTCGATGCCGCCGGCAGCTGGCTGCATTTCGGTCTGGGGCTCGGAATGATTTCTGCTCGGTGGCTGATCGGCGCAAGGACCCGGGGCAACATGCCGCACTGGGGCTAGCCCACCGGGGCAGCCGGATGCGTTGGCGTGCGGGGGTCGGGCTCTCTCGGCTGCCGACCTCGGTCCCGAGCCGCGGGTGGTGTTTTCGGGTAACGTGGAAGGTGGTGTGCCGGGAAGTCTGGTCGGCGGTAATGTTCGTCGACCCGCTTTGAAGGAGGCCTTCATGGCCACTGGTCCATCCGTTCCGCGTCCCGGCAGGCGCCCGCTGATCGGTCACGGCAGCTATGCCGAGGCCTTGCGCATTGGGGAGATCCTGCGCAAGGAAACCGTCGGCGGGATGCTTCTGGTTGCCGCTGCGGCCGCCGCGATCATCTGGGCGAACTCGCCGGCAGCCGACAGTTATTTCGCACTCCGCGACCTGAAGGTCGGTTACGAGCCCTGGCATCTGGACCTCAGCCTGGGCGCCTGGGCGGCCGACGGGCTGCTGGCCGTGTTTTTCTTCCTTGTCGGGCTCGAGCTCAAACGCGAAATCGTGGCCGGCGACCTGCGGCAGGTCAGCAAGGCGATCGTCCCGATCGCCGCCGCCGTCGGCGGGGTCGCGGTCCCCGCGATGATCTATGCGGCGGTCAACTGGGGCGATGGTGAGAGTCTGCGCGGCTGGGCGGTCCCGACCGCGACCGATATCGCGTTCGCGGTCGCTGTCCTGGCCGTCATCGGCTCGCATCTGCCCACCGCGCTGCGGCTGTTCCTGCTCACCCTCGCGGTCGTGGATGATCTGCTCGCGATCGCGATCATCGCCGTCTTCTACACGAGCGAGATCAACATTCCGGCGCTGCTGCTGACTCTGGTCCCGGTGACGGTGTACGCGTTCCTGGCGCAGAAATACCGGCGTTTCTTCGGCCTGAAACCCGCCGCCGCCTGGCTGATCCTGCTGCCGATCGGCGTCGTGGCCTGGGCGCTGCTGCATGCCTCCGGCATTCACGCCACCATCGCCGGCGTCGTGCTGGGCTTCACCATCCCGGTGCTGCGCAGCAAAGACAGCGGCGGACCGGCCGCCGGACCGGGCCTCGCCGAGATCTTTGAGCACCGCTTCCGTCCGGTCTCGGCCGGTTTCGCGGTACCGGTGTTCGCGTTCTTCTCCGCCGGCGTCGCGCTCGGCGGGTTCCAGGGGCTGGCCTCCGCGCTGACCGACCCGGTGGCCCTGGGCATTATCGCCGCCCTGGTCCTGGGTAAACCGGTCGGGATCCTCACGGCCACCTGGTTGATGGCCCGGTTCACGCGGGCCCGGCTCGATCCGTCCTTGAGGTGGGTTGACCTGGCCGGGGTCGGGCTGCTGGCCGGCATCGGCTTCACCGTCTCCCTGCTTATCGCCGAACTGAGTTTCGGCCTCGGGGAACCGGCCAACGATCACGCCAAGGTCGCTATTCTTACCGCCTCCTTGTCCGCCGCCGTCCTGGCCGCGGTGCTGCTGGGCGCACGCAACCGCGCGTACAGCAGGATCGAGGCCGAGGAACGCGCCGACACGGATCAGGACGGGATCCCGGACGTGTACCAGCAGAGCAGCGGCAGTTAGACGCCCGGTGTCCGGGTAGGCGGCCCGCTGATCGGATAGGACGGGGAGGGGCTGCAGATGTTCGAGGTTCCCAGCCTGGTGTTCGCCGCGTCCGGTCTAGCCGTGTTCGCCGCGGCGCTGCTGCCGCGGGTGCTGATGCGCGCACCGGTATCCATGCCCATGGTGTTTCTTGGAGCAGGTGTCTTCGCTTTCGCCGCGCTGGACGAGCTGCCTGACCCGGATCCGCTGGTCCACGGGGACATCACGGTGCATCTGAGCGAGGTCTGCGTGATTGTCTCGCTCATGGGCGCCGGACTGGCCCTGGACCGCCCAGTGGGGTTGCGGTCCTGGGCCAGCACGTGGCGGCTGCTCGCCATTGCCATGCCGGTGTGCGTCATCGGGTTCTTCCTGCTGGGCGGATGGGTCC
This sequence comes from Arthrobacter mangrovi, assembly GCF_026011795.1. Taxonomy (GTDB): domain Bacteria; phylum Actinomycetota; class Actinomycetes; order Actinomycetales; family Micrococcaceae; genus Crystallibacter; species Crystallibacter mangrovi. The sequence continues at coordinate 3,804 of NZ_BRVS01000044.1, read as the reverse complement.
TCGGACTGGGAGCTGCGGCGGCGGTGCTGCTGGCGGCCGTGCTGGCGCCGACCGATCCGGTGCTGGCGTCCGAGGTTCAGGTCGGCGAACCGGCCGACGCGGAGGAGGACCTTGAAGGGGAGGACGAGGTTCGCTTCGCGCTGACGTCCGAAGCCGGGCTCAACGACGGGCTGGCCTTTCCCGTCGTCTATCTGGCCATTGCGCTAAGTCTCGTGGGTACCTCTCCCGCGGCCTGGCTGCCGCAGTTCCTCGGCTTGGATCTGTTCTGGCGGATCACCGCGGGCTGCCTGATCGGGTACGGCGTGGGCCGCCTGCTGGGACGGGTCTTCTTCCGGGCGCCGGCGAAGAGCGTACGCCTGGCTGAACACTCCGAGGGATTTGTGGCGCTGGCGGCCACGTTCTTCGCCTACGGGATGGCAGAACTTGTGGAAGGGTACGGCTTCATTGCCGTCTTCGTCTGCGCCGTCACGATCCGTTCGCATGAACATACGCATGGCTACCACGGGATCCTGCACAACTACATTGAGCAGCTGGAACGGCTGTTGACCGTGGTCCTGCTGGTCCTGATCGGCGGCGCAGTTGCCCGGGGACTGCTGGCCGGAACCACGTGGGCTGAGGTAGCGGTGGCACTGGCCATAGTCCTGCTGGTTCGTCCTGCAGTAGGATGGATCGCCCTCGCCAGGGGGCGTACCGGGCCGTGGGAACGGGCGGTGATCTCCTTCTTCGGGGTGCGCGGCATCGGCTCCATCTACTATCTGTCCTACGCGCTGTCGGAGGGCCGGTTTGCCCAGGAAGCCCAGATGTTGTGGCGGGTCGTGGGGCTTGTGCTCGTGATCTCCATCGTGGTCCACGGCACCACCGCGGGACCCGTTATGAACGCCCTCGACCGGGCCCGTCGGCGCAAGGCCATCCGCGACACCGGCAGCCCCGGAGAAGCCCCTAGCACCGCCGTCTGATCTGCAGCACAACCAGCAGCGTGCCCTCCCCCGACACTGGGAGGGCCGGTAGGGGATCCTCGGTCTCTTGAACCGGCGTGTGCGGCCGGACCTTCCGCTGCTGAACCGGACCGCACAGGTGTGGGCATATCGCCAGGCAGAGGACATCCTCGTCGAGGTGACAGACGCTGGCATGGCCATGTGAGGACAGGAGCAACGGGAGGCGTTCGCCAGGTTCTTCCGCTCCTACGCTGCAGCCAAGGCCGCTATCCCCGGCGCCGGAGCCCGGGGTCCAACATCACCAACGCCATCGCCGAAGCCCATAGGGGAGTATGACTGTCACCAGCATTCCAGTGTGCGGCAGCACCTTCACGGTGGTTTTGCCTGGCCAGCAGACAAGGCCTCGGCGCGGTATTTGCCTTGACCCGTGACCGGCGCTGCAGGCGTACACCGTCAACCCGTCGGCTCGTCTATCCACATCCAAACCACCCCGCCCCGCCCTGGCCCGGTACTGCTGGCCGCCCGCAGCCACATCTACCGCAGAACCGGGATGCCGACGGTACGGCATCCCGGAGATGTTCCAGAGACCCAAGCCGTCCCCGTCACTGCGTGCACCAACATATAGGCGCCGTCACAGTGGATCCTCGGTCCACACGGCGGAACACGGTGAAGCGCTGAAGCCGACACCGTCGGCTGCGCCGCGGGTGCAGGTTTCCCTGTACCGCCCGGGGTGGGGCTCGCGGCCCGTGTCTTACCCGTCCCGCGCAAAGTCCTCCAATTGTGTACAGCCCTGTTGCTGGCGGCGGGCGCGTTGACGATTAAGGTTGCCGCCGGCAAAGGAGCCGGCAGGCAGGAGGAAACCGCCCCCAATGTCCACGCCATCCGTCCGCGTCAGTGAAAAAACGGCGAAGAAACGGCAGCAGCTGCACTCAAGCGCAGGATGCCTGCCCGTGGACTCGGCGCTGGCCCGCACAGTGTTGGAGTACGTCCACTGCGGCGACGTGATGCAGCCGGTTGCCCCGGGCGAACTGCCGATCACGGCGCCGCTGATGGTGCTGCTTCCCGGGACCGTACCCCCGGAACGGGAAGAAGAAACCCGCACCTACCGCTGTGCCTGCGGATTCACCTTGGACGATCCGACGGCCGCATAAACACCGGCTCGCGGCGGTAACAGCTGCGTCTTGCGGCCCCCTGCCGGATACCGGACGGCCTGAACCCTGCCAGGAGAAAGTCCGGGCTATGGTGCGCGGCTGCCTGCGCCCCGACAGGTTCCTCTTCGTCGGATACCACCATGCCGGTGCACCGGCTCCGACGCTCCAGGGCGGACTGACTACAGTCAAAGTCGGAGGTCGCATGTCCCGACCTGCAGTAGTTTCCCGGTTTGAACCGGGAAGGATGCAGCCGGCAGGACCTGAAACGACAAGTAGCCGGCCCTGCCACGAGGTTAGGATCGGGCAATGGACGCCGAAGGCGACGGGAGGTAGCAAGGATGACAGAGCGGTTCACCGACGCCCGCACAGCATCGCTCCGTATGACCCGGGAAGGGCTACTGCATCTGCGCTGGAACATCGGCGTGGATATCGGGGAGGTAGATGCGCGCGCAGCGATGGAGCTGGTGAATGAGATGTGCACAGACCGACCTTGTCCGCTGCTGATCGACATGACTGGCACAGGCTCTATCAGCCGGGGAGCCCGTACCGTCTTCACCCGGCGCTCCTGCGCATCGAAAATCGCGTTGATCGGCTCATCCCCGGTGGACCGGGTCCTGGTCAATTTCTTTCTCCACGTCAACACCCCTCCGTGCCCGACCCGCTTCTTCACCTCCAGGACACAGGCCGCCCGCTGGCTACTGGAACACTAGCGCACGTCTGAATGTCCAGGACCGGATCGTGGCGGATTTGCCAACGACTCCACGGACCAGCCCGAAGACCGCAGCGATCTCGCCGCTGTCTACAGGCAAGGCGGCGGCCGGAAGCGTGATGCGGGCACGCCCGCATCCAGGGCGGCAGGCATCAGGCCTTCGTTACTGCAGCCCGCGGGAGACGGAATAGGCGTATAAAACGACGAGAACCCCGCCGATGACGTTCAGACAGAGGAAAAACCTGCGACGCGTCGAGAAAGGCTCCCCGGCAGCCCTTGGGTGCCGGACCGAAAATACCGTTGCCGTGATCATGAGTGCGAGCCCAATAAACATCAGCAGGAGCACACTCCATGATAGGCAGCCCGGGAGCCCAAGCTCATCGCAGCCCGGCGCTTGTTCGACGGAAACACGCGAATCTGCAGCGCAGCAGGGTGTTAGCCGCACCCTCCCACACCGTTGAGTACCCCCGAACAAAAATGTCTAGCGCGCGTAGAACCGGGCCCGGTATCGACAGCGGGGGTGGAAGGCGAAACTGGGCCCGGCGCGTGGCCTAACATCCATTCTTTGGGAGTGTGTCAGCATGCCCTTTTGACCACAGGAAGAGGATGACCGATCAATCTTGTGAAAACATCAGCCCCCAGTTCGGGGAAAAGTCAATCCCCTAGCCTGGAGGTTCTGGGTGGACGCGGCGCATCCGCCCGTCCCGCAATTCAGGCCGGGAAGCGGTGCCAGAATGCTTCGCAGCGGTCTTCAGGACATATGCGCCGTTATCGGCGTCTATTGATCAAAGGTTGCTTGGTTCCTGCCTGCTTCGAGAGACGCGGCCATGTATTCGACGATTACGTTTTGGGAGATGGCGACGTCCAGGACGAAGACTCCTTCGTTGTGTGTGGCCAGCCATCGTTCCAGTTTCGCGAGGTCTGCGAGGGTGTGGGCTTTGGCTCCGTGTGCGCCGAGGGCTCGTCCGATGGCTGAAAAATCGACTTCGTCGATGAGCATTGCCTGGTC
>NZ_BRVS01000043.1 GCF_026011795.1 Arthrobacter mangrovi | reverse complement strand
CGACGGCGGTGCGCACCGCCGTCGTTATTCTTTGCCTTGGAAGTTCCTGGCCGTCGTACCTGGGGCGCTACGGGCGCATGCTGCCCGTCTCGACGAAGCGCTGGTGCCAGGACAGCGCCTCGCCGAGCAGGTGCGGCGTGTGCTTGCCCAGGCTGTCGCGGCAGGCGCGGTCGAAGTAGTCCTCGAGCAGCGGCCGGAAGTCCGGGTGCGCGCACTTCTCGATCACCAGCCGGGCGCGCTGCTTGGGGGACAGGCCGCGCATGTCCGCCAGGCCCTGTTCCGTCACCAGCACCATCGTGTCGTGCTCGGTGTGGTCCACGTGGCTGACCATGGGCACGATGCCGGAAATTCTGCCGCCCTTGGCCGTGCTCGGGGACATGAAGATGGAGAGGAAGGAGTTGCGCGCGAAGTCGCCGGAGCCGCCGATGCCGTTCATCATCTTGCTGCCCGCGATGTGGGTGGAATTCACGTTGCCGTAGATGTCCGCCTCGATCATGCCGTTCATGGCGATGCAGCCCAGGCGCCGGATGACCTCCGGGTGGTTGGAGATTTCCTGCGGCCGGAGCAGGATCTTGTCGTGGTAGAAGTCCACGTTGGCGTTGAACTCTTCCAGGCCGGGGGCGCTGAGCGAGAAGGACGTGGCCGAGGCCATCCGCAGCACGCCGGAGCGCAGCAGGTCCAGCATGCCGTCCTGGATCACCTCGGTGTAGGCGGTCAGCCCGCGGAAGCCGCCCGAGGCGAGTCCGGCCAGCACGGCGTTGGCGACATTGCCGACGCCCGACTGCAGCGGCAGCAGCTGCTCCGGCATGCGGCCGCGCTTGACCTCGTGCTCGAGGAAGTCCAGGATGTGGCCGGCGATCCGCGTGGAAGCCTCGTCCGGCGGGTTGAACGGGGAGTTGCGGTCCGGCGCGTTGGTTTCGACGACGGCCACGACCTTCGCCGGGTCCACGTGCAGGTAGGGCTCGCCGATCCGGTCCTCCGGGTGCTCCAGCATGATCGGCTTGCGGTTCGGCGGCAGCGCGGTGCCGTAGTAGACATCGTGCATGCCTTCGAGGCCGTCGGGCTGCCATTCGTTGACCTCGAGGATGACCTTGTCCGCGTCCCGCAGCCAGGTCATGTTGTTGCCCACCGATGAGGAAGGAATCAGCCGGCCGTCCTCGAGGATGCCGGCGACCTCGACGACCGCCAAGTCGATGTGCCCGAAGAATCCGAACCAGGTGTGCTGGGCGACGTGGCTCAGGTGCATGTCGATGTAGTCGATTTCGCCGGCATTGATCTGGCTGCGCAGGGCCGGATCCGACTGGAACGGCAGGCGCAGCTCCATGCCCCGGGCCTCGGCCAGCACGCCGTCGAGCTCGGGTGCCGTGGACGCGCCGGTCAGTACCTTGATGCGGAACTCCTTGCCGGCGTCGTGCTCCCGCGCCATCAGCTTGGCCAGCGAGCCGGGAACGGCCTTAGGGTAGCCGGCCCCAGTGAAGCCGCTCATCGCGACCGTCATTCCCGGCTGGATCAGCGCGGCTGCTTCGTCGGCGGACATGAGGCGCTCGGCCAAACCGGCGCTGCGGATGCGGTGGTGCATTGACGATCCTTCGTTCTGGGGGGTTCGGCTCAACTCTAGTACGGGCCGCATTGCGGGGACCGGACGGAGCTGCCGCAGGGCGTCATCACCGGGCTTTTCGGGCGCCCCGGGGCGGTTCCCGGGAGTCCCTTCCACGCCCAGATAGCCGGTGCTACGGTGAGGTTACGGATCGATAAAGCGCACGGCTGGCGCCGCTGCGGGAAGGAGATCGCCATGGTGGAACGGGGCAGCAACAAGCACGGGCCCGCTCTGGATGACCAGATGAAGCACGAAGACCAGGGCCTGATCCAGGGCAGCAAGCCGGGACACGCCGAGGAATTCCGGGAGACCGAACCCTTCCCCGACGAGACGGACAGTCCCGAGGTGCTCGAGGCGCTGCGGAACGAGTCGGCCAAGCGCAACGCCGAGCAGGGCCGCCGGGACAAAGAAGAAGAGGGCGGTGTGACCCGCTGATGGCTGAGCAGCTCAATTCGTACGCGGACCTCTACCGGAAGACCGGCCCCTGGACCACGGTCTACGTCGACGCGAGCACCGGAACCGTGGACACCCTCCGGGCCGGCGACATCCTGCCGGACCGGGTACGCGACGTGCTCTCGGGCCAGGGTATTTCGAAGCCGGACCTCCGGGCGGTCGAAGAAGCCATCGCTCCGGCCACCGGCATGCCCGCCCCGGTGAGCCGCTACGTGCTGGTCCGGGACGGCAATGTCGAGGTGAACGAGGTCCTGCCCGGACCCATGACGGGGCCGGAGAAGATCTCGGTCGAGACCGTGCCGGACCTGCTGCCGCTGATCAAGCAGCGCGGCGACGACTTCCCCTACGTGGTGGCGGAGGTGGGGCGCGACGGCGGCGAGATCCGCCTGCAGTACGCCCGCCGCGGCGGTGTGGCGGAGGAGCATGCGGTCGAGGGTGACCGGGAAAACCTCAAGAAGGTGCCCACCGGAGGCTGGGAACAGGGCCGCCGGCAGCACCGGACCGAAGAAATCTGGCGCAAAAACGCGGACGAGATTGCCGCGGCCATCGACAAGGTGGTGCGCTCCTGCGGTGCCCGGTTGCTGATCGTGGCCGGCGATATCAGGGCGCGGGAACTGGTGGTGGACCAGCTTTCGGAGGCGAGCCGGGCCATCGAGGCGACGGTGGATTCCCACACCAGGACGGGCGGGGCGGATCCGAAGGCGTTCCAGGAGGAAGTCTCCCGGCTCGTGGCGGAGGTCTGGGCGCGGCAGCAGCAGGAGATCCTGGACAGGCTCGCCGTGCAGAAGGGCCAGAGCCATCCCGTCTCGGCCACCGGCTACGGCAATGTGGTCTCCGCGCTGCAGCAGGCGCAGGTGGACCGGCTCATCCTGGAGGATTCTTCGCTGACCGGCCATGAGGCGTTCGTGCTGGACCAGGAACCGTGGATCGCGACGCAGAAGAGCGATGCGCTCGGCGGGCGGGTGCTCGGCAGCATGGCCGCACCGGCGGCGCTGGTCCGGGCGGCCGCACTGACGGACGCGAAGGTCTCGCTGGTGCCGCCCGGCGTCCTGGATCCGGGAACCAAAGTGGCGGCGCTGCTGCGCTGGCCGACCGGGCCGGACGTGCCGCACTCCTGACCGGGGCGCAGCGCAGCTCCGACAACCCGTATTCAACACAGGCAGTCAACACAACCATTCGACAGGAACGGCTCCGGCGGGATGCTCCCGCCGGAGCCGTTGTGTACTTGGGGCTGTTGGGACGCTCGCGTGGTTACCCGTCGGCTCCTGGATGCTGCCCTCGGGTCAGCCGAGCACGTTGAAACCGCCCAGCGCCTGGGCGATCGGCACCGCGGACGCGGCGGCCCACGCCGACGGCCTGCAGGCCGTCGGGTAGGGGACCGGCGGCCACATCCGGGACGAGTCGTGTCCCGAGAACAGCTCCGGCAGCCGCCAGCCGAACCCCTCGGCGGCGTCGAGCAGCCCGCGCGCCAGCTCGGCCGCCTGCTCCTCGAACCCATCGCGCATCATGCCCATCAGGATCCACGCCGTGTCGTGGGTCCAGACGGATCCGGCGTGGTGCCGCGTGGGCCAGTAGCCGCCGTTGGTGTCCGAGATGGTCCGTACCCCGTAGCCGGTGAACAAGCTGCGGTCCATCAGGCGTTCGACCACGAGGGCCTTCTCCTCAGGATGCAGCAGGCCCGTGCCGAGCAGGTGCCCCATGCTGGAGGAGACGGCGTCCACCGGGCGCTTGTCCCCGTCCAGGGCGGCGGCCGGGTACGCGCCCGCCTCGTCTTCGCACCAGAACTTCTCGCGGAAGCGCCGGGCCAGGTCGGCCGCGAACGCCCGCCAATCGCCGGATCCGGGCTGGCCGAAATGGTCCAGCATCTCGGCGCCCACGGTGGCGGCCTCATGGGCATAGGCCTGGACCTCCGCCAGGGCGATCGGCCCCCGCGCCACCCGTCCGTCCTGGAAACGGATGGCATCCGGCGAATTCTTCCAGCCCTGCCAGCCACCTGCGGAACCGCCGCCTGGCGACTCGATGAAACCGTCGCCGTCGGAATCCCCGTACTCCTGCAGCCAGGACAGGGCCGCCTGCAGGTTCGGCAGCAGCTGCGCCACCTGCGCGTCGGACATGCCGCTGTGCCAGGCATCATGCAGCAGGATGATCCAGAGGCAGGTGGCGTCGATGGATTCGTAGCTGACCGGCGGCACCTGCAGGATCCGCCCGTCCTCGCCCGTCTCGTACCGCACGCGCCGGACCTCGTGCAGGATCTTTCCCGGCTGCTCGCCCGAATCCCCGGAGCTGTGCGTGCCCTGCCGGGCGGCCAGCGCACGGAGCGTGCCGGCCGCGAGCTGCGGGTCGATCAGCAGCAGCATCCGGGCAGCGACCAGGGCCTCCCGGCCGGACAGGGTCATGGCCCAGGGTGCGCCGGCGGCGAGGAAGGAGTTCTGCTGGTAGGACCGGTCCGCGATGCGCAGGCCGTTCAGGTCGCTGATGGACCGGGCCATCAGCCGAATCAGCCGGGGGTCGCCGCTGACCGAGGGCGTGCGCAGCGGCTGGCCGGCGGCCGCCACCACGGGGAACCCTTCATTGCGCAGGTCCAGGGACCAGCCAACGACGACGGCGTCCGCGGGCGGCAGGTCGAACTCCCAGGCCAGCAGGACCTGGCTGCCGTTGAACTCGAGCTCGGCTCCCTCGGCGGACAGGCGGGCGCTGGTGCCTTGGCCGCGCCACTGCCATTCGCTGGAGCCGGGCGCCAGGGATCCGGCCGCCGTCGAGGCGCCCGCCTTGACCTGCTCCAGCGGCGTGGAGTCCGCGACCAGTTCCACGTGGACGCTGAGCCGCACCGGGTCCGTCCGGATGGACTTGAAGGTCAGCGACTCCGCCAGCCGACCGGGCGCCGCGGTCCGCATCCGGGTCACGGAGACCAGCGGGTCCGCCGACTGCGCCGGCATCCGGACGGCGTAGACGAATTCGCTCTCGCCGGAGGAGTTCTCCTGGGTCGAGAGCCATTCCGGCTCGGCGCCGTTGACGCGCAGGACGGCCCGGGCAAGGACGCGGTCGTCGCCGCAGTAGGCGCCCTGTGCGCCCTCGCCCCGGATCTGGCCGTGGTGGTCGCTCCATGCCTGGATGGGCGCCGCGACTACGCCGGTCAGGTCGTGCAGGTAGGGCTGCCGGAAGGTCATTGATGCTCCTTCAGGATGCCATTGACACCCGATTTGAACGTTCATACTGTGGTGTTTACATCTTGGCAGAAACCCTCTTTCACGCAACCCTTGCCTGAAGGGCCAGCGCCTCGCGCGGGGAGCGGAGGCAGGAAGGGCAACGGCGCATGGTGCGGAAAAAGCCCACGCTCGTGAGCTTGGCGGAGGCCGTCGGGGTTTCTCGACAAACCGTCTCCAATGTTCTCAATAATCCCGAACGGGTCAAAGCAGCGACCCGGGACCGCGTGTTGCAGGCGATCGAAGAGAGCGGCTACCGGCCCAGCGCCGCGGCCCGGCAGCTGCGTACCCGCCGGTCGATGGACCTGGGCATGCGGTTGCGCCCGGCCGCCGGCGGGATCAGCGGCTCGGTCCTGGACCGGCTGCTGCACGCGCTGACGGAGGCGGCCCAGGATTCGGGTTACCGTCTCACCCTCTACAGCGCAGGCGACGACGGCGAGGAGGTCGCGCGGATCGAGGACTTGCTGCACGCGGCCGACCTCGACGGCTTTGTCCTGACCGGCGTGCATTCCGGGGATCCGAGGGTGGATTGGCTGCAGGAGCACGGCGTGCCGTTTGCGTGCTTTGGCCGCCCGGCCAACGGCCCGGACCCCTTCGCGGTGCCGTATCCTTGGGTCGACGTCGACGGGGCGGCGGGCACCGCGGCGGCCACCCGGTTCCTGCGGGACAGCGGATACGCCGCGGTGGGGTTCGTGGGCTGGACGGCGGATTCCGCCCCCGGCGAGGAGCGGCGCGACGGCTGGCGGCGGGCCATGTCCGGGTACCAGTCCGCCGGGGAGCTGGCGGAGCTGCAGGCAGAGGCGGAGGATACGGTCGAGGGCGGCGCCGGTGCTGCGCGCCTGCTGCTGGAGCGAGGGGCCGAAGCTTTGGTCTGTGCGAGCGATGCGCTCGCCCTAGGGGCGTTCGCCTACCTGCGCAGCGCAGTGCCGGGGCGGATTCCCGCCGTCGTCGGCTTTGATGACACCCCGGTCGCGGAGGCGGTCGGCCTGAGCAGCCTCTCGCCGCCGATCGCCCGGGCGGCCCGGCAGATCATTGAAGTGCTGTCCCACCGCTTGTCCGGCGGGCCGGAGGGGCAGGGGCCCCGGCGGCACCTGCTGCTGGAACCCTCGCTGGTGGTCCGGACGCCCCGCGACCTGGGCCGTCCGTCCTAGATGTCGAAACCGTTCCGTTCCGGTGGCCGGTCGTCGCCCTCGGGGATCCAGGTCAGCGTGATCTCCACCCCGCCGCGGATCGCCCCGATCACCATGTTCAGGTCCTCGCCGTACAGATCTTCGTGGCTCACGTCCCCGCCGTCTTCGCGCCGCTGCTCGATGAGCTCCGTTAGGGCCGCCGCCATGGCCCGGCCCCAATCCTGCGGGTGGCGGCTGCTGGCTTCCGCGGAGGCGGTGTATTTCCTGATCATCGGCGGGTCCGTCCTCGCCGGCAGGGCATTCCGCCCCCTGCCCGCGGGTCAATGATTGCGCGTCGCGAATGTGTCCGCGCACCTGTGATGCGGATCTCACTAGGTTAGGATGGGGGATGCATCTTTGCCAATGACCGGGGCGGCTTACCTGAACATGGCGATCGGGAATGAGCCGTGCCAAAAGCGTGCGAAGACAAGGAGACGCGATGGGAGACGATCGTCCCGCAAACCGCGCCACCGATGTTGCAGAGGCGCTGCGCCAGCAGATCTTTGCCGGGGTCCTCCCGCCGGGATCCCGGATTGACGAGGCCCGGCTGGCAGAGGAGCTGGGGGTGGACCCCGGGCGGATGCTCCAGGCCCTCGCGGAGCTGGCCGACGAAGGACTCGTGGAAACACTGCCGGATGGGTCCCGGCATATCGCCGTCGTCGATGAACTGCATGCCATCCAGCTGCTCGATGTCCTCGAGGTGGTGCTCGTGGCCGTCTTCGAACGGGCCGCACCGAGGATCGGCAGTAGCGGCATCGCCGCGATGGAGGCCCGCGCCGTGGAACTGGAGCCCGGCAGGTCCCCGCTATCGAGCGC
>NZ_BRVS01000042.1 GCF_026011795.1 Arthrobacter mangrovi | reverse complement strand
TCGATGAGCATTGCCTGGTCGTGAAGGCCCTTCGACGCGTATTGGTGGAGTTCGGCGCCGTAGGCGGAATCGTTGAGGACGATGACGATGCCGCGTTTGGTGGTGCGGAGGAAGGTTTCGAAGTCGGCGAGACCCATGAGGCCACCGCCGTCTCCGGTGATGAAGACGGTCGTGCGGTCGGGACGGGCGACGGAGACGCCGGGGGCCGAGCCGAAGCCGAGTCCGATGGACTGGTAAGCCGATCCGACGAGGACCATGGCGTGCGGGTCGGGGACGGTGAGGTACATGGGGGCCCAGCCCATGAAGTGTCCGCCGTCCATGGCGATGGTCCGGTCGGCGGGCAGGATGGTTTCCAATGCGGCGATCACGGCGCGCGGGTTGAGCCGGCCGTCGGGTCCGAATTCGGCAGGGTTTTCGATGGGCGCGGGGGAGCGGAAGAAGTCGGCCGCGACCTCGGGTGCCTTGGCCCGCCACGTCTTTCCGGGTTTGGTCGCGGGTATGCGCGGGGTGAGGTCTGCCAGGAACGGCAGGAGGTCGGCCCGGATGTGCTCGGCGACGTGGGGGTTGCCGTCGTCCGGGTCATTGTCAATGCGGATGATGCGGGTGTCGTCGGAGAAGAGGGTGCCGTAGCGCAGCTGGAACGGGTTGAGGCTGGCCCCGGCGGCCAGCACGAGGTCGGCCTGTTTGGCGATCCGGTGGCGGTGTTCGCGGGTGAAGCCGCCGGCGATGCCCAGGTCCCAGGGGCTTTCGAAGAGGTTGGCGGCCATTACGGAGGTCATGAACAGGGCGCCGAGCCGGTCGCCGATGGCGGTGAGGGCCGGTCCGGCACCGGCGAGCAGGGCGCCGCGGCCGCCGAGGATGAGGGGGCGTTTGGCGCCGGCGAGGAGCGCGGCCACGAGGTCGAGGTCTTCGCTACTGGCTGTGCGTGCCGATTTGTCCGGCAGCGGTTCGAGCGGGCGTTGCTCGGCCAGCGGGGCGGTCGCCAGGTCGTAGGGGATGGCCAGGATGACGGGCCGGAAGGTCTGCAGGGCGAGGTCGAAGGCGCGGTGGGTGAGGGCTGCCGCGTTGTGCGGGGTGGCGGTCAGCGTGGTGATGCGCAGGGCCTGGGCGGCCATGGTCTGGTCGACGTCGAAGGCTCTGGGGCCGGCGGCCGGGGCGTCTCCGGTGATCAGTACCAGCGGAATGCGGGCCAGTGCCGCTTCGGCCAGTGCGGTGTAGGTGTTGGTGAAGCCGGCGCCGTAGGTGGTGGTGGCTGCGGCGATGCCGCCGCCGGCGCGGTGGAAGGCATCGGCCATGGCGACGGTGGCTACTTCATGCCGGGCCGAAGTGTAGGGAAAGCAGGACTCGGTCAGGTGGCTGACCAGGTGGGCGTTTCCGTTGCCCATCAGCCCGAAGACATGGCCGGCGCGCGCCATGACGGTTTCGGCGATGGCGCCGGAGATGGTTGCTGGGGTACTCAGGGGCGCTGTGCCGGGGGCGGTGAGGAGACCGGGGGAGGAGGAAGTCATGGGTTTTTCCTTGCGTGTAAGTTTGCTCGCGGGGCTCAGGCGTGCGGGGGAAAGACTTTGCCGGGGTTGAGGATGTTGTGCGGGTCGAAGACCTGTTTGATGCGGCGCTGGATCTCGTACTGTTCGGGGCCGAGTTCGTCCTGCAGCCAGTCGCGTTTGAGCAGGCCGATGCCGTGTTCTCCGGTGAGGGTGCCGCCGAGATCGAGTGCGGTGGTGAACAGCTCGCCGGCGGCGGCCCAGATGGCGGAGGGCACTTCCGTTCCTTCAAAGACGAAGGTGGGGTGCAGGTTCCCGTCGCCGGCGTGGCAGGTCGTGGGGATGAGGACGTCGTACTTTTCCTCGAGGGACCGGATCACGGCGAACGCGTCGGTCATCCGGTCCCGGGGCACGGCGATGTCCTCGACCAGCATGGTACCCATGGCCTCCAGGGCGGGGAAGGCGCTGCGGCGGAAGTCGAGCAGGCGGCGCGTTTCGTCGGGGTCGGCGGTGATCTCGACGGTCCCGCCGGCGTTCCAGGCCACGTTGGCGATCTGCTGTGCGGTGTCTTCGGCGGCCGGTCCGTCGCATTGGATGAGCAGGTAGGCGCCCCGGCCGGAGAGGTCCTGCCCGGTGTAGCGGGCGACGCATTCGAGGGTACGCCGGTCCATCAGTTCCATGATCGCCGGCATGTGTCCGCGCCGGGTGACGGAGGAGGCAGCGGCCGCTGCTTCCTCCACCGTGTCGAAAAATGCGCCGATCGTGACCGTGCCGCCTTCGGTGAGGGGCAGAAGTTTGAGGGTGGCTTCCACGATGATGCCCATGGTTCCTTCGGACCCGATCATCAGCGCGCACAGGTCGTAGCCGGTGACGCCTTTGACGGTGCGGTGTCCGATGGAGAGCAGTGTGCCGTCGGCGAGGACGACTTTCAGGGCGAGGACTGCTTCCCGGGTGACCCCGTACTTGGCGCAGAGCAGCCCGCCGGCGTTCATGGCGATGTTCCCGCCGACGGTGGAGATGTCCTTGCTGGCCGGATCGGGTGCCCACCAGAGCCCGTAGTCGGCGAGTATTGCGTTGAGGCGGCCGTTGAGGATGCCGGGCTCGACGACGGCCAGCCGGTTCTCTTCCGAGATTTCCAAAATGCCGTCCATCTCGGCTAGGGAGAGGATGATTTCCCCGGGCCCGGCGATCGCACCGCCGGCCAGGCCGGTTCCGGCGCCGCGGGTGACCACGGGGATGCCTGCGGCTGAAGCGATCCGGCAGACGGTCTGGACGTCTTCGATGCTGCGGGCACGGACTGCGGCCAAGGGTGTTCCGGCAGAGCGGTGGCCGGAACGGTCGGCGGTGTAGGGGGCGAGCAGCGCGGGGTCGGCTTCCACTCGGCCGGGCAGGGCGGTGTGCAGGGCTTCGACGGTGTCGGTGAGCTGGTCGACGGGCATGGGTCCTCGAAAGTGTTTGAGTGTCAGGTCAGGGTGCGGGCGGTGCGGAAGCCGCAGTTGCCGCTGGCGGTGTCTTCCGGTGCGGAGCTGCGGGCCGCGACCCGGTAGCGGTTGCAGTAGGAGTCATGGCACAGGTAGGAACCGCCGCGCAGGCAGCGGCCCAGACCGAACGGCGGCCCCTGCGGGTCCGTGTCGGGCGAGAGCCGGTAGTACTTGGGGTGGAACCAGTCCTGGCACCATTCCCAGACATTGCCGGCCATATCGGACAGGCCGTACCCGTTGGGCGGGAAGGAAGCGACCGGGGCGGTACCGATGTGCCCGTCCTCGGCGGTGTTCCGGTCAGGGAAGCGGCCCTGCCAGATGTTGCAGCGGTGTTCGCCTTCCGGAGTGAGGTCATTGCCCCAGGCATAGCGCTGCCCGGTGAGGCCGCCGCGGGCGGCGTATTCCCATTCGGCTTCTGTAGGCAGCCGCCGTCCGGCCCACCGGCAGTAGGCCTGTGCATCGTTCCAGGAGACGTGGACGACGGGATGGTCGGGCTGATCGGACCAGTGTGAGTCGGGCCCGAACGGGTGGGCCCAGTCGGCGCCGCGGATGTTGAGCCACCATTGGGCCCCTGCTGAGGTGCCAAGGACGTCCTTCTGGTTGGCCCGGGCGAGCAGGTGGAAGACCGGGGAGGATGCGTGGCGTTCGGATTCGGTGCGGTACCCGGTGGCTGCGGTGAACGCGGCGAACTGCCGGTTGGTGACTGCCGTGACGTCGAGGGCGAACGCCGAGATCCGGACGGTGTGCACGGGCGTTTCCCCGTCGGCGGGGTACCCCTCGCCGAAGGCATCCCCCATCTCGAAGGCCCCGGCCGGGATGATGACTTCCTCGATCCCGTGGCCGCCCGGCCGGTCCGCCTCTGTCGGGGCGGCCGGACCGGTGGCGGGCTGCACCCCCGTCCCTGCCGTCGGGCGGGCGGGGGTGCAGCAGGAGCGTCCGGTGCTCACGATGCCTGGGTCTCCGCGATCTTAGGGTTCCGGGCCTCCGCGGAGGCGGAGCGGAAAGACCGCAGGAAGATCAGGGAAATGAGGGTGATGGCGCCGCCGAGGGCCAGGTAGAGGGCGACGGTCCAGGACTGTCCGCCGGAGAGTTCCATGAGCAGGCTGGCGATGAACGGGGCCAGGCCGCCGCCGAGGACGGCGCCGAGGGAGTAGCCGACGGAGACCCCGCTGTAGGCGACCTTGGTGGGGAAGAGTTCGACCAGGAACGCGGCCAGCGGACCGAACACGGCGGAGGCGCCGATGAACCCGATGACGAGGGCGGCGATGGCCAGCGGGGGCCGGGCGGAGTCGAAGAGGGCGAACATCGGGAACGGGTAGATCAGGATGAACAGGGCGCCGGCAACCATGACCTTCATGCGGCCGATGTTGTCCGAGAGCCGGGCGAAGAAGAGGATCGCGATGATCATGGCGACGGAACCGATCTGGGTTCCCTGGAGCATGAATTCGCGTTCGAAGCCCAGGTACTGGGTGCCGTAGGCCAGGGAGTAGCTGATCAGGACCCAGACGAACGCGTTGAAGCCTAGGTTCACGCCGATGGAAACCAGGACCAGGCGCCAGGACTTCCTGATGACTTCGATCATCGGTGCCTTGGCGTGGCCGTCGGCCTTTTTCAGTTTCGCGAATTCGGGGCTTTCGGTCACGGTGGCGCGGATGATCATGCCGACGCCGAGCAGGATGAAGCTGATCACGAACGGGACGCGCCAGCCCCAGGTGAGGAAGTTCTCTCCGGTGGCGGCGATGGTCGCCCCCATCACGCCGGCGGCGAGCAGGGTACCGCCGGGGCTGCCGAGGAAGGCCCAGCTGCCGTACCAGCCGCGGCGGTGTGCGGGGGCGTGCTCGACGGCCATGAGGACCGCGCCGCCCTGTTCACCGCCGTGGAAAATGCCCTGCAGCAGCCTCAGGGCCACGAGCATCACCGGTGCCCACAGTCCGACCTGCGCGTGGGTGGGGAGCAGGCCCATCAGGGTGGTGCACCCGCCGGCGCCCATGAGGGAGATGATCAGCAGCTGTTTGCGGCCGATCTTGTCGCCGTAGTGACCGAAGATCATCGCCCCGACGGGCCGGGCGAGGAACCCGACGCTTAAGGTGGCGAAGGAGAACACCACGCCGAGCGAGGGCGGGATGTCGGAGAAGAACACGGTGCTGAACACCAGGGCTGAGGCCACTCCGTAGATCTGGAAGTCGTAGGCCTCGATGGTGGTGCCCACCGCGGAGCCGACGGCCGCTTTGCGGACCATGCGCAGCTGCGCGGGAGAGGTGGGGGATGTCTGGGACATGTGCACGCCTTTGTGTGTGACGGGTAAAGGATGGTTGTCGTCCGGCTGCCTCAGGAGGCGTTGGCCGGGGAGTAGGCCATCAGCGGCCGTTTCAGGACGGCATCGATGCCGCCGTATGCTTCGACCCGGCGCCGCTGTTCGGTGCGGATCTGCTGATCGACCAGGTCGGGGTCGCAGATTTCCCGCATGGCGGCGCGGCACTCTTCAAGCGTCGGCGCGTACGACGGATCCGCTGCCAGGTCGTTTTCCTCCCAGGGATCGGTTTCGAGGTTGTAGAGCCGTTCGGCGAACCCGGTGTAGTGGACGTACTTCCAGGGGCCGCGGCGGATCATGAAGGAACCGGTGTGGGAGTTCGCCGAGTGGTATTCGCTGAACACCGTCCGCTCGCTGTCGGCCGGCTCTTTCGCGATGGCCAGCAGCGAACGTCCGGGCAGATCGGCATCCTCCGGCTGTGGTTCCAGGTTGAGTGCATCGATCACGGTAGGGAACACGTCGACCAGCGAAACGTTCGTACCGCACCGTCTGCCGGCCGGGATGCCGGGGCCGGCGAGGATGGCGGGGATCCTCACGGATCCTTCGCCCATCGTGCCCTTGAACCACAGGCCGTTGGTGCCCAGCAGCTCGCCGTGGTCCGAAACGTACAAAACAATCGTGTTCTCGGCCTGCCCGGTCGCCTCGAGAGCATCCAGCACGAGGCCCACCTGGGCGTCCATGAAGCTCACCAGCCCGTAGTAGGCCTGCACCGCCCGCAGCGTCTCCTCCCGGGTCAGCGGTTCATCCAGCCCGCAGCTGCGGCGGTAGATATCGACCGCGGGATGATTGTCCCACTCCAGCGGATCGTTCCGCCGGGGCATCGGCAGCGACTCGAGCGGATACAGGTCGAGGAATTCCTGAGGGACCGTGAACGGGTAATGCGGCGTGACGAAGGAGACCTTGCCCAGCCACGGCCCCTCCCCGGACGCCTTCTCGTGCAGCCACTCGACGGCCTCGGTGGCGACGGCGCGGTCGAACCTAATGTAATCGGAATCTCCGACTACGGTATCGACCACGGCTCCGCGCAGCTGGATGGCCGGCGGCTGCGCATCGCGCAGGGCATGGAACAGATCTCCCTGGCCGTCCCGGACGTGCAACGGCCGGCGCTGATCAGGGAAGCCGGTGTCATCCTCGGTCGACCGGTAATGGAGCTTGCCGATCGTCGTGGTCGGGATGCCCGCTTCTACAGCCCGGCGCCCCCAGCTCGGTGCTTCAGATCCCAGGTACGGGGAGGCATTGTCCGCGTTCCCTGTCTGATGTACGAACCTGCCGGTCGCCATCGATGCGCGGGAAGGTACGCAGATCGGGGAATTGCAGTAGGCGGCGTCAAAGATGGTGCCGCGCGCCGCCAAGGCGTCGAGATTGGGCGTCTGCGCAATGGCGCTGCCGTAGGCTCCGCAGGCATACGGGACATGCTGGTCCGACATCAGGATCAGAAGGTTGTGCGGCATGGTTCTCCTCGCTTGTGCTTGTGATCCACGCTACAGAAACGAGGGTATAGTTTCTAATGAGTTATTTTCATGGGGTCAATAGCTGATTTTTATGGAGGGGTGATGGAGCGCCGACAGCTCGAATACTTTCTCGCCGTGGTCGATACCGGAAATGTCTCTGCCGCTGCGTTGGAGCTGCACGTAACCCAGCCGACAATCTCGGTGGCGCTGCGGACCCTGGAGAAGGAACTCGGCGGGCAGCTCTTCAGCCGCTCACCGACCGGGCTCACCCTGACCGCGACCGGGCAGGCTCTTGTCGAACCGGCCCGGCAAGTGCTGCGCGACTTCAGCGTCGCCCACGAGCGGGTCAGGGACGTCCTCGGCCTCGCCGGCGGACACCTGGACATCGGCGCCGTGCCTGCGCTGGCCTCCGGCTGGCTCATGGACTTCATCGTCGCCTTCCGTAAAACCCATCCGGAAGTCGGGGTAAGGGTGCACGCGGAAATTGATGACGAAACCATCGCCGCACAAGTACGCAGCGGCCGGTACAACCTCGGGCTAACGGTCACCCAGCCCACGGTGCTGGGACTGGAAACCCGGTCCGTGGGCCACCAGACGCTGCAGGCCCTCATGCCGCCCGGAACCGCGGACAGGGGTGAACCGGTCGAGGTCACGGAACTGGCCGTCCTCGATTTCGTCTGCATGCATCGGGACCGCTCAATTTCCCGCCGCTGGTTCGAACAGGAGCTATCCCAAAGGAACCTGGCTCCTAGGGTTCGGATCGAACTCGGAACTCCTGATGGAATTCTTCCGCTGGTCGAAGCCGGTGCCGGCTTCGCCCTGTGGTGGACCCCCATGAGCGCACGCACCGGCGACTGCGTACTGAGACCCATCCGGCCGGAACTTCGCCGACCTATCATGCTCTCGCATCGCGAGGGAGTGCTCTCACCCGCCGCCGAGGCATTCCTGGACATCGTGGCCGCCTCCGACGCCAAGATTTGAGATTCCAAGGTCCTCAGGATCTGACCGAAGCGCCGTCGCCTGCCGTCAGGGCGGCTTTCCCGGGAGGAATGCCGCCCTGAGCCGAGGTCCGGGCCGGCCGGCTGTCAGTGCTCCTCGACGGTGAATCCGGCCCGGGCGTACGCTCCGTCGGGATGTGAGGTGTCTCCGGCGAAGCCGCGCCGCGCCAGTTCCGTCGTGTACAGCTCGTCCCACTCAATGTTGGCGAGGTTGACCTCCGTGCCCATCTCCCGCACCATCCAGGCCGTCATCTCGTGCTTGAAGTCACGGGTGATGCCGGGAAGGATCACGACGGGCAGTTCGTAGATAAGTCTGTCCGAATCGAATTCCGTGCGTAGCCTCATGAATAGGTCCCGGCGCGGAACGCGGTCGACGAAAAGCTCGGCCGCTTCAAGGAAGACCCAGTCGGCACCGGCTTCGAGGCAGTTGGCGACATCCGCTATGAACGTGTCGTCGTCCTGGACGGCGTGCTTCTTGCCGACTTCGCCGAAGACCTTCAGCCCCTGCGCCCGGGCGTGCGTAATGGCTTTGGCCTTATCCCGTGGCGTCAGGTCGAGCAGATTGTCGGAAACCTCGATGCCCGTGAAACCGACAGCCAGCACCTCGTCGACGAATTCCTCGTAGCGGCCACTCGAGAGCGCGAGCTCGGCGAAAAGGCCGCCGGGTGAGGTCGAGACGTCCTGCGCCGTGTAGAGGGCGAGCTTCTCGACGAGGACGTCCCGCGGGAGGAAGCGGGCGATTCCTGCGGCGATCTTGGCGAAATCGATGTAGTGCCCTGCGCTGTTCAGGGTGTCGGCCTGCCGATCGGTGCCCATCCCCCAATCGATCATCATGGAAAGACCGCTCCGGCGCGGCTTGTCCTGGCGCTCGGGCATATGAAAGGAGGAGAAAGCAGTGGTCATCGAGGGGGTCATTGGAACTCCTGTTAGTTGTGGTTGTGAGCCGGTGTTTGCATCAAATGGTCAGCTGGAGGCCTTCGTGGGCGAATGTCACAGGGCCGCTGAAGATCTCGGACGCGACGCTGACCGCGCGGGCAGCCGAGCCGGGCTCCGAGATGCTCTGGGTGGCGTGCACGAGGACGAGGCGCTTCACCCCGGCCTCGGCGGCCATAAGCGCAGCGTCCTCGGGGCCGCACATGTTGCCGACCATCCCGTCGGCCACGCACTCGTCTATCTGTTCGTCCCCGTCATGGTGGTCCCAGCAGCAGCACAGCATGACATCGGCACCCCATGCGAGCTCGGTAACTTCCGGGCAGCGGGCGGTATCACCGGTGATCACCACGCTTCCGGCGGGAGTCTCGATCCGATAGGCCAGAGATTCGTGGTACGGCTGCACATGCGCCGCCCGCGCGGCCGTGACCGTCCATTCCTTGCCCTCGACCCGGTCTCCGGGCACAAGGTCGCTCGCCTCCCAATCAGGCCAAGGACGTGGGAGGACGCCCCCGCGCATCTGGTAAACGCGCTGACTGGCCGGATGCTCGCTGCGGGCGACGATATCCCGCCGGAGCACGCCTTCACGACCGAAGAGCTCCTCGATGAACTCGGTTGTCGGCTGCGGGCCGTGCACCTGCAGGATGGGTGTTTCCGGCGTCTGATGGTCCCAGCGGACCATCACGAAACATGGCAGATCGATCATGTGGTCGTAATGGTGGTGGGTCAGGAAGACTGACGAGACGTCCGTGGGTGTGAAGCCCGCCCTGGCCAGCTTCTGTGTGGTGGCGGGCCCGCAGTCGAACAGGACCTTCTCGCTGCCTGCATCGATGAGGTAGCTGCTGCCGAAACGGTCGGGCCCGGGGAACGGCGTTCCCGAACCCAGGATATGAATCTTCGCCATAGGTAGCCTTCCAGCGTTGTCTCCATTAGGTAGATACCTCTATTAGCTGCCTCGAAGCAGGTTTGCGTCCACGACCGAAAACCTCCGATACTTATAGGCGTGGCCTATGATCTGAGTCAGGCGGGAGTCGACGCGCGCCTACTGGCATACTTCCTGGCAGTGGTGGACGCGGGAACTATCACCCGGGCAGCGAAGCAGTTGGGCATCGCGCAACCATCGCTCTCGCTCGCGGTTCGTGAGCTGGAGCGCCAGTTCGGCTCACCCGTGTTCGACCGGGTCGGACGCCGCCTTGTCCTGAATGAGACCGGGCATGCACTTGCTGCGGTCGCCCGCCAGATTGTCGGCGCGTTGGCCACTGCCCGCGCAACTGTAGATGCCCGCACAAGCCTGACGAGCGGAAAGATTCGGATCAGTGCACCGCCTTCGCTCACCGTCCATCCGTTGAACCCTGCTATTGAGGAGTTTTCCCACCGCTATCCTGGTGTGCGAGTCAGCGTATTGGCTCAGGCCGCCGAGTCCGTGCAAGATTTGGTCCTCGACGGCGAAATCGACATGGCTCTCGTCATAGAGGAGCCGGGCGTGGCTGAGTATCGCGGCCTGGTCGTGAGGGAAATCGGCCTGCACGAAAGCGTAGCCGTGCTTCCCCCGGACATGCCTGTCCCGCCAACAGGCCGCCTGACCAGGGCCTCGCTTGCATCCTTTCCCCTTATTGTGTCCGAACCCGGGACCCGCCTCCGGACTTTGGTGGATGAGATGGCCGCGGACGGGCTACCCGTGCGCATCGCTGCAGAAGTCGCCCACCGGGAAGCCACGATCCCACTTGTGGTCGATGGACTGGGTGCCGCTCTCCTGCCGTGGTCTATCGCCCGACTGGCAGGGCGGCTCGGTGCCACAGTTATAGGCGTTGACCCACCTATCATCAACCGGATGCTCCTGATCCACCGCCCGGAGCTGACACCCGCCGCCGCGGCCTTCGTCGACACAGCCTTCACTCACCGCGACAACGCGCTCGTGCCGGAACCATCGCCGAATGCGGAAGTCACAGACCCGCCCACCTGAAGCGGCCCGAACTCACATTCAGCCCGCACTCGCCTTTTATATCCGTGTTCTTCCACTCGTGCTCGATAACGCTTTGGCAAAGGAGACGAGGAAGAAAACTGGGGGCGGCGGCGACGCGTTTCACCGCTTGCTGTTCCGTGGCTCCGCGGGTGTTTGCAGCCACGTTCGAACAGCGAGATTGAGCTCTGGCGTATGGGTCGAGCATGGCAAGGGGAGTCAAGCCCGCCCCGCATGCTTTTGGACGTCTCGAGTGCGGCCAAGCTTCCGTAAGCGCCGTTATCGGCGTTGGTTTGACGTCCGGTCGTCGCACGTTGAGCCGGGTGACCTGCACGACGATCGCGATCGCGTCTGCCAATGCCCGTTACCCGTAGGTGGTGAGTTGCCCGCGCACTTGCGGATTACGCCCTTGCGGTTCCTAATCGCGGGGCAAGGAGGGAGCGCGGAGTTCTAGGTGATTGCGGGGGCATCCAAAGTGAATCCGCATTGGCACCGGTAAACGGGGACCGGTCGGTCGGGGTGTTCGGGCGGAACCGTGTCCGGTCTCAGGATCATCAGCGGTGCGGTAATCGGCAGGTCGGCGCCCGAGATCAGGGCCATGGGTTCTCCACAGTGGATGTGGTCGGTCACTGTCCGGGCCAGCGCGGCATCGATCGGCTGGTAGGCGGGGCAGGGGTCGGGTGCCGGCTTGCTTTCCCCCAGCGGGATCCGTGCCGGCGAAGGAACGGCGATCGCGGTCATGCCGCGGACTCCGCGGGGCTGAACTGGGACAGGCTGGTCGTGCTGTGCATTGGCCACTCCTTACCGCGGGCCGGCTCCCTTGCCGGCAACACCGACTTAGTCTAGAGCGGTGCTGCGTCGAACGATAGGTTATAGCGCTGATGCCGTGCATGCCGTGGGGAGATCCCGAAGCACGCAGATGCCTGGACGTAACGGGGAATGAAGGCCATGCAGGGGAGCAGGCCCGGACCGGAGGAGCTCCGCCCTCGGCCCGCTTGAAGCCAACCAGCGGGAGGACAATACTGGTTGCATTCGACGGCTCCGCGGCGCCCTCCCGGGGCCGTCGATGCTTGCGATTACTGCCACATGTGCCGTTATCGGCAATTCCCCTTGAAGCATTGGCGCTTAGCGGCGGTCGGCCCGCGGGGCGCTGGGTAGGTACTGCATCGAATCCATGGAGGAATTAACCAGCATGCGATAGCGTCCTCCGGGTGTTGCCAGCGGGTCGTTCGCCGGAGCATAGGCGGTGTGCAGATCCCTGCTGATGGCCTGTGAGGCGCTCTTGAGCAGGTGCACGAACGGCGTCGTAACTGCATCGTCGTTCGGGACTACAACGCTGATGGCTGCAACGACGACGCCGTTGACGCCGCTGACCGGCACGGCGATACCGCGAGCATCCGGGTGAATGTAGCCGCTGGCGCATACGAATCCGTCCTGCCGGGTCTGCTGCAAGACGGCCCGCAGTGCATCTGGGTCCTGGATGGTGCCTGGGGTGTAGCGGAACAATCCGCTGGAGAGTACCTCTTCCTGCACCTGAGGCTCGGCATGGGCCAGCAGTACCAGTCCGCTGCTGGAGGCGTGCAGCGGCAGTCTGCCGCCGACCAGAGTTACGTTGACTACGGCTTCGCGTGCGGAGAGGCGCTCGAGAAACAATACTTCCCGGCCTTGCAGGATGCCGAGTTGGGTGTGCTGGCGGATTCTGGCCTGTACGGCCTGCAGGTGGGGCATGGCGATTTCCCGCAGTCCCAGTGCGCCGGGGGTGCGGCAGGCGATCTCCCATAGTCGGACGCCGAGCCGGTATGTCTTATCCGGCTGGCGTTCGAGCAGGCCGAATTCTTCCATCTCGGCCACCAGCCGGTGAGTGGTGGCAAGCGGCAGTCCGCTGCGGGTGGACAGCTGGGAGATGGACAGGAAAACGGCGTCGATGTCGAAAGCGGCGAAAATCTGCATGATCCGGCTCAGCGAGGAGCGTCCGGCCGAGGACTTTGCCACAACTTTTTCCTTTCAAAAGAAAACCTGCTAGCCCCTAGATTGTGACATACCCCATAGTGCTGTGTGTGCCGGCAATCGGCCGGAGAAACGACTTGGGGCGACGGCGCCCCACCGGGGAGGACAACGATGATTCGACGGGGAAAAACCACCGCAGCAGCTGGCATCATGGCGCTCTCGGCCCTTGCCTTGACCGCCTGCGGCGGGGGGAGCACGGCAGCCGGACCGGACGCCGCCGCATCCGGCGGGACAGGCGAAACGGTCCAGGTGGGTTATTTCCCGCTGGTCCATACCGCAACGGCGGTCAATGCCGGGGAAACCGGCATCTTTGAGGATCACGGCCTGGATGTTGAGCTGGTGCCGACCCAGGGTGGGGCCGCGGCGATTCCGGCCCTGGTCTCCGGGAACGTGGACCTGACCTATGCCAATTACACCTCAGCCCTGCTGGCCTTGGAGAAGGGCCTGCCCATCCGCTTCGTGGCCGGCAACGATGTCGGCCGGCACGACCATGGCATCTTCGTGGCCAAGGGATCGGACATCAAGACCGTCGCGGATTTGAAGGGCAAGACGTTCGCGGTGAACAATCTGCAGAACATCGGCACCGTGGCGATTAACGCGCTGCTGGAAGAAGCCGGTCTCACCCCTGCGGACGTGAAGCTGGTGGAAATGCCTTACCCGGATATGCAGGCTGCTCTGGAACGGGGCGCCGTGGACGCGATCTGGCAGGTGGAACCCTTCCAGGCCAGTGCGAAGGCGGCCGGGTTGGTCAAAATCGGTGACTTGTTTACCGGCCCGGTGGCAGACATGCCGGTGGCCGGCTGGATCACCACCGAGCAGTTCGCCAAGGAGAACCCCGAGGCTATCGAGGCCTTCCAGGCATCCATCACCGAATCCGCCACACAACTGCAGGACAACCGGGACCGGCTGGTTGAGCTGGTGCCGACTTATACCAAGGTGGGCGCCGACGTCGTCAAGCAGGCCGAAATGCCGCAGTTCGACGGCGAACTCGACACTGCTTCCCTGCAGAAGACCGCCGATTTGATGAAGAAGTACGGAATCACCGGCGCCGACCTCGACGTTGCGTCCGCGCTGGCCAAGTAGGAGCATAACGATGACTGCACAACCTGTCACTGCCGCGGTGCCGGAACTGGACCTGGATCCGTTCAGCGACGAATTCCTCACTGATCCGTGGTCGGCGCATGAGCTGATGCGCGAGGCCGGTCCGGTGTTCCGCCTGCAACGCTACGGGGTCTACGGGGTGGCACGCTTTGACGAGGTCGCCCGGGTGCTGGCCGACCACGAAACCTATGTCTCCTCCCGCGGCGTCGGTCTCTCCGACTTTGCCACGGAGAAGCCGTGGCGTCCGCCGAGCCTGCTGCTCGAGGCCGATCCGCCGCACCATACCAAGGCCCGTCACGTGGTCACCGGGATCCTCACGCCGAACTTACTGCGGTCGCTCAAGGAGGGTTTCCAGGAGAGGGCAGACGAGCTGGTGGCCCGGGTCGCTGCACGCGGCGGCGTCATTGACGGTGTCACGGATCTGGCCGAGGCCTTCCCTCTGCAGGTGTTTCCCGATTTCGTTGGCCTGCCAGAGGACGGTAGGGAGAACCTGCTGCCGTACGGGTCGATGGTGTTCAACACCTTCGGTCCGCGCAACCGGCACTTTGAACGTGCTCTCGAACGCGGGGCGAAGGCTCAGGAATGGATCATGGAGCAGTGTCAGCCCGGCGTGCCGGTGCCGGGCGGGCTGGGCGAGAAGATCCATACCGCCGCTGCCGAGGCAGGCTACGGCCCGGATGAGCAGGCCCGGCTGCTGCGCTCCTTCCTCTCCGCCGGAGTCGATACCACTGTCCACGGCATCGGCAACGCGCTGCAGTGCCTGGCCGCCAATCCCGAGCAGTTTGCAGCGCTCAGCGGGGACCCGTCGCTTGCCCGGTCGGCGTTCGAGGAAACCGTACGGTTCTCCTCGCCCGTGCAGACGTTCTTCCGTACCACCAGCAGGGAAACCGAACTTTCCGGCGTCGCGCTTCCGGAGGGATCCAAAGTCCTGATGTTCCTCGCCGCGGCAAACCGCGATCCGCGCCGGTGGGAGAAGCCGAACGAGTTCGACATCCGGCGGAAGGCCGCGGGCCACGTAGGTTTCGGTTTCGGTGTCCATGCCTGCCTGGGACAGATGCTGGCCCGGCTGGAAGGTGAATGCTTCCTGACCGCACTGGCCCGGCATGTGGCTTCCATCGAACCGGCCGGCGAGCCGGTGCAACAGCTGAACAACACCCTGCGCGGGCTGGACAGCCTGCCCCTGCGGCTGACCGCCGCCTGAGCAACACCGAGAGGACCACCCAAATGCCCAAAGTCACCTTCATCCAGCCGGACGGCATGGAAACCGTGCTCGAGACCGACACCGGCACCAGCGTGATGCGCACGGCCGTGTCCCGCGGTGTCCCGGGCATCGTGGCTGAATGCGGCGGCTCCGCCATGTGCGCTACCTGCCACGTCTACGTCGAAGAGCCCTACCTGGACGGACTCCCGGAAATCAGCGACGTGGAGGACGAGATGCTGGACTGCACTTCCTCCGAACGATGCCCCAACAGCCGGCTCTCCTGCCAGCTTAAGGTCGCATCGGACATCGCGGTCCGGCTTCCGGAAACCCAGGTTTAAGCATGGCAGCGGACCTGGGGACTTTGATCATTGGCGCCTGCCAGTCGGGTGTGCAGGTCGCGACCAGCCTGCGCGAGTTCGGCGACACCTCTCCCATCACCCTGGTGGGGGAGGAACCGCACGCACCGTACCAGCGACCGCCGCTGTCCAAGGAACTGCACGGCGGAACCGTGAAGACATCGGACTTGGCCTTCCGCACGCCCGATTGGTATCAGCGCCAGGACATCTCGCTGGTCACCGGGGAGCGGATCGTGCATCTCGAACGGAACCACGACGGCGGTGTTGCGACGTCGTCGAACGGTCGGCAGTTCCGTTTCTCCCGCCTGGCCTTGACCACCGGCGCAGCAGTGCGGCGGCTGCCGCTGGAGGGATCGGAACTGGGCGGTGTGCACTATCTGCGGGACGCCTCCGATGCCGCGAAACTGGCTGCCGATCTAGCAGTTGCCCGGGACGTCGTGGTGATAGGCGGCGGTTTCATCGGACTGGAAGTAGCAGCCGGTGCCCGGGCCTCCGGGAAGCGGGTCACAGTGCTGGAAGCGGCACCGCGGCTGGTTGGCCGCGCGGTCGCCGAAGGGACCAGCGAGTACTTTCGTGCTGCACACCAGCGCCGCGGCACCCAAATTATGCTGAACGCCAGGATCAGCCGACTGACCGGCACCGGCGGCAAGGTGACAGAAGTCGAATTGGCCGGTGGCACCCGGGTCCCCGCCGACGTCGTGCTGATCGGCGTCGGAGTGGTTCCCCGCACGGAACTGGCAGAACAGCTGGGACTGGCCGTGGATAACGGAATCCTAGTGGATGAATCCGGTTTATGCTCCGACGGCATGACGATTGCAGCCGGAGACTGCGCGAACCTGCCCAACCCATACGTGCGCGGTGACGGGGGCAGACTGCGCCTGGAGTCCGTGCCCCATGCGATGGAACACGCGAAGATCGCTGCAGCAGCGCTGCTTGGCCGCCGCGAACCGTACCAGATGGTGCCTTGGTTCTGGTCTGACCAGTCGGACATCAAGTTGCAGATCGCGGGGCTTTCCGCCGGTTTCGATCAGACCGTACAGCGCGGAGACCCCGACAGCGACAAGTTCGCCCTGCTGTATTACCGGAATGGCAGGATCATCGCCGCGGACTGTGTGAACTCTCCCGCCGACTTCATGGCCGTGCGGAACGCCTTGGCCAATGGCCTGGACATCCCGTCCGACGCCGCTGCCCAACCCGGGACCCGGTTGAAGGAATTGATCGTCGAAGCTGCGGCCGCATAAGTAAACGGGCGGGGAGTTACCTGAGGGGACTGCCGGGCTATTTCACGGCCAACATCCCGTCCCCAACCATCCATTCGCAGACATTTCACGCCTTGCCGCGGCATTTTCAGAAGGAGTCAGCTTGTTCGAGCATTCCGTGCAGCCCCCTGCCCTCTCAGGCCTGGCATCCCGGGTCGGGGGAGCAGGCATCAAACGAATTTTCCGGGACTTCGCAGATCCGGGTGCAGCCCGATGAAACAGTTGGAGAAACCGGACATGGTTTACACCGATCTATTGAACGATGCCGTACCTGTCGGTACCGTCGCAGCCCAATCTGAAGCGGTCAAGCGTCGCAGGTCTGCGCGACGGGTGCCATCCCGGCAGTTCCTGGGGCTGGCGGGCATTCTGGGCTTTCTGCTGGTCTGGGAGCTGGTGCCGCGGGTTGGTTTGGTCGAGCCGCGGTTTTTGCCGCCGGCGTCCGAGGTGATTGGGGCGTTGGCCCGGGATTTCGGGTTGACGGCTTTCTGGGTCGCGGTGGGTGAGACGATGCTGGCCTGGCTGTTGGGTCTGGTGATCGCGATCGTGCTGGCGACGGTGCTGGGCTTCATTATCGGTTCGTCGTCGTTCCTGCGGAAGCTGACGAATTCCACGGTGGAGTTCCTGCGGCCGATCCCGTCGGTGGCGCTGATCCCTTTGGCGGTGCTGTTGTTCGGGGTGAAGATCGAGTCCACGCTGATGCTGGTGGTGTATGCCTCGTTCTGGCAGGTCTTCATCCAGGTGCTGTACGGGGTGGCGGACGTGGACAACGTGGCGATGAATACGGCCAGGTCGTACGGGTTGGGGCCGGTGGCGCGGGTGCGGTACGTGGTGTTCCCGACCGCGCTGCCGTACCTGATGACGGGTGTGCGGCTGGCCGCGTCGGTGGCGCTGATCCTGGCGATCACGGCCGAACTGGTGATCGGCTCGCCGGGCCTGGGCCGGGAGATCGCCCTGGCTCAGTCCGGCGGCGCGATCTCGGGCATGTATGCGCTGGTCCTGGCGACCGGCCTGATCGGGGTCGCTATCAATCTGGTGATGCGCTGGATCGAGCGCAAGACCCTGTCCTGGCATTCGTCCGTCCGTTCCGAGGTGATCGTATGAAAATTCTGAAGGGGTTCGGGTACGCGCTGGCGCTGCCGGTCATCCTGGTCGTGATCTGGTGGGCCGCGACCCTCGGGGAGACCAACTTCTTCGTGCCGACTCCCGGTGTGCTGGCGGAGAAGTTCGGCGAGACCTGGTTCGGGGAGCGGATCGTCTCCGACGTGCTGCCCAGCATCGCCCGGCTTTTCGGGGGCGTGGTCGCGGCGATCATCATCGGGATCGTGGGCGGGCTGTTGATCGGGTCGTTCAAGTGGCTGCGGGACCTGACCGAGCCGGTGCTGGAGTTTTTCCGGGCGATCCCGCCGCCGGTGCTGGTGCCGGTGTTGATGCTGCTGATGGGGATCACGGACGGCATGAAGGTCGTCGTGATCATCTCCGGCTGTGTCTGGCCGGTGCTGCTGAACACGATCGAGGGTGTCCGGGCGATCGATCCGGTGCTCTCCGACAGCGCCCACACTTACGGCATCGGCGGCTGGGCCCGGATCAAGTACCTGGTCCTGCCGTCCGCGGGTCCGCAGATCATGGCCGGGGTGCGGCAGTGCCTGTCGATCGGGCTGATCCTGATGGTCATCTCCGAAATGTTCGCCTCCTCGTCGGGGCTCGGCTTCACCATCGTGCAGTTCCAGCGCTCGTTCGCGATTCCGGAAATGTGGTCCGGCATCGTGGTGCTGGGCCTGATCGGTGTGGCCATGTCGTTCATTTTCCAATTCACCGAGCGCAAGATCCTGCGCTGGTACCACGGCCTGCGAGAGGTAGAAAATGCAGTCTGACACGACCCCGGCACCGGCCGGCAAGACCCTGCCCGCGAACGAGGCGATGCTCTCGGTCCGCGGCATGAAAAAGGTCTACAAGACCGACGGCGGCGACATTGAGGCCGTCCGCAACCTGACCTTCGACCTGCGCGCCGGCGAGCTGGCCTGCCTGGTCGGCCCGTCCGGGTCCGGCAAGACCACGCTGCTCAAATGCATCGCCGGCCTGATGGCCCCGACCGAGGGCGAGGTGCTGCTCAACGGCACCCGGGTCGTCGGGCCGCCGAAGAAGATGGCCGTGGTGTTCCAGGAATACGGCCGCTCGCTCTTCCCCTGGATGCGGGTCCGCGAGAACGTCGAACTGCCCTTGAAGAACCAGGGCGTGCCCAAGGCCGAACGCGACCGGCTGGTCGACGACGCGCTGGAAGCCGTGGGCCTGGCGCACGTGCCGCAGTCCTACCCGTGGCAGCTCTCCGGCGGCATGCAGCAGCGGGTCGCGATCGCCCGGGCCGTGGCCTACCAGCCCGAGGTCCTGCTGATGGACGAACCGTTCGCCGCGGTCGACGCGCAGACCCGCGCCGACCTCGAGGACCTGATCCGCACCGTCTGGCGCAAGCTCGGCGTGACCGTCCTGTTCGTTACCCACGACATCGATGAGTCCGTCTACCTCGGCCAGCGCGTCATCATCCTCTCCTCCTCGCCCACCGTCATC
>NZ_BRVS01000041.1 GCF_026011795.1 Arthrobacter mangrovi | reverse complement strand
CGAGGCCTAGGACGGGGCCGCACCGGAAGCACAAGCGTTCCACCGGCCCTGCGGCTAGGGTTACGTCATGGCTACTTCCCTGTTTTCCCACGCGCCAGAGCCTTCCGACTCGGGCAGGCCCGCGACACCGATTATTTTCGAGGTGTCCGTTCCGCACGCGCGGGAGCAGGCCTTCGAAGGCTTCACTGAACTGATCCATCTTTGGTGGCCTATAGCCGACTACGGGGTCTTTGGCGAGGGGTCGCATCTTGAGTTCGAGGAGCGGGTGCTGGCGGAAACCTCGGACCGGGACGAGGTCGAGATCTGGGCGGACATCCTGGAGTGGCAGCCGGGTGCGCTGATCCGGCTCTCCTGGCATCGGGGCGCGGGCCCGGCGGTGGCCAGCCGGCTCGAGGTGGCTTTTGAGGCGGACGGGCCCGAAAGTTCCATCGTCCGGCTGGTCCATTCCGGGTGGGAGCATGTCCCGGCCGGAGAGGCGGCACGGGAGGAGTACGCCGGGGAGTGGCCGGAGATTCTGGCGAAGTATGCTCGGTTCATGGGCGGCCTACGTTCCAGTGTCCGGATCCTCCCGCCGGGTTCCTAGGACAGCAGTGCCAGGCGCGCTGCCGTCGTCGTTATTAGTGAGGACTTGGGCGAGGAGGCCCTGAAATTCATGAGCGAACTGATGATTGAGTCGCTGCAGGCGGCCTTGCCTGCGGAACGCTTCAGCACGAGCGAGGATGTCCTGGCGTCCTACGCGGTTGACCTGGGGCCTGTACAGGACCGCTGGCTGCCCGCGGCCGTGGTCTGGGCCGAAAGCATCGAGGATGTGCAGGCTGTGATGCGGCTTGCGGACCTGCACGGCGTACCGGTGGTGTGCCGCGGGGCGGGTACGGGCCTCTCCGGCGGGGCGCACGCGACTCCCGGCTCCGTGGTCCTGAGCCTTGAGCGCATGAAGCGCATTCTGGAGATCCACCCGGAGGACGAGGTCGCCCGGGTCGAGCCGGGAGTGATCAACGCGGACTTGAATGCGGCGGCCGCCCGGCACGGCCTGATGTACGCTCCGGACCCGGCCAGCTACCGGCTGTCTACGATCGGCGGCAACATCGCTACGAACGCCGGTGGTTTGCGCTGTGCCAAGTACGGGGTGACCAGGGAGTCGGTCCTCGGACTGGACGTTGTCCTTGCCGACGGATCGCTGATCAACACCGGGCGGCGGACCTTCAAGGGGGTCGCGGGCTACGACCTGACCGGTCTGTTTGTCGGTTCGGAGGGGACTCTGGGCGTGGTCGTCGGCGCAACCCTCCGCCTCCGCTACCTGCCCACGGAGGTGCAGACAATCGCGGCGTTCTTCCCCGAAGTAACGGCTGCGGCGGCGGGGGTGCTGGCGGTCGGTAAGGCACGGGTGCAGCCGTCGATCATGGAACTGCTCGACGGCCATACCCTGGCCCAGCTGGACCAGGACCAGGGATCGGACCTGCGCCGGCGCGGCGGGGCTCTGCTGCTGATCCAGACGGACGGATACGGCGCCGGGATCGAAGCCACGATCATCCGCAGTGTGCTCTCGGAGCTAGGAGCCACGATGATGGCGGAGGTCAGCGAGGAGGCACTGGAGTTGGTGGAACTGCGGCGCCACAGCCGCGGCGCTGAGATCGACGACGTGTTCCGCGTCGGCGAGGACGTGGCGGTGCCTCGCTCCCAGCTGGTGCACTACATCGCTGAGCTGGAACGGATCGCGGCCGAGCGTGGCGTCGGGCTGAAAGTGGTGGCGCATGCCGGCGACGGCAACTTGCACCCGATGTTCTGGGTGCCGGCGGCGCAGGCGGAGAAGATCCCCGATCTGGATGCGGCGCTGGATGAATCAATCGAAATCGGGTTGCGGCTGGGCGGCACGATCACCGGGGAGCACGGCGTGGGGCAGTACAAGCTGCGGTGGCTGCTGCTGGAACAGCGCGAGGAGGTGCTCGAATTGCAGCGCGGGATCAAGGAACTGTTCGATCCGAAGGGCTTGCTGAACCCGGGCAAGGCGCTGCCGGAGCGGGTGGAACCGCAGGTTTCCTGAGGGCCGGCAGGCAGCCGCGTCTGACGGCGGCTGTCGCCGCCGTCGTTAGCGCGTAGGCTGGGAACGTGCGGAAAGAGACTCTTTGGGAAGCCCAGAAGCGTAAGAACCCGGGCCATTCGGCGTGGTACATCCAACGGTTCGAGGCGATGCGTTCGGAAGGCATGGACCTCCATGGCGAGGCGCGCATGATCGATGCGATGGCCGGCCGGGGAAGCCGGATACTAGACGCCGGGTGCGGCCCGGGGCGGCTGGGTGGCGAGCTCGCCGGGCGCGGGCATGAGGTGGTCGGGGTCGATGTCGATCCCGAGCTGATCGAGGCGGCCGGCAAGGACCACCCCGAGGTGCGGTGGCTGGTGGGAGACCTGGCCGAGCTCGATCTGCCGGCCCAGGGCATCGCGGAACCATTCGACCTGATTGTCAGCGCCGGAAACGTGCTGACGTTCCTGGCCCCCGGCACGGCGCCGGAGGTCCTGGCGCGGCTGGAACGCCATCTGATGCCGGCCGGGCGGCTGGTGACCGGCTTCGGCGCCGGTCGGGGCTATGAATTCGAGGACTTCCTGAAGGATGCCGCGGGTGCCGGGCTGGCCGTGGACCACCTTTTTTCCACGTGGGACCTGCGGCCGTTCTCGCCGTCGTCGGACTTCCTCGTGGCGGTCTTCAGCCGGGCCAGCTAGGAGCGCTATTCGGCGTCGTCGTAGTCGGCCAGGCCGGGACCGCCGGCCTTGGGGTCGAGGATAATCGCAGCTTCGTCCCGCCGGTGCGGCAGCACATCGTCGAGGTAGGCCTGCAGCGCCTCGGCGAGCGGGACGTTGCGGTGCTGCGCCTCGGAGATGTACCAGCGGTGCTCGAGTACCTGGTGGACCACTTCGGCCGGTTCGAGCTTGCCGGAGAGTTCGCGCGGGATGGACTTCACGATG
This sequence comes from Arthrobacter mangrovi, assembly GCF_026011795.1. Taxonomy (GTDB): domain Bacteria; phylum Actinomycetota; class Actinomycetes; order Actinomycetales; family Micrococcaceae; genus Crystallibacter; species Crystallibacter mangrovi. The sequence goes on along the minus strand of NZ_BRVS01000041.1, from coordinate 39,694 downwards.
GGCTCGAAGACGTGGGTGACCCACTCGTGGGCTGCCAGCTCTTCGTCCTGCGCGGTGCTGGCGTCCGTCCGGTACGCGTCGATGTCGTTGAGCAGCCGCCGCGCCTGGTTCTCCTGCACATCAAGGCCCGTCAGCCGCAGCAGCCGCCGCTGGTGGTGTCCGGCGTCGACGACTTTTGGCTGGAGCTGCACCTCGGACTGGCCCGGGGCCGTCAGGATGGAGTATTCCTCCACATCGAATCCGAGTTCGTTGAGCTTCCGGATGCGGGCGTTGATCCGCCAGCGCTGGCCGAATTCGAAGGACTCCCGCTCGGTCAGCGCCGCCCAGAGATTCCGGTAGCTGTCGATGATGCGTTCGCTGACGGCAACCGGGTCCACGGCCTCCTCGACCAGGCCGCCCTCGATCAGGTCCATCAGTTCGCCCGCAATATTGACCCGGCCGACCTCCAGATCGTACTCGCGCTGCCCCGTGGAGAGCTCCGGATAGAGCTCGCCCGTCTCGGCGTCCACCAAATACGCGGCGAAGGCGCCGGCGTCCCTGCGGAAGAGCGTGTTGGAAAGGGAAACGTCGCCCCAGTAGAAACCGAGCAGATGCAGCCGCACCAGCAGCAGCGCCTGGGCATCGATCAGCCGTGTCAGGGTGGCGCGCCGAAGGGTCTGGGAGAACACGGCCCGGTACGGCATGGAAAAGCGTAGGTGGCGGGTGACCAGCGCCGGCTTGAGGTCCTCGCCGGCCGCATTGCGCCGGCCGGCCACGATCGCCAGCGGTTCCACGCACGGCACGGCCAGCCGCTGCAGCTTGCGCAGCATGTGGTACTCATGGCGCGCCACATGTTCGTTGGTCTCCTTCACCGCAATGACGGAGCCGCCCAGGTGCGCGAACCGGACCACATGCCGCGAAATGCCGCGTGGAAGAGCGGCCAGGTTGTGCACCGGCCACTCTTCCAGCGCCACATGCCACGGCAGGTCGAGGAGTTCCTCGTCCATCGTGGCGGACGTGATGCTCAGGGGGCCCAGCCGCGCCGCTTCCGTGGGCCCGCTGCGCCGTGGCAGCTTGCCCATCTGGCGGTAGTCGGTGGGCTCGTTCTGCCAGCTGGCGTCCATGGACATCCCGGTTCCGGCGCCGGCCTCAGGCCCGGTCGCTCGTCTCGACGGCTGATTCCAGGTCGCTCAGGGAGGCCTGCGGGGTGGCGGGGTCGTGGCCGCCGAGGCGCAGCCCGGTCTGGGAGTCGAAGAGGTGGACGTGGTCCGGCTTGGGCCGGACGTATACGGTGCTGCCCGCTACCGGAGGCCGGCGTCCGTCCGTGCGGCCGGTGATCTCGTGCCGCTGGCCGTCGAGCATGGTGTGGCCGTAGACGTAGGCGTCGGCGCCGAGTTCCTCGACCACGTCGACGGCGACCTCGAGGCCCTGGCCGTCCTCGGCGCGTTCCAGGTCCTCCGGGCGCACGCCCAGGGACACCGTGCTGCCGTGGGCCTCGCCGAGCACGTTCCGCGGCACCGGGTACACCGCGCCGCCGAACTGCACGCCGCCCTCGGTCACGGGCAGTTCCAGCAGGTTCATCGCCGGGGAGCCGATGAACCCGGCGACGAACACGTTGGCCGGCCGGTCGTAGAGGTTCCGCGGGGTGTCGACCTGCTGCAGGATCCCGTCCTTGAGCACCGCGACCCGGTCGCCCATGGTCATGGCCTCGACCTGGTCGTGGGTGACGTACACGGTGGTGACTCCGAGCCGGCGGGTCAGCGAGGCGATCTGCGTACGGGTCTGCACGCGCAGCTTCGCGTCCAGGTTGGAGAGCGGTTCGTCCATCAGGAACACCTGCGGGGAGCGGACGATCGCCCGGCCCATCGCAACGCGCTGGCGCTGGCCGCCGGAGAGCGCCTTGGGCTTGCGGTCCAGGTACTGCTCCAGGTCCAGCAGCTTTGCCGCTTCCTCGACCCGGCGGCGCCGCTCGTCCTTGTCGATGCCCGCGATCTTGAGTGCGAAGCCCATGTTGTCCGCGACCGACATGTGCGGGTAGAGCGCGTAGTTCTGGAACACCATCGCGATGTCCCGGTCCTTCGGCGGGACATCGGTGACGTCCCGGTCACCGATCAGGATCCGGCCGGTGTTGACGTCTTCGAGGCCTGCGAGCATCCGCAGCGAGGTGGACTTGCCGCAGCCGGACGGGCCCACCAGGACCAGGAACTCGCCGTCGGCGATCTCCAGGTTCAGCGCGTCCACCGCCGGCTTATCCGTCCCCGGGTACAACCGGGTAGCACGATCGAACGTTACCGTTGCCATGTTCATATCCCTTCACGGGCAGGTACGTGCCCGACGATCCGTAGTGAAGCGGTAATTCAGTTGTGTGTGCTCAGTATTGCACGCCGGATTCGACGGCGGTACGGCGCAGCTCGGACAGGGCCTCCAGCACAGCGGTGAAATCCTCCGGCGAGTCCACCCGGTGGGCCGCCCGGGAGGCGCCGGGTCCGATGCGGATGCCGAGGTCCTGAGGGCCCAAGGCCCCGATGGCATCCTCGTCCGTGACATCGTCGCCGGCAAAGACTACCGCCGTGGCGTCGGTGGCACCGCGCAGCAATTCGATGCCCTGCCCCTTGTCCGAGCTGATCACGGAGGTTTCCAGCACCCGCTTGCCGTCCTTCAGGTGCACTCCGGCGATGGCAGCCAGCTGTTTCCGCGCGCTTTCGGTAGCGGCAAGTGCCACGTCGTCGTCCGCCGTACGGGTATGGAGTACGACGCCGGCGGGCTTGGCTTCCAGCCGGGTGCCGGGGTAGGTAGCGACAACGCTTTCGACGACGGCGGTCGCCTCCCGCAGTGCCAGCGCCTGGGCGTCGTCGAGGGTCAGGGCGGGACTGCCCGGTCCGGTGAAGACTTCGGCGCCATGGGAGCCGATCAGCAGCGTTTCCTCACCGGGCGAGGCGACGACCCGGAGGCTGTCCAGCGCGCGCCCGGAGATGAAAGCGGTGTAGGTCCGGGGCAGCGCGGCAAGTTCCCGCACTGCGGCGGCCGACGCGGGCAGGGCCCGGGCGTGCTCGGCACGTTCGACGATTGGGGCGAGGGTGCCGTCGAAGTCCAGGGCGACCAGCAGCCGCTGCGTGCGGCTGATCGCCCGCAGCGCTTCCAGCAGCTCGGGGGCGAGTCCGTCTTTCACCGATCTTCCCCCTCGGCCTCTGCGCCGGGTCCCGCCTGCAGGGCCCGCAGGAAACTCTGCGACCAGTGTTCCACGTCGTTCTGCAGCACCTGCCGGCGCATGGTCCGCATCCGGCGGGTCGCTTCGCCGGGAGAGATGTTGATGGCCCGCATTACAGCATCCTTGAGTCCGTCGATATCGTGCGGGTTGACCAGGAGAGCCTGCTTCAGGTGGTCGGCAGCACCGGCGAACTCGCTCAATACCAGCGCGCCGTTGACTCCCGTGCGGGAGGCGACGTACTCCTTGGCCACCAGGTTCATGCCGTCGCGCAGGGCGGTCACCAGCATGACGTCGGCCGCGAGGTACAGGGCCACCATTTCTTCCTTCGGATAGCTATGGTGCAGGTACCGGATGGCCGTGTTGCTGAGCGTGTCGTACGTCCCGTTGATCCGGCCGACGGAGGCTTCGATTTCCTCGCGCAGCAGGCGGTAGGACTCCACCCGTTCGCGGCTGGGGCTGGCGACCTGGATCAGCGCCGCGTCCTCGACCGTGACCTGTCCGTCTTCGAGGAGCTCGCCGTAGGCCTTGATCCGATGCCCGATGCCTTTGGTGTAGTCCAGCCGGTCCACGCCGAGCAGTACGGTCTTGGGATTGCCGAGTTCTTCGCGGATCTGCCGTGCCCGCTCGATGACGTCGGGACGGTTGGCCAGCTCGTTGATCTGGGCCACATCGATGGAGATCGGGAAGGCGCCGGCCCGGCAGATGCGGGTACCGGACTCTGTCTTGATGTTCACATGCTGGGACTTGATGGGGTGGCCGGTGAAGCGGCGGACGCAGCGCAGGAAGTTGCTGGAGTCGCTGGGCCGCTGGAAGCCCAGGAGGTCCGCACCGAGCAGGCCCTCGATCACCTGGCGGCGCCACGGCAGCTGCGCGAAAATCTCCAGCGGGGGGAAGGGGATGTGGTTGAAGAAGCCGATCTTCAGGTCAGGGCGGAGTTCGCGCAGCAGTTTGGGAACCAGCTGCAGTTGGTAGTCCTGCACCCAGACGGTGGCGCCGTCGGCCGCGACCTTTGCGGTGGCATCCGCGAACCGCTGGTTGACCCTCTTGTAGCATTCCCACCAGGCCCGGTGGAACTCCGGCGGGGCGATGACGTCATGGTAGAGCGGCCAGAGCGTCGCGTTGGAAAACCCCTCGTAGTAGAGCTCGACGTCATCGTCGCTCATGGGAATGGGAACCAGGCGCATGTCATCGTGGTCGAACGGGTCCAGGACCTCGTTGGCGGACCCGGGCCAGCCGATCCAGGCGCCGTCGGTCTTGGCCATCACCGGGGCGAGCGCGGTTACGAGACCGCCGGGCGAACGGCGCCAGGAGGTCCCGCCGTCGTCCTCCTGCACACGGTCCACCGGCAGCCGGTTGGAGACTACGATGAAGTCGTATTGTCCGTAGTCAGAGCCCTCCGGTTCCGCGTCCAATGATGTGGGCCTAGTAACCATATGACTCTCCTGCTAGTTGTGAATCCTGCCATTGACTCTATAAGACCGGAACCAACGGCAGACTGCGGTGCGTTAATTAACAATGGAACCGCCGGCGAGCTGCGCGGTATCGTTAGAACGTTGTAGTTTCAACAAAACTGTCCCCGAGGGCGGCCGCCACGGTGCCCGAAGACCGAAAGACTTGAGGACTTATGGCAAGCCAGAACACACCGAGGCCCACCAAGGCCGAGCGCACCGCGGAGGCACGCGAAAAAGCCCGCCAGATGCGTGAGGCCGAGCAGCGGAAGCAGAAGCGCAATTCGCTGCTGGTGCGCTGGGGTGTTGTGGCCGCAGTCGTGGCGATCGTGGCGATCATCGCCGTCGTTGTCGCCACCAACCAGCGCGGCGATTTCCCCGACGCAGGCTCCACGCCCGCGCACGGCAACAAGTACGGCGGGATCACGCTCACATCCAGCACGGAACTGGCCGCCACCGACGCCGCCACGGTGGATGTATCCACGGTGGATCCGGAGGCCAAGCCTCCGGCCGTGCCCAGCGGGATAGCGGCAGCACCCAAGGGCGATCCGGCCCAGATCGTGATCTACGTTGACGCAGCCTGCCCCCATTGCGCGGACTTCGAAGCCGCGTACTCGGGCCAGCTGAAGAAGTGGCTGGACAGCGGGGATGCCACGGTTGAATACCGCACGGTAGCCTTCCTGGACCAGCCGGCCACCGGTAACTACTCTTCCCGCGGAGCCAATGCCTTGGCCTGCGTGGCGAATACCTCGCCCAAGAGCTTCCTGCCCTTCATGGAAACCCTCTTCGAGCGCCAGGTCCCGACCGGCCTGGACAGCGACGAGCTAGCCAGCATGGCCTCCGACGCCGGGGCAGGCGGGGCGGAGAGCTGCATCAAGGACGGCACCTACCGCCCGTACGCCAAGTACACGGATGCGCTCGCGCGCGCCGAGGGCGTGGGCGGCACCCCGGCCGTCTACGTCGACGGCAAGCTGTGGGACAACACCGGCGACTTCGTCGAGTTCGCCCAGCCGATCCTGGACGCCCGCGCGTAGTCCAGGCAGCTAGGTCCCGGGTGGGCGCCGCGGTTTCACGCCCGGCGTCCACCTGGGCTAACCTTATCTAGCTGGCTTGATCCAGCCGCGCTGGTCCACCAGCAGTCCGCCTCCTTAGCTCAGTTGGCCAGAGCACCTGTCTTGTAAACAGGGGGTCGCCGGTTCGAATCCGGCAGGGGGCTCCACGAAACCCCTCCTGACTCGGTAAACGCCTGTCAGGAGGGGTTTTCACCTGTCCGCCGGGCCTCGAAACGCCCCGCAGTCCGAGTTTCGGCTCTCCGCCGACTCACCCGATCCCGTAGGGCGCCGCGGCGACCGTCTCGTAGGCGGGCAGGGACGGGTTGCGCCCGGATTGCTCATTGGCGGAGCATGGCTTTGCTGCAGTTGTACTGATCGGGGCCGTCGGCACAGGAGCGGGAGGGTGGTCGTGGGTGTTTCCTCCACCGTGATTCGCCGGGCCTGCACAGCCGATGTTTCCGCCATGCTGGGTCTGCTGGTGCAACTCGGATATGCCCCGGAGGAGGACTGGGTGCGAACCTGGGTGGGTGCAGCGTCGCCGGACGACCGGTGCCTGGTGGCGGAGGTCGATTTCCGGGTGGTCGGCTTGGCGCACATCCACAGGGTGCCGTTCCTGACTGAGAGCGCCTACAAGGCCAGACTCACTGCCTTGGTAGTCGATGAAGCGGAACGTTCGCGCGGTGTCGGTGGCCTCCTCTTGGGGGCGGCGGAGCAGGCCGCCCGGGACTTGGGCGCCGGTGTGTTGGAGCTTTCGACATCAAACCGGCGTCAGCGTGCGCACCGATTCTACGAACGCCACGGCTACTCGCAGCCTTCGAGGCATTACCGGAAGACCGTGCTTCCGGGATAGTTGCTGGGGTGCTTCGGGAACATTGCCCTGACCTGGACCATGTCCGGCCATCCGATGTTTATGGGGCGTCGCCTGTCACCGGGGGCAGGACCTCGTCCGAGAGTTCGGGAGGGCCGGTGAAGTAGACCATGTAGTCGGTGAACTCTTCTTCCAGCACAGGGATGAATCCGAAGGATTCCCAGTAGGAGTGCAAGGCTGACTTGGCCGCGTGGTGCTCCGGCATTTCCTCTTCGGGTCCGTCTTGTTCCAGCGGAGGTGCAGCACGCAGCACGACGAGGGCGACGCTGCGGCCGATGGTAGCCAGGACGGCCAACAGCACATGGTGGCCGAGCCATTGCCCCCGGTAGTCCGGTTTGATCAGCAGACTGGACAGGATCATCAGATCGCCGCCGAGATCCTTCATGCCGGCCGTGTCCAGGATGTCGGGGTGCAGTACCCCGAGGATCTTGCCGAACGGCGCGAGCTTCTTGTCGACGTCGAGGGTGTTGAACAGATCGATGCGCCCGGCGTCCGGAACCGTGTAAACCATGGCGGAGCCGATGCTGTGCTCTTCGACGTCGTCGTTCTCAGCGAAGACCTCGGCGTAAATGTTGATGCGCCACGCCAAAGGGTATGTCTCGGGAGATTCTTGCGCGTCAGGCACCCCCAGGTACGTCAGCCGGTAGGAGAGGATCAGATACTCAGGATCAACGTCGATCATGGCCGTCCCGTTTCAGTGGAGTGCCGCCTGGTAGGACCAGTCTAGGGGCCAGCCGAGCCGGGGACACGCCGCCATAATGCGTCGTTTTGCTGATTAAACGTGCTATATCAGGGCTTCTGCATTTACACTTGCTGACCATGGGGAAAGTACTTAAACCATTCATGGCGCTCGCGGTCCTAGTAGTCCTGCTCTTTTCCGGCCTCAGTCCCGCCGCGGCCATCACCAGGAGTTCCAGTGATCCGGTGGTCAAGGAAATCCTGGCGCAGGTGAACAAGTACCGTGCCGAGAACGGGCTTTCCCGTGTGGTGTGGAACCAGGGCGTGGCCAACGTGGCGCAGGAATGGTCCGAGGTGCAGAACACCCGCATCAACAAGGGCACCTACAGCCTTGAGACAATCCACCGCTCCGGCTACGGCACCCAGCAGATCCCGGCCGGCTTCGACTACGGCACGGAAATCATCGCCTACAACACCACGCCCAAGGCGATTGTCGACTGGTGGATGAGTTCCCCGGTCCACCGTTCGATTGTGCTGAGTCCGAAGGCGACCGACATCGGGATCGGCTACATGAAGACGACGAAGGCCGGCTGGTACGGGCAGTACTTCGCGGTCGCCAATGTCGCCGGGTATCCGACCACACGAAGCAGTCTTCCGCCGCACCCCGGCGGCGGCCAAAGTGCCACCGGCGGGTCCATCAGTCCGGGAGACATTGCGGCGGTGGATCCCGCCGGCTACCTATACGTTTATCCGTCCGCGGGCGGCGGAGACCTCTGGAATCGCACCTACGTCTCCGGCGGCTGGCAGGGCGCCAAGGAAATCGAAACCGTGGACTGGAACTCCGACGGCGTCCAGGACATCGTGGCCAAATGGAGCAACGGGCGCCTCACCGTCAACTACGGCCGTTCCGCAGGCGGTTTCGATGCCGCCTCCACCATTGGGTCCAGTGGCTGGGCCGGTTATGACATTCTGGTGACGGACTGGAAGCAGGCCGATGCGTTTCCGGGGATCGTCGCCAAGAACACCGCGAACGGGCGGTTGTACTACTACACCAACCCGTCCGGCACCAAGCACGGGGCGAGGAAGCAGATTGGCACCGGCTGGAGCTCGCTGGAGATCCTCGCGCTGGATTTCGATGCCGATGGCAGGACCGACCTCGTCGCCAAGACCTCTGCCGGGCAGCTGAAGCTTTACCGTGGCAACGGTGCTTCCGGATTCGTCTCCGAGACGCGGCGAACCGTGGGCAGCTCCGGCTGGAACGCAATGGACCATTTGACCGCCATCGAGAACCACCTGGGCAACGCCTTGCCGGGGATCCTGGCGCGGGACCGGTCCGGTAACCTGCACCACTATCCGGTGTCAGGGAACAGGATCAAGGGACGCGCGACGATCGGCGTCGGCGGCTGGAGCGGGCTGCTGCTCGGCAGCTGAGGCTGAGCCCGTCAGGAGGCCTTGGCCAGCGCCGGGTAATGCGCCCAGGCGCCGTGGTCTACCTCGAGGACGCTGCCGTCCTCGCCGTGGAGGATATTGACGGCTTCGCCGAAGTGTTCGCAGCCTTGGTCCGGGCACGCCTCCGACAGGTCGCCGGCATACTCGTTGGCGAAGTGCTGCTCCCACTCGTCCACCTTGGCCATGGCCCAGGCGTCGCCGGCCTCGGCGAGGCTGACCAGCTCTTCGATGGCGTACCGGCGGCCGCGCTGCGGGTGCACAGGTGCCTTGGCTGCAACTGGGGTGGTGTTCTTTGTCGTGCTCATGGTCCCAACTTAACGTCGGGCTCTGACAGTTTCCGGACACTGCCGCGGCGCGTCCGAAATGCGCCGTCCGGACAGCCGGGGCGGGTCAGGCTACGCCGCGGCTGCGTCCGCCGAAATCGCTGGCGATGGCCTCGGCCGCCTGCTGCAGGCAGGGCAGCACGGTCTCGGCGATCTCCGCTTCCGGCATCCTGTGCGTCTGCAGGGAGACGTTCAGCGCGGCGATGAGATCATTTCCGCGCTTCACGGGAACGGCCAGGCCGCGCAATCCGTCGTCGAGCTCGCGCGAGACCAGCGACCAGCCGAGTTCTGCGGCGCGGTCAACCTCGCTGCGCAGGGCGTCGATGCTGGCGACGGTATTCTCCGTGAACGGGGTCAGCTGGATGCTCTTGTAGTAGGCCTCGCGGTGGGCCGGCGGCAACCCGGCCAGCAGGATGCGGCCCATCGACGTCGCCCAGGCCGGGAACCGGGTGCCGACGTTCACTGAGACGCTGAGCAGGCGGGGCGCGGCGACGCGGGCGATGTAGACGACGTCGGTGCCGTCGAGGATGCACAGCGAGGTGGTCTCGTTGAGGTCGACGGCGAGCTGGCGCAGGTGCGGTTCGGCGATCTGCGGCAGGGTCAGGTTGGCCAGGAAGGACGCACCGATGTCCAGGGCCCGCGGCGTGAGTTCGAAGTGCGTCCCGTCAGTGCTGACGTAGCCGAGGTCGGCAAGGGTCAGCAGGAACCTTCGGGCAGCCGCCCGGCTGAGGTCGGCCTTTGCAGCGACACGGGTCATGGTGAGGCGCGGCTCGTCGGAGGTGAAAGCCAGCAGGACCGCGAAGGTCTTCTCGACTGACTTTACGTAGTAGGCCGGTTGCTGGCCGGCCGGCTCGGTCACCATATGCTCCTCCGATGGGTCATGCTCAAAAGCCCGGGGGCCGAGAGCTAGGATACAGCCGCGGACACCTGCCGCCGGATTCGGCCTAGCCGCGTCCGCGCCGCGTGCGCCCGTACTGGGCGGCGAGCCGCACCGGCGTGTTGGGCGCGCCGTAGCCGTCGTAGCCGGCCCTGCGCTCGACGACCTCGAAGAAGACATTGCCCACTGTGGCCGTATAGAAGTGCAGGAACTCTCCGTCCTCGTCCCGGTCGTACAGAAGGTTGTACTGCTGCAGGGTCTCGAGGAAGCCGTCCGCCAGCCGGAACCGGGCCTGCAGGTCGGCGTAGTAATTGGCGGGAACCGGCAGGAAATCCAGCCCGCGTTCCAGGGCGCGCCGCGCGACGGCCACCAGGTCGGTGCAGGCGAAGGCGACATGCTGCGGGTAGCGGGGGGCTGAGGCCGGATGCTCCAGCACCAGCGGGGCGATGTTCAGTGCGAGGCGGATCCTGCGGTCCTCCGTGCGCATGACCTGGCTGCGGACGAGGCCGACCGGGCTTGGCACCTCGGTCGACGGCTGCCGGTCCAGCGAGAGCGTGCTTTCGTAGAAGAGCACGGCTTCGTCATAATGCTGCCACGGCTGGGCCAGGTTCACGTGGTCTACGTGGGTGATGAGCCCGGCGGCCGGCACTCCCGCGGCGTAGTCCGGCGCGCCGGTCCGGGGATTGAACTCCTTCATCCATGCCACCGTGCCGTCCCCGGAGGCTTCGCATAGGAAGATTTCGGTCGAATCGGGCGCGGATACGGCCTGCAGTACCTCCTCATCCGCCTGGCTGGGGCGGAGAACCGGAGTGGCCTTCAGCTGCACGGCACGCGACGCGGCCGCCACCGGGTTCTCGACGTCGAACCCCAGGGCAGCGATGGTGGGTTCCATCTTGCGCGCCTGCTGCTCGTTGATGATGATGCGGGCCTGTCCCTGGGTCCACAGCTGGACTGGCTTGGTCCGGTGCCGGCCGGCGTAGCCGAAGCCCAGCTGGTACAGCAGTTCCTGCACTTGCGCGGTGTCTTCGGCCTTGACTTCGGTGAAGTTGAAGCCGCTCGGATCGTCCACCTTCGGCAGCGTCGCCAGCTTCATGGCGTAGCGGCCCCCCGGCCCGTCCGCCTCCTGCAGGTGCAGCAGGGTCTGTTCCTCGAGCCAGATCATCGACCGCATGGCGTCGACGGCGGTGCGCACCTCGTCAGTCTGCCGGAACACATCGTTGAAGATTTCCAGCGAGACCGGGCCGTCGTACCCGGCGCGGACCAGGTGCCCCATGAAGCCGGCCAGATCAAAGTCGCCCTCGCCCGGAAACACCCGATGGTGCCGGCTCCAGGAGAGGACATCCATGCTCATGCGCGGGGCGTCCGCGAGCTGGACAAAGAAGATCTTCTCCGCCGGGATCTTCTCGATGCCGGAGGGGTCCCAGTTGCGCGAGAGGATGTGGAAGCTGTCCAGGCAGGTGCCGAAGTTCGGCAGGTCCACCAGCTCCACAATCCACCAGGCGTGCTCGAAGTCGCTGACGAACCTGCCCCAGGCCAGGGCCTCGTAGGCGATCCGGACGCCGTACTTCGCAGCCAGCTGGCCCAGCCGGCGCAGCTGGGCGGCGGCGGCCTCGTCATCGTCGACGGTGGCCGTGGCGACGTTCGTGCACAGCAGCATGGTGTCGACGCCGAGCTGGTTCATCAGTTTGAACTTGGCCTCGGCACGGTAGAGATTGGCCTCCAGCAGGTCCTCGCCGACTCCTTCGAAGTCGCGGAAGGGCTGGTAGAGGTCGAGGCTGAGCCCGAGCTCGCCGGCCAGGGCGCGGATCCGGGCGGGGCTGCTGGGGGAGACGAGCAGGTCCTGCTCGAAGATCTCGATGCCGTCGAAGCCTGCGTCGGCGCAGGCCCGCATCTTCTCCTCGAGCGTTCCGCTGAGGCAAACGGTGGCGATGGAGGTTCTCATGCTGCTGCTTTCCGGCCCCGGCCTAGCGGCCTTGCCCGATCAGTTCAAGGAAGTGCCGCCGCATGCGGGCGGCGTCCGGGGCGATGCCCGTGATCAGCGCGAAGGCGTCCACCGCCTGGCCGACAGCCATGTGCCCGCCGTCGAGCACCCGACAGCCCTTGGCCGAAGCCGCCCGGACCAGCTCGGTCTCCACCGGACGGTAGACGACGTCGGCGACCCAGTGGCGTGGTTGGAGCAGCTCCGCATCGATCGGGAGCCCGGGGTGGCTGTGCATGCCCACCGGGCTGGTGTTGACGAAGCCGTCCGCCGTGGACAGCGCATCAGCGAGTTCGTCACGTCCGGCTGCGGCCACCTCGCGGCCGGGGAAGAGCTCGGCGAGGGCAGCGGCCCGGGCTGCGACGCGAGCCGGATCGAGGTCGATGAGAGTCAGCGACTGCACCCCGGCCTTGAGCAGGGCATACGCGACGGCGGATCCCGCCCCGCCGGCGCCGAGCTGCACGACGTTATCCAGCGTCGCGCCGGGCAGCCCGTGGGCCAGGCCGGTGCCGAATCCGGAGAAGTCGGTGTTGTGGCCGATGAACTTTCCGTCCCGGACCAGGACGGTGTTGACGGCCCCCAGCCGGGCGGCATCATCCGAAACCTCGTCCAGGTGGTCCAAAACCAGCTGTTTGCACGGGTGGGTGACGTTGAAGGCGCTGAAGCCCAGGTTTCGGCCCTGCCGCAGCAGGTCCCCGACGGACTCTCCCGGGAGCCCGATTTCGGTCAGGTCCACCGGCCGGTACAGGTAGCGCAGGCCGTGATGGTCCGCTTCGCGCTCGTGCATCGGAGGCGTCAACGACGCGGTGATGCCTTCGCCGATGAGTCCGACCAGGTAGGACTCGCTCACAGTGCTCATGCGAGGTTCGCTTTCTGTTGGCGGGCGACAAGTGCCCGATTTCACGGCCTGTTCGATTCTTGCACAATTGTGCGTATATCGCACTAGCTAGCCGGACTGTTTTTGCCGGCCTTGCGGGCTGCTGTGATACGCGCTACCTTTACTCAGTGTTCGATCTACGCGCAGTTGTGCGTATGGCGCACAACTTGTCCCGGTGACGCCTTCGAGCTGCCGGACCCCAAACCTCCCCGTACACCAAGGACTTCTCATGAGTGCACCGATGCAGGAGAGCGTGGAACACGCGCGGACTCCCAAAAAGGCGGCGCTGGCCAGCTTTATGGGCAGCGCGGTCGAGTACTACGACTTCTTCATATTCGGATCCGCCGCCGCGCTGATCTTCCCGCATGTGTTCTTCCCGGACGAAAGCGCCCAGGCCAGCATCATGTCGCTGGCCACCTTCGGCTTTGCCTACATCGCCCGGCCCATCGGTGCCGTCTTCGTGGGCCACTTCGGCGACCGGATCGGCCGCCAGAAGGTCCTGATGTTCACGCTGGTCATGATGGGCGCCGCAACGTTCATCATCGGCTGCATCCCGGACTTCAACACCATCGGCTGGTGGGCGCCCGCGATCCTGGTGCTCTGCCGCCTGATGCAGGGCTTGTCCGCGGCCGGCGAGCAGGCGGGTGCCAGCTCGCTGACCCTGGAGCACGCCCCGGACAACCGCCGTTCCTTCTTCACCTCCTGGACCCTTACCGGCACCCAGGGCGGCCAGATCCTCGCCGCTCTCGTCTTCATCCCGGTGGTCGCGCTGCCGGACGAGATCAAGTACGGCATCGGCTGGCGCATTCCGTTCTGGCTCTCGGCGATCGTCGTCCTGGTCACCTACTTCATCCGCCGCTCGCTGCACGAGACCCCCACGTTCGAGGCGGCCAAGGCCAACAACGAGATCGCCAAGCTGCCCGTCGGCGTGCTGCTGAAGAACCACTGGCGCGACGTGCTCCGCGTGATCTGCTGCGCGTTCATCGCCGCCGTCTCCACCGTCTACGGCACCCTGGCTATCAAGTACGGCTCGGAGGTCGGCAATGTCGACGAGGGCATCACGCTCTGGCTCGTGGTCGCAGGCAATGCCGGCGCCCTGTTCACGCAGCCGCTTTTCGGCACCATCGCGGACCGGATCGGCCGCAAGCCGGTCTTCATCTACGGGGCCGTCGGCAGCGCCGTATTCATGCCCTTCTACCTGCTGTCGATGGAGTCGGGCAACATGTTGCTGCAGTTCGCGCTGTCCGTGCTGACCTTCTCCTGCGCCTACGCGGCCGCCAACGCGGTGTGGCCTTCGTTCTATGCCGAAATGTTCAGCGCCAAGGTCCGGTTCTCCGGCCTGGCGATCGGCACCCAGCTGGGCTTCCTGATGGCCGGCTTCGCTCCGTCCATCGTGGCCGCCATGGGCGGTATCCAGGAAGGCGGCTGGGTCGCCACCAGCCTCTTCACCGCCGCGATCTGTGCCGTCGCCGCTGTCTCCGCGCTGACCGCCCGCGAAACCTACAGGGTTCCCACCGCCGAGCTGGGCAAGCGCCAGGCGGTCACCGTCTAGCCGCCCGCAACCTGCGCGTACGACGCCGGGAGGAGGCTTCGCAGCGAAGTTTCCTCCCGGCGTCGTTGGTTTAAGTGCTCCTGAGGAGCGCGGCGTGGATCAACCGGCAAGCAGCTCGCGGACCAGAGGTGCAACCTTGGTGCCGTAGAGCTCGATGCTGGCCATCAGCTTTTCGTGGGGCAGGGTGCCGAGGCTGTACTTCAGGTCGAAGCGGCTCAGGCCCAGGCCCTTGGCGACTTTGGCGATCTTGGCGGCAACCGTTTCCGGGGAGCCGACGAAGAGCGCGCCGTCCGGGCCTGCCTCCGCCTCGAACTGGGCGCGGCTCATCCGGCTCCAGCCGCGCTCGCGGCCGATCCGCTCCTGCATGTCCGCATAGGGCAGCCACATTTCCTCGCGCGCCTGCTCGTCCGTGGCTGCGATGTAGCCGGGGGAGTGCGCGCCGATGGGCAGCCGCGGCCGGCCGAACTGGTCGAGGGCCCGATGGTAGAGATCGGTGAACGGGGCGAAGTTCATGGGGGCGCCGCCGATGATGGCGAGCATCAGCGGCAGCCCGTAATGCGCGGCGCGGACCACGGATTCCGGGGTCCCGCCGACGGCGATCCAGGCCGGCAGCCTGCCCGAGCCCGTGGGCGGATAAATCCGCTTGTTGTCCAGCCGGGGGCGGGTGCGGCCGGCCCACGTGACGGGCTCCTCCTTGAGCAGTTCCGTAAAGAGCTGGAGCTTCTCGTCAAAGAGCAGGTCATAGTCTGCCAGGTCCAGCCCGAACAGCGGGAAGGATTCGGTGAAGGAACCGCGGCCGAGGATGACTTCGGCGCGGCCGCTGGAGGCGGCGTCGAGGGTGGAGAAGCGCTGGAACACCCGCACCGGGTCGTCGGAACTCAGCACGGTCACCGCCGAACCGAGGCGGATGCGCTTGGTTTGGCCGGCGATGGCGGCCAGCACAACGTCCGGGGCGGAGACGGCGAAGTCCTGGCGGTGGTGTTCTCCGATGCCGATGAAGTCCAGGCCGACTTGGTCCGCGAGGACCGCCTCCGCAATCACGTTGCGGATGACCTGGTCGTGCGGCAGGAGGGCGCCCTCGGGTCCCGCGGTGACATCGCCGAAGGTGTCCAGGCCGAGTTCAAGAGTCTGTGCCACGGAAACGGGGCCTTTCTGTCGAATGGTTGATGCATTTGCATCTTATTGAACTTCGCGCGGGCACGGGCTATTCCATCGGACACCGCCGGCGGGACGGCCGGCAGGAATACCCTCGGCGGCGCGGCGTTGTGCCAAGTGTGCAGCTACCGTCGATCCCCCTCTCCATCCTGGACCGAGCCAACGCCCGCGAGGGCCAAACCGCCGCGGACGCCCTGAACGCCACCGTGGCGCGGGCCCAGCGGGCCGAGCGGCTCGGCTACCACCGCTTCTGGGTCGCCGAGCACCACGGGGTTCCCGGGATTGCGGGTTCCGCGCCGACGGTCCTGATGGCGGCTGCGGCGGCGCGGACCACGCGCATCCGCATCGGCTCCGGGGGAGTCATGCTGCCGAACCACCAGCCCCTTATCGTCGCGGAGCAGGCGGCAACCCTGCAGGCTCTTTTTCCCGGACGCATCGACCTGGGTCTGGGGCGGTCCGTCGGCTTCACCCCGGCGGTCCGGGCCGCCTTGCGCCAGGACCGGGATGCCGCCGACGCGTTCGCCGACGACCTCGCGGAACTGCTGGCCTATCTGGCGGGAGGCGCGGCCATCACGGCCCGTCCGGAGGATGGCGGGGCAACGCCGCCGTTCGTGCTGGCGACCGGAAAGGGAGTGGACACCGCCGCCAAGGCGGGCCTCGCCGTCGTTGTGGGAGGTCCGGCCTTCAGCGGGCGCGCCTCCGCGCCGGTCCTCGGCGCACTGGAACGCTACCGGCGGAACTTCCGGCCGTCCGCCTACTACTCCGAGCCGTACATCATCGTCTCGGCGAACGTGGCGGTGGCGGACAGCGCGGACGCGGCCGAAGAACTGCTGTTGCCGGAGGCGTGGGCGATGGCGCAGTCCCGGACCCGCGGGGAGTTCCCGCCGCTGGCGCCGGTCGAGGCCATCAGGCAGGTGGGGATGTCGCCGCGCCAGCAGCAGCTGGTGGCGGAATCGCTGTCCGCGTCGGTGGCAGGAACGGAGGCGGCGGTGGCGGAACGGCTCGGCCGGCTGCTGGAAGCGACCGGGGCCGACGAGCTGATGGTCACCACGAACACCTTCGACACCGGTGCGCTGGCCGCGGCCGACCGCCGCCTCGCGAGGATGTTCGGGCTGGCCTAGCCCGGCGCCGCGGCCGGCCCGCGCTCCGGCCGCCGGGGCGTCAAAGCCGGCTGGTCGGGGCAACCAGCAGGCCGACCGGCCGGCGGACCCACCACTGGCCCGTGCGGCGCAGCTCCGACCAGGTCGAGTAGCGGTAATGGAACACCCGGGCGCGGACCTGCTTCGGCGCAGCGCCGTCGAACGGGTCCCGGCGGAGCATCCGCAGCGTGCGCGGATCCGCGGCCAGCAGCCTGCGCAGCAGGGGGATGAACCAGCTATCGCCCGGGACGCCGAGGGCCAGGAACCACATCAGCCAGTCCAGTCGCAGGTGGTAGGGCGCGAACTGGCGCGGCAGCCGCCGCGGGTCGCCGGGCTTGCCCTTGAACTGGTATTCCTCCCACCGGTCGCCGTCGAGAGTTCCTTCGACGACGATCTCGAAGCGCTCGCGGGTAATGCTGCCGAAGGCGCCGTAGGCGTTGGCGAGGTGCCAGCGGTTGAAGCTGGCATTCATCAGCTGGCGCTTGGCGAACAGGTTGCGGGCCGGCCAGTAGCTCAGCACTACCATCAGCGCAGTGACGGCGAGGACGACGACGGTGAACCAGAGCGGGGTGGGGCCGTAGTCCGGCGTCAGGGCAGGATCTCCGGGAAGGACGGCGGCGATGGCGCGATCGCCCAGGGCTGCGGAGGCGATGATGATGGTCAGCCAGTTCAGCCAGGCGAAATTGCCGGAGAGCACCAGCCACAGCTGGGTGATGATCAGGATGGCGGCGGCGATGCTGCCGATCGGCTGGGGGAAGAACAGGAAGAACGGAACGACGAGCTGGGCGAAGTGGTTGCCGGCCACCTCCACCTTGTGCAGCGGCTTGGGCAGGTGGTGGAAGAACCAGCTGCCCGGGTTCGGCATCGGCTGCGTCTCGTGGTGGTAGTACAGGGCCGTCAGGTCCCGCCAGACCCGGTCGCCGCGGATTTTGATCATGCCGGCTCCGAACTCCAGCCGGAAGGCCAGCCATATGAACAGCCACAGCACCGTGACCGGCGGCGCGATATCGTTGGAGCCCAGGAAGGCCGCGAGGAAGCCGGCCTCGAGCAGCAGCGTTTCCCAACCGAAGCCGTAGAAGGTCTGTCCGACGTTGACGATCGACATGTAGAGGCCCCACAGCAGCAGGAACGCCGCCATGGGAAGCCACGGCGGCCCCGCCTGCGGCAAGCCGGCCACCAGCAGCAGTGCGACGACCGCCCCCGTCCAGGCCACCGCCAGCAGCAGCCCGTCCGAGTAGCGCCAGCGGAAGAGCGTGGGTCCGCGGGCAGAGGTCCGGGCCAGGTAGCGGGGTACAGGCAGCAGTCCGTGTTCACCGAGCAGTACCCGGAACTGCGCTACCGCGGAGAGGAATGCGATCGCATAGACCGCGGCGATGCCGCGCTGCAGTACCTGCCGCGCCACTTCGAATCCGTCGGCCTCCAACCAATCCATCGCACTCTCCACGTTAGGGCGGCGCCCGAGGGTGTCAAGGGAGCGAGGCGGACTGGCGCGGCACCTCCCGCGCGTCTACCCGAAGAGCGCGGATGCCTTCATCAGCGTCTGCGCGACTCCGTAGAGCAGCGGGATGCCGACCAGCAGCCAGCCTGCTGCCACCTGGGCCTTCTTCATCAGTGACTGTCCTTTCCTGCCGCGGCGGCGTCGAGCTGCGCGGGCTCCGCGGGGACCGGTTCATGGTGTTTGGGGTCGACCGGTTTGACGAGCAGGTTGGCGGCGAATCCCAGCACCAGCAGGCCGACCATCGTCAACAGGGCCGGCTGGTAGGCCGCCGCCGTCAGTTCGCCCGGCTTGCCCTGAGCGTCGAGGAAGGCGTTGACAATCAGTGGCCCCGCGATGCCGGCAGCGGACCAAGCCGTCAGCAGCCGGCCGTGGATGGCGCCGACCTGGAAGGTGCCGAAGAGGTCGCGCAGGTAGGCGGGAACGGTCGAGAATCCGCCGCCGTAGAAGCTGATGATCACGAAGGCAAGCAGCACGTAGAGGGAGGTGGCGGAGTGGCCGAACAGGGCCAGGACCACGTAGAGCACCGCGCCAACGCCGAGGTAGATCATGTAGATGTTCTTGCGGCCGATGTAGTCGGAGGTGGTTGACCACGCGAACCGGCCGGCCATGTTGCCGATGGACAGCAGCCCGACGAATCCTCCCGCCACGGCCGCGGTGACGAGGGAACTCCCGTCGGCCTGCCTGAAAAAGTCCTGGATCATCGGCGAGGCCTGCTCGAGGATGCCGATGCCGGCGGTGACGTTGCAGAACAGCGCAATCCAGACCAGCCAGAACTGCCGGGTGCGGATGGCATTGCGTGCCGAGACGTTGGCGGTCGTGACCAGCTCCTTCGCTTTCACCTTGGAGGGATCGAAGCCGGCGGGCTTCCAGCCATCGGCGGGCACTTTGATGGTCATCGCCCCGAACATCATGTACAGGAAATAGACGACGGCGAAGGTCAGGAAGAGCTTGCCGACGGCGTCTCCGCTGGCGACCCAGCCGGGGGTGCCGTCGAAGGACGGATCGTAGAACTGGAGCAGGGCGCCTGAGAGCGGGCTGGCGATCAGCGCCCCGCCGCCGAAGCCCATGATGGCCATGCCCGTCGCCAGCCCCGGACGGTCGGGAAACCACTTGATCAATGTCGAAACGGGGGAGATGTAGCCGATGCCCAGTCCGATGCCTCCGATCACCCCGTAGCCGAGGTAGACGAGCCACAGCTGGTCGCTGAAGATTCCGAGCGAGCCGACGAGGAACCCCGCGGACCAGAAGACCGCCGCCGTGAACATCGCCTTCCGGGGCCCGTTCCGGTCCACCCAGGTGCCCATGACGGCCGCGGACAGGCCGAGCATGACAATCGCTACGGAGAAGATGACGCCGATCTCGGTGAGGCTGGCATCGAAGTGCGCAACCAGGGCGTTCTTGTACACGCTTGTCGCGTAGGCCTGTCCGATGCACAGGTGGACGGCGAGGGCTGCCGGCGGGATGAGCCAGCGGTTGAACCCCGGCGGGGCGACGGAATTCCTGCGGTCCAGCCAAGCCATGCGGATGCCTCCGAGCCGATTGATCGTTTATTCACTACTGTGCGTTATATCACAGGGTCGCCCGCTGGCCGGCTTGGAGCGGATGCTTACGCTTGTCCGCCGCAAGGACGAGAATGAGTCCATGGAGACCGGCGAAAAGGGCCGGCATTCGCCGCGCCGGGTTGAGTCCGGACCGGGTGTGATGCGATTCTCGGCCGAAGCGGACTTCTGGTTCCGGCCGGTGTGTCACCATGAAATCCGGCCCCGGCGGGAGCGCCGGGACACATCAGGAATGGAGGGGCAGTGCAGGAGAAGGACGGTCAGCGGGACACGGAGTCGGGGACGACGCCGCGGGCCGGCATGCTGCCCATCGTCAGGCCGGTGAACCAGGCCGGTTCCTCTCCCGACGGGACCGCGGCAGGCCAGCCCCGACCGGGCCGTCCTGCCACCGGATCCACGGACGATGGTCCGTTGGCAACCAAACAACAGCCCCGGGCAGCGAGGGTCCAGTCCCGCCGGCACAACAGGCACCGGGGCAAGCCGGAGCTGCCGAAGAGGCCGGTGGCGAAGGAAGCCAAGCCGGTCCCCGCCGGCACGGCTCCGCTGCCGCTGCCCAAGAACCAGCAGCGGACCAATGCGGCCGCCCGCCGGATGCTACGCAAGCTGGTGCAAGGGGAGGCCCCTCCGACGGCCCCGATGAGCATCGTCGAGCGCCTGGCAGGCAGCCCCTACGCCAACCCGCTGGTGCAGAGCTCCGGGGTGGATGCATCGGCGCGCCTCACGCTGGACTTCGCCCTCGACGTCGCCGAGACCATGCTGAGGTTCGGTGCCGGCGCGCTGGAGGTCGAATCCAGCATCATCGCGGTGACGGCCGCCTTCGGGCTGCGCGACGTCGACGTGGACATCACCAACCAATCCGTGGTGATCAACTACGCCCGTCCGGACACAGTGCCGATGAACGTCCTGCGCGTCGTGCGCTCGTGGACCAACAACTACGCGGGCCTGTCCGCGGTGCACCAGCTCGTGACGGACATCGTCAACGGCGGCGTGGGCCGGACCGAGGCCAGGGAGCGGCTGAAGCAGATCACTTCGCGTCCCAAGCCGTTCCCGCGCTGGATGGCCATCGGTGCCGGCGGCGTGTTCTCCGCCGCGATCACCGGATTCATGGGCGGCGGAATCTTCGCCGGGCTGGTGGCGCTGCTCGCCACGGTGCTGATGGGCCTGCTCGGCCGGAAACTCAACAAGTGGCGGGTCCCGGACTTCTTCGTGACCGCCGTGGGCGCCTGCCTGGCCACCGTCGCGGCGCTGGTCTTCTTCCAGCTGCGCGTGCCGCTCAGCCCCGCGCTGGTCATCGCCGGAGGGATCCTCTACCTGCTGCCGACGGGCCGCCTGGTCTCCGCGACCCAGGACGCCATCAACGGCTTCCCGGTCACGGCCATGGGGCGTTACCTCTCGGCGTTCCTGACCTTTGCCGCCATTGCCTCGGGCGTGGCCGTTGGGCTGGTTGCCGGAAACCTGGCGGGGGTCAGCCTGCCCGAAATCTTCGTCGAGGGAGGGATCAGCTATCCCTTCATCGTCCGGGCCGCCCTGCTGATGGTCGCGACGATCGCAATTTCCATCACGGAACAGACCCGGGCGAACGTCCTGCTGCCGACCGCACTGGTAGGCGTTGTTGGCCTCATGGTCTACGAGGCCGTCCTGCTGGCCGGACTTGGATCGCGCATCAGCCCGTTTGTCGCCGCCGTCGTTATTGGTTTCCTCGGGCGGATCGTCGGACTGCGCCTGGGGTCCCCGCAGCTGGTGGTCGCCGTTCCCGCGGTGCTCTTCCTGCTTCCGGGCTTCTCGGTCTTCCGCGCCATCTACGAGCTGACGATCAGCACCGAGCAGGCGTTCAACGGCATGATCGGCTTGCTCGGCGCATTGACCGTGATCCTGGCGATGGCCGGCGGCACGGTGCTCGGCGACTATCTGGCGCAGCCCCTTACCCGCGACCTCGGGTCCAACGAGGGCCGGCGGCGGAACCGCCGCCGCTAGCCCGGGTAGTTCTCGGGAAAGATCTGGCCGGTGGGGGTCTTCTTCTCCGCCTGGAAGGCATCCTCCGCGCGGCCGTAGGCCCAGTAGCCCGAGATCGACACCTGCTTGCGGTGCAGCCCGTGGTCCTTGAACAGGACATCGCGCAGTTCCTTGACCGCGCCGCGCTCGCCGTGCACAAAGGCGTCAACGTCTCCCGCCGGCCAGTCCAGCTCCGCCACCGCGTCGCGCAGCAGCGACGTGGTGCCCGCGGGACGGCCCTGCCGGTAGAGCCAATGCACTTCGACCCCGTGGGGAGTGCCGAGCTCCTGCACGTCCGCGGGGGAGTCAACCTCCAGGAACACGTGGCCGGCGGCGCTCGGCGGCAGGGCGTCGATGGCGGCGGCGACGGCGGGCAGCGCGGCGTCATCGCCCGCGAACAGGTACCAGTCGGCGGCCGGGGCGGGGGAGTAGGCGCCGCCGGGGCCGGTCAGCATCAACCAGTCGCCGGCACGCGCGGAGGCGGCCCAGGGGCCGGCCACGCCTTCGTCGCCGTGGACCACGAAATCGATGGCCAGCTCTCCGGCTTCGGTGTCCACGCTGCGGACCGTGTAGGTGCGGCTGACCGGGAGCCGGTCGGCGGGCAGGCTTTCCTTAAGCTCAGCCACATTCGCGGGAAGCTCCACGTCCAGGTCCGGCGGGAGGAACCAGATCTTCACATACTGGTCCGTGGCAGGCTTGGGCTCGAATTTCGCGAACCCCTCGCCGCCGGCGAAGACACGCACCATGTGTTCGGAGAGCCGCTCGGTCCGGGTGACCCGCAGGTTGATCTGCGGCTTTCGGGTCCGTGCGGGTGCTGCGGGCTGGCTCGACATCGACTGCTCCTGGGTTCCTTGATACTTAGGCCAAGCTAACCCAGTAACCTGCCCGTGCCCAATTGCCGTTACCGGCCGGGGCTGGACGGGAGACGCCAGTCCACGGGCGCCGCCCCCTGTAAGGCCAGCAGCTCGTTGACCCGGCTGAAGGGGCGCGAGCCGAAGAAGCCGCGCGCTGCAGAGAGCGGGCTGGGGTGCGCGGACTCGACCCGGGGGACAGCGCCCAGCAACGGTGCGAGGTCCTGGGCGTCCCGGCCCCAGAGCACAGCCACCAGCGGACCGCCGCGGTCCACGAGGGCGCGGACCGCCAGTTCGGTCAGCTGTTCCCACCCCTTGCGCCGGTGGCTTCCGGCCTTGCCCGCCTCCACGGTCAGCACCCGGTTCAGCAGGAGCACGCCCTGGTCGGCCCAGGCGCTCAGGTCGCCGTGCGGCGCCGGTGGAATGCCGAGGTCGGACTGGAGCTCCTTGTAGATGTTGGCCAAGCTGCGGGGCAGCGGCCGCACGCTGCCGTCGACCGCGAAGGAGAGGCCGATCGGGTGCCCCGGCGTCGGGTACGGATCCTGGCCCACGATGAGCACCTTCACCGCGTCGAGCGGCTGTTCGAAAACCCGCAGGATATTGGCTGGCGCAGGAAGGATTTCGCGTCCCTCGCGCCGCTGCTCGGCCAGCTGGCCAGCCAGTGCGTGGACGGTTCCGGCCGCCGGCGCCAGCGCCGCCGCCCACTGCGGATGCATGACGTCCCCGAGTTCGGCCGGGGCGGCAAAAGGGTAGGCCGCCGTTGCCGGCCCCGCGCCGGGGCGGGCCGGCAGCGGAAACAGGGCGCCGTCGTCGTCAGTCATGCCCCTATGGTGCC
Source organism: Arthrobacter mangrovi (assembly GCF_026011795.1). Classification (GTDB taxonomy): domain Bacteria; phylum Actinomycetota; class Actinomycetes; order Actinomycetales; family Micrococcaceae; genus Crystallibacter; species Crystallibacter mangrovi. The sequence goes on along the minus strand of NZ_BRVS01000041.1, from coordinate 16,376 downwards.
GGGAAGCGGTATCGAAGCGCGAACCGGTCGGGGCGTCGGCAGGATCACCGCGGGCGATAAATGACAAGGCTGTGCTTCGGCCTTAAAATGGGCAGGACAGTTTCCCCAGCAAACCAAAGGAAGTGACGGTACGTCGTGCCCGGTCCCGCCGAAGCCAGCGCCTTCTCCCTCGACGCCGAAGTTGACGAGTCGAGCCCGCTGAGCGAACGGGACCAGAAGATGCTGGCCCTGGAGCGGCAGTGGTGGAAGTACTCCGGCGCCAAGGAGCAGGCGGTCCGCGAACTGTTCGATCTGTCCGCCACGCACTACTACCAGATCCTGAACGCGCTCATCGATACCGAGGAAGCACTGGCCCACGATCCGATGCTGGTCAAGAGATTGCGTAGACTACGTACGTCCCGGCAGCGCGCCCGCACGGCCCGCCGGCTGGGCACCAACGCCTGATCCGGGTCCTCCGGACATCCACTGACAAGGACGCACTCTTCAGCGATGACCAAGTATCCCCGGGACGAGTTTGACCAGGTTCCTGAAACGTCTGACCGGCACGGTGTCCACCGTGCGCACGTCGACGCCAGGAAAAGCAGCGGGCTCGGCCTGATCATTCTGGCCTCTGTGCTGGCCCTGGCCGTGGGTGCAGTGTCCTTCTTCGTCGTCCCGCTGCTGGGCGCGGGCGGGTCCGGACTGCCGGCCACGCAGACCGCGACGGCGGCGGAGTCGACGCCCGCCGCAGCGAAGACGGCCGAGCCGACGAAGGCGGCAGCCGCGAAGCCAACCGCAAAATCCACGGAGGCGGCAACCGAGGAGGCCAAAGCCGCCGCGGCACCGACGGACGCGCCTGCCGAAGAGCCTTCGCAGGACCCGAGCGCGGAAGCGGCACGCGAAGCCGTCAACCGGGCCGACCCATTGCTGATCTTCAACGCGGCCGGCATCACCGGGCTGGGCGGCACGGTGTCGGAGCGGGTCAGCGCGGACGGCTGGTCCGTCGCCCTGGTCGACAACTGGCAGGGCGGGGCGATGCCCAACTCGGTTATCTACTACAACCCGGGCCAGGCTGCCAATGCCGAGGCGGTCGGCCAGCTGCTGGGCATCACCGACCTGCGCGAGACGGCCCAGGGCGCAGTGTCGCTCTACGTCACCGTGGTTCTCGGTCCGGGCTTCCAGTAGCCTGCGGCGGCGCGGGACCGCCGCATCATTACACCTCCATAACGTTCGATGTGCCGCGCCTCACATTCGCGTCCGGGTGCCGATAGAGTAAACGCACCTGATTGCCGGGAGCAGTGGCTGCAGGGGGAACTACTGAACTATGGAGAGCAATATGGCGCTGGGAACCGTCAAATGGTTCAACGCGGAGAAGGGCTACGGCTTTATCACCGTTGATGAGAACAAGTCGGACGTATTCGTGCACTGGTCGGCCATCCTCATGGACGGCTACCGCTCCCTCGAGGAGGGCCAGCGCGTCGAATTCGAGATCGGGGAAGGCCAAAAGGGGCCGCAGGCCGAAGACGTGAAGGTTTCTGCCTGACTGTTGAAGTACGACGGCGGCGGGCGAGGTTCCGTGGGGACCTGGCCCGCCGCTGTCGTTGCCAAAAAGCCAGCGGCCGCTGCGCCGGGAACGGTCCTACTCCTTGAGCGGCACGCCCTTGGCGTCCCGGCGGAACATCTCGGCGCCGACGAGGATCATGATGCCTTCGATGAAGCCCCAGATGGCGCCGAAGCCGAAGGTCACCAGGGTCACGGCGATCTGGGCGATGCCCAGGCCGACATAGCCCAGGTAGAAGCGGTGGATGCCGAGGCCGCCCAGCAGGATGCCCAGGAGCCCGGCGACGAGCCGCGACTTCTGCTCGGGGTAGCCTCCGTAGTAGGGCTGGCCGTAGGGCTGCTGTCCGTACTGTTGCTGGCCGTTGGCGGGCTGGGCGTAAGGCTGCTGGCCGTAGGGCGGCTGGCCGTAGGGCGGCTGGGCGTAAGGCTGCTGGTAGGGGCCGCCTGCCGGTGCCTGCGGATAGGGTGGCTGGTCCGGGGCCGGGCCGCGCCCGGCCTGTCCGTAGGCGGGCCGGGCGGGCTCCTCCTGCCCGGGCGGCGTCAGGTTGGGTTCCTGCGGCCTGCCCAGCGGTCGGGTGGGATTGGTTCCGGTGCCGGCCAGAGGTTCGGTGGGATTTTCTTCGGGTTGGTCTTGCCTGCTCGGATTCTCGGACATGTCGACGGCCCTTCACTCTGGATTCACTGGTGCTCGAATACCAATCTACGGGCCGGCGGGGTGCCAAGCCATGGGGGTCCACCCTGATCCTCCGGCCGGGGGTCCCCCGAGGTTTTGCGCGTCCGGCGAAGACCGGGTTTCGGGCGTCGCGACGGCTTGCACTCGAGGTGGCTGAGTGCTAATTATGGAGTTGGCACTCTCGCAGGCCGACTGCTAACGCGGCCGGTTCGGCGGGAGAGAGTGAAATTCCTAAGCCACTGTGGTGAGGGTCCCGGCGCGGCGTGAAGAGATCGCCGCCGCCGGAATCCGTCCGTCGCGGGCACCGCCGTGGCTAGCAACCGGGTGATTTCCGGTTGCGCCCGCTGTCTACTGTCCAGAAGGGACGATGCCGCCATGGCAAAGATCATTAGCTTCGACGAAGAGGCCCGCCGCGGCCTCGAGCGGGGTCTTAACATCCTCGCTGACGCTGTTAAGGTGACCCTCGGCCCGCGCGGCCGCAACGTGGTCCTCGAGAAGAAGTGGGGCGCTCCCACGATCACCAACGATGGTGTTTCCATCGCCAAGGAGATCGAACTCGACGATCCGTACGAGAAGATCGGCGCCGAGCTGGTCAAGGAAGTTGCCAAGAAGACCGACGATGTCGCCGGTGACGGTACCACCACCGCGACCGTGCTGGCCCAGGCCCTGGTCAAGGAAGGCCTGCGCAACGTTGCCGCCGGCGCCGACCCGCTGAGCCTCAAGCGCGGCATCGAGAAGGCCGTCGACGCCGTGACCGCCGAGCTGCTGGCTTCCGCCAAGGAAATCGAGACCAAGGAACAGATCGCCGCGACCGCATCGATCTCCGCGGGCGACCCGCAGATCGGCGAGCTGATTTCCGAGGCTCTCGACAAGGTGGGCAAGGAAGGCGTCATCACCGTCGAGGAGTCCAACACCTTCGGCCTCGAGCTCGAGCTCACCGAGGGCATGCGCTTCGACAAGGGCTACATCTCCGGTTACTTCGTCACCGACGCAGAGCGCCAGGAGACGGTCCTGGAGGATCCCTACATCCTGATCGTCAACTCCAAGATCTCCAACGTGAAGGATCTGGTTGCCGTCCTGGAGAAGGTCATGCAGTCCGGCAAGCCGCTGCTGATCATCGCCGAAGACATCGAGGGCGAAGCCCTGGCCACCCTGGTGGTCAACAAGATCCGCGGCACCTTCAAGTCCGTCGCCGTCAAGGCTCCGGGCTTCGGCGACCGCCGCAAGGCCCAGCTGGCCGATATCGCCATCCTGACCGGTGGCCAGGTCATCGCCGAAGAGGTCGGCCTCAAGCTGGAGAACGCCACCCTCGACCTGCTGGGCCAGGCCCGCAAGGTTGTCGTCACCAAGGACGAGACCACTATCGTCGAAGGTGCCGGCGACGCCGAGGAGATCGCCGGCCGCGTGGCGCAGATCCGCGCCGAGATCGAGAACTCCGACTCCGACTACGACCGCGAGAAGCTGCAGGAACGCCTGGCCAAGCTGGCCGGCGGCGTTGCAGTCATCAAGGCCGGTGCCGCAACCGAGGTCGAGCTCAAGGAGCGCAAGCACCGCATCGAGGACGCTGTCCGCAACGCGAAGGCTGCCGTTGAGGAAGGCATCGTCGCCGGTGGCGGCGTGGCCCTGATCCAGGCCGGCGCCAAGGCGTTCGCCAACCTGCAGCTCGAAGGCGACGAGGCCACCGGCGCCAACATCGTCAAGGTTGCCATCGATGCTCCGCTGAAGCAGATCGCCTTCAACGCCGGCATGGAGCCGGGCGTTGTGGTCGACAAGGTCCGCGGCCTGGAACCCGGCCACGGCCTGAACGCTGCAACCGGCGTCTACGAGGACCTGCTGGCTGCCGGCGTGAACGACCCGGTCAAGGTCACCCGCTCTGCCCTGCAGAACGCGGCGTCCATCGCCGGCCTGTTCCTCACCACCGAGGCCGTTGTCGCCGACAAGCCCGAGAAGGCCGCTCCGGCCATGCCGGGTGGCGACGACATGGGCGGCATGGGCGGCATGGGCGGCTTCTAGCCACTCCTGTCTGTCCTGCCGACAGCGCACCATAGCTGCGAGGTGCGGTTCCCGTAACGGGGGCCGCACCTTGCGGCGTTAAGGCGCCGGACGCGTTAATGCTGCAAGGCCATAGCTGCACGGACGGATGAACGAATCCGCGGGCCGCACCGCTTCGCCAAGCCCGAGGAATACCATGGGGCATGTACGGCCAACTTGATGACTCCGGGTACGCGTCCGGGGCCATCGGCAAACCCGGGCCGGAACCGGACCGGAACCGGACCGGGGGAGGGAATAGGAGGCATCATGGCGGCATCTGAGGTCCTGGCGGGCCTGGACAACGAACTCGAATGGCAGCGCGAGCTGTACCAGGATCTCCACCGGAACCCGGAACTCAGCCTGGCCGAACACCGGACCGCGGAGCTGGTCCAGGCCAGGCTCGCCGGGTTCGGCTACGATGTCCAGCGCATAGGAGGCACCGGCGTCGTCGGTATCCTCGCCAACGGGGACGGCCCCACGGTACTGGCCCGGGCGGACACCGACGCCCTGCCGGTCACGGAAGCGACCGGCCTGCCGTACGCCTCGACCGCCACCGCTGCGGACGAGAACGGCAACACCGTGGGTGTCATGCATGCCTGCGGACACGACTTCCACGTTGCCTCGCTGCTGGGTGCGGCGAAATTGATGGCCGACGGCCGCGGCCATTGGCAGGGCACCTACATCGCCCTGTTCCAGCCGGGCGAGGAAATAGGGGCAGGCGCCCAGGCCATGCTCGACGACGGCCTGACGGCGAAGGTGCCGAAGCCGGACATCGCACTGGCCCAGCACGTCATGCCGTTCGCAGCGGGCACGATAGGGACCACTCAGGGCCCCATCCTTTCCGCCGGCGACTCGGTCAAGGTCACGGTCTACGGGAAAGGGGCCCACGGCTCCATGCCGCACAACTCGGTGGACCCCGTGGTGCTGGCAGCCTCGATCGTCATGCGGCTGCAGACGATCGTGTCCCGCGAGACCAAGCCGGGCGACTTCGCGGTGCTGACCGTGGGCGCGCTGAACTCGGGCTCCAAATCCAACATCATTCCGGACCGCGCCACCCTGCTGCTGAACATCCGGACCTACGACATGGAGCTGCGCGGACGGATCATCGCTTCGATCGAGCGGATTGTCCGCGCCGAATGCGAAGCTGCCGGTTCACCGCAGCCACCGGAATTCGGCTACTACGACCAGTTCCCGCTGACCTCCAATGATGCAGCGGCCACCGAGCAGGTGACCGGGGCCTTCCGGGCATACTTCGGCGACGACGCGGTGTTCCCGATGAAGCCCGCCACCGCCTCGGAAGATTTCAGCCGGATCCCCGACGCTTTCGGGACGCCCTACACTTATTGGACCGTCGGCGGCATCGACCCCGAAACGTACCACAAGGCCGTGCAGAACGGCAGCGTCGCCCAAGACATCCCGGCGAACCATTCGCCCTTCTTCGCCCCCGTGATCGATCCGACCCTTGGCATCGCGACCCAGGCTCAGGTGCTGGCAGCCCTGTCCTACCTCGACCGGAAGGCCCTCTCATGAGCAGCACGGCCCGCCAAACCACCGCCGTCGACTGGAAACCCACCGATAAGTGGCTCCTCGGCATCGTCCTCGCGGTCATTAATTTCTGGCTCTTCGCGCAGACGCTGCTGAACGTCATCCCGGGCATCCAGGGCGAACTCGGCGTCAGCCGCACGCTGGGCAACCTGGCCGTGTCGATCACCTCCCTGTTCTCCGGTATCTTCATCGTGGTGGCCGGAGGCCTGGCGGACCGCCTCGGCCGCGTCAAGATCACGTACATCGGCATCTGGCTGAGCATCCTCGGGTCGCTGCTGATCGCGCTGACCCCCGAGAACGCCGGCGGGCTCACCGACGCGATGCTGCTCGGCGGACGCATCATCCAGGGCCTGTCCGCCGCCTGCATCATGCCTTCGACGATGGCCTTGGTGAAGTCCTACTACGAAGGGAAGGACCGGCAGCGGGCGCTGTCCTTCTGGTCCATCGGATCGTGGGGCGGCTCGGGCTTCACGGCGCTGTTCGGCGGGCTGATGGCTACCTCCTTCCTGGGCTGGCGCAGCATCTTCTGGATCTCCATCGCGCTGTCCATCCTGGCGCTGTTCCTGCTCAGAGGGACTCCGGAGTCCAAAGCCCCCGCAGCGGACACGCCGCACCGGTTCGACTGGACCGGGCTGGTCGCGTTCATCATCGCGCTGGTTTCCATCAACATCTACATCTCGCAGGGGCCCGCCATCGGGTGGCTCAGCTGGGCCGGTGTCATCCTGCTCGCGCTGTTCGTGGTGTTCCTGCTGCTCTTCTTCAAGGTCGAGACCACTAAAGCCCGCCCGTTCGTGGACCTGGCCTTGTTCCGGAACCTGACCTTCACGGGCGCCACTATCTCAAACTTCCTGCTGAACGGCGCGGCAGGCATGCTGATTGTGTCGCTGGGCCTCGTCCAGGTGGCGGCAGGCATGTCCTCGCTGCAGTCAGGGCTGCTCACGCTGGGCTACCTGATCGCGATCCTGGCCACCATCCGGGTTGGCGAAAAGCTCCTGCAGAAGTTCGGTCCGCGCCGGCCGATGATCTGGGGCAGCATGATCACCGGCGCCGGCATCCTGATGACCGCCATGACGTTCCTGCTGATCGAACAGTACGTCGTGGTATCGGTCATCGGCTTCACGCTGTTCGGCATCGGCCTGGGCTTCTACGCCACTCCGTCCACGGACGCGGCGCTGTCCAACGTCCCCGACGCGCAGGTCGGCGCGGCGGCCGGCATCTACAAGATGGCCTCGTCCCTGGGGAACGCGATCGGCGTGGCCATTTCCGCGGCAGTCTACGTGGCGGCGCAGGCGGTGGACCCGGAGATGATCCGGTCCTGGGGCCTGTTCATCGGCAACCAGGAGAACGTCGGCCTGCGTTTCGGCGGGGCGGTCGCCATCCTGTTCAACCTGTTCATGGTCGTGGTCGCGATCATTTCGATCATGCTGACAGTTCCCGTCCACCGGCCCAAGGAAGAGGAGGATGCCCGCCCGGAGGTTCCTGCCACGCCGTCGATCGGCAGCTAGCGAGGGTCCCCGGCGGGCGCTGCCGCCAGCTCGGCGGCGAGGTTGGAACGTGCCTGCTCCAGCCACAGCCTGCGGCCGGCGGCCGTCCGGTAGAGGGGATCCAGCGCCAGCAGCCGGCGCACGACGGCGGCGCGACCGGCGGCGAAGCCAGCGTCGCTGATGTGTGCATACTCCTTGCGGACGTTCCGCAGGTACCGGCCGTAGCCATCCGGCTCCTGTCCCAGGACGGACAGGTCGGCGTCGCAGAGCAGGGCGCCGGCGGTGTCTTGCGGCTCGGGCGAATGGCCCGCCGTCAGCAGCACCAGCCGGACCACCTCCTCCACCTCGGCCGCCGGAATGCCGGCAGAGGGCAGCATCCGGGCGGCAAGCTCCGCCGAATCCTGTTCGTCCCGGCCGGCCACCCCGTTGTAGACCGCGTCGTGGAACCAGGCGGCCAGCGTGACGGCACGGGGGAGTGGGCCCGGGTCTGCGCCCGCCTCCAGCAGCAGGTCGAGGCTGTCGAGCACGGACAGCAGATGCACCCGGTCGTGGTAGTGCCGGTGCTCTTCGCCCCAGCGCCGGATGAGTTCGCGGCCGGGCCCGGGGTGATCCGGCATGACGACGGCCCAGCGGGAAGACAGGGCCGTGCCCAGTTTCCCGGATCGGCGCCGGGCCGGTACCCGCAGTCCGCTCCCGATCAGCCGGCGCACGAGCTCCGCCCCGGATACTTCCTGCGCACCAAGGACCACCAGTTCCGCATACCGCTCCAGCGGCACGTCGTAGTGGTCGAGATCGAAGGCCCGCGGCGGCACGTCGGCTGCCGCGGCGAAGGCATGGAGTTCCTCCAGCGAGTCGTCGGAGACCAGATGCGAGAAACGCGTTCCATGCGCCGGCCAGCGGGGTGGATCGATCAGGATTGCCATCTACGCAAGCTTAGATCCAATACTGCTGTCCAGTACCGCCTGCGGTGATCTGAAAAGATAGGTCCATGACCATCACTGCTGCCGCCGACGGCTCCGCCCTCGGCAATCCCGGGCCCGCGGGCTGGGCCTGGTTCATCGACGAAAACTCCTGGGCAGCGGGAGGCTGGCCGCACGGAACCAACAACCAGGGCGAGCTCATGGCCGTGCTGGACCTGTTCAAGGCGACCGAGCACATCCCGCAGGAACCCCTGCGCATCCTGTGCGACAGCCAGTACGTCATCAATTGCATCACCAAGTGGATGCCGGGATGGAAGCGCAAGGGCTGGCGCAAGGCGGACGGCAAGCCGGTCCTCAATGTCGATCTGCTGCAGCAGATCGACGCCGCGATCAAGGGACGCAACTACGAATTCGAGTGGGTCAAGGGCCATGCCGGGCATGACCTGAATGAGGCCGCCGATGTGCGGGCCCGTGCGGTGGCCACCGCCTTCCAGAACGGTTCCGTCATCCCGCACGGGCCGGGGTTCGCCGGTGCCCTGCCCCGCCACGCCGAAACCAACTCGGCCGTGGCCGAATCGGCGGTGCCGGCCAAGGAGCCGCAGCTGCCGCCGTCCGAACCGGACCTGTTCTCCGCCCTCGAGGACTACGACGAGGCCGGCCAGGAGCCGGCCGAGGACATGGTCCGCCGGCTCGAGAAGGAATTGCTGGACCCCGGGACCCGCGCGGATTTCGGCAGGCTCGGCGTGCTGCTGCATCCCGACTTCGCGGAGATCGGGCAGACGGGCCGGATGTGGACCAGGGACGCCATGATCAGCTCGCTCCAGGAGGATCCCGAGACCGACGCGTCCGTGGAGTTCTTCGCCGCTGAACGGTTGGGCGAAGACAGCATCCTGCTGACCTACCGCACCAGCACGCGGACCGGGTCCGCCCTGCGCAGTTCGCTCTGGCTCAGGGACGGGGAGCAGTGGCGGCTGCGTTTCCACCAGGGGACTCCGGAACGGAACTAGCACCGCGGGTCCCTAGGGCCCCCGGCGGCAGGGGGAGCCGAAGCCTCGCAGCGGGGCGGCGTCCGGGAAACCGCCGGCCCGGCTGCCGGTCCCGGGTCAGCCCATGAACATGCGGGCGTTGGCCTCCTCCGCTTGTGCGTACTGCTGCGAGGCCTGGGCCAGGGCGGCATTGATGCTGGCCAGGGATTCCTCGACCTTCAGCTGCGTGGCCCGCCAGTCGCTGACCAGTTGCTGGAAGTTCGCGGAGGCTGAGCCGGTCCAGAGGGACTCAAGTTCGCGCAGGCCCGCCTGCATGGTGTTGACCTCGGCCTGGAGCCGGCCGATGGTGCCCTGCACGGCCATGCTCTTGGCGTTGAGGGCTTCGCTGTCTACGTGGAATACCGCCATGATCGAGTCCTTCGAAGTTGAGGCTGGGTGACACTTCGAGGCTAGGCGGGTCCCCGCCCCCGGACGAGGGGCAGGCTTCAGCTTGTGGATAACCTCGGCCGTCAGTCGATTTCGTACACGTGGTCCGGGTCCTCGGGGAATGGCTCGTACGGGATGCGGATCGACATGGTGGCCCCGCCGCCCTCCGTTTCACTGAGCCGTACCGTGCCGTCGTGCTGCGCCACGAGCGCGGCAACGATGGCCAGACCCAAGCCCGTCCCGCCCGTTTCGCGGTAGCGGGAGGTGTCCGCACGGTAGAAGCGCTCGAAGACCCGGGCGGCGTCGTCGTCGGAAATTCCGGGACCGTGGTCCCGCACCTCGATCACCGAATCCTTGCGGTCGGCGATCACCGGCTCCACGCCGACGGCGATCTCGATCGGGGAGCCGGCCGGCGTGTAGCGCAGGGCGTTGGTGACCAGGTTCGCCATCACCTGCCGCAACCGGCCTTCGTCGCCGACGACGGGGGCCGGGCGCGGTGCGGCCCCGTCCAGCCCGATCACGCTGATGTCGCGGTCGGGGGCGCTCGCACGGGCATCCATCGCGGCATCGTTGCCGAGCAGCAGCAGGTCCAGCGGCTTGGACTCCAGCGGGCGCTGCTCGTCCACGCGGGCCAGGGTCAGCAGGTCCTCCACCAGCTGCCCCATGCGCTGGGCCTCCGCCTCGATCCGGCCCATCGCGGCCTTGACGTCTTCCTCCGTCTGGAGGGCTCCGTGCCGGTAGAGCTCGGAGAAGCCCCGGATGGTGACCAGGGGCGTACGCAGCTCGTGGGACGCGTCGGCGACGAAGCGCCGCATGCGCGTCTCCGAGGCGGCCTTGGCGGCGAACGCGGTTTCGATATGGGCGAGCATCGCGTTCAGGGAGCTCGAGAGCCGTCCGATTTCCGTGGTCGGGTTGTCCACCTCTACGCGGCGGGAAAGGTCCCCGGCGGCGATAGCCGCAGCCGTTTTCTCCACCCTGGCCAGGGGCCGGAAGGCGCGCGTGACCGCAAGCCACGCAATGGCCGACGCCGACACGGTGGCAGTAAGTCCCAGCAGCAGGCTCAGCGCCGTGGCGGAGTCCACGGTGTCGTTGATTTCCTTATAGGACCGGGCGATCACGACGGTACCGCCCTGGTTGGGCAGCGCGTAGGCAAACGCCCGCCACCCCGGGCTTCCGGGGGCGGTGCCGTGGAGATCATAGATTGCGGTATCTCCTAGCCGGAGGATCTCCGGCATGGTCAATACCGGTATGACCGGTGCATCGCCCTCGACACGCGGTGTCTTCCTGATGCTGGTTCCGTCGGGCAGCAGGAGCGCACCGTAGTAGCCGCTCAGCCGCAGGTTCGCATCATCGCGGGACAGCAGCACTCCGCCCATGGTCTCCGCGTTGCTGACGAGGTTGACGTCCAGGCGCTCAACCAGGTCGCTGCGGATGAACGTGATGGTGAAGGCCGAAAGCAGGGCGATCGTGGCGGCGACGAGCACGCTGATGATCGCCACCAGCTGGGTTCGGAGCGAGACACGGTTCCACCGCTCGAGCAAGGTCAGCGCTTTTCCGACGTGCGGAGCAGGTACCCCACTCCGCGCTTGGTCTGGATCAGGGCGGGGGCGTCCGGGTTGATATCGATCTTCCGGCGCAGGTAGGAAATGTAGGACTCCACGATGGAAGCGTCCCCGTTGAAGTCGTACTCCCAGACGTGATCGAGGATCTGGGCCTTGGAGAGCACGCGGTTCGGGTTCAGCATCAGGTAGCGCAGCAGCTTGAATTCGGTCGGGGAGAGGTCGATGACCTGGCCGCCGCGGCGGACCTCGTGCGCGTCGTCGTCGAGCTCCAGATCCTCCACCTGGATGACCGCGTCGTCCTCCAGCAGCGGCTGGGTGCGGCGCAGCACGGCCCGGATGCGGGCCACGACCTCGTCGAGGCTGAACGGCTTGGTGACGTAGTCGTCGCCGCCGACGGTCAGCCCCGTGACCTTGTCCTCGGTCTCGTCCCGGGCGGTCAGGAAGACGACGGGGAAGTGCCGGCCCGCGGCCCTTAGGCGCCGGGTGACCGTGAAACCGTCCATGTCCGGCAGCATGACGTCCAGCACCGCGAGGTCCGGGTTGTGCTGCTCGGCCGCGGCGAGGGCGTCGCGCCCGTTCGCGGCAGCCACGACGTCGAACCCGGCAAAGCGCAGGGAGGTCGAAAGCAGCTCCCGGATGTTGGGTTCGTCGTCGACAACGAGCAGGCGTGCTTCAGGTCCGTTCTTCTTCACATTTCCCAGTATGCTCACAGTTTCTGGGAGTTGTCTGCACGTCAAATGGGAGCCGGCCTAGAGCCACCTTTGTGCTGCGCGCACGACGGCGGTGCCTGCGCCGGCGGCGGCCGGGGGAGCGGGCGCGGCGGGCCTACTACGCGGGGTTCGGGATGTCCTGGGCGTCCATGATCGTGTAGGCGTAGCCTTGTTCGGCCAGGAACCGCTGACGTTTGGCGGCGTAGTCCTGGTCGAGGGTGTCGCGGGCGACCACGGTGTAGAAGCGGGCGGCGCGGCCGTCCGACTTGGGCCGCAGCAGCCGGCCCAGCCGCTGGGCTTCCTCCTGGCGGGAGCCGAAGGAACCGGACACCTGGATCGCCACCGAGGCTTCGGGAAGGTCGATGGAGAAGTTGGCCACCTTCGAGACCACGAGCGTGTGGATGCCGCCGGCGCGGAATTCGTCGAAGAGCCGCTGCCGCTCCTTGACCGAGGTTTCGCCCTTGATTACGGGGGCATCGAGCCGCTCCGCGAGGTCGTCCAGCTGGTCGATGTACTGGCCGATCACAAGGAGCTGCTCCCCGCGGTGGCGGGCGGCGAGGCGCTCCACGACGTCGGACTTGGTGTCGGACGCCGCGCACAGACGGTACTTGTCGCCGTCGTCGGCCATTGCGTAGGCCACCCGCTCGTCCCGGGGCAGGTCCACGCGCACTTCCACGCAGTCCGCCGGAGCGATGTAGCCCTGCGCCTCGATGTCCTTCCACGGGGCGTCGTAGCGCTTCGGGCCGATCAGCGAGAAGACCTCGCCCTCGCGGCCGTCCTCGCGGACCAGCGTGGCGGTCAGGCCGAGCCGCCGCCTCGCCTGCAGGTCCGCCGTCATCCGGAAGATCGGGGCGGGCAGCAGGTGCACCTCGTCATAGATGATCAGGCCCCAGTCGTGGCCGTCCACCAGCTCCAAGTGCGGGTAGATCCCGCCGCGGCGCGTCGTCAGGACCTGGTACGTGGCGATGGTGACCGGCCGTACTTCCTTGACGGCGCCGGAATATTCGCCGATCTCTTCCTCGGTCAGCGTGGTGCGGCGCAGCAGCTCGTCCTTCCACTGCCGCGCGGAGACCGTGTTGGTGACCAGGATCAGGGTGGTGGTGCTGCTGGTGGCCATGGCCGCGGCGCCCACGAGCGTCTTGCCCGCACCGCAGGGCAGCACGACCACGCCGGACCCTCCGGACCAGAAATTCTCCGCGGCCACCTGCTGGTAGGGCCGCAGCTGCCAGCCGCCGGTGTCCTTGTCCGCGCCGGGGGTCTCGGTCAGCCGGATCGGGTGCGGCGTGCCGTCCACGTAGCCGGCCAGGTCCTCGGCGGGCCAGCCGAGCTTCAGCAGCAGCTGCTTGAGCTGGCCGCGCCCGGAGGAGTGCACCACCGTGGTCTCCGCGTCGATGCGCGGGCCAAGCAGGGGCTTGACCTTCTTCGCGTGCATGACCTCTTCGAGCACGGGGTAGTCGCTGGTCCGCAGCACCAGCCCGTGCTGCGGGTCCTTCTCCAGCCGCAGCCGGCCGTAGCGGGACATCGTCTCTTCGATATCGACCAGCAGCGCGTGCGGCACCGGGAAGCGCGAATAGTTCAGCAGCGTATCCAGCACCTGTTCGGCGTCCACGCCGGCCGCCCGCGCGTTCCACAGGCCCAGCGGCGTGATCCGGTACGAATGCACGTGCTCGGGGGCCCGCTCCAGTTCCGCGAATGCGGCGATGGCATGGCGGGCCTCGGTGGCCTGCTCGTGGTCCACTTCCAGCAGGATGGTCTTGTCGCTCTGGACGATCAGCGGTCCGTCAACCATCCGTTTGCTCCTTTTCGCTGCCGGTGTCCTCCACCAGCTCGATATCCATGACGCGGTGGATCGGCACGACGCGCTCGTTGCCGCGGTCCGGGTCCGCCACGCGGAGCCGGCCGCCGCCGACCGAGAGCGGCTGCAGGATCTCCCGGCTGTGGTTGCCGTGCGGATCCACGATACCCATCCGCACGCGCTTCTTCATCCGGATGGCGCGGCGCAGCGTCTCCAGCGCCAGCAGCGGCTCGGCCTCGGCCGCCCGGCCGGCACCGTCGGCGGCGGTCCCGTGCAGGAGCTCCAGTTGCGCCTGCAGGTCCTCCTCCGTGAGCCGCCACGGGTTGGTGGTGACCGCGAACGACGGCGGGGAGGTACCTTCCGTCCGGGCGCTGGGTTTGGTGTTCTCGGGCGCGGTCCCCGTACCAAGCGCCGGCACACCGTCCCGGTCCGGCGCGGGGGAGTAGCCCAGGCGGCGGAGCGAAGCCAGCAGTTCCGGGGCGCTCGCCGGGGCGGCGAGGACGGTCGGGGCGAGGCGGCGCAGCCCGAGGCCCGGGGCCCGCGGATCGGCCAGCAGGTCGTCGAGGAGCCGGGGGTCCTCGCTACGGAGGTAGGAACCGGCCGACCCGACCCGGATGGCACCGTGCCGCCCGGCCGTGTCCTCGACGAGATAGCGCAGGGGCTGCGGTACGCCGGTGGCCGAGTGCCGCTCCAGGAAAGCGAGGATCCCGGGCGCGTCCCGGCCGGCGTCGAGGGCCCTCCGGATGGAGTCCGCCGAGAACCGGTGGATGGCGGCCGGGCCCTGGCCTTCGGCGCTGGAAAGCTCCTGCAGCTGCCGTGCGACGGCCGGTTCCAGATAGCCCGGCGCCACCGCGGTCAGGTCCCCCTGCAGCATGAAATGGGCCAGCGGGGCCGGCAGCTCGGCCGCCAGCAGCTCGGCCGCGGCGGCCGGATCGTCGAGCAGCAGGGCGCCGAAGGCGGTGAGCGCGCCGGAGCCGAGCAGCCCAAGGCTCGCCGCCTCATCCAGCATGCCCGGAACCAGCCGGTCGAACTTCCGCTGCTGCCGCGGCGACTGCCAGCCCAGGTACGCGACGACCTCGCCCGGGGAAGGGGCGGGGACAGTGCCGGCCCGGTCCTGCGCTGCGGGTCGGCTGAGTTCCGCCAGGGCTGCCAGCATCCGGCGTCGCACCGGCGGCGCATCCGGTCGGGCGGCCTCGGCGGCCAGCACGTTGATCTGCGCGCCTCGCGCCGCGGCGGGGGCGGCCGCAGCCGCCTTTTCCGTTCCGCGCCGCGGCGGGGAGGCGGTGGAGCCGACCGCCGGGGTGCCCGCGAGGGACGGAGCGCGGCCGAGATCGAGCCAGGCGGTGGCCAGCAGCTGCCACTGCAGGTGCCGGTCCAGCGCCGCATAGGCCTCGGCGCCGTGCGGAACCCAGCGGGAGGTATCGACATCCAGGACCAGCAGGCCCGCGGCCGCGGCGAGTTCCAGCAGCCAGCCGGTCTCCCTGGTGCCGGCCTGCAGCTCATCCGCCAGCCGCCGGATTTCCCGGACGCCGACGCCGCCGGCACGCAGGGTCGCCACCGGCGCCCGGGCCGCCGCGCCGAGCAGGTCCGACATCAGGCGCAGCGTCTCCGCCACTGCGGAGTAGGCCGCGTTGTCCCGGATCGCAGGACGAACGGTTCCGGACGCGCCGGCACGGGATGGGCCGCCACCGGTTGCCTCCGACGCGAAGGGCAGCGGGGGACGGACGTGCCACGGGTCGGCGACTGCGCCCCCGCGGAGCAGTAACCCGACGGCCCTCGGCAGCTCCACGTGCGTGTTGTCGAGCGGCACCAGCAGGCCATGCGCCAGCAGCCAGGGCACGGGCTGGCCGGGCGGTTCCGAAGGGTCAACGGGTCGCAGCGCGTCGGGTACGGCGCCCACGGGAGAGGAGTGGAAGCGCTCCAGCAGGTCCGCCGTCTGCGCGGGAGCATCGGCCAGCAACGCGGGCCACACCCCCGGCAGCTGCAGCCAGTTTTCAAGCGCGGCCGCCGCGGCAGCGCCGTCCTCGGCAGCACGGTCTTCGGCGGCACGGTTTTCGGCGGCACCGTCCTCCGCGGCACTGTCCCTGGCCGGGCCGGCCACGCGGTGGCCGGCGGCCCGCAGCGCGGTGGCGACGGCGGCAAGCCTGCTGCCGATGGAGGCATTCAGCGACGCGAGGGCCCGGTGGCTGCGGCCCAGCGCCGCCGGATAGGGGCCGAGCACGTCCACGAGGCTTGCCAGCGGAAGGTAGGCAGGATGGGCGCCGCCGCCGTCGTTATTCTCCGCATCCTGCGCGGATGGCGGCTCTCCGTCCGCGCGCACGAGCAGGCCCAGCGCGTGGAGGCGCCGAAGGTAAGGAACCAGCTGCTCCGGGGCGATTCCTTCGGGCACAGCCAGCAACGGGGCTAGTCCGGCGGCGTCGGCTGCGGTGCCGGTGTCGACGTCGGTGGCCAGGACCAGCGCTTCCAGCAATTCCAGCTCGGGCCGGTTGAGCTTCTCCAGCGCGCGCTGCAGGCTGACGCGGGTGCAGGCGCGGGCGGCGAGGGCCGGGAAGTCCGGAACGGCAGGGAGGCAGAGATCCGGCCGGGCAAGGAACAGCTCCCGCAGCTGTTGGTTGCTGCGGGCCGCCAGATCGTGGGCCAGCGCCCGGATGGAGGACACCGTATTAACGGTACCCGCCGCAGCCTGGGGGGGTGTCCCTATGGTT
>NZ_BRVS01000040.1 GCF_026011795.1 Arthrobacter mangrovi | reverse complement strand
TTGTGGTCAAGTTTTTAAGAGCACACGGTGGATGCCTTGGCATCAGGAGCCGAAGAAGGACGTGGGAATCTGCGAAAAGCCTGGGGGAGTCGATAACCGGACCGTGATCCCAGGATGTCCGAATGGGGAAACCCCGCCCGGCGCGCGAGTGACCGGGTGACCCGCATCTGAACACATAGGGTGCGTGGAGGGAACGCGGGGAAGTGAAACATCTCAGTACCCGCAGGAAGAGAAAACAATAGTGATTCCGTTAGTAGTGGCGAGCGAACGCGGACGAGGCCAAACCGGTCCATGTGTGATAGCCGGCGGGCGTTGCATGGTCGGGGTTGCGGGACTTTCCGTTGCTGTTCTGCCGGACAGCTGGAGTGAGTGCGGATGCATAGGTGAACGGTCTTGAAAGGCCGGCCGGAGAAGGTGTTAGCCCTGTAACCGTAATGTGTGCCGCCGCTTGGAGAGGATCCCAAGTAGCACGGGGCCCGAGAAATCCCGTGCGAATCTGCCAGGACCACCTGGTAAGCCTGAATACTACCTGATGACCGATAGCGGACAAGTACCGTGAGGGAAAGGTGAAAAGTACCCCGGGAGGGGAGTGAAACAGTACCTGAAACCGTGTGCTTACAATCCGTCGGAGCGGGCTTTGTTCCCGTGACGGCGTGCCTTTTGAAGAATGAGCCTGCGAGTTAGTGTTACGTCGCGAGGTTAACCCGTGGGGGGAAGCCGTAGCGAAAGCGAGTCTGAACAGGGCGTTGCAGTGGCGTGATCTAGACCCGAAGCGGAGTGATCTACCCATGGCCAGGTTGAAGCGACGGTAAGACGTCGTGGAGGACCGAACCCACTTCAGTTGAAAATGGAGGGGATGAGCTGTGGGTAGGGGTGAAAGGCCAATCAAACTCCGTGATAGCTGGTTCTCCCCGAAATGCATTTAGGTGCAGCGTTGCGTGTTTCTTGCCGGAGGTAGAGCTACTGGATGGCCGATGGGCCCTACAAGGTTACTGACGTCAGCCAAACTCCGAATGCCGGTAAGTCAGAGCGCAGCAGTGAGACTGTGGGGGATAAGCTTCATAGTCGAGAGGGAAACAGCCCAGACCACCAACTAAGGCCCCTAAGCGTGTGCTAAGTGGGAAAGGATGTGGAGTTGCCCAGACAACCAGGAGGTTGGCTTAGAAGCAGCCACCCTTGAAAGAGTGCGTAATAGCTCACTGGTCAAGTGATTCCGCGCCGACAATGTAGCGGGGCTCAAGTACACCGCCGAAGTTGTGGCATCCGCGTATGTTCCAAGCCTTCGTGGTTCAGGAGCGCGGATGGGTAGGGGAGCGTCGTGTGGGCGGTGAAGCCGCGGTGGAAACCAGTGGTGGAGCCTACACGAGTGAGAATGCAGGCATGAGTAGCGAAAGACGGGTGGGAAACCCGTCCGCCGAATGATCAAGGGTTCCAGGGTCAAGCTAATCTGCCCTGGGTAAGTCGGGACCTAAGGCGAGGCCGACAGGCGTAGTCGATGGACAACGGGTTGATATTCCCGTACCGGCGAAAAACCGCCAATACCGAGCCGGTGATACTAACCGCCCAAACCGTGCATGTGTGCCCTTCGGGGCCGGTGTGTGCGGGGCGCGCGGGACCTGATCCGGGGAGGTAAGCGTATTAACAGGTGTGACGCAGGAAGGTAGCCAGGCCGGGCGATGGTTGTCCCGGTCCAAGGATGTAGGGCGAACGGTAGGCAAATCCGCCGTTCACTGAGCCTGAGACCTGACGGGACCCCCGCATGGGGGGATCTGGTGATCCTATGCTGCCGAGAAAAGCATCGACGCGAGGTTTTAGCCGCCCGTACCCCAAACCGACACAGGTGATCAGGTAGAGAATACCAAGGCGATCGAGAGAATTATGGTTAAGGAACTCGGCAAAATGCCCCCGTAACTTCGGGAGAAGGGGGGCCCCAACCTTGAACCGCCCGCGCGGCGGGGAGGGGATCGGGGCCGCAGAGACCAGGGGGAAGCGACTGTTTACTAAAAACACAGGTCCGTGCGAAGTCGCAAGACGAGGTATACGGACTGACTCCTGCCCGGTGCTGGAAGGTTAAGAGGACCGGTTAGCCCGTTCGCGGGCGAAGCTGGGAATTTAAGCCCCAGTAAACGGCGGTGGTAACTATAACCATCCTAAGGTAGCGAAATTCCTTGTCGGGTAAGTTCCGACCTGCACGAATGGAGTAACGACTTCCCCGCTGTCTCAACCATAAACTCGGCGAAATTGCACTACGAGTAAAGATGCTCGTTACGCGCAGCAGGACGGAAAGACCCCGAGACCTTTACTATAGTTTGGTATTGGTGTTCGGTGTGGCTTGTGTAGGATAGGTGGGAGACTGTGAAACCCGGACGCCAGTTCGGGCGGAGTCATCGTTGAAATACCACTCTGGTCACTCTGGACATCTAACTTCGGCCCGTAATCCGGGTCAGGGACAGTGCCTGATGGGTAGTTTAACTGGGGCGGTTGCCTCCTAAAGAGTAACGGAGGCGCCCAAAGGTTCCCTCAGCCTGGTTGGCAATCAGGTGGCGAGTGTAAGTGCACAAGGGAGCTTGACTGTGAGAGAGACATCTCGAGCAGGGACGAAAGTCGGGACTAGTGATCCGGCGGCACATTGTGGAATGGCCGTCGCTCAACGGATAAAAGGTACCTCGGGGATAACAGGCTGATCTTGCCCAAGAGTCCATATCGACGGCATGGTTTGGCACCTCGATGTCGGCTCGTCGCATCCTGGGGCTGGAGTAGGTCCCAAGGGTTGGGCTGTTCGCCCATTAAAGCGGTACGCGAGCTGGGTTTAGAACGTCGTGAGACAGTTCGGTCCCTATCCGCTGCGCGCGCAGGAAATTTGAGAAGGTCTGTCCTTAGTACGAGAGGACCGGGACGGACGAACCTCTGGTGTGTCAGTTGTACTGCCAAGTGCACCGCTGATTAGCTACGTTCGGATTGGATAACCGCTGAAAGCATCTAAGCGGGAAGCCGGCTTCAAGATGAGATTTCCATCCCCGCAAGGGGGAGAGGCCCCCAGCCAGACCACTGGGTTGATAGGCCGGATGTGGAAGCAGGGACTAACGACCTGTGAAGCTGACCGGTACTAATAGGCCGATAACTTACACCACACCAAAAAGAGTGCTACGCGTCCGCTATGTGGTTCCCAGACAACAACCCGGGAACAAACCATAATTGAATAACAGCCAGTCACCACGCAGGTACTGGCCGTAACCCGAAAAGACTTCACACCCCACCCCCCGCACACCGGGGCCCGGGGAACGTGAAAACGAGTTACGGCGGTCATAGCGCGGGGGAAACGCCCGGTCCCATTCCGAACCCGGAAGCTAAGACCCGCAGCGCCGATGGTACTGCACCCGGGAGGGTGTGGGAGAGTAGGTCACCGCCGGACACAACCACCACGATGAGGGGCACCGCCAACGACGGCGGCGCCCCTCACCGCATTTAACCAC
>NZ_BRVS01000039.1 GCF_026011795.1 Arthrobacter mangrovi | reverse complement strand
CAGGGAAGCGGCGAAGCCGCGGCCGCCGGCGCTGGTGGAGCACGGGCCGGTGGAATGGTTCCAGGCCTGGCGGGACATGACACCGGCGGACCTGGCGATCGTGCTCGCCCGGCAGGACGTCAAGCAGCTGGCGGACGGGGTGCTGCTGGAGTATCTGGCCGCGGTGGAGAAGGTGACCGCGTCCTGGCAGGCGGCCCGCGTGCGGGGGCTGGACGAGTTCGCTTCCCGCCGCACCGAACCCGGCTCCTTATTGATGGGGCCGGAGGGCCATGACCGGGGCACCGTGCGGGAACTGGCCGCGCACCTGCACCAGTCCCAGAAAACCCTGGTCCCGGACCTCGCGGACGCGGTCCAGCTCTGCGCGCACTTCCCGGCCACCCTGGAAGCGATGGACCAGGGGCGGGTCGACCTGGGGAGGGCGACCGCGATCGTCCGCGGCTCCCGCGACCTGCCCGCCACGGTCCTGCCCGAGTACGAAGCGCAGGTGCTGCCCGGCGCGGAGCACGTGGTGAGGGAGACCGTGCAGGACCGCGCGAGGGCCGCCCGGCACCGGCTGCACCCGCAGACACTGGACGAGCGGCATACGACGGCGATGGAACACCGCGGCGTCTGGTTCCGGCCGCAGGACGACGGCATGGCCGAACTGACCGTGCACGCCGGCGCGGATACCGTCATGGCCGTGTACAGCCTGGTGCAGGAGCACGCGAAACACCTCAAAACCCTCGACGGGGAAACCCGCACCCTGGCCCAGCTGCGCGCCGACGTCCTCACCGACCTCTGCCTCCAACCCCCAGCCACTCCCACGGGTGCCGGCGGTCCGGCCGAGGCGCTCGGGCTGGGCGAGAACGGCACCGGCGCCCCCGGCGCTGCCTTCGGGCCCGCCGCCGGAGACGCCGGGTCCGGCCCGGTCAACGGACAGGGCGCCGCGTTCGGCCTTACCGCCGATGCGACCGAGGACGGTGCCGGACAGGGCGCCGCGTTCGGTGTCGCCGCCGGTACCGCCGGTCCCGCCTCGGCTGCTGTGGGGCAGGGCGGGCTTTTCGGCCCGCAGGCCGACGAGGCTGCCGGAGCGGCGGGCCGGGGCGTCCACGACATGTGGGGCGGCGGGAACGTGAAGGCGTTCGTCGCGGTGACGATCCCGCTGGC
>NZ_BRVS01000038.1 GCF_026011795.1 Arthrobacter mangrovi | reverse complement strand
TTCAAATGGCCGTTGACAGATGCGGAAATGGGCTCCGAACAAGCAGGAAGGCCCTCATAGAATTCCACTCGCTGATCCCACGTTGCCGAAACGAAGTCGTCCCAGTTCTGACGCGCATATAGTGGGAGCGCCTCCACTGCGAACCTGCTCGCTGGGCTATTCAGTGAACCAATGGTGTACGCCAAGGTTGTGACCAGGATGTCAGCAGCACCATTAACCTGGGCGAAAAGGGAATCCACGGACTGTTCCGTCAGTACCGACTCCACCAAGGCGACATTGGTATCAAAAAGCACGATATCCCAGTAACCGAGGGCGGTAGGAGAAGCTGGGTCAAATCCTAGGTCGGCCAACCTCCGCTCGATGCGGTATTCCTCCATTCCCTTCACTGCGAGGCTTATGACGTTCCACTGCCACTGCGTGGTCGCGAGTCGGTGATACTTCCTGCCGTCCTCTTCCCGAAGTTCCATCAGGACGTGTCCGGCTTCATGTGCAACCAGACGCTTCAGCCCACCATGAGCAGGCTCATTCAGCACCGACGCGTTGATGAGCACATGATCTTCTATTGTTTTTGCTGCGACGCCCCCGCTGCCTCGATCAGCTGAGTAGTGCTCAAACCCTGTGAGTTTGCGGATAGATTGTTCAAATTCACTCGTGACCAAAATTGTGCCTTCGGGGTTATCCATGGCGAGAAGTCCCGACTCGATATCCTCCCGCTGTTCGCTGGTCAGTGTGATTCCTTCAGTCTTGATGATCATCACCCAACTGTATTGCGCATTAAGGGGGCCCGACACACACAGCACAGGGCTAACAAAAGGGCAGAGGATGAGAAAGTAACCGAGCAATTCCGCTGGACTCGCGATATGCGCAAGGAGAGCTACCTTGCTCTCAGCACTGAATGCCGCCATCTTAGCCGCTGGGTGGCAATGCGTGGCCGAGTTGGCTATCTGGGCAAGGACAACGAATACGGTGAGCCCCCACCGGACTGGACGAAGGGCGCTCTCGGACATCTAGCTGAGGTAGAGATGTTCGCGAGTGAGCCGGCCGCCCTTGCCGCCCGCCGCCTCACTAAGCGCATTTTAGCGGAACTTCCCGGCGCGGCCGTAGGACACATGATGCAGTCGGATAGTGATCTCGAAGCCTTCAGACGCGCAGCTCAGCGCGATCTGGGGTTACAGGAGACGGCATTCAAGGATCGTGGGTTACGGCAGAGATGAGAGAGGAATCGACGAGCTAGATTTATTGTCATGACAGAACTGATCAGTGCACTAGCGTTATTGGTGGCAGTTACAGCCCTCTGGCGGACAATATCACTAGATAAAATAAAGCACGCCAAAAGCGTGTCCATTTTCTATTCGGCCGCAGAGGGCGAGATCACCCATGCTAATTGTGACGAGATAATTCTTCGGAATGATGGTGAAAATTCAATAGTTATTGAACTCGCAGGAATGGCCTACGGAGATACATGGGTCAACGACCGACGAAAGCCGGAGGCTTGGACAGTGGATTATCTGCCGCTAACTCGGGCAGAAGCCTTGCTGAGTCCGGGAGAGCAGTTGGTACTCAAGGCACCAGAAGCTCGCGTTAGCCTTCCTATAGTCGGTCCAGTTATTCATTTCCGTGACTCAGATGGCAGGAAATGGCAGAAGACACTACACAAAACAACCCATTTGCGGGATCGCCGAGGGTTGCCAAGTCGACGGAGAATGTGGTTCGACAGCCATGGTTGGGGAAGAAAGCTCAAGAACAACCTCACGAAGGTAGCGATAAAGCAACAGGAGAGGAATCCAGCCGCATGGCCAGCTATCGGAATACTCGTGGAGTTCCTATGGGGTTGGCCAATCGGGATCGTACGGAGAGAATTGCAACCGTACAACGCTCCACAAGGCTGGAAGTTCGCAATGCATTGGGGTCCAGCGCATCGAAAAAAGGAATCTTAGTGCTTATCACTGAACGGTGCCCAACCTTCGCATGGGGAGCGAGACGGCCCAGCGAACTCCTCGACTCACAGCTACCTCAGAGGGCTACTGCCATTCTCGAGCGAACACCCAATCAACAATCGACTTGATCTCTTCTGGGTTGGACCAAAACCATTCTGACCCAGGTGCATCTTCGAGCTGCTGTCCCCTGAAAAAAAGAACCGAGTGAAGCGCCTGCTCGAGCTTCCTAGGTGTGTCGGTGCGGCGGATATAGGCGACGACTGGCGCCTCGGGCAGAGCCGTACCTTGCTGATCTGTGATGCGAATGTGTGCATCGCTCAGCGACGTCATGCCTACCTTCAGAGGCCAGCGATCTTCATTCTTCAAGCACGCAAGTTCTTTGTAACTCGGAAAGTAGTAGGCGTAGACAGACCCCTGTCCAATTCCATCTACGACGGCGTCGGAAGCAAAGTCAATCTCGTCATCCTCACGGCCTTCTCCACTGAACTCGTCCAGTCCCAGTTCAACGGGTGCGATTGTGCGGTCCTGGAGCCAGCGCCATCTGCCGTAGGTTCCGGCCGGCTCGAGCGCCCCAGTCCGAGTAAGGGTTTGCAAGGCCTTCTTGGTCATCGAGGTGACGTCTGAGGTTGTCAGGGCACCTCCGCGCGCCGTATGGTACTCCTGCACCCGCTCAATGAGATCCGAGCGCCGGAAAATGCTCTCTGCCATAAGCTCCTGGGCGAGCTCGGCGATCACATTTGGCGTCAACGGAATGCCCTCGAACCTGTACGTATCCGGCCCCTCACCCAAAACCGTCTCCTCTCCACGGGCTATACCAGTCCGCTGTTACACCGCCGGGATGGCCGACCCCAAGCATAGTCAGTTCAGCCACCTGTTCAGAGACAAACCTCGAAATCATGCACTGGCATTGGTACAGACACATTGAAAGGCGTCGCAGTCGGACGGCTGAAGCCGATAACGGCGCATATGCCGACATCGGGCCACTCGAGGATGGCCTCGGAATCTAACCCCAGCGTTCTAGTTGCGCCGTAACCGTCGGCGCCCCCTTCGCCAATGCTGTTCTGTAATCTATTGCTTTGTCTCGCTGGAGCCGGCCCAACACAACAACTGGATGAACCCCAACTCGCTCTGCCTGGGTTTGAATCCACCCTCTGCGTACGGCCGATGGGGCGGTCGGCAGTCCGCCGGGAATCTGCCACTGGCCGGCCTGTTGGTCGGCTTCCTTCTCAGCCGGCTCTTCAGAAGAGTCTTCATCGATCACAAGCCGCTCGGGAGAGACGTGGCCCAGCACGATATGAGCTACTTCGTGCAGGAGTGTGAAGAGGACGACGTCAAGGCGTTTGCCTCGTCCGGATAGCGCGATTACTGGCTGCTTAGGATCATCGTCCAACAGAAAAGAGGCACCGTTGAGCTTACTTCCAGGGAAAGCCGCTACGTAGACGAGGCGCACTCCCACCGCCGCGAACTTACCGGGAAGAGTCGCAAAATTTTCGTGATCGGCAACGAAGCCGGACAGCCTTTCCGCTAGTTCCGTCAGACCCTGAGGATCGTATTCATCGACTTGGAGTTTTTGTGCCTGTCTATGAGCGCACGCGAGCCACGCCTTTTGCGCCGGCGTGGGCTCTTCTTCACGATTGGAGCGGCGTGCGGCGGCCAGGAAACCGGGAGTGTCCTCGATGTGATCTATTTGGAACAGATTAACTAGCTCGCTGGCCTGCTCGGCTATGGATTCGCCGGTGAGTATGCCGCGCTTTCGCAGCAAAGCTACCGGCGCCAGCTCGTTCATCCGAGCCCGAAGGCGGACGTCGTCCAGTTCCTGGCGAGTGTCGTCATCCTGCGCCTGGTTCCAGAGCAGATACGAGTTCTGAAGGTTCAGCCAGTATTCGGGGGTCGTGTCGAGGGCAGCAGCAATCTGGGCTGCGGACTCCCTGGTGATTTCCTTTTTCCCCGCGATTATCTCCGAGACAAACTGAGCGGGGCGTCCGAGAATCTGCGCAAAGTCACTCTGCGACCAATGGCGTGCTTCGAGCTCCTCGGCAAGGAATTCTCCGGGAGGGAATGCTTCAACGAGCTCGGGGGCCACGAGTATCACTCCTTCAGTGGTAGTCAACGGCTTCAATCACGATGGCCATTCGCCCGCCATCGTTGGTTTCAAACCGCAGAATAAGTCTGTATTTTTTATCAATTCGGATAGACCATGTTCCGTCACGGTCGCCCTTCAGCTTCTCAAGGTGAAGGGATT
The DNA here is from genome assembly GCF_026011795.1 of Arthrobacter mangrovi. Taxonomy (GTDB): domain Bacteria; phylum Actinomycetota; class Actinomycetes; order Actinomycetales; family Micrococcaceae; genus Crystallibacter; species Crystallibacter mangrovi. Next base: position 9,278 of record NZ_BRVS01000038.1, on the reverse strand, counting down.
TAAGGGCTCTCAGATCTTGGTCGCTAGCCGCTGCGTGCAGCTGTTGAATTCGTCGCCGATAAGCCTTCGTCACATTGGGAGCCCAACGGGAGGTCCGGTAGTTGGCGACATAAGCGAGACTCCTCAGATCCTCATCCTCGTAGTCCACCTGCATGCTGTATGCCGTCCTTCACCCCTCGCGTGAATTACAGGCTACAGGAGAAGCGAACTACCTCATGTCATGCGACTATCATACCCACAATCTCGCTATCTGTCTTCAGACTTGCCCTGAAGATATGATGCGAGTAAGTTAAACGTGTCAGTAGTCCTGACATGCGAAAGGCGGGCCCGTTGCACCGGACCCGCCCAGCAACTCGAGGTAAGAACCGCAAGTTCCATGGTTAGTGGTACTAGCGATTCTAACGGAGTCACAGGCGGCCAAGATGGCTTCCCTCCCCTCGGCTGAGTGTTCTGAGGAGGACACCATGGCAAGATCCGTTAGCCGCAGCGCGCGCACTGGCCGCTTTGTCAGCAAGGCCACCGCAGCCAGGTCTCCACGAACGACAACGACTGAGCGGGTCGGCTCCGGCACGACGAATAGCCGAAGCGTGCAGCGTTCGGCCTCCACCGGCCGCTTCGTTACGCAGGCAACGGCACGACGTAACCCAGGCGGGACTATCACTCAGAAGGTCTGAAGGACCGGGCGGGGGCGGGAAGAAAGCCCGTCCCCGTTACCTGCAATCACCGAGGGATCGTTGAACTGCAGCGCAATCACCCGATGGCCTCCATCGAACAGTCAAAGCTCAGGAGCAGATCATGGCAGTTGAAATCACACACGTCCACGTTGAAGGAACAACGGAAGATCACCGGCACATCACCAAGTACAGGTGGGTTAACAGCTCGGACGGGAAAACCGGGACCAGTGACAAGCCCACCATGGTCCATTGGATTGATGTGAAAAAGGGCCGGGCGTACGTGGGAGCAGGCGCTTCAACAGTGCCGGTCGGAGTTATCAAGCCGGATAATGCCGCGCCCTATCTACGGACCTATGCAGATGGACGATGGAATAACAACCTGTTGTCGCTGCCGCGATTCTAGATGTTCTCGGGACTTCCACCAGTCCTGGGACTCAAAGAGGCACGGTGTCGTACGATGCCGTGCCTCACCATCATCGATGCCCCCACAAGATCCGGCCCCTGGCGGGCGGTGCGTTACAGGGACGCGAAGTATTGCTTGAAAGGAAAGCATGAACTGGGAATTGTTCACGAACCTTGTGGGACTGGGGTCTCTCGTCGTCGGAGTGGTCACTGCTGTTCATATGATCAGGAGCAGCCAAGGCAAAAGATATCTCGAGAACATGCAGGGCCTCGCCAAAACCTCTGAGCTCCTTCGAGAGTGGGGACCGCTTACAGGTCAGGATGCCTCAGAATCAGCAGGAAGAACTCACCGGCAGATGCTAGACACTTTGGATAAGGAAAAGCGTCTCAACGCTGTTCTGTATCTGGAGTCGGTGAGCCGGCTATCCCGCCCAGGTTCCCTAACGGGAGTGCTTCTTATCGCGTACGCCTGCATGATGTTCGTTCCCCTCCTCAACAATGCCTACTTGCAGCAAGCTCTATCCGACGATCACAGTCCCATGACCGTCGTTGTCTTCGGCATCTGGGTAGCCGCGGCGCTAGGACTAGGCACCATCGGTCTCCTGCAAACATGGCGTCGACTAAGGACCAGGAAAATCCTGAAAAGCATGGGGTCGGTGGATGCTCTGAGCTACGAGGGAGCCAAACGGTTCATCGGTGAAGCTAAGAGGATCATCGATAGAAAGCGCACTTCCAATGACGACGTCAGGCCCTCCTCGCCCACAGTAGAGTTCATCGAGTGAACTCACGCCGATAACGGCGCATATGACAGTCGAGTCCGGCGAATCGCCTTCAGCGCGAATTCGACGGATTGAGAGACGGTTCCCTGTGCGGCTCGGTTCCGACTTCGCTGGCTTGCCTTGGAGTAGCGCAGTTTTTGCCGGGCGGCTTCAGCGCGTATAAGGCATGGCACGTTTACAGTTTGTGTCTGTCCGGACAGTGCGGGAGCCAGGAATGTGGCCTGCTTGTTCAGCTCTGACTAGGGCTATCCGTATAAAGCGAAAGTCTTGCACCTTACGCGAATGGAGGGATGTCGCGGGCCCGGTCGAGATGGAAGCGCCGCAACTGGCTGATTCAGAGGCAGCCGAGCTGTGCAACGGCCTACATGCGGCGGATGGTATGCGACCGCATACGCCACTAGCTCGCCCATTCGTCGGTCTTCAAGACGCCGGGTCACCAGTAGGGTCCTGTTCGGCATAAGCTCCGAGGAAGACGGGTCAGTCTGCCTCGAAGCAACATGACCCTTCGTCAAGGCATGGGCCCTGCCACTTCATGGGAGTTCGACGGAGCAGGTCGCTTAGACAGCAGTCTGCTGAGGGTGGTTAGGGTTCTGGGTGGGAACCTGTGGTCCGCGATCAGGGGATGCTTCCTGCGTCGTGCGGGTTCCGATGCCGGAGCTAGTAAGCGGGCTGGATGAAGGAGATCTGGACGGCAGTCACCCAGCCGGGGATGTTGGCAAATACTGCTGTCCGGGTCGGGGAGGCGTTGTAGGTCGCTTCAAGCTTCTGGAAGGCCTTCTTGTCGCCTGGGGCGCTCACAGCCCAGATAAACTCGGAGGCCTGCTCGTCCATGACCGCGAATTCAATCGTGAATCCGGCATCGCGGCGCAGCGTCGTGACGTTTTGACGCCAGAAGTTCACGAAGTCCTGGTGGGCGTCTGGCCGGATGGTGTATCTGCGAAGTTGTGTGGTCTGCATCGGGTCTCCTCGGGTTATTTGTGTTTTTCGCTGAAGCGAAACGCCATCGCCGCGGGCACGCTTGAAGCAGGCGCGTCCGGGCAATAGGACGTCCGACCGCCGCTCGCGCCCCGGAGCGGGGGCCAAGTTCCACCGCTAGGTTCCGGGGAGGATGTACCAAGACAGTAGGCGGTGCAGCAGTGGCAGGCTTGGGTTGTTCCTTTCTGCGTTCAACTCTGCCCTGCCGGGCCGGCTTCCGGGTTCAGGCGCGGGCGGCAGGTACGGGCGTATAGGGCGCGGCGAACTGCGTGGCCAGGACGGCCTCGCGGCCACCGGCGCGCTCCATCCGCTCGGCTTGGTCCTTCTTTACCGTGACATCCAGCTCGTGTGGCGGCACAATGCCGGAGAGGTCTTCCTCCAGCTGAGCGAGCACGGGCGCGAACTCGGGCTTGCCGGCGAGGTCGTGCAGTTCGTCCGGGTCTGTGACTAGGTTGAAGAGCCGGGATGGGTGGCCCACGTGGTGGTGCAGCTTCCAGCGTCCGCGCCGCAGGGCGAATGATGCCGAGCTGGAATGCACCGCATGGTATTCGGCGAAGACCTGGCGTTCGGGATCCTCCGGTTCCCGGGCCAGCCGCCGCAGCGACGTGCCCCTGATGCCTTTGTCCTCCGGCGACAGCGGCACCCCGAACTGCTCCAGCATCGTAGGGAACACATCGACTAGGCTGGCCGGAGTTGTGCAGCGCCGGCGGCCTTTCACAGCGGCGTCCGCGATGATCATGGGCACCCTGACGGCGGTCTCATGCAGGGTGCTTTTGAACCAGAAGCCATGGGAGCCGAGCGATTCACCGTGATCCGATAGATAGATCACGGTCGTGTTCTCCGTCTGCCCGGAGTCTTTCAAGGCTTTCAGGACCCGCCCCATTTGCGCATCCATAAAGGCGACCAACGCGTAGTATGCGGCGGTGGCCCGGCGGACCGTTTCCGGATCGAGGGGTTCGTCGAGGCAGCTCTTGCTCCGGTATTCCGAAGGCGCCGGATGGTGGTCCCACTGCCGCGGATCAGAGCCTGGGCGCGGGGGAAGGTCCTCCTTGATGAACCGCTCGTAGTACTCCACCGGCGCGATGAGCGGGTAGTGAGGGGAGACCAGCGAGACGACAGCGCACCAGGGCTGCCCGCTCGATGGCTGCTGCACGATCCATTCTGCGGCAGCTACGGCCACGTCGCGGTCGTAGCGCGTGTAGTCGCTCTCCCCTGGTCCGGCCTGTTCGACCATGGCACGAAGTCCCGGAGTGGGCGGCTGCTCTCCGCGCAGGAGCTGGGTAAGGTCACCCACCCCGTTCTTCACATGGAGGGGCAGGACCTGGTTTTTGAACCCTGTCGGATCCTCCGGTGCCCGGTAATGCAGCTTGCCGAAGGTGGTGACCGGAATCCCGTTTTCCCCCAGCCGCGTCGCCCAGCTGGCGGCCTCGGTGCCCGTGAAAGGGGCCGCGTTGTCCCAGTTTCCGGTGTCATGAGCGAAACGTCCGGTGGCCAGCGAGGCCCGGGCGGGCACGCAAATGGGGGAGGGAGTATAGGCGGCGTCGAACACTGTGCCTCGTGCCGCCAATGCATCCAGGTTCGGGGTACTGGCATGGTCGTTTCCGTAGCATCCCATGATGTATGGGGAATGCTGATCGCTCATTAAGAGCAAGACGTTGTGCGTGCTCATGTCCCTGCCTTTTTAGGTGTCGTCGCTGCTGTCGACTATCGCAACACATGCCTCCCATAGTGTCGAAGACAAGGACCTGATAGCAGACATAGAATCCATCTATGGATCGCCGTCAATTGGAGATATTCCTGTCCGTTGTGGAGAACGAGAGCATTTCCCGTGCCGCGGAGGCACTGCACCTGGCCCAGCCATCCGTGTCCCAAGCCATCAAGCAGCTGGAGCGGGAAGTGAGGGGCGAACTGTTCCTCCGCTCCACTAGGGGGGTCCGCCCGACCGCTGCTGGGGAGGCACTGATCGAACCGGCACGGCAGGTGCTGCGGGACCTTTCCGTGGCCCTGGAGTCCGTCGGCCACGTGCTGGGCCTGCGCGGCGGCACCCTGGACATCGTCTCCGTACCGGCCCTGGCCATTGACCCCCTGGCTTCGTTTGTGGGCTCCTACCGCAGGTCCTTTCCAGATGTGCAGGTCCGGGTAATCGACCCCCCGGATGTTTCCGACGCTCCGGCCTACGTGCGCAGCGGCCGCTGCGAGATCGGGCTTGTGGAGGACATGACGCCAGAACCCGAACTCTGCATCCATGAGCTCGCCGGACAGGAGATTGTCCTCGTTTTGCCACCAGGCGCAGCGGTGGGGTCGGGCCCGGTCTCCTGGGAAGACCTCTCGCTCTTCGAATTCGTCACCAGCCCGCCCGGGAGGTCGGTTTCACGGTCAAAGCTGGAGCAGATCTTTTCCCGCACCGGGAAACAGCTGCGCGTGTGCGTCGAATCGGACCACCGGACGGCCATCGCGGACTTCGTCATGGCAGGCGCCGGCGCTGCCTTGCTGCGCCGCCCCATCTCCGAGCCGCTGGCCGCCCAGGGCGCGAGGGTCCGCCCCTTGAACCCTCCCCTGCTGCACCAGGTCACACTGGTCCACCGTCGCCGGTCCCTCAGTCCTGCCGCCCGGGCATTCGTCGGATTGGCAACCAAAGGCACGGGAACCTGCACGGCATAGGAAGAATCTATGGCCGTCGTAGGAAATCCCATTCTTCCGGCGGTGCCAGTGACATGGTGTGATGGAGGCCATATCCGGTCAACCATTTCCTAGGAGCATCATGCGCAAGCGCCACATCGGATTCGCCGCCATCGTATTGCCCGCCTCTCTGGCACTGTCCGCCTGCGGCGGATCGGGCGAAACGGCCAGTGGGGGCGTGGAAGCGATCACGGTGGCCACGGCGCCGGTCGCCGACTACGCGCCCCTGTATCTGGGAGTGGAAAAGGGCTTCTTCGAGGACCAGGGCCTGTCCGTCGAATTCGCCTCGGGGCGCGTCGGTACTGAAACCATCACCGCCGTCCTTTCCGGGTCCACGGATTTCGCCGGTGTTGCCGTGCCGCCCCTGCTCGTGGCCCAGGGCCAGAAGCTCGACGTGTCCGTGGTCTCGCCATCGTCCGTTGCCCCGGAAGCCTCACACGATTCCAGCGTTCAGCTCCTCGTCGATCCATCCAGCGGCATCTCCTCCGAGAAGGATCTGGAAGGCAAGACCGTTGCCGTCAACGCGCTCAAGGCCCAGCTGGAGCTGATGACACGCTGGCACCTTGAATCCGCCGGTATTGACGCGGAAAGCACCAAGTTCGTCGAGGTTCCCTTCGCCGAGATGCCCGCTGCGCTGGAACGCGGCGATGTCGACGCGATCGCCGCCGTCGAGCCCTTCCTCAGCACAGCCCTGGAGGAAGGCGCAACGAGCATCGCCGAGGTGGACCGCGCTCTGCCGCCGGGCGCACCGATCACCGCCTTCTTCACCAGCGACCGGATGGCCAAGTCCGATCCTGAGGTCGTGCAGAAATTCTCGGCCGCGATGACGCAAAGCCTCGAGTATGCCTCGCAAAACCCGGACGAGGTCCGGGACGTCATCTCCGAATATTCCGAAGTGCCGCCCGAGGTGAGCGCGAAGATGCTCCTTCCCGCCTACGGCTCGACGCTCCAGCGCGAGGGAATGGAGAGCACCCGGGACGCAATGAAGCGCTACGGGTTCCTGCAGAACGACTTCGACCTGAACGAGATCTTCTGGGAGCAGCAGTGACAACGACCACCCACCCTGCGCGGAACGGGCTCGGCCGTAGCGGGAATACCAAAGGCTCGCGCGGCACCCCGTCCTTCACCCGAGGCCTCATCGGCGTCGCGTGCAGCCTCATCGTCTGGGAGATCCTGGCCCGCTCCGGACTCTTCGACGCGGCAACCCTTCCCCCCGCCTCCGACGTCCTGATGGTCATGGGCCAGGAGGTGGCCACCGGCCGCATCCTCGAGCCCGTGCTCCTGACGCTCCAGGGCTGGATCCTGGGCATGCTTGTCGTGGCCGCCCTGGCCATCCCCGTCGGTGTCCTGATCGGACGGGCCGAGCCCGTGTACCGAGGGGTGCGTCCGGTCTTCGAGTTCCTCCGGCCCATTCCCGGAGTCACGTTCCTGCCGCTGCTGTTGCTCATGTTCGGTCCGACCATGCCCATGAAGGTCTGGATGATCACCTTGGCCGCCGTTTGGCCCCTGCTTTACCAGACCTACTATGGGGTTAAGGCGATAGAGCCGGTCACCGTTGACACCGCGCAGGTCTACCACCTGGGCCTCGCCGCCCGGGTGCGGAAAGTCTTCCTGCCGGCCACCATGCCCTTCATCGCCACGGGTTTCAGGATCTCGTCATCCATTGCCCTGATCGTGGCCGTCGTCGCGGAACTCGTCGGCGGCGCCCCTGGCATCGGCGAGCGGATCTACAACGCGCAAACTGCCGGCGTCTACGACGCCATGTATGCCTACATAGGCTTCGCCGGCATCCTGGGAGTGCTCATCAACATCGCCATTCGCCGCATCGAGAAGCGGCTGCTCGGCTGGCACGTCCTCCACCGCGAAGGAGCCATCTAATGCGCCAACGGTCATATCTCCTAATAGAGATCGCCGTCCCGGTCGCCCTCATCGCCGGCTGGTGGTTCGTCTCAGCCAACAGCGACCACCCCTTCTGGCCCCCGCTGGGCGATATGTGGGAAGCATTCCTGGAGAAGTGGACTCCCGAGGGAATCCGAGCCGACGTGCTGCCCAGCCTGCTGCGGATGGCCGGCGGGTTCCTCCTGGCGACCGCCCTAGGAATCGCGATTGGCACCGCGGTAGGCCTCTCAACACAACTGCGGCACTACCTGGACCCCGTCCTGCAGTTCCTCCGGGCCGTCCCGCCGCCGGCGCTGATCCCCGTCGCGCTCCTTCTCTTCGGCCTCGGGGACTCCGGCAAAATCTTCCTCATTGTCCTCGGAGCCGTCTGGCCCGTCGTACTCAGCACTGAGGACGGTGTCCGTTCGGTGGACTCAACGCTCAGGGACGCCGCCGTCGTCTACCGGCTCAGCCCCTGGAAAAGGCTCCGCACCGTCGTGCTGCCTTCGGCCTCCCCGCACATCTTCGCCGGGGTCCGCACCTGCCTGTCGATCTCCCTGCTGCTGATGGTCATCAGCGAGATGGTCGCCGCAACCAACGGCCTCGGCCACTACATCATCCAGTCCCAACGCACCCTCGACATCTCGTCCATGTGGTCCGGAATGTTCCTGCTCGGGATCCTGGGATACGCCCTCACAGCGCTCTTCCTCCTGGTTCAGCGCCGCATCCTGCGCTGGCATCCGGATTTCAGAAGCGGCGCCGGCCGGAACTAGCGACAAGCCGAACCCGAAAAGGAAACAGCCATGCTCAAGGTAACCAACATGACCAAGACCTACGGTCAGGGCAGCAAAGCGGTCCAAGCCATCGGCGGCCTCGACTTCGAAGTCGGCGAAGGGCGCTTCGTCAGCATCGTCGGTCCCTCCGGCGCCGGAAAAACCACGCTCCTCAAATGCCTGTGCGGCCTGCTGAAGCCCACCAGCGGCTCCGTAGCCGTGGACGGAGTCCCCGTGGACGGACCGCCCGAAAGCATGGCACTGGTTTTTCAGGACTACCGAGCCTCCCTTATGCCGTGGTTCACCATCGAACGGAACGTCGGGCTCCCCCTCGAGGGGCGCGTCCACTCCTCCGAGATCAGGAAGCGCGTAGATGAAGCGCTCGAAGCGGTCGGCCTCGGCCACTGTCACAAGCAATACCCTTGGCAGCTCTCCGGAGGCATGCAGCAGCGTGTAGCGATCGCCAGGGCGGTTGCCTACCGTCCCGCGATCCTCCTCATGGATGAGCCCTTCGCCTCCGTCGACGCACAGACCCGCGCGGACCTGGAGGACCTCACCCTCAGCATTCAGCGCAACAGCGGAGCCACCGTATTGTTCGTGACCCACGATGTCGACGAAGCCGTATATCTCAGCGACCAAGTCATCGTGATGTCCTCCGCCCCAAGCACCGTGCGCCAGATCGTCAACATCGACCTGCCCCGCGACCGGGACCAGGTGACCACCAAGAGCGAGCCGCAGTTTGCCGGGCATCGGCGCGACATCCTCACCATGATCCGGCGCCCCAGCCCCGTCCAGCCTCGGCAGTAACGTTTCCGCCGCACCGTGTGCGGCGGAAACCCGTGGCACGCCCCCGCGGCTGCGACAGTCGGGAGGGATCCTCTGCGGCCGGCGGGATTTCCCCTGTCATCCCAGAAATCCAACACGGAGGAGTCAAGCTCCGGCCGGAGGAAGGTTCATCCGGCCCGATCAGCACAGCCGTCGCTCCAGCTGGCCCGTGGGCACTGGTTCCGCCGCGGGCCGTGCGCCTTGGACCTCCCCTGACTCTGCAAGGAGTTTCATATGTCCCTTGGTTCCACTCCTACCCGCCGCACAAGATCTCGCCCGTTACATTTATTCAG
>NZ_BRVS01000037.1 GCF_026011795.1 Arthrobacter mangrovi | reverse complement strand
CGGTCATCACCGACGAACACAACAAAGCCGTGATCGTGGCCCGCGAAATGCGCCACCCGCCCGAATGGCTCAAACGAGAAATCCGCCTACGCGATCAAACCTGCCGCGGACTGGGCTGCCGCACCCACTGGAAGCACTGCGAACTCGACCACACCCTGGCCTGGGAACACGGCGGCAAAACCGAACTGGACAACCTCGCCCTGCGCTGCAAGCCGGACCACCTGGCCAAACACAACGACGACTGGCACACCACCCAGCAACCCCACGGCGTCATCCGCCACCAAACCAGGACCGGCCAAACCTACACCAGCTACCCCGACGGCTCCTGGATCAGCCACGGCCTCCAACCACCCCCACCCCCGCCACCAGACCCCTACAACGACACCACCCCACCACCCTTCTAGGCTGTGTGCAGATGTCCGGTGTCCACGTGCGCGGCAAGTCTGCGGTCTCCAGATGCGTTAGGTCTCCGGCCTCTGTCACGCGCGCCAACCCGCTGTCGGGACCAGCGCGGGTCCAATGAGCGGAGAGGCCTGCCAATCGGGCCAGTAATCCAGCCGGATAATTGGAGATGCAGGCAGGGGGGTCTTACTCCGCCGGCGGTAAGCCGGCCACCGATCAGCTAGTTTGCCCGGATGTCTTGGGCTGGCGGAAGAAACACCGGGGCACACTATGAATGGCCGGGACCAACGGCAGCCGAAAACGGCAACGAAGCGAGGCCCCGCCGTCGTTAGTTGTTGCTGCCGCCGTGCGAAAGCCGGAAGGGTGCCGCCGGGTAGACCCCAAGGATCTTGATCTTGGTGGTGAAGAACTCCAGCTCCTCAAAGGCGTGAACCATGGCGGGGTCCTCGGGATGGCCTTCGACGTCCACCATGAACTTAGTGGCAGCGAACTCGTTGCCCTCCATGTAGCTTTCCAAGCGGGTCATGTTGATGCCGTTAGTGGCAAACCCGCCCAGCGCCTTATAGAGCGCGGCCGGCACGTTGCGGACCCGGAAGACGAAGCTGGTAACGGCCGGGCCGGGCAGCTCTGCGCGGGTGGGGATCGGGCTCTTGTCCGCGAGCAGGATGAACCGGGTGGTGTTGGTCGGGTCGTCTTCGGCGTCGGTGGCGAGCACATCCAGCCCGTACAGCTCCGCGGCCATCGGCGGGGCGAGGGAGACCTTGGTTGGATCCTGCCACTGGCTGACTTCGCGCGCGGAGCCTGCCGTGTCCCCGGCGATAACGGGCTTCAGGCCGTGCTGGCGGATGAGCTTGCGGCACTGGCCGAGCGCGTGGATATGGCTGTGCACTTCGCGGGCCTGTTCAATACTGGATCCGGGGATGCCGAGCAGGCTGAAGCGGATGCGCAGGAAATGCTCGCCGATGATCTGCAGCGAGGTTTCCGGAAGCATCGCGTGGATGTCCGCCACCCGTCCGGCGATCGAGTTGTCGATCGGGATCATCGCCAGCTGGGCTTCTCCGCTGGCGACCTTGGCGAAGGTGTCCTCGAAGCTGGCGCATGGCACGGCCTCCCAATCCGGGCGCACTTCAGTGCAGGCCATGTGGGAATTGGAGCCGGGTTCTCCCTGATAGGCGATCGCGAAGGTCATGGATCGAATTATCCCATCAGGTGTTCTCGTCGCTGACCACCTGGACCGCGGAGACCTTTTCCATGGCGCACAGGCCCTGCACCAGCTTGTCGAGGGATCCGGCGGCGTGCTGGATCCGCAGGTCCGCATGCAGCATGGCCTGGCCGTCGTCGCGGCGGAAGCGCCGCGTGCGGCTCAAAGCGGCCTCGAAACCCAGTTCGGCTGCCCGATCCACCACGCGCTGCAGCACGCCCTCTTCGTCCTGCACCTCCACGCTGAAGTCGCGGACCTTGTCGCCGGGGGAGACCCACTTTCCGACCGTCGCCAGGACGACGACGGTGGCCAGGTGCAGCAGGGTCGCCAGAACCGCGATGAGCGGCATGCCGGCCGCGCAGGCCATACCGATGGCTGCGGTCATCCAGATGGACGCGGCGGTGGTCAGGCCGGACACGGCGTTGCGCCGGACGAAGATGACACCGGCGCCCAGGAAGCCGATGCCGGTGACGATCTGAGCCGCGATGCGGGAGGGGTCCAGGACCACGTCGCTGCCGATCACGTTCTCGAAGCCGTAGGCGGAGACCAAGGTGAACAGCGCCGACCCCAGCCCCACCAGTGTGTGTGTTCGGAGTCCGGCGCTCTTGAGTTTGCGCTCGCGCTCGATTCCCACGACCGCGGAGAGCACGAAGGCCAGCAGCAGCATGGCCGACTGCGTCACCATCGTGTCTGGCAGCAGGTCGATCGCAAGCAAGGAATACTCCTTCACAGTCTCAGAATCGGGTCCTATACAGACTATGTCCCGGCACGCCGAGTCCGCGGTAACGCCCGGCAAGCAGGAAAGAACGACGGCGGCGCGGGCCGTTGCGGGCGAAAGTGAACTTTGCGCAACATCGGCCGAATTCTGCCTCCGGGTCTCGGAAGATGCGAAGTTAAACGATACATTCGACAAGACGGTGCAGTCCCCAGCTGTGCCGTTTTCTCTGCCCGAAGAACGATCGTTTTGATTTCGATTCTGACACCCCCTAACTGAAGCGAGTATCAAGCTATGAAGAAGACTCTTTCAACCGTGACGCTGGCCTTGGCCATCGCGTTCACCTCAGGAACGGCGGCCCATGCCAACACCGCCGACTACCCTGCACCCGAGCAGTCCGTCACCGTCTCCGACGCGCGCGTCGCCGCCGGCGAGAGCGTCGTGGTTACGGCGAGCGGCCTGGAAGCCAATGAAGAAGCCACCGTCTACGTGGCCCAGAACCAGTCGGCCCAGAACACCAAGGGCGATCAGTCCATCGACACCGCCGCAAACGCCGAGGGCGAGGTCTCCGAAGAGGTCACGTTCGAGAAGGCGGGCCGCCACTGGGTGACCGTCACCGGTGACGAGACCGGCGTCGTCGGCACGGCCTCCATCGTCGTGACCGGCGGAGCAGGCGCTGCGGGCAAGGGCCCGGAGAAGCTGGACGTGGACCGTTCCGGCGCCACCACTGAGACCGATCCCGCTGTCCTGTGGGGCATCGGCGGAGCGGGCCTGCTCCTGGTCGCCGGCGCTGCCGGAACTGTCGCGCTCAAGCGCCGCAACAGCTAACCGCTGCAAGCAACATAGAGCCGGTCGGTAGTCGGGGGGACTGCCGGCCGGCTCGGCTGTTTTAAGGACTGCGGGCAGGAGCCTGGCGCGGTGCTCGGAAGGTTGCTCGGAGGGGGGCTTGGCAGCGGCGGTACTTAGAAGGGATTGAGCAGCCGGTGCACGAACTGGCGGGTCCGCTCTTCGCGCGGGTCGCGCAGCACCTGGTCCGGGTGGCCGCGCTCAACGACGACGCCGCCGTCCATGAAGACGACTTCGGTGGCCACTTCGCGCGCGAAGGCCAGCTCGTGGGTGACCATCACCATCGTCCAGCCTTCGTCGGCGAGTTCCTTAATGACGTGCAGCACCTCGCCCACCAGTTCCGGGTCAAGTGCCGAGGTCGGCTCGTCGAATAGCAGCAGGGCGGGTTTGAGCGCCAGTGCGCGGACGATGCCGACGCGCTGCTGCTGTCCGCCGGAAAGCTGGTGCGGATACTGGTCCTTCTTGTCCTGCAGGCCGACCCGGCGCAGGAGGTCCTCGGCCTCCCGGACGGCCTCATCCTTCGGCCGCTTCTGTACCTGGACGGGGCCCTCGATGACGTTCTCCAGTACGGTGCGGTGCGGGAACAGGTTGTAGTGCTGGAACACCATGCCGGAGCGGTCGCGCAGGGCGGCCAGCTGGCGGCGGGAGACCGGCCGACCGAACTCGACGGAAGGTCCGGCGCGGAAGGCGACCCGTCCGCCGTCGGGAATTTCCAGGCCGTTCAGGCAGCGCAGCACGGTGGTCTTGCCTGAACCGGAGGGGCCGATCAGCGCCAGAACCTGTCCCTGCGCGACCGACAGGTCGATCGATTTGAGCACGTGGTTCTCGCCGAAGGACTTGCGCAGCTCCGTCACGGCCACGATCGGATCGTTGGCGCCGCCGCCCTCGGATTGGGTGCGGGGGTCGGACGGGGTGCCGCCCTCGGACGGGGTGCGGGGATCAGTGGGCGACATAGCGGCCCAGCCTCCTTTCAAGCCGGGTCTGTCCGCTGGAGAGCACCAGGCAGAAGACCCAGTAGACCAGGGCGGCCTCCAGGTACAAGAGCATGAATTCCTGGCTGAACGCCGCGATTTCCTGCGCCTGCCGGAACAGCTCGGTCACCAGGATCAGCGACGCGAGCGAGGTGTCTTTGACGAGCGAGATGAACGTGTTGGACAGCGGCGGGACCGAGACCCGCGCGGCCTGCGGCAGGATGACCCGGCGGAGCGTCAGTCCTCTCGACATGCCGATTGTGTGCCCGGCCTCCCACTGGCCCTTGGGTACGGAGAGGATGGCGGCGCGGATGATCTCCGCTGCATAGCCGCCGACATTGAGCGAGAAGGCGATGATGGCGCTGGGCCACGGCGGGATCACGATGCCGATCGAGGGCAGCCCGTAGAAGATCACGAACAGCTGGACCAGGAGGGGCGTGCCGCGGATGATCGATACGTAGGCGCGGCCGAGGGCGGCCAGGACCGCGTTGCCGCTCAGCCGCATGAGGGCCACCACCAGGGCCAGCAGCAGCCCGAGGGCGAAGCTGGCCAGGGACAGCGGAATGGTCCCCGTCAGGCCGCCCTGGACAATCGGCCAAAGCGACGTCCAGAACAGCTCCCAGTCCACATCCATAGGTTCAGGCTAGTGCACGGGCGGAAGCGGGCCGCCCCGGCCCTTCCCGCGGCACGCCGGAAGTAGTTTAATCAGCCCATCGCGCGTGACCGGATCCAGCGGGATGCCAACGTATCGCCGGGTTCAGCAGCTCCGCCACGCGGAGCGCGCATGCGGGTTGGAGGGCCCATGATCCACTCTGCCGGGGAACTGTTCGAGGCGCTGAACAAGGCGCTGGACGGCGAGCTGGACGCCGCCGTCGCCCTTCGCCACAGCCTGCACCAGTACCCCTGCCTGTCCGGGAAGGAGGCGCCGGCCGCGGCCACCCTGGCCACGGCGCTGGGACTGCCCGTCCGGTCCATTGCGGGGACCGGCTTCCTGGCGCGCACCGGGCCGGATTTCGGTCCCGCCGTGGGGGTCCGGGCCGAGCTGGACGCGCTGCCGCTGTACGAGGCCACCGGGGTCGAGTGGGCCGCGGAGAACGGCGTCATGCACGCCTGCGGGCACGATGTGCACCAGGCCGCCATGGTCGCGTTCGTGCGTGCCGCCGGCAGGGTCCGGCTGCCCGCCGCGGTGGTGGCGATCGCCCAGCCGCGCGAGGAAGGCCACCCCTCCGGTGCGCGCGACATCGTGGACGAAGGGGGACTGAAGGCGGCCGGGATCGGGGCGGTGCTGGCGGTCCACGTGCACCATGCCCTGCCCGCGGGGTCCGTCAGCATCCTCGGCGGAAGCGTCAACGCCGCCTACGACGAATTCACGATCACCGTCCACGGCCGGGGCGGCCACGGCGCCTATCCGCATCTAGCGGTCGATCCAGTGCCGATCGCGGCCCGGATCACGCTCGCCCTCTATGACCTCGTCCGCAGCAGCGTCAACCCGGTGGAAGCCGCGACGCTCACGGTCGGCATGCTGTCCGCGGGAACGGCCCGCAACGTCATACCGGACATGGCCGTGCTGGCCGGCACGTTGCGGAGCATGACGGCCGAAGACCAGGAACGCATGCACCGGGGGCTGCGCGAGGTCGCCGAGCACCAGGCAATGGCTTTCGGAGCACGCGCGGTGGTAAGCATCGACCGCGGCGATCCGGTGTTGGTGAACGACGACGAGATGGCCCGGCTCGGCGCACAGTGGGTCCAGCGCGCGGGCCTGCGGCTGGGCGAGCCGCTTCGCAGCTGCGGCTCCGACGACTTCGCCTTCTTCACGCAGAAGGTACCGGGGCTGATGGCCTTCCTGGGGGTGGACGGCCACGAGAGCGTGGTGGCTCCGGAGCATCCGCGCGCGCTGCACTCCAGCTCGTTCCTGCCGGCCGATTCGGCAGTAGAGCAGACAGCCCGGGCGTTCGCGGGCATGTACGTAGGCGCGGCACTGCGGCTCGGCGTCGTCTCCGAGCCCTGAGGCCGGGACGGGCCGGGCCGCAGCGTCCTACCGGGAGATGCCTTCCGGACCTGACTACTGGGAGACGTCTTCGCCGAAGTACTTCTCGGAAATCTTGGCCAGGGTGCCGTCGGCGCGCAGCTCGTCCAGTGCCTTGTCGACGGCGTCCACCAGGTCGGTGCTGCCCTTCTGGAAGGCCAGCCCCACCTTCGACTGGTCCTCCGTCGTGGCGGCGACCTTGATGTCCTTGTTGTTGTTAGTGGACTGGTAGTCGAGGTAGGTGAGGTTGTCGTTGATGGTCGCGTCGACGCGGCCCTGCTCCAGGAGGGAGACGGCCTGGGCCCAGCCTTCGACGGACTCTACGTTGGCGCCCGAATCCTTGGCGAGCGTGTACCAGTTGCTGGTCAGTGACTGCGCCGTGGTCTTGCCCTTCAGGTCTGCGAAGGAGGTGATGTCCGAGTTGTCCGCCTTGGTGACGATGACGCCGTTGCTGACGGTGTACGGCTCGGAGAAGTCGTACTTCGCCTTGCGCTCGTCGTTGATGGTCACCTGGTTGGCGATCACCTCGAAGCGTCCGGCCTCCAGGCCGGCGAAGATCGCGTCCCACTGGGTCTCCTCGAACTTGGGCTCCACGCCCAGTTTCTTCGCGACCTCGGTGATGACTTCGACGTCGTAACCGGTCAGCTCCCCGGCGCCGTCCTGGTGGAAGGAGAACGGGCGGTAGGTGCCTTCCGTGCCGACGGTCAGTACGCCGTCTTTCTTCACCTGTTCCAGCGTGACGGGGGCAGCGCTGGCGGAACCGCTCGAGCCGTCCTGGGCGGGCTGGGAACCTCCGCAGCCGGCCACTGCAAGCGTGAGGGCGGCGGCTGCTCCGAGCAGGGAAAGACGGCGACGATTCATGAGTGCGGATCCTTTGGACAGTTGGCCGGCGCCTGTTGGCGGCGGCGACGTTGAACGCTAACACGTACAACAAGCACGCATCGGCTGATTGTTCCGAAGTGTGACTGCTGCGGAGTGCGACAGGGCCGGGCCTTCCATCCCGGGTGCGGGCGGAAGGCACGGCCCTGCAGGCGTCTTCCCTTTTCGCTGCGAAACGGCGGGCTAGACGGACCGGCCCGGAGGCAGGTCGTCGAGGCCGGCGGTTCCGGGGCCGCCGGTGCCGGGCAGGTCCGTGCTTTCCGGAACGCTGCCGGTTCCCGCCTGGCCCGTGGCGGCGGTGCCGGTGGGGCCGCTGTCGCTCACCTCGCCGCGCCATGCGCCGGTTTCGGCGCCGCGGGACTCAATAAACTCCTTGAACTTGCGCAGGTCCGACTTCACCCGGGCGCTGTCGATGCCCAGTGCCGCGCCGGTTTTCTCGACGAAGGTCTCGGGATCCCAAGCGAAGCGCACGTTCACCCGGGTGCTGCCCTCGGCCAGCCGCTCGAACGTCACGGTGCCGGCGTGGGACTTGCCGTCGATGCTGCGCCAGGCGATCCGCTGGTCGGGGACCTGCTCTACGATCTCGGCATCGAACTCACGTTCAACGCCGCCGATCTTGGTGACCCAGTGGTTGGTCGTGTCCGTCAACTGGGCGACGGATTCCACGCCCGACATGAAATTCGGGAAGGACTCGAACTGGGTCCACTGGTTGTAGGCCGTGCTGACCGGAACGGCCACGTCGATGGTCTCTTCAACAGTTTCCATGGTGTCCTCCTTTGGCTGGGGATCAATCGAGCTGGGGATCAATCGAGCGTGGGGATCAATGGTCCGCCGTCGCGGACCAGCCGTGGCCACTGGTCCCCACGCTACACACCACCGCCGCCGGCCACAATCGAAAGCTAAGAAAGCTGAGCAATGGTGCTGCGGGTGTCCGAAACTTCTTGCGGGTGCCCAATGTCTCCCGCCTGAGGCCCAATATATTGCATGCGGCGGCAGCCGGCACCCGTAAAATTGACCCATGCCCATCCCGTTGAAACACGGCGTACACCGCCGTTCGCTGCTGCGCGACCACGTGTATGAATCCATCCGCGACGCCATCGTCGACGGCACCCTCGTGCCGGGGGAGCGGCTGCGCGACAGCGAACTCGAGGAATGGCTGGGCGTCAGCCGGACTCCGATCCGGGAGGCCCTGCTGCGGCTGGAGCGGGCGGGGCTGGTGATCGCCGAACCTGGCAAGGCCACCACGGTGGCTCCGTATGACCAGCAATCCACCGCCAGCGCCCAGCAGGTCGTCGCCGCCATGCATGAACTGGCCGCCCGCCTGGCAGTGCCGTCGGTGGGCGAAGCGGAGATCGCGGCCATGGCCGGCGCCAACACCGAATTCGCCGATGCCCTGGAGAAGCAGGACGTCGACCGCGCGCTGGCGGCCGACGACCAACTGCACGGGGTGCTCGTGGCGGCCAGCGGAAACGCCGCCGTCGCTGCCGTCCTCGAACAGTGGACCCCGGTGCTGCGCCGGGTGGAACGCAAGCGGTTCGGCAGCCTGGCCGCCCGCAACTCGGTGGAACAGCATGCCCGGATCATCAGCTGCGCTGAGTCCGGGGACGCCGAGGGGGCCGCGCTCGCCAGCCGCGAGAACTGGCTTTCGCTGCGCTACTCCGACGAGGACTTATCCGCGTGAAGGAAGAATCCATGGCCGCGACCACGGGCGCCGCGCCGGCGCTGACCCCCGAAGAACGCCAGTCGGTGCTGCGCACCCTGAAGTCTCCCCGGCTGCTCAAGACCGAGGTCCTCGGCGGCCTCGTCGTGGCGTTGGCGCTCATCCCCGAGGCGATTGCCTTCTCGATCATCGCGGGGGTCGACCCGCGGCTGGGACTCTTCGCGTCCTTCACGATGGCGGTCTCTATCGCCGTCCTGGGCGGGCGGCCGGCGATGATCTCCGCGGCTACCGGGGCCGTTGCCCTCGTGGTCGCACCTTTGGTCGCCTCCCACGGCATCGACTACTTCATCACCGCCGTGATCCTGGCCGGCGTCGTCCAGGTTGTCCTCGCGGTGCTCGGCGTCGCCAAGCTGATGCGCTTCATCCCCCGCCAGGTCATGGTCGGGTTCGTCAATGCCCTGGCCATCCTGGTCTTCCTGGCCCAGGTGCCCGAACTCCTCGGCGTTCCATGGCTGGTCTACCCGCTCACCGCCCTGGCACTGCTGATCGTCTTTGGCCTCCCGAGGCTGACTTCGGCGGTGCCTGCGCCGCTGGTCGCCATCGTGGTGCTCACGCTCATCACCGTCCTGGCCTCCATCACCGTGCCGACGGTGGGTGACAAGGGTCAGCTGCCGGACAGCCTGCCGACGTTCTTCGTTCCGAACGTGCCGTGGAACCTGGACACCCTGCAGGTTGTCTTCCCGTACGCCCTCGCGATGGCCTTCGTTGGCCTGCTGGAGTCCCTGATGACGGCCAAGCTGGTCGACGACATCACGGACACGCGCTCGAGCAAGACCCGCGAATCCTGGGGCCAGGGAGCGGCGAACATCATCACCGGCTTCTTCGGCGGCATGGGCGGCTGCGCGATGATCGGCCAGACCATGATCAACGTGAAGGCCTCCGGCGCCCGAACCCGCATTTCGACCTTCCTTGCCGGCACGTTCCTGCTGGTCTTCGTGGTGGCGCTCGGGGACATCGTGGCGCTGATTCCGATGGCCGCTCTGGTCGCCGTCATGATCTTCGTATCCATCGCGACCTTCGACTGGCACAGCATCCGCCCCTCAACCCTGAAGATGATGCCGAAGAGCGAAACCGCGGTCATGCTGGCCACGGTCGCCGTCACGGTGGCCACCCACAACCTCGCGATCGGCGTCGGCGTCGGTGTGCTGACCGCGATGGTGCTCTTCGCCCGCCGGGTGGCCCATCTCGTCACGGTGGAACGCACCGTGCTCGAACTCAACGGCGAGCAGGTCGCGGCCTACGCCGTCGACGGCGAGCTGTTCTTCGCCTCCTCCAACGACCTCTACACCCAGTTCGACTATGCCCGCGACCCGCGGAAGGTCGTCATCGACATGCACGCCTCGCACCTCTGGGACGCCTCGACCGTCGCCGCGCTCGATGCGGTCACCGAGAAGTACCGGGCGCACGGCAAAGAGGTGGAGATCATCGGCCTCAACTCGGCCAGCGCGGCCATGCGGGAGCGGATGGCCGGCAAGCTCGCCGGCAGCTGACCCGGGCGCTCCTGTTCCGGCGGCGGACCCGGCGCGGGACCAGCCCCTGTTCACCCGAAAAGGGTGATCCGAAACAGCGGCCCGCTTGGCAGTATTCGAACAGGTTCACATCTCCGCCGGGAAATGGAAGGTACGGCCGTGGCAACTCTTTCAGTGTGGAAATTCGAGGACGAGAACGGCGCCGAGCAGGCAGAGCGGGTCCTGCTGGATCTGCAGACCAAGGGGCTCATCGAAGTCCGTGACGCGGCCGTGGTGTCCTGGCCTGCGGGGGCGAAGAAACCGAAGACGCGGCAAACCCATAACCTTGCCGGTGCGGGGGCCCTGGGCGGAACCTTCTGGGGGTTCCTGTTCGGCCTGCTCTTCTTCATCCCCTTGCTGGGCGCGGCGGTCGGCGCTGCGGTCGGCGGCCTCGCCGGATCGCTGGCGGACGTCGGCATTGACGATTCGTTCATCAGGCGCATCCGCGAAAAGGTCACGCCAGGCACCTCGGCACTGTTCGTGCTGTCCGCCGGCGCCGTGATGGACAGGGTGGCCGAAGCTTTCACCGGAACCAAGGCGGAACTTCTGGAGACCAACCTCAGCCGGGACGAAGAAGACCGGCTGCGCAGCGTCTTCGAACCCGAGTGACACGAACCCAGGTGACACGAACCCCAGTGACACGAACCCCAGTGACACGGAAAAGCTGACGACGGCGGCCGCGCGGCCGCCGTCGTCAGCTGTAGAAGCGCTTGCTTCAACTTTCGCTGGGATTGGTCGCCTGCTACCAACGGTGGGCGACGTCGATCACCAGCCTCGAGCGGGAGCCCGGCCCGGCGACGGTGAAGACGCGGAACGGGAGCTTGGCGCGGACGCCCAGGCCGATGGTGGTCTGTCCCTCGAAGCTGCCCGCCCAGGCAATCTGCCGGAAGGTGCGGAAATCGGAGACGTCGGCGAGGTTCTTGCGGTCCCGCGGGGTGTAGGTCGGCTGGCCCTTGCTGTTGTAGGCCGGGGCGCGGACGACGACCTGCAGGTCGGCGGCCCCGCGCAGCGGAACAACGAAGCCCGAGCCTTCGGAACGGACATGCTTGACGTAGCGGACGTCGAATCCGGCGCGTTTGCCCTTGATGTCGACGACCATCCGGTCGTAGCAGGCATGCCTGCCGGCCCGAACGTTGGTGATCGGTGCGGTGGTCATGCGTGACGACGATTTGGCGAGTGATCCCCAGGTGATGCCGCAATAGGATGCAGCGGTGGCTGAACTGGGAGCGACAAGGCCCAGTGCGACGATCATCAGGAGGACCGCCAGCCACGCGTGCAATTTCTTCATGGCCGGAGCCTTTCAAAATAGCGCGAATGATGGACCCACATTAGGCGCGCCGCGGCGAAAAGGACCCGGCTCCCGCCGGACTGCATCCGAACCGTAGCGCGGGTTGCGGAACGGGGCGGATTGGCCGCGGCCAAGGCTGCCGGCCGTTCGTTTCACCAGCCGTTGCGTTAGCCGTTCCGCAATACGCGGTCACGGCGCATCTCGCCCGGCTTAGCCGTTGTTGGCCCGGATGCGGGCGCGAAGCCTCGCCGAAAGGGCGTCGCAGCCCGCGGCCAGCTCGTCCGCCTGCACCACCGCGTCCTGCAGCCGGCGGACGGCGGTCTCGTCGGCGAGGTTGGCCGCATTGGTTTCCAGCGTGGCGGCGGCGGTCCCGGCGGCGGAGCGGATGGACGCGGCGGCGGCCGCGATGTCGCTGAGCACGTTCGGATTTGCCTCCGGTTCCAGCTCCCGGGCCAGACCGAGCAGCGTGCCGCCGAGTTCCACCAGCCCCAGCGGCGGCGTGGCGGCCTGGCGCAGGCCGTGCTGGACCTCACGGCTACGGCGGGACGCGTCGGCTTCTGTGTCCGCGGGAAGCTTGTAGGCCTCGGCGGCCTGGCCGAAGGCCCGTTCGTCGTCGTCGGCGAGGGCCAGGGCCTGCGGGATGAGCTTCCGTGCCGCCGCTCCGAGGCGCTCCGCCTGCCGCCCGGACCCGCCGTCCCCGGTGCTGAAGTTGGCCGCCATGGACAGGAGCCCCGCGGCCTGGGCCAGCTGGACGGCCGCCGTGGCACCGCCGCCCGGCGTCGGCTCCCCGGACGCCAGCCGGTCCACATAGTTCTCGATGCGTTCTGCCCGGATCATGCTCCGATCGTACCCACGGCCCCGGACCTGCGCGGGAAGGATCGACAGATCGGCCGGGCGGCGGATAGTTTCAGTAGGGACGTTCGAGGACCGGGGGAAACATGCAGCGCGGCGCATTAGGGGCAGTACTCGTTTTGGCACTGATGGGCACGGCCACGGCCTGTGCTCCGCAGGACGACGGCCGCGGCACCGCGGACGCGCTCGCGGCGGCGCTGACCAAGGGCGATGTCTCCGGCCTGGCCTTCACCTCGGAGCCGGCGCAGGTCCAGGAAGAGTTTGCCGGCATCCTGGCCGGCGCGGACCCGCTAAAGCCCGCTGTCTCGGTGTCTTCCATCTCGGAGCCCGAGGGGGACCAGGCCACCGTCACCCTCAACTACTTGTGGGACGTTCCGGATTCCGACCAGGACTGGACCTACACCTCCACCGCCGGACTGGTCCGCTCCGACAACAGCGAAGTTCCGTGGCAGATCCAGTGGAAGCCGTCCGTGCTGGAGCCCTCGCTGCAGGCCGGGGAGAAGCTCTCGCTCGACACGGCGGAGCCGGAACGCGGCGACATCCTGGACGCGGCCGGCAAGCCGATCGTCACCGAACGCCCGGTCCGCGTCGTCGGGATCAGCAAGAAGGGGCTGACGAAGGCGCAGGCCGCGGACTCCGCCAAGGCGCTTGCCGCCGTCGTCGATATCGATGCCGCCGACTACGCCGCCAAGGTCGAGGGCTACGGCGAGGAGGCCTTCGTGGACGCCATCACGCTGCGCGAGGCCGCCTTCGAAGACCTGGACCAAAAGAAGCTGGACGCGATCGACGGCTTCCTGGCCGTAGAGGACAAGCTGCCGCTGGCCCCCACCCGGGAGTTCGCCTCGGCCGTGCTCGGAAGCGTCCGCGAGGCTACCGCGGAGGACATTGAAAAGTCCGACGGCGCAGTGGTCGCCGGGGAGACGATCGGCGCCTCGGGGATCCAGGCCGCGTTCAACAAAGACCTCGCGGGCACCCCGGGGCTGAGCTTGTCCGCGGTCGGGGAGGCGGAAGCCGAGGGTGCGGAAGCGCCGCGCCGCGAGCTGTTCAGCACCGACGTGGAGGCCGGCAAGGACGTACAGCTCACGCTGGAGCCGAAGCTGCAGTCCGCCGCCGAGAAGGTGCTGCAGGACACGGAATCGCCGAGCTCGATCGTCGCGCTGCGGCCCTCCACCGGGGAGATCCTCGCGGCGGCCAACGGCCCGGGCAGCGAGGGCTACAACACCGCCTTCCTCGGCCAGTACGCGCCCGGTTCCACCTTCAAAATCGCCACCGCGCTGGGCCTGATGCGGCAGGGCCTGACGCCGGACTCCACCGTCGACTGCGAGGCCAAGTTCACGGCGGACGGGCGGACCTTCGAGAACGTGGACGGCTACGACCCGGCCTTCCAAGGGCAGATCACGCTGACCGAGGCGATCGCCCATTCGTGCAACACGGCCTTCGTCTCGGAATACGAGAAGCTCTCGCAGGACCAGCTGGCGGACGCCGCCGGAGCCCTCGGGGTCGGCATGACGGCGGATATCGGACTGGAGGCGTTCTGGGGCGCCATTCCGCGCGAGGACAGCGAGGGTACCGCCCACGCGGCGTCCCTGATCGGCCAGAGCCGGGTGCAGACGTCGCCGCTCGCGCTCGCGGTCATGATGGCCAGCGTGGAGAACGGCGGACTGGTCGTTCCGCGGTTGGTGGACGGGTACGACGGCGAGGCGAAGCCGGCCGAGGGCGCCGAGCTCACCGAGGAAGAGGCGCGGCAGCTGCGGACCATGATGCGCGCGGCCGTGACGGACGGCTACCTGTCCAACCTGGCGGCGCTGCCCGGAGACCCGGTGATCGGCAAGACCGGCACCGCCGAATACGGCAACAAGGACCCGTTGCAGACCCACTCCTGGGTCATCGCCGCCCAGGGGGACCTGGCCGTCGCAGTGTTCGTCGAGGACGGCGACCTCGGAGCCGTCACCGGTGCCCCCATGGTCGAGGCCTTCCTGGAGGCCATTCGTTGACCGGCGCGGCCGGGTCCATAGACTGAAGACCGTACGTTCCGCTACGAAGGAGGAGACTTGGCCGAGACGACCCCGCACCAGAACCTGACTTTCCCGTCTGCCGGAGGTGAAGCCCACGGATACCTCGCCCTGCCCGAATCCGGCAAGGGCCCCGGTGTCATCGTCATCCAGGAATGGTGGGGCCTCGTGGACCACATCCGCGATGTAGCCGACCGGCTGGCGGCCGAAGGCTTCGTGGCGCTTGCTCCGGACCTCTACGGCGGCCGGATCGCCCATGACGGCAAGGAAGCGGCGGAGATGATGTCGAAGCTGCCGGAGGAGGAGGGCGCCCGGCTGCTGGCCGGCGCGGTGGACTACCTGCTCGGCAGCGAGGCGGTGACCAGCAAGACCGTGGGCGCCATCGGCTTCTGCATGGGCGGCGGATTCGTGCTCGCTCTCGCGGCGCAGCAGGGCGAGAAGATCGGTGCCGCCGTGCCGTTCTACGGGGTGGGCCAGGGCGTGCCGGACTCCTACGCCGGCGTCCGCGCCGCCATCCAGGGCCACTACGGCAAGCAGGACTCGTCGTACCCCGTGGAGAAGGCCAAGGCCCAGGCGGAGCAGATCCGGCGCGAGTCGGGCGCAGAGGTGGAGTACTTCTACTACGACGCCCCGCACGCCTTCCACAACGACGAGAACCCGCAGGGCAACTACCGTCCGGAGGAAGCCCAGCTGGCCTGGAAGCGCGCGGTCGCCTTCCTCAAGGACAAGGTGCGCTAGGGGTCAGCCGTTCATCGGGCCTTCCGCGTGCAGCTTCTCTGCACCGGGTCCGCTGACGTTGACCGTGCAGCGGACCACGATGCGGCCGCGTGCGGCTTCGCCATGGTCGATCAGGGAGCCGTCGCCGTCCACCACGGTGTAGGCCGCGGTGGCGGCGTCGGCTTCCACGCCCTTGCGGCCGGCCTCCTGCAGCGCGTTCTCCAGGGCGCTGTCGCGCAGCTCCTGCTGGTACGCCTCGTCCGCTTCCCGCCCCGGATCGCCGAAGGCCCAACCAAATACTGTGCTTGCTTCTGCCATGCCCGCCAGTCTAGCGGCGCGCCGGCGGTTACGGTTCGGGACTGACCAGAACGGCCGGGTCCTTCGGTCCGTAGGGCATGCGCAGGCGCAGCGAGTTGGGGTAGACACGCAGCAGCAGGTGCGTGCCCTTGCCGATGTAGTCGCCGTCGATCTCGATGTCCTGCGGTTCCGTGGTCTGCACCTCGGCGGACCGGCACTGGAAGTACTCGATCGACGGGTCCTTGCCCTTTCCGCGGCGGAGCAGGCCGGCGAGCACCGCGAACCAGCCCAGCCGCCCCTGCGGCGCCACGGTCATGATCTCCAGCAGGCCGTCGTCGATCTTGGCCCCGGGGAAGATCTCCAGCCCGCCGACGATCTTGCCGCAGTTGCCGCCCATAACGCTGCGCAGCCGGCGGACAAACGGCTTGCCGTCGTCGATCGTGATCCGCGTCTTGGTTGGCTTGCCGGGCAGGTTGCGGATACCGGCGTCGACGTACGCGAGCCAGCCGACCTTGTCCTTCAGGTCGTCCCGGGTGTCGCCCATCAGCGCCGCGTCGAACCCGAGGCCGGCCATGACCAGGAAGACGTGGGACTCCTGCGCATGGTCCACGGTGATATGGACGACGTCGACCTTGCGCTCCGTGCCGGACAGGGCCGCGCGCAGCGCTCCCTCCGGATTAGTGATGTCGATATCCAGGTTCCGCGCCAACAGGTTGCCGGTGCCCAGCGGCAGCAGCCCCAGGGGCACGTCCGTCCCGGCGAGTTCCTCCGCCACGCACCGCACCGTCCCGTCGCCGCCGGCCGCGATGACCAGGTCTACGCCCTCGTCGATCGCCTGCCGCGTCTGGCCCTGGCCCGGGTCCTCCTTGGTGGTTTCCAGCCACAGCGGCTCCTCCCATCCTTCGCCGCGGCAGACCTTGGCAGCCAGTGCGCGCAGGTCCACGTCGACGTGCTTGATGGGATTAACAACGACGGCGGCGCGCCGGGGCAGGTGGTGCGCTGAATCGGTCATGGGTGTCCTTTGCGGTCTGCGGCTTCGGCTGCTCTTTTTCGAGTCTAGCCGGGCAGGCCGCCACCCGTGCCTGTTCAGGAGGCAGCAGTCTCCAGCGGCCGGCGCGGCTGGAACAGCGACGAACGATCTGCGGGAATCAGTCCGAGGTACTGCGGGTGCAGCCGCATGTACTGCCGGACCAGCGGACAGAACGGAACAACGCCGATCCTGCGACGGTGGGCGTCGTCCAGCGCCGTCTGGATCAGTGGATCGGCGAGGACCCGGTCATGGAAAGCGCGGGCGATAGCGGTGTAGAGCATCCAGATTTCGCTGCCTTCCACCCGGTACCGTACCCAGCCGGCGATTTCTCCATCGATATACATGTCGAATTCGGAGTCCGCCGGGTTATCGTGGACAGTTTGCATGGTGCAACCTCCTGAGGTTGGCCGCAGGGCCCTTGGGGGAAGGCCCCGCGCTGGTCCGGACCCGGTCAGGCCGGGAGCGGGGCGCCGCACGGCGGCGGAGCGGGAAGGTCCATTGCCGGTTTGGCGAGGGATTCCCGGCGGTCGAGTTCGATCCGGAGCTCTTCCAGCCGGAACTCGGTCTCGGGATTTGGTCCGCTGGCTCCTACGTACTCGCGCTCAATCTGGCGGTGCACCAGGCTGTTCAGGACATGGAGCCTGGCATCGGGCAGAGCCTGCACATCGGCAGGGAAGGGGTCTTCGGGGGATAGGAAGCTCTTGGCAGTCACTTCGGACGACCTTTCGCAAAGGGGGAATCAGGCGTCTGCTTCACCTGTAAGCATGCTTAGCACGCTTCGGGGCCAATCCCCAAGGGTTTGAAGGAAACTCCACGAAACTTGGCCCGAAAGCTTGAGCCTGCACCGGCGGGAAGACTAGGGTGCCTTCCCGCCGAAGAACCCTGCCGGACTACTCTGCCGGACAACCCAGCCGACTACCCCGCCGCAGAACGCGCCGGAGCCGCGCCTTCCGCGCGGGCATGGTCCGTTCCGCGTCGGGGGTGGGCAGACGCCGAACCATCCGATGTCAACTGGCGCCCGGCCGTCCGGTGTCAGCCGACGCCGAACTCGGTGAATTCGCCCGTGGCGCGGGAGTAGGAGGCGTCGAGCCGTTCGATCCTGCCCGGCGTGCGGCCGGATTCCAGCGCAAGCCGGAATTCCTCCACGGCTGCCTCCGGTCCTTCGGCCACGATCTTCACCGTGCCGTCCGGTTCATTCAGGGCGGCGCCGGTCAAACCCAGCCGTTCCGCCTGGTCCCTGGCCCAGTAGCGGAAGCCGACTCCCTGGACCCGGCCGAGGGCACGGGCAAGCAACCGGGTGCGGGACGCGGTTCCATCATTCTCAGCAGCCATGGCTCCAAACTAACGGTCAGGGCGGTACCGGGTCGAGGGGATCGGGCAGGGCGGTGGAATATGCGTGAAGGAGCGACGAAGGAGCGCCGAGGGAACCGGCCGGAAGAGCGGGTCGGAATATGCGGGCCCGGAGATGGAATCGGCGTGACCGGCAGGGAGGCCCCGTGACCGGCAGGAAGGCGCCGTGCCCGGGGGAGGGATAGTAGTCTTCGATCATGTGGAACGTAGCAGACCTGGCCATCCCGCTGATTGGCGCTCCCATGGCAGGCGGCCCGTCGACGCCCGAGCTGGCCGCAGCGGTGGGACGGGCAGGCGGACTGGGGTTCCTGGCCGGTGCGCTGAAACCGCCGGCCAAGCTGGACCAGGAGATCGCGCGGGTGCGGTCGCTGGATCGGGGGCCCTTCGGCGTCAACCTGTTCGTGCCCGCGTCGGGGGCCGGCACGCCCGGCAAGGACGACGTCGAGGCGCTTGAGGCCTATCGGCGGCGGCTGGCCGAGTACCTTGAACAGCCCGTTCCGGAGCCGGACTGGCAGGATACGGACCAGTACGCAGAGAAGGTCGACCTGCTGCTGAGGGTCCGGCCGGCGGTCGTGTCCTTCACCTTCGGCCTGCCGGACACCGGGACGGTGGAGGCGCTGCACGCTGTGGACACCGCCGTCGTTGTCATGGTCACCGATGAGGCGGATGCCAAGGCGGCCGCGGCGGTCGGAGCTGACGCCCTGGTCGTCCAGTCCACCGAAGCGGGCGGGCACCGCTCGACGTTCAGCGTGGCCGCGGATCCGAATGACCTGACGCTGGCCGAACTGCTGCCGCGCGTGCGCGAGGAGGTCGATCTGCCGCTGATCGCGGCCGGCGGGATCGGCAAGCCCAGCCATGTTCGCACTGCGCTGGAGTTGGGAGCGTCCGCCGTGCAGGTCGGAACCGCGCTGCTGCGCTCGCCGGAATCCGGTGCGGCGCCGTTCTACAAGGACGCACTGCACAGCCTGCGCGGCGCCGGGACCGTGCTGACCCGGGCGTTCTCGGGCCGGGTGGCGCGCGGCGTGGACAATGACTTCATCCAGCGCTTCACGGGCTTTGCCCCGGCGGTGTACCCGCAGGTCAACCAGGTGACCCGCCCGGTCCGTGCCGCGGCGGCGGCAGCCCAGGATGCCCAACTGATGTCCCTGTGGGCCGGCGTCGGCTACCGGGAAGCCGAAGCCGAACCGGCGGGAGACATTGTCAGGAAGCTGGCAGGGGAGAAGGCCGCTCGGGCCTAGCCCTGCTCGGGGACCCGCCAGATGGAGTAGTCGGATGCGCTGACGGCCCGGCGGCGTCCGCCGGCCTCGTCGCGGATCCAGACCAGGCCGACCCCGGGGGCCGTGCGGACGACCTGGCCGCGGTACTGGACGTCGTTGTGAAAGCGGGCTTCCACCGCATCGCCGCGGCGCAGCGCGCCCAGGTTGCGGATGCGGGTAGGTGTGAGGCTGACCAGGGGATTGCGGGCTGCGGCTGTCAAAGGGGTACCTCCTGTGTCTGGCGGAAAGGGTCATCGGGCCGGTAGGCCGCTTGAAGCGGATGCCGCGGACTGCGGGAACCCGGCAGGAAGGGCGCGGATGACATCCGTGCGCCGAGGCTTCCACCGGAGAGATTCCTGCTGCGCATAAGAACCGGGCTTCAGTTATGTCAACCGGAGGGCCGGCAGGTTTATTCCCCGGGCTGCAAATTTATCCGGACAGGGCAAGCCGGAGAGGACGAGGCGACCGGAACTGCCGGAGGGCGGCCTTCATGATGAAGACCGCCCTCCGGCGCGCTGTGGGTTCGGCCGCGGGATGGCGCGGGCCGAACCGGGCAGCTTTCGTAGATGTTCGCTTTAGTGGACGCTGACGTCTTTGGTGCGGTGGTCGTAGTGGAACCGGACCGGGCCGCCGGCGTGGTGGATTTCGTGGTTGGCGCCGTCACGCTGGCCGTACGCTCCGTAGTTCTCGTCCCAGGAGCGGTTGATGGCCGCCTTGTAGGCGTAGGAGCCGGCGGGGAGGTCCACTTCGAGCTTCCAGAGCTGGTCCGACGGGTCGAGCCGCATCTGCACCTGCTCGACCTCAGGCTGCCAGTCGGAGGCGCCAAGCACGGCGGCGAAGTTTCCGGCGAGGGCGACGGCGTCCGGCTGGGGGAACGACGGGGCGGCTTCCTGTGCCGGAACCTCGGCGGGAGCCGGGGCGGCTTCGGGGGCAGCTTCGGTGACCACGGGCGGGGCGGACGCGGAGGCGGCAGCGACCTTGGGTGCATCGGCCGGGCGCTTCGGCTGCTGTGCAGCGTTTGCCGCGGCCCGGGGCTTGCGTGCCTTGGCCTCGGCGGGGAGCGGCGGCACCGGCGCGCCGGAAGCGAGGGCTGCGGCCAGCGATGCGCCGTCCGGGAAGGCAGCCGATGCGGCCAAACCTTCCTGGGTGATCTTCCAACCGCCGCGGCCCTTGGTGATCCAGCCCGCCTTGACGAGCTTCGAGGTCGCCGT
Source organism: Arthrobacter mangrovi (assembly GCF_026011795.1). Taxonomy (GTDB): domain Bacteria; phylum Actinomycetota; class Actinomycetes; order Actinomycetales; family Micrococcaceae; genus Crystallibacter; species Crystallibacter mangrovi. The sequence goes on along the minus strand of NZ_BRVS01000037.1, from coordinate 27,302 downwards.
CGTCAGTGCTTTGTGCCCCCGGGGAATGCCGCCCGAGAGCAGTTCGCCCTCGCGCTCGTCGAACGGGTAGGCAGTGATGGCCTCCGCGAGTACGGCGCTGCCGCCGGCGGTGGTTCCCTCTTGGTGGGCCTTGGCCAGGCCATCGAGTACTGCCTTCAGACGGTTGTCAATGCTCATGCGTCATTCCCCAACATGCGTATCTTGGTTACTCGTACAGATCCAGTTTCCTCGCCGCAGTGTGAACAGCGCAGGCTCTGCCAAGTAAACACTGCATGTCGGGGAGGGTCCAGCATTTACGAAATATGGCGCGATGTGTCGGTCTCCGCACCCGCAGGCTTGCCTGACGCGGTGCGAAGGGCCGGCCGGCGCCGTCGTGCTCGCGGAAACGGCCGCCCGGAATCGCTCAGAACCGCAGCCCGTTGCCGCCGTCGGGCGTCTAGAAACTGGCGCGGGAGGGCAGCTGCTGCAGCGCCCAGGTGTTGCCGTCCGGGTCGCTGAAGTATACGAACCGGCCCCACGGCTGGACATCCACTTCGCTGGCGTCGACGCCCCGGCTGAGGAGTTCCTCGCGGGCCGCCGCGGCATCGTCGACCACGATCTGCAGCCCTTTCTGGGAGCCGGGCGCCATTTCGGTGATGCCGGTGCCCAGCACGATCGAGCAGGCCGATCCCTTGGGCGTGAGCTGGACAAAGCGCAGCTGGGGACTGACCTGGTGGTCGTGGTCGGCGTTGAACCCGACCTGGTCTACGTAGAAGTGCTTGGCGCGGTCAACGTCCGACACCGGCACGGGGACAAGCTCGAGTTTCCAGTCCATGCGGACACGCTAGACCCTCTGTCCTCCGACCGGAAGGGGACCCTCGTCCTCCAGCGCATCGCAGGACCAGACTTCGTAGCCCTCGGCCTTCTCGAACAGCTGCCGGGGCACGGCTCCGTCGTTCGCGAGCCAGAGCAGCTCGGCGTCGAGCGAAACCGCGTCCACCCGGCCCGTCCGCAGGTGCCGGCCCTTCCGGCGAATCTCCACTAGGGTGCCGGGCATCAGGTCCCAGTTGTCGAGGCGGGACTGCGTCATGGTTCCTCCACGGGATCACGGGATCGGGAATTCGGACAGGATCCCAGCATGTCCCACGCGCCGGAACGGCACCATTGCAGGCGCTGGAAGTTCACGGAGAATTTACGCACCGTCCGGCAAAGGGGCAGTTGGTAGATTGGCTGTGGTCCGGCGCAGGCAGGCCGGCGGAAAGGACTGCAGATGTCGTTGGTGGACAACGCCGTGTACGTGGACGGACAACGGGTAGCCAGCCCCGGCAGCCTGGACGAGACGTTCATGACGATGCGGACGACCGGCGGGATGGCATGGATCGGGCTGTACCGTCCCGACCCGGCCGACGTGCGGGCGGTGGCGCAGGAGTTCGACCTGAACGACCTCGCCGTGGAGGACGCGCTGAGCGGCCACCAGCGGTCCAAGCTGGAGCGGTACGGCGGAACGCTGTTCATGGTGCTGCGGCCCGCACGCTACCTCGACGACGTCGAAAAGGTGGAGTTCGGCGAGCTGCACGTCTTCGTGGGGCCGGACTTCGTGGTGACGGTCCGCCATGCGGAGTCGCCCAACCTGGCCAAGGCTCGCCGGCGGATGGAGCGCAAGCCGGAGCTGCTGGCCAAGGGGCCGCAAGCCGTCCTCTACGCGATCGTGGACCAGGTCGTGGATGAATACGCCCCGGTCGTCGCCGGGCTGGAGAACGACATCGACGAGATCGAGGACGACCTCTTCGGCGGCAGCCCGGACGTCTCGCGCCGGATCTACGAGCTGCACCGGGAGGTGATCGAGTTCCAGCGGGCGACTCAGCCGCTGGACGAGATTCTGGCGACGCTGGAGCGCGGGGCCGAGAAGTACGGGCTGGACGTCGACCTGCGGGAGCGGCTGCGGGACGTCCACGACCACGTCTTCCGGGTGGTGGACCGGGCCAACGCGTTCCGGTCGTTGCTGCAGAACGCGCTGAGCGTGCACTCCACACTGGTGGGGCAGCGCCAGAACGAGGAGATGCAGCGGCTGACCGAGACGAGCCTGGCGCAGAACGAGGAGGTCAAGCGGATCTCGTCCTGGGCCGCCATATTGTTCGCGCCGACGCTGGTGGGCGCCGTGTACGGCATGAACTTCGACCACATGCCGGAGCTGGACTGGCTTTGGGGCTATCCGTTCGCCCTGGCGCTCATGGTTGGCATCGGCGCGGCGTTGTACGGAGCCTTCAAATGGAAGAAATGGCTCTGATCTTCCGGCAACGACGACGGTAGGTCAGGGCGCCGGGATGCCCGAGGCTCCGGCCAGGGCCTGGGCTTCGGCCTTCCGCCGGTAGACGCCCAGGAAGGACGAGATCCGCCGGACGGCCTCTTCGATCTCGGCGACGGACGGCAGGATGACGAAGCGGAAGTGGTCCGGTGCCGGCCAGTGGAAGGCGGTGCCGTGCGAGACGAGGATCTTCTGGTCTTCCAGCAGGTCGAGCACGAACTGCTCGTCGTTGGTGAAGGGGTAGACTGCCGGATCCAGCTTCGGGAAGAGGTACATGGCGCCGGCCGCCGGGACGCAGCTGACGCCGGGGATCTCGTTGAGCAGCTTGCAGGCCAGGTCGCGCTGTTCGCGCAGCCGGCCGCCGGGCTTCACGAGGTCCCCGATGCTCTGGTAGCCGCCGAGCGAGGTCTGGATGGCGTGCTGGGCCGGGACGTTGGCGCAGAGCCGCAGGGAGGCCAGCAGTTCGAGTGATTCGCGGTACGCGGCGGTGGCGGCGCGCGGACCGCTGACGGCGACCCAGCCGGCGCGGTAGCCGGGCATGCGGTAGGCCTTGGACAGCCCGGAGAAGGTCAGGACCGGGAGGTCTTCGGCGACGGCCGCGGTGTGGATATGGACGGCGTCGTCGTAGGTGATCTTCTCGTAGATCTCGTCCGAGAAGAGGACCAGGTCGTGGCGGCGCGCGAGTTCCGCGAACTGTTCGATGATGTGCCGCGGGTAGACGGCCCCGGTCGGGTTGTTCGGGTTGATCAGCACGATGGCCCTGGTCTGCTGGGTGATCTTGGCTTCGACGTCCGCCATGTCCGGCCACCAGTTGTTGGTCTCGTCGCAGAGGTAGTGCACGGCCGTGCCTCCGCTGAGCGTGACCGAGGCGGTCCACAGCGGGTAGTCGGGGGCCGGGATGAGCACCTCGTCGCCGTTCTCGAGGAAGGCCTGGAGGGTCATCGAGATGAGTTCCGAGACGCCGTTGCCGATGAAGATGTCCTCCACGCCGATCTGCATCAGGCCCTTGGTCTGGTAGTACTGGGAGATCGCGGTGCGGGCCGAGAATATGCCTTTGGAGTCGCAGTAGCCCTGGGAATCGCGCAGATGGTGGATCATGTCCACGACGATCGATTCCGGGGCCTCCAGCCCGAAGGGCGCGGGATCGCCCAGGTTCATCCGCAGGATGCGCTGCCCCTCCGCCTCCATCTTCTTCGCCGCGTGCAGGATGGGGCCGCGAAGTTCGTAGCGGACGTTCTGGAGTTTGCTGGAGTGCTGCATGGGACGCATGGTCCATTTTTTCACAACCTCCGCCTCCCGTTCATGTGGTGTTCATCATGCGGGCGCGCCCTGCAGGCTCGGACGGACCTGCCAGGACGGACCTGGGCAGAACGGACCTGGCCCAGGCGCTGGCGGCGCCGGAGGCCCTCGGCCACAATGGCAGGCAGGACCTAAGCAGACGGGAGAACTGCTGTGAGCACCTTTGCGCCGAAGACCGCGATCGTGACCGGATCGGACTCCGGGATCGGCCGCGCCACCGCCGTCGCGCTCGCGGAGGCCGGCATGGATGTCGGCATCACCTGGCATGAGGACAAGGCCGGCGCGGAGCAGACAGCCGGCGAGGTCCGGTCCCTGGGCCGCCGCGCGGTGACGGCCCGGCTGGACCTCACCGAGCTGCCCGGGTGCGGCGAAGTGATCGATGCTCTCGCCCGGGACCTGGGCGGGCTGGACGTGTTCGTCAACAACTCGGGCACTGGCGCGAGCCGGAAGTTCCTCGACACCAGCTACGAGACCTGGCGGGAGGTCGTCGCCACCGACCTGGACGGGGCGTTCGTGTGCCTGCAGCGTGCGGCTCGGATCATGCTCCAGCAGGGCTCCGGGGGCCGGCTCATCGCGGTCACCAGCGTCCATGAGCATCAGCCCCGGGTCGGATCGGCGGCCTACGACGCGGCGAAGCACGGCCTGGGCGGCCTGGTGAAGACCATCGCCCTCGAGCTTGCCGAGCACGGGATCACTGCCAACACGGTGGCGCCCGGCGAAATCGCGACTCCGATGACCGGCCAGACGGACCTGGACCCGCGGACCGTTTCGCGACCTGGAATTCCGCTCGGCCGGCCGGGCGACGCGCGGGAAGTCGCCGCCGTCGTCGCGTTCCTGGCCTCCCCGGCCTCGGCCTATGTCACGGGCGCGTCCTGGGCGGTGGACGGCGGCATGCTGCAGATGGGCCCGCAGGCCGGCAGCCACATCACGGGCGAGGAGTGGCGGAGCGTCTGAGGCCCGCTTCTGCTCAGAGGAACTTGTCCGGTGTCAGCGGCAGGTCCCGCACCCGGACGCCGGTGGCGTGGTAGGCGGCGTTCGCGATGGCCGCGGCGGCTCCGACGATTCCGATCTCGCCGATCCCGCGGGCGCCCAGCGGGCCCGCATGTTCATCCACCTCGTCGAGCCAGATGGCGTCCATGTCCAGCACGTCCGCGTTGGCCGGGATGTGGTACTCCGCGAAGTCGTGGTTGACGATGATGCCGAACCGCGGGTCCATGACACTGTGCTCGTGCAGGGCCATGCCGAGCCCCATGGTCATGCCGCCGAGGAACTGCGAGCGAGCCGTTCGCGGGTTGACGATCCGGCCCGCGGAGAACACGCCGAGCATGCGGGACACCCGGATTTCGCCGGTGAAGCGGTGGACCTTCACCTCGGCGAACTGGGCGCCGAAGGAATGCATGGCGTACTCGTCGGCGGCGGGATTCTTCGGGGCCGCCGCCTCCAGCTCGTCGCCATCCTCCGGCTCCGTGCCGTACTTGGTCAGGAAGGTCTCGCCCGCTTCGGCGATCGCCGTGCCCCAGCTGGCCAGGCCGGTGGATCCGCCGGCAATGCTGGCCTTGGGCAGGGCCGTATCCCCGATCTCCAGCCGGACGTCCCCGACCCCTACCCCCAGGGCGTCCGCCGCCACCTGCGTCAGCACCGTCCAGGTCCCGGTGCCCAGGTCCGCCGCCCCGATCGAGACGTTGAACAGCCCGTCCGCGAAGCGGATGCGGGCCACCGAACCGGGCTGGCTGCGCGCTGGATAGGTGGAACTCGCCACGCCGGTCCCGGCCAGCCAGTCGCCGTCGAGCCTCACGCGCGGACGGTGGTCGCGCTGCTCCCAGCCGAACCGCCGGGCGCCCTCGCGCAGGCACGCGACGAGGTGCCGGTTGGCGAACGGCCGGCCGCTTTCCGGATCGATGTGCGGTTCGTTGCGGACGCGGACCTCGATCGGGTCCACGCCGCAGGCCTCGGCCAGCTCGTCCATGGCCACCTCGGGGCCGAACATGCCCGGGCATTCACCGGGCGCGCGCATCCAGGACGGAACGGGCACGTCCAGCCGTGCGAGCCGGTGCGTCGTCCTGCGGTTCTCCGCGGCGTACATCATGCGCGTCGGCACCGCGGTCTGTTCCGCGAACTCCTTGATTTTCGAGGTCTGTTCGACGACGTCGTGGACGATGGCGGTGAGCCGGCCTTCGCGGTCGGCCCCCAGCCGGACCCGCTGGATGGTCGGGGTGCGGTAGCCGGCGACCGAGAAGAGCTGCTGCCGGGTCAGCGCGAGCTTGACCGGCCGCCCGCCGCTCAGCTGTGCCGCCATGGCCACGAGGATGACGTGCGAGTGGGGCAGGCCCTTGGAGCCGAACCCGCCGCCCACATGCGGGCTGGTGACGTGGATCCGCTCGATGGGCAGGCCGAAGACCGGCGCGAGCGCCCGCCGCACCTGGTGGACGCCCTGGGTGGAGTCGTAGAGCACCAGCCCGTTGTCCGTCCACTGCGCCACCGTGGTGTGCGGTTCCATCGGATTGTTGTGTTCGGCCGGCGTGGTGTAGGTGCGGTCAATAACGACGGCGGCGCCCGCCAGGGCAGCATCGGGATCCCCCTGGACGGTGTCGGTCGGGAACCCGGCATTGACCTGGTCCGGCGCGTCGAGGTCGTCCCGGTCGGCGCTGAGCCGGGCGTCGTGGGCCTCCTGGTCGTAGGTGACGGTGACGAGGGCTGCTGCCTCGCGGGCGGTTTCCGGGGTCTCGGCGATGACGCCGCCGATGAACTGGCCGCGGAACCCCACGGCGTCGTCCTGCAGGATCGCCAGCTCGCCGTCCGAGGTGTCTTCCAGCCGCAGCGCATTGTGGCGGGTCAGGACGGCGATGACGCCGTCCAGGGCTTCGGCCGCGGAGGTATCGATGCCGGTGACGCGGCCCAGCGCGATGGTCGACTGGACCGGATGCAGGTAGGCCGGGCGCTCGACGGGTTGTTCCCAGGCATAGGGGGCCGTTCCGGTCACCTTTGCTACGCCGTCGAGCCGCTCGATGCTGCTGCCCATGGCCCGGGCTTCCAAGGGGGCGGTCATGAGTACTCCCGGGTGAGTTCGTGCAGCACGGAAATCATGGTGTTGCGGACCATCGGCACCTTGAAGGCGTTGTCTCCCACGGGGGCGGCGCGTTCCAGCTCGGCGTCGGCGGCCGCCCGGAAGTTCTCGTGCGTGGCCTGGACCCCGCGGAGGGTTTCCTCGGCGAGGGTTGCGCGCCAGGGCTTGTGGGCGACTCCGCCCAAGGCAATCCGTACCTGGCGGATGACAGGCACCTCTCCCGGGGCGCCGCCGTCGTCCTCCAGCTCCACCGCGCCGGCGACGGAAACAAGTGCGAAGGCGTAGGAAGCGCGGTCCCGGACCTTGCGGTAGGCCGAGCGCTCCGCCCACGGCAGGCCGGGCAGCCGGACTGCGGTGATCAGGTCCCCGTGCTCCAGGACCGTGTCCAGGTCCGGGCGGCTGTCCGGCAGGCGGTGCAGGTCCGTCAGCGCCATGCTCCGCTCGCCGGAGGGGCCCTGGACGACGACGGTGGCGTCCAGCGCCGCGAGGGCGACGGCTATGTCCGACGGATGCACGGCGATGCAGTCATCCGACGCGCCGAGGATGGCGTGGTAGCGCGAGTAGCCCTCCAGCGCCGAGCAGCCGGAGCCGGGCGCGCGCTTGTTGCAGGGCGTGGTGACATCCTGGAAGTAGACGCAGCGCGTGCGCTGGAGGAGGTTGCCGCCGGTGGTGGCGAGGTTGCGCAGCTGGCCGGAGGCCCCGGAAAGCAGGGCCTGGGAAAGTACGGGGTAGCGGCTGCGGATGAGCGGATGGGCGGCGAGGTCGCTGTTGCGCACGTTGGCGCCGATGCTCACGCCGCCGTCCTGCGTCTCCGCGACCTCATCCAGCGGAAGCGAAGTGATGTCCACCAGCAGGCGAGGCTCGGCGATGCCCAGCTTCATGTGGTCGACGAGGTTTGTCCCGCCGGCAAGGTAGGCGGCCTCGGGATTGCCGGCGACGTCGGCGATGGCGCTCTCGGGTGCAACGGCGCGCCGGTAGTCGAACGGCTTCATGCGCCCGATCCCCCGGCGGCTGCCTGCCGGACGGCGGCGACGATGTTGACGTACGCGCCGCAGCGGCAGAGGTTGCCGCTCATTCGCTCGCGGATCTCCTCGTCATCGAGGTCCGCGGCTGCCGGGGAGTCCTCGGGCCGGAAGCCTTCCGTGACGTAGCTCGGCTGGGCGGCGTCCGCCTCGGCGAGCATGCCAACGGCGGAGCAGACCTGTCCCGGAGTGCAGTACCCGCATTGGAAGGCGTCCTGGTCGAGGAAGGCCTGCTGGACCGGGTGCAGGTTTCCGCCCTCGGCGAGGCCTGCGGCGGTGACCACCTCCGCGCCGTCCTGGGCGACCGCGAAGACGAGGCATGAGTTGACCCGGCGGCCGTTGAGCAGCACCGTGCAGGCCCCGCACTGTCCGTGGTCGCAGCCCTTCTTCGGCGAGTAGACGCCGAGCCGGTCGCGCAGCGCATCGAGCAGGGTGGTCCGGGTGTCGATGGTGAGCGCGCGGCGGCTGCCGTCGACGTGCAGGATGATTTCGGCTTCCATCGGCTCTCTCCCTGGGCTGGCGCCATGTGCCTGCAACCTATCCCACGGCCGGAGGGCGGACAACCCTTCCGCCGGTATTGCCGGCAGCACCGCGGGTGAGCCGCGGGTTGGCCGCCGGTCAGTCGTCGAAGTGGGTGCTCGCAGGACTCCCGAGGCTGGCGACGATCCCGGCGGCGACGTCCCGGAGCTTGATATTCCGGCTGCTGGACGCGGACTTGAGGATGTTGAAGGCCTCCTCCTGGCTGCAGCGGTTCTGGCCCATGATGATGCCGACGGCCAGGTCGATCGTGGTCCGCGATTCCATGGCCGCCTTCAAATGGGACGCGGTGTCGGCGTGTTCGGCCACCCGCAGGGCCAGCTGCAGGGCCCGCGAGGCCTGGTGCCCGTACCCCTCGGCCACCCGGGCCGTTTCTCCGGTGAAGGCCCCGGGCTGCGCGGCGTAGAAGTTCAGGGCGGCGCCGCCGCCGGCCTCGAGCAGGAGCGGCACGCCCATCATGGAGTAGTAGCCGTGCTTGGCGACCGCGGAGAAGTATTCCGGCCAGCGGTCGTCGGTCCGAACGTCCTGCACGATGGTCGTCGTCCCCGTGGCGATGGCCGCCAGGCACGGGCCCTCCCCGAAGCCGTGCTGGATTTCGTCCAGCTGGCGCGCGGTGGGATCGCTGTGGGCCACGGTGGTGGAGCGCTTGTGCCGCTTGAGGGTCACGCCGCAATGGATGTCGGCCTTGTCGCCGAGGATGCGCGTGGAATAGACGGACAGCTCGTCGAGGAAGCGGTCCACGTCTTCGTTGTGGAGGATCATGTCCTGCAGTGCTTCGGCCACCGAGGCCGCGTTGACTTGCTCGCTCATCTGCCAAGTCTAGGACGGCGGTGCCGCGGGCGGGGAGCCTGCGGGCTAGTCGTTCCGGTGTTCCGGATAGGCGTGCGAGGTCCGCAGGTCGCGGCCGTCATTAACGAGGCCGAGGGCCTTTTCGCTGAGCTTCCGGCTGTGCTTGGTGTCGCGCGGCGGGAGCTGGAGCTTCTCCTCGGCCTTGATGCCGGCCTGCAGTTCCCGGCCGCGCTCGATCTCGGCATCGAGCTCCCCGCCGAGCAGGAGCACGACGTTCATGATCCAGATCCACAGCAGCAGCACGATCACGCCGCCGATGGCGCCGTAGGTGGCGTTGTAGTTGCCGAAGTTGCCTACGTAGAAGCCGAAACCGGCGGTGGCCAGGCCCATGGTGACGATGGCGACGACGGCCCCGATGCTCAGCCAGCGGAATTTGGGCTGCTTGATGTTCGGGGTGGCGTAGTAGAGCAGGGCGATCATGAAGACCACCAGCAGGATGAGGATCGGCCATCGGATGATGTTCCAGACCATGAGCGCCGTTTCGCCGAGGCCGATCATGTCGCCGAGGGCCTGGGCGAATCCGCCCGACAGGATGAGGAGCAGCATCATGATCACGACGACGGTCACGAGCGCGAGGGTGACGCCCAGCATGACCGGATAGAGCTTCCAGACCGGGCGGCCCTCTTCGACGTCGTACATGGTGTTCATGGCCCGGCCGAAGGCGCGGACGTAGCCGGAGGCGGTCCAGATGGCGCCGATGATACCGACGGCCAGCGCGAGCCCGGCTGTGTTGGAGGTGGTCAGCTGGTTGATCGGCCCTTCGATCAGGGCGAGCGCGTCCGCCGGGGCGCCGAGCTGTTCGAGCAGGCTGATGATCGTCCGGGTGGTGGCCTCGCCCTGGCCGAAGATTCCCAGGATGGAGACCACGGCAAGCAGCCCGGGGAAAATCGAGAGCACGGCGTAGTAGGTCATGCCGGCGGCGAGGTCGGTGCACTTGTCCGCCGTGAACTCGTTCAGGGTGCGTTTGAAGATATAGCCCCAGGAGCGCTTCGAGATGTCCGTGGGCGAATCGGGCTTGCGGTCGCTGTCGGGCGCGGGCCGGTTTTCCTGCTCCAGGCTTCGGTCGATAGTCATGGGTACCTGTTCCTGTCCTTGGGTCAGCGGTTGAGCCGGTGGTAGGCGGATCCGAAATGGACCAGCGGGTCGAGGACGTCCCGTCCCGTTGCCAGGGTGCCCATGGCCCGGACTTCCCCCACGACGAGGAGATGGGTGGCGGCCGGATGGGTGGCGACGGTTTCCAGTTCGAAAAAGGCGAGCGCGTTGTCGATGATCGGCGCGGAAGAGACCTCCCCGCGGCGGAAGGGAACCTGGGTCATCAGCCCCTCCAGCGGCGTACCCGGGCTGGCGAGCCAATTGGCGATGCCCTGCTGGCTGCCGGTCAGCAGGCTCAGGGTCCAGTAGCGGCTGGCGGAGACGGCCTCGCCGATCCGCGACTCGCCGTAGAGGCTCACGAGCATGGTCGGCGGATCGTAGGAGACCGGCAGCCAGCCGGTGACGGTGGCGGCGTAGTCACGGCCCCGGACGGAGGTGGCGACGACGGCGACGCCGGCCGCCGCGTTGGCGCCCAGGGTGCGGTAGAGGTCGATGTCTTCCTCGCTGGGCGCGCCGGGCTGCAGGCGGTGGGTGGCCGGCGCTTGCGCGATCTCCATGGCTACATCGTGCCACGCAGCGCCACCGAACGGACCGGACCCGGGCGAATCCTTTGGTGCGCTCGGCCACCAAAGTCCCGCTCCGCCGTCGTACTTTGCTATCTTCGTTGGCAAGGCCCCGATCCGGGGCCTCCGGACGAGGGATCAGTACCCGGCACGCGACAAGACTGGCCATGAGGTTATTCGATGGAATGGATAATTCTGGTCCTGTCGGGCGTGCTTGAGGCGGTGTGGGCGACGGCGTTGGGCCGCTCCCGGAACTTCCGCCGGCTCTGGCCGACGGTCATTTTCTTTGCCGCAATGTCCGCGAGCCTGGCCGGACTGGCGTTTGCGATGACGGCGATCCCGGTCGGAACCGCGTACGCCGTGTGGGTCGGCATCGGTGCCGTGCTGACCGCGGCCTATGCGATGGTCTTCGGCAGTGAACGGGCCGGCTTCGCGAAGGTGCTGCTGCTCCTGGGCATCATCGGCTGCGTCGTCGGCCTGAAGGCCGTGGGGTAGCGCCATGCATTGGATTGTCTTGATCGCCAGCGCCGTGCTGGAGGCGGTGTGGGCCACCGCGCTCGACTACTCGGAGGGGCTGTCGCAGCCGGGGCCAACGGCGGTCTTCCTGGTCGCCGTGGTGCTGAGCATGACCGGGCTGGGATATGCGATGCGGGGCATCGGGATCGGCACGGCCTACGCGGTATGGACCGGGCTGGGCGCGGTGCTGACCGTGCTGTACGCGGTCCTGTTCTCGGGGGAGCCTGCCGGACTCTTGAAGATGCTGTTCCTAGCGGGCATTATCGGCTGTGTGATCGGGCTCAAACTGGTCGACGGGAAGGCCGGCGGCAAGCCGGGCGGCAGGCCGCCGCGGTCCGGAGCCCGGGCCTAGGACGCTTCTGGCGGCTTATACCTTCTTCTCCCGGGGTAGGAAAAGATTTCCGGCGGGATTTTCCCGAAAAGCCGTTGCCTTGTAAGCATGCTTATGTTTCTCTGGGGGTGAACGTGGGGTCCAGCCCACGGCCACAGACCAGAGAGTGACGCCCCATGAAGCCTGCCCTCACCCACCGCACCGTGCTCTTCCGCCAGGCCAGAGCCGCCAGCGGTTCACTGCGCCTGGCGCTCGAAGAGGAACTTGTCCTGGGACACCTCGAGATCGCGGAGACTGCCGCGAAGGGGTATGCGGGCGCGGGGCGGGACCTGGACGACCTGAAGCAGGTGGCGCGGATGGGCCTGATCAAGGCCGTGCGCGGGTTCGACCCGGACCGCGGCACGGATTTCCCGTCCTACGCCGTTCCGACGGTGACCGGAGAGCTCAAGCGCTACCTGCGCGACAGTTGCTGGATGGTCCGGCCGCCGCGCCAGCTGCAGGACCTGCGCACGGTGTTGGCCAGGACGGTCCCGGAGCTGGCCCAGCGGCTTGGCCGCGAGCCCTCGCTGGCCGAACTTGCCGGCGAGGTCGGGGAGGCCCCGCGGCTGGTGGCCGAGGCCCTGAACTGCCAAAGCAGCATGCGGCCGGAATCGCTCGAGAGCGCGCCGGACGGGCGTAGCCTCGCCGACGCGCTGGGCGGCACGGACGAACGCCTGGAGCGGACCGAAGAGCTCGTGATGCTGCGCGCCGCCATCCGGGAGCTGGCGCCCCGCGAGCAGCAGCTGCTCTACTACCGGTACTTCGAGGAGGAATCGCAGCAGCGCGTGGGGGAGCGGGTCGGCATGACCCAGATGCAGGTTTCGCGCGCGCTGTCGCGGATCCTGGTCCGGCTGCAGCGCCGGCTGCTGGGCGAACCGGAGGCCGTCCCTGCCCCGCGGCTGCGCACCGCATAGGCGCTTCCACAGGGAGAGGCCGATCCGAGCGGAGCGGTGCCGATGACTAAATCCGCATTGTGCGACGAATACGGGCGGGTCACGAATAGATGCTCACAGATACGCGCTGGTCATGAATCGGTGCGGATCGCGGGCTCCGGTGAGAGGATGCCGGCGCCGGGCATGATCCCGAGGCCGGACAAGGCTTCCAGCACGTCGTCGGGAGTCACGGCGAGCAGTGCCGGATCCGGCTCCGTAGAGAACGTGTCGCCGCGCCGCTGTGCCTCGTCCGTCAGCACGATGTGCGGCCCGGGCGGCGGACCCCATTCGGCCACTGGAGCGGGGCCGAACATGACCACGGAGGGCCGCGAGTAGGCCGAGGCCAGGTGCGCGGCGCCCGTGTCGGCGGAGACCACGACGGCGGCATCGGCGATCACGGCGGCGAATTCGGTGAGCGAATAGCGGCCCGCGACCACGGTGTCGGGGCCGAGGCCGGCCAGCCCGGCAACTTCCTCGGCCCGCGCCCGTTCTCCCGCGCTGCCGGTAAAGACGACGTCGTGGCCCGCCAGCGCCAGTTCGCGCGCGACGGCGGCAAAGCGGTCCGCGGGCCAGAGCCGGCTGCCGTAGGCGGCGCCCACGTGCAGGACGGCGGCGCCGGGGCGGCTGGTCCGCTCGGCGGGACGGTGCAGCCGGTAGTCCAGCGGATCGGCCGGGATACCGTGCCAGTCCAGGAGCCTTGCCCAGCGCTCACGCTCGTGCAGTCCGTCCGGCCAGCCGGGGCCGTCCCAGCCGGGCGACGCATGGCCGATCCGGCGCCGGGGCCGCAGCGCTTCGATCCGGCCGCGGCTTTCGGGGCCGTTGCCGTGCAGGTTGACCGCGATGTCGACGCGGCCGGGGGAGAGGCTGATGGGAACGTCGAGGCCGTGAGTGTCCAGCAGGTCGTCGACGGAACCGACCAGTTCCGTCATCGGGCGCAGCCACGCCTGGGCCGCGTACAGGATCCGGTGGTCCGGGTAGGCGCGGCGCAGCGCGCGCAGCGCGGGCACGGCCACCAGGAGGTCGCCCAGCTTCAGCGCGCGCAGCACCAGCAGTTCGGGGCGGCCGTCCGGTTCCAGTCCATCGGTCGCCGGGGTCCTGCCCGGTTCGGTTTCTGGCTGCATGGCTTCATCCTGCCAGAGCGGCCCGGCACGCGGCACAGCCGCAGGGAAATGCGGCCAGCAAATACGCGGGAACCCGGCATGCGCCTGGGCCGGGATCCGGCCGCGGCGAAAAGAAGTCGGCGCTGAAGTGTTTAGCCGCTGCCCGAGGCGGGAACAGTCCTGATATGACTTCTTCGGCTCAGCCCCCGCCGCGCGCCGTCCTCTTCGACAGGGACGGGACGCTGGTCATCGACGTTCCCTACAACGGCGATCCGGCCCTCGTCCGCCCGATGCCGGGCGCCCGTGCGGCGCTGGACGCCGTACGGGCCGCCGGCCTCTCCTGCGGCGTGCTGACCAACCAGTCCGGCATCGCCCGCGGCCTGCTCGACCGGAGCCAGGTGGACGCCGTCAACGCGCGGGTGGAGGAGCTGCTGGGTCCCTTCGACGTGTGGGAGATCTGCCCGCACGGGCCCGGGGACGGCTGCGTCTGCCGCAAGCCGCAGCCGGGCATGGTCCTCCGGGCCTGCGAGCGGCTCGGGCTGCGGCCGGACGAGGTTGCGTTCGTGGGGGACATCGGCGCGGACGTGGAGGCGGCCGCCGCGGCGGGGGCCCGGGGCGTGCTGGTGCCCACTCCGGTGACCCGCGCGGAGGAAATCGAGGCGGCGGACCTCGTGGCGCCCGACCTGGCGGCTGCCTTGGAGCTGCTGTTCGGGGCGGAAGGCCCGGCGCCGGCGCGGGAACAAAGAAGCCCTCTCCTGCAGGCGGCGGACGGGCTGCCCGGAGGCGGCCGATGAGCCGCGTGCTGGTGGCGCGGCTGGATAGCGCCGGCGATGTCCTGCTGGCCGGGCCCGCCGTCAGGGCCATCGCGGCTGGGAACGACTCCGGACCCAACGAGGTGCTGATGCTCTGCGGTCCGCAGGGCGCCGCGGCCGGGCAGCTGCTCCCGGGCGTGGCCGAGGTGTTCACGTGGGCGAGCCCGTGGATCGTGGACCCGGCCCCGCCCGTTAGCATCGAGCACCTCGCCGTGCTGCAGGACTGGGTGCGCTCACGGTCGGTCACCGAGGCCGTCATCCTCACCTCCTTCCACCAGTCGCCGCTGCCGCTCGCCATGCTGCTGCGGCTCGCCGGCGTCCGGCGGATCACCGGGGCCTCGGTGGACTACGCCGGCTCGCTGCTCGACGTCCGGCTGAAGCCGGGCGAGGACTTCCCCGAAGACCAGCCCGAGGCCGAGCGGGCGCTGCGCATCGCGTCGGCGGCCGGTTACCGGCTTCCCGCCAACGACGACGGACGGCTGCGGGTGCGCGACGTCCCGGATGCGCCGGAGCTGTTCGGCGGCCGCCCGTACGTGGCGGTGCACCCGGGCGCGGCGGTGCCGGCGAGGGCGTGGCCCCCGCTGCACCACGCCGCGGCCGTGGAGCTGCTGGTCGCCGCCGGCTTCAATGTCGTGGTCACCGGCGGTCCGAAGGAGCGCGGCCTCACCGCCACGGTCGCCGGGCCGGACGCGCTGGACCTAGGGGGCGAAACGGACCTGCGCGGCCTGGCCGGCGTGCTGGCCGGGGCCTCCGCCGTCGTCACCGGCAACACCGGACCGGCGCACCTGGCCGCGGCCGTCGGCACCCCGGTGGTGAGCCTGTTCTCGCCCGTGGTTCCGGCCGTGCGCTGGGCGCCGTACAAGGTGCCAGTGGAGCTGCTCGGGGACCAGAACGCGGCGTGCCGGCTGAGCCGGGCGCGCGAATGCCCGGTGCCGGGGCATCCCTGCCTTGCCGACGTGGCGCCGGAGGAAGTCGTGGCGGCCGTGCAGCGGCTGTGCCTTGGCGTGGCCTCGCTGCCCGCCCGGAGAGAAATGAGGAACGGATGAAGATCCTGCTGTGGCACGTGCACGGCGGCTGGACCGACGCCTTCGTGCGCGGGCAGCACGAGTACCTGCTTCCCGCGACCCCGGAAGGCGGCCCCTGGGGCCTGGGCCGGGCCGGCCGCGAGTGGCCCGAAAACGTCCGCGACGTGGCGCCGGAGATGCTCGGGCAGGAGGACATCGACGTCGTTGTCCTGCAGCGCCCGGAAGAGGTGGATGAATGCGCCCGGCTGCTGGGCCGGCGCCCCGGCAAGGACCTTCCGGCGGTGTTCCTGGAGCACAACACGCCCAAGGGCGGAGTCCCGAACTCGGTGCACCCGCTGTCGGACCAGCAGCAGATCCCGATCGTCCACGTCACGCATTTCAACCGGCTGTTCTGGGACTGCGGCAGTGCCCGCACCACCGTGATCGAGCACGGCATCGTGGACCCCGGCCCGCTCTACACCGGCGAGCTGGACCGGCTGGGCGTGGTGGTCAACGAGCCGGTGCGGCGGTGGCGGGTGACCGGGACGGACCTGCTGCCCGGCTTCGCGGAGGCGGCGCCGCTGGACGTATTCGGGATGGGCGGCGACGGGCTCCCCGAGGCCGTGGGGCTGGGCCCGGACCGGCTCGCCGTATGCGGCGACCTGCCGGGCCGGCGGCTGCATGCCGAGCTGGCCCGCCGCCGCGCGTACCTGCACCCGCTGCGCTGGACCTCGCTGGGCCTGGCCCTGCTGGAGGCGATGCACCTGGCCATGCCCGTGATCGTGCTGGCCACGACGGAAGCCGCCCGGGCGGTGCCGCCGGAGGCCGGCGCTATCTCCGCGGACGTGGACTACCTGCGGGCCGAAGCCGCGCGGCTGGTCCGGGAACCGGAGGAAGCCAGGGCGCGCGGGGCCGTCGCCCGGCAGGCCGCGCTCGAGCATTATTCCCTGGCGGCGTTCCTGCAGAACTGGGACGCCGTGCTGGCCGAAGCCGCGACCGGCGCCGGCAGATTGATGGCAGTGACCGAGAGGAGTCAGCTGTGAGGATATCGATGGTCTCAGAGCATGCCAGCCCGCTGGCCGTGCTGGGGGGAGTGGACGCCGGCGGCCAGAACGTGCACGTGGCCGAGCTGTCCGCCGCCCTGGCCCGGCGGGGGCACTTCGTCACCGTCTACACGCGGCGGGATAGCCGGGACCTCCCGGTGCGGGTGTCCATGCGGCCCGGGGTCGAAGTGGTGCACGTGGACGCGGGTCCCGCCGAGTCCGTGCCGAAGGATGAGCTGCTGCCCTACATGGGCGAACTGGCGGACGGCATCAGCGCGGACTGGGGAGGCAATCCGCCGGACGTGGTGCACGGGCACTTCTGGATGTCAGGCGTTGCCGCACTCGACGCGGCACGGCGGCACTCCGGCGAGGGCTACCCGGTGCCGGTGCTGCAGACCTTCCACGCGCTCGGCACCGTGAAGCGCCGGCACCAGGGCGCGCAGGACACCAGCCCGGAACAGCGGGCGTGGCTGGAACCGAATGTCGGACGCAGCGTGGACCGGATCATCGCCACCTGCTCCGACGAAGTGTTCGAGTTGGCCGCGATGGGGATCCCGCGGGGCAACGTGTCGATTGCGCCCTGCGGCGTGGATGTGGACCTCTTCGAGGCCGAGGGCCCGGCGGAGGAGCGCGGGCGCAGGCACCGCATTGTCACGCTGGGCCGGATGGTGCCGCGCAAGGGCGTGGACATTTCGGTGCAGGCCCTGAAGCTGCTGAAGGACCGGGGCATCGACGACGTCGAATTGCTGGTGGTCGGCGGATCGGCGGGCCCCGATGGGCTGGCCGCGGATCCCGAGGCGCAGCGGTTGCTGTCGCTGGCACGCGAACTCGGCGTTGAGGAGCAGGTCGTCCTGCGCGGCCAGGTACCGCGCGAGCAGATCCCGGCCGTCCTGCGCAGCGCGGACGCCGTCGTCTGCGTGCCCTGGTACGAGCCGTTCGGGATCGTCCCGCTGGAATCGATGGCCTGCGGCGTCCCCGTGGTCGCGGCCTCGGTCGGCGGCCTGATCGACACGGTGGTGGACCACAAGACCGGCCTGCACGTGCCGCCGCGGGATCCGGAGGCGGTGGCGGAGGCACTCGCCGTCCTGCTGTCCGACCCGCAGTTCGCCGCGGAACTCGGCCGGGCGGGCCGCCAGCGGGTGCGCACCCGGTACACCTGGGACCGGGTCGCCGCGGACACCGAGCGGGCCTATGGCCTGGCCCGCAGCTCCGGCGCCCGGCGCGGCTCGCTGCACGTGCTGGAAGGAGAGGCGCTGTGAGGCGCCTGGCGGCCGCGGCGCGGCCGGCCGGACCGGAAGCGGCCGAATCGTACGCGCCGGTCCCCGCCCTGGTGCCGCTCCCGGCAAACCCTGCCAGGCAAGCCGGCGGGGACTCCGTCGATGCCGTGCTGTCCCACCTGGACGAGGTCGCCCCGGCGGTCGACTCCCTGCGCGCCCAGGCGGCACGGCTTGCCGCGTGGGGCGACGAACTGGCGGGCCGGCTGATGCGCGGGCACCGGCTGCTCGCCGCGGGCAACGGCGGTTCCGCGGCCGAGGCCCAGCACCTGACCGCGGAGCTGGTGGGAAGGTTCGACGGCGAACGCGAGGCCTTTTCCGCCATCTCCCTGCACGCCGAGTCCTCCGCGGTCACTGCCATCGCCAACGACTACGGCTACGACCAGCTCTTCGCCCGGCAGGTGCTGGGACACGGCCGCGACGGCGACGTGCTGATCCTGCTCTCCACGAGCGGCAAGAGCCCGAACCTGCTCAACGCGGTCGAAGCGGCCCGGAGGGTCGGCGTGACCACGTGGGCCCTGACCGGCGCGGCGCCCAACCCGCTCGCCCGCAGCTGCGACGAATTCGTGGCGGTGGAGGGGCTGCCGGCCAACGCGCAGGAAGGGCATCTGATGGCCGTGCACATGATCTGCCGCGCCTTCGACGCCGCGGTGGCACGCCAGGCCCGCGTCGGCGGAGAGGGGAACGCCCGATGAAGATCGTAGTGGTGGGAGACGTCCTGCTGGACGCCGATGTCAACGGCGAGGCCAGCCGCCTCTCTCCGGATGCCCCCGTCCCGGTGGTGGACGTGGCGGCGACGGAGCGCCGCGCGGGCGGCGCCGGGCTGGTCGCCCGCATGCTGGAGCGCGACGGCCGCGACGTCCGGTTGGTCACGG
Organism: Arthrobacter mangrovi; assembly: GCF_026011795.1. Taxonomy (GTDB): domain Bacteria; phylum Actinomycetota; class Actinomycetes; order Actinomycetales; family Micrococcaceae; genus Crystallibacter; species Crystallibacter mangrovi. Next base: position 8,666 of record NZ_BRVS01000037.1, on the reverse strand, counting down.
TGATGTCCGACGACGGCGCGTCCGTCCTGCTGCGCCGGGAACTGGAAGGCATCGACGTGGTCGCCGGCCTATCCGGCGCACCCACGCCGGTCAAGACCAGGATCCGGGCCAGGGGCCAGGCCGTGGTCCGTTTCGACGAAGGCTGCGGCGACGCCCCGGTCCCGGTGGCCACGCCGGAGATGCTCGCGGCGGTAGCCGCGGCGGACGCAGTCATCGTGGCGGACTACGGGCGGGGGCTGGCAGCGAATGCCGAACTGCGCGGGCTGCTCAGCGAGCTGGCGGCCACGATCCCGGTGGTCTGGGACCCGCACCCCGCCGGTGCCGAACCGGTCCCCGGCGCCAGCGCCGTGACCCCGAACCTGTCCGAGGCACTGAAGGCCGCGGGGCTGTCCGGCCGGGACACCGCGACCGCCGCCCGGGCGGCCGCCGAACTGCGCCGGCGCTGGTCCTGCCGTTCCATCGTCGTCACCCTCGGCGCCGCGGGCGCGCTGGTGCTCGACGACGGCGGCCTGCCGCAGGCCATCCCCGCGCCGAAGGTCAGCGCGGTCGACCCCTGCGGCGCCGGTGACCGGTTCGCCGCCGCGCTCGCCGTCGGACTGGCCTCCGGTAACGGCATCGCCTCCGCCGCGGAGCGGGCGGTGCAGGAGGCCGCGTCCTTCCTGGCCGCGGGCGGGGTGGACGGACTGCACGAGGCCCCCGCGCCGCCGCAGCTGCACGGGGACACGGACGCGTTCGCCGTCGCCCAGCAGACGCGCGCCGCGGGCGGGACCGTCGTGGCGACCGGCGGCTGCTTCGATTTGCTGCACGCCGGCCATGCCCGCACCCTCGCGGCCGCCCGGTCCCTGGGCGACTGCCTCGTCGTCTGCCTCAATTCGGACGCGTCCGTCAGCCGGCTCAAGGGCGACGAACGCCCGATCATGAACCAGCAGGACCGGGCCGAACTGCTGCTCTCGCTCGAATGCGTGGATGCCGTCCTGGTGTTCGACGAGCAGACGCCCGAGGCGGCGCTGGATCGGCTCCGTCCGGACCTCTGGGTCAAGGGCGGGGACTACACGGCAGACCAGCTGCCCGAGGCCAGGCTGCTCGAATCCTGGGGCGGCCAGACCGTCACCGTGCCCTACTACCCGGCGCGGTCCACCACCAAACTCGCCGCAGCCCTGGCCAAGGTCGGCTGAGCGGCGCGCACGCAGAACCGTCAACTGAAGGAGGAACATTCATGAACGCAGCAGCCAGCAATCCCGGCCGCGTCCTGGTCACGGGAGGCGGCTCCGGGCTCGGTGCCGCCGTGGTCGAGGCGGTCCGCGCGGCCGGGGGCACCCCGGTGGTGCTGGACCGCGACGTGAGCCGGGTGGCCGGAGCCAAGGCGCTCGAAGTGGACGTGGCCGACCGCGAGGCCGTCGCCGCCGCCGTGCGCGAGGCGGCGGAGTCGCTCGACGGACTGGACGCCGTCGTGACCGCCGCGGGGATCGACCGCTGCGGCCGGCTGGAAGACGTGCCGGCGGAGGAATGGGAGAAGGTGATCGGCGTCAACCTGCTGGGCACGGTCTCCGTGGTCCGGGCCGCGCTGCCCTACCTGGAAGCGAACCACGGCCGCGTCATCACCGTCGCCTCCTCGCTCGGCATCAAGGCGGTTTCCGACGCCACCGCCTACTGCGCGTCGAAATTCGGCGTGGTCGGCTTCAGCCGCGCCCTCGCCGCGGAGACCCGCGGCCGCATCGGGGTCACCACGATGATTCCCGCGGGCATGAAAACGCGTTTCTTCGACGACCGCACCGAGCAGTACAAGCCGCAGGACGATTCACGCCTGAACGACCCGGAGCGGGTGGCCGAGGCGATCCTGTTCGCGCTCGGCCAGCCGCGCGGCTGCGAGGTGCGCGAGATGGTTATTTGCCACGAAGAAGAAGACTCGTGGCCCTAAGCTGGGCCAGGTCCGCGTAGACATCCTCTGCGCGGACCTGCTCGGTCAGCGCGAACTCGTGCCCGCAGTGCGGTGCGGTCCAGCCCACCTGGGTCACGTCCGCCCCGCACTGCGGGCAGTGCGTCATCCAGGACAGGTGCACCCGGTGCAGGGTCCGCCCCAGCGGCCCGGCCATGATCAGGTTCCCGACCCAGTAGATCCCGACCGTCGGGGTCCCCACGGCCTGCGCCAGATGGCGCGGGCCGCTGTCGTTTCCCAGCATGACGTCGCTGGCCCGCAGCACGGCCGACAGCTCGGCCAGCGACAGGCGCCCCGCCGCGGAACGGATGCTGCCGCCGTCGTCCGTGTGTTCCCGTGCCAAGGCCACGACCTCGTCGGCGAGCGGGACGTCCGTCTTGTCGCCGACCAGCAGCACCTGGCTGCCGTCCGCAGCCGCCCGGGCGGCCACCCGGGCAAAGGACGACGCCGGCCAGCGGCGGCGGGCGTCGGTGGCGCCCGGGTGGATGGTCACCAGTGAGGGCCGGCCCGGATCGAGCCAGCCGGAGGCCAGCTCCTCTTCGTCCGGGAGCGGGGCCAGCTGCGGTTGCAGGGCGGCCGGGGCGGCGCCGGCAAGGCCGACGACTTCCAGCGCGCGCAGGACCTCGTGCTGGTAGTAGAGGTACGGGACGCTGCGCTCCAGCGCGGCGGCGTCCTCGGTCCGCGTTCCCACGGTGTGCCGGGCACCGAGGCGCAGCAGGAAGGGGTTGGAGTTGCGGCCGCCGCCGTGCAGCTGCACCGCCAGGTCGAACTTCCGGGCCCGCATCCGCTCCATGAAGTCCTCCACGGCTTCCGGATCTTCCGGGCCGGGACGCACGCCCTCGGCGAAGGGCAGCGGCTCGACCCGGTGCACCGGACCGGGCCGGCCGCGGAACAGCACGGCGTGGGCTTCGGTGCCCAGCAGCGTAACTTCCGCCTCCGGGTAGGCCGCCGCGAGGGACTCGATGGCGGGTACAGCGAACATCATGTCCCCCAGGCCGCCGCCGCGCAGCACCGCGATGCGGCGCACGCCCTCGAAGCGTTCGAGGATCGGCCCGATGCCCGGCCCGTGGGCGGCGTCCGGCGCGAGGCGCTCGCCCCCGAAAGACGCACCGCCGGTGGCATCTGCGGCGGCTCCGGCGGAACGGCCACCGGCGCCGCGCTCCTCGGTTCCGTTGCCCTGGGCGGGTGGCTGGTGCTGCATGGGCTCCTCCTTCAGGGTCGGCTGGTGTCCCGGCTGCCGGCGGCTCGCGGCAAGGGCGGTTTCCAGCTTCACCCTAAGTGCTGGACCGGGCGGTGGCCAGAGCTGTCAAAAGGTTCGTTCCTTCCGTCTGAGAGGGCCTCCAACGGGGTACGGAGAGAAGGGAAGAGGCCCGGGAACCGCGGCCGGATCCGAACAGTAGGGAGCGTAATGACAACGGTTTCAGGGACCGCCTTGCACGCAGGCGAGGCCACCATCACGATCCTCGACCCCCGCGACGGCAGCGTGGCCGGAACCGTCTGCGAGGCCGGCCCCGCCGAGGTGGAACAGGCCGTTGCGGCCTCCCGGCGGGCGCAGGCTGGATGGGCTCAGCGCGACGCCGCCGAGCGCGGCGGCTTCCTGCACGCCGCTGCGGACGCGCTCCAGGCCGGGGCCGCCGAGCTTGCGGCGCTGAATGCGCGGGAGACGGGCCGCCCCGAGGACCAGGCGCTGGAGGGAGTCCTCGCCGGAGCCTCCACGCTGCGCCAGTATGCCGAGCTGGCCCCGGTGCACCGCGGCCACAGCCTGCTCGGCGGGCGGCTGGCCGCGGACTACACCGTGGCGGAGCCCCGTGGCGTGGCGGCCCTGCTCACGCCGTGGAACGATCCCGTGGCCGTGGCCGCGGGCCTGCTCGGTGCGGCGCTGGCCACCGGCAACACGGTGCTGCACAAGCCGAGCGAGCGCTGCCCGCAGCTGGGCCAGCGGCTCGGCGACATGCTCGGCGCCGTCCTGCCACCCGACGTCCTGATCACGCTGACCGGCGGACCCGCGGTGGGGGAGGCCCTGACCGGCCTGCCCGGCATCGACGTCTACGCCCACGTCGGCTCCAGCGCCACCGGTGCACGGATCGCGCGGGCCGCGGCCGAGCGCGGCGCCCATGTGGTCCGCGAGAACGGCGGCAATGATCCGCTGCTCGTCGACGACGGCGTGGATCCGGTATGGGCCGCCGGGCAGGCAGCGCTGGGGGCCTTCGCCAACAGCGGGCAGATCTGCACCTCGGTGGAGCGGATCTACGTGCACCGCGCGGTGGCCGACGCGTTCTGCGAGGCGCTGGTGGCCGAGGCCAGGCAGCGCAATGCCGGCGCCCTGCTCGGCCCGCTCGTGGATGACCGGCTGCGCCGCGAGGTGCACCGCCAGGTTGACGAGGCCATCGCCGCCGGCGCCGTCGCCGCGGAAGGCGGGGCCCTGCCCGAGGGGCCGGGCTCGTACTACCCGGCCACGGTGCTGCTTGGCTGCACCGAGAGCATGGCCGTCATGCAGGAGGAAACCTTCGGCCCGGTGGCCCCCGTGCGCGTGGTGGACAGCTTCGAGGAAGGACTGGAACTGGCCGCCGCCGGCCGGTACGGGCTGGCCGCCACCGTACTGACCGCCGACATGGAGCACGCGCAGCGCGCCATTGCCGCCCTGGACGTCGGCACCGTGAAGGTCAATGCCGTCTTCGGCGGGGCGCCGGGCGGCTCCGCCCAGCCGCGGCGGGACAGCGGCCACGGATTCGGCTACGGGCCGGAACTGCTGGACGAATTCGTCCAGGTCAAGGTGGTCCATCTGGGCCTGCCCGGCGGAGCCACACGATGAGCGCCGGGCTCTCCGGCATCTCCGGGCTGGCCGCCTGGCTGCCGGAGCGGCTGGCCGAGGCGGCGCCGCTGGTGACCGTGGTCGGCGACGTGATGCTGGACGGCTGGTTCAGCGGCCGGATCGACCGCTTCTGCCGCGAAGCTCCTGCGCCGGTGGTGGACATGGCGCACCGCGACTACGCCCCGGGCGGCGCCGCCAACACCGCCATGAACCTGGCGGCCCTCGGTGCGAAGGTGCGGATGGTCGGCCTCGTTGGACCGGACGATGCCGGCAGCAGGCTGCGCGGCCTCCTTTCCGCCGCGGGCGTGGATACGGCCGGGCTCATCGAGCACCCGGACGTTCTCACCACGACCAAGTACCGCGTGATTGGCGGCGACCAGATCATGCTGCGGATGGACGAGAGCACCCCGCGGCCGCCGGCCGAGGCCCTGCAGCAGCTGGCCGCCGCGCTGCCGGACGCGGTGGCGGGCTCGGACGCCGTCGTGCTGTGCGACTACGGTTCCGGCGCCCTGGAAGGACCGTTGGCGGACGTGCTCCACCTGCAGCGCGAGGGCAAGCTGCTGGTGGTGGATGCCCACGATCTCCGCCGCTGGCGCACCCTGGGGCCCGACCTGGTGACCCCCAATGCCCAGGAGACTGCGCGCCTGCTGGAGCTGGCGTTCGAGCCGGAGACGGACCGGGCCGGCCTGCTGGCAGAGGCCGCGCCGGACCTGCTCGCGGCGACCGGCGCCCGCGCCGTGGTGTCCACCCTGGACCGGGACGGTACCCTGCTGCTGACGCACGACGGCGGCACGCACCGGACGTGGGCATCTCCGGTGAGCGAGAAGCAGGCGTCCGGCGCAGGCGACACCTTCGTGGCGTGCCTGACGCTGGCCCGCGCGGCCGGGCTGCCGCTGACCACCAGCCAGGACCTGGCGCAGGTGGCCGCGGACGTCGTCGTCCACCGTCCGGGCACCTCCGTCTGCAGCACTGCGGACCTCGCCGGACACCTGGGCGCCTTCACCGAGGCCGCGCTGGGCGCGGACGAGCTGGCCCGCGCCATCGCGACGGAACGCGCCGCGGGCAAACGGATCGTGCTGACCAACGGCTGCTTCGACGTGCTGCACCGCGGGCACACCAGCTACCTGACGCAGGCTAAGCAGCTCGGGGACGTGCTGGTGGTGGCCCTCAACAGCGACGCGTCCGCGCGCCGGCTGAAGGGACCGGACCGGCCGATCAATCCGGCGGCCGACCGGGCCGGCGTCGTGGCCGCGCTGAGCTGCGTGGACTACGTGACCGTCTTCGATACGGACACGCCGATCCCGCTGATCGAATCCCTGAGGCCGGACATCTACGCCAAGGGCGGGGACTATTCGGCCCAGATGCTGGCCGAAACCCCGGCGGTGGAAGCCTACGGCGGGCAGCTGGCCATCCTGGACTACGTCTCGGACCATTCGACGACGGCGGTGGTCAGGCGGATCCGGGCCCAGGACGGGGCGGGGGAACCGGCCGCCGGGACGGGTCCGGCATGAGCCCCGGCCCTGACGCCGCCGGCCAGGGGCCCGGCGTCCTGTCAGGCGACGTTCCCGGGCGTCCCGGCCGCCGCGGCGCGGCCGAGTGGGCCAGCCCCCTGCCGCCAGCGGACACGCCCGAGCTGCAGGTGCTGATCCCCAGCTACGGACGCGAGGACGCGCTGGCGGTGACGCTCGCCGGCCTGGCCGCCCAGGACGGCCCCTCCTTCGGCGTCATCATCAGCGACCAGACGGAACCCGGGCCCGCTTGGGAGCAGCCCTCGGCCGCCGCCATGGTCCGCGTGCTGCAGGCCCAGGGCCGGCCCGTCCGGCTGGAGCACCACCTGCCGCGCCGGGGCATGGCCGAACAGCGCGACTTCCTGCTGGGCCTGGCCGAGGCGCCGCTGGTGCTGTTCCTCGATAACGACGTCTGGCTGGAACCTGGCATGCTGGCCCGGCTCACCGCCGCCCTGCGCGAGGCCGGCTGCGGGTTCGTCGGTTCGGCCGTGCAGGGCCTGTCCTACCTGGACGACGTCCGGCCGGACGAACAGCGGCCGTTCGAGCTGTGGGACGGACCCGTGCGGCCGGAGCGGATCCGCCGCGAGGACGAGGCGTTCGGGCGCTGGACGCTGCACAACGCCGCCAACCTCGCGCACATCGCCGCCCGGCTGCGCATTCCGGCGGGAAGCTGGCGGCTGTACCGTGTGGCCTGGGTGGGCGGCTGTGTCCTTTTCGACCGGCAGGCCCTGCTGGACTGCGGCGGCTTCGCCTTCTGGAAGGACCTGCCCGCGGCCCATGCCGGCGAGGACGTCGTGGCGCAGCTGAGGGTCATGGAACGCTTCGGCGGCGCCGGCATCATTCCGTCCGGGGCGGTGCACCTGGAGGCGCCGACCACAGTCGAAGACCGTTCCACCGAAGCCTCCGAGATATTGCTCGACCAGTGACAGACCGAGGCTGCAGCGGGACCTTCGTCCGCGACCGGCCGAAAACCGCAGGACCTCCCCGATTCGTCCGCACGGCGCGGGTGCCGATACAATGGGCAGTGCGTAAGGGAGTATTCCGAAGCGCTGCAGCCGTCAACACGTCGGGCACCGATGCCCTGCCGGATGCAGTGCCTGGCAGCAGCCGGGGAAGAGACTTGCGGGTACGCTGCTACCCACCTTACGAAAGAGGAACCTGATGACAGTTCCACCCCTGATCTGGGGCATCACGATCGTCGTGATCCTGGCCCTGCTGGCCTTCGACTACTTCTTCCACATCCGCAAGGCGCACGTGCCGACGCTCAAGGAAGCGGCCGTCTGGTCGTCCATCTACGTCGGCATCGCGATTGTCTTCGGCATCCTGGTGCTCATCTTCGGCGGCAGCGCCATGGGCTCGGAGTACTTCGCCGGCTACATCACGGAGAAGGCGCTCTCCGTGGACAACCTCTTCGTCTTCCTGATCATCATCGCCAGCTTCCACGTCCCCCGCGAGGACCAGCAGAAGGTGCTGCTGTTCGGCATCGTGTTCTCGCTGATCGCGCGGACTGGCTTCATCTTCCTCGGCGCGGCCCTGATCAACTCCTTCGCCTGGGTGTTCTACGCCTTCGGCCTCATCCTGATCCTCACCGCGGGCAACCTGCTCAAGCCGGAAAAGGACGGCGACGAGGCGGACAACTTCATCATCCGGCTGGCCCGGAAGATGTTCCACACCACTGACTACTACGACGGCGACAAGCTCTTCACCCAGGTGGACGGCAAGCGGGCCCTGACCCCGATGCTGCTGGTCATGGTGGCCATCGGCGGAACGGACATCCTGTTCGCGCTGGACTCCATTCCGGCGATCTTCGGCCTGACCCAGAACGTGTACATCGTCTTCACCGCCACGGCCTTCTCGCTGATGGGCCTGCGCCAGCTGTACTTCCTGATCGACGGCCTGCTGGACCGCCTGATCTACCTCTCCTACGGCCTGGCCGCGATCCTGGCGTTCATCGGCGTGAAGCTGATCCTGCACGCGCTGCACGAGAACAACCTGCCGTTCATCAACGGCGGCGAGCCCGTCGAGGTCATCGAGATCACCACCGGGCTGTCGCTGACCGTCATCATCGGCGTCCTGCTGGTCACCGTCATCGCCTCGCTGCTCAGCAAGGCCGGCAAGGCCCAGACGGCCATCAACAACGCCCGCCGGCACGCAGTCAACTACCTGGACCTCGGGTACACCGCCGACCTGGCGGAGCGCGAGCGCATCTTCAAGGCCCTGGTCGAAGAAGAACGCCAGATCCTGCAGATGGAGCCGAAGTACCGCAACAAGGCCAAGGACGTGGACAAGATCCGCGAGCAGGTGGCCGAGGCGCATCGGCAGCACGAGGAGTACCTCGCCCGCTAGCCGCAGTAACACCCCTAAATAGGCAAGAAGGCAGGAAGGCAAAGAAGGCAAAGAATAACGACGG
>NZ_BRVS01000036.1 GCF_026011795.1 Arthrobacter mangrovi | reverse complement strand
GTCGGGCGGTTCCGGGGCGGCGGAGCCGGTTTCGGGTGATCCGGAGGCTGTCTTCGGGCCGGTTGAGGATGAGGGTGAGGACGGGATACCGGATTGGGCGTTGTCTCCGGCGCAGCGGGCGAAGCGGGAGAAAGCCAGGGAAGCGGCGAAGCCGCGGCCGCCGGCGCTGGTGGAGCACGGGCCGGTGGAATGGTTCCAGGCCTGGCGGGACATCACACCGGCGGACCTGGCCGTCGTGCTCGCCCGGCAGGACGTCAAGCAGCTGGCGGACGGGGTGCTGCTGGAGTACCTGGCCGCGGTGGAAAAGGTGACCGCGTCCTGGCAGGCGGCCCGCGTGCGGGGGCTGGACGAGTTCGCCTCCCGCCGCACCGAACCCGGGTCCCCGCTGATGGGGCCGGAGGGCCATGACCGGGGCACCGTGCGGGAACTGGCCGCGCACCTGCACCAATCCCAGAAAACCCTCCACACGGACCTCGCCGAAGCTGTCCAGCTCTGCGCGCACTTCCCGGCCACCCTGGAAGCGATGGACGCGGGGCGGGTGGACCTGGGGAGGGCGGCCGCGATCGTGCGCGGCTCCCGCGACCTGCCCGCGAACCTGTTGGGCGAGTACGAGGCGCTGGTGCTGCCCGGGGCGGAGCACGTGGTTAGGGAGACCGTGCAGGACCGGGCCCGGGCGGCCCGGCACCGGCTGCACCCGCAGACACTGGACGAGCGGCATGCGACGGCGATGGAGCACCGCGGCGTGTGGTTCCGGCCGCAGGACGACGGCATGGCCGAACTGACCGTGCAGACCGGCGCCGACACGGCGATGAGTGTCTATAACCTGGTGCAGGAGCACGCGAAACACCTCAAAACCCTCGACGGGGAAACCCGCACCCTCGCCCAACTGCGCGCCGACGTCCTCGCCGACCTCTGCCTCCAGCCCCCGGCCCCCGCCACTGCCGCCGCACACCCAAGCGGTCCGGCCGAGGTACTCGGGCTGGGCGAGGACGGCGCCGCCTTCGGTCCCGCCGCCAG
>NZ_BRVS01000035.1 GCF_026011795.1 Arthrobacter mangrovi | reverse complement strand
GGGTGTCCCTATGGTTTTGGTCAAGCCGCTTTGGGTTCTTTGTGCTCGTAGAGGGTTCCGTTTTTGAGCATGGCGAAGATGACGTCGCAGCGGCGTCGGGCGAGGCAGATGACAGCAGCATTGTGTTTCTTGCCTTGGGCGCGTTTCCGGTCGTAGTAGGCCTTGGAGAGCGGGTCGTGGCAGGAAGCGACCCACGCGGATCTGAATAGGGCGTTTTTGAGCTGTTTGTTCCCGGAACGTGCCGGGTATTCGCCGCGGATGGATGTTCCGGAACGACGGGTTACCGGTGCGATGCCGGCGTAGGCAGCCAGGTGTCCGGCGGTTTCGAAGCTGCTTCCATCGCCGATGGTCAGGAGTATCGTTGCCGCGGTCTTGATGCCTACTCCCGGCATGGACATCAAGACTTTGGAAAGAGGGAAGTCGTCCAGAAGTTTTTCGACTTCCTCTGCCACGATGGCCCGTTGCTGCTTCAGTTCCTTGATCTGCCCTGCAACCCGGGGAATGACCAGCTCCACCGCTTCTGTGCCGGTCACGGTCACGGTCTGCTCGCCCAAGGCAGTGAAGACTGCGTCGATGAGGTGTACCGGGTCCTTCCGGCTGTGGTTGCGGGCCCAGCGCAGCACGTTGCCCCGGCCGGCAGCCCGCAGACCGGTCGGACCGGCGTACTTCATCAGCATGTCGAGCACCAGTTGGCGGGTGAGTGTATCGCCGGGAAAGGCACGCTCGAGGGCGGGGAAGATCTGCAGCAGCAGCGACCGCAGCCGGTTGATCGCCCGGGTGCACTCGTGCGTGAGGTCCACGTCGAAGCCGGAAAGCACCTTCAACGCTGCCAGGACCTCGCTGTCCCGGTCCACGGCCCGCAAAGTGTGCGGCATCGATCGGGCGGTCGCGGCGATGATGAACGCGTCCTTCGCGTCCGTCTTCGACTTCCCCGGATGCAGATCCGCGGCCTTGCGCATCGCCAACCCAGGCAGGTACGCGACCTCGCAGCCGCAGTCCCGGGCGACAGCGACCGGCAGCGCGCCGATCGTGTTGGGCTGGTCCACGATCATCAGGACCTTCCCGTGCTCCTGCAGGCTCGTGAACAGTTCCCGCAGCCGGGCTTCGTCCTGCGGCAGCGGCTTGTCGAAGAGCCGTTGCCCGGCACGGTCGAGGGCGGTGGCGTGATGCTCGGCCTTGCCGACATCCACCCCGCAGTACACGTCGAATCCCTGGTCCATGGCGCTCCTTTGCACCAGCATATGGCCGCAGTCATGACACCTGATGCCGGCACCCACGTTACAAAGAGACCAGAACCCCAAACCTGTTCGGCCATGTCCCTATCAGCGGTCAGCAAGCGTCTCCGAACCCGGCGACAACACCCCCCGGATCATCAAGGACAGGGCGACAGAGTCATACCGGATCCAGCGACCATATCCCCGGCCATCGGGGACTGAATAAATGTAACGGG
>NZ_BRVS01000034.1 GCF_026011795.1 Arthrobacter mangrovi | reverse complement strand
GACTGAATAAATGTAACGGGTGTCACGCAGCTGTCGGTGAGAACGCGAGGAAGTCGGCTTCGCCGCCGTGGACGACGAGGCACGTGGACTCCGGCACTTCCTCCCATGCTCCTTGGAGGTCGCCCAAGGGCTCGGAGACGACCAGGCGCGCGTCTTCGGAGAGCCCCTGCAGGAGGACATTGTCCGGGAAATGGGCCTGCAAGGTCGAAATGTCGGTGCTGCGGAAGAGCGATCGGGAAACGCCCTCGCTGGAGTACCGGAAGGCCCACGTAGTGTCGCCGTTGGTGGTCGCCACTGTCATCTGGATCGGGTTCTCGATCCCGTGGCGCCGTCCGACGTCCTCGATGAACCCGACCGCGGAGGCGACCGCTGCCGGCTGGTCCTGTTCGAGGCCGAACGTCAGCGCCAGGTAGAAAAAGACTTCGGAGTCCGTTGATCCTTCGATATCCGGGAACAGCCCGGGCTCCACGGCCAGCGCGAGGTCTCGTTTCACGGCCGGGAAGTCCCTGATGAGCCCGTTGTGCATCCACAGCCACCGGTCGTGGCGGAAGGGGTGGCAGTTCGATTGCTGGACCGCAGTTCCGGTGGAGGCACGAATGTGCGCGAAGACGCGGCCGGATCTGGCATGGACCGACAGCTCCCGGAGGTTGCGGTCGTTCCACGCCGGCTCGGTACTGCGGAACACGCCCGGATTCGGCTGGGCTGAGTACCACCCGACACCGAAACCGTCCCCATTGGTGGTTTCCGCGCCTAAGCGGGAGTGTTTGCTTTGCACCACGAGCGAGTTGGTGGGTTTGAAGAGGAGATCCTCCAAGCTCACAGGCGAACCCGAGTAAGCGAGCCATCTGCACATTTCATGGTCCTTTCCGAGGCAATTCCAACACTGCCGCAGTGCTCGCGGATCATCTCCTGTGAATGATTCTGCTCCGCAGCTGCCGGGGCTATGTACGACGGACGGCCCGAAAGCCGGGAACCCGGCCCGGCCGCAGACCATCCGGTGCGGGTGAGGCTGCACCAGGACTCCCTGCGGATAATCGGCGATAAGGCAAGAGCTCGACGGCCGCACGCGGGATCAGGAGCTGCACATGAAAGTCGGTCCAGTTGAAGTCATCGTCTGCGCCTTCCCGGAGCCGGAAGTTGATGAGCCGGTCATCGTATCGCTCAGCAGGGCCGTGCAGTCCGGAGCGATTGCCCTCATCGACCTGGTCCTCGTCATGCGGGACGCACAGGGTGTGGTGCACGTGCGTGACCTCGAAGATGACTTGCCCCCGGCCTGGTCTGCCATGGTTGTCGGTTCCCGCCCGTTGACCCTGCTCAGCGACGCGGACATCGGGATCGCGGCGGAATCCATTGGCAACAACGAGACCGCCCTGGTGGCAGCCCTCGAGCACCGCTGGGCGCAGCGCCTCGCGGAAGACGTCCGCCATGCCGGAGGTGTTGTTGCCCTGCACGTCCGGATTCCCCACGAAACAGTCGTGAGGGCCTTTGAGGCAGACGGGGTCGAGGCGACCTGACTCTGGAACCGACAGGAGGAAATCCCATGCCGTCAGCCAGGAGCAGAAGGCCCGGTCTGCTGGGAAGCGTCTCGCGGACAGCCGTCGTTTCCGGAACGGTGGGTGCGACGTCGAATACCGCCGAGCGCCGGGCCCGTGCGCGCTGGGACCAAGAGGCCTCGGACGCCGGGACGGTAGCCCCTGACATGCCGGCCGCCGAGGTGCCGGCCGCCGAAGTTCCGGCAGCCGGAGGCCAGCTCGCCGACCAGCTTGCCCGGCTCGCCGAACTGCGCATTTCCGGCGTGCTGACCGATGACGAATTCGCCGCCGCGAAAGCCAGGCTGCTGACATGAAACAGCCTTGGCCCGGCGCCCGCTCCATCGCGTGCGACGACCCGCAGGATCCGGAGCAGCATCGAGCCGGCCGCTAACGGAACATAGGAGGGACCCATGAGCCCGGAACCAGCTGCACCTGAGCCGCGTCCCGCCCTTCCGCGCAGCACCACCATCCTGCTCACCCTCGGCGGCGCGACCATCGCAGCGTTTGGCCTGTCCGCAGCCCGGGGCGTCTTCACCCCGGTCTTCCTGGCGTTTGTGCTGACGCTTTGCGTGCACCCCTTGCGGCACTGGATGCAGGCACACGGAATCCGCCGGGGCGTGGCCACCGGAACCACGATCGTCGCCGTCTTTGCCCTGCTGGCCGGCCTCACCGCCATCCTCATCACGGCGCTCGCGCAGTTTTCCGCGCTGCTGCCTCAGTATGCCGCCCAGCTCGGCGAACTCGGCGCCTCTATCGCCGCGCTGCTGGAAAAGATCGGGTTCGGCACCGAACAGGTGCAGACCGTTCTCCAGGGCTTTAGCCCGAGCCGCATTATCAGTTTCGTCGCCGCCCTGCTGGGCAACATCACGGCAGTCGTCGGCATCCTCGTCGTCATTCTGACGACGCTGATCCTCATGGCGATCGACGGCTCGCGCGTGCCGGCCCTGCTGACCCACCTGGAGTACCGCAGGCCATCCATCGTCGCGGCGTTCAACGACTTCGCCACGGGGGTCCGCCGCTATATGGTCGCCACAACGATCCTCGGAGCAGCGCAGGGCCTGGTCAACTGGGTCGTCCTGCTCATCCTGCAGGTTCCCGGCGCCCTGCTGTGGGGGCTGCTCTCGTTCATCTGCAGCTTCATCCCCAATATCGGCTACTTCATCGCCATCGTCCCGCCCTTGTTCTTCGGGTTCCTCACGGGAGGCTGGCCGACCGCCGCCGCCGTCATCGTGCTCTACGGGGTGGTCAACAGCATCATCCAGTCCATCATCCAGCCGAAATTCGTCGGCAACGCGGTGGCCCTGAGCGAGACGCTGACCTTCGTCTCCGTCCTGTTTTGGGCGTTGGTCCTCGGTCCGGTGGGCGCCATCCTTGCCGTCCCGCTGACCCTCCTGGCCCGCACCATCCTCCTCGACTCGGACCCGGCCCTGGCCTGGTGGCGGCCGTTTACCGGGGACAGAACGGAGCTCAAGGCGCTCCTCGAGCAGGAAGACCACGAGATCCGCGCACGCCGGCGGCGCGGCAACCAGAACCCTGAGCCCGGCGGTTTACCGGGCACCTGACAAGGGGCAGCAGGCGAAGCGAAACGCAACGGGGCATCTCCACGCTGCAACCGGCCAGTGCTGCAACCGGTCAGTGCGGTGCTCGGTAGTCAGTGCGCGCCGAGAATCTCGATCAGCGAGAAGGAGAGGCCGAAGCCCACCGCGGCGGTGATTCCGGTGACGGCGCCGGCGTCCTTGATCGCCTCCGGAATCATGTGGACGATCACATAGGTGAGGATGCCGCCGCCGGCGAACGCCAGCACAAACGCCACGAGTTCCTCCGGTGCCGGCGCCAGCAGCCCCGTGAAGGCGGCAGTGGCCACTCCGCACAGGAGCATCATCGCCAGCCAGCCGCCGATAATCTGGGCCCTGGTATGGCCCGCAGCGCGCAACGGCCCGGTGTCGGCCATGGACTCGGGGAACCCGCACAGGAAGACCGCGGCAAGCACCGCGGCGCTGAGTCCGGTGCTGCCGAGCAGGCCCCCGGTGATGATGATGGCTTCCGCGATCACGGACAACCCCACGATCCAAAAGCTCGGATCGTGGCGGGGAGGTCCTGACAACCTGCCGCCCCGCAGCTTGCCTGAGGTCACCACGGCAGCCGCCACGGCCCCGCCAAGCAATCCCGCGCCGACGTAGCCGCTCCCGCCGGCCATCCGTCCGGCTTCTGCAATGAGCTTGTAGGACACGGCCGACAGCAGAGCGCCCGCGCCAAGCGCCGTCAGCGCGCCGAGGAAGACACTGTTGCCCACGTTCCAGCGCAGTGCGACCAGGCCGCCCAGGAGAAAGGACGAACCGGCCAGCAACCCCCAGCCAAGTGCCTCCAGCATCGACGTCCTCCCGCCTAGGCGCCCGCCCTGACAGAGAATATGGCGGCACCAGCAGAGCCTGAATCGGCCCCCTGCGGCATGGGCGTGCATCCCGTCATCCCAGGATCCTCTCGGCGGGTCCCGAAGCACCGGCGGCTCCGTAACCGCCATTATGGTCGGGAGCGGATGCACCTCGGATCATCCGGCGAGGATGAGACCCAGCCGTCGGCGGCGGGCGGCGCCCGAAGTACCCCGAAGGGTCAGTTGCAGCCCTCCGGACCGCAGGTCGCGCCGTCGTTAGCGTTGCCCGGCAGGACGGTCAGGGGAGAACGCTCGCCCCACGCCTGCTGCAGCGCGCGTCCGAACACCTCGGCCGGCTGCGCCCCGGAGATCCCGTATTTGCGGTCCAGCACGAAGAACGGCACGCCGTTCACGCCCAGGGCGCGCGCCTCGGCAATGTCGGCACGGACCTCGGCGGAGTATTTGTCGCCGGCCAGGGCCTCGCGCACCTCCGGCTCATCGAGGCCAAGTACGACGCCGGTGCGCACCAGGTAATCGATGTCGCCGATGTCTTCACCATGTTCGAAATGGCCGGAGAGCAGCGCCTCCTTTGCCGCGTCCATCCTGCCGTGTTCCTTGGCCAGGTGCATGAACCGGTGCGCCATGAAGCTGTTGGCCACCACGATCTTGTCGAAGTCGTAGGACAGGCCCTCGCCGGCGGCCTGGGCCGTGACATGCTCGAACATCTGGCGGACCTGCTGCTGCGGCATGCCCTTGATCTCGCTCAGGTATTCGGTCTCGGTGCCGTCATAATGCTGCGGCAGCGTGGGGTCCAGCTGGTAGCTGCGCCACTGGACTTCGACCTCATCCTTGTGTTCGAAGTTCTCCAGGGCGCTCTCGAAGCGGCGCTTTCCGATGAAGCACCAGGGGCAGGCGACGTCAGACCAGATCTCAACTTTCATGGACACGTCAACATTCGGGCGGGCGCCGGTATTCCTTAACGTAGTTGTCTGCTTTATGGCGGTTGCCCCGCAGCGTTAGGCCAGCAGCTGCAGTTTCCTCGCCGAGGCTACTGCCTGCAGCTGCGTGCGTGCGTCCAGCTTGCTCAGTATCGATTTCACGTAGCCCCGGCAGGTATTCAAGGTGATGTTGAGGTTCCTTGCCGTGGTGCGGACATCACAGCCTTCGGCAAGGAGAACCAGAACCTGCATCTCCCTTCGGGTGAGCGCAGGGGCTTTCGATGCGGCTCCGGGTACAACGGCGGGTACCAGCGGTGACGGGTGACCTGTCATCGCTCCCGGCCGGGCATGTCGGATTGCCTCCATCAGGCCTTCCAATGGGCCGTTCATGGGCAGCACGCCGCTGATCGCGGTTTCGGAGGCGCGGGACAGGATTTCCTGGACAGGGCCAGTGGTAAGCAGAATGATTCTTGCCAACGGAGCTGATGCGAGGATCCGGTCGGCTGCCTCGAGCCCGTCACCGTCCGGCAGGGCGCAATCCACGACGACAACGTCCGGTCCGACACCGGCGCAAAGCACCGCTGCCTCGTTGATAGTCCCGGCGAACCCTGCCGAAGCCAAGCCTTGGCGAAGGGTCACCTCCCGGCAGAGCAGCTCCGCAAACAATGCTTGACTGCTGACCACAGCAACGCGCGCAACAGCATTTCCCCGAGTACTCATCCGTACTGTCCTTGTCCCCAGACGACCTGTCCTTGTCCCCCGACGACAGGCCCCAAATGCGATCCCCGCATCGGAACCCAGACCCGATTCTGCTTCATCCCTCCACAGGACGTCCAATATGACTCGCCTGAGCAGTGGATCAGAGCAGCGGAAGTGAGGTCCGGCCGTTAGGCCGGAAGGTCAGGACCGCCCCCGGAGCGTCGCCCCAACATGGTCCGGCGAAAGCGGCATGCGCCGGTCCGATTCATTGACCTGCCCACGAGTCGGGGCCATGCTGTCCAGTACAAAGACAGGCCGCTGTTTCGCGGAGGGCGACATGGTTGAAATCAGGGACAACAAAGGCGTCGGTTACGGCCTGCTTAGCGCAGTGACGATGGCGAACGCCGCGCTGGGCGCCGACCCCTCCGTCAGAACCCTGCGTACCGCTGCCCGGTTCCTTGATCGGGAACTCGGCAAGATCGCCGGGGCCGATACGCTGTGGGACGAGATCAGGAGCTTTGCCGAAGCCAGCGAATTTCGGAAGTCCAATCTGCCTAGGGACGCCCTGTGTCTGATCGGTGATGTCTTTATCGGGTCCTTGGCCACCCGGCTGACCGCCGCGGGCTGGCACTATCCGCCGTCGCCGTCGGCCGGGGAAATGATCGAAGAAACGCAGACAGCGTTCCGTTTCGCCGCGTCGAGGTGGCGGCGTGGCCACTCGCTGACAGGGCGGGTGGATAACGCCCAGCTTGCTCTGCAAAGGTTCCTGTCGGCTCTGCACCAAGACATGAAGTCCACTGACCCAAAGATGCTTCGGCGACCGGTGAGCCAGGCGCGCCGGGCTGGAACGAAGACTTTGCTGGCGCTGGACTTGGCAGGCACTGACGTCGAAGTCACGACCGGGAACAACTTCGACGCCGTGTTTGGGCTTCCCGCCTCTGGTTTATCAATCAGATTCGTCGTCCCGGCACCTTGGCACAACGAATTGCAGGCGGAACAGATCCACGGCCTCCTCGTCGCGGCGGCCTGTGCGGACATCAGCGCGGCGCTGGACCCTGGCGCCCTATTCCACGACCCGAAAGAGGGGGCCAAACTGGACCCCGATGGCTATGAGTACCAACCCGGATGACGTACAGCATTTCCCCAACTTCGACTCGAGGCTTTCTTCGTGGCTGCCAAGCCGACATGGATCTGCGTCTGTCTGGGCGGCAGGCAACTGGAGCAGTGTGCGTACCAGTGACGTGGAATGGCGGTGCCTTCATGTGGAAGGCACCGAGTTCGGGATCGAAACCCGGGGTTCGGGGGCAGATTGCTTCGTGCTGGTGCCTGGAATCGGAATGTCCCCCCGGTACTTTGTCCCCCTTGCCCGGGAACTAGCGGCCACAGCAACTGTGCACGCCCTACACCTGCCCGGCTTCGGCGCGGCAAGGCGCCCGCTCCAGGCGCTGCCGATCAGGGAAACCGGCCGACTGGCCGCGCAAGCGCTGCAGCAACTGCATACCGGCCGGTTCATCGTCGTCGGACATTCCATGGGATGCCTGATCGGGGTCGAAATGGCGCTGGCCGATCCGACCGCGGTCCGGTCGCTGGTGCTGCTCGGGCCCCCCATCAACAGCCGGGAGCGGACCATCCGGATCCAGCGGCGGCGGCTGATCCAAGACACCTTCCGGGAGCCGCCCAAGGTGGCATGGACGGCGGCCGGCGACTATCTGCGCTGCGGGCGCCGCTGGTACTACGCTAATGCGGCGCACATGATCGGATACCGGCTGGAGGAGCGGCTGCCGCTGATCGAGGCCCCGATCGTCCTTGTCCGGGGAGAACACGATCCCATCGCCCCGCGGTCCTGGCTGGCCGAGCTAGCGGCTGCCGGCGAAGCGGCGGCCGTGTCGGAAGTGCCCGACGAGGCCCATGCCGCGATGTACCGGAGCCCGGCGGCCGTGGCCCGGCACTGCCTGGATCTGGCGGCCAGATCGTGAAGCACCTCGCAGAGACAGGTTCAGCCTTCGCCGGTCGCCGCGGAGTGAAGGTGGCTCGCGACGGGCCGCCGGGCTCCGGGCTTCCGGCCGTGCACCAGGACGTAGACGCCGATGCTGAGGACCACCAGCGCGCAAAGCCCCGCGTACATTCCGCCGAACCCCGTCATCGGCAGGAAGACGCCGAGCAGCACCGGACCGAAGCCCACGCCCACATCGAGCATCACGAAGAACGTGGACGTCGCCAGGCCCATCCGGGCCTCCGGCACGGCGTTGACCGCGATGGCCTGGACGGCCGGCATCAGGCCGCCGAAGCCGAGCCCGCTGAAAGCCGCCGCAAGCATGATCGTGGCGACGCTCGGCTCGAACGCGAGCAGCGCCAGCCCCGCCGCGAAGACCAGCAGCATCGGATACATGACCATGTTGTCGCCGCGCCGGTCTTGGATCCGTCCGGCGAAGAGCCGGGAGACGAGCACGGCGATGGCGTAGACCAGGAAGAACAGGGCGGCCGCCGAATCCAGCCCCTGCTCCCGCGTGTAGGAGGTCAGGAACGCCACGATGCCGGAGTAGGCGAAACCGCCCAGCAGCGTGACCAGCGAGATCGGCAGGGCATCCGGATCGACGATGGACGTCAGGCCCATCCGCCGCCTCTTCTTCGCCGACGGAACGGGGGCTGGCGAAGCCGGGTCTTCCGGGGCCGGATTTTCGACGGCGGGGGTGCGGCGCTCGGGCAGCCGGACCAGCAGGCCCACCGTCAGCGCCGCAATCGAGGAGACCGTGCAGAACCAGAAAATGCCGTCGTAGTTGCCGCCCGCGGACAGCAGCACCGCCAGGAACGGGCCCACCGCCGTCGACAGCGTCGTCGAAACCCCGAAGTAGCCGGTTCCCTCGCTGCGCCGCGCCGGCGGGATGAGCCCCTGCACGCCGGCCGCCAGCGCCGTGCTCCCCGCCCCGAACGCCATGCCGTGCAGCAGCCGCAGCGCCAGCAGCAGCCCGAGCGAGCCGCTCGGAATGTAGAGGTAGGACAGCAGGGTGTAGGCGGCCAGGCTGACGATAAGCAGCCGCTTCCGGCCCACCACTTCCATCAGGCGGCCGCTGAACAGCCGCGCCACCACCGCGCCGATGATGAAGGAGCTGGACGCGAAGCCCGCCGCGCTGTCCGAGGCCTGGAACCGCTCCACGGCGTAGAGCGCCATCGAGACCATCAGGAGGTAGTAGACCATCGAGATGAACAAGTTGGTGACGATCGCGAGGATGAAGTCCTTGGTCCACAGCCTGCTTGTCTGTTCAATGCCCACGTTTGCCGCTGGTTCCTCTCCTCGACCTGGTACCTGATGTTTGCCCGAAGCAACATTCCATTATCCTCCTTTGCGAAGGTGCCTTAGTGCCCCTCGTGAGGGCTAGCATGTCGGCATGGAAGATTCGATCATGCTCCGTTTCCTCGCCGCACCGGCCGACGTCGCCCAAGACGGGACCACGGTGCAGGCGGGCAGGGTGCTGGAGTGGATCGACAAGGCCGGCTATGCCTGCGCCGTCGGCTACTCGGGCGGCTACTGCGTCACCGCCTACGTGGGCAACGTGCACTTCACCCGGCCCATCGTCAACGGCGACCTGATCGAGGTCACGGCCCGCATCGCGCACACCGGCCGCTCCAGCATGCAGGTGGTGGTCACCGTCGACGCCGCCGACGTGCGCTCCCGCCAGTTCAAGCCCGCCATGGACTGCATCCTCGTGTTCGTCGCCGTCGACGAGGACGGGCGGCCGCGCCGGATCCCGGCCTGGGAGCCGGGCGATGAGGCCTCCGCACGCCTGGCCCGCGGCATCGCCGGCCGGGTCGAGGCCCGCCGCGACATCCGCGACATCATGCGCGGCCAGGAGTACACGGACGCCGGAACGACGCCGGAGGAACGCTTCCGTTTCCTGGCCGCCCCGGGCGACGTGAACTGGGGCGGCAACGCGCACGGCGGAATCGTCATGCGCTGGATCGACGAGGTGGCCCGGGCCTGCGCCATGGGCTGGTGCGGCGCCGACGCGGTGGCCGTGTACTCGGGCGGCATCCACTTCCTGAGCCCCATCCATATCGGCGACCTGGTGGACCTGTCCGCCCGGATGATCCACACCGGCCCGCACTCCATGCACATCGCCGTCCACGTGCGGGCCCGCGACCCGCGCGGCGGCGAATGGCGGGACACCACGCAGTGCATGACCGTGTTCGTCACGCGGAACCCGGACGGCCACGCCGCCGAAGTTCCGCAGCTCGTGCTGCGCACCGACGAGGACAGGAGGCTGGACGCGCACGCCCTGGACCTGGTCCGCCGCCGGGCCGCCCTGCCGCCGCTGGAGTTCGACGTCGAGCGGACGTACTAGCCCCGGGGTCCCGGCTCCGGGACTGCCGGCACAGCCAGCGACGCTGGCCCTCAGCGACAGCAGGCTCAGCCGCGCCGCTCCGCCGAAACGGCGGCGGCAGGCTCCACCGGCTCGCCGGTTTCGTCCAGCAGCTCGGCGCGGGCGTGCCCCTTGCCCTTGACTCCGAACCGGTAGGCCACGAACAGCAGGCCGATCCACACCACGCCCACCACCATGGCCACGCGGGTCTCCGGCATCACGCCCAGGAGCACCACGATGAACACCATGAACGCCAGCGCCGCGTAGGACGCCACCGGCCAGAACGGCACGCCGAACTCGGAGGCCGGCAGGTTCTTCCGTGCAATCTCGCGCTTCATTCCGATGTGCGAGAGCAGGATCATCAGCCACACCCAAACGGTCGCGAAGGTGGCGATCGACGCGATGATCAGGAACAGGGACTCGGGCAGCAGGGCGTTAAGTACGACGCCGGCCAGCAGCACCGCGGTCATCGTCGCCACGGTCATCCACGGGACCCCGTGACGGGAGATCTTGGCGAACGCGGCCGGAGCCTGTCCCTGCTGCGCCAGCCCGTACATCATCCGGCCGGCCCCGAAGGTGTCCGAGTTGATCGCCGAGAGCGCGGCTGTGATGACCACGGCGTTGAGGATGTGCGCCGCGGCCGGAATCCCCAGTGCATCGAAGATCTGCACGAACGGGCTGGTCTCGCCGTCGATCTGGTTCCACGGGAAGATCATCATCAGCACGCCGAGGGTCAGCACGTAGAAGAGCAGGATGCGCACCGGCACGGTATTGACCGCCGCGGGGATGGCCTTCTTCGGGTTCTCCGCCTCGCCGGCCGTGATGCCGATCGTCTCGATCCCGCCGAAGGCGAACATCACGATAGAGAAGGAAGCCAGCAGCCCCCAGAATCCGTTCGCGAAGAACCCGCCCTCGCCGAGCATCGTGCCCAGGCCCGGATTCGCGGCATCGGGCAGTCCGAAGCCGAAGACCACAATGGCAATGCCGCCGGCAATCATCGCGATGATCGCCGAGACCTTGATGATGGAGAGCCAGAACTCGGCCTCGCCGAAGACCTTCACCCGCATCAGGTTCAGCGCCGCGATCAGGAAGACCACGGCCAGGATCCAGATCCAGCGCGGCACCTCCGGGAACCAGAAGCCCATGTAGATGCCGAAGGCCGTCACGTCCGCGATCGCCACGATGGCCATCTCGAACGCGAACGTCCAGCCCGTGATGAACCCCGCGAACGGCCCGAGGTAGCGGCTGGCGTACTGCCCGAACGAGCCCGAGACCGGATGCCGCACCGCCATCTCGCCGAGCGCCCGCATGACCAGGAAGACGGCCGCCCCACCGATCATGTAGGCCAGCAGCACCGCCGGTCCGGCCGACTGGATCGCGGCCGCGGACCCGTAGAACAAGCCCGTCCCGATCGCGGAGCCGAGGGCCATGAAGCGGATGTGGCGGACATTCAAGCCGCGGGCGAGAGCCTGGGCGAATTGAGGCATGGCAACAAACCTAGTTTCGGCAGAAAAGGGGAATGGCCTGCAAATGCGGCCAATCAATTCTACGCCCGGGCCCGCGCCCGAATTGACTCCCGTGCCCGGCGCCACATCGCCGGCCGCGGCGGCGGGCCAGCACCAGGCACCAGTATCTGCCCGGCCGGGGATTCCGCCTCATCCACGGCCGCCCTTGCCGCGGCATCGTAGGCTACAGCCATGGCCATCATCTACGACGCAGTCCTGAACCCGACCAAGCAGGAACTCCTCTCCACCTGGCTGCCGAAGCAGTCCTGGTTCCCGCCGGAGGCTGACGCCGCGGACCTGGAGTACCTCGGCGCCTATCGCTTCGATGACCCCGCCGACGCCGTCGGCATGGAATCCCACCTGCTCCGCCTCGACGGCCGCATCGTGCACGTCCCGCTGACCTACCGCGGAGCGCCGCTGGACGGAGCCGAGACCGCCCTCGCCGGCACCATGGAGCACTCCGTCCTCGGTGACCGCTGGGTCTACGACGCCACCGCCGACCCGGTCTACGCCGCCGCCCTCGCCGCCGCCGTCCTGCAGGGCGGCACCGGGGCCGACGTGTTCCGCGACGTCGACGGCACCCTCGAGCCCGTCCCCGCCGTCGTCACCGTCCGCGGCAGCGGTACCCCGGGCGCGCAGGTGCCGGAAATAACGACGGCGGCCCCCGCCACCGCGGGGAGCGTCACCACCATCGAGGCCGGCGAAACGACCCTCGCCGTCGACCACCTCCCCGCAGCCCACGACAGCGCCGCCGGCGCCCACTTCCTCACCGGCAGCTGGGATGGCCAGCAGCCGCTCGTCCTCGCCTCGATTTCCTGAGGGGTCCGCCCGGCGCGGCCGCATTCGCGCTGCCCGCGCCATAGCAGCCGGAGGCCCGGGACCGAACGGATCGGTCCCGGGCCTCCGGCTGGATCCGGCAGGTTGGCTAGGCGTGGCGCCCGCGCAGGGCGGCCGGCCTCTCGGCGCCGGCCTGCTTGGCCTCACTCTTCGCGCCGTCTTTGACCGGGGCATCGGGGCGCCGTTCGTGGAGGAAGTAGACGATGCCGGCGGCGATGGCCGAGACCGCGGCGAGGCCGAAGAGGCCCGGGATGACGCTGCCGGTCTGTTCCTTGATGATGCCGAAGCCGAACGGGGCGACAAACCCGCCGAGGTTGCCGATGGAGTTGATGATCGCGATAGCCGGCGCCAGCACCATCGGGTGCAGGCCGGACTGCGGGATGGTCCAGAACAGCGGGGAGGCGCTCTTGAAGCCCATCGCGGCGATGGCCAGGAACACCAGGGCCAGGACCGGCGAGTCCACGGCGGCGCAGTACGTGCCCGCGGCGGCAACCAGCAGCGCCACCACCAGCAGCGGCCGCTTGGAGCGCGCCTTGTCCTGCAGCTTGCCGGCGAAGTACATGGCGAAGACCGCGCAGACCCACGGGATGGCGGAGAGGAAGCCGACGGTCAGGTCGGTCGTGCCGGGGATTTGCCGCACGATGGCCGGCAGCCAGAAGGTGTTGGCGTAGATGGAGAGCTGGATCGAGAAGTAGAGGAGGCAGAGCAGCATGATCTGCGGGTTGAGCAGCATCTTCCAACGGTTCAACTTGGCCCCGTCGTCGTTCTTGATATGCGCAGCGTCCTCGGCCTCAATGGTGGCGCTGAGGGCGGCCTTCTCGCCGGCCGTCAGCCAGCGGGCGTCCTGGATCCTGGAGTCCAGCAGGAAGAACACAATGATGCCGACGACGACGGAGAGCGCGCCCTCGATGCCGAACAGCCACTGCCAGCCGTGCAGTCCGAGGGTGTCGTCCAAGGTCAGCAGGCTGCCGGCGATCGGGCCGGACAATGCGGCGGCGATCGAGGATCCGGCGATGAACAACGCCGTCGCGCGGCCGCGCTGGCCGGCAGGCACCCAGCGGGAGAAGTAGAAGATGACGGCCGGGAAGAAGCCCGCCTCGGCCGCGCCCAGCAGGAAGCGCAGGACGTAGAACATCGTCTCGTTCTGGACGAAGGACATCAGGAACGCCACGATTCCCCAGCTGACCATGATCCGGGCCAGCCATACCTTGGCGCCGTACTTCTCCATCATCACGTTGCTGGGCAGCTCGAATAGCGCGTAGGCGATGAAGAACAGGCCGGCCCCGAAGCCGTACGCCGCGGCGCCGATGCCCACGTCGGCCTGCAGGTGTTCCTGGGCGTAGCCGATGTTGGAGCGGTTCAACTGGTTGCACACCAGCATGACCAGCATGATGGGCAGGACGCGGGAGAAGAATTTCTTGGTGGCTGTGGCCACATCCGCCACGTCGAGCGCTACAGACTGCATGGAGGGCTGACCCTTCGGATAGATGAAGCTGGTGAACTGCGGCACTCGGTCCTGTGTGCGGAGCCACAGCGCATCGGCCACGTTATCCAGTCGGATTGATGCCCGTCCAAGACATCACACGCATTGAATGATGCCCAGAGAGCAATGAAAACCGCTTCCGCCCCGAAAATTGGCTGGTCAACGGCCCCCGCGTTGTCCAGCTCCAGGGCGTCCCGGTTCTGGCCTTGCCCATAATTGTGACACGCCCCACGTGCGCCCGCCGTCATATTCCGGGTGGAGAGCACCCTCGTGCCCGCTCGTTCACGGTCCGGCCGGTTGTGCCGCTCCTTCCGGGGGGAACGTAGGCGTCGGTGTACCGCTACCCGTGGCGAGGAACTCAACGTACAATTTCAAGTACGTCAGAGGTAGTTATGCGAACAATGTCTTATTCCGAGTCCAGGGCCAAGTATGCCGAAACCCTAAACTCCGTCGTGGATGACCGGGAGGAAGTGGTGATCACCCGGGCCGGGCACGAGCCCGTGGTGATGGTCGCGCTGGACGACTATGAATCCTTGAAGGAATCCGCTTACCTGCTTCGAAACCCTGCCAACGCCCGCCGCCTGCTTGCCTCCATCGAGCGGCTGGAAAAGGGGCGCGGCACTGAACATGACCTCGCCGAGTGAGGCTTGTCTGGGACGAGGATGCCTGGGCCGACTATGAGTGGTGGCAAGTCCAAGACCGCAAGATGCTCAAGCGGATCAACCTTCTCATCCGGGACATTGCCAGGAACGGCAATGAGCGGATCGGCAAGCCTGAGCCGCTCAAGCACGGTTTTCAGGGCTATTGGTCGCGGCGCATCAATGAAGAACATCGGCTCGTCTACAGGACTACAGGCGATGAGATTCTGATTGCGGCCTGCCGCTACCACTATGAGTAGCTGAGCTCATTCCATCAGTGAGGTGGGAGCACTAAAACATCCGGAGGACAACGGATCGGCCCCCGGCTCAGTGAGTCGGGGGCCGATCCTATTTTGTTGCTCCGCGGGGCCGCCGCTCCGCCCGGCTTTCGGGCTGCCTGTGGCGAAGAAAGCGTGGAGCGGGCGGCTCCGCGGAAAGAGGAGCCGGCGGGCGGGATGGAAGGTACCGCCCGCCGGAGGTTGGGGGAGGGGCCGCCCTGTTGGAGCGGCCCCTCCGATGCCTACGCGGCGACCATCTCCCGCTCCGGCTGCGGCTGGCGCCGGCGGCGGGGCTGCTCGTCCTTGCCGTCCAGGTAATCGGTGTACGCGGGCGTGGTCAGGAAGGGCGGGAAGTCGCGGCCCAGCGAGACGGTCTCGAAGATCTCGCGGGCGTCATCGAAGCGGTCGCCGTCGAACCGGGGCAGCTTGTCGAACTCCTCGTCCAGCAGGTCCCGAACCCAGCGCTCGGTGACGATTTCGCCGTCGTTAGTGATGGCGTGGGCGTTGATCCACTGCCAGATCTGCGACCGCGAGATCTCGGCGGTGGCGGCGTCCTCCATCAGGTTCTTGATGGCGGCCGCGCCGTGGCCCCGCAGCCACGACTCGATGTACTGGATGCCGACCTCGATGTTGGTGCGGATGCCGGTCTCGGTGATGGAGCCCTCGGTGCCGGCGATGTTCAGCAGGCCGCGGTCGTCCGGGGTGACGTCCTCGCGCTTGCGGTCGATCTGGTTCGGCCGCTCGCCGAGCACGGAGTCGAAGACCTCGCGGGCCACCGGCACCAGGTCCGGATGCGCCACCCAGGAGCCGTCGAAGCCGTCGCCGGCCTCGCGGGTCTTGTCGGCGCGGACCTGCTCCATCGCGATCTTGTTGATGTCCGGCTTGCGGCGGTTCGGGATGAAGGCGGCCATCCCGCCGATCGCCATCGCCCCGCGGCGGTGGCAGGCGCGGACCAGTTGCTCGGTGTAGGAGCGCATGAACGGGGCCGTCATGGTGACCTGGGTGCGGTCGGGCAGGACGAACCGGGGGCCGCGGGTGCGGAAGTTCTTGATCACGGAGAAGATGTAGTCCCAGCGGCCGGCGTTCAGGCCCGAGGCGTGGTCGCGCAGTTCGTAAAGGATCTCCTCCATCTCGAACGCTGCGGTGATCGTCTCGATCAGCACGGTCGCGCGGATGGTGCCCTGCGGGATGCCGAGCAGGTCCTGGGCCAGGATGAACACGTCGTTCCACAGCCGGGCCTCGTGGTGGGACTCGATCTTCGGCAGGTAGAAGTATGGGCCGCGGCCCTGTGCGATCAGCCGCTGGGCGTTGTGGAAGAAGTAGAGGCCGAAGTCCACGATGCCGCCGGCCACGGGCTCGCCGCCGATCAGCATGTGCTTCTCAGGCAGGTGCCAGCCGCGGGGCCGCACCACGATGGTCGGCATGTCGGTCAGCTTCTCGCCGCGCAGCTTGTATTCCTTGCCGGCCTCGGTGGTGAAGTCGATCTTGCGGTCCAGCGCGTCGGTCAGGTTCAGCTGCCCGTTGACGACGTTGGACCAGCTCGGGGTGGAGGAGTCCTCCATGTCCGCCAGCCACACCTTGGCGCCCGAGTTCAGCGCGTTGATGGTCATCTTCCGGTCCACCGGGCCGGTGATCTCGACCCGGCGGTCCTCCAGCCCGGGCGCGATCGGGGCGACCTGCCAGGAGGAGTCCTCGCGGATGTGCCGGGTCTCCTCGAGGAAACGCGGGTCCTCGCCGCGGGCGATCGTGCGGCGGCGGTCCTCGCGCTGCTCGAGCAGTTCGCGCCGGCGCTCGGCGGTGGCGCGGTGCAGCCGGGCGACGAAGTCCAGCGCCTGCGGGGTCAGCACTTCCTCCTGCCGGCGCACGGGGGTGCCGGTCAGCGTGATGCCGTTCAAGGTGATCGGATCGTTCATGGGACTCACTCCTAAAAATTTTTGGGGTACGACGGCGGGTGCCCGC
>NZ_BRVS01000033.1 GCF_026011795.1 Arthrobacter mangrovi | reverse complement strand
CGTCGAGCCCGGCAGCCAGGAGGCGGCCAGCACCGCCATGGCCTACACGTTCTTCCACTGGGGACTGCACCCTTGGGCGATCTACGCCGTCGTTGGCCTGGCGCTGGCGTACTCGACGTTCCGGATGGGCCGCGGCAACCTGATGAGCTCGCCGTTCCATTCCTTGTTCGGCCGCGAACGGATCGAGGACAAGGGCTGGGGCAAGCCGATCGACATCCTGGCGATCATCTGCACTAAGTTCGGTTCCGCAACGTCGATGGGCCTGGGCGCCCTCCAGATCGCGGCGGGCCTGGCCCTGCTGCGGACCGGGCAGTTCCAGGAGGATCCGGGCGCGGCGGTGCCAATCATCATCATCTGCGTGCTGACCGTGGGCGTGGTGATTTCGGCCGCGAGCGGCGTCTCCCGCGGCATCAAGTGGCTCAGCAACACCAACATGGTGCTGGCCTTCGTGCTGGTGGTCTTCGTGTTCGTCGTCGGACCGACCGTGTTCATCCTCGACCTGATTCCGGCCTCGGTCGGCGCCTACTTCTCCAGCCTCGTGGACATGAGCTTCAACTCCGGCGTCTTCGGCGGACACGAGTGGCTGGCCAGCTGGACCATCTTCTACTGGGCCTGGTGGATCTCCTGGACGCCGTTCGTGGGCACGTTCATCGCGAGGATTTCCCGCGGCCGCACCGTGCGCGAGTTCGTGCTCGGCGTGCTGCTGGTCCCCACCGCCGTCAGCATGATCTGGTTCGCCATCTTCGGCGGCGCCGGCATCCACCTGCAGCTCGGCGGCGTGGACATCGCCGGCACCGGCAACGAGGCGGCCGGCTTCTTTGCCGCCCTGCAGCAGTACCCGTTCTTCTTCGGCGCAGCCCTGGTGGTCATGGTGCTGACCGCAGTGTTCTTCATCAGCGGCGCCGACGCAGGCTCCCTGGTGCTGGGAACGCTGTCCTCGCGGGGCACCAAGGAGCCGTGGACGCCGCTGGTCCTCATGTGGGCCATCCTCACCGGCGCGGTGGCGGCCGTGCTGCTCTTCGTGGGCGGCCTCGGCGCTTTGCAGACCTTCACGATCCTTGCCGCCAGCCCGTTCGTCCTGATCATCATCGGCCTGTGCGTCGCGCTCTATGTCGACCTGCGGCGGGACCCGCTGCGGCAGCGGCGGATCGGCCCGGTCCGCGGAGCGGTGACGGTCCCCAGTACCGTGCCCTTCGCCGAGCCCACCGAGACCGGATCGATCACCGCGGTCGACGGACCCGGCGAGGACCGCGACCGCCGCTAAGGCCCACCTTTGCCGCGGCCGGAGCCGGCCCCGGCCGGGGCGGGTCAGGCGCCCCGGCCGCGGCCGAGCAGTTCGGGTTCGAAGGCGGCGGTCTGGGTGCGCAGCGCCCTGGCGACGGCGGCGACCGCGGGCTGGCGGAGCGTGTCGGGGCGCAGCACCATCCAGTAGGGCAGCAGTTCGGCGAAGTCGTCGGGCAGCAGCCGGACCAGGTCCGGATGGGGGTCCGCCATGAAGCAGGGCAGGAAGCCAATGCCGGCGCCGGCGCGGGTGGCCTGGACGTGCACGAAGACGTTGGTGGAGCTGAGCGAGTCCTGCATCGAGGGCACCAGCCGGCGCGGCGCGTCGAGCGCGTCGACCTGCAGCATCGAGTCGACAAAGTAGACCAGGCCGTGCCG
Organism: Arthrobacter mangrovi; assembly: GCF_026011795.1. Taxonomy (GTDB): domain Bacteria; phylum Actinomycetota; class Actinomycetes; order Actinomycetales; family Micrococcaceae; genus Crystallibacter; species Crystallibacter mangrovi. The sequence goes on along the minus strand of NZ_BRVS01000033.1, from coordinate 16,312 downwards.
GGTGAGCTCGCGGGCGTCGGCCGGCGTCCCGTTCTCCTCGAGGTAGCTGCGCGATGCGTACATTCCGAGCATGTACTGGCCGAGGCAGACGGCTTCCGCCCGGTGCACCTGCGGCTCGCCGACCACCACCTCGATGTCCAGCCCTGACCGGTGCTGCAGCGCGCGCCGGGTGACGTTGACGATCTCCACGCTGAGGTTCGGGTGCGTCCGGCGGAGCCCGGCCACCGCCGGGGCGATGATGTAGCCGCTGAAGCCGTCGGTCGCGGAGACCCGGACGACGCCGGAAACCTGGTCCGTTTCCTCCTCGCCTTCGTGGATCCGGGCGACGGCGGTCTCGATGTGTTCCGCTGCTCCGGCCGCGCGGCGGCCCAGCTCGGTCAGCTCCCAGCCGCCCACCGTCCTGGCCAGCACCCGGCCGCCCAGCACCTTCTCCAGGGCCGCGATCCTGCGCGAAATAGTGGTGTGGTTCAGGCCCAAGCCCTCCGCCGCCGTCGTGAATCTCCCGCTGCGTGCCACGGCAAGCAGGATCAGCAGGTCGTCGGGGTTGGGCGCTGGTGACGTTCCCATATCTGCAATTCTGCACTCTCAGTCTGCGGAAGTGGTCATTGCTGCACACTCGGTCTCGACCGATACTCGAGTGAGGCCATTGGCGTGTCTCGCGTCACACAACTTACAGCAAGTCAAGGACACAAAGGAGTGCTCGCATGAGCGTGAACCAACCCGCGGCTGCCGCGCAGACGGAGCGATCGGGCTTGAAGAAGATTGTTGCCGCCTCGATGGTCGGCACGGTGGTGGAGTGGTACGAGTTCTTCCTCTACGCCACCGCCGCATCGCTGGTCTTCGGGCAGTTCTTCTTCCCGGATACCGGCAGCGAGCTGGACGGCATCATCGCCGCCTTCCTGACCTACGCCGTCGGCTTCATTGCGCGGCCGCTGGGCGGCATCGTGTTCGGCCAGATCGGCGACAAGCTGGGCCGCAAACATACGCTGCAGGTCACCATCATCCTGGTCGGCGTGGCCACCTTCCTGATGGGCTGCCTCCCCGGCTTCAACTCGATCGGCTACTGGGCGCCTGCGCTGCTCGTGGCCTTGCGGTTCATCCAAGGCTTCGCCGTCGGCGGCGAATGGGGCGGCGCGGTGCTGCTCGTGGCCGAGCACAGCCCGAACAAGCAGCGCGCATTCTGGTCCAGTTGGCCGCAGGCCGCTGTGCCGATGGGCAACCTGCTCGCCACGCTGGTCCTGCTGAGCATGTCCTGGATCCTGCCGTCCGACCAGTTCCTGAGCTGGGGCTGGCGCGTGGCGTTCTGGCTGTCCGCGGTCATCGTCATCGTCGGCTACTACATCCGCACGCATGTCAGCGAGGCGCCGATCTTCCTGGAGGCCCGCGCGCAGGTGGAATCCGAGAAGTCCGTCAGCTACGGCGTGTTCGAAGTGGTGAAGCGGTACCCGAAGGGCGTCCTGAAGGCCATGGGCCTGCGGTTCGCGGAAAACATCATCTACTACATCATCGTCAGCTTCACGATCGTCTACCTGAAGACCGTGCACGAGTACGATACGAGCCAGCTGCTGCTGGCGCTGCTGATCGCCCACGTGGTCCACTTCCTGGTCATTCCGCAGGTCGGCCGCCTGGCGGATTCGGTTGGCCGGAAGCCGGTCTACCTGGTCGGGGCCATCCTGTCCGCGACCTGGGCCTTCTTCGCCTTCCCGATGTTCGACACGCTAAATCCTGTGGTGATCATCCTGGCCGTGACGATCGGCCTGTGCTTCCACGCCCTGATGTACGCCGGCCAGCCGGCCATCATGGCGGAGATGTTCCCGACCCGGATGCGCTACTCCGGCGTCTCGCTTGGCTACCAGGTGACCTCGATCCTGGCCGGTTCGCTGGCGCCGATCATTGCGACAGCGCTGCTGAAGGAAACCGGCAGCTGGGTTGCCGTCGCCATCTACGTCCTCATCGCCTGCGCCATCACAGGTGCTACGGTCCTCACGCTGCGCGAGACCAAGGGCCTGTCGCTGCACGATGTGGACGCTGAAGACGCCCGCAAGCACGGACTCGACACCACCGCGCAGGGGGCCCGGTGACCGGCGGGGAAGAGCAGGCCCTGAAAGGCCGCCGCGCGATGGTCACCGGCGGCGCCGGCGGGATCGGCCTGGCCGCGGCCAAGGCACTGGCCGCCCGTGGAGCCCATGTTGTCGTCGCCGACCTGGATCGCGAGGGCGCCGAAACGGCCGCCGCCGAGCTGGGCGGCTCCGCCTGGGTGGTCGACTTGCTGGATCCGGAAGCCGTCACGGATGCCCGTTTGTCCGAGGCGCTGGACGGCGTGGACATCCTGGTGAACAACGCCGGCATCCAGCGGGTGAGCCCCATCGAGGAGTTCGATCCGCAGGACTTCCGCCGGATCATCACGCTGATGCTGGAGGTCCCGTTCCTGCTGGTCCGCGCGGCGCTGCCGAAGATGTATGCCAACGAGTTCGGGCGGATCATCAACATCTCCTCGGTGCACGGGCTGCGCGCCTCGGCCTTCAAGAGCGCCTACGTCACGGCCAAGCACGGACTCGAGGGCCTGTCCAAGGTGACGGCGCTGGAAGGCGGCCCGCACGGGGTGACCAGCAACTGCGTCAATCCCGGCTACGTCCGCACGCCGCTGGTGGAGAAGCAGATCGCCGACCAGGCCCGCCTGCACGGCATTCCGGAGGGCGAGGTGCTGGCCAAAATCATGCTGACCGAGAGCGCCATCAAGCGGCTGGTCGAGCCCGAGGAAGTGGCCTCGCTGGTGGCCTGGCTGGCGTCCGACGACGCGGCCATGGTGACCGGTGCCAGCTACACCATGGACGGCGGCTGGTCCGCCCGGTAGCCCGGGTCGCGGGGAGGAAGCCAGCGTAAGACGCCGGTGTCCCGTCTTCGGACGGGACACCGGCGTCTTGCTGCAAATCGTCGCGTCCGGCGGCAGCGTCAGGCGAATGCCGGTCCCTCCTACCGGGGTGCGGGTTCCGCGGACTCCGGGTCCCTGCGACCGTACAGCACCGGAGAGCCGCCGACACCATCGCCTTCGCTCAGGCCGTCCATGACTTCCTGCAGCGCTTCGAGGGAGGTCCTCGCGGGAACCCATCCGAGCTCCTCGCGGGCACGCGTGGTTTTCATGACGGGCGCGGAACGCGCCATGTCCACCCAGCCGGGGTCCATGGCCACCAGGCGCAGCGACCAGGCCGCCCCCACCAAGGCGCGGACCAGCGCAACCGGTACGTGCAGCACCCGCTTGGCGCCGAGGAACCCGCCCAGCAAGGGCGGCGTGATGACCGGATCGGCGGCGATATTGAATGCTCCGCTTGCGCCCTGGTCGACAACGCGCCAGTACGCATCGGCAATGTCGTCGGAGTGGACGGCCTGGAACACGAACTCCCGCGGGAACGGCAGCAGCGGCGGGCGGACCTTGTTGAGGAAGAACTTGGGAATGGCCCGGCCCAGGAAGTAGCGCCCGATCGAGGAGCCGGCGTCGTCCTGGAAGATGAGGCCGGGCCGTAGCCGCGCCACCTTGATTTCCGGGTGCTGGCGTTCGAAGCTGTCCAGCAGGGCCTCCTGCTCGCCCTTGAAACGGCTGTAATGCGAACTCGCGATGCCCCGCGCCGGCCAGCTCTCATCCACCGGGCGGTCCTTCGGGCCGGGGTTGTACGCGCCCAGCGACGAGGCACAGACGAACTGCTTTACTCCCGCGTCTGCCGCCGCGGCAAGGGCGTTGGCGGTGCCGTTGACGTTGACCCGGCGCATGAAGTCTTCATCCCGGTTCGGCTGCAGCAACCAGGCCAGATGGATGACGGCGTCGCACCCGGCCAGGGCCGCGGCGAGCTTTTGGCGCGCCGAACCCGAGGCGACATCGATGCTGTGCCAGGTCACGCCGTCGTACGGTTCCCGGGACTGGTCCGGCAGGCGCCGCGAAATGCCCACGAGCTCGATCCCGTCGCGCCCTTCGGCCATTGCCCGCTTGATCCGCCTCAGAATGGCGGTCCCTACATTGCCCGTGGCGCCGATGATCGCTATACGCATGCGCCCACCCTACGCCGGGGCCTCGGCGGACTGTAGGTGGCTGGCCGAAAAACGCGGAAGGCTGCCCATCCGGTCAGTGGGCGCCGCCGAGGTTCAGCACCACGACGCCGGACACGATCAGGCCGATCCCGAGGACCTTGACGAGGCTGATCGGTTCGCCCAGGAACGCCGTCCCGATCGCGACGATGGCCACCGTTCCCAGGCCGGACCAGAGGGCGTACGCCACTCCCACCGGAACGCTCTTGACGACCTGCGCCAGGAGCGCGAACGAGGTGGCATAGGCCGCGAGGCACAGGACGGTTGGCCCCAGCCGACTGAATCCTTCCGTGGATTTCAGCAGGCTCGTGCCGAAGACTTCGGCGGCGATCGCGAGCAGCAGGAAGACGTACCCCATATGCCGTTGCCCTTTCATGCCCCCGGCCGGCCATGTGGCGGCGGGCAAGGGTTACCCTAGCTTGGTTTTCGTGCTCCCAGCAGTCTTTCATCTGCCGAGCGGCCCGAGCTCCGGGTCCGGGCTACGAGGCGGCGAGGAGGGGGCTGCGGGCGATCAGCGGGGCGACCTGCTCGAACAGCAGGGCGGCGCCGAGCACGATCATGATGAGGCCGCTGGCCAGGGTGACGGCACGGGCGGCGGCAGGCCGGGACTGCAGGAGCTTCTTGGCCGCCAGCGCCACCAGGGAGTAGACGACGGCGACCATCAGCACGAAGGACAGCCCCAGGATGCCCAACTGTACCGGCGCCGGGAGGCCGGCCGCCGGGTTGATGAACTGGGGGACGAGCGCGAGGAACAGGAGCAGTCCCTTAGGGTTGATGCTGCTGGTGCCCAGGCCCCGGAAGAAGCTGCCCAGGCGCGAGGAGCCCGCCTGCTCCATGCTCGAGAACGCAGCGGCACGCCAGGAGCGTGCGGTGCTGAAGCCCAGCCAGAGCAGGTAGGCGGCGCCGGCGACCGTCAGCCAGCCCAGCAGCGCGGGGATGCTGGCAATCAGGGCGGCCACGCCCGCGGTCACCAGCAGCGTGAGCACCACATAGCCGCTGCAGAGTCCGGCGATGGCCGGGGCGAAGCTGCGCTGGTTCAGGCCGGCGGTGATGGAGTAGGCCCAGTCCGCTCCCGGGGTGCAGGCCAGCGTGATGGCGACGGCGGCGAAGCCCAGGTACAGCTGCTGGTCCACGGCGGAACTCCTAAGAACTCTAAAACTTGGCGACGGTCCAACCCTAGGGAAAACGCGCGCGGAAGTGCTTGCCCTTTTCGCGCAACATGCGGGAAGAAGGGTAAGATTCTTGCGTGGTTGATGGTATTGATCGAAGTATTTTGCGTGAACTCCAGCAGGACGGGCGAATGACTGCCACCGCGCTGGCCGCGAAGATCGGCCTCACCGTGGCTCCCTGCCATCGGCGGCTGCGCGAACTGGAGTCGAAGGGTGTTATCCGCGGCTACCGGGCGGACCTCGACGCCGGAGCGCTGGGTCTGGGCTTCGAAGCGATCGTTTTCGTCAGCCTGCGCCAGGTGGACCGGGCCACGCTCGCGGACTTCGAGGCGAAGGTCAGCGCCAACCCGCACATCATCGAGGCACTGCGGCTCTTCGGCGACATCGACTACCAGCTCAAGGTCGTGGCGCCCGACCTGTCCGCCTACCAGAGGTTCTACGACGAGGAGCTCACGGACCTGCCGGCTGTGGAGAAGCTGCAGTCGACCATCGTCATGAAGAACCTGAAGGCGAGCGCGGGCCTGCCTATCTAGGCGCAGCCAGCGGCGACAGGCAGCACGTGCGCCGCGCCACGGGGACGGGCAGAAATAACCGGAGCACCGCCGTCGTTGTCACGAGTGTCTGCGGCCCCCGCGTCCGCACCTACAACAACGACGACGACGAAAGGCCGGTCCGCGCCATGACTGTTCCCCTCTCCATCCTCGACCTCGCGACGATCGGCAAGGACGAGACGGTGCGGGAGAGCCTGGATGGCAGCGTCAGGCTGGCCCGGCTCGCCGAGGAACTGGGCTACCGGCGGGTCTGGTACGCCGAGCACCATAACATGGCGAGCATCGCCTCCTCGGCGACCAGCGTGCTGATTGCGCACGTGGCCGCGCACACCAAGAGCATCCGGCTCGGTGCCGGCGGCATCATGCTGCCCAACCATGCGCCGCTGCCCATCGCGGAGCAGTTCGGCACCCTGGAGACCCTGCACCCGGGGCGGATCGACCTTGGCCTAGGCCGCGCGCCGGGCAGCGACCAGCAGACCATGCGGGCGATGCGCCGCGACCCGATGAGCGCCGAGACCTTCCCGCAGGACGTGCTGGAACTGCAGGGCTACCTGACCGGCAATTCGCGGATCCCCGGGGTGGACGCGACGCCGGGCAAGGGCACCAACGTGCCGCTCTACATCCTGGGCTCCTCGCTGTTCGGAGCCAAGCTTGCGGCCGCGCTCGGGCTGCCCTATTCCTTCGCCTCGCACTTCTCGCCGGCGGCGCTGCACGACGCGGTGGCCGCCTACCGCCGCGAGTTCCAGCCCTCGGAACAGCTGGCCGAACCCTATGTCATCGCGGGGGTGAACGCCATTGCCGCCGACTCAAACGAGGACGCGCAGGCGCAGTTCCAGGTGGTCCGGCGTGCCCGCGTGGGGCTGCTGTTCGGCCGCGGCCGGAAGTTCACGGACGAGGAAGCCGACATGGTACTCGAGTCCCCGCAGGGCCAGCATGTGGAGCAGATGGTCAAGTACACGGCCGTGGGGACGCCCGAGGCCGTGCGCGAGTACCTCGAGGGTTTCGCCAAGCACGCCGATGCGGACGAGCTGATCGTCGCTCACCAGGCTCCGACGGTGGAGCAGCGCCTGCGCTCCGTCGAGCTGACCGCCCGGGCCGTCGGGCTGGTCACTCCCGCTGGCTCCGCCCGGTAAGCTGGACCGTTTCCGCGAGCTCCGCGAGCCGGTGCGCGCGGGCTGATTCGGCGGGTGTGAACGGCTCGTCCGGGCGGGAGATGAGCAGCGGGTCGCCCCACGCCGTCGGGATTTTCAGGACCGTGCCGTCCCGCGGCAGGACCGGCAGGTTGCGCGCGGCGTTCTCGTCCAGCACGACGGCGGAGAGCAGCGAGGCGGTGGCGTGCGGCAGCGCGTCGGGGTCGGCGGCGACTTTGGCGGCGAGGCCGAGCGCCCTGGTCTGGCCGTCGGCGAGAGCGAGCGCGGTGGTGGTCCAGACCCGCGGGCGGCGGCCGCTGCCGGCCTCCAGCGCGTCGAGCAGGTCCTGTTCGGTGATCCCCGCCGGAGCCGAGAGCACGAATTCGTCGAGCGCTCCGCCGGCCACCGGGTGCACCTGGATGCTGAGGATATTGACGTCCAGGCAGCTCAGCGCGTGGGTGACGCGTTCGAGCGCGCCGGGGCGGTCGTCTACGACGGTGCGGGCCCGCCACAATGCGGGCGCGGCGTCATAACGACGGCGGTGCTTGAGCGCCGCGGCATGGAGCCAGCGGCGCAGCAAGCGGGCGACAGACGGCTCGGAGACCCACAGGACCAGCACCGTCGTCGTGACGGCGAGGACCAGGATTTTCCACACGTACGGCAGCTCCGCGCTGAGGACGGCGGCGTGGACGAGCAGTTCGATGGGCAGGACCGCCGCGAGGTTCGCTACCAGCAGGCGGGACTTGGGCGGCTCGGGAAACTGGCCGCAGGCGGTGCACAACAACTCGGCGTGGGCGGAGGGTGCGGTTCGGCGCTTCATGCAGCCATCATCGCGGCCCGGTGTTTCGCCGTCGTTGCGGCGGCGTCACGGCGGGCGAACAATTGCCGCTAGCCGGAGGACCGGGAAAATCCGTTGGCAAGTCCTGGAAGCAGATGGCGGCCGAACCAGCAGGCCGGGCCGAGGAGCGGGAGGAAGACCACCAGCGATATCCATCCCGCCGTGCGTGCCGTGTTGAAATTGCTCCGGCAGATGCTGACGACGGCTCCTGCCGCGACGGCCAGGGCGAACGGCCCGGCACTGAGCAAGGCCATTAGCCACAGCATCGGATCGAATTCCACGCGTCCCCCTGTATCCGGCGGTAAGGCCGGTCCTGCCGGCCCTCCCGGCGACGGCACCCCTGCGAAGAGCATAAGCAACCCTGCAGGTTCCGCGCATCGACCGTAGGTATGAGATTCCGGCAGCCTAAGGTCCCGGGCATGGAAAATACCTCCGGGCACGAGAAAGCACCGGCTGGCAAGGACGTTGGGGGGAATTCCTGCCAGCCGGTGCTTTGACCACTCGCACTCTTCAAGAGGTGGTTCCAGCCTAGGGCGGGCGGTTGAGCGGCAGCTTCGCAAAGGCTGTTAAAACCCTGTGAAACGCGGGTGCCCTGCGCAGCGGCGCGCCCCTGCAAGAATTTCCTAGCCTCGTGAAGCCAGTCTGGTGGTGGAAGCCAGGGCCGATCGGCCGCTTCCGCCAGAGGAACACCCGCACTTCAAGGGGACACTCGCACTAGGGGGATTCATGACGTCACAACCTTCAACGCGCGGCAAACCGGCCGTGCACTGGCATTTCCGGCGGAAGGCGGCGGCTGTGGTTGCCACCGGCGCCGTCGTCGTTTCCGGGCTCGGCATTTTGCCGCCTGCCGTCGCGCAGGCCGGACCCGCCCTCGCGCCGTCAGCGCTGGGCGGCATGCTTCCGGCCGCGCTCAACATCGCGCCTGAGGGCGTGGGGCCGATCAATCCGAACAACGGTTATCCGTACTGGTACGGCGACGCCGGCGACCCGGCGCAGGGACTGGACCCGGTGCGGCTGGAACTCTGCCTGGACGCCGTCGACTGCCCGGTGATCGGCGTCGACTTCGACAACACCCAGCCGCTGTCCATCCCGGAAAACTTCCCGGAGGAGTCCTTCTGGTGGTCCGGAGACGCCACGGTGGCCCTTCCCGGAGGAGGCGAGGCGCGGCTGATCCTGGCGCAGGAGGCAGCCTTTGCCGGGGTAGGCGAAGTAGCGGCCGGCCAGCAGAACGGCTTTGCGCGCCTGCGCATCCGAATCGAAGATGGCGTGCCTGGGGAAACCTACCGGATCACCCATCCGTACGGTGTTGAAGAACTGACTGCAGATGATCGCGGAAGGGTTCGTTTCACCGAGGACATCGGCTGCATGCAGCAGCCCTGCACCTGGGAGGAGCCGCTCGACGGCCGGATTGGGCCGTCGTTCCTGCGGTGGGACCCTGCAGTCGCGCCGGCGGCTCCGGAGGGCTTTATCGGTGATCCGACCGTGGAGCACAAGGTAGTCGGCAGTCCGAACGGAACCAACTTCTTCAAGGTTGAGGGTGTCTTCACGGCCGGGGGAACGGCTGCAAGCGCGGAGACTGACCTCTTCACGGTGCAGGGCAAGATCGCCACCTTGGAAGCGGGAGTGGACAAGCGCGGCGGGCGTTATAACGCTGCCACTGACGTGAAGATCCAGGCGTCCTTCCCGGAGGAGGCCAAGATCGTCTACACCACGGACGGGACAGACCCGCAGGTGGATGAAACGGGCGCGCTGGTCAACGGCATCGAGTACGTTCCGGAGGCCGGCAACAAGGATGCCGCCGCCGTCGTGACGCTCGATAAGCCGGGCGCGGTCACGCTCAAGTACCTCGCCGTCGTACCCGCCACGGGGGAGACCACCGAAATCTACACCGAGGAATACGACCTGGACGCCACTCGGCCGTGGATCGATGCAACGCCGGCGACCGAAGGTCCCCTGGCGGGCCCCCAGACCGTGACGCTCACCGGCACGGGCGCCGACGGGGACATTCCGAACGTCTACTACACCGTAGATGGCTCTGCCCCGGCTTTCACCGCAGAAGGTGAACCGACCGGCACGACGAAGCGCTATAGCGAGCCGTTCACGGTGGCCAGTTCGACGACGGTGCGCGCAGTCGCTGTCAGCAGCGCGGGCGAAGCCGGGGAAACCCGTTCCTTCCGGTATGTCATCCACAACCTGAAGGCCGTCGGCCCGCTCGGGGACCATGGGTTCCCGGAGTGGCTGGAGGACAACGGTTGGGAGGGCCAGGACCCTGTCCGGCTGGAGCTCTGCCTCGACGATCCGCTCTGCCCGGTTATCGATGTCCTGCCCGACCCTGCCCAGCCGGCATCCTTCCCGGACAACTTCCCGGGCGAGGCGTTCTGGTGGGCTGCTGACGCGGAAATAACGGTCGCGGGAGAACAGGTCCGGCTGACCCTGGCTTCGGAGGCGGCCTTCGCGGTGGAGCAGGTGCGCGATGGCGACCAAGTCGCCTTTGGACGCATTCGGCTGCGCGGCGACGATGTTTTCGAGCCCGGGGCGAGGTTCCGGGTCGTCCACCCGTACGGCGTGATCGACCTGACCGCGGATGAGACCGGGAACCTCAACTACACGGAGGACCTCGGCACCCTGAACGGCGGCAGCAGCGATTACAGCGCCATGCTGGAAAGCAAGATCGGTCCGTTCCTGCGTTGGACCGAAGGCGCACCGGAAGGCTACCTCGGCGACGGCACCACACCGCACGCCGTCGTCGGCAGCCCGTTCAACACGAATGTCTTCCGCATCGAGCAGCTCACCGACGGCACCGGGGCCGAACTGGAATCCCCGGCCGTCGTCGGCGAGACCGAAGAATTCGTCGTCCAAGGCCGGATGGCCGGCGCCGAGGCTCCGGCACCTGCGACAGCGGCGGCCAGCATCGCCGGTGGAACCTTCGCCACGGCGCAGTCCGTGGAGCTGACGGCGGACCCGGCAGGAACGCCCATCTTCTACACGACGGACGGAACCGATCCGACGACGGAGAGCACACCGTACACCGGTCCGATCGACATCTCGGCCGAGGGCAGCACCACCCTGAAGTTCCTCGCCTTCAACGGGGTGGCCTCGGACGTCGTCACGGAAACCTACACGCTGGACTACACGGCTCCGTCCGTGACGGCGGATCCGTCAGGTGGCGCGCTCGCCGCGGGCAGCCTGGTGACATTGGCCGCCAGCGAGAACGCCGCGATCTACTACACCTTGGACGGATCACAACCAACGTCCACAAGCCTCCTCTACACCGGCCCCATGGAGGTCACCGAGGCGGGCACGCTGCGGGCGGTAGCGATTGACCAGGCCGGCAACGTCAGCGAGATCGGCTCCTGGACATTCGAAGCCGCGGGTACGGATCCCGGTACGGACCCGGGGACGGATCCGGGTACGGATCCCGGTACGGATCCCGGTACGTATCCCGGTACGGATCCCGGTACCGATCCCGGTACCGATCCCGGTACCGATCCCGGTACCGAAGCCCCCGGCACTCCGGGCCGGATCTCCGACAACCGCGACTTCAACGGCGACAACTTCGTGGATGTCCTCGCTCGCGACAGCAAGGGCGCCCTGTGGCTCTACCCGGGCAACGGGGAAGGCCGACTGCTCCCGAAGACCAGGATGGGCGCCAGCGGCTGGAATGCCATGACGTCGATCTTCAGCCCCGGCGATTTCGACGGCGACAACGCTGCCGATATCCTCGCCCGCGACGGGGCGGGCAAGCTATGGCTCTACCCGGGCAACGGGGAAGGCCGCTTGTCGAAGCGCATCCAGGTCGGCACCGGCTGGAATACCATGACGTCGATCTTCAGCCCCGGCGATTTCGACGGCGACAACGATACCGACGTGCTGGCCCGGCACAAGAACGGGACCTTGTGGCTCTACCCGGGCAACGGGGACGGCGGATGGCTGAAGAAGGTCCAGGTTGGCACCGGCTGGAATACCATGACGTCGATCTTCAGCCCCGGTGATTTCGACGGCGACGGGAGCGCCGACGTGCTGGCCCGGCACAACAACGGGTCGCTCTGGCTCTATCCCGGTAACGGGGAAGGCCGCTGGCTGAAGTGGAAGCAGGTCGGCACGGGCTGGAACAGCATGACGTCGATCTTCAGTACCGGGGATTTCAACGGTGACGGCAGCGCCGACGTGCTGGCCCGGCACAAGAACGGCCAGCTCTGGCTCTACCCCGGCAACGGGGAAGGACGCTGGCTGGCCTGGAAGGTCATCGGCTCCAGGGGCTGGAACAGTATGTCCACTTTCTAGTCCGACCCGCCTAATCAAGCAAGGCCTCCTGCCCGCGGCAGGGGGCCTTGCGGCGTGCCGGGAACAACCGGTCAGCAATTGTTCGGAGCCAATCCTTGGGCGCCGCTGCTCCGGGCCGCGAAAGGCGCGGATGCTGGCCGATCCCGGACAAGGGGAAACCCCGGCGGCCAGGAGATGGGGGAAGCTCCTGGCCACCGGGGTTTCAATCACTCGCACCTTGATGAGGTAATTCAAATGTAGGGATGGAGTTTGAAGAAACCCGGGGTAGAACCTGTTAAAAGCCTGAAAATCCAGTTTTTTTCGGGCGTCAGCGGACACCTGCATTACTCGTTTCACCTTGTGTTTACGGGCAATTGGCCTTCCGGACGGGCTCGGCTGTGACCATCGCGAAGGGGGAAATAGCCACCACGACGAAGGATTCGAAACAGCATGCCATCCCGCTTGACCAAGACCCTGACCAGTTCCGCGGCCGCCGCCGCCGTCGGACTCACGCTGTTCGCGGCGCCCGCCGCCGCGCAGGAGGCCGAAGCCCCGGCGGAAGCCGCCGCGGAAACCTCGCCGCTCATCATCGGACACCGCGGTGCGGCCGGCACCGCCCCGGAGAACACCGTGGCCGCATTCAAGGACGGCCGTGCTTCCGGCGCCGACTTCTTCGAGATCGACGTCCAGCTGAGCAAGGACGGCGTGCCGTTCCTGTTCCACGATGACACTCCGGCCCGCACCACCAACGTGGAAGAGGTCTTCCCGGAGCGAGCCAAGGACCCGATCACGTCCTTCACCTGGGCCGAGCTGCAGCAACTGGATGCCGGCTCCTACTTCGGCGACAAGTTCGAGGGGGAGCGCATCCCGCACCTGGACGACGCTGCCGAGGCGGCCACCCTGAACACCGGCGTCTACATCGAGATCAAGTCCCCGAAGAACTCTCCCGGAGTGGAGCAGCTGGTCGCGGATGAACTGCGCACCGACGCCAAGTGGAAGAAGCTGGTAGCGGCGGACAAGATCCAGGTGCTCGGCTTCGACGAAGCCTCCAACCGGAAGTTCGCGGAGATCGCCCCGGAGATCGAGCTGCAGCAGCTCTCCAGCACCGTTCCCGCCGAGTCCGTGCTGGAATCCTGGGCCACCTTCGCCGACTCGGTCGGCACCAACTACCGCACGCTGACCGAGCAGAACGTCGCGGACGCCAAGGCCGCCGGCCTCATCATCGGCGTCTACACCGCCAACTCGCCGGAAGCCGTCCAGCACGCCATCGACCTGGGCGTGGATGCCGTCACCGGCGATTTCCCGATCCAGACCATGCGCTACGTGGACGGCCGCAAGCCGTTCCCGGCCAGCACCGGGATCCAGATCGCAGGCGCCGTCAACAACCCGGCCGGCGACGACGTGCAGGCCGAGACCGGCGAGCACGTGGTCCTGCGCAACAGCGCCGACCACAGCGTCGACGCCAGCGGCTACATCCTCCGTGACGCCGCGAACAACATCCTGACGGTCGGCGAGGGCTACGTGCTCGAACCGGGCGCCGAGCTGCGCGTCTACACCGGCCCGGGCACCAACTCCGCCGAGGCCTACTACAACGGCGGGGACGCGAACGTCCTGAACAACACGGGCGACTCCATCGCGCTGTGGTCCCCGCAGGGCATCCTGCAGGACGTCTTCGCCAACTAGACGTCTTCGCGAACTAGCGGCAGCCAGCCGCGGTTTCCACTAACGACGGCGGTGTCCGCCCGAAGTTCCTTGCCCGCCTGTTGGGGCGCCCGGGAACGGAAGGCGGGCGCCGCCGTCGTTTGGTTGCCGCGGGCATCAGCCGGCTCGTGGCACGGGACGCAGGACCGGCATGGGCCGCCGGGGCGGACGGCGGCGGCAAAATCAGCAGGCGAAATGTCCGGGAAAGATGCCGGGTTCGTGTCCCCGGATGCCTGCGGCCTTGGTTGGGCGGGCAGGCGCCGATAGCGTCTGAGCATTATGGCGCTTCCCGGAACCGACACCGTCTCTGTCCCCGTACCGCTGCGCGCGGCCGTCTCGCTGCCGGCGGTGCTGGCCGGGCTGGTGGCCGTGGCCGTCTCCTACGCGGGGCCGCTGCTGGTGGTCCTCGAGGCGGCCAAGAGCGCCGGTCTGACCGCGGGCCAGACCACGTCCTGGGTCTGGGCCGTCTCAATCGCCAGCGGCCTGGTGTGTACCGTGCTCAGCCTGGCTACCCGGCAGCCGGTCATGGTGGCCTGGTCCGTGCCGGGAGCGGCGCTGCTGCTGACGGCGCTGGGCGACTACTCCTACCCGGAGGCAATCGGCGCCTACATCGTCGCCGGGCTGCTGGCGACCGTGCTGGGGGTGACCGGTCTCTTCGGGCGGCTGCTGGCCTCGGTTCCCAAGCCCATCCTCGCCGCCGTGCTGGCCGGGGTGCTGCTGCCCTTCGTGGTCGGCGTGGCCGGCGCGGTCCTGGAGTCGCCCCTGGTCGCGGGGGGACTAGTGCTGGCCTACCTGGCGGGAAAGCGCTGGCTGCCGCGGTACGCCGTCTTCGTCGCGCTCGCCGCCGGTGTGCTGATCGGCGCCGCCAGCGGAGAGCTCACCGCGCCACAGTTGAGCCTTTCGCTGGCCGGGCCGCTGTGGACGGCGCCGGAGTTCAGCCTGCAGGCAGTCATGGGTATCTCGCTACCGCTGCTGATCGTCACCATGGCCGGCCAGAACGGGCCGGGGCTGGCGATGATGATCAGCAACGGCTACCGGCCCAACGACAAGCTGCTGCTCGGCGCCTCGGGGCTGATGTCCGTGCTGTTCGCGCCGTTCGGGTCGCACGCGATCAACCTGGCGGCGATCACCGCCGGGATCTGCTCCGGGCCGGAGGCCCACGAAGATCCGCGCCGGCGCTATGTCGCCGGGATGGCCTGCGGGTTGTTCTACCTGGTCTTCGGGACGTTTGCCGCCGCGATCGTCTCGCTTTTCGCCGCGGTCCCGGGCCCGATGCTCACGGCGCTTGCGGGCGTGGCGCTGCTCGGCGCGCTGCAGGGCGCATTGCTGGACACGCTCACCGCCGAGCGGTCTTCCCCGGCCGTGCTGGAAGCGGCGCTGATCACCTTGGCCGTGACGGCGTCGGGCATTGCCCCGTGGGGAATCGTCTCGCCATTCTGGGGCTGCCTCGCCGGGACGGTCTCCTATCTGGTGCTCCGCCGGCGCGGCTGACTAGGGGTTTTACCACCGCCGACCGAGCAGGACCCCCTAGGCCGGGACTAGGCAAATACCCAGTGCGACCTGCGTCACACCCTTGGCAATGTGGTTCGTGGGAAATTTCCGGCCGGCAGGAGGCCACCGGGGCAATGAGGCCCAGCCAAAGGAGCGACCAATGACCGAGACCTTGGACCACGTCCGCACCCAGCTCAACGACGCGCTGATCGAGGATCACGAGAACGGGGTTCATCGGGCGAAGCGGCGGATCTTCACGGATGAGGAGCTGTTCGAGCTGGAGATGAAGCATATTTTCGAGGGCAACTGGGTGTACCTGGCGCATGAGTCCCAGATCCCGGAGGTCGGGGATTACTTCACCACGTATATCGGCCGGACTCCGGTGGTCATTTCCCGGTCCAAGGACGGCGAGCTGAACTGCCTGGTCAACGCGTGCAGCCACCGCGGGGCGATGCTGTGCCGGCGCAAGACGGACAACCGGACCAACTTCACCTGCCCGTTCCACGGCTGGACGTTCAACAACAAGGGCAAGCTGCTGAAGGTCAAGGACTCCCGCGATGCCGGCTACCCGGAGCAGTTCAACAAGGACGGCTCACACGACCTGACCAAGGTCGCCCGTTTCGAGTCCTACCGGGGGTTCCTCTTCGGCTCGCTGAAGGCCGACGTGCTGCCGCTGGAGGAGCACCTGGGCGACGCGACGAAGATCATCGACATGATCGTCGATCAGTCCCCGGAGGGCCTGGAGGTCCTGCGCGGGTCCTCGACCTACACCTATGACGGGAACTGGAAGGTCCAGGCCGAGAACGGCGCGGACGGCTACCACGTCTCGGCCACGCACTGGAACTACGCGGCGACCACGGCCCGGCGCACCGCGGGCGAGTCGGCGAATACGACGAAGGCGATGGACGCCGGGACCTGGGGCAAGCAGGGCGGGGGCTACTACTCGTTCGAGCACGGGCACCTGCTGCTGTGGATGTGGTGGGGCAACCCGCAGGACCGCCCGCTCTACGAGCGCCGCGAGGAACTGGCCGAGGAGTTCGGGCCGGAAAAGGCCGAGTTCATGGTCGGCGCGTCCCGCAACCTGTGCCTGTA
>NZ_BRVS01000032.1 GCF_026011795.1 Arthrobacter mangrovi | reverse complement strand
CCGCCCCGGAACCGCCCGACTCAGGAGCCGGTCCGGAAGCAGCTTGGGGATCGGCGGAAACCGGCTCTGCCGCCCCGGAACCGCCCGACTCAGGAGCCGGTCCGGAAGCAGCTTCGGGATCAGTCGCGACCGGCTCCGCTGTATTGGAGGCAGAATGGGGAGGTTCGTCCGCGACCTGTGGGCCCGGGGTTTCGGTTTGTTCGCGGGGCGGAAAGGGAACGGGGAGTGCCGAGGAGTCAGCTCCCTTGAGAGCCTGAGGCGCAGCAGGGCCGGCATCCTCAGGCTCAGCCTGCGCCTTCTCCGGTGCGGGAGCAGCAGGAGTCTTCGGATCCGCGGGAGCGGGGGCAGAGGCGCTTGCGGCATCCTCGCCAGTGGCCGGTGCGGAAAACAGGAGCTCTGGAGTCACGACAACAGCGTCTACGGGAGGCGGTGCAAAGTGCACGAGACCAAGGCCTCTGCGTGCACGCTGACCGCGAAGACCCGGAGCCGGACCGGACCGTCCGTCCTCGCGCATCAGCCGGCCGTACTCCTCAGCGATCGCCTGATAGAGGCGATACTCAAGCAGGGACAGGCCAGCGTCGGACGGGAACGAAACGTCCCGCCACTCCGCTGAGCCTTCCTCCTTGAACTCCATGACCCCACGCTACAAGCCGCCACCGACAGTATTCGCAGCGCCCTTCGGGAAGCCGATAGCCGGCCGCCGTCCCGCACAAGGGCACCCCTAGACGGTTGATCGAGACAGGTTGGAAGGCAGGACAACGCACGACGGCGGTCGGCCGCCGTCGCGAACCCGCTTAGAGGTTGAAGTCGCCGAACCCGCCTTAGAGCTCGAAGTCGCCGAACCCGCCGTCCCGAACCCGCCTTAGAGCTCGAAGTCGCCGAACCCGCCGTCGGCGTCGCCGAAGAAACCTCCGAAGCCGCCCTGGTCGCCGAAGCCTTCGCCCGCAGATGCGATCCCATCGCCGACTCCCTCGGCGGCGCCGGCAATTCCCTCACCGATTCCGCTGAATCCCTCGAGCAGCGGTCCCGCGATGGCCGAGCCTACGAAACCGGCCGCGACACCGGCCAGGAGGCCCGCTCCCAGTCCGCCGGCCGCGCCGGCAGCACCCGCGGCGAGCCGGCCGCCGCCTTGCCCGCCGCGTCCGAGGATGCGCTCCATGAAGCCGGGGCGGGAGACCTCGGCGCGGGTCGCGGTGCGGGCCAGGACCTCGGGGCGGTCCGAGTTGGCGTGCTCCGAGGGTGGCAGCTGGCTGTTGAGCTCGTCTCGGAGCATCGCGCGCTGCTGCGGGGTCAGCCTACTGAAGGCCTCGGCGTGCGCGCGTTCCATGTCCTGCGGTGGCGCGGTGTGCAGCATGTACTTGTACTTCGCGATCGCCGCCTGGTCGGCGTCCTGGCCCTGGCCCTGCGGCGGGCGGCCGCCAGGCTGGTTCGGAGCGGAGGGATATTGGCGGCCGCCGTAACCCTGGTCCTGGCCGGAGCTGGATTGGCCGTACCCTTGGTTCTGGCCGTAGCCGTGCTGGCCGTACCCTTGGTTCTGGCCGTAGCCCTGTGTTCCGCCGGACGGGTGCTGCTGCCCGGTGCGCCGGGACAGCTGTTCCTTCGCGTACTGCATGGCCATGGTCTTGCCCTTGCGGACCAGCTTGTCGAACATTCCCACGTGCGGCTCCTTTGGTTGGTGTGGTCGGACCGTTGTGCGATCAGGCCCCGTCTACTTAACCTCCCGCGTCCGGCATGAGTTCCGCGGCCCGCACCGGCCCCCTGGAATCGGACGCGCTCCCACCGCGGGACGGCGGGGGAGGCTAGCCTGAATGCATGGCTTTTTCTGCGACGCACTCCACGACCCGCATCGTGCTGGCGGAACGGCCCGAGGGCACTCCGACCGCATCGACGTTCCGCACCGAGACAGCCGAGCTCCCGGCCCCGGCCGACGGCCAGCTGCTGGTGCGCAACCGCTACATCTCGCTGGATCCGTACATGCGGGGGCGGATGAGCGCAGCCAAGTCCTACGCCAAACCGACGCCGCTCGGCGAAGTCCTCCCCGCCGAGACCGTGGCCGAGGTGGTGGAGAGCGGGCACCCGGACTTTGCCGCCGGCCAGCTGGTGGCGACCTACGGCGGCTGGCAAAGCGCCGCCGTCGTGCCCGGGAAGATGGCCCGCCGCATTGCGGATAACGGCCTGCCGGAGTCCACCGCGCTGGGCGTCCTTGGCATGCCGGGCTTCACCGCCTACGCGGGCATGGCGGAGATCGGCAGGATCCAGGCGGGCGAGACGCTCGTGGTCGCGGCGGCCGCGGGGCCGGTCGGTTCGGCCGTCGGCCAGCTGGCCAAGGCGGCCGGGGCCCGGGCCGTGGGCGTCGCCGGCGGCGCCGAGAAGTGTGCCTACCTGGTGGATGAACTCGGTTTCGACGCGGCCGTGGACCACCGGTCCGCCGACTTCGCCGACCGGCTGAAGTCCGCCTGCCGTGACGGTATCGACGTGTACTGGGAGAACGTCGGCGGCAAGGTCCTCGAGGCGGTGCTGCCGCTGCTGAACCTGTACGGGCGGATGCCGGTCTGCGGGATGGTTGCGCAGTACAACGCCACCGGTGTCCCGGAGGTGCCGGACCGGCTGCCCGGTTTCATGCGCGCCGTCCTGAACCAGAGCCTGACCGTGCGCGGCTTCATCCAGACCGAGTTCCGCGCCAAGCACTGGGACGGTTTCCAGCAGGACATGGCCCGGCTGGTCGCCGAGGGGCGGATGAAGTACCGCGAGGATGTCGTCGAGGGCCTCGAGAATGCCCCGGAGGCGTTCATCGGGCTGCTCGAGGGGCGCAACTTCGGCAAGCTGCTGATCAAGGTCTGACGGGCGCGCCGCTCGTCAGTCCGGCGAGCTTGTCCGGGTTCCGCACGATGTAGACGCCGGTGACCAGCCCGTCGCGGACCTCGACGAGCGCGGCCAGGTCCAGCCGCGCTCCGCTGAAGACCAGCAGGCCGGGCAGGTTGTTGAGAGTGGAGAATTCCACCCGCATGTCCGGCAGGCTCTTTGATGCCACGCCGGCAAGGAACCGCGCCACCCGGTCCGCCCCGTACACGGGCCTGCGCGCCGTGGTGACTTTGCCGCCGCCGTCGGCCAGCAGCACCGCGCCCGGGGCGAGCAGGTCCATCAGGGACTGCAGGTCGCCGCCCAGCGTTGCCGCCATGAACCGGTCCGCGACCTGGCGCTGGCGGGCGGCATCGACGTCGAACCGCGGCTGCCGCTCCCGGACGTGCTCCTTGGCCCGGTGCGCCAACTGGCGGACCGCGGCCACGGACTTGCCGGTGGCGTCGGCGATGTCGGTGTAGGGGAAGTCGAAGACCTCGCGCAGCACGAAGACGGCGCGCTCATCCGGCGTGAGCGACTCGAGCACCACCAGCATCGCTACCGAGAGCGCCTCGCCCAGCACGGCGTCCTCGGCCACATCGGGCCCCGTGAGGATCGGCTCGGGCAGCCAGGGACCGATGTAGTCCTCGCGCCGCCGGCGGGCGGAACGGAGCGAGTTCAGCGCGGTCCGGGTCGCGACCTTGGCGAGGTATGCGCGCGGGTTGTGCACGCCGTCGTCCGCTACTTCCGCCCACTTCAGGTAGCTGTCCTGGACCACGTCCTCGGCATCCGTTGCCGTGCCGGTGATCTCGTAGGCGATGGCGAAGAGCAGCGGGCGGTGCTCTTCGAAGGCCTCGGCGGAGCCCATTCAGCGTGCCCCCGCCAGTTCCCGGTCCGCCGCCGGGCGGGGACCCTTGGGCCAGGCGTACGAGCCGCCGCGGGCCTCCTTGCGGATCCACGCCAGTGTCATCCGGCACACCTGTTCCTTCACCATGGCCCCCATTCTGCCGCGCAGCGCCAGCCGCCGCGGCCGGTCGTCCGCATGCACCAGCTGGATCAGCCCCGCCGAGCGGCCCAGGCTGATGCACCTCACGATAAACCCGCCGGAAAATGACCTGGGAGCGCGGTCCAGCATCCGGTCCGCGATGGCGTCCGCCGCGTGCGCACCGAGCGGCATGGCCGCGGCGCAGGACATGCGCAGGTGGGCGCCGGCCGAATCGGGAAGCCGGACCGCGTCCCCGGCACCGAAGATATCGGGATACCCGGGCACCGAGAGCGCCGCGTCCACCAGCAACCGGCCGTGTTCCTCGGTGGGCAGGCCGCTGTCCCGCGCCAGTTCCGGCACGGCGAAGCCGGCGGTCCATACGGTCAGGTCCGCGTGTGACGGGTTCGCCGGGGCGTTGTCCGCGGACGACGGCGGCAGGTGCGTTCCGTCGGGGCGTTCCGCCTCGGTGTGGTCCGCCAGCGCCACGCCTAGGTCCGCCAGTTTCCTCCTCAGCT
The DNA here is from genome assembly GCF_026011795.1 of Arthrobacter mangrovi. GTDB lineage: Bacteria > Actinomycetota > Actinomycetes > Actinomycetales > Micrococcaceae > Crystallibacter > Crystallibacter mangrovi. Next base: position 37,552 of record NZ_BRVS01000032.1, on the reverse strand, counting down.
CGCGCCGTCCGGCCGCGGACAGATCGGCCCCGATGGTGCCGCGCGATACCAGCCGGACCCGCAGCCGCGGATGCCGCTCCGCGATTTCCGCCGCGGCCTCGATACCGGTCAAGCCGCCGCCGACCACGTCCACTGCCGCGCCCGGCGCCAGGCCGGCCAGCCGGGTCCGCAGCAGCGCCGCCGATTCCTCGTCCGCCAGGCCGCCGGCACCCGCGGCAGAGGGGCTGGAACTGCCCGCCGCGTAAAGCAGCGAGTCGTACCCCAGGGGCTCCCGGCCATCCGTGAAGTGGACCAGCCGCGCCTGCGGATCGATCCGCGCGGCCCGCCCGACGACGACGGCGACGTCCGGGTGCAGCAGCGGCTCCAGCGGCACCGAGGCGGATTCCCTGGTCCCGGCGGCGACCTCGTGCAGCCGGATCCGTTCGACGAAGTCCGGCCGCGGATTGACCACCGTGACGCCGGCGCGCCCGGCCAGCTCCTTGTTTGCCGCGAGCCGGTTGGCCGCCAGCACTCCCGCATACCCGGCTCCGATGATGACTACCCGCTGTACAGCCACAGTAGACTCCCTTGTTCGCTTCACTTGTTCGCTTCACACCGACATACCCAAGACACCGGCCGCGCGGGTTTTGTGACATGATCGGCCGAATGGAGCCTTTGAGCAGCCGCGTCATCCTGCGTCCCACCGATCCAGGCAAGAGCCAGGTCTTCTACCGGGACACCCTCGGCCTGGCCGTCTACCGCGAGTTCGGCGACCCGAAGGACCCGGGACTGGTCTTCTTCCTGGGCAACGGGATGCTCGAAGTGTCCGGCCGGCGGGACGCCGAAGGACCGGGCCGGATGGAGCTGTGGATCCAGGTCCGGGACGTGCGCGCCGAGCACCGCCGGCTGGAGGAAGCGGGAGTGCAGATTCTCCGCGCGCCGCAGCAGGAGCCGTGGGGCCTGGTCGAAATGTGGATCGCCGATCCGGACGGCGTGCGCATCGTCCTCGTCGAGGTCCCCGCCGACCACCCGCTCCGCCGCGACCAGCGGGATCCCGCCGCGATGCAGGGCTAGATGCAGGGCTAGGGGGAATCGGGCCCCGGCCGGCGCGGGGGCAGGCGCCGTGGTGCCTGCCGCCTCGGCCTGCCCGCCGCGAAGAACGTCGTCTTGGCGATCAGCGCGAGCACGCCCAGGTCCAGCAACATCTGCACCGTCACGAAGGCCCGCGCCGTTTCGTTCACGGGGGTGATGTCGCCGAACCCCACCGTGGCGAAGGTGGAGGCCGTGAAGTAAAGCGCGTCCAGCCGTCCGAGCGGCTCGGTGAACGCGGCCGGATCGGTCGCGGCCAGCGAGAGGTAGAGCAGCGCGAACAGGCAGATAAAGAGCACCACGAGTTCGATGACGAATTCCGCCGCCCGCAGCCGCGGTGTGCCGGCCGAGAGGATCCTGAGCACGGCGAATGCCATCGCGGCGCCGAAAACCACGACGACGACGCCCAGCTGCAGCCACGGGCCGAGGTCGCCGCCCCTGCGGAAGTCGCCGATCGGCAGGATGAAGTATGCCGCCAGCACGATGACCAGGACGGCCATTGTGCGTCCCGCCGATGCGGCCGCGTGCCGGACCATCGATCGGTTCATGGCCGAATCATAGCCCTCCGGCTGCGCATGGGCATGATCAGCGGGGGATGATCCTGAACAGGAACCGCGTCCGCACCATGACCCACAGCAGCGCCAGGACGGCGGCGTAGGCCAGCGTGTTGAGCCAGATCCTGCCCTCGTTCAGCACCTGGATGTTGTCGATGACGAGCACCAGGAACACATGCATGATGAAGACGTAGAGCGTCGCCTGGCCGAGGGGAATGAGCAGCCAGCCCAGGGCCCGATTGAGCAGGGCCCAGTAGGCGCTGAGCAGGGCGTACCCGGCGATAACTACCACCAGGACGTTGAGCAGCCTGCCCGGGCCAAGGAAGGTCCGGTTGAAGAAGCGGTCATAGATGTCCTGGTAGAGCGCGTCCGGCAGTAGCGCGAGCCGGACGTCGAAGGCGTTGGCCAGGTAGGGGTTGCACCAGGAGAAGAGGGCGAACAGCGCGGCCAGCAGGACGCAGGCGCCGAGCACGATACGGTGCCGGGAGAACCAGGCGACGATCGCGCGGCGGTGGTAGCCGGTGACCATGCCGACGACGAACAGCAGTTGCCACACCAGCAAGGGGAAGGAGTCCTCGAACTGCGACGGCAACAGGCGGATCCTGGCGGTCGAGCCGAGCACGTAGAGTCCGGCGCTGAGCAGGAGTACCAGCCAGGCCTTCTTGCGGGCCAGGGCCGCGAGAATCAGCGGGCTGGCCAGCAGCAGGATCACGTACAGGCCCATGATGTTGAACTGCCACGGGCCGAACTGCAGGCTGAGGATCTGCGGGACCACGCTGCCGGGCACCGGATACTGGAGAATGCCGTCCATGCCGGCATAGAGGTCGTAGGTGCGCCCGGCGGCCGCGCGCCCCGCGGCACCGGTGCCCTGGTCCGAGAAGGTGGTGACGGCGTCGGACTCCACCGCCGGCAGCCAGCTCAGCGCGAAGACCGCGACCACCACGGCCAGCGCGGTCAGGTAAAGCTTTCCGGCGCGCCGCGCCGTGGCGTCCACGACGTCGCCCAGGCCCTCGGCGACGCGCGGGCCGTAGACCATACCGAGCACGGTGCCGGAGAGCAGCACGAACAGTTCGGCCCCGGATACCACGCCGATGGCTTCCTGGCTCAGCAGCTGGAAGAGGGAGACCAGGCCGAGGTGGTTGACGACGACGAAGACAATGGCCACCCCGCGCAGCAGGTCCACCCGCAGGTCGCGCCTCGTCTCCTCCGCGTAGGCCCAGGACCGTGCCGCGCCCCGGCGGGTCGGGAGGAACCACAGGATGGCCGCCGCGGCGAGCGTTGCGGCGACCGCGCCCCACGCCGGGATGCCGCTGAGGGCGGTTCCTTCGCCCGCGGTCCCGGTCGCGGCGGCCCGCTCGGTGACCGGTCCCGTGACCAAGGCCGAGTCGGCGAGGCCGGCCCGGAAGGCGGCCGCCTGCGTGCCGTCGAAGCTGACCCTCCAGTCGACGGTGGTCTCGCCCAGTGCCCGCTGCGTCGTCGTCTCCGTCCAGATGACGGCGCCGATCTCCCGGTGGTCCGTCGAAGCGGCTTGGAAAACCTGCTTCCACCAGGCGCTCTTGATCGCCGCAGCCCCCGCACCTCCGGCGCCCGGGCTGAAGAACGCGGCGGTGCGGACCATGACCGGCTTGCCGGCCTCTTCCGCATACCGTTCGTAGAAGTCCTCGGAATCCAGCAGTCCGGCGAAGGCGCCGGCCTGCGGAACGGTGTTGGCCGCCGGTCCGCCGCGCGTCTCGTCGTGGAAGGCCGAGAGCCCCACCCAGTCCACCGCGGCGTCGCCCGGATAATACGGGGCGTACGCGTCGTCCGCCTGGTTCCATTCGCCGTCGGAATTCGTATCCAGCAGGCTGAACTCGTCGCTGCCGGGCTGCGGTGCGTGCTTGCTCTTGCCGTACGGGTAGTCCTGCGCCGCGTAGGGGGACCAGACCATGACGGCACCCGGAAGACGCTCGTGGACGGCCTCGGACACCGCCCGGAACGCCGCCGTGTAGGCGGCAGGATGCTGGCCCCAGGCCATCCAGCTGGCGTTCATGTCCGGAGCGAACCGGACGAAGAGCTTCCCCTCGAACCCCTCGCTGAGCGATTGCAGGCCCTCCGCCAGCTTGGCAGCCTCGGCCGCGTCGATCTGCGCCAGGGGAACTGTGGGGTGGATCGAGAGCACGGCGTGCGATCCCTCCGCCGCGGCCTGGTGCAGGAAGCCCTCGAGGTAGCGCCGCTCCGCATCCTGGAGCGGCCACGGCATCTCGTGGTCGTAGACCGCCGCGGACGCTCCCAGCCGTTCGGCGTAGGCCTGCGCGCTGTCGGAACCCCAGTCCAGCTCGGCGCCGAAGAGCGGGGCGTCGCCGGGCTCGGCCGTCGTCCCGTCCTGTCCCGCCGTGGTGCCGGGGACGGCGGCTTTTGCCGCGGTGCTGACCGGCAGTATCGCGGCTCCGATTGCCGCAAGGGCGACGGCAAGCGCCGCAACGTAGAACCAGCGCCTGATCAGGACAAAAGGTGAAGTTCGAGGGGGATCCGCTGCCACGGCAATACCCTACAGCCGGGGATGGACTGCGGGAGGTGCCGGCCCTAAGAACCAGGACATAAACGAGAAGATAAGGCCCTGGTCCCGGAAGCGCGTTGGGGGGCCTTCCGGGGCCAGGGCCTTGAAAGTCCGGCCGGACACTTCGGCTGTTGGGGGGAACCGCAGTCAACGAACCGGACCAGGAAATTACTCTACATCATCAACGGTAAGCTTGCTTCCCGGAAGTGAAACTTTTCACTCTAGTTTTGCCCGTTCTTCACGTGGGGAACCGCGGTGACCCGGACGGCGGGGCGGCGTAGACTGCGCGCAGGGACCGGGGAATGACGACGCCGGGCGCCTCACTGCCGTCGGAGCGGCGGGGGTGGCTGCCCGGGGACAAGAGGCACGAGGTGATGTTCGAGGTTGCCGCCGAGGCGTACAACTCCTTCATGGGCAGGTATTCGGAGCCCTTGGCCGCGCGTTTCATTGATGCGGCCGGCGTGCGCCCGGGGCAGGAGGCCCTGGATGTCGGCTGCGGTCCCGGAGCCCTGACCGCGCTGTTGGCGGCCAGGCTGGGGCCCTCGGCGGTAAAGGCGCTCGACCCGTCGTCGTCCTTCGTCGACGCCCTCCGGGCGAGGCTGCCCGGCGTCGAGGTGACCGCCGGGGTCGCCGAGCAGCTGCCCTACCCGGACAATTCCTTCGACTGTGCCTTGGCCCAGCTGGTGGTGCATTTCATGAACGATCCGGTGGCCGGCCTCGCCGAGATGGCGCGGGTGACCCGGCCCGGGGGCGCCGTTGCCGCGTGCGTGTGGGACCACGCCGGAGGCAGCGGGCCGCTTTCCCTCTTCTGGCGGGTAGTCAGCGAGGTGGATCCGGCCGCTCCGGGCGAGGCAGGCCGGCCCGGTTCCCGTGAGGGCCACCTGGCCGAGCTGTTTGGCCAAGCGGGCCTGCAGGACATCGAGGAGAGCAAACTGACCGTCCGCGTCGGGTTCGCCGGCTTCTCCGAGTGGTGGGAGCCCTACACCCTCGGGGTTGGCCCCTCCGGCGCCTACTTGGGCGGGCTGGATGCGGCGAAGCGCGCGCAAATCCGGGACCGGTGCGCCCGGCTGATGCCGGAGGGTCCGTTCGAGGTCGACGCGTCGGCCTGGTGCGTCCGCGGGCGCGCTTGAAGAACGGCCAGGAAGGGCGGTCTCTTCCTGGCCTAACGCGGCCGCTCAGCGGGAGCCGCGCCCCGGAGGGCCTGCGGGAGCGAAGTACACCGACCCGAACATGAAGAGGCCGCGCTGGGGGAGCCGGAAGCCGCCGAGCCGTGCCTGCTCCTGGAGGGGCCCGAGGGGACCCAGGTCCACGCCCCGGAGCGTGGCAGAGCCGGCGTCGATGAACCAGACGCGGCGCGGGATCGCCTTGAAGCGCTGGCTGTTGGGTGAACTGCCGGTCAGCGCGATGCCGCCGGAGTCCAGGACGAGGCCGGCCACGGGGCCCATCCCCTTCAGCACGGCCGTGGTCCGCAGGAGCGGCGCGGGCATCAGGCCGGCGACGGCGGAGAGGATGCGGGTGGCGGGGGTAGCGGACAGGTGCAGGGTCCAGCTGAGGCCGACGGTGCCGCCGACCGCGAGCTTCAGCGACTGTTCGCCCGTCCACTGCAGTTCGATGTCCTCCATGGATGCCGCCGTGAGGGCGCTGCCGAAGTAGCGCGGGCAGGACATCCCCGGCGGCACCGTGGAGTACATGGTCCACGCGCCGGCCGGGGTGCGGACCCAGACGGAGGTGTAGCCGGGGCCGAGTGATGTGACGGGGAAACGCCGCATCGCCAGGAGGTAGCCGGAGGCAAAGGGCAGGCCCATGACGCCGTAGCCTCGGAATCGTTCCTGCCGCCCGGCAGGCACCGCGCCGTCGTGTTCGACGGCGGCGGCGAGCGTGCGCGGACTCTTCATGGGGCCATTGTCCGCCGTCCGGATCCAGGCGGCACCGGATCCGGACTGGAAAACCGGGCGGTTGGCGGAGCGCCGGCATGCGGTGCACGGGAAGTCAACGGCTGGGCACTCAGAGACAAGACGACGGCGGGGTTCGCGGGGGACAGTGGACATCGAACGCATCTAGCGCATCGACCGCCCGTAGCGGCCGACGACGAAGAAGACGAGGAAAGGGGACTCCATGCAGACCGAACAGGACACCCGGCTGGCCGCCTACGCCGAGCTGCTGGCGGCGATCGAACCGGCCGGGGGCGGCCGGGACATCAAGGACCCGGCGACGGGTGAGGTCGTCGGGCGCGCCCCCGAGCACTCAGCCCAGGACCTGGAAGCCGCGGTGGCGGCGGCCCGGGCAGCGCAGCCCGCGTGGGGCCGGCTGAGCCACGCCGAGCGCACCGAGTACCTCAACCGGGCGGCCGACGCCATCGAACATTCCGCCGAGGCGCTCGCCGAGCTGCTGTCCCGGGAACAGGGCAAGCCCCTGAACGGCCCGAACGCGCGCTTCGAGGTCGGGGCCTGCGCGGCCTGGCTGCGGGCCACCGCGTCCTTCGAGCTGGAGCCGGAGGTGCTGGTCGACGACGAGGGCGGCCGCGCCGAGCTGCACTACCGCCCGCTGGGCGTGGTCGGCGCAATCGGCCCGTGGAACTGGCCGATGATGATCTCCGTCTGGCAGCTCGCGCCGTCGCTGCGGATGGGCAACACCGTGGTGATGAAGCCCTCGGAGTACACGCCGCTGAGCGTGCTCGCGCTGGCGAAGGTGATCAACCAGGTGCTGCCGGCCGACGTACTGCACGTGGTTTCCGGCGGCCGCGACGTCGGCGAGGGGCTGGCCTCGCACCCGGACATCGACAAGGTCATGTTCACCGGCTCCACCGCGACGGGCAAGGCCATCATCCGCTCCTCGGCCGACACGGTGAAGCGGCTGACCCTCGAACTCGGCGGCAACGACGCCGGAATCGTGCTGCCGGACGCCGACCCGAAGGCGATTGCCGAGGGCCTGTTCTGGGGTGCGTTCATCAACACCGGCCAGACCTGCGCCGCGCTCAAGCGGCTCTACGTCCATGAGGACCTCTACGACCAGGTCTGCGAGGCGCTGGTGGACGTGGCCAAGCAGATGCCGATGGGCGTGGGCCTGGACGAGCAGAACGTGCTGGGCCCGCTGCAGAACAAGGCGCAGTACGACATCGTCGCGGACCTGGTCCAGGCCGCCAAGGACTCCGGCGCCCGCGTGCTGACCGGCGGCGATCCGGAGGCAGGCCAGCCGGGCTACTTCTACCCGACGACGCTGGTGGCGGACATCGACAATGACAACCCGCTGGTCGCCCGGGAGCAGTTCGGCCCGGCCCTGCCGATCGTCAAGTACTCCAGCCTGGATGAGGTCGTGGAGATGGCCAACGGCCTCGAGGTCGGCCTCGGCGCCTCGGTCTGGTCCTCCGATCCGGCCAAGGCCCGCGAAGTGGCGGCCCGCATCGAGGCCGGCACGGTGTGGATCAACAAGCACGGCGCCATCGACCCGCGGGTGCCGTTCGGCGGTGCCAAGGGCTCCGGCTACGGCCTGGAGTTCGGCGCCGAGGGCCTGAAGCACCTCGGCCAGCCGCAGGTCATCAGCTACTGACGCCCCTCCCCGGGAAAAGCGGGACAAACAGCAGGAAAAACAGGAAGGAGGACGACGGCGGGACGCGAGGTTCCGCCGTGGTCCTCCTTCCGCCTGTCAGCAGGGCAGCCGGGCGGGCAGCCTGGCCGGCGCGGTCGTGATCCGGCCCGTGGCTCCGCCATACGCCCGGCAGACTTTGATTCCCCTGGCCGCTAGCCCGTCCTTCATCCTGTCCAGGGCCTGAGGATTGAACCCGTTCCATTGCATGTGCATGATGATCGTGCTGCCCTTGCGGCCGTTGGCCACTACATAGTCCACTACCTCGGTCCGCGACTTGCCGAGGAAATCCCGTGGGTTGACGGTCCACAGCCAGGGCTGCATCTTCGCCCGCTGGTAGCCGCAGAGCACCGTCTTATTGATTCCCCCGAAGGGCGGCCGGCCGAAATTGGTTGCGACGCCCGGGGCGCGCAGTTCCGCGGCGACTCCGGCGCAGCTTAGCTTTCGCAGGTCGCGGTGGTGGATGCTGTGGTTGATGACGTACTGGCCATAGCTCCGAGCCAGCAGCACGATGTCCTCGTCCTCCTCTTCGCGGAAGCGCGTAATGCAGTCGCCGGTGGGTGCGAGGACCAGGCCCAGGTTTTCCTCCTCGGCATATTCCAGCACCGACTCGTAGGCGGACAGGCTACGCGGGCAGTCGTCGAAGGTCAGCACCGCGCGGTCCGTGTAGTTGGGCCCCCGATGGCTGTTGTATGCGGCGGCGGCGCTGGCCGGCGGCGATAGGGGATACCCGCCCATGAACAGGGCGAGGATGGCCAGCAGGGTCGCGGTGCGACGGCGGTTTTTCATGATGCGCCAGCTTCCACCGGCGGCGCCTGACGCCCCCTCGCGTCCCCCAGCGGCCCGCCGGATCAGCCAATTATGCGGCGGCTGCCTGCGCCGGTCAACGAATCCGGCGCGGAAATTCCGCGGCCGCCGGGCCGGAGGCTACGCGGAAGCGCGGCGCTTCGAGTAGAGCCGCTCGGGACGGCCGACCTCCCCGTACCGCAGCTGCACTTCGGCCCGGCCCTCCTCGCAGAGATACTCCAGGTAGCGCCGCGCGCTGACCCGGGAGATGCCCGCCCGCGCCGCCGCCTCCGTGGCGGAGAGCGCGGAGTCGGCCTCCTGCAGCCGCTGCTGGACGAGGCTGAGGGTTTCCGCGCTGAAGCCCTTGGGCAGCGGCCGTTCGCCGTGGCCCACGCCGAAGACCCGGTTGACGTCCTCCTGTTCGGCCGTGCCGGCGGAGGACAGCGGCCGGTACGCCTGCCGGTAGTGCTCCAGCCGCTCGCGCAGGTCCTGGCTGGAGAACGGTTTCATCAGGTAGTGCACGATGCCGCCGCGCAGGGCCCGGCGGACGGTGTCCATCTCGCGCGCGGCGCTGATGACCAGGACGTCAAGTTCCGGGTCGATCCGGCGCAGCTGCTGCAGCAGGTCCAGTCCGTTGATGTCCGGCAGATGGATGTCCAGCAGCACCAGGTCCGGCTGCAGCGCACGGACCGCCTCGAGGGCCTGGGCCCCTGTGTGGGCTACCCCGGCGACGCTGAAACCGGCGGCCTGCTTAACGAATCCAGCGTGGACTTTGGCGACCATGAAGTCGTCATCGACTATCAGGACTGTGATCATGCGGGCTGGCTCTGCTTTCCCAGAACGGCGGTGAATTCGGCGCCGGGGGCGTTGCGTACGCCCACGCCTCCGCCGCGCCTTGAACATACTAGCCGGGTGAGGGCCAGGCCAAAGCCGCGGCCGCCGCCGTCGTCGGAATCCTTGGTGCTGTAGCCCTGCCGGAAGATGTCCTCCACGCTGTCCGCCGCGACGCCCGGCCCGGAGTCCCGGACGGTGACCGTGACCCGGTGCGCTTCGTCCCGCAGGTGGACGTGGACCGAGGCGTCCGGCCGGCCGCTGACGGCGTCGATCGCGTTGTCCACCAGGTTGCCGACGACGGTGGTCAGGTCCCGCGAGAGGGTCTCGTCCACGCGGCCCAGGGCGGAGCCGTCGTCCAGTTCCAGGGCGACCACGCGCTCCGCCGCGGAGCTGGCCTTGGCGATCAGCAGGGCGGCGACCGCCGGGTCTTCGATGCGGGAGGTGACGTCGTCGTAGAGGCGCGTCCGGCTCAGGCTGACGCCGTCGACGAAGCGGGTGACCTCGTCATATTCGCCGAGCTGGATCAGCCCGGAGATGGTGTGCAGCTGGTTGGCGAACTCGTGGGTCTGGGCGCGCAGCGTGTCCGTGGTGGTGCGGGTGGCGCCCAGTTCCTTTTCCAGCGAGGACAGCTCGGTGCGGTCGCGCAGGGTGGTGACGGAGCCGATCAGCTTGCCGCGCGAGCGCAGCGGCATCCGGTTGCAGACGACCACGCGCTCGCCGACCAGCACCAGCCTGTCCGGGCCGGTCTGGTCCGCGGTGAGGACGTCGCGCAGGCGGGAGGGGACGGCCAGCTCGTCGAGGGTCTTCCCGGCGCAGTCGTGGGGCAGTTCGAGCAGCTGGCGGGCGCTGTCGTTGGCCAGCGTGATGCGGGCATGGCGGTCCAGGGCGAGGACGCCCTCCTTCACGTCGTGCAGGATGGCCTCGCGGTGCTCAACGAGGCCGGCAATCTCCTCGGGCTCGAGGCCGAGGGTCTGCCGCTTGACGCGGCGGGCGAGCAGCAGGGAGCCGGCGGCGCCAAGGGCGACGGAGACGCCGAGGTAGGTCAGCAGATTGGGCAGGGCGTCGCCGAGCCGTTCCCAGACCGAGGGGTAGTTCCGGCCGACGGCGGCGATCCCGACCATCCGTCCGCCGTCGTCGAGCACGGGGACGTGGGCCACCAGGGTCCGGTGACCGGAAAGCTCCACAGGCCCGGTCCAGGCGCGGCCGGAGAGGACGAGGCTTTCTCCCAGCGGCAGCCGGCTGCCGAGCTGGTCCGGATCGGAGGAAGTGATGACGGTGCGGTCCGGATGCGCCAGGAACACGCTGCTGGAGCCGGACATCGTGCGGACGGACTCGGCGACGGCCGGCAGCGCCGCTCCGAGCCGGGGCTGCGCGACCGGAAGCAGGGCCCTGACGGCGGGCATGGCTGCCAGGGACTCGGCCGCGGACAGGGCACGCCGGCCCTCGACCCGTTCGAAGGTCTGGGCGGACTGCGCCAGGGACAGGGCGACGACGCCGGCCAGCACCGCGGCGACGATCAGCAGCTGCAGGACCAGGTACTGCCCGGCCAGCGTCAGGCCGCGGCGCCGCCGCTTCGCCCGGCCGCCGGAATGCTGGTCCACTTCCGATCCCTCCAACCCAGGCCTGGGCCTGCCGCTGTTTCCCTCAGTTACCGCGTGAACTATATCCTCAGGGCGGCACGGAAGCGGCATGTGAGCGTGAACACAATGAACTCAATTTTCTTTGAGACCGCAAATGTGCCGCGGCTCACACGCCGTTTTACGGTGGGTGGGCTCGATCACTTTTTCAGATGAGGATTTTCCATGCGTAAGAACAACGTCTTCCGCCTCGCCGCCGTTGCCGCCGGCGTGGCCCTGGCCATGACCGGCTGCGGAGTCACCGGCTCCGGCAGCAGCGGCGCCGCCGGCACGTCGGCCGCCGCCGAGGGTCCCGTCAGCGACCTGCGGATCATGGTCCCGAACACGCCCGGCGGCGGCTACGACACCACGGCCCGCGTCGCCGCCAAGGTGATGGAGGAGACCGACATCGCCTCCAACATCGAGGTCTTCAACCTGGCCGGCGCCGGCGGAACCGTGGGCCTGGCCCGCACCGTGAACGAAAAGGGCAACGGCGACCTGGCCATGCTGATGGGGCTGGGCGTGGTGGGCGCCAGCTACACCAACGACTCCGAGGCCAAGCTGACCGAGACCACCCCGCTGGCCCGCCTGATCCAGGAGCCCGGCGCCATCATGGTCTCGAAGGACTCGCCCTACAAGACCATCGATGACCTGGTGAAGGCCTGGAAGGAAAACCCGGGCAAGGTCAGCGTCGGCGGCGGCTCTTCGCCGGGCGGCCCGGACCACCTGCTGCCCATGCAGCTGGCCCAGGCCGTGGGTATCGACCCGAAGGACGTGAACTTCGTGTCCTACGACGGCGGCGGGGACTTGCTTCCGGCCATCCTCGGCAACAAGCTCGGCTTCGCCGCCTCCGGCGCGGGCGAGTACATCGACCAGATCAAGAGCGGCGAGATCCGTGTCCTGGCCACCAGCGGCGAGGAGCGGCTCGAGGGCGTCGACGCGCCGACGCTGAAGGAATCCAAGATCGACCTCGTGTTCACCAACTGGCGCGGCATCGTCGCCCCGCCGGAGGCCAGCGAGGAAGACAAGCAGAAGTGGATCGCGGCCCTCGAGAAGATGCACGGCACCCCCGAGTGGAAGAAGGCCCTCGAGGACAACGGATGGTCGGACGCTTTCGCCACCGGCGAGGAGTTCTCCGCCTTCCTGAAGGAACAGGACCAGCGCGTCGCCGACGTCCTGTCCGAGCTGGGGCTTGCGTGAACAAGCTGGCTTCACGGCTGAAAGGCCGCGCCGAGCTGGGCCTCGCGGCCCTGCTCGGGGCGGTCGGCGTGATCGTCATCCTCGACGCGGCCTCGCTCACCGTGCCCTATTCGCAGGCCGACCCGGTCGGGCCCAAGACCATGCCGTTCATCATCGGCGGCCTGCTGCTGGTGTGCGCGGTGCTGCTCGCCATCAACGTGCTGCGCGGCGGCCAGGGCGAGGCAGAGGGCGGCGAGGATGTGGACCTGAGCCACCCGAGCGACTGGCGGACCGTGCTGCCGCTGGTCGGCGCGTTCGTGCTCAACATCCTGCTGATCGACACCGTCGGCTGGGTGATCTCCGGGGCCCTGCTGTTCTGGGGGAGCGCCTGGGCCCTCGGCAGCCGCCGCTACGTGCGGGACGCGATCATCGCCGTCGTTCTGTCGCTGGGTACGTTCTACGGTTTCTACCTCGGCCTGGGCATCAACCTCCCGGCCGGACTGCTGCAAGGAGTGCTCTAAATGGAGACCTTCGACCTGCTGATGCAGGGATTCTCTACCGCGGCGACCCCGATGAACCTGCTCTATGCCTTCATCGGCGTCCTGCTCGGCACCGCGGTCGGCGTGCTGCCGGGCATCGGCCCCGCAATGGCCGTTGCCCTGCTGCTACCGGTCACTTACGCACTGGAACCGACCAGCGCATTCATCATGTTCGCCGGCATCTACTACGGCGGCATGTTCGGCGGGTCGACCACGTCCATCCTGCTCAACACCCCCGGTGAATCCGCCACCGTCATCACAGCGATCGAGGGCCACAAGATGGCCAAGGCCGGCCGGGCTGCACAGGCCCTGGCCACGGCGGCGATCGGCTCCTTCGTTGCCGGCACTATCGGAACCGCGCTGCTCGTGGCGTTCACGCCGATGGTGGTGGACTTCGCGGTCAGCCTTGGCTCGCCGAGCTACCTGGCCATCATGGTGCTGGCACTACTGGCCGTGACCGCCGTGCTGGGCGCCTCCAAGCTGCGCGGCTTTGCCTCGCTGGGCCTCGGCCTGGCTATCGGCCTGGTCGGGGCCGACAAGATCACCGGGCAGCAGCGCCTGGTCTTCGGGCAGCCGCTGCTGGTGGACGGGCTGGACATCGTCGTCGTCGCCGTTGCGATCTTCGCGGTGGGCGAGGCACTCTGGATCGCCGCCCACCTGCGGCGCAAGCCGCTCTCGACTATTCCCGTGGGCCGGCCCTGGATGGGCAAGCAGGACTGGAAGCGGTCCTGGAAGCCGTGGCTGCGCGGCACCGCGTATGGCTACCCGTTCGGCGCCCTGCCTGCCGGCGGCGCGGAAGTCCCGACTTTCCTCTCCTACGTGACGGAGAAGAAGCTTTCCAAGCACCCGGAGGAATTCGGCCACGGCGCCATTGAAGGCGTCGCCGGTCCCGAGGCGGCCAACAACGCGTCCGCGGCGGGTACCTTGACGCCAATGCTCGCACTGGGCCTGCCGACCAACGCCACCGCCGCGGTCATGCTGGCCGCGTTCACCCAGTACGGCATCCAGCCCGGGCCGCTCCTGTTCGACAGCGAGCCGGAGCTGGTGTGGGCGCTGATTGCCAGCCTGTTCATCGGCAACACGCTGCTGCTGCTGATCAACCTGCCGCTGGCGCCGGTCTGGGCAAAGCTGCTGCAGATCCCGCGGCCGTACCTGTACGCCGGCATCTTGTTCTTCGCCACCTTGGGCGCCTATGCGGTGAACCTGCAGGCGTTCGACCTGGTACTCCTGCTGGTGCTCGGTGCGCTTGGCTTCGCGATGCGCCGGTTCGGCCTGCCCGTGCTGCCGCTGATCCTCGGCGTCATCCTGGGCCCGCGCGTGGAGGAGGAGTTGCGCCAGTCCCTGCAGCTCAGCGCGGGAGACCCGGCCGGGCTGTTCAGCGAGCCGATCGCGGTGGGGACCTACATCCTCGTGGCCCTGGTGCTGCTGCTGCCGCTGGCCATCTCCGCGTTCAAGCGGTTCCGTCCCCAGCCCCAGGGCGTCCCGGCCGGCGCCGAATCCCGTGATGAGGTTTCCGCCGCGGAAGCCCGCCAGGGCGCTACCGTGGCCAGTGGCCCGCGTGAGACGATCGCCGGGGAATACCAGCAGCAACACGATCACAAGGAGAAACCATGACAGTTTTGGTCGGCTACATCCCCACGCCCGAGGGCGCTGCCGCGCTGGACCGCGCCATCGCCGAAGCCCGGAGCCGCTCCGCCAAGCTGGTCGTCGTGAACGCCAGCCGGGGCGACGTCTTCGTGGATGACAGGTTCGTGCAGTCGGACGGGGTCGAGGCGTTGCGCAAGCGTTTGGACGGCGAGGACGTGGCCTACGAACTGTTCCAGCCGATCGGCGGCCACGACAGCGCCGACGAGGTGCTGGACGCGGCCGAGCAGCACGGCGCCGAGCTGATCGTGATCGGGCTGCGCCGCCGCACCCCGGTGGGCAAGCTGATCATGGGCAGCACGGCCCAGCGGATCCTGCTGCAGGCCGAGTGCGCGGTGCTGGCGGTCAAGGCCGCCAAGTAGCACCCACCCGCAGGCACAACAAGCAGGCACAACAAGCAGGCACAACCCGCAGGCACAAAGGGAGGACGACGGCGAAACCGAGGTTCCGCCGTCGTCCTCCTTTTGCGTTGCTAATTCTTTGGTTTCTAGCCTGCGGCCGGACTACCGGTCGCGGTCGCGGTCCAAGGTGCCATCGCGCAGGCGGTCGTCCGCGCCGTCGGCCTCGATCCGCTCCTTGCGGACCTCGTCGCTGACCGTCTCCTGGTCCGTAACGGTGTCCTTTTCGAGGCGGACCCGCTCCACGGGCACCGTCTCCTTGTCGACGACCGGCCGCTCCTCGTGCAGGGTCACCTCGTGCTCATCCTCGCGAAGGTCGGGGCCGGACATGGCGTCGCCGACGTTCCCGTCCGTGATGGGTTCGCGCTCGACGCGGACCTCTTCGCGGGTCACCGGCACGGTGCGGGTGACGTTCTCCGTGACGACGTACTTGCGGAGCCGGGCCCGGCCGGTTTCGTGGCGCTCGGTACCGACGTGCAGCTGCTCCTCCGAACGCGTCATGGCGTCGTCCGTGCCGCGGCCGGCCACATCGCGGTCGGCCAAGCGATCGCGGTCGGCCAGGCCGTGGCCCGTCGTTTCACGGTCCGCCACGCCGCGGGTGCCGGCGTCCGCGGTTCCGGCCAGGGTGTCCGTCGCGGAGGTGTCGCGGGTGCCGTTGCCGTTGGTGCCGCGGGTGCCGTTGCCGTTGGCGATGCTGTAGTGCCGGTAGAGGTGGTCCTCTTCCTCGGGGCTGAGGTGGCCGTCCGGGTCGATGCGCGGGGCGTCCTTGACCTCATCCTTGGTGTACGGGACGCGGATGTCGCCGTCGTCGTACGTTGCCTCGGTCAGCGGAACGAAGGTTTCGGACATGCCGAACAGGCCGGTCTTGACGGTCACCCAGCTCGGGTCCTCGGTGCGGTCATCCAGGTAGAACTGGCCGACGGAGCCGATCTTGTTTCCTGAGTTGTCGAGGACGTTGGTGTTACCGCCAGCGAGAATGTCGATGTTTTCCCTAGTGATCATTACATCTCCTATCTTTCCCGGACACGGCGGAGCAGTCCGGGGCGGGACGATGTGCCCGTCCTGCCCATGCATGTGTTGGACTGGTCCTGGCGCGGCACCGCATCTGGCGGTCGGTTCCCGGGAGGATTTCTCCTTCCGGCAACCGTCGGGGCTTTCCCTGTGCCGCGCATCGCGATGCGCGAGGCTTCGCGAATTCCGCTTACATATTTACCTAAGCATGCTTAGTAATCGCGTGCAAGGCCGATGGCCGGATTCGGTTGCACCCGGATTTCCAGCCGGCCGGGGCAGGGGCCGGCAGCTGCCATGGTCCCGCGGGCGGGGCTGCAGTAGCATCGGCTCCAGTTGCCGGAGGAAACGAAGGGGTTTTCATGGAGACGGACGCTGTATCCGCACTAGCAGGGCGGGCCGCCGAGTTGCTGTCCGCCTGCCGCTCGACGTCCACGGATCCTGCCGACCGCTCGGCGGCCGCGACGGACCGCTCCGGGTTCGTGCCCGCGTCGCTGCCGGACGGTGTGGTGTACGCCGAGTCGGTCGACGACGTGGTGCAGGCCGTGCGGCTCGCGGCGTCGCACGGGGTTCCGCTGGTGCCGCGCGGCGCCGGAACCGGACTGGCCGCCGCCTCCTCGGCCGGCGCCGGCGAGGTGGTGCTGGACCTCTCCCGGATGAACCGGATCTTGGACCTTGACCCGGTGGAGCAGATCGCCGTCGTCGAACCCGGCGTGCTGAACGCGGAGCTCAATGCCGCTGCGGCCGGGCACGGACTGTTCTACGCGCCGGATCCGGCGAGCACCGCGATCTGCTCGATCGGCGGGAACATCGCCACGAACGCCGGCGGCATGCGCTGCGCGAAGTACGGCGTGACGCGCGAATCCGTGCTGGGACTGCGCGTGGTGCTGGCGGACGGGCGCGAGCTGCGGACCGGGCGGCGCACCATCAAAGGCGTCACCGGCTACGACCTGACGGCGCTGATGATCGGTTCGGAGGGGGCGCTCGGCGTGGTGGTGGAGGCGACGCTGCGGCTGCGTCCGGCACCTGTAACGACGGCGACCGCGGCCGCGTTCTTTCCCGACGTTGCGGCTGCCGCCGCCGCGGCCTCGGCCGTCATCGCCGCGCGGATCCAGCCGTCGCTGCTGGAACTGGTGGACGGGCCGACGCTCGAGGCCATCGACCTGGCGCTCGGGACGGACTACCGGCGGCGCGGCGGGGCCTTCCTGCTCGGGCAGACCGACGGGTTCGGCGCCCAGGCGGAGATGGATGTGCTGGCCGGCGCCGTCGAACCCTTTGCCACCGAGGTGCTCCGGGCCGACGACCCGGTGGCAGCCGAGGCCCTGCTGGCCGCCCGGCGCGAGGCAATTCCCTCGCTCGAAAAGCTCGGCCGCGTTTCCATCGGGGACATCGGCGTGCCGCGCGGCCGGCTGGCCGAGGCCGTGACCGGCCTGCAGGAAATCTCGGAGCGGACGGGCGTGCGGATCTTCACGATCGCGCACGCCGCCGACGGGAACCTGCATCCGATGATCGTGGTGCGGCCGGGCGAATCCGTCACGGAAGGCCCGGCCAAGACCGCACTCGGCGAGATGTTCCACCTGGCCAAGCGGCTGGGCGGAACGCTCACGGGCGAACACGGCGTCGGGCTCCTCAAGCGGGACTGGCTTCGCGATGAGCTCGGCGACGTCTCGCTCGACGTGCAGCACGCCATCCGCCGGGCCCTCGACCCGCAGGCGATCCTGAACCCGGGCAAGGCCATCTGAGCCGTAGCCCGGGCGCGTTCCGTGTGTGCCGAGCGTGGTGCAGCCGAACGACAGCGAACCGCCCGCCCGTCTGGATGACGGGCGGGCGGTCCTGATGCTTGGTGCGGGTTTATCAGCGCGTGGTGACGCTGATGGTTGCCGTTCCTCCGGCGGAGGAGGTCAGCGTGATTGTGTTGCTCACGGCGGCGTTGGAGTTCCGGGCCCGAATGGTCCAGGCTCCGTCAGCGCCGACGGTCGCGGTGCCGATCGTGGCACCGCTGGCATTCCTGGCCGTCACGGTGTTGCTGGTCGTGATGCTCGCGCCGCCGTTGATCCGCCATTCCCGGTCCTTGGCGCGGTACTGTGCCGTACCGGTCAGCTGGTCATTCGGCGTGAGGGTAACGGAGGCGTTGGTGCCGAAGTTGGCCGCCGCGCTGTCGCCCGCTGCGCTGGTGGCGACGAGGTTCAGCGTGTAGGCGGTCCCGTTGGTGAGGCCGCTGAGCGTGGCGCCGCGGGCCGCGGCGTCGGTCTCGACTGTGACGGGGTCGCCGGTGGCCGGGGTCGCGCTGAGGCGGTAACCGGTGATCGGGGTGTTGCCCGCGGTCGCGGGCTGCCATTCGACGTTGGCCGATCCGTTACCGGGAACCACGCGAACCACGGTGGGTGCCGTCGGAGCTGTCAGCTCCGGGGAACCGAGGGTGTACTGGACCGCGGGTGCCGCGGTTTCGCCGGCTGCGCTGATGGCGGTTACGACGAAGCCGTACTCGGTGCCCGGGGTCAGGCCGTCCAACGTCGCGGAAGTCGCGCCGCTTCCGGCATTGACGGTGGCGGCCACCGTGCCATCGGCAGCGTTGGCATCGACGCGGTAACCCGTAACGGCAGAGCCGCTGGCGGCGGCAGCGGTCCAGGAAACATCCACGGAACCGGCCAGCGAGCCGTCCTGGACGCTCACGCCGCCCGCCTCAGCCGGCGCCGAAGGCTCCGAGGGAGCCGCGTCACTGACCATGACCGTGCCGGCCGATGACGGAGTGCTGGACTGGCCGTTCAGCGCGACGACTTCGATCGGGTATGCCTGTCCGTCCACCAGTCCGCGCAGCGTCGCGGTGGTGGCTTCGGAACCGACTGTCGTACTGACTTCCTGGTTCAGGACGGTGTCCTTGGCGATGAGCTTGTAGCCGGTGATGGTCGGGGCATCGGCCGGGACGGTTGCCGCTTCCCACGTGGCGGTGATGCTGCCGCTGCCGTTGGCGCTGGCGAAGACGTTTCCGGGCTGGTTCGGGGCCTGGCCGGAGGGTCCGGCGGGGCAGCCGCCGAAGCCGGGACCGTCGATTTCCTTGAACTCGGAGATGGTCAGGCCGAGCTGCATTTCCACGCCGCCCGTGGCGTCGGCCTGCCAGCTGGCTACTGACGGGTCTCCGGCCATGGCGGCGTCGCGTTCCGCCGCAGAGAAGAAGCCGTAGGTGACCGTGAAGGTGCCGTCCGCAGCGCTGCCGTCGACGGCGTAGGTGGTGGGTGCATCGTCAGCAGGCCAGCCGATGGCGCGCTCGCCGATCGCCAGGTCGCGCATTCCCGGGTTGACGATCTCGACCTGCATCCGGGCCGGGTCCACATCCGCACCGTACGTGCCCTTGATAACAACCTGGCCTTCCACGTCCCCGGCCGCTTCGGTGGCGGGCATCTCGACCGATTCCACCGAGGTGATGACCGCGCTGCCGGCGAGTGCGCCGTCGCTGCTGCCATCGGCGAACTGCACGTTGACCTCATCGCCGCCCTGGATATTGGGCGTGACGATGTCCCAGCACGATCCGCCGGGATGGTTCACTTCCAGGAAGCCGGTGGAATCAACCACGCCCCTGGCCAGGCCGATGACGCTGCCCCCGCGGCTGACCGAGATGGTGGCCGTCTGTCCGGCCTGGGCGGCATAGCCCTCGATGGCGACCATGTCCCGCTTGGCGAAGATTTCGATATTGCCGGGTCCGGTGGGCGGATTGGCCGCCATGACAGCGGTCGTGCCGCCGGCGAGGAGGCCCGTGGCGGTGAGGGCAACCATCGCGGTGCGTGCCCTGCGCTGGTTGCGCTGGACGCGCTGGCTCCGGGCTTTCGCCTCCCTGCGCGGCTGCTGGTCTGGTGATTGGGTGTGCATGGTTTGTCCTTTGAGACGGAAGGCTGACTCGAAGGTCTGCCTGGATGGATGCCCCGGGCCGGCAGCGCCGGACCTGAACTGCTGACTGTCCTCCAACGCCGGATCCGATGGATGAGCGGTTCCGGCTTGGCTTGAGGTTGGCCGCTTCGTATTGAAAATTTCTTGGCTTCCCGGTCCCCGTCCTCGCGAAGGCGGGTGCCGCCGTCGTTGTTTACGACCGCATGAACGGTTTGACCACGGTGCCCCGGATGTCGTCCACTGGCACCGTGCCGAAGTCCCTGGAGTCGATCGAGCGCTCGCGGTTGTCGCCCATCAGGAAGACTTCCCCGGGCGGCACGGCAGTGGGGATGAAGTGCGTGCCGTCGATGGTGCTGTGGTCCACGTACGGCTCCGGCGGGGCGACGCCGTCCACCAGGAGGATGGCGTCGTCGATCTCGACGGTCTCCCCGCCGACGGCCACCACCCGCTTGATGATGGGGGTGCCGTCGATGGGAGAGTCGAGCACCACCAGGTCGCCGCGGTGGACGCCGAACCAGGCCGGCGCTGGTTTGAGCACGAACGCGATGCTGCCCGGCGGCAGCGTCGGGGCCATGCTGTCCGAGTCCACCGTCACCGGCTCCGCCACCCAAATGCGCGCACCCAGCAGCAGGGCAAGGACGACGGCGCCGCCCGCCAGTGCGTTGAGCTTGCGTTTCCGGGGACGGCCCGAGGGCCTCCTCGGATCGGCAGCGGCGCGGTGCGCCGGGCTGCGCCGCGCTGGGCGCAGCCCGGTTCTGGCGCTCACGGCGGGCTCAGTCCGGGGCGTCGTCGAACTCGGCCGGCGCGGCATTGATCGGATCCCACGGATCGTCATCGTCCTCGCCCAGGCCGACCCGGAACTGGAACATCATGGAGTGGTCCTCGTGCGGCAGGTTGTGGCAGTGGACCATGTAGCGGCCCTGGTGCGGGCCGAACCGCATGACCACGTCCACCTTCTCGCCCTCGCCGATGTAGACCACGTCCTTTGGCCCGCGTTCCCAGGCAAAGGGGGCCTTGCCGTTGCGGCTGAGCACCCGGAAATCCACCAGGTGGATATGGACGGGGTGGAACCAGCCGCCGGACTTGTTCTCGATGGTCCAGAGCTCCACGGAATTCAGCTTCGGGTCGGCGTGCGCCAGCTTGAAGTTGCTGGCGATCACTTCCTCCCAGGTGACGCCGTTGATCGTCCACGGTTCGACCAAGCCGTTCTTCTCAACCCGGAAGTAGCGCTTCTCCTCGGCGTCGTCCTTGGTCAGGTGCATGGGTTCGCTGTCCGCCAGCGTGGTCGGGATGCGGTTCCACTTGGGATCGTCCTTCATTCCCACCGGTGCCGCAACGACGTCGAACGCCATCACCTTCCCGGTGAAGTCGTAGTCCCTGTTGTTGGTGGCCGACAGGTTCTTCAGTTCCACCCGGGTGCCGGGCTTGTACTTGCTGAAGTCGATCAGTACCTCGTAGCGCTCGGCCATGCCGTGGCGGTAGTTGGCCACGGACTGGGTGGCTGGCATCAGTCCGCCGTCCGTGCCCACCAGGTGCAGCGGCTGTCCCGAACTGAGCGCGAACTTGTACGAGCGGGAGATGGACGCGTTCAGCACCCGGAAGCGGTAGACACGCGGCTGGACCTTCATGACCGGCCATGGCACGCCGTTGACCAGGATCACGTCGCCCCAGAGGCCGGAGTGGTCCCGGTCGTCATAGGCGAGCGAGCCGTCCGCGGCGAACATCGCGTCGTTGACCACCAGCGGGACGTCGAACTCGCCCTGCGGCAGCAGTTCCCGCTCCACCGGGTCATGGATGATATACATCCCGGCGAGGCCGGAGTACACGTTCTGAGCCGTGAAGTGGACGCCGTGGTCGTGGTACCAGATGGTCCGGGCCGGCTGGAAGTTCGGGTACTGGTAGGTCTTTGCGAACCCGGGCAGCGTGACGTCGTTGGCGTAGCCGTCGTACTGCGGCAGCGTCGCCGAACCGTGCAGGTGCGTCGACGTGGCCAGCAGGTGCTTGGTCCACTGCGGGTGGTTCTTGGGCAGCCGGTTGCGCATGTGGACGACCGCCTTGGTGCCCTGCTCCAGCTCGATGGTCGGGCCGGGGAAGGTTCCGTTGTAGCCGAGGATCCCGGTCTTCCTGGTCGGCAGGATCTGGGCGGAGGCCTGCCGCATGGCCAGGGTGTAGTTGTTCACCGTGGCCCCGTCGGAGTCCGTGGTCACGGAGTCCGGCGCCAGCGTCGGCGGGCGCCGGAACGCCGCCTGGAAAGGCTTGGGCATGTCCCGCGAGCTGAGCTGGCTGGCCGCCTTGGCCGACACGGTGGATATAGGTACGGTCACCAGCCCCGCCCCGACTACTCCCAGGCCTCCCCATTGCAGGAGTTTGCGTCGTGAAACTGACATGTCGAGTCACCTCCCAATGATGACGTGTTGCAGGTCGACATGACGGAGGCACCCCAACGTTGCATCCGTCGTCGTTGGCCGGACTCTTTAGCCGGCCGAATGGTGGTCGGTGCCGAGCGAGAGCCGGCTGCCGGATGAGTCCTCCAGCACCAGGGCAATCGCCTTGTTCGGCAGCTCGAACACCATCGTGGTGCTGACGGTTTCCCCCTGGGCCAGCGTCATGGATGAGGACGAGGTCCAGAGCGGATGGGGCTTCCCCGAGCCCAATCCGTCAACAAAGAAACCGGCAGGATCAAGGGGCAGGCCGGCCTCGTCCAAGGCCGTGAACTGCACCTGGATGCGTACACGGTGCGCACCCTCCTGCGGCTCCTTACTGAGGGCTGCCACCGGAGCAGGCGGCTGCCACCCATCGCTTTCGAGCGGAACGAGGCCGGTAATGCTGGCCGATCCGCCCGGTACATCAACGGAGGCGCCCATCGGAGCGCTGGACTTCACCTCCGCGTTGAGGAACAGGTACCCGAAGGCGATCCCAAGCAGGCACACCAGGGCCAGCGGGATCACTATCAGCCGGCGGCGCCGCGGAGACTGCTGCGCCTGTGCCGGTACCGGTGCCTCTTGTTCAAGCTGTGCTGCTGACATGGCGCTTATGGTTCGCCCGGGAACTTGAGAAAAACTTTGGGAGAACGTGCGGAAGGGCCCCGACGGGTTGGGGGGAGCGTCGGGACCCTCTGTGGACCGCGTAGGATCCGGTAAAACCTTCGCCCGCGCCCCTTGGAAAAATCTTCATGCAGGTCAGGCGCAGATTGAGGGAGAGGCGGACCCCAAGGTTTGAGGGTGCGGGTTCCGCCCCAGAGTGGGCTGGCGGCAGGTCGGAACCGCGCCCACCATTAAGCCACCGGTGTAGTTGAGGGGTGCCGGAACAAGTTGGGGGTAGGGGCAAAGATGAAATCGGAAACCAGTTCTGCCACGTGCATCTCCATCCGCCTGATCGGCGGCCTGAGGGTGGAGCGGGCCGGCCGGGTCATGACCGCAGCCACGCTCGGCAGCCCAAAGGCCCGGCAGGTCCTCGAGATCCTGGCCCTCCAGCCGGGCATCAGCGTCTCCCGGGAACGGATGATCGAGCTGCTGTGGGGCGGCAACCCGCCGGCCACAGCCCGGGCCACGCTGGAAAGCTATGTCAGCGTCATCCGCCGGCACATCCAGCCCGGCCAGGCCAAGACCGGCCCGCTGCGAACCGAGCACGGCTGCTACTTCCTGGAGCCGAAGCTGGTCAGCGTGGACCTCGACCGGTTCGAGCGGCTGGTCGGCCGCGTCGACGGCACCAAGCCGGCCGAAGCCTACGAGCGGCTGCTCAAGGTCCTGGACATGGCCACCGCGCCGCTGCTTTCCGACGAACTGACCGTCGAATGGGCGGAGGAAGCCCGCCGCCGGCACGAAGCACTGGTGGTGGACTGCCGCATCCGGGCAGCGCAGGCAGCGGTTGCGGTGGGCAATAACGACGACGCCGTGCACTGGGCGCAGCGGGCCGTCGCCTCGGAACCGCTGAACGAGCGCGCATGGACGGCCCTGGTGGCGGGCCTCGAGCAGAGCGGCCGCTACACCGAAGCCCTCCAGGCCTACGACCGCTACCGCACCAGCCTCCGCCGCGACCTTGGCTGCAGCCCGGGCGACGAACTCCAGGCCGCGCATTCGAGGCTCCTGCGGCAGACCTCCAGCGGGGAAGCCGACCTGGCCGAGCTGCTCTCGGCGCTGCTGTGCCTGAACGAACACGTCAAGCAGCGCGCCGGCGGGAGGCCCGCCGGCCCCCGGATTCCCGGCCTCGACGTGGCGGACCACATCACCGCCGGCAGCGTCATCGGCAGTTTCCTGGACAAGGCCCTCGCCGCCGCCTGAAATCCTCTGCACGCCCGGACGAGGGCGGCCGGAAACCCGCCCACGTCCGGAAACGCCTAGATGCTGCCGGCGGAAACGCCCGGCTTCACGGCGTGCTGGCTGCGGAACTGCGTTCCCGCGTAGAAGAAGGCCGACCCGTCTGGCCGGGTCGCGAAGATGTCCATCTTGGAATCGGCATTGAAATCGCCGGGGCCGAGGATGCGGTCGAACCCGTTCCAGCCGCCGGATCCGATCTTCCGTTCACCGGAGAACCAGCCCCCGGATGCGGACTTCAGTCCGGTGCGCAACCAGAGCGAACCGTCGGACTTGCGGAGCGCTACGTCGCCGGTTGCGTCTCCGTCGTAGTCACCGACCGGTACGACGGCGGTGTAGGCGTTCCAGCCGGTCCCCGCCACCGTGCGGGGGCCGTGCGAGGTCCCGGTGCCCGGGCCCGCGTAGAGGTAGAGCGTTCCGTCCCGGGTGACCGTCAGCAGGTCATTATTGCCGTCCCCGTTGACGTCGCCGGGGGCCTCGAGGTGGAGGAACTGCCCCCAGCCGGAGCTTCCGATCTTGACCCGCCGCTCGTAGCCCTCATTGCCGCCGCCGATGCTGCCGGTGCCGGCGTAGAACCACAGGGAACCGTCGGGCTGGCGCGCTATCAGGTCATTGGACCCGTCGCCGTCGTAATCCCCTGCACCGAGGAGCTTGTCATAGATCTGCCAGCCCGTTCCGATCCGCACGCGCTCGCCGTAGCCCCCGTTGCCGTCCCCGGCGGCGAACCAGAAGGTGCCGTCCGGCCGGGTGGCCAGCAGGTCCGCCTTGCCGTCGCCGTTGAAGTCGCCCGGGGCTGCCATCAGGGCGTGCTCGTCCCACACCGGATCGCCGCTGTTGGTTCCCGGCAGGTAGCCCTCGGACTCGCTGAAGGCGGTGCCGGCATAGAAGCGCAGGCTTCGGTCGGGGTAGACGGCGAGCAGATCGTTCCTGCCGTCTCCGTTGTTGTCGCCGGCGCCGAGGATGGTGTCGAAAGCCTGCCAGCCGCTGGCCCCGATCAGTTGTGCGTCGTCGAAGAGCCCGCCGCCGTCCGGATCGCTGCCGGTGCTCCGCAGCAGCCAGAGGGTTCCGTCGGGCTTGCGGCCGACGAGGTCGCCCTTGCCGTCGCCGCTGAAATCACCCGCGGCAGTGAGTCGGTCGAACACCTGCCAGCCGGTGGCGACCAGGACGCGCGGGGCGAGGCCGCCGCTGCCGTCGCCGGCGTAAAGATAGACCGTGCCGTCCGGCTGCCGCGCGATCACGTCGTTGTGGCCGTCGCCGTCGAGGTCTCCCGGCCCGAGCAAGGCGTCGAAGCCGTCCCAGCCGCTGTCCGCGAGCCGGACGGCCGGAGCGTACTGTGCCCCGGCGGCGCCGGGGTAGAGCCAGAGCGAACCATCGGTCCGGCGGGCCAGCAGGTCCGGATAGTCGTCCCCGTCGAAGGTGCCGGCCGCCGCGAGGTGGTCATAGGCGTTCCAGCCGGAACCGATCTGCCGCGGCTCGGCGTAGCTTCCCTTGCCGGTGCCGGCGTGGAACCAGAGATTGCCTGCGCTATCCCGGGAGAGCAGGTCGCTGCTGGAATCCAGGTCCAGGTCCAGCGGCGCGGCGGCGATAAAGGAGTTGTCCGGCTCGGGCGACGGCGTGGGATCGGGGGAGGGCGTCGGAGCAGGGCTGGGCGTGGGGTCCGGAACGGGTTCCGGCTCGGGCAAGACAACGGCCTGCACGGCGGCGGCCGCGTCGATGAGCCCGGCGCCGCACCCCTCCGCGCAGGTGCCGGGCAGCGGGCGCGCTGAACTCTTCAGCTGCTCCTCCACCTGCTGCGGGGTCAGTCCCTCGTTGACGGACATCATCAGTGCGGCCAGGCCCGCCACATGCGGCGCCGCCATGGAGGTGCCCACGGAGTAGGCGTACGTCTCGTCGGCCGGCACCGTGCTGCCGGTGTTGTAGGTGGAGGCGATGCCGCCGCTGACCTCGATCTCCATGGAGCCGCCGGGTGCCGCCACATCCACGGCGCCGCCGTAGTTGGAGTACGGGGCCCGGTTTCCCTGCCGGTCGCTCGCCGCGACGGTGATGACGTCCCGGCAGTTCGCCGGGCTGCTGTTGCCGGCCGACTGGTTCTCGTTCCCGGCAGCCACGACGATCGCCGCCCCGCGGCCCACGCCGCCGCTAATGGCGCCCTGCATGGTGGCCGAACAGGATCCCGGTCCGCCCACGCTGAGGTTCACGACGTCGGCAGGGTTGCTGTTCGCCGGCAGTCCCGGAACGGCACCGCCGGTTGCCCAGGTGATGCCGTCGGAGATGTCCGACATGTAGCCGCCGCAGGAGCCGAGCGCCCGGACCGGGAGGACCTTGGCGCCCGGGGCGACGCCGCTGACGCCCTGGCCGTTGTTGGCGACCGCCGCAACCGTGCCGGCAACGTGCGTGCCGTGCCAGGAGGACAGCGCCGAGGACGTCGTGGTGAAGCCGCACTCGGCGTCGTCGTACCAGTCGCCCTCGTCCTGGGGATTGGCATCACGGCCGTTGCCGTCGCGGGCGCGCGCCGGATCCGAAATCATGTCGTACCCGGGCAGGACATTCGGCATCAGGTCGCTGTGCGCGGTGATTCCGGTATCCACCACGGCCACCACCGATCCGTCCCCGATGGTGGTGTCCCAGGCGCCGGCAGCGCGAATGCCGGCGAGCTCCTCGTGAAGGTCCCACTGCAGGTCGTAGAACGTGTCGTTAAAAGCGGCCAGCGGCCGCATCAGCACATCCGGCTCCGCGTACTCCACATCCCGCCGCGCCTGCAGCTGGCCGACCAACCGCTCCGCTTCGCCGGCACTGAGTTCCTCGTCGGTCTTGAGCACCTGGGCGCCGCTTGCGGTAGTACGCACCTCTTTAACGGACACGCCGAGCTCCTTGGCCGCCTGGCCGTAGGCCCTGGCCCGGCCGCCGCTCCTGATCTCCGCCGTCTCCCGGAACTTCACCACGAACCGGCTATGGCCCTGCCCCTGCTCCGCGGCAGCCGGCGCCCCGCCATTGTTGGACGGCCCCGGCGGCTCCTCCGCGGCAGCGGCGGGCGGGGCCAGCGCCGAGCCTACGACGACGGCGATGCCAAGGGTCGCCAGGGAAAGTTTCCGAAGCGGGCGGGGCAGCATGCGACCTCCAAGTGGGCTCGGCGGGGAAAGAAATGCGGACCGGCCCTGCCCCGGAAGGCAGGCCGGACGCCGCCAGTGTAGGACGGCCACGGAAGGTGAAAAAAGGTTTAACCACGAACCCGCCCGCAATCCGTCCCCGGGGCAGCGCATAGGGCCGGCTGCTCTTGACACGAGTCCGGCCACTGGGTGCGGGGGAGTTCTCCCCATGGCCGCCGGTCCTGGCCCGCACTACTATGCGATTGAGCCAATCGGCTTCTCGCATTCTTATGGGGTAAAGGAATAACCAACCATGTCTCAGTCCCTCTCCACGGGCACGCCGGGGGCCGGCAGGCCCCTGCCCGCTCCGGCGCGCCTTGTCGCCGGGGCGCTGGCCGCCGTCCTCGCGGCCGTCCTCCTGCTGGCCGGAGCCATGCCGGCCAGCGCCGCCACCTACACCATCAAGGGCAAGGTGACCGGCAAGGCTTCCCCTTCCGGCACTCCGGCCGCACTCGGCGATGTCTGGGTAGGCGCCTACACCACGGACTGGCAAAGCGATAACGTCGGCGGCAGCTGGAGCGCACCGGACGGAACCTATAGCTTCACCGTCCCCGCCGGCTCCTACAACCTCTGGATCAGCTGCAGCAGCTCGTGTGAAAACACGTACGCGGACGAATGGCACCAGAACCACACACATCCCACGTCCGCCGACCCGGTGACCGTGTCGGATGCCGTCCCGACGCTGACCCTCAATCCCCAGCTCGAGGCCTACGGAAAAATGGCCGGCAGGGTGACCGACCAGGCCGGCCAGCCGCTGGCCGGCATCTCGATCAATGCCAACCCCGAGGAAGGCGGACAGGGCTCCTACACCACCACGGATGCCAACGGCGCCTATACCCTGGCCAAGATTCCGCCGGGCAGCACGAGCATCACCGCGTCCGACGAATCCGGCCGGCAGCTCTACAAGCAGATGTCCTGGGACGGCACCAAGGCCGTCATCGGCGGCGGGGCAATCATTGTGCCGGCTGGCGCGAACTGGACCAACGCCGACTTCACCATGGTTCCCGAGTCCGTCTTCGAAGCAACGTTGACTGACGATGCAGGCGCGCCGCTTGCCGACGTGGGCTACACGCCGCTGGTCTACAACGAGTCCACGGCTGCCTGGGATGGCCCCCAGATGGGGCCGCTAATGAGCGACGTCGACGGCAAGGTCTATTGGCGCTTGACCCCCGGCAAGAAGTACAAGTTCTGCTTCTCGGACACCCACTACGGTTCGTACATCACCCCGCGTGAATTCCGCTACAAGGCGGAGTGCTACGACAATTCGGCCTCGGCGGACACCGCCAAGGTCATCACCGCGGTGGACGGGCAGCGGGTCAAGGCCGCGGTGCAGATGGCGGTCGAGGGGCGGTCGCTTGAAGCCAGCGAACCCTTCGCCTACGGTTCGGCCCAGGTCGGCCAGACGCTTTCCGTCGACCCGGGGATCTGGGGACCGGCCCCCGTCACGCTGGCCTACCAGTGGGTCCGGGCCAAGGGCTCTACGACGACGGACATTCCCGGAGCCACCGGGAGCGACTACACCGTGACCTCCGCCGACAACGGCTACGACCTGATTGCCGAAGTCACAGGAAGCAAGGACGGCTACGTCTCGTATACGAGCTCGGCACACGCCGGCACTGCCGGGGCGGAAGCCATCACCGCCTCGAAACCGCTCACCCTCACCGGCAAGGCAGCCGTCGGACAGCGCCTGACTGCCGACTTCGGCACCTTGACGCCCGCCCCGGAGTACGGCGAGAGCTACGAATGGTACGTCAACGGCGTTCGCGACGACCGCAGCTACGGCAAGACGTTCGACATCGCACCGGCGGACTTCGGCAAGAAGATCACGGTTCGCGTCAGCGCCTACGACTGGCCGCTCGGCCCCTACACCGGGCAGGCGACCAGCGCCGCCGTCGTCGCCGGGACGCTGACCGCGCCGACGCCGACGATCACGGGCACGGCGAAGGTCGGCTCTAAGCTCACGGCAGCCCCCGGCAGCTGGGGTCCGGCGCCGGTGACGCTGAAGTACCAGTGGTACCGCAGCGGGGAAGCCATCACCGGCGCCACAGCCTCGACCTACACCCTCACCTCGGCCGATCTCGCCAAGACGATGACCGTCCGGGTCACCGGTTCCAAGACCGGCTATGCGACGGCGGCCAAAACCTCCGCGGCCACGTCGGCGGTTGTTGCCGGGACGCTGACCGCGCCGACGCCGACGATCACGGGGACCAAGAAGGTCGGCTACACGCTGACGGCCAACCCGGGCACGTGGGGTCCGGCGCCGGTGACGCTGAAGTACCAGTGGTACCGCGGGACCACGGCGATCAGCGGGGCCACGTACCAGACGTACAAGCTCGCCGCCGCCGACAAGGGGCAGGCGATCAAGGTCCGGGTCACGGGCAGCAAGGCCGGCTACACCAGCGTGTCCAGGTACTCGGCCGCGACCACTGCGGTTGTTGCCGGGACGCTGACCGCGCCGACGCCGACGATCACGGGGACCAAGAAGGTCGGCTACACGCTGACGGCCAACCCGGGCACCTGGGGTCCGGCGCCGGTGACGCTGAAGTACCAGTGGTACCGCGGGACCACGGCGATCAGCGGCGCCACGTACCAGACCTATAAGCTCGCCGCCGCCGACAAGGGGCAGGCGATCAAGGTCCGGGTCACGGGCAGCAAGGCCGGCTACACCAGCGTGTCGAAGTACTCCGCGGCAACGTCGGCCATCTACTGACGATCACCTGCTGACGATCACCGCTGCGAGCGCCCGGCCGGTCTTCCGGCCGGGCGCTCGCGTCCAGGCCGGGCTGCCGAGTTCAGCTGGATCTATTAGCTTTCGTATCCAGAGGACGGCGGTCCGTCCGGCCTATCGGGCAGTCCCGTCCTGCGCCGGTTGGTTCTGGGCCGGCTCGTTCTGCACTGTCTTGTTCTGCGCAGGCTCGTTTCCGAGGGCACGAAGCACGCGGTGCACGGATCCACCCAGGTTGTGCTCCCTGCCGAGCCGCTCGACCCGGTCGAGCTGTTCCGCGCCGAGGGGCCGGATGGCGGCGTCGAAGTCGCCCAGGCCGAGGTCCCGGACCACCTGCACTACTTTGGGCGCCGCGGCGAGGTAGTCCCCGGCGGCCGTCAGCTTCGTGCGGATCGTGGCCGACATCGCCGCGTCCGGATCCGAGCTTGCCGCGATGATTCCGTCCAGATCCACGAATTCCTGGAGGAGCTTGGCCGCGGTCTTCTCGCCGATTCCGGAGACGCCGGGCAGCCCGTCCGAAGCGTCGCCGCGCAGGGCGGCGTAGTCGGCGTACTGCACCGGCAGCACGCCGTACTTGCCGACGACCGTCGCATCAGTCACCGTCTCAAGCTTGCTCATGCCGCGGGCCGTGTAGATGACGCGCACATCGCGTGCATCGTCGACGAGCTGGAAGAGGTCCCGGTCGCCGGTGACGATGTCGACCGGCATGGCCGCCTGGGATGCCAGGCTGCCAATGACGTCGTCGGCCTCGTGCTCCGCGGCCCCGCTCACCGTGATGTCCAGAGCGTCCAGCACTTCGCGCAGGAGCGGCAGCTGCGCGACCAGGCCGGGCGGGGTCTCCTCCACATCGACTCCGCCAGGGACGGCCTTCGCGACCCGGTGCGCCTTATAGGTAGGGAGCAGGTCGACGCGCCACCCCGGGCGCCAGTCGTCGTCCCAGCAGGCGACCAATCGGGCCGGCCGGAAGTCGGTGACGAGCCGGGCAATAATGTCGAGGAGGCCGCGGACGGCGTTCACCGGGGTCCCGTCCGGTGCCTTGAGGCTGTCCGGCACGCCGTGGAAAGCGCGGAAGTAGAGCGACGCAGTGTCGAGGAGCATCAGTCGATCGGTCACGTACGCGATCTTCTCACGCACGGCCGGCGCGCGGGACTACCGGCTCCTTCCGGCACCGCTTGGAGCATCACCTAAGGCCGGCCGGCCGGACGCCAGCGTTCGCGGTAGGCGGGGTGGCCGACATAGGGCAGGGCCATGATCTGGAGCAGCGTCAGCAGGCCCGCGTCCTCGCAGCGGTGCCCGGCCAGCTGCCGGACATGCCGGATCAGCCGCCGCTTGGCCTCGCACTCGGCGAGCGCCCGGTCAAGCACCGGAACGGAGGCGGCCTCGGCCCAGGACCTGACATTGGCTTCGTCTTCGGCGATCCGCGCGAGCAGGAACTCCACGATCTCCTCCACCCTCCCACCGTACGCCGGTGACCTGAATACGTTCGGGGAGCACCGTCGTCGTGCCCGCGTGGCGGCACGGAACCAGGCAGGGAAGGGCAGGAAAGGTAGGTGGGGCAGCCGCGCCTACTCGTACGGGTTGGCCGACGCGCCGTGGCGTCCGGACTCGTAACCCTCCTGCCACGCACTCCGCACCGAGGAGACCAACTCGGCCAGCAATGCGTAGGAGGGATGGTCGGGGCCGAGGAAAATCATCTCTTCCTCGGCCCTGACCAGGACGTCCAGGATGTGCCTGCTCATGGTCAGTAGTGTCTCCCCGGCAGCCCGGATATTCCACCCGGTTGTTCCACTTTGGCCAGCTTTAGCCGCGGCTTAACCTGCGGTGCAACCCGCGACGCCGGTGCCTCCCGCCACGGTTATCCCACAGGAACATGTGCCCACTGGGTGGGATAATAGGAGGAGCCAAGCTCGCGGCCGGAAGCGTGCCCACCCATGTGGGCGCGAGGCTGTCCGCGCGCCCACCGGATCCCTGTTCCGTCGGCTCCGCCGTCCGTCTGCGGGGTGGGACGACCATCGAGCGCGAGTTACCTTCTGGTGCCCGCCGATGTCGAGAGTGGCTTCGTTTACACGAAGAGGAACGCAATGCGTTTTGCCGAAGGCCAGACAATTGTCCATCCCCACCACGGTCCCGCAACCGTTCGGGCCATCAAAACCAGGCCCCTCAGGGACATTCAATGCAGCTACGTCCTGCTCGAGGTGCACGACACCAATCTCACCGTCGGGGTGCCGGTGGACAGCGCGGATGTGGTCGGCCTGCGTCCGGTCCTCGACGCGGACGGGCTGGAGAAGCTGTTCGAGGTGCTCCGCGGACCGTCACGGCCGGAGGACAACCAGTGGTCGCGCCGGTTCAAGGACAACCAGGAGCGGCTGCGGACCGGCGACATCTACATCGTGGCCGGCCTCGTGCGCGACCTAAGCCGCCGGCTGGAGGCCAAGGGCACCATGTCGCATGCCGAGAAGGAGATGCTGCGGTATGCCCGGAAGCCGCTCGTGACGGAGATCGGCCTCGCCACGGGCATTGCGGACGAGGAGGCGGAGCGGGTCCTCGACGGCGTGATGGCCAGCCATTTGGCGGCAGTTTAGGCTCCGTCCAGGAATCGGATCAGCGGCGGCCGGCTCTCAACGAGAAATCGGCCGCCGCTGACATGGTTCCTGCGCTATTGCATGATGCCGCGGAGGTCCATGTTCAACGTGCCGCGGATGCGGGCTGCTCCTGGAAGGCCGGCACGACCTGCTCGATGAAGAGCTCGAGGGAGCGCTTCTTCTCCTCGTGGGTCAGGGTGTTGTCGGACCAGAGGCTGAACTCGGTTACGCCGAGGGCTTCGTAGTGGCGCAGGCGCTCGATGATTTCCTCGGGCGTTCCGATTATCGCGGTCTTGTGGAGGGACTCCGGCGTGAATTCGGGCCGCCCGGCAAACTTCCCGACCGGGCTGGGCTCGAGGAAGCCGTTCTTCGGGGTGGTCTTGTTTCCGAACCAGGCATCGAACGTGCGGTAGAACTTCTGGATGCCCTCGGCAGGGCGGCGCCATCCCTCGGGTTCGTCGGCGGGGTGGACATGCGTGTGGCGGAGCACCATGAGGTCCGGACGCGGGACATCAATTCCGCCTTCTTCGCCATGCTGGAGAACCTGCCCCTGGTCCAGCTCACGGCTATCGCAACCGTGCTCCTGGTGGCCCTGTTCTTCATCTCCGGGGCGGATGCCAACACCTTCGTCCTGAGCATGCTCTCCTCCAAGGGAACGCTGGATCCCGGCAAGCCCGTGCTCGTCATGTGGGGCGGCCTCACCGGCGCCTGCGCGGTCCTGCTGCTGGTGGTCGGCGGCCTGACGGCATTACAGCAGGCGGCGATGCTGTCCGCCCTGCCCTTCACCCTGATCGTCGCGCTGCTGGGGGCCTCGCTGATCATCGAGCTCCGGCGGGACCACGAGTTCACCGCTTTCCGGCACGCCCGCCTGAAGGACCTGCCGGTCAAGCGCGGCCCGTCTGTCAAGGGCAGCGACGACTAGCAAAGGCAGCACCGCTGGCAAAGGCAGCGTGGCTCGCAGCACGCCGGACAATACGAAGCCGGGCCGGCCGGGAAGAGCAAGGTCTT
The DNA here is from genome assembly GCF_026011795.1 of Arthrobacter mangrovi. GTDB lineage: Bacteria > Actinomycetota > Actinomycetes > Actinomycetales > Micrococcaceae > Crystallibacter > Crystallibacter mangrovi. Next base: position 4,152 of record NZ_BRVS01000032.1, on the reverse strand, counting down.
CCCGGCCGGCCCGGCTATTGCGCCCGCCGGACGCCGCTAGTCAGCGACTCCGGCTCGGTCCGGATTAGGCGGCAGAGGCCAGGCTGTCCGCTGACACCCGCAGTTCCCCGCCGTCGGCCGTGACGGTGACCCGTCCGCCGTCGTGCAGTTCCCCGTTGACCAGCAGGTCCGCAATCCGGTCGTCGAGCTCGCGCTGGATGACCCGGCGCAGCGGTCGGGCGCCGTACTCCGGCTCGTAGCCGTGCTCGGCGATCCAGTCCACCGCCGCCTCGTCGACGCTCAGGCCGTAGCCCTGCACAGCGAGGCGTGCCTCGGAGCGGGCCAACTGCAGGCGCACGATGCCGCGCAACTGCTCCCTGTCCAGCTTGCGGAAGAGCACGATCTCGTCGATCCGGTTCAGGAACTCGGGCCGCATGGTCTCGCGCAACCGGCCCATGACGCGGGCGCGCAGTTCCTTCTCGGATCCGAAGCCGTCACCGCCGTTGGCTGTGAAGCCGAGGGCTCCGCCCTTGCTGGCGAGGAATTCCGAACCCAGGTTGGAGGTCATGATGACCACGGTGTTGCGGAAGTCCACGGTCCGGCCCTGGCTGTCGGTCAGGCGGCCGTCGTCGAGCACCTGCAGCAGCAGGTTGAACACGTCCGGGTGCGCCTTCTCGACCTCGTCCAGCAGCACCACGGAGTACGGCCGGCGCCGCACGCGCTCGGTGAGCTGGCCGGCCTCGTCGTAGCCGACGTAGCCCGGAGGGGCACCAACCAGGCGCGAGACGGTGTGCCGTTCGCCGAACTCGCTCATGTCGAACCGGACCATCGCGTCCTCGTCGCCGAACAGCGACTCCGCCAGCGCCTTGGCCAGCTCGGTCTTGCCGACGCCGGTGGGGCCGAGGAAGAGGAAGCTGCCGACCGGCCGGCCCTCGTCGCCCATGCCGGTGCGGTTGCGCCGCACGGACTTGGCAATGGCGGTCACCGCATCGTCCTGTCCGATGACCCGCCCGTGCAGGTCCTCCTCGAGCCGGGCAAGCCGACCGCGTTCGCTTTCCGTCAGCCGCGCCGCGGGAATGCCTGTGGCCCGTGCGATGATTTCCGCGATCTCCGCCTCGCCGACCACCCGGGAACCGGAGGGTACGACGCCGTCACGCGCGCCGCCGTCGTCGGTCCCGCCGGCGTCCGCATTGACCTGGGCGCCGGCACTTCCGCTCACACCGCTTCCGCTCCCGCCGCTCGCGCTCTCGTCCGAGGCGGCGGTGTCGGCGGCGGCCAGCTGCTGCTTCAGCGCCTCGATGCCGTCGCGCAGCCCGGACGCCTCCTCGTAGCGCTCCTCGGCGACCGCGGCGTTCTTGGCCTCCTCCAGCTTGGCCACCTGCGCCCGCAGCTCCGCGATATCCACACGCGGGCCGCGCCGCAGGCTCAACCGCGCGCCGGCCTGGTCGATCAGGTCGACCGCCTTATCCGGCAGTTGCCGGTCCATGATGTAACGCGCGGAAAGTTCGACGGCGGCGCGGAGGGCGTCATCCGTGTAGGTCACCTGGTGGTGTTCTTCGTAGCGCTCCTTCAATCCCTGCAGGATCTGCACGGCGTCCTCGATGGACGGTTCGCCAACCGTGACCGGCTGGAAACGGCGCTCCAGGGCCGCGTCCTTCTCGATCTTGCGGTACTCGGCCAGCGTGGTGGCGCCGACCAGGTGCAGCTCGCCGCGGGCGAGCCGCGGCTTGAGGATGTTACCCGCATCCATGCCGCCGCCCTCTCCGGAGCCTCCGGCGCCCACAACCGTGTGCAGCTCGTCGACGAAGACGATGATGCCGTCCTTGTGCGCGCTGATCTCATCCATGGTCTTGGTGAGCCGCTCCTCGAAATCGCCGCGGTAGCGGGTTCCGGCGAGCATGCCGGGCAGGTCGAGCGAGATGACGCGCTTGCCCTGCAGCTGCTGCGGCACGTCGCCGGCGGCGATGGCCTGGGCCAGGCCTTCCACGATGGCGGTCTTGCCGACGCCGGCTTCACCAATCAGCACCGGGTTGTTCTTGGTGCGGCGGGCGAGGATCTCGATGGTCTGCTCGATTTCCTCGGCGCGGCCGATCACCGGGTCCAGGCTGCCTTCCCGGGCGCGGGCGGTCAGATCGATGCCGAACTGGTCCAGAGTAGGCGTGGTGCCCTCGCCTGACGGCGCCGTGGAGGCGTCGCGGCGCGTGTCGGGCTCCGACGGTGAAGCTTCCTGGCCGGCCCCCTGCAGCGACTGAGGCGTCACGCCCGCCGCAGCCAGGACCTGGCCTGCGGGAGACTCCTGGTTCAGTACGAACGCGAAGAACAGGTGTTCGGGATCGATGTAAGTGGAGCCGAATGCACGTGCAACCTGGTGCGCGTCCAGCAGCGCGCGCTGGGTCGACTGGGTCAACGACGGCGGGGTATCGACCTTCTCGGACGAGGCGCCGGGCAGGCGCTGCTCGGCTGCCTGCGCAATGGCCTGAGGATTGGCACCGGCGCGGCGGATCTGCTCCGCCAGCGGCTCCTGCTCCGCCATCACGCGGAGGACGTGGAGCGCGTCGACTTCCGTATGGCCGTGCTCGACGGCGAATTGAGCGGCACGGCCGATCAGCTCATGGGAACGACGGCTCAGCAGCCGCGTCATGTCGATCGGCCGGCTGGCGCGCGCGGTCCGCTGGCCCTGCAGATAGCGGGCCAGGAACTCGTCGAAGGAGCCGTTGCCGGAGCCTGCGGGTCCGAAAAAGATAGGCATATATCCTCCTGTTTGGCTTGAGTGCCTTCGACTCAAGTTAACGCGTTGTGCCAGAGATTATTCCGCATCCGCTCAAACTTGAGCAAGTTACACTCAAGTCAACGCTCGGTCAGCGGCTTTATTCCCGGCATGAGTTTGCGACCGCGGGTTCCTTCCTGCCGGGGGCCTGAAAGGACGGCATCGGGCAGCGGTACGAACGTGAAACGGCGGCGCCAGCGCGACGCGCATGGAGCGCCTGCCCCATTGCCTGAATCGAGCTTTCCGCGGCTACGCCGACCGGCCTTTGTCGACAGGCCTTTGCCGACCGGGGCGAACTCCCGCACATCGCTGCTGAGCTCCGCGGTCTGCGCCAGGGCCAGTCCAGCGAACGAATGCCTGCGAACTCGCGGGCGATACATCCGGGCTAGGAGGTCTGTCCGCGCATGCTGGCGCCGGAGACTTAGTGCCCCGGAGGCGGCAGACTTGCCGCCTCCGGACCGCCGGGCACCGGCGCGAGGGTTTTAGCGCCGGACACCTCCCGCGCTTCAGAAGGGTGGTGGGGTGGTGTCGTTGTAGGGGTCTGGTGGCGGGGGCGGGGGTGGTTGGAGGCCGTGGCTGATCCAGGAGCCGTCGGGGTAGCTGGTGTAGGTTTGGCCGGTCCTGGTTTGGTGGCGGATGACGCCGTGGGGCTCCTGGGTGGTGTGCCAGTCGTCGTTGTGTTTGGCCAGATGATCCGGTTTGCAGCGCAGGGCGAGGTTATCGAGTTCGGTTTTGCCGCCGTGTTCCCAGGCCAGGGTGTGGTCGAGTTCGCAGTGCTTCCAGTGGGTGCGGCAGCCCAGCCCGCGGCAGGTCCCGTCGCGTAGCCGGATTTCGCGTTTGAGCCATTCGGGCGGGTGGCGCATCTCGCGGGCCACGATCACGGCTTTGTCGTGTTCGTCGGTGATGACCGGCAGCCAGGACTTCGCCAGCCCGGCGATCCGGCGGGCCATGTCGGGCGGGATCGGCCCGTACCCGGCCAGTTCGCCGGGTTCGTCGCCGCCGGCGGCGGTGGCCAGCGGGATCGTCACCGCGACGAACGCCTTCACGTTCCCGCCGCCCCACGTTTCGTGGATGCCCCGGCCCGCTGCTCCGGCAGCCTCGTCGGCCTGCGGGTCGAAAAGCCCGCCCTGCCCCACAGCAGCCGAGGCGATATCAGCGGGACCGCCGGTACCGGCGGCGACGCCGAACGCGGCGCCCTGTCCGGCATCGTCCTCGGTCGCATCGGCGGTAAGGCCGAACGCGGCGCCCTGTCCGTTGAAAGGCCCGAAAGCCGTGCCGCCGCCGGTGCCTAAGGCGGTGCCGTTCTCGCCCAGCCCGAAAGCCTCGCCCGGCCCGCCTGCGTGCGCGGCGGCAGCGGCGGCGCTTGGGGGTTGGAGGCAGAGGTCGGCGAGGACGTCGGCGCGCAG
>NZ_BRVS01000031.1 GCF_026011795.1 Arthrobacter mangrovi | reverse complement strand
ATCAACGGCGCCACCCAGCTGATGTATGAGGGCACGCCGGACACCCCGCACCAGGGCCGCTGGTGGGAACTGGTGGAGAAGTACAAGGTGTCCATCATGTACACCGCTCCGACGGCCATCCGCACCATGATGAAGTGGGGCGAGGACATCCCGGCGAAGTACGACCTGTCCTCGATCCGCGTCCTCGGCTCGGTCGGCGAGCCGATCAACCCCGAGGCCTGGATGTGGTACCGCCGCGTCATCGGCGCGGACAAAGCCCCCATCGTCGACACCTGGTGGCAGACCGAAACCGGCGCCCACATGATCGCCCCGATGCCGGGTGTCACCGAGACGAAGCCGGGCTCGGCCCAGGTCGCGGTGCCCGGCATCGCCGTCGACGTCGTCGACGAACTGGGCGAACCGGTGCCCAACGGACACGGCGGCTACCTCGTCGTGCGCGAGCCGTGGCCCGCCATGCTGCGCGGCATCTGGGGCGACCCGGACCGCTACAAGGACACCTACTGGTCCCGGTTCGACAACATGTACTTCGCCGGGGACGGCGCCAAGAAGGACGACGACGGGGACATCTGGCTGCTGGGCCGCGTCGACGATGTGATGAACGTCTCGGGCCACCGGCTCTCCACCACCGAGATCGAGTCCGCCCTGGTCAGCCACCCGTCGGTCGCCGAGGCCGCCGTCGTCGGCGCCACGGATGACACGACCGGCGAGGCCGTCGTGGCGTTCGTGATCCTGCGCGGCAGCGCCGCGGAGGACCCGGAAATCGTGACGACACTGCGCAACCACGTCGGCAAGGAGATCGGCCCGATCGCCAAGCCGCGCCAGATCCTGGTCGTGCCTGAACTGCCCAAGACCCGGTCGGGCAAGATCATGCGCCGCCTGCTCAAGGACATCGCCGAAGGCCGCGAAGCGGGTGACGCGAGCACGCTGGCGGACAACACCGTCATGCAGCAGATCGCCACCTCGCTCAAGGGCTGATCCTCCAGCACCCTCCGCACGGGCGCCGCCGCAGCACTGCTGCGGCGGCGCCCGTGCGTGTCGGAGCGGCGTAGCGAACCGCCGGCGTCCGGCACCGGTGCGGCATAGTGGAACCATGACCGATCCCGCCGGCGGCAGCAGCCGCAAACTCCTGATCCTCAACGGCCCCAACCTGAACCTGCTCGGCACCCGCGAACCGCACATCTATGGCGCCGACACGCTGGCCGACGTCGAAAAGCTCGCCGCGGATGCGGCGGAAGCCAGGGGCCTGACCGTGGAGTGCTTCCAGTCCAACCACGAAGGCGCCCTGATCGACGCCGTGCACGCGGCACGGGGCACCGCGGCGGGCATCGTCATCAATCCCGGCGGCTACACGCACACCTCCGTCGCGCTGCGCGATGCCCTCTCGGGCGTGGACCTGCCCGTGGTCGAGGTGCACATCAGCAACGTCCACCGCCGCGAGGAATTCCGCCACCATTCCTACATTTCCGGCATTGCCGAGGCCGTGATCGCCGGAGCCGGCATCAGCGGCTACCGGTTCGCTATCGAACTCCTCGCGGACCGGCTCTAGGAAGCCCGCCCGGTCCCCCGCCGCCGCGGCCGCACCGCTACTTCCGGACGCACTGCTATTTCCGGACGCACTGCCCGGCCGCGACGGTTTCCTGGTAGACCATGGATTCGTCGATCACCGGCCGGATCTCCGCCAGCGACAGGGCATAGCCGACCGGAACATCGTCGGTGGCCTTCGCGAACACCATGCCGGAGATCCGGCCTTCCTGGTCCAGCAGCGGACCGCCGGAATTGCCCTGCTCCACGTGGGCGGCCAGGGTGTACACCTCGAGCCTCGAGGGCTCGGCGCCGTAGATGTTCTGCACCAGCACGGTCGACTTGCCCTGGACCGTAGCCGGGTGGCTCTGGAAGGGGCCTCCGGCCGGATACCCGTGGAACGCCGCGAGGGCCCCGTTCTGCAGTACGTCCCCCACTGCGAGGGGCTGCAGTTCCAGGTCCTCGACCGCGAGCACGGCGATATCGCGCTGCGGATCGAAATGCACCACCCGGGCGGGCAGCACGCGCCCGTCCGGAATCTCGACGATCGGCTCGTTCACGCCGGCGACGACGTGGGCGTTGGTCATCACCCGGTCCGGCGCGATGACGAACCCGGAGCCGGTCTGGTTCTGCCCGCACTGGAACGCGGTGCCGGCGATCTTCAGGACGGACGCCGCGGCCTGGTTGAGCGCGGGAGTGTCCACGCTGGCGTCGGGAACCGGCGCCGGGGTTGCCGGTGCAGCCTGGTCCGTCACCATCGGGATGCCGTCCTGGACGGCGATCGAACGGGCCTGGGCCAGCCAGGTCTTGACCGGATCCGGGGTGAGCGAGTCGATCGTCTGGATGACCTTGGAGGCGGCGATCTGCTGGGAAACGAACGGGACCCCCAGCGTCCCGATGCTGAAGGCCAGCATGGACATCACCAGCGCGGCCACGGCCACGTTCGCTGCCCCGCCCAGCAACCGCTCCACCGGCCTGACCGTGGGGAAATCGATCTGCCCGCGGATGGCGCGGCCGACGCCGGAGCCGATCGCGTGCCCGAGGATGACCAGCAGGATCGCCACGGCGATGATGGCCGTCAGCCGCCAGCCCGGGTCGGGCACCCACATGCTGACGTACGGGATGGCGACGAAGGCGGCGACCGCGCCCAGGACAAAGCCGACGATTCCGCCCAGGGTCACGAGGAACCCTTTGCGCAGACCCGCAATGAGGTACGAAAGCAGGATCAGGATCAGGACGATGTCCAGAACCGTCAGGCCGAATAGCAAACTGTCTCCATCGATGGCCGGGAGTTTATGCACAAGTCTAATGTCCGACGCTGGGAATATGCCCGGGCCCGGACTGGTTAAGCGCTAAGGCACCCCGGCCATCGGCCCCGACTGGAGGGACCGCCCGTTGTCTCTGAGCGAAATCGCCTGTGGAAGATGTCACATGGACTGCTCATGCGGCAGAATGGTAGGCAGTGCCGCAGCTGGGTCCCGTGCAGCTGCCAAGCAACATGACTGAAACAGGAGACTAAATGGACATCGAGATACTTCGCCGCGCACCTCTTTTCGCTTCCCTCGACGACGACGTTTTTGCCGCGCTGACGGATGAGCTGACAGAGGTTGACCTCTCGCGCGGTGCCTCGGTGTTCCGTGAAGGCGACCAGGGCGACCAGTTGTACTTCATCGTTTCCGGCAAGATCAAGCTCGGCCGCACCGCCTCGGACGGCCGCGAGAACCTGGTCGCCATCCTCGGCCCGGGCGAGCTCTTCGGCGAGATGGCCCTGTTCGATCCCAGCCCCCGTTCCACCTCCGCCACGGCCGTCTCCGAGACGCGCCTGGCCGGCCTGAAGAACGAGAACCTGCGCGGCCTGCTGGAGACCCGTCCCGAGGTTTCCGCCCAGCTGCTGCAGGCCCTTGCCCGCCGGCTCCGCCGCACCAACGACTCCCTGGCCGACCTGGTCTTCTCCGACGTTCCTGGCCGCGTTGCCAAGGCCCTGCTCGACCTGGCGGACCGCTTCGGCCGCCCGGCGACCGACGGCATCCTGGTCGCCCACGAACTGACCCAGGAAGAACTGGCCCAGCTCGTCGGCGCTTCCCGCGAAACCGTGAACAAGGCACTGGCCGAGTTCGTCCAGCGCGGCTGGGTCCGGCTCGAGGCCCGCGCCGTCGTGATCCTGGACATCCAGCGGCTGCGCCAGCGCTCCCGCTAAACCGGCTTAACGACGACGGAGGCGGCCACCTTTCGCAGGTGGCCGCCTCCATCGTATTCGCCGCTGTATCCACAAGTCCGGATGGACGGCGCACTGATCCCCCGCCCCCGCGGACGCAGCTACCGCCCGCGCTGGACCGAACCGCCCTCGGTTCCCACCGCCGTCGGAACCTCAAGCATGGGGACGCCGTCCACGACGACCAGCTGCGGCTGGTAGGTGTGCGGCTGGCGCTTGTGGGAAAGGTAGGCGACGCAGCCACGGGCGGTGGAGATTTTCTCCAGCATGGTTTCGACGGCGGGCGCCGTCACCTCGCTGAGGGTGCGGCCGCGTGTGTCCTCCTGGTCCGCGGTGTCCCCCAGGCTGCTGCTGTCCCGCTCCGCGATCACCTTCGCGGCACAGACCCACGAGCCCCACACGCCCTTGCCGTCCAGCAGGACGGGCTGCTGGTTCACAGGCTGCGTCGCGGCGAAGTAGCGGGTGTCGAAGCGCCGGTGGGCGAAGTCCGGGCTGATCCACCGGGACAGCGGGCGCAGCAGATCGGTGCGCAGGCCAAGTCCCCAGCGGTCCAGCAGCTCCGGAAAGCTGCTTTCCTGCTCGGCCACCAGCTGGCGGGCGCGCATCCAGTCCTCGCTGTTGCCGCCCTCGACCAGGGAAGCCTCATCCTGGCCGGCAAGCAGGATGCCGGTCTCCTCGAACAGCTCGCGGATGGCCGCGACGACGTGGGCCCGGGCCACCTGGTGGTCATCGATGCCCATGTTCTCGGCCCATTTGCCGGGCGCCGGACCGAACCAGCCCACAGGCCCGTAGTCCGCCTCGTCCAGGCTGCCCCCGGGAAACGCGATCGTGCCCAGGGGCGACTTGCCGGAGCGGTAGCCCAGATAGGTCTCGGCCCCCTCGAACCCGTCCCGCACCAGGACGACGCTGCTGGCGAGGCGGGCCTTCAGCGGCGACCGCCCGCCGTGCTCCAGCCAGCTCAGGGCCGCGGCATGCTGCTCCCGCGGCAGCAGGAACCGCCGCGTTGTCTGGCGGAGCGGGCTAGCTGAACTCGGCAATCAGTTCCACCTCAACCGGGGAGTCGAGGGGCAGGACGGCCACGCCGACCGCCGATCGGGCGTGGGAGCCCGCCTCGCCGAAGACCTTGCCCAGCAGCTCGGACGCGCCGTTGATGACCGCGGGCTGGCCGGTGAAGTCCGGCTCGGAGGCGACGAAGCCCACAACCTTGACGATCCGCGTGATGCGGTCGAGGTCGCCGATGACACCCTTGACCGCCGCCAGGGCGTTCAGGGCGCAGGTCGCGGCCAGGTCCTTGGCGGCATCGGCGGAGACGGCACCGGCGCCGCTGCCCACCTTGCCCTTCGCCGGCAGCTCGCCGCCGACCATGGGCAACTGCCCGGAGGTGTAGACGTAGTCTCCCGAGACCACGGCCGGAACGTAGGCGGCGACGGGGGCCACTACTTCCGGAAGGGCCAGGCCGAGCTCGGCGAGGCGCTCCTCGACGGCTGATACGCGGGCATCCTGCTGCTGCGCCATGCTAGTTCTTCTCCCTCTTGAGGTAGGCAACAAGGTTGGTCGAATCCGGTCCCGGAACTACCTGGACCAGCTCCCAGCCATCATCGCCCCACTGGTCGAGAATCTGCTTGGTGGCGTGGATAATGAGCGGTACCGTGGCGTATTCCCATTTCGTCATAAGTCAACGGTAACGCCTGCTTGTAAACTAGGGCGCATGGCGGCTCGTAAATCCCCCCTTTTTGACACTGCTACAACGCTGGGCAAAATCGTGGCATTCCTTGGCATCAGTGCGCTCTGCGGCGTCCTGGCGGCCGGTCTGCTCGTTCCCGCAGCGGCTGTGGCAGGCGTCGGGGCAACCTCATCCATCGACTACTTCGATCAGCTGCCTGACGAGCTGCAGACCAACCCGTTGTCCCAGCCTTCCAAGATCTACTCGGCGGACAACCAGCTGATCGCCACGTTCTATGCGGAGAACCGGGTGCCGGTGACTTTGGACAAGGTCTCGCAGCACATGCAGGACGCCATCGTCTCCATCGAAGACGTGCGGTTCTTCGAGCACGGCGGCGTCGATCCCCAGGGCATCATGCGCGCCGCAGTCACCAACATGGCCGGGGGCAGCCTCCAGGGCGCCTCCACGCTGACCATGCAGTACGTCAATAACGTCCTGATCGACGCCGGAGCGTCCGAGGGCAAGAGCGCCGACGAGCTGACCATCAGCGGCACCAAGTCCATCGGGGACAAGCTGCGCGAAGCCAAGCTGGCCATTGCCCTCGAGAAGGAGTACTCCAAAGAGGAGATCCTGCAGGGGTACCTGAACATCGTGCTCTTCAGCGGCCAGACCTACGGCATCGAAGCAGCGGCCCAGACGTTCTTCGGGATTCCGGCCTCCAAACTGAACATCCAGCAGTCCGCCATGCTCGCCGGAATGGTCCAGTCGCCCAACTACTTCAACCCGGTGTCCAATCCCGAGGCCACCAAGGAGCGGCGCAATTCGGTGCTCGCCGCCATGCTGAGCGCCAAGAAGATCACCCAGGAAGAGTACGACAAGGCCGCCGCATCCGACCTGGGCGTCGACCTGCAGCCGGTCAGCTCCGGCTGCGTCGCTGCCACCTTCGCCGACTACTTCTGCAGCTACGTCCAGCACGTGATCATGCAGTCCGACCAGTTCGGCAAGGACTCCACCGAGCGCGCCAAGCTCCTGGCCCGCGGCGGCCTCACCATCAAGACCACCCTCGACTCCCGCCTGCAGAAGGAAGCCCAGAAGCAGATCGAGGAAGAGGTGCCGATGGGCGACGAATCGGGCGCCGGCTCGTCGATGGTGTCGGTCGAACCCGGCACCGGCAAGATCCTTGCCATGGCCCAGAACACGAAGTACAGCCCGGAACAGGGCGCCAAGAACACCGAGCTGAACTTCAACGTGGATGCGGACATGGGCGGCACCTCCTACGGCTTCCAGCCGGGTTCGACCATGAAGCCGTTCACGACGATCGCGTGGCTGGAATCCGGGCGCACCCTGAACGAGACGGTCGACGCCACCCGCACCTCCTACCCGGCGGGCTACAACTGGAACGCCAGCTGCCTGCCGGCCGGAGCGTGGTTCGACAAGTGGGACTTCAAGAACGCGCTCCCCGGCTACACCCGGCCGATGTCGGTCAGCTATGGCCTGACCAAGTCGGTCAACTCCGCGACCGTGGCGCAGGCAGCCATGCTGGACCTGTGCGACATCCGCGACGCCGCCACCCGGATGGGCGTGCACCGGGCCGTGGACGGCAAGCCGTTCGAGGTCAACAGCCCGTCCTTCGTGATCGGCGGCCAGGAGGTGTCGCCCCTGACCATGTCGGCGGCCTTCGCCACGATCGCCAGCGGCGGCATGTACTGCACCCCCATCGCCCTGAACGAAGTCACGGACGCCCAGGGCAAGAAGTACGAGGTGCCGCAGAAGTCCTGCGAACGGGCCATCTCCGAGGACGTCGCCAAGGCGGTGACGGTCCCGCTCGAGAACCTGGTCAATGACAGTCCCGGCTACATGAATCCGATCGGCGTCCCCGCCGCGGCCAAGACCGGTACCACCGACGTGTCGGAACAGACCTGGACCGTCGGCTACACCAAGGGCATCTCCACCGCCTCGTGGGTCGGCAACTGGACCAACTACGAGTCGCTGAACGACATCCCGATCAACGGCGTCTCCCGCGACTACGTGGACGGTGCCACCATCGCCGGCGCGCAGTGGACCGACTACATGTCGGCAGTCGCCCCGCTCTACAACCACGGCGGCTTCGGCAGCCCGCCAGGCAATATGGTTGGCGGGTCCTCGGACAACCGCGGCAACGGGAACGACGACGACTGACCGTGGCCGCTGAGAAACTGCGCCGCACCCTCGTTACTGCCGGCCGGGTGGCACTTGGTGCCGCCGCGGCCGGCAGTGCCGTGCTGGCCTACGGAAGCCTGATCGAACGCAACCTCTTCGGGGTCCGGCAGGAAACCCTGCAGATCTTGCCGCCCGGCCGCCGCCCGCTGAAGCTGCTCCATCTGTCGGACATCCACATGACGCCCGGACAGAAGCGCAAGCAGGCCTGGCTGCAGGCCCTGGCCGGCCTGGAACCGGATCTGGTCGTCAACACCGGCGACAACCTCAGCCACCGCCAGGCCCTCGACCCGCTGCTGGACGCCCTCGGCCCGCTCCGCGAGTTCCCCGGCGTCTTCGTGCCGGGCTCCAACGACTACTACGCCCCGGTCCTGAAGAACCCGTTCACGTACTTCTCCGGACCCTCGAAGCAGCCGCCGGACTACGCCGACCGCGAGCTGCCGTGGCGGCGCATGCACGCCGTCTTCGGGGAATCGGGCTGGGTCGACCTTTCCAACCGGCACCAGTCCATGGTGCTGCACGGCCTGCGGCTGGACTTCACCGGAGTCGACGATCCGCATCTGGGCCGCGACCGGTACACCGGCTTTCCGCACGGCTCGTCCACCGACAGCCAGTCGGACCACCTGCGGATTGCAGTGGCGCACGCCCCGTACCAGCGCGTCCTGGACTACTTCACGGCCGACCGACCGGACATCATCCTGGCCGGCCACACCCACGGCGGCCAGGTATGCATCCCCGGCTACGGAGCACTTGTCAGCAACTGCGACCTGCCCACGTGGCGGGCCCGCGGGCTGACCTACTGGGAGCATGACGGCCACAGCGTCCCGCTGAACGTCTCGGCCGGGCTGGGCACCTCGCGGATGGCCCCCATCCGGATCGCCTGCCGCCCGGAAGCCGTCCTGCTCCACCTGACCGCGCGGTCCGCCTGAGGCCGGAAGCCGTGCGCGGCCATTGTGTCGCGGTTCACGGCGTCCCCGATTTCAGCTTTTCGCACATCTCCGCTATTCTTGAACAGTTGCTTTTGCCGATGTGAACAACGACGGCGGGGCTCCAGTTTCGGGGTGTGGCGCAGCTTGGTAGCGCGCGTCGTTCGGGACGACGAGGTCGCAGGTTCAAATCCTGTCACCCCGACGGAACTCTCCGAAAGGGCCTCCGGGCCGGCTCTTCCAGCCGGATCCGGGGGTCCTTTTCAGTTTCCGCTGCATTCCCCCTTCGCCCGGCCCAACAGAGCAAGAATCCGGTTCGGGGTTTCCCTTGCCCGCCGCCGCCCCGCCCATCCGGGGTGCGGCTTGATCTTTGCGCCGATTCCACAAAGTATTGGTTCCATGGCTGAAGGAGAGCGCAAGGCGCTGATCGTTGGAGCGGGAATCGGCGGGCTGGCTACGGCGCTTGCCCTGCAGAACGCCGGGTGGAAGGTCGAGGTCCTGGAGCGCTCCGGATCGCTGGAACCCCCGGGAAGCGGCCTCTCGCTCTGGCCCAACGCCCTGGCCGCACTCGAGCGCCTCGGCGTCCTCGACGAGGTCCTCGCGGCCGCCGTACCCGTCCGCGGCGACGTGCTGGACATGGAGGGCGAGCCGATCATGCTGCTGGAGCAGCTCAAGGTCCGCCGCCGGTACGGCCTGCCCATCCAGATGATCCACCGCAACGACCTCACCTCGATCCTGGCCAAGCGGCTGAAGGTCAACACGGTCCATCTCGGGCTCGGAGTGACGGCCTTCCACCTGGGCTTCCCGCGCAGCTCCGTCGAAATCAGCACGGGAGGGCGCAAGAATGCCGACCTGGTGGTCGGTGCGGACGGTCTCTACTCGGTGGTCCGCGGCGCCCTGCTTGGGGTCGGCGCGCCCCGTTCCTCCGGAACGACGGCGCTGCGCGGAGTCTGCGACGCGACCGGACTGGACAACGGCATGGTTCCGTGGGGCGAGATGTGGGGCGACGGCGGCGTCTTCGGCGCCACGCCGCTGCCCGGCGGCCGGGTCTACTGGTACGGCACGCTGCCGACGAAGGCCCTGGACCCGTACCGCAGCCGGGGCTGGAAGACCGCCGCCGCCAGCACCTTCGCGCACTGGCACCGGGGCATCAGGTCCGTGATCGAGCAGACGCCCGAGGACGCCATCATGGCGCACGAACTCTTCGACCGGAAGCCCGAACCCGTCTGGTCCGCCCGCTCGGCCACGCTCGTGGGGGACGCGGCGCATCCGATGCTGCCGTTCCTCGGCCAGGGCGGCTGCCAGGCGCTGGAGGACGCGGTGGCGCTGGCGGACGCCCTCGGCCAGCACGAAGCGGTGGCCGACGGCCTGATCGCCTACGAAGCGGCCCGGACCCGGCGCGCGAACAAGATCGTCTCGCAGTCCCACACCATGGCGCGGCTGGCCCAGCTGGATTCGGAGAAGCTCCGCAAGGCCCGCAACACCACCATGCGGATGCTGCCCAAGAGCTTCCGGCTCAAGCAACTGGACGGCGTCGTCGGCTACGAAGGGCGCTGACAACGGCCGGATAAAGGGGCGTTGACAACCGCGGGCCTTCGGGGCTGCAATGGCTGAAGGAGCCACTGCGCGCGGAGGGTCGGCATGAGCCTGCTGGAATACGCCCAACTGGTGCTGGCCGGGCTGGCCGGCGTCGGGATCCTCGCAGCCAGCAGCCGGGCCGCCGCGTCGCGGGCGGCGGGGACGGACGCCGCGTTCTGGTACTGCTTCGCCGGAGCCGCAGCGGCACTGGTGCCGCTGCTGTGGGCCTATTCGCTCGGCCCGGCGGCCGGCGGCACCGTGCTGGTGCTGCTCCTGCTGGCCGGTATCCCGGCCGCTGCGCATGTCCTGAATTCCCTCGGGCACCGGCGGCCCGTCCCCCCGGACCCCGCCTGGCAGCCGGCGGCCGAAGTGCACGCGGCGCTGGCGGCCCGGTGGCTGGCCTACGAGCTCAACCCCGCTCCCGCGCCGGGGGCCGAGGTCCTGACGGATCCGGCCGCTCCGGCCACGGCCGCCATGGTCCGCGCGCTCGACCGGGCCAACCGGCTGCGGCCCGATCCCTCGGCCCTCCCGGCCGCCCAGCGGACCTCGGCCTACATCCTGGCGGTCGCCGAGTTCTCCCGCCGGCTGGATGAGGCGGAGGCGGCCGCCGGAATCAATCGAACTGCCGGCCCGTGAGGCGCTCGTAGGCCTCCACGTAGCGTGCCCGCGTCTTGGCCACGATATCCTCCGGCAGGGCCGGCGGCGGCGTATCGGAGGCCCTGTCCCAGCCCGAGGCGTCAGAGGTCAGCCAGTCCCGGACAAACTGCTTGTCGAAGGAGGGCTGGGCCTTGCCAGGCTCATAGGTTGCCGCGTCCCAGAAGCGCGACGAGTCGGGCGTGAGCACCTCGTCGCCCAGGGTGATCGCGCCGGTCACGGGGTCCGTGCCGAATTCCACCTTCGTGTCGGCCAGGATGATGCCGCGGCCGCGGGCGATCTCCTCGGCGCGGCGGTAGATGGCGAGGGTCGTATCGCGCAGCTTTGCGGCGATGTCGTCGCCCACGATCGCGGTCATGTCGTCGTAGGTGATGTTTTCGTCGTGCTCGCCGACCTCGGCCTTGGCCGAGGGCGTGAAGATCGCCGTCTCCAGGCGCGATCCGTCGACCAGCCCGTCGGGCAGCGGAAGCTCGCATACCGTTCCGGACACGCGATACTCCGCAAGGCCCGATCCGGTGAGGTAGCCGCGGGCGATGCACTCGACCGGGAACATGTCCAGCTTGCGGCAGACCATTGCCCGGCCGGCCACTGCCTCGGGCACGTCGGTGGAGACAACATGGTTGGCCACCGCATCTTGGCCCATGGCCAACTGCTCGAACCACCACAGGCTCAGCTGGGTCAGGATCCGGCCCTTGTCCGGGATCGGCGTGGCCAGCACATGGTCGTAGGCGCTGATCCGGTCGCTCGCCACGACCAGCACCGTGTCGCCGTCGGCGTCCGCCTCCGGAACGTACAGGTCCCGGACCTTTCCTGAGTAGACGTGCGTCCAGCCCGGCAGCTCCAGATGTCCTGGATCGAAGTTCATGCCTGCTCCTTCGCGGTTGCGGTGTTGATGCCCCGGCCCGGAATGCTGATGCCGCCGTTTGCCGCCTTGAGCGCGATATCCGTGCGGTACTGCGAGCCGTCCAGGTGGATCTGCTCGACCCCTTCGTAGGCCTTCTCCCGGGCGTCGACCAAGTCCTCACCGAGGGCGACGACGGCGAGCACGCGGCCGCCGGCGCTGACCACCTTGCGGTCTTCGTCCAGCTTGGTCCCCGCGTGGATCACGTGCACGCCCTCGAGGGCGTTGGCCTTCTTCAGCCCGCGGATCCGGTCGCCCGTGCGCGGCGTCCCCGGATAGTTCTCGGCCGCGACCACCACGGCGACGGCGCTGTTCCGGGACCAGCGCAGCTGTTCCTTCCCGTCCAGCTCCCCCTTGGCGGCAGCGAGCAGCAGCTTGCCGAGCGGCGTGCGCAGCCGCGCCAGCACCGCCTGGGTTTCCGGATCGCCGAACCGCGCATTGAACTCGATCACCCGCAGGCCGCGGCTCGTGACGGCCAGGCCGCAGTACAGCACGCCGACGAACGGCGTTCCGCGGCGGTCCATCTCCTTGAGCGTGGGCAGCGCGACGCGGTCCATCACCTCGTCCACGAAGCCCTCCGGCAGCCACTCCAGCGGCGTGTAGGCGCCCATGCCGCCCGTGTTCGGGCCCTCGTCGCCGTCGTGGATCCGCTTGAAATCCTGCGCCGGTACCAGCGGAACCGCATGCTCGCCGTCGCAGATGACGAACAGCGAGACCTCGGGGCCGTCCAGGTACTCCTCGATCACCACCTGGCCGCCGGCGTCGAAGCACGACTGCGCGTGTGCCAGGGCCTCGCCGCGGTCCGAAGTCACCACCACGCCCTTGCCTGCCGCCAGCCCGTCATCCTTGACCACGTAGGGCGCGCCGAAAGTGTCCAGCGCCGCGGCAGCCTCGTCCAGGTCCGTGGCAACCCGGGCCATCGCCGTCGGAACGTTCGCGGCGGCCATGACCTGCTTGGCGAAGGCCTTGGATCCCTCGAGCCGCGCGGCTTCTTTGCTCGGACCGAAGACCGGGATGCCGGCCTCGCGGAGCGGGTCGGCCACGCCGGCGGCGAGCGGCGCCTCCGGTCCCACGACCACCAGGTCCGACTCCAGCCGGCGGGCCAGGGCCAGCACCGCGTCCGGGTCGTTGGCGTCGATCGCGTCGGTCGGGACCAACTGGGCGATCCCGGCGTTGCCTGGAGCGGCATGGACCTCCGTGACGAACGG
This sequence comes from Arthrobacter mangrovi, assembly GCF_026011795.1. Classification (GTDB taxonomy): domain Bacteria; phylum Actinomycetota; class Actinomycetes; order Actinomycetales; family Micrococcaceae; genus Crystallibacter; species Crystallibacter mangrovi. The sequence goes on along the minus strand of NZ_BRVS01000031.1, from coordinate 22,768 downwards.
GTCTTCCAGCAGCGAGCGGACAATTGCGTGTTCGCGGCCACCGGGGCCGATCACAAGTACCTTCACAAGGTCTAAGCCTACTGGCCCGGGGCGCGGCCTTCGAAGTTGTTTCGGGCACCCGGCCCCCGCATCCGCCCCCTAGTATTGGTGCCATGCCCGAAACCATCAAAGCCGCCGACGCGGTCGAACTGGCCGCCGTCGAACGCAATGGCTTCATCGAGTCCCGCCACCTCGGCGCGGCCGTCGTCATGGCGTCCGACGGATCCGTGGTCACCGCCCTCGGAGACGTCGCTGCGCCGATCTTCCCGCGCTCAGCGCTAAAGCCGTTCCAGGCGCTGGCCGCCATGCAGTCCGGCGTGCCGCTGCGCGGCGCCCAGGTGGCGCTGGCCTGCGCCAGCCATGTGGGCTCCTTCGACCACATGGACGTCGTCGACGGCATGCTCAAGGCCGCCGGGCTCGGCCCCGAGGACCTGCGCTGCCCGCCGGCTTGGCCGCAGGACGAGGAATCCCGGGCATGGCTCGTGCGCACCGAGCGCAACGAACAGCGCCTGGCCTTCAACTGTTCGGGCAAGCATGCCGCCTTCCTCTGGGCCTGCACCGAAAACGGCTGGGACACCGCCACCTACCTGGATCCGAACCACCCGCTGCAGCGCCGCGTGATGGAAGTCGTCTCGGACTACACGGGCGAGGACGTCCGACACCTGGCCGTGGACGGCTGCGGCGCCCCCGTCCCGGCCGTCTCGCTGACCGGCCTGGCCCGCGCCGTCGGGAAGCTCGCGAAGGCGCCCGGGGACCGCAATGCCGACGCCCGCGCGGCGACGGTGGCCACCGCGATGCTGGACTACCCGTGGGCCGTGCAGGGCAACGGCCGGGAGAACACGATCGTGATGGAGGAACTGGGCATCCTCGCCAAGCTCGGCGCCGAGGGCGTGATGGTGATGGGCACGGACACCGGAGTCTCGGTTGCCGTCAAGATGCTGGACGGCAACGGCCGCGCCTGCTCCCTGGTGGGCCTGACGCTGCTCGCCGCGGCGGGCGCGATCGACGCCGAACAGATCGCGCCGGTGCTGGAGAAGGTCGTCAGGCCCGTGCTCGGCGGCGGCCAGCCGGTCGGCAAGATCCGGCTGGCGTCCCCGGTGATGGCGCTGCTGGACTAGGGCACGGAATGGGAGTACGACGGCGGATCGCACCCGCCGAGGGCCAGGCGGCCCTGCGTGCGTGGCGGGAGGGATCCGCGGACCGGAAAACGACGGCGGCCGCGGTGCGCTTCAGCCTCGAGGAGCTCGCCGAGCGGGCGCCGGGCAACAGCGTCGAGGTGCGCGTTCCGCCGTTCGGCGTGGCCCAGTGCATTGAGGGGCCGCGCCACACCCGCGGCACCCCGCCGAACGTGATCGAGTGCGATGCCCCCACGTGGCTCGCGCTGGCGACGGGCGGACTGGCCTGGTCCGCCGCCGTCGGCAGCGGAAAGGTCTCAGCCTCCGGCCTGCGCGCCGAGCTGACCGGCCTGCTGCCGCTCTTCCCCGACGGCGGAGCCACCGCGGCCGGGCGGTAGGCTTAAGCGCATGAGTTCTGAGCACCTCCCCGCCCCCTCGGGTTCCGGGCAGCCCCGCGAAGTCAGCGTCCGCCGCGCCCCGAAGTTCGCCCCGTTCATGGGCGCCGGCATCGTGCTCGGCATCATCGTTGCCGCGGTCTCCGCCTACACCGGGCCGGAGAGCGCCGAATTCACCCGCGGCGCCACCTTCGGCTTCCTGGCCGTGCTGTTCGGCATCGTCGGCATGCTCGCGGGCGCGCTCGTGGTGCTCGTCGTCGACCGCATCAGCGTGCGGCGCAGCCGCAAGATGCTCGCCGTTGAAACCGAGGACCCGGAGAACCCCGCGTCCGGCGGTCCCGAAGGCGGCCGGAAGGACCCCGGTACCGAGACCGGGACCACAGCCTAAGGCCCGTCATCCATTGCCGCGGCCGCGCGGGCTCGTGAGACAATACTCGGGTGGTACGCGGTGACGGAAAACTCTCCCATGATCTTCTCCCCGGCGAAAAGGGACCCCAGGACGCCTGCGGTGTCTTCGGCGTCTGGGCTCCCGGCGAAGAAGTCGCAAAACTGACCTACTACGGTCTCTACGCGCTGCAGCACCGCGGACAGGAGTCCGCAGGCATCGCCACCAGCGACGGCAAGCGCATCAATGTCTACAAGGACATGGGCCTGGTCTCGCAGGTGTTCGACGAAACGATCCTGAACACGCTGACCGGGCACATCGCCGTCGGACACTGCCGCTACTCGACCACCGGCGGCTCCACCTGGGCCAACGCGCAGCCGACCCTGGGCGCTACCGCCAGCGGGACCGTGGCGCTGGCGCACAACGGCAACCTGACCAACTCGGCCGACCTGTTCGACAAGGTGATCGAGAAGTTCGGCAGGCCCGAGCGCGGCGAACTGGCGCAGGGCAACACCACGGATACCGCCCTCGTGACGGCGCTGCTGGCCGGCGAGCCGGGCCAGACGCTCGAAGAACGCGCCATGGAGCTGCTGCCCAAGCTGCGCGGCGCCTTCTGCTTCACCTTCATGGACGAGGGCACGCTGTACGCGGCCCGGGACGAGTCCGGGGTCCGGCCCCTGGTGCTCGGCCGGCTGGAACGCGGCTGGGTCGTCGCCTCCGAAACCGCGGCGCTGGACATCGTCGGCGCCTCGTTCGTCCGCGAAATCGAGCCCGGCGAGTTCATCGCCGTGGACGAGAACGGCCTGCGCACCCAGCGCTTCGCGGAGAAGAAGCCGGCCGGCTGCGTCTTCGAATACGTCTACCTGGCCCGCCCGGACACCGCAATCAACGGCCGCAGCATCCATGCCGCCCGCGTCGAAATGGGGCGCCGCCTCGCCGCGGAGCACCCGGTCGAGGCGGACCTGGTCATCCCGACGCCGGAGTCCGGTACCCCCGCCGCCATCGGCTACGCGGAAGCCTCCGGCATCCCCTACGGCCAGGGCCTGGTCAAGAACGCCTACGTGGGCCGGACCTTCATCCAGCCGAGCCAGACCATCCGCCAGCTGGGCATCCGGCTGAAGCTCAATCCGCTGAAGGAAGTGGTCCGCGGCAAGCGCCTGGTGGTCATCGACGACTCGATCGTCCGCGGCAACACCCAGCGCGCGCTGGTGCGCATGCTGCGCGAGGCCGGCGCGGCCGAGGTGCACGTCCGGATCTCCTCGCCGCCCATCAAGTGGCCCTGCTTCTACGGCATCGACTTTGCCAGCCGCGCCGAGCTGATCGCCAACGGCATCGGCATCGCGGACGTCTGCGCCTCCCTCGGCGCCGACTCGCTCGGCTACATCTCCGAGGACGGCATGATCGAGGCCACCGAGCAGCCGCGCGAAAAGCTGTGCACCGCCTGCTTCACGGGCCGGTACCCCATCGAGCTCCCTGACGCCGAGCGGCTGGGCAAGAACCTGCTGGAGCGTTCCAACAGCACCGAACAGGAACACGGCTCCTGCGATCCCGGACCCGATTCGGACCTGGAGAACCTCCTGACCGACGACGACAAGAAAGAACACGTATGACCTCCCCTGAGCAGGGCCCCGGCCCGATCACCTACGCCAGCGCCGGCGTGGACGTCGAAGCCGGCGACAAGGCCGTCGAACTGATGAAGGGGGCCATCAAGGCCACCCACAACCAGAACGTGATCGGCGGGGTCGGCGGTTTCGCCGGGCTGTACGACGTCTCCGCACTGCTCAAGTACCGGCGGCCGCTGCTGGCCACGTCCACGGACGGAGTCGGCACCAAGGTCGCCATCGCCCAGGCCATGGACATCCACGACACGATCGGCTTCGACCTGGTCGGAATGGTGGTGGACGACATCGTCGTGGTCGGCGCCGAGCCGCTGTTCATGACCGACTACATCGCCTGCGGCAAGGTCGTGCCGGAGCGCATCGCCGACATCGTCCGCGGCATCGCCGCAGCCTGCGAGGTCGCCGGAACCGCCCTGGTGGGCGGCGAGACAGCCGAACATCCCGGACTGCTGGGCGAGCATGAGTACGACGTGGCCGGCGCGGCCACGGGCCTGGTGGAGGCCGACGACCTGCTGGGTCCGGAGCGGGTCAAGGACGGCGACGTCGTCATCGCCATGGCTTCCTCCGGCATCCACTCCAATGGCTATTCGCTGGTCCGCCGCGTGATCAACCACGCCGGCTGGGCGCTGGACCGCCAGGTTTCCGAATTCGGCCGGACGCTCGGCGAGGAACTGCTGGAACCCACCAAGGTCTATGCGGCCGACTGCCTGGACCTGGCCCGCTACGAGGCGGCCGGTGTGCACGGCTTCAGCCACGTCACCGGCGGCGGCCTCGCGGCGAACCTGGCCCGTGTCCTGCCGCAGGGACTGATGGCCACCGTGGACCGCTCCACCTGGGAGCTGCCGGCCATCTTCAAGCTGGTCGGCGAGCTCGGCAATGTGCCGCAGGCGGACCTGGAGCGCACGCTGAACCTCGGCGTCGGCATGGTGGCGATCGTCGACGCGGCCGGGGCGGACGCTGCGCTGCGCCGGCTCACCGAGCGCGGCCTGGCGGCCTGGACCATGGGCACGGTCGGCGCGCTGGACACGTCGCTGTCGGGGCCGGACTTCGTCCAGGGCGCGAAGGGGGTCGACGGCGGCGCCGTCCGCCTCGTCGGCAGCTACGCCTGATCTTTCCGGCCCGGAGCACCGTCTCGGTTCCCCGGCCATCGGAGCGGGCCCTCTCCCCTGCGGAGAGGGCCCGCTTACGTTTTAATCCACTGCGTTCAATCCCGAATCCACTGCGTTCCATCCCGCGGGGCCCATCCAGGCCGGCGGCCCGTGCCCCATCCTGCCCTGCCATGCCCAGCCGTGCCCTGCCGCGCGGCACTCTGCCACACTGGGCACATGGGTGCGTTCGTCGTCGTTGTCTTTGTCACGCCGGTGGCCCGGGGGCTGGTCTTCGAGTCCTCCCGATGGCCCCTGCACATCACGCTGGCGCGGTTCGATACGGGGGAACCGGCGGAGGATGTGGCGGATCGGATCGGCCCGCCCCTGGCGCATGGAGTCGGTTATCCGGTGACCGTCGGCCGGGACGACCGCTTCGGACGCAATGGCAGGGTGCGGGTATCGCTCGTGGAACCCGACGCCCGGCTGCAGTCACTGCATGAAGCGCTGCTGGACGCCTTGGGCCCCGAAGTCCACCTCTACAGCCCGCACCATACGCGCGGCGGCTTCCGGCCGCACATCAGCCACACGGTCGGCAGGCTGCACCCGGGAGACACGGTGGAGGTCCGGCAGGCCTGCCTCGTGGACATGCGCCCCGGCGGGGACCACCGGCACCGCAAGGTCCTGGAAGTGTGGCCGGACTCCGGCGAGTGACGGAAGCACTGAGGCCAACGGGAGGCACGCGGGACACGGAGGAAACGGACAGCACTCACCGCAGCGGCTGCCGTCGGGCAGGCCGCTGCGGTGGGAGTTCACTGCCGATGAAGCCGGCCGCCAGGCCGGCGGGAGTCAACCGATCCGGCGGGTGCCGCCGTCGTCGTCCCAGTCATCGAATTGATCCGCGTACTTGTCCTCATACTCGGAGTAGTCCGGCTCGGCCGGCTCCTCCGGATATCGGGCGGAAGCACTCTTTGCGCCGGAGAGCTCGCGCTGCAGCGCAGAGTAGTCAGTGTTCGGGGTGAAGTACTTCATCTCCCGAGCCTGCTTGGTAGCTTTTGCCTTTTGACGGCCGCGCCCCATGGCGTGACCCCCTTTTTCGCGTCGATCCGGAGGTGGTCGCTCAGGCAGCGAGCGAGGCCCCGGAATATTTGATCAATTCTGTCGTACCTATAGGGTACATGTTTTCTTGTCGGGCTGCGGCCAACGGCCCGCCCCGCAGCCCCGTGTAAACGCGCTTGCGCACCGCCCGCGGCACAGCCCGGACCGCCGCGCGAGGCGGCGGAACTGCATCGGCCCCTGTAGTTTGGCTAAAGTCGAGGCTAAAGACATTCTCCCGCATCGTCGGGCCGGGTATGAGGAAGGCCAGTTTTCCCATGAGCGAACAGGACAAAAAGCCCGAAGGGAACGGCACGCCGCCCGCCCCGGGCAGCGCCGCGGGACCCGGTTCCGAACCGAGCCGCACGCCTCCTTCGCGCTGGGAAAAGGGCGCAGGTGACGCGGCGGGTGCGTCGAAGCAGGGCAGCTGGTTCTCCGCCGGTCCGCCGCCGGCAGACAAGCCCGGAGTCGGCAAGCCCGCGGTCGGCAAGCCCGCGGCGGGGTCCGGGGACGAGGGACGCCCTGCGCTGAAGCCCCTGCTGCTGATCGGCGCCGGCATCCTCGCGGCGATCATCATCATCGTGGTCATCATCGTCAGCCTGGCCAACCGGGGAACCGAGCCGGGGTCCCCGGCCGCCTCGAGCGCGGCCGGCGCCGAGGCGACCCCCGGCGCGGACGGGGTCATCGCGGAGAACGTTACGCCGTTCGACTTCAAGTCCGGACAATGCTTCATCGACTTCAAGGCGGCCACGCAGAACGCGACCGTGGTGACCTGCGAGACGCCGCACGCGGCCCAGCTGGTCGGGACCTACTTCTACAAGGAAGCGGACAAATTCCCGGGCAAGGACGCGCTCAATGTCCAGGCAGAGAAGTTCTGCGGCGCCGTCGAGCTCAATGAAAAGGCCGCCGACTACCCGGCCCTGAGGAACTCCTACGGGCTGCCGTCCGAGGGCACCTGGCAGGAGGGCGACCGGCGGATCGACTGCTTCGTCGTGTCGGACAAGGGCAACGCCATCAAGGCGTCACTGATCGACTGAGCGCCCGCAACAGCAGCGCAGAGGCCGCGCCTGTCCGAAAGGACGGGCGCGGCCTCTGCGTTGCAACCGGTCCCCCGCCGGAACGGCCCGGCGCTATTTGGCCCGCACAACCAGCCCCTGCTGCTGGTCGGCGCCCTCGGCGCCGGCCTCCTCGCGGTCCACCAGCACGGTGTCGCCGTCGACGATGGAGCCGGCCAGCAGGCCGCGCGCCAGCCGGTCGCCGATCTCGCGCTGCACCAGCCGCCGCAGCGGCCGGGCGCCGTAGGCCGGGTCGAAGCCGGTCAGGGCCAGCCATTCGCGGGCGGCGTCCGTCACCTCCAGCGTCAGCCGCCGCTCGCTGAGCCGCGCCGCCAGAGACTGCACCTGCAGGTCGACGATCCTCGACAGGTCCTCGATGCTCAGCGGATCGAACATGATCACGTCGTCGAGCCGGTTCAGGAACTCCGGCTTGAAGCTGGCATGGACCACGTTCATCACGGCTTCGCGCTTCTGGGCGTCGTCGAGCGTCGGGTCCACCAGGAACTGGGAGCCCAGGTTCGAGGTCAGGACGAGGATCACGTTGCGGAAATCCACGGTCCGGCCCTGGCCGTCGGTCAGGCGTCCGTCGTCCAGCACCTGCAGCAGGATGTCGAAGACCTCGGGATGGGCCTTCTCCACCTCGTCCAGCAGGACGACCGAGTACGGCCGGCGCCGGACCGCCTCGGTCAGCTGGCCGCCTTCCTCGTAGCCGACGTAGCCGGGAGGGGCGCCGACCAGCCGCGACACGGAGTGCTTCTCCGAGTACTCGCTCATGTCGATGCGCACCATGGCCCGCTCGTCATCGAAGAGGAAGTCGGCGAGCGCCTTGGCCAGCTCGGTCTTGCCGACGCCGGTGGGACCGAGGAATAGGAAGGAGCCGGTCGGCCGGTCCGGGTCGCTGATCCCGGCGCGGGCGCGCCGGACGGCGTCCGAGACCGACTCCACTGCCTTGGTCTGCCCGATCAGCCGGCCGCCGATGAACTGTTCCATCTGGAGCAGTTTCTGTGACTCGCCCTGCAGCATGCGGCCGGCGGGAATGCCGGTCCAGGCCGAGATGACCTCGGCGATGTCGTCCGCCGTGACTTCCTCGGAGACCATCAGGTCCGGCGCCTCGACCTGGGTTTCGGCGGCCTGGGCGGCGTCCAGCTCCTTCTGCAGGGTCGGGATCTCGCCGTAGAGGATGCGGGAGGCTTCGGCGAGGTCGCCGTCGCGCTGCGCCTTATCGGCGAGGCTGCGCAGCTCGTCCAGCTTCGCCTTCAGGTCGCCGACCCGGTTGAGCCCGGCCTTCTCCGCTTCCCACCGCGCGTTGAGTGCGGCCAGCTGCTCCTTCTTGTCAGCCATGTCCGCGCGCAGCGCCTCGAGCCGCTCGCGGGAAGCCTCGTCCGTCTCGTCGGCGAGCGCCAGCTCCTCCATGGTGAGGCGGTCGACGGCGCGGCGCAGCTGGTCGATCTCCTCCGGGGCGGAATCGATCTCCATGCGCAGGCGCGAAGCCGCCTCGTCCACCAGGTCGATGGCCTTGTCCGGAAGCTGCCGGCCGGTGATGTAGCGGTTGGACAGCGTCGCCGCCGCGACCAGCGCGGAGTCGGCGATGGCGACCTTGTGGTGTGCCTCGTAGCGTTCCTTGAGCCCGCGAAGGATGCCGATGGTGTCCTCCACGCTCGGCTCCCCCACGTAGACCTGCTGGAAGCGGCGCTCCAGCGCCGCGTCTTTTTCCACGTTCTCGCGGTATTCGTCCAGGGTGGTGGCGCCGATCAGGCGAAGCTCGCCGCGCGCCAGCATGGGCTTGAGCATGTTGCCCGCATCCATGGAGCCTTCCGCGGCGCCGGCCCCGACCACGGTGTGGATCTCGTCGATGAAGGTGACGATCTGGCCGTCCGAGTTCTTGATCTCTTCCAGCACCGCCTTGAGCCGTTCCTCGAACTCGCCGCGGTACTTCGCCCCGGCCACCATCGACCCAAGGTCGAGGCTGATCAGCGTCTTGCCGCGCAGCGATTCCGGCACGTCACCCGCGACGATGCGCTGCGCAAGCCCCTCGACGACGGCCGTCTTGCCGACACCGGGCTCGCCGATGAGCACGGGATTGTTCTTGGTCCGGCGCGAGAGCACCTGGACCACGCGCCGGATTTCGGAGTCGCGCCCGATCACCGGGTCCAGCTTGCCGGACCGTGCGATGGCGGTCAGGTCCACGCCGAACTTCTCCAGCGCCTGGAACGTGTTCTCCGGGTCCGGGCCGTCCACCTTGCGGTCGCCCCGCACGCCCGGCAGGGCCGCGGCGAGGGCCTCGTGCGAGGCTCCGGCTTCGCGGAGCGCCTTGCCGGCCGCCCCGCTGTCCGCCGCCAGCCCCAGCAGCAGGTGCTCGGTGGAGACGTAGGTGTCCCCCAGCCTCTCGGCCTCCTGCTGGGCGACATTGATGACCTGCAGGATTCCGCGCGAGTACTGCGCCTGGGCCACGGAGGTCCCCGAAGACGCCGGCAGGGCCTTGATGGCTGTGCTTGCCTGCACACTGACGGTGTCCGGGTCCGAGCCAGTGGCCTTCAGGAGCGCGACGGCGACGCCCTCCCGCTGGTCCATCAGCGCCTTGAGGAGATGGACCGGTTCGATCTGCGGATTGCCCGCCGTCGAAGCATTCATGGCCGAGGAAGACAGCGCCTCCTGGCTCTTGGTGGTGAATTTGGCGTCCAATCCGAGCTCCTTCCATCCGTCGTCGTGCACAGGCTCCAACGCAACTAAGTTGAGTCTACTCAGCTCAACTTTGAAAGTAAAGCTGTTCCGCTTCTCCCCTTCGGCTTCCACCGGCTCCCCCCGGACCCGCGGGACGCCCCGCAGCCGCCGCTCCCATCGTGGCACCGGCCCGCCCGGAGGAGAAGGGGCCGAAGGCGGACCCAGCGCAGGTCCCTGGCGGGGCACCGGCGGCGCCCCGCGGGACTAGTCTTGGTCCATGGCACCATCCATCGGCGGTTTCGGCCGGGACGTCGAGACCACGCTGCAGACCGAGCGGCTGATCCTGAACCGGCCGCGGGGGGAAGATATCGACACGATGTTCCGTATCCTCTCCGACCGCCGCGCCACCAGGCACAACCCCAGCGACGCGCTGAACTGGCGCGAGGAGGCCGAGGGGCTCTTCCAGCACTGGGACGAGCAGTGGGACCGGCACGGCATCGGCTACTTCGCAGTCCGCCTGCCGGACCGCGCGGAACCCATCGGCTTTGCCGGCACCAAGCACGTCCTCTGCGACGGCCGGCCGGTCCTCATCCTCTACTGCCGCTTCGACCACCGGTTCTGGAACCAGGGCTACGGCAAGGAGGCCGTGCGCGCCGTGGTCAAGCACGCCAACGAGCTCTTCGAACTGCCGCCGATGCTGGCCCGGGTCCGCCCGGGCAACACAGCCTGGGCAGAAATCGTGCGGGCCGCCGGCTTCGAGCCTGCCCCCGGCCTCGGATCGCAGGGCGAAGATGGCCATGAAGACGCCTACGTGCTGAACTGGACCCGGAACCTCTAGCACGCCAAGGAGCGCCGACCATGCTTGTCATTCCCTTTGCCTCGCTGCAGCCGCAGCCGTGGCGCAACGGCGGCGGCTCGACGCGCGAGATCGCCTCCGGCGGCAGCGCCGGCTCCCCCGACTGGCGGCTCAGCATCGCCGACCTGGAGAAGCCCGGGGAGTTCTCCGCCTTCCCCGGCATGGAACGCACCTTCATGGTGATCGAGGGCGAGGTCGCGGAGCTGACCGTGGACGGCGCGGTCCGCAGGCTGGAGCGGTTCCGGCCGTTGAGGTTCGACGGCGGCAGCGCGGCTTCCTGCGCGCTGCCCACCGGCCCGTGCCGGGCACTGAACGTGATGGTGCGCAGCGGCGCGGCCGGCGCCGGAGTGCTCGTGGCCGAGCTGTCGAAGAAGCAGCCCCTGGCACTGGCGGAGGGCCAGTTCGCCGTGCTGCTGCAGGGCAAGGCTGAGGCGGCGGAGGGTACGCGGACCGATCAGCTCGCGCCGTTCGACACCGTCGTCGGGGGTGCCGCCGCCGGCGGCACGCATGGCGTGACGGTCGGCGGCCGCGGTTTCGCCGCGCTTATCTCGATCTTCGCGCTCGACGCGACGCAATGACGCCGGCCGCTACCCGGCGTCGTTCTCCACTTTGACGGCGGACACTTCGAATTCCAGCAGGATCCGGTCCGAGACCAGCACGCCGCCGGAATCGAGGGCCGTATTCCATTTCACGCCGAACGACTGCCGGTCGATCCGGCGCGAACCCTCGAAGCCCGCGCGCAGGTTCCCGGCAGGGTCGCGCTCAACCCCGACGAACTCGATGGGGATGGAAACCGGCTTCGTGATGCCGCGGATGGTGAGATCGCCGTTGACGATGTAGTTCCGGTCCTCGACCTGGTCGATGTGCGTGCTCCGGAACGTGATCTCCGGGTAGTTCGGGGCGTCGAAGAAGTCGTTGGTGCGCAGGTGTTCGTCCCGCTGCGCGTTGCGGGTGTCGATGCTGGCGACCTTGATGGTCAGCTTCACCGAAGAGTTGGACGGGTTCTCGACGTCGGCGCGAATGACGCCGTCGAAGTCATTGAATGCTCCGCGGACCTTGGTGACCATGGCATGGCGGGTGGAGAACCCGATGCGCGTGTGGGCAGGGTCGAACCGCCACTCTCCGGACATCTCGGGGGTAAGTTCGGACATAGTGACGCCTCCTGGGTTGTGGCACAAGCACTGCGTCCCCGCGGGCCGATGGATGGCAGCCCGACAGTGCATAGCGTTGCCGCTATCAAAGCAATTCCAGCACATCCGATAGCCGAATGCATCTCCCAAAAGACGGGTATATCCGCAGGCCGGAGTCCTGTTGGCGCCCCGGGGGCGGGACTATCATCGGGCCGCGGCCCTCAATAGACTGGGAACATGACGGCCACGCAGATGCCCGACGGCATAGAGAACCTGTCCACCAGCGAATGCTGGGAACTGTTCCGGAGCACGGACGTCGGCCGGCTGGCCGTCGTGGTCGAGGGGCATCCGGAACTCTTCCCGATCAACTACGTTGTCGACCACGGCTCGATCGTCTTCCGCACGGCGCGCGGCACCAAGCTGGACGGCGCGCTGGGCGGCAGCAACGTCGCGTTCGAGACGGACGGCTACCATCCGGCCAGCAACGTCGCGTGGAGCGTCGTGGTCAAGGGGCCGGCGGAGCGGCTCGCCAGCATCGAGGACGTGCTCGCCTCCAGCCTGCTGCCGCTCTTCCCGTGGCAGGCCGGCGAGAAGAACAACTTCATGCGTATCGTCCCGGACCAGGTGACCGGCCGCCGCTTCCGCGTGCAGGCCTCGTCCCGGCGGAGCCTCGGGCTCAGCGATGCCCGCCGCCTGAACGTGGAATGAGCCTCCCCTGAACCCGGCATGGGCCCGGCTTAGCGCAGGTAGCCGCCCGCGTAGTGCCGGTCGTAGCCGATGAAGGACTGGTTCGAGGGGACGATCTCCTTGCCCAGCGGCGTCAGGGACACCGGGATCATCTTCAGGTTGGCGATCGCCAGCGGGATGCCGATGATGGTGACCGCCTGCGCAATCGCGGTGAGCACGTGCGCCAGCGCGATCCAGATGCCCGCCACGAGGATCCAGATGACGTTGCCCAGGGTCGACAGGACGTAAGTGCGTCCGCCCTTGTCCACCACCTTCCGCCCGAACGGCCACAGGGCGTAGGCGCCGATCCGGAAGGACGCAATGCCGAACGGGATGGTCACGATCAGCACGCAGCAGACGATGCCGGCCAGGAAATAGCCGAGTGCGAGCCAGATGCCTCCGAGCAACAGCCAGATGATATTCAGGACAGCGTTCATGCAACCCATTGTTGCCGCTGGAGGCCGCCGGCACCATGGGGAAAGGCCCTGACCTGCCCCTTGGAATGGGGAGGCCAGGGCCTTTCGGCCGGCGCCGGCTACCTGCTAGCGGGCGTTGCGGCGGACGTTGCTCGCGGGGGCCGAGGCGCGCCGGTTGCCGCGGCGGCTGTCCGGGGCCGCGGCGCGGTGTCCGGCAGAGGCGGCCGCGGGAGCCGAGCGCTGCGAGCCACGGGACGACGACGGCTGCGCGGCGGCGCGCTGTCCGGTGGCGGGGCGGCGCGAACGGCCGGGCTGCTGGACGGCGTCGGTCCGTGCGGGGCGGCGGCCGTTGCCGGATGCTGCGGTTTGGCCGGCCGCGCGGGCATCGCCGGACCGGGCGGCGCCCCGGGAATCGGCTGTCCGTCCGGCGCCCCGGCCGGCTGCGGGCTGGCCTCCGGTGCCGGCGCCCTGCTTCCGTCCGTTCTGGCGCGCCGCACGCTTGCGCTGCGCGTTGGCTCCGGTGGAGGTGCCTTGCTTGTGGGCGGGGCCGCGGTGGGCGGCCCTGGCCTCCAGCGCGGCACGACGGACCTTCGGGTCCACCGCGGGGGCGGCCTCGCCGACGAGCTTCGCCACGAGCGGGGAGCTCGCCGTCACCCTCTCGAAGGCGACATCCACGCCGGCGGCCTTCATGAGCTTGCCCACTTCGAGCTTCTGCTCGGGCAGCGACAGGGTGACCACGGTGCCGTCCGAACCGGCCCGCGCGGTGCGGCCGGAGCGGTGCAGGTAGGCCTTGTGCTCGGTCGGCGGGTCCACGTGGACCACGAGTTCCACGTCGTCCACGTGCACGCCGCGCGCGGCGACGTCGGTGGCGACCAGGACGCGCACCTCGCCGGAGGAGAATTCGGCCAGGTTCCGGTCCCGCGCGTTCTGCGAGAGGTTCCCGTGCAGGTCCACCGCCGGAATCCCGGCGTCAGTCAGGGTCTTGGCCAGCTTGCGGGCGTGGTGCTTGGTGCGCGTGAAGAGCACGCGGCGCCCCAGGCCGGAAGCCAGTTCCTTGATCAGCTGCTTCTTGACGGTCAGGTCCGGGGCCACGAGCACGTGGTGCTCCATGGTGCTGACGGCTGCCTGCGGCTCGTCCACCGAGTGGGTCAGCGGATTGGCCAGGTAGCGGTTGACCAGCTTGTCCACGCCGTTGTCCAGCGTGGCGGAGAACAGCAGCCGCTGTCCCTCGGAGCCGGTGGCATCCAGCAGGCGGCGGACCACGGGCAGGAAGCCCAGGTCGGCCATGTGGTCGGCCTCGTCGAGCACCGTGACTTCGACGGCCTCCAGCGTGAGGATGCGCTGGTTCATCAGGTCCTCGAGGCGGCCGGGGCAGGCGACCACGATATCGACGCCGGCGCCCAGCGCCTTTTCCTGGCGGGCTTGGGAGACGCCGCCGTAAATCACGGTGGTGTTCAGGCCCAGTGCCTTGGCCAGCGGCTCGATCACGGCGTTGATCTGGGTGGCGAGCTCGCGCGTCGGCGCCAGAACGAGGCCGAGCGGGCGGCCGGCGCGGCGGCGGTAGGCCGCCTCCCGTTCGGCCAGCCGCGCGACCAGCGGAAGCGCGAAGGCCAGGGTCTTGCCGGAGCCGGTGCGGCCCCGGCCCAGGACGTCCCGGCCGGCCAGCGTGTCCGGCAAGGTTTCGGCCTGGATCGGGAACGGCTCCAGGATGCCGGCAGCGGAGAGCGCGGTCACCAGCGGCGCGGGAACGCCGAGCTGCTTAAAAGAGCGCACGGAAGTAGTTGAGGTCATGGAGATCGAGAGGTACTTTCGGTCAGTGGCCCCGGCACCGGTATGGCCCAGGGTTTCGCCGAAGAAATAATCAGAGTCAACCGCCCGCGGTGGCTGCCTGCTGGCTGCAGGTCTGACGCCCCGCGCTGGAACTGCGGGAGAAGTGTGAAGCGTTCATCGACGCAGGGAACGCACCCGCGGGCGCGCTCCAAGTACCCACCAGTCTACCAGCGGCGCGCACGCCGTCCGACCGCGGCTATCCTGAGGTGGATGATGCACCAGCCTTCCGCCCCGGATTCTCCCGCCCCGGACCCTGCCCCGGACAACGCCGGCCCCTCCCCCGCGTCCGCCGCGCCGGGTTCCTTCCATACCCAGCCGGTCAGCTACGTCCGCCGCGGCTCCCGGCTGCAGGGCCGCCGCCAGCAGGCCTGGGACGACTACGCGGAGGCCTTCGTCATCGATGTGCCGCGGGTGGCCGGAGACACCTCGGTGGACCCCGGCTATGAGTTCGACGCCGAGGCCGCCTTCGGACGCCGGGCGCCGCTCGTGGTGGAGATCGGCTCCGGGCTCGGCGAGGCCGTCTGCCACGCTGCCCAGGAGCACCCCGAGTGGAATTTCCTCGCCGTCGAGGTCTACCGGCCGGGCCTGGCCCAGACGCTGCTGCGCATCGGGACGAAGCAGCTCTCGAACGTCCGCGTTGTGCAGGCCAACGCACCGGAGGTCCTCGCCACCATGCTGCCGGCAGGCTCGGTTGCCGAACTCTGGGTCTTCTTCCCCGATCCGTGGCACAAGACGCGCCACCACAAGCGCCGCCTGGTCAAGGACAGCTTCGCCCCTCTGGCCGCCCGGGTCCTCGAACCCGGCGGGCTCTGGCGGCTGGCCACGGACTGGTCCTCCTACGCCATCCAGATGCGGGAAGTGGGCAACGCGGCGGCGGGCTTCGTCAATGTGCACGACGGCGAACGCACGGGTCCGGCGTCCCCGCTCACGCAGGTCTGGGAAAGCGGAGTCGAGCAGGAAGTGGGCGGCGCCCCGGTGCGCGAGGGGAAGGCTCCGGTGAGCACGGGCAATGCAAGCCAGGGCGAGGGCATGGACGAACTCGGCGGCTGGGCACCGCGGTTCGAGGGCCGTGCGCTGACCAGCTTCGAGCAGAAGGCGCACGAGGCCGGCCGCGGCATCTTCGACCTGACCTTCCGCCGGACCGGGGACTGACGGCCGCCGGCCATGTTTCGCGGCGTGCTCAGCCCCGGGTGACCACCGAGGCGACCGGGATTTCCTTTGCATCCTTGATTTCGACCCGCACGATCTTCTCCGTCTCGACGGCCGTGGCCGCAGACAGCCGGGCCCGGCCCGCCTGCGTGGCCTTCCACGTGGCGACCTGGTGCGCCTTCCCGGTGGAGTCGGTGACCCAGAGCGAGAGGATGCCGCTGTCGGGCAGGCGTTCGCCGTCCATGGCCAGCTCCGTCCCCCAGCCCTTGTGGACCAGGTCCAGCTGCACCTCCAGACCGCTGGACGCGCTCATGGTGTAGCTGTCCTTCTCCTGCCGGGGAGCGGTGACCGCGGGCCCGGCGACCGCGCCGATGACGAGTGATGCCGCGGCGACCAGCGTGATGAGGCCGGCCACCCGCCGTCGTTGTTGCCGACGGCGCACGTGGAGTTCGGACAGGAGGCGCCGGGTGTTGTGCCGGGCCTCCTCCGGCGACGGCTGGGCCAGTTCCAGGGCAACCTCGCGCGGCACCCCGTCCAGCAAGGCCGGCAGGCCTTCTAGCTGCGCCAGTTCGGCCGCACACTCGGGACAGTCGCGCAGGTGTTCGTCGAAGGCGCGCCGCTCCGACGGTTCCAGCCCGCCCAGGACGTAGAGCCCGATCAGCTCGCTGAGTTGTTCGTGATTGTGCTTCATGGCTTGACCCCCATCTCTTCGAGGACGGAGCGCAGCGCCCTGGCCGCGTAGAAGGCCCGCGACTTGACGGTGCCGAGCGGCAGCGACAGGGCCTTGGCCGCATCCGCCGCCGTGAGCCTCTGGTAGTGCAGGGCGAGGATGATGTTCCGGTGGTCGACGCTGAGCCGGGACAGGGCCTCTTCCATCACCACTTTAAGCAGCAGCGTATCGACCTTGTCCTCGGCGGGCGCATCCTCCACGGGCATCCCGGTCTCCGGCGCCCGGCGGCTGCGGCGGCGGTAGTTGTCGATGATGACGTGCCGGGCCGTGCGGTAGAGGTATCCGCGCATGTTCTCCACGTCGGGACCGAGCTTCCAGACGCGCAGGATGGTTTCCTGGACCACGTCGTCGGCCTGGGCGGGGTCCGAGGTGGCGGCGAGGACGAAACGCCGCAGCGCCGCTCCGTACTCGCGGTACAGCTGCGCGACCGCTTCGTCTTCCATCGCCATGGCCGATCCCTTCGAGCATGCGCCGAATTGACACCCGTACCTGCACAGACGCCGGCGGGAGGCCCCTTGGTTCAACTGCGCCGCGGCCCGCGCAGTTGAACCATTCTGGCCCCGGGGCACGTCTTTGCCAATAGTGGCCCGCACCCGGCGGCGCTGCACCGAGCCCAGCCCGGTTGAACCGATAGGACTCCTCATGAAGATCACGACCAGGGGCGCCGGCGCGCTGATGGCGGCCGCCCTCCTCGGACTCACCGGCTGTGCCGGCGGCGGAACCGACAATGAAGCTCCTCCGGCGGCGCCGGAAACCAGCGCGGCGCCGGAAACGAGCGCTATGCCGGAAACCAGCACCATGCCGACTGCGGGCGAAAGCAGTGCGGCCGCCGGATCCGTTGACCTGAAGACGGCTGACAGCTCCCTCGGCGAGATCGTGGTCGATGGCAAGGGGATGACGGTCTACTACTTCACGAAGGACGAGAAGGATTCGGGCGTCAGCAGCTGCACGGGCGACTGCATCGTGGCCTGGCCCCCGGTACTGACCGAGAGCGACGTCCCCAAGGTCGAGGGCGTGACGGCCAAGATCGGCACCATCGAGACGCCCGAAGGCAAGAAGCAGGTCACCATCGACGGCATGCCGATCTACCTCTGGCAGAAGGACACGAAGCCGGGCGACGTGACCGGCCAGGGCGTCAACGAGGTCTGGTACGTGGTGGCCCCCGACGGGACGATGATCCGCTGACCTCAGTACTCTGGTGGGATGGCAGAGATTGCGTCCTGGCAGGGGATGATCGACTGGAACGAGGAACTGCTGGTGCGGCGCACCGGCGAGGGTTCGGAGGCCTGGGCCGGCAAGGCCCGGGCCTCCGGCATCACGGCGGAGGCGGAGCTGGCCGGCTGGCTCCGGGAGCAGGGCGTAACCGGTTACGCCGCCATGGCCGTTTCATGGAAGCTGTTCGGCTACCCGGAGTCCTTCCTCAAGTCGGGCGACGAGCTGATCGACGGCCAGTACGCGGACCGTCCGGCGCTGCGCCCGATTGCCGACCGGCTGATGTCCATGGCCCTTTCCCTCGACGGGGTGTGGCTGCAGGCGCGGAAGACCTACGTTTCGGTCCATTCGCCGCGCCGCAAGTTCGCCCAGATCACGCCGGCGAACAAAGGCAGCCTGGACCTGCTGCTGCGCGTTGAGGCGGAGGACCCTCGGCTCGAGGCGGTCAGGGGCCGGTCCGGCGATCCCTTCGACCGGCGGCTGCGGTTCCGTTCGCCGGAGGAGGTCGACGACGGCGTCCTGGCCAT
Source organism: Arthrobacter mangrovi (assembly GCF_026011795.1). Classification (GTDB taxonomy): domain Bacteria; phylum Actinomycetota; class Actinomycetes; order Actinomycetales; family Micrococcaceae; genus Crystallibacter; species Crystallibacter mangrovi. Next base: position 4,743 of record NZ_BRVS01000031.1, on the reverse strand, counting down.
CCTCGAGCGGGCCTTGGGGCAGAATTCCTAGACCTTTCCTCCACAGGTTCGTCCCGACGCGCCGCCGTGCACATCCGGGCCCGCACCGGTCCGCCCGGACGGCTTCGGCCCGTAGCGTGGCTGCATGAAGACGCACAGATCCATCGCGGACATGGCGGCAACGGATCGGCCGCGGGAGAAAATGGCCCGGGTCGGCATCCGGCGGCTCCGGGACGCCGAAGTGCTGGCCCTGGTGATCGGTTCGGGAACGCGGGAGGCGAGCAGCCTCGAACTGAGTCAGCTCATCCTGAAGAAGACGGGCGGTCCTGCCGGGCTGCTGGCCGTGGACGCGGAGGCCCTGAGGCAGGTCCCCGGGGTGGGCGCCGCGCTGGCCACACGGCTGGCGGGCGCGATGGAGCTGGCGCGGCGGGCGTCCATCAGGACTGGGGCCGCCACACCACCAGCGCCTGGCTCCGCGGCCTCGGACGCTTGCCCCGGGCCAGGGTGACCACGTCGCCGGCCAGCCCGGCGGCGAAGACGCGGCTGGCCTCGGCGCTGGTCAGGCGCCGGGTCTGGTCGAGTTCGGCGGTGAGCTCGGCCACCCGGGAACGCAGCGCGCTGACCTGGTTCTCCAGTTCGAGGATGCGTTTGATCCCCTCCAGCGAGACGCCCTCCTGGGACAGCCGCTGGACTTCGCGGAGCAGGTCGACGTCCCGCTGCGAGTACCGCCGCTGCCGGCCCCGCTGCCGGGACGGGGACACCAGCCCCATCCGGTCGTACTGGCGCAGGGTCTGCGGGTGCATTTCGGCCAGCTCGGCTGCCACGGAAATCACGAAAATCGGCGCATTGCGGTCGATGCCCATCGCCGTTCCTCCCATCTTCACGCGTCTACAGCCGGGCCTTGGCGGCCAGCGAAGAGCGCGGGTCCGCGTCGGACGTGGCCGCGGCAAAAGCCTTTACGGCCTCCTCGGCCTGCTTGTTCAGGTTCTGCGGAACGACGACGTCGATGGTCACCAGCAGGTCGCCCGTCGCCTTCGACGTCTTGACGCCCCGCCCCTTCACCCGCAGGGTGCGGCCGGACGGCGTGCCCGCCGGGACCTTCACCTTGACGTGGTCGCCGTTCATCGTGGGGACCTCGATCTGGGCGCCCAGCGCCGCCTCGGCGAAGGTGACCGGGACATGGACGCGGATGTTGTCCCCGTCCCGGGTGTAGAAACCGTGCGGCTGGACGTTGACGGTCACCATCAGGTCGCCGTTGCCGGCCGGGCCGGGCTGGCCCTTGCCCCGGACCCGTACCTTCTGGCCGTCCTTGATGCCGGCCGGGATGCGGACCTCGATCACCTCGCCGGAGGGCTCGCGGAGGCCGATCTTCGTGCCGTTGATGGAGCCGGCGAACGAAATGGAGGTCGACGCGGTCCGGTCCGCACCCTTCCGCGGCGGCGCCTGCGGTGCCTGGAAGCCGCCGCCGCCGAAGCCGCCGAAGAGGTCGGCGAACTCGGGCGGGACGTTGCCGCCGCCGAAACCGCCCGAGCGGGTGCCGCGGCCGGCGTGCTGGCCGAAGAGGTTGCCGAAGACGTCCTCGAAGCCGCCGGCGCCGGGACCGCCGGCGCCTCCGGCCGAGAACCGGGCTCCGCTGCCCATGGCACGTATCGCGTCATACTGCTGGCGTTCCTCGGGGTCCGACAGCACCGAGTAGGCCTCCGAAACGTCCTTGAACATCTTCTCGGCACCGGCGTCCGACGCGTTGGTGTCCGGATGGTACTTGCGCGCCAGCTTGCGGTAGGCCTTCTTGATGTCCGCGTCCGAGGCGTCCTTGGAGACACCGAGGATCTTGTAGAAATCCTTGTCGACCCAATCCTGGCTGGCCATCCGGATGCCTCCTTCTCGTCGTCGTTAATGTCTTTGGTCCCGCCGTCGCCGGCGGGACGGGTCGTGCCGGGAGCTGCCTGCCCGAGGCAGGCAGCTCCCGGCAGCGGCCGTTTGGGTGTTGCCGCTTACTCCGGCACGCCCACGATGACCTGGGCGGCGCGCAGCACCCGGTCCCCGGACTTGAAGCCGCCACGGAGGATCTGGTTGACGGTGTCCACCTTGGCCTCCGGATTGGGCTGCTGCATGAGGGCCTCGTGGATGTTCGGGTCGAACTCCACGCCGGCCTCGTTGATCCGGTTCAGGCCGTACTGCTCCAGCACGCCGTCCAGCTTGTTGGCGATCGCTGCGAACGGGCCGTCCGTCAGGTCGCCGTGCTGGCGGGCGGCGTCGATGTCGTCGAGCACCGGCAGCAGGGAGTTCAGGACGCCGATGACGGCCATTTCTCCGGCCACCGCCCGGTCCCGTTCCACGCGCTTGCGGTAGTTGACGTACTCCGCCTGCAGCCGCAGCAGGTCATTGCGGAGTTCCTCGACCAGGGCCTGGTCAGCCGCGGGTTCGGCCGAGGCCTCGTTGAGGATCTGCTCGGCCTGCGCCAGTGCGTCCCCGGAGTCGTGGGCCGCGTCCACGGGAGTGACATCCTCGTGGTCGTGGCCTGCTGCCTCCGCGGAGGCTGCCGCATCCCGGGCGGCAGCCTCCTCCTGCGGCCCACGGACCTTGCCCGTCTCCGGGTCGATCTTCCGGTTGTCGCGGAAGCTCACCGGCTCTGACTCGTGTTCGTGCTCGTTACCGTGGTGGGGCATGGTTACTTCTTCTCTTCCTCGTCGACTACTTCGGCGTCGACAATGTCCTCGTCGGCGTTGGCAGATCCGGCTCCGGGAGCGCCGTCGCCGGCAGGAGCGCCTTCACCGGGAGCGCCGGCCTGGGCCTGCGAGTAGATGGCCTCGCCCAGCTTGGTCTGCGATGCCTGCAGCTTCTCGAACGCGGCCTTGACCTCGTCGTCGTTATCCTGCTTCTCCAGAGCGGCCTTGAGGGCGTCGACGTCGGCCTGGACCTCGGTCTTCACCTCGGCGGGCAGCTTCTCGTCATTGTCGGTCAGCAGCTTGCCCACGGAGTAGGCCAGCTGTTCGGCCGAGTTGCGGACGTCGGCGGCTTCGCGGCGCTTCTTGTCCTCGGCGGCGTGCTCCTCGGCCTCGCGGACCATGCGGTCGATGTCATCCTTGGACAGCGCGGTGCCGCCGGTGATGGTCATCGACTGCTCGGCGCCGGTGCCCTTGTCCTTGGCGGAAACGTGCACGATGCCGTTGGCGTCGATGTCGAAGGTGACCTCCACCTGGGGGACGCCGCGCGGGGCCGGCGCGATGCCGGTCAGCTCGAAGGTGCCCAGCGGCTTGTTGTCCCGGGTGAACTCGCGCTCGCCCTGGAAGACCTGGATGGCCACGGAGGGCTGGTTGTCGTCCGCGGTGGTGAAGGTCTCCGAACGCTTGGTCGGGATGGCCGTGTTGCGCTCGATCAGCTTGGTCATCACACCGCCCTTGGTCTCGATGCCCAGGGACAGCGGGGTGACGTCGATCAGCAGGACGTCCTTGCGCTCGCCCTTCAGGACACCGGCCTGCAGGGCGGCGCCGACGGCGACAACCTCGTCCGGGTTCACGCCCTTGTTGGGCTCCTTGCCGCCGGCCATCTCCTTGACCAGGTCGTACACGGCCGGCATACGGGTGGAACCGCCGACGAGCACGATGTGGTCGATGTCGGAGACCTTGATGCCGGCCTCCTTGATGACGTCATGGAACGGCTTCTTGGTGCGCTCCAGCAGGTCCGCGGTCAGTTCCTGGAACTTGGCGCGGCTGAGGTGCTCGTCCAGGTGGACCGGACCCTCGGGGGTCACGGAGAGGTACTGCAGCGAGATGTTGGTGGAGGAGGCCGAGGACAGTTCCTTCTTGGCCTGCTCGGCGGCTTCCTTCAGGCGCTGCAGCGCGATCTTGTCGTTCGACAGGTCGGCACCCTTGGCCTTGGCCTGCTTCAGCAGGTAGTCGACGACGCGCTGGTCCCAGTCGTCGCCGCCGAGGCGGTTGTCACCCGCCGTGGCGCGGACCTGGATGGTGGAGAAGTCGTCCTCGTCCTTGCCGACTTCCAGCAGCGAGACGTCGAAGGTGCCGCCGCCGAGGTCGAAGACCAGGATGAGTTCGTCTTCCTTGCCCTTGTCGAGGCCGTAGGCCAAAGCAGCGGCGGTCGGCTCGTTCACGATGCGCAGGACGTTCAGGCCGGAGATTTCGCCGGCCTCCTTGGTGGCCTGGCGCTCGGCGTCGTTGAAGTACGCCGGAACGGTGATCACCGCGTCGGTGACCTTCTCGCCCAGGTAGGACTCGGCGTCGTGCTTAAGCTTCTGCAGGATGCGGGCGGAAATCTCCTGCGCGGTGTAGTTCTTGCCGTCGACTTCCTTCTTCCAGTCGGTGCCCATGTGGCGCTTGACGGAAGAGATGGTGCGCTCGATGTTGTTGACCGCCTGGCGCTTGGCGATCTCGCCGACGAGGACCTCGCCGGCCTTCGAGAAGGCGACAACGGAGGGCGTGGTGCGGCCGCCCTCGGCGTTGGCGATAACGGTGGGCTCGCCACCTTCCAGCACGGAAACCACGGAGTTGGTGGTTCCGAGGTCGATACCTACTGCACGAGACATACGCTTGTCCTTTCTTGGCTGGCCTGGCGGCCATGGATCTCAGGCGTGCCGGCCCCGAAACGGGCGGCTCGGGATTGAGCGTTCTGAACTCAAGTTTACTCAGGGCCTCGAGGATGTCAACCCAACTTGAGCCGCTGGCACTCAAGTTTGGAGGTGCGCCGGACGGCTCCCGGGCGCCCTCCCCTGTCCGGAAACGCCGGAGGGTGTCCCTATGGTTTTGG
>NZ_BRVS01000030.1 GCF_026011795.1 Arthrobacter mangrovi | reverse complement strand
GGCGTGACCGTCCTGTTCGTTACCCACGACATCGATGAGTCCGTCTACCTCGGCCAGCGCGTCATCATCCTCTCCTCCTCGCCCACCGTCATCCAGGAAGACATCACCATCGACCTGCCCGACGAACGCGACCAGCTCAACACCCGCGCCCTCCCAAGGTTCACCGAGCTGCGCCACCACGTCTACGAACAAATCCAGCTCGCCAAAGCCGGACACCGCCCCGCCGCGGCCCGGCAGGCCTGAGCGTCTTCGGCCGTACCGGGAAGCTCCAGCAGGGTCCCAGTGGCAGTTGCCCTTCCTGTAGGGGAGGGCAACCGCCGTTTGCGCAGGGGAGGGGCGGTGTCCGGAACCGTTATCGAAACGAAGCCGGGAACCGCTCCGCCCTCCACTTGGGCTGCGCTTACTTTGGTTGGACCGAGGGGAGGCTGGCTATGAGGCGGATGATTCTGTCAGTGGTCACCGGGCTGGCCGCGTTGATGCTGGCGGCCTGCGGTGCTCCCGAGGGAGTAGGTGCTTTCGAGGAAGAGGCGGCACCACGCGACGCCCTGCCGGCATACCTGAAGGCGGCTGAGCTGGACACCGCGAGCTCCCGTTTCCTGGCCGAGTCCGATGGAGTCGCGTTCTATGCGGCGAAACCCGCGGCCGACGGGGCGGCGTCCGCGGCATGCATTGTGATCGACGGGCAGCGCGACGGCTCGTCCTGGGTCGTGGGCTGCGCGGAGAAGGCGCCGGTGGCGACCGGCATCGATGGTGTGCAGGCCATGCTCGTGACGGACGGCTTCGATTCGTCCGAGCTGCAGCAGGACGGCTGGCGGGAGCTGCATCCGAACCTGCTGGTCAAACGTCTGTAGCGTTAGCCCCAGCGGCCGCGGCCGCGATCCAGGAGACCGTCTTCCTCAACATCGTGACACGGCGGACCCCGGCCGGGCCGCCGCTCCTCAGTCGGCGGACTTGAAAGCGATGCGCCTGAGCAGGGCGCGGAGCTGGCCGCGTTCTTCGTGACTGAGCTCGCCGAGCGAGTGCTCTTCGGAAGTGCGCACCAAGGCGAAGGCCTGCTTGTAGAGCCGTCGTCCCTCCGGGGTGGCGGCGATGACCTTGGATCGGCGGTCGCGGGCGTCGGCTTCCCGGGTGACGGCTCCGCGGCGTTCGAGTTCGTCCACGAGGGCCACGATCTGGCTGGGATCCAGGCTGAGGAAGTCGGCCAGTTCGCGCTGCGAGGGGTTGAGGTCGCTGCAAGCCAGCGACAGCACCGAGTAGGAGCGTACCTTGAGGTCCAGCTCTTTGAGGGCGATGTTCGCCCGGCCGGAGCCCACGGAGCGGGCGCGCGCGGTCAGGAACTCGATTTCGTCGGCCAGTTCGGCGGCCATGAGCCGCTCCGGACCCGCGGCCGCCTCTTCCGCTTCCGCCGCCTCGGTTGTGCGGGCGGAGCGGGGCTCTGCCGTCTTCTGTACCGCCATGGTTCCTCGCATCTTGTCCGGGCAGGTCCTGCCGAAAATCTGTTGACTTTATCAATGGTATACGTTGTCATTGATTTTGGAACAGTCGCACGCTGGTTCCGGCGATCGGCCGGCACCTGAGCAAAGGAGCTTTCGTAATGTCACTGGCAGGAAAAGCAGCCATCGTTACCGGCAGCGGCCGCGGGCTTGGCCTGGCCTATGCCCAGGAACTGGCGAAGCAGGGCGCCGCCGTCGTGATTAACGACGTTGACCAGCAGGTCGCGGACGAAGCCGTTGCCAGCATCACCGCCACGGGTGGCCGGGCGGTAGCCGTGGTGGCCCCGGTGGGCCCGACGGAGACTGCGAAGCAGCTGGTGGCTGCCGCCGTCGACAATTTCGGCCGGCTGGACATCCTGGTCACCAATGCGGGCGTGCTGCGCGACAAGTCGCTGCTGAAGATGACGGACGAGGACTTCGACCTGGTCATCAACGTGCACCTGCGCGGCACCTTCACCTGCGTCCGCGAGGCCTACGCCTACTTCAAGGAGAACGGCATCGCCGGCCGCATCATCACCATCGGCTCGCCCACCGGCCAGCGCGGCAACTTCGGCCAGACGAACTATGCCGCCGCCAAGGCCGGGATCGTGGGCATGGTCCGCACCTGGGCGCTGGAGATGAAGAAGGCCGGCGTCACCGCCAACGCCGTCATTCCGGTCGCCGCCACCGCGATGACCAAGACCGTGCCCTTCTTCCAGAAGGCGGTCGAGGCGGATGAGCGCGGAGAGGCCATGCCGGACTTCTTCCGCAAGGAGCTTGGTTTCGGAACGGCCGACGACGTTGCCGGGCTGGTCGCGTACCTCGCCTCCGATGCGGCCGCCAAGGTCACCGGCCAGGCGATCGGCGTCGGCGGCGACCGCTTGCAGCTGTGGTCCCACCCGGAGGCCGTGGCGACCGAGTACCGCGACGGCGGCTGGACCTACGAGGCGCTGGGCGAGCAGTTCGACGAGCTGTTCGGCCGGCAGCTGCAGAGCGTCGGCGAGGAGTTCCCGCCGCTGCCGGCGGAACTGCAGCCGGAGACGGCGGGGAGCAAGTAGTGGCGGTCAAGGCGTACGAGCTCGGCGTCGACGCGGCGGCGCTGGATGCGATCGACATGCACGTGCATGTGGAGATCGACGGCCACGGGCACTGTTCGCTGCCCCCGGCGCTGATGGACGCGTCCAGTGCCTACTTCAAGGCGGAGGAGCGGACGCCGTCCCTGGACAGCATCGCCGAGACCTACCGGGCGCTGAACATGGCCGCCGTCGTGTTCACCGTGGATGCGCGGACCAAGCTTTCGCACAAGCCGAACAGCATCGAGGACATCGTCGAAGGGGCCGCGCGGAACAATGACGTGCTGATCCCGTTCGGCTCCGTGGACCCGCTGACCGGGTCGGAAGCGATTGTGCGGGCCAAGCGGCTGGCGGAGGACTATGGGGTCCGTGGCTTCAAGTTCCACCCGAGCCTCCAGGGCTTCGACCCGAGCCAGGGGGAGTTCTACCCTCTCTGGGAGGCGCTGCAGGAGATCGGCCTGCCGGCGATCTTCCACACCGGCCAGAACGGCATGGGCGCCGGCCTGCCCGGCGGTTACGGGATCAAGCTGGCCTACTCCAACCCGCTGCTGCTGGACGCTGTCGCGGCGGACTTCCCGGGGCTGCAGGTCATCATGGCGCACCCCTCGGTGCCGTGGCAGGACGAGGCCAACTCGATCGCCACGCACAAGTCCAACGTGTGGATCGACCTCTCGGGCTGGTCGCCGAAGTACTTCCCGGAGTCGCTGGTAAGGGCCTCCAACTCCATGCTGCAGGACAAGGTCCTCTTCGGAACGGATTTCCCCCTAATCACGCCGCAGAAGTGGCTGGGTGCCTTTGCCGACCTGCCGCTGAAGGACGAGGTCCGGCCGAAGATCCTCAAGCACAACGCGATGCGCCTGCTGGGACTGGGCACGGGCGGGCAGCCGTGAGCGCCGCCGCCGGCGTGCAGGAGCAGACCGCGCTCTATCCCTCGGACCAGTACGGTTTCTCGTCCCTGCTCAGCGGGGCCGAGCTGTCGGTGCTGAGCCGGCTGCGGGCGGTGCTGGACCAGCAGGTCAAGCCGTTGCTGGCGGACTACTGGGAGCAGGGCGAGTTTCCCTACCAGATCACCAAGCCGCTGTTCGACCTCAGGCTGATGGACCCGGAGGAGCTGACCGCGGGCGGCGCGGTGCCCGGCGGCCTGTACACCGGCTTCCGGAACTTCGAGCTGGCCCGGACCGATGCCTCCGTGGCGACGTTCTACAACGCCCAGTCCGGCCTCTTCCGCACTGCGGTCAACCTCGGCGGCAGCGACGAGCAGGCGGCGCGGCTGGATCCGCTGATCCGCTCCTTCGAGTACAAGGGCGTGTTCGCGCTGACCGAGCCGGAGCATGGCTCCGACATTGCCGGCGGGCTGGCGACCAGCGCGCGGCGCGACGGCGGGGACTGGGTCATCAACGGGCACAAGCGCTGGATCGGCGGAGCTGTCTCGGCCGATGTGCTGGCCGTGTTCGCCCGCGACGAGGCGGACGGGCAGGTCAAGGCGTTCCTGGTGCCCACCGACGTGCCGGGCGTGGAGCTGTCCAAGATCCAGCGCAAGACCGCGCTGCGCATGATGCAGAACTCGGACATCACGCTGACGGACGTCCGCGTGCCGGAATCCGAGCGCCTGCAGCGGATCAATTCCTTCGCCGACGTCGCCGGCCTGCTGCGCAACATGCGGTCGGACGTCGCCTGGATCGCCGCCGGGCTGCAGGCCGGAGCCTACGAGGCCGCCGTGCGGTACGTGACGGGGCGCGAGCAGTTCGGCAAGCCGCTGGCCGGTTTCCAGCTGGTGCAGGAGAAGCTTGCCACGATGCTGGGTAACGTCACGTCCTCGCTCGGCATGGTGGTTCGGCTGACCCAGCAGCAGGAGGCCGGCATCTTCAAGGACGAGAACTCCGCGCTGGCCAAGATGTTCACCTGCGCCCGGATGCGGGAAACCGTCGCCCTGGCGCGCGAGCTGGTAGGAGGCAACGGGATCACGCTGGACACCGACGTCGCGCGTTTCCACGCGGATGCCGAAGCCGTCTACTCCTACGAAGGCACACACGAAATCAACGCCCTGATTGTGGGCCGGGCTATCACCGGCACCGGGGCTTTCCGCTAGACCGGCCAACGCCGGACCCACCCGCAAGCACCACGAGGAGCATCCCATGAGCACCGCCAGCACTACCACCGTCACGTTCGAGGAACTGCCCGGCCTGGTCGGCAAAGACCTCGGCTACACCAGCTACATCGAGATCACGCAGGAGCAGATCAACACCTTTGCCGAGGCGACCAACGACCACCAGTGGATCCACGTCGACCCGGAGCGCGCCAAGGACGGTCCGTTCGGCGCCCCGATTGCCCATGGCTTCCTCAGCTTGTCGCTGATCATTCCGTTCTGGAGCGAGCTGTTCGACGTCGAGGGCGTCAAGACCAAGGTCAACTACGGCCTGGACCGCGTCCGGTTCACCAATCCGGTCAAGGTCGGCGCGAAGGTCCGCATGCACTCCACGATCACCGAGGTCACCGAGGTCAAGGGCGGCGTCCAGATCAAGACCAGCAACACCATCGAGATCGAAGGCGAGGAGCGTCCGGCCGTCGTCGCCGAATTCCTCGCCCGGTTCTACGCCTGACCCCCGGCCGACCACTACGGCCCACCACTTCTAGGAGCAGAGTATGAAGAAGCACTTCGGCAAGATGCTTGCGGTCGCCGCAGTCGCTGCGCTGGCGCTGACGGGCTGCGGCAGCGGTTCGCCGTCCGGCGGCGCGGCTCCGGCCGGCTCCGAAGCCGCCAACGGGGACCTGACCAAGGTTGTTGTCGGCGTCCTGCCGATCGCGCCGTCGGCCGCCGTGCAGTACGGGATCGACAAGGGCATCTTCGAGAAGCACGGCCTGGACATCGAGTTCCAGACCAGCTCCGCGGGCGCGGCCATGCTTCCGGCGGTCTCGACGGGCAGCATCAACATTGGAATCGGCAACCCCCTCTCCACCCTCGTCGCCGTGGACAAGGGCCTGGACATGAAAATCGTCTCGGGCTACTCGAATTCAAAGGCCGAGGGTGACGACATCACCGGTGTCGTCGTCCAGAAGGACTCCGGGATCAATTCGTGGAAGGACCTGGCGGGCAAGACCGTGTCCGTCAACGCGGTGAACACGCAGGGCGACCTGACCATCATGGAGGCCGTCGAGAAGGATGGCGGGGACCCCAAGGCCGTGAAGTTCAGCGAGGTCGCCTTCCCGGATGCGCCGGCGCAGCTGGAGCGGGGCAATATCGACGCCGCGTGGATGGCAGAGCCGTTCGTGGCCAACGCGCTGGCCGACGAGAACAACAAGCTGCTGGGCTACAACTACCAGGAGGTCATCCCCGGGCTGCCGACGATGGTGGCCTTTACCTCCGGCAAGTACGCCCAGGAAAACCCGGAGGCCGTCGCGGACTTCAAGGCCGCACTCGCCGAGACCTTGGACGCGGCCGAGGCCGACCAGAAGGGGCTGAAGAGTACCGTGGCCACCTTCCTCAAGCTCGACGAGGCAAAGGCCCAGGCGATCAACATGGAAGAGTTCTCCGGTGAACTGCGGACCGAGCAGATGACCAAGCTCGGCGAGCTGATGCAGAAGTACGACTTTGTTTCGAAGGCACCGGACGTCAACGCCGTCCTGGTCAAGTAGCGGCCCCCAACCACCTCAAGGAAGAGGCATCACTATGAAGAAGCGGTTTGCCACACTGCTGGCCGGCGGCGCGATCGCAGCGCTCGCCCTGACCGGCTGCGGTTCAGGTTCGCCCTCCGGCTCCTCCGAGCCGGGCGGCAGCGGGGCGGCGGCCAGCGGCGGCCTGCAGAAGGTCACCGTCGGCGTCCTGCCCATCGCCCCCTCCGGCGCCATGCAGTACGGCATCGACGAGGGGATCTTCGAGAAGCACGGGCTGGACGTCGAGCTCCAGACCGGCCAGGGCGGCGCGGCCATGCTGCCCGCCGTCTCCACCGGCACCATGAACTTCGCCGTCGGCAATCCGCTCTCGGTCATGACGGCCGTGGACAAGGGCCTGGACATGAAGATCGTGACCGGCTACAGCAACTCGAAGGCCGAAGGCGAGGACATCAATGCCGTCGTCGTCAAGGCGGATTCCGGCATCGAATCCTTCGCGGACCTTGCGGGCAAGACCACCGCAGTCAACACCCTGAAGACCCAGGGCGACCTGACCATCATGGAGAGCGCGGCGATCGACGGCGGCGACCCGAAGGCGCTGAAGTTCAGCGAGATGCCGTTCCCGGACATGGAAGCGCAGCTCGAGCGCGGCAATGTGGACGCCATCTGGATTCCGGAGCCGTTCCAGGCGAAGGCGCTGGCCAACAAGGACTACAAGCTGCTGGGCTACCCGAACCAGAAGGCGCTGCCGGGCCTGCCGACCATGGTGACCTTCACCAGCGGAAGCTTCGCCAGCGAGAATCCCGGGATCGTGTCAGACTTCAAGGCCGCCGTGACCGAGACGCTCGCGGCCGCGGAGGCGGACCCGGAAGGCGTGCGCGCCGTGCTGCCGGACTTCATGGGAATGGACGAGTCCGTGGCGAAGGGCCTGAAGATGGAAACCTTCGACGCCGACCTGCCCACCGAGGTGCTCGGCGACATGGGCAAGCTGACGGTGAAGTACGGATACGTCGAGAAGGACCCGGACGTGGGCGCGATGACGGTGCAGTAAGCGCCGGGCGGACGGACGATAAGGCGCAGGGCGGTTCCCGGGCTACGGGAGCCGCCCTGCGCCGTCGTGCAGCGGTGGCCGGGCAGCTGTCCGGCCACCGCTAGCCGCCGGCAGGTCCGGCGCCGGGCTCAGTGACCGAATTCGTCCGCGTCGTAGATGTCCGCCACGCCGGTGTCCAGGGCGGACAGCTCCCGGACCTCGGCGTCGTCGAGCGTGAAGTCGAAGACGGCGAGGTTCTCGGCGAGGCGCTCCGGCCGGGCGGACTTGGGGATGGCAACGAAGCCCTGCTGCGTGTGCCAGCGCAGCACGATCTGCGCCGGCGTCCGGTTGTACTTGCCGGCGAGTGCGGTAATGGCCGGCTCCCGCAGCAGCGAGCCGCCGCGGCCCAGCGGGCTCCAGGCCTCGGTGGCGATGCCGTGCCGGCGGTGCAGTTCGACCAGGTCGCCGCGCGTGTGCCGCGGATCCAGCTGGATCTGGTTGACGTCGGGCACCAGCCCGGCGTCGAACAGCCGCTGCAAGTGGGCGGGCTTGAAGTTGGAGGTGCCGATCGCCCTGACCAGCCCCTCCTCCAGCAGTGCGGCCATGCCCTTGAAGGCCTCCACGTAGCGGTCCTGTTCCGGGTTCGGCCAGTGGATCAGCAGCAGGTCCACATACTCGACCCCCAACCGCCCGGCGCTGGCTTCGAAGGCCCGCCGGGCGCCGTCGTAACTGTGCCATTCCTTGTTGAACTTCGTGGTGATGAAGACGTCTTCGCGGGCCAGCCCGCTGCGGCGCACGCCTTCCCCGACGCCGGCCTCGTTCCCGTAGTTCTCGGCCGTGTCGATGAGCCGATAGCCCAAGCCAAGGGCGCGTTCGACGGCGTCGGCGGTCTCCGCGTCGTCCAACGGCCAGGTGCCCAGGCCCAGCAGCGGGATGCTGGCGCCGTTTCGCAGGTCCAGCAGGGGTGCCGTCTGTCCAGTCACTGTTCTCCCAAAGGTTGTCGTGGTGGTCACCAGCCTAGGCCTTGGCGGGGCGGCCGGCACCCAGCTGCCGGAGCCATGGAGGCAAAGCGAAGGCCCGGCGCCGCTGCCCCTTTCGGGAAGCGGCGCCGGGCCCATGGGGTCCGCGCGGGGCGGAGGCGGAATCAGGCGTTGGCCGGCTCCAGGGCGCCAGCCAGCGCGGAAACGACGCCGGCCAGTTCGGTGGCGGTCTCGGCGTGGTCCTTCGGGTGGGTCCCGGCGAAGACCTCGAACCGGCCGCCGACGGTGATGGACACGTCTTCAAGGACCTTCGCGCCGGCCACACCGAGGGCCTTGCGGGTGTTGTCGTTGGCCCACTGGGCGCCGAAGCCGGAGGGGGAGGCGCTGACCACTGCGGCCGGCATGTCCTTCAGGGCGCCGGCGCCGAACGGGCGGGACAGCCAGTCGATGGCGTTGGTCAGCACGGCCGGGGTGGTGCCGTTGTACTCGGGGGTCACGAACAGCACGGCATCGGCCTCGCCGGCCGCTTCGCGCAGGGCTGCCGCGGCAGCCGGTACCTGGCCTTCTACATCGAGGTCCTCGTTGTAGAAGGGGACGGAGGCCAGGCCCTCGTACAGAATCACTTCTGCTCCTTCGGGAGCAACGGCAGCGGCCGCCTCGGCCAGCTTGCGGTTGACGGAGGCGCCGCGGAGGCTGCCGACGAGGGTGAGGACCTTGGTGCTCATGAATCTCCTAAGCCAAGTGGTTGTTACACGGATGGCAACCGGAAGCCCGGAGGATTCATTCCACGTCCGCGGCGTGGGGTTCCTCACCTCGGCCCGTGGCCTCCAACGTTTTGATGAGCGCCGCCAGTTGCGGCCGCAGCTCCGGCAGGGCCGCGCCTGCGGCATGGGCGGCACGGCCGACGGCCAGCTGGGCGGCTGCGGCGGCGCGGCGTCCCTTGTCCGTCAGCACGTATCCGGCGCCCCGTCCGCCGGACTGGGGACGCTCGACATAGCCGCGGGATTCCAGCCCGGAGAGGACCGCCTTAATGTCTTCGCCCGGCGCGCCTGCGAGGAGGGTGAGCTCGGCGGCGCTCAGCGGGCCCGCCGCGAGTTTTTCCAGCAGGGTCAGCGATTGCCGGTTCAGGCCCAGCGGGGCCAGGGCCTTGTCCGCGGTGACTTCCAGGGCGGCGGCGGCAGCGGTGAGGAGGTAGAGCATGGAGCCGGCGCCGTATTCGGCGGGCGGGTTGTGCAGATCCACGGATTCCTTAAAGACGAAAGGATCCGGCTACTGCTTAACCAGAATGAACAAGCATACCCCGTCGGAAGGGGCGGGCGCCTAGGAGTCCGCGGGCCGCTGCCCGGGCTGCTGCTGGCCGCGCTGGGTCTGCGCACGCGACTCGAGCCAGGCCTGGACGTCGCGCAGCCGGATCCGCCGGTGGGTGCCGCGGTACTCGACGGGAATGGTTCCGGCGTCGGTCAGCTTCCGCATGTACGTCAGGGAGATCCCGGCAATTTCGGCCGCCTGGGAGGTGTTGAGCAGCCCCTCGGCGGAGCTGACCATGACGGCGTCCCCGTCGGCCAGGCGGCGCAGGACATCGACGACGGCGTCCCGCGCCTTGGCGGGCAGCTTCACCGTGGTGCCATTGACGAAGACGGTAACGTCATCGCTTTCGCCCAGCGCGCGGGCGAGCCGCCGGGATTCGGGCTCCGGCAGGGCGTCCGTGGTGCGTGGTTTCAGCTGCGCCATAGCACCTACCCTAATCCACCGGGACCCTGGGATCGGGGCCCAGGCCGCGGAGTAAAAGGACGGCTGGACCATGAGGAGGCGGACGGGGCGGCGGTGGCCGACAAGGCCGGCCAGCGGCGCCGATCCGGAGGTGACGTTGGCCGCAGAGTACCGCCCTCGTGTTAGCAGGTCGCGCGCGGGTTAAGTAGGCTCTGTATATGCCCACGATCAGAAACCGCCGCGCAGCAGCGCTGCCGGCGAAGCTCTCCCGTTCCTGGCTCCTGGCTTCGGCTGCCGACGAAGCCAACTTCGCCCCCGCCCTTGCCTCCGAGGCCGACTCCGTCATCTTCGACATGGAAGATGCAGTCCCGGCGGCGGGCAAGGCCGAGGCCCGGGAACGCGTGGTCGAAGCGCTGTCGAACGGCATGACGGCCTGGGTCCGGGTCAATGGCATGGAAACCGACTACTGGGCCGATGACCTGGCCGCGCTGTCCAAGGCGCCGGGCCTGCGCGGCGTGATGCTCGCGATGACGGAGCGTCCCGAGCAGGTCACCCATACGGCCATGCGCCTGCACGCGGGCACGCCGGTGGTCGCCCTGATCGAATCCGCCGTCGGCATCGAGAACGCGACGGCGATCGCCAGCGCCCCCGGAACCTTCCGCCTCGCATTCGGCGTCGGCGACTTCCGCCGCGACACCGGCGCCAGCGACGAGCCGATGGCGCTCGCCTATGCGCGCTCGCGGCTCGTGATCGCCTCCCGCGTGGGTCAGCTCCCCGGCCCGATCGACGGACCGAGCGTCGGAATGCTGGGCGAGGACCTGCTGGAGGCCTGCAAGGTCACGGCATCGATGGGCATGACAGGGAAGCTGTGCCTGCTGCTTGAGGCGGCGGACACCATCAACAAGGGCCTGTCGCCGAGCGAGTCCGAAATCCGCTGGGCGCACGAGCTGCTGAGTGCGCACGCCGCCGGGGCCGTGGTGGGCGACGGCTCCTACCTGCCCCGCCTGGCACGCGCCGAGAAGATCTCCTCGCTCGCGGATTCCTACGGACTCTGGAACGCCTGAGCCGGTTCCGCCCCGCGTGGGCGGGGCCCGGCGTCAGTTCAACGGCCGCGAAAACAGCTGGTGCAGGCTGAGCGGGGCCTCGCCCGTGAGCAGTTCGACGTCGTTGGTGGTCTTAGCGAGCTCGCCGCGCGCGATCGCGGTGTAGGTGCTGACCCAGGCGTCCAGCTGCCAGGCCGGGGCGCCGTAGCGGGCACGCGAGGCGTACGCCTCCTCCACGGTCTCATTGTGGAAGCTCAGCTGCCGGCCCGTGGCCTCGGTCAGGATGGCCGCGGCCTCCGCCAGCGTGAGGGCCTCGGGACCGGTGAGGTTGTAGGTGAACCCGGCGTGCGGGATGGGCTGCTGCAGAATGGCGGCGGCCACGCGTGCCACGTCGGACCGGGCCACGAACGCCGCGCGCCCGTCCTCGGCGGGCCCGCGGATCACGCCGTTCCGGTCCGCGAAGTCCGGCAGGATGTCCGCGTAGAAATTGTTGCGCAGCAGGGTGAACTTGGCTCCGGTCTCCCGCAGCTTCTCCTCGGTGGCGAAATGGTCCCGGGCCAGGGTGAAGGTCGCATCCGGATCCGCGCCGGCGAACGAGGTGTAGACGATGTGCTCGACGCCGGCCTCCATGGCTGCGTCGATGAACGTGAAGTGCTGCTGCAGCCTGTCTTCGGATTCCGCCGCTGACACCATGAAGACCGTCCGGATGCCTTCCAGCGCCCGGCGGCAGGCGCCGGGATCGCTAAAGTCCGCCACCGCCGTCGTAGTTCCCGGAAGTCCGGGCGCGCGGGAGGCATCGCGCAGGACCAGGCGAAGCGGGATCCCCTCGGCTGCGAGCAGTCGCGCCGTTTCGCCGCCGAGCCGGCCGGAGGAACCGGTCACGGCGACGGCGGGAGGGGTGGAATTCTTGTCCGGCATCATGGCTCCAAGCATAGGGCCGCCAGGCCGCGCGTGCTCAGCGCGGGCGGCTGCAGGGCGGCCGCCCGCCGGCCCGGCTGCGCCGGGCAGCCGGGAAATTCATCTTGAGTTTCCCGGCCCTTCTCCGTCCGCGGTTAGCGTTGGTCGGGTGCCAGAGGTATTCGTCGCATTGGGGGACAGCTTCACCGAAGGCGTGGGCGACCGGAACAGCAAGTTTCCGAACGGGGTGCGCGGCTGGGCCGATCGCCTGGCCAAACAGCTGGCCAAGAAGGACCCGGAGCTGCGCTACGCCAACCTGGCCGTGCGAAGCAAGCGGCTGCACCAGATCGTGGCGGACCAGCTGGAGCCGGCCCTGGCCATGAATCCCACGCTGATCACGTTCTACGCCGGCGGCAACGACATCCTGGAGATCCGCAAGGACATGGACGAGCTGCTGGAGCAGTACGAGGCCGCCGTGGCCCGGCTGGCGGCCACCGGCGCCCGGCTGGTGCTCTTCACCGGGTTCGACGTGATGCTGCCCTCCGTGCTGGAGCCGATGCGCCGGCGGAACTGGCAGTACAACGAGGCGGTGCGGACTTTGGCGCGCAAGTACGGGGCGCTGCTGGTGGACCACTGGACTTTCGACGCCTACCAAGACAAGCGGATGTGGGATTCGGACCGGCTGCACATGTCGCCGGCCGGCCACAAGTACATGGCCGCGCAGGTCCTGGAGCTGCTCGGCGTCGAACACACCCTGAAGATCCGGCCGCTCGGGCCGATGGAGCGGTACGGCTGGCGGGAAATGCTGCGCCGCGAGCGGGCCTGGATGCATGAATGGGTCGTGCCGATGTTTGGCCGCAAGCTGCGCGGCGTCACGCTGGGGGACAACCTGCCGCCGCGCTGGCCGGAGCCGGTCAGGGTTTCCGACGGCCTGAAGAAGCTGGCCAAGCGGGCCGGAAGGGCCCAGGTCGGATAGGCCGCAGGGGCCTAGACTTGGGGATCATGAAGACTATGCGCAAGTTCCGCACGCCCATCGTCTGGCTGATCATCGTCGCGATGGTGGCCAGCGTCGGCATGGGATTCATCATGCAGTTCGCCGGGATCTAGGAGCGCCCGCATGACCAGTCCCGGAGGGGCGGCCGGCCCAGTGGTGCCGGCCGCGGCCTTCGCCGAACCGACACGGCGGGTAGGTCCCGGCTGGATCACGGGGGTCATCCTCGTCAATGTCGGCATCAACGCGGCCTTCTTCGGCCCGCTGCAGGTGCTCCTCGCGCAACAGGCCCAGGCCTTCGACGCGGCCAACAAGGAGGCGGTCCTCGCGCTGGCCACCGGTTTTGGAGCCGCCGTTTCGCTGGTCGCCAACCCCATTGCCGGCGCCTTCAGCGACCGTACGACGTCGGCGCTGGGGCGCCGGGTGCCCTGGGTTCTGGGCGGCGCCGTGCTGGCTTTTGCCGCCCTGCTCTTGCTGGCCGGCGCGCCGAGCATCGCCGTCATGGTGGCCGCCTGGTGCCTGGTGCAGGCGGGCTGCAACGGCGCCTACGCCGCGGTGACGGCGGGCATTCCGGACCGGGTCCCGGCGCTGCAGCGCGGCCAGGTCGGCGGGCTGGCTGCGATGGGGCAGACCGTCGGCATCGTCTTCGGTGCGGTGCTGGCCAACCTGGCCGGCGGCTTCGTCCTCGGCTACATCTACTGCGCGGTGTTCCTGCTCCTGAGCGTGGTCCTGTTCCTGGTGAAGGGGCGGGACGTGCCGCTGGATCCGGCGCTGCGTCCGCCGTTTGCCTGGGGCCGGTTCCTGAAGAGCTTCTACATTTCCCCGCGGCGCCACCCTGACTTCGGCTGGGCCTGGCTGACCCGGTTCCTGGTCAACCTGGGCAACAACCTGTTCACGCTCTACCTGTTCTTCTTCCTGCAGGACGCGGTGGGACATCCCGACCCGGCGGCCGGCGTGCTGCTGCTGACCGGCATCTATGCGCTGATGGTGATCGTCACCGCCGTCATCGGAGGTCCCTGGAGCGACCGGATCGGCCGGCGGAAGCCGTTCGTCATCGCCTCCGCCGCCACGATCGCCACGGCGTCGATCCTGGTGGCGCTGTGGCAGACCTGGCCGACGGCGCTGGTAGCCGCCGCCGTCCTGGGCGCCGGCTTCGGCATGTTCCTCGCCGTCGATTTCGCCCTGCTGACGCAGGTGCTGCCCAGCGCCGCCGACCGCGGCAAGGACATGGGCGTCATCAACATCGCCAACTCGTCGCCGCAGGTATTTGCCCCGCTGGTCGCGGCCCCCGTGGTGCTGTACCTCGGCGGCTACACGGCCCTGTTCGTGCTCGCCGCCGTCATCGGACTGCTGGGAGCGGTGTTCGTGGTCAAGATCAAGGGCGTTCGGTAGGGATCCGCCCGGCTCCGGACCCGATGGGGACTCCTGCCCATCGACCGCGTGCGGCCATAGCCCTAGCCTCAGGGGTATGGCCGCATATTCAGTCTCGGTGGAGGGCGTCCGCGGCGTCCTGTTGGAGGTTGCAGCGCAAGGGCAGTTCCTGGTTGACGAGGGCCGGCAGCTGGCGGCCACGGCGGAAAGCGTCCGGGGATCCTTCGGCACGGCCGAGGATGTAGCCGCCGCCTTTGCCGGCTTCTGGTCGCAGCGGGACCAGGTGGCAGACCAGCTCTCGGGAACTATGTATGCCTCGGCCGCGGCGGTGGGGGAAGCCGCGGCCGCCTTCGCTGCCGGTGACGAGGAAATGGCCGCCACGGCCGGGAACGCCCTGCACACCGCCACCGCGGCGACGCCCGGCCCGGTACAGGCCGGCCTGCTCAGGTTCCTCTGAGATGCCGTTCCCGGAGGTCCCGCGGATCACGGCCGGATTCGGCGCGATCCTCGACGGCGCGGCCGACTTGCGCCGGCAGGCTGGCAACGTGGACTCCTTCGCCGACGCTGCGGGAACCCGGTGGCGGGCCATCGGTGCGCACTACCAGGAGCCGTCCACGGAGCTGAAGGTACTGCACGCGCTCAATCTGATGGCGGCGCCGTCGGACGGTTTCCGGGACGCGTTCGGCGCGGCCGCCGCCGCGCTGGAAAACTTCGCCGCCGAGGCGGGGCCGCTCAAGAGGGTGCTCGATGACCTGCGGGAGCGGGTGGCCCGGTTCGACATCGAGTATCCTCCGCCCGACCCCGGGGAAGACGGCGAAGCCCCCGACCGCTCCAGCGTGGTCCGGGCCGGGGCGCAACAGCAGCTGGCGGAGGAGATCAGGCAGGCAGCGCGCCGGTGGAGGGACATCCGGCAGGACTGCGTGCAGGCTTTGACCGCCATCTCCGGCGGTACAGGGGCCGGCTTGCCCCGGCCGGGGATTGCCTCGGCGGCGGCACTGCCGGCGGTGACGCCGTGGGCGCAGTTCGACCGGCACTTCGACGACGCAGTCCACGCGGCCGCCGAGTCGCTCGCCGTGCGTCTGGCCGGCCTCCCGCCGGGCGAACTCCAGGATTGGGCGACCGCCCATCCGGACGCTGTGGCGCTGCTGCAGGGAAACCGGATGCCTCCGCATCCACCGGGTTCCCCGGAGGCCGCGCTGGATGCGGCACTGGCGGCGGGCCGCGGCGGCAAGGAAACCGGCATCCGGGGGATCAGGGACGCTTTCCTGGCGCTTCCCGTGGAACAGCAGACGAAGTTCGTCCTGCTCTATCCGGCTCTTCTCGGCGGGGCCAACGGAATACCGTTTGCGTACCGGGTGCTGGCGAACAGGATCAATATTGTCGCCGAGCAGCAGAAGCGCCAAACCTCCCTCGACCGGCTGACGGAGCAGCTGTCGGCCACCGAGGCTCCGGAACCCAACCCCTGGCTCGGGCGGGCGGCCGGCGACGTCTACCTGCAGCAGCTGCAGGAGTACGAAGAGCTCAAAGACGCCGTCGCCGAGGAGCGTGCCGCCGTCGACGGGTATCAATGGGCGATCGACAACCACCGCCAGGTGGTCCTGGTCAGCGACGAGGGCGACGGCCGGTACGTGGAAATGCGGGGCCAAATGTCCGCCGGAACCACAAGCGTCTTCACGCTCGTGCCGGGCACGGGGGCGAGCCTGGCCACAAACCAGGAGTACGGCGACCGGCTGGACATTCTTTACGACGGCAGCAGGGACACTGTGGGCTTCTACTGGATGGGCGCGGACCTGCCGGACACCATTCCGGACAACGTCACGGACGGTTACTCCCGCCGCGGCGCCGCAGGCCTGTCCGCCTTCGGCCACGCGGCGGAGCTTGAGAGGCCGGCGGCAGCGGTGACCACCACCATTTCCTACAGCGCCGGCGCGTCGCTGCACGGGGCGGCCGAACAGGCAGGCTACGCCACGGACAACGTTGTGTACCTGGCTCCGGCCGGCCCCGGTCCGGATATCCACAGCGCGGAGGACACAGGCAACGCCGAGGCCAACCGCTATTGGATCCAGACCCGGGACGATCCGATCGCCTGGGCGCAGCTGCTGGGCCATTGGACCCACGGCGGCTCGCCCGCCCAGCTGGACGCGGTGCGGCTCGAGTCGGGCTTCGCGGTCAGCAGCGATCCGTCCTCCGGATTGCTCGGCGGGCACACGGACTATTTCATGGAACAGTCCACTGCCGTGGCCAACATGCGGGCCGTCATCAACGGCACGGACGCCGTAGCCTATGTCGAGGATGAACTTGCCGTCGCCGGCAGGGGCGTCGTCAGCTACAGCCCGCTCGAAGCGGACCCGGCAGGATTCGACAACTGGAAGACCGTGCCAACCCGATGAAACGATCATTGTCAGCCTTGGCGGCCCTTGCGCTGCTGCTTGCGGGCTGCGGAACGGAAACTGTGACTGGAGCAGAAAGCCCGGAGCTGGATCGGGCGGGCGAGTCCGCCCGGGCAGTCGTCGCGGCCATCATGGACAGCAGCACATCCGCCGCAGCGGTGCTGAACGACCGGGAGATCAGCTGTCTGAGACCGGAAGACGACAAGCCGCAGACCCGGACGCGGTGGCGCGTGGCCCTGCAGGGAGAACTGGAAAGGAACACGGACCTGGCCGCGCTGGAGGCAGAACTGCGGAGCCACTTCGACGGGGAGGGATGGGAGCCGGCGCAGCCGCCTCCCGCCGAGGGCTTCGGGCGCCCGGCGGGCAGCGTACTGTTTGTCGGCTATGCCGGCCGCGGGCAGTCAGTGCAGGTGGACGTGGTGGAGCGCGACGGACAGTTGCTGCTGGTGGCCGACTCCAGTACGGACTGTTTCGAGCACGGCGAAGACCACCGGATGACGCGTTCGAAGGCCGATCCCGGTTACGGGAAGGGCAGCACCATCTACGACTACCGCAACGAGGAATAGCGCCGCAGCGGCGGAATAATCGTCACGGGGCGGGACGTTACCGCGGCGGAGGGTTCAACCGGTCGATTCTACGCGCAGTAGAATTGACGGGGCTGGCATCCGCGGAAAGGAGGGCGATGGACATCTTCCTTGAACTGCCTCTCGAATGGGCAATACTTGCCCTCTTCTGCGGCGCCATGATCCGCTCCAACGCGACCTACTGGCTGGGCCGCGGCGCCGCCGCCGGGGCCCGCCGCACGTCCCTCGAGAAGCATCTCGACGGCCCCGTGATGAAGCGCGCGGAGCGCCTGATGGACCGGTTCGGGCCCCTCGCCGTGACACTGTGCTTCCTCACCATCGGCCTGCAGACGGCCGTGATTGCCAGCGCCGGCATCGCCCGCATGCACCTGGTCCGTTTCCTGCCCGCCGTTATGGCCGGCAGCATCATTTGGGCCGTGGTTTACGCCACGGTCGGCCTCGCGGCCGTAGCCGCATGGCTGGGCCTGGTGCTCGCCTCGCCGGCCGCCGCCGTCGTTATTGGCATCCTGCTGGCGGGAGCGCTGGCCTTCGTGCTGTGGCGCCGGAAGCGGCGCGAACGTGCCGCCGGCGCGGAAGAGGCCCGCAAGGCCGCTTAGGCTGGGCGTATGGAAGCCCAGGTCATCACCACTGTCATCTGCGGACTGCTCATCGCGGTCGGCATCGCCGGCATCGTCGTCCCGGTCCTGCCCGGCAGCATCACCATCGCCGCCAGCGTGCTGATCTGGGCGCTGGTGCTGCAGAGCACGCTCGGCTGGGTCGTCTTCGGGCTCGGCGCGGTGCTGGTGGCCATCGGGGCGGGGGCCAGCGCCGTGCTGACCGGGAAGCGGCTCAAGGCCCGCAGGATTCCGAACCACTCGATTGTGGTCGGCATCGTCGCGGGGCTGGTGGGCATGTTCGTGATTCCGGTGCTGGGCCTCTTCATCGGGTTCGCCGCGGGTTTGCTGCTCAGTGAGTACGTCCGGCAGCGCGACTTCGGTCTGGCCCTGGCCTCGAGCGGGGTTGCCCTCAAGGCGATGGGAATCGGAATCCTGGTGGAACTCGGCTGCGCGTTTGCCGCCGGCAGCATCTGGACGATCGGGGTCCTGGTGCACTTCTTCGCCTGACGGCGCCCCTTCGCAGGCTTGCCGACTCAGTCCTCCTGGAGCAACCCCGTGGTCCGGTAGGGAATCACCTCGCGGAGGAACATCTGCGTGGAGGTCCGCGTGATGCCGGGGCAGAGCCGGATTTCCTCGCTGACCCGGTAGAGATCGTCGGGGCTCTTCGCCACCACCCGGATGAGCAGGTCCGTGTCGCCGGCCGGGGCATGGCATTCGAGGACCTCGGGGATCCTGCGCAGCGCCTCGACGGCCTTGTTGAGCTTGCTCTGGTCCAGCTCCGCGCTCACCATGGCCATCACGCCTCGTCCCGCGGCTTCGGGGAGGATCCGCGCCGAATGGGGGCGGAGGATGCCCGCCGCCTTGATCCGCTCGAGCCGCGAATGGATCGTCCCGCGCGCCAGCCCGAGTTTCTGCGCCAGCATCATGACCGGAATGCGCGGATCCTCGTCCAGGGCAAGGATGATTCGGCGGTCCGTGGGGTCCAGTTGCTGCAATCTGACCACCTTCTGTCCGATATCCCGCTGCTGTGTTGGTCGGATTGATCAACCAATGAGGCAACTATTGCACGGATTGCTGGCGATATGCTCCGATTGGAGGCAACGCGGGACGAGCCACAAGCTTCCACCCGCCAAGGTGCAGAGAAGCCGGCCTACCCCGCCGAGGATCTGCGGACGGATCCCGCAAGGATCCAACCTGTTGTTCACAGCTGAAGACCCCCGATCCAGCCGGAAGCCTGCCGGATGGAGCGGGGGTCTCGCTACATCCGTTTTTGGCGATTCGGCCACAGCGGTCATATGATCTACGCAGTTACTCGGGGCCTTAGCTCAGTTGGTAGAGCGTTTCGTTCGCAATGAAAAGGTCAGGGGTTCGATTCCCCTAGGCTCCACTCTTCTACGGATTCCGGCCGTCACCCGAGCGCTCCTCCTGCGCTCCTTCCCGCAAAACCGCGTCTTCGGCGATGCCGGCGATGGAACCAGAGCGGCCGTGCGCCTGCACCCGGCCCGGCATCACCTGCGAACCAGGTACCACGGGCGTCCGCGAGGTCGCGCCAGCAAGTGACCGTGGAGGGAGGGCCGGCTAACCCCTGCGGCAAATCCCTTCGACGGAATTTGCTGACTCCTACGGCCGCCGGTTGCGGCCAACATATACTCGGAATATGCCGATCCCACGTGCCAGCCGCGCCCAGCAGTCCGCCGTCGAGCAGTCCGGAGGCGACCTGTGAGCGGCGGTCTCGTTGCCCTGCTCGACGACGTCGCAGCCCTGGCCCGCATCGCTGCCGCCTCGGTTGACGACGTCGCCGCCGGAGCGGCCAAGGCGGGAACCAAGGCCGCCGGCGTAGTGATCGACGACGCCGCCGTCACGCCGCAGTACGTGTCCGGCACCGACCCGTCCCGCGAGCTCCCGATGATCAAGACGATCTTCTGGGGCTCGCTGCGGAACAAGCTCGTGATCATCCTCCCGGCGCTGCTGCTCATCAGCGCCTTCATCCCCTGGATCATTCCGTTCATCCTCATGCTGGGCGGCACCTACCTCTGCTACGAGGGTGCCGAGAAGGTCTGGCACAGGCTCCGCGGCCACCACGGCGGCGAAGAGGCTCCCGCCGTCGAACGCGGCCGGGAGGCGGAGGGCAAGGTCGTCAAGGGCGCAATCACGACCGACTTCATCCTGTCCTGCGAGATCATGGTCATCGCCATGAACGAGGTGGCGGACCAGGCCCTGTGGGTCAGGGCGGTCATCCTGGTCGTCGTGGCGATCGCGATCACTGTGCTCGTGTACGGAGCGGTCGCACTCATCGTCAAGATGGACGATATCGGCCTGCACCTGACAACCAAGGACTCCGAGGGCTCGAAGCGTTTTGGACGGCTGCTCGTCAAGGGCATGCCCGCCGTGCTGGGCGCGATCACCTTTGTCGGGACAATCGCGATGCTTTGGGTCGGCGGCCACATCATGCTCCAAGGGGCGCACGACCTCGGTTGGCATGCGCCGTACGACCTGGTCCACTTCCTCGAGGAACCCTTCGCCGGGATCGCGGTAGTCGGCGGCTTCCTGGCCTGGCTTGTGAACACCCTGTGCTCGGCCGTCCTCGGGCTTGCCTGGGGCCTCGTCGTGATGGTCGTCCTGCATCCGCTGCTGAAGGTGCTGCCCTTCGGCAAGGACAAAGGCGGGCATGAAGAGGGCGACGGGCGCGCCGCCGTTTCCGGTCACCGGCCGGGGGAGAGCGGCGCCGACCCCGCTCCCTAGGCGCCCGCCGCCGCCCGGCAGGGCGAGCCTCGTCGGTGTGCGGGCAACACGGTCATAGGCTGGAGGGCGTGATCCGCCAGATCTCCCCAACACCTAAGGAATATGCAGACTATCCGCCGCCGTGTCCTCTCCCTGACCGCAGCCTTCCTCACAGCCGCGTCCCTGACGGCCTGCACTCCAGGCCACGTCGCCCAAGTGCCGGCGCCGGCCGGAGCGGCCGAGTCCGTGCAGACCGCCGCACCATCGGCCGGTACTGCGCTGGAGCAGCTGGCAACCATCCAGATCAAGGGCCGCGCTCCGAAGACCGGCTACTCGCGTGAGCAGTTCGGCGACGGGTGGCTGGATCCGGACCACAACGGCTGCGATGCCCGGAACGACGTCCTCTCCCGCGACCTTTCCAACGAGACATTCAAAGCCGGCACCAGGGACTGCATCGTCATGACCGGCATCCTTGTCGATCCCTACACCGGCCAGACGATCGACTTCGTCCGCGGCAATAAGACCAGCACCCTGGTCCAGATCGACCACGTCGTCGCGCTCTCCGATGCATGGCAGAAGGGCGCGCAGCAACTCTCCTCCGGCCAACGCGCAGCATTCGCCAACGATCCGCTGAACCTGCGGGCCGCAGATGGTCCCACCAACGGGGCCAAGGGCGACGGCGACGCCGCGACCTGGCTGCCGCCGAACAGGGGATTCCGCTGCGAGTACGTCGCCACGCAGACCGCGGTAAAGGCCAAGTACGGGCTCTGGATGACGCGGGCCGAGCACGATGCCATCGAGAAGGTCCTGACCTCATCCTGCGCGGACCAGCCGGTCCCGGCCGATGACGGGGGCGTGGCCCTCCCCGCCACCGAGTACCAGAACTGTGCCGAGGTGAAGGCCCGCGGGGCGGCTCCCATCCGGGCAGGGGACCCCGGCTGGACCGACAGGTTCGACGGCAACGGCGACGGGGTCGGCTGCGAGGGCTGACGCGGTCGACCGCGAGGGCTGACCGTGCCGGCTGCTTTTCCGGCCGCGGCGGGTGACGGCGGGAGTAGGGTGTTACGCATGAATGACCCGGAGAGGCCCATCCCGGCGTCGATCCACATCGCCATCGACGTGGACATTACCGACCCGGGGGAGCTGCGAAGCTACGCCGTCGTCAAAGCCGAAACACCCGAACATGCCGCCTTGGCCTCGAAGGACCTGTTCGCGGCCCTCGCCGTTGCCATGGATCCGCTGGCCATTGCGGCTGATGTCCCGGGCATTCGGCTGCTGCGGGGCAAGGTCGAACCGGCGGAGGGCCACGGGGTGGCGGATTCAGTTATGCCACATGCGGCCGGGGCAGAGGGCGGCCGGGAGCCGGCGGATACCGGAATCAGCGGCAACGCCGTGGCCACCCTGCTGGAAGCAGCGGACCGGGCCGGCGGGATCCCGCTCGAACGGCTCGGCTACGATGCGGCGGCGCCCGGGGCGGAGCGCGAGCTGTCCCGGCACCGGGCCCGGGTGCTCGCCGGGTTGCTCTGGCATGCGGGCGCCAGCATGATCGACGAGCTGTTCAACGACTTGGACCTGCTCAGGGGCCGGGAGCCGACGGCCCGGGACATCGACGAGACGTACGTCCTGGACAACCTGCCCCCGCAGTACGCACACCACTACGACGCCCGTTTCGCGGCCCGGTTCCTCGCCGTCTGCACCGACCTCACGATGAACCTGGCGGCCGGCTGGAAGGAGCCGTCCTGCGTGGCCCAGGAGCTCGGCCTTCGCTGCCTCCTCGCCGAGGCGGAATTCCTGGCCGAGGATCTGGAGCTTGAGGCCGACCTGCCCCCGGACTGGGTGGCCATGCTCGAACAGTTCTTCCTGCGTTTCGCCGACTCCATGATGCTCTTCGACCCGGCCATGGACGGCTTCGAAAACGATCCGGAGGCCAGCCCCCAAGGTGCCCCCTCCATGAAGTTCGAGGACTGGTTCAAGCCCTTCGGTCCCGACAACCACGTACCGCCGTTCGCGGAACGGGGCTGACCGGTGGCGGCCTTCAACGGCCCGCCGACCCTGTTTTCCGAAATATGACGCCCTTCACGCAACCCGCTTGCGGGAGGCCGGGCTGCACTCTACCCTAGGTTGTGATCCCAGTCACCCATAAGTCAATAATGCTTACAATCTGCGGCGGGAGAGTCCTGCCGGTACGTTCGGCAGGCGCCGTAGGAGCAAACCCTCCCCGGGAATCTCTCAGGCCCACGTACCGCCGCGGCTAGGCAACTCTGGAAAGCAGACAGGCGGCAGCCTGTCTCACCGACGGTGCAAGCGGCTTCTGCGAAAGCAGGGGCGCGCGGAATCTCTCAGGTCCAATACAGAGCGGGGAGGAACCGAATCAACGTGGTGCGCCCGTGCCACTTGAACCTTGGAGTTCCTCATGACTACGCCCCACGCATCCACCACCACAGGTGAGCCGCCGCATCTCGCGCGGCAGCTATCCAACAGGCACATCCAGCTGATCGCCATCGGCGGCGCGATCGGTACCGGCCTGTTCATGGGCTCGGGAAAGACCATTTCGGCAGCCGGGCCCTCCGTGATCTTCGTTTACATGATCATCGGCTTCATGCTGTTCTTCGTCATGCGGGCGATGGGCGAGCTGCTGCTGAGCAACCTCCACTACAAGTCCTTCAGCGATTTCGCTGCTGACCTGCTGGGCCCCTGGGCCGGGTTCTTCACCGGCTGGACCTACTGGTTCTGCTGGGTCGTCACAGGCATTGCGGACGTCATCGCCATTGCCGGCTACGCCGACGAACTGATTCCGGGGATCCAGCTGTGGATCCCGGGCATCTTCACCGTGGCCGTCCTGCTGCTGCTGAACCTGGCCACCGTTCGGGCTTTCGGCGAGACCGAGTTCTGGTTCGCGATGATCAAGATCGTCGCCATCCTGGCGCTGATCGGCACGGGCCTGGTCATGATCTTCACCGGCTTCGAGACCCCCGCCGGTACGGCCTCCTTCAGCAACCTGTGGAGCCACGGCGGCTTCTTCCCGAACGAATTCATGGGCTTCGTGGCCGGCTTCCAGATCGCGGTCTTCGCCTTCGTTGGCATCGAACTGGTGGGAACGACGGCGGCGGAAGCCAAGGATCCGGAGAAGAACCTCCCGAAGGCCATCAACTCCATCCCCATCCGTGTGCTGCTGTTCTACGTAGGTGCCCTGATCATCCTCATGTCGGTCACCCCGTGGACCGAGTTCGAGGCGGGCCGCAGCCCCTTCATCGGGATGTTCTCGCTGGCCGGGCTCGGGATGGCCGCCACGATCATCAACCTCGTGGTGCTGACCTCGGCGATGTCCTCGGCCAACTCCGGCGTCTACTCGACCTCGCGTATGGTCTACGGCCTCGCGCAGGAAGGCGACGCTCCGACCATCTTCGGCAACCTCTCCTCGCGCAAGGTTCCGCAGAACGCCCTGTTCCTGTCCTGCGTCCTGCTGCTCTCCGGCGTCGTCCTCCTCTATGCCGGCAAGGACATCGCCCTCGCGTTCGAAATGGTGACCACGGTCTCGGCGGTCTGCTTCATGTTCGTCTGGTCGATCATCCTGGCCAGCTACCTGGCCTTCCGGAAGCGCCGGGCACGGCTGCACGAAGAATCCAGGTTCAAGATGCCCGGCGGCGTAGTCATGGTCTGGGTGGTGTTCGCGTTCTTCGCCTTCGTCCTCTGGGCGCTGACCACGCAGCCGGACACCCTCACGGCCCTGTTGGTGACCCCGGTCTGGTTCGTCGTCCTCGGCGTCGCCTGGGCAATCCTGCGCCGCCGCCCGACGCACCTGGCCCGCTACGAGGCGTTCCAGGCCGACCTCGAGGCCGAAGCGAAGCTTGAGGCCGAGGCCCGCCGGGCCGCCGCGGCGGACGCCCAGTAACCATCAAAGTTTTGTCCACACGTTTAGCGCTGTTTCTCAAAAGGAGCACCACACTATGACCGACACTATGACCGACGTTCTTTGGTTCACCGAACTTGGGCTGGCCGACCTTGAACAGGTCGGAGGCAAGAACGCCTCGCTCGGGGAATTGATCGGCAACCTGGCCACGGCCGGGGTCCGGGTCCCGGAGGGCTTTGCGACGACGGCGGACGCCTACCGGCGTTTCCTGCAGGAGTCGGGTCTCGAAGCCAGCATCGCAGCAATCCTCGAAGACCTGGACAGCGACAACGTGACGGCCCTGGCCAAGGCTGGCACCGCCATCCGGGACCTGATCCGCCAGGCTCCGTTCCCGGCCGGGTTCGAGGAGGAAGTCCGGGGCGCCTACGCCAAACTGACCGAAGGCCACGGCAACGAGTCGGAGGTTTCCTGGGCGGTGCGTTCCAGCGCCACTGCCGAGGACCTGCCGGATGCCTCCTTCGCGGGCCAGCAGGAGACCTTCCTGAACATCCGCGGCATCGACAACGTGCTGCTGGCCATCAAGGACGTCTTTGCATCGCTCTACAACGACCGCGCCATCGCCTACCGGGTCCACCACGGTTTCACGCACTCCGAGGTCGCGCTCTCGGCCGGGATCCAGCGCATGGTCCGCTCGGACATCGGCGCCTCCGGTGTCATGTTCACCATGGACACCGAATCCGGCTTCACCGACGCCGTCTTCATCACGTCCTCCTACGGCCTCGGCGAGGCCGTAGTCCAGGGCGCGGTCAACCCGGACGAGTTCTACGTGCATAAGCCCACCCTCGCGGCGGGCCGGCCGGCGATCCTCAAGCGCGGACTGGGCGAGAAGGCCCTGCAGATGACGTACACCGAATCGCAGGAACTCGGCCGGACCGTCGATTTCGTGCCGGTGACCCGGGAGCAGCGCGGCCGCTTCAGCCTCACCGACGCTGAGGTCGAGCAGCTGGCCCGGCACGCGATGGCCATCGAAGCCCACTACGGCCGGCCCATGGACATCGAATGGGGCAAGGACGGCGTGGACGGGGAACTCTACATCCTGCAGGCCCGCCCCGAGACGGTCGAGTCGCGGAAGGCCAGCGGAACCCTCTCCCGCTTCGTCCTCAATGAACGCTCCAAGGTCCTGGCCGAGGGCCGCGCCATCGGCCAGCGCATCGGTGCAGGCCAGGTGCGCGTGCTGACCTCGATCGACCAGATGGCATCCTTCGAGCCCGGCGACGTCCTGGTGGCGAACATGACCGACCCCGACTGGGAACCGATCATGAAGAAGGCCGCGGCCATCATCACCGACCGCGGCGGCCGCACCTGCCACGCCGCGATCATCGCCCGCGAGCTGGGCATCCCTGCAGTGGTCGGCACCGGGAACGCGTCCCGTGTGATGGCCGACGGCACCCCCGTGACGGTCTCCTGCGCGGAGGGCGAGGCCGGCCTGGTCTACCAGGGCCTGCTCGACTACACGCTGCACGAGACCTCGCTGGACACGATGCCGCCGGCACCGGTGAAGATCATGATGAACGTCGGCACTCCGGAGCAGGCCTTCAGCTTCGCCCGGCTGCCGCACAACGGGGTGGGCTTGGCCCGCCTGGAGTTCATCATCAACCGCCAGATCGGCATCCACCCCAACGCGCTGCTGGCTTTGGACGGCGAGCTTGAGCGCCCCGCCGCGCTCTCGGACTACACGGTCCAGCAGATCCGCGAGCGGATCGCCGCCTACGACGGGCCGCGCGACTTCTACGTGAAGCGGCTCGCCGAGGGCATCTCCACCATCGCTGCAGCCTTCGCCCCGGAGCCGGTGATCATCCGGCTCTCCGACTTCAAGTCCAACGAGTACGCGAACCTGCTCGGCGGTCCGGCCTTCGAGCCGACCGAGGAAAACCCGATGATCGGCTACCGGGGCGCCTCCCGGTACCTCTCCGAGTCCTTCCGCCAGGCCTTCGAGCTCGAGTGCGAGGCCCTGAAGTTCGCGCGCAACGAGATGGGTCTGACCAACATCAAGCTGATGGTCCCGTTCGTGCGCACCCTGGAGGAGGCCCGCGGCGTCACCGAACTGCTGGCCGCCAACGGTCTGCGGCGCGGCGAGGACGGCCTCGAGATCGTCATGATGTGCGAACTGCCGGCCAACGCGCTGCTCGCCGACGAGTTCCTGGACTACTTCGACGGCTTCTCCATCGGCTCGAACGACCTGACCCAGCTCACCCTCGGACTTGACCGGGACTCGGCGCTGGTTGCGGGTGCGTTCGACGAGCGTAATCCGGCGGTCCGGAAGCTACTGGAGATGGCCATTGCCGCCTGCCGTGCCCGCGGCAAGTATGTGGGCATCTGCGGCCAGGGCCCGAGCGACCACCCCGACCTGGCGGAATGGTTGCTGGAGCAGGGCATCGAGTCGATCTCGCTCAACCCCGACGCAGTGACGGAGACCTGGCTGCGCCTGGCCCGCACCGGCGACAAGTCCGCGGTCTGAGTGTCCGAGGCAACGCATGAGGAAGCCACGGGGGCCGCGCATGGCGCCGCCCCCGTGGTCTTCTTCCTTTCGGACAGCACCGGAATCACCGCGGAGACCCTGGGCAACACGCTGCTGACCCAGTTTCCGGGCCACACGTTCGAACGCCGCACCATACCGTTCATCACCACCGCCGTGGAGGCCTGCCGCGTCATCGAGGTAATCGACGGCATCGCGGCCACGGGTCCGCGCCCGATCGTCTTTTCGACCGCCGTCAACCGGGAGATCCGCGAGATCCTGTCGCAGAGCAAGGGGCACTTCCTGGACCTGTTCGGCACGCACATTGGCCGGGTGGAGGACGCGCTGCATTCCCCGGCCAGCGGGGAGCCGGGCAAGGCCCACGGCGTCGGCGACGCCATCCGCTACCAGTCGCGCATGACCGCCGTCGAGTATGCCATAGAGCACGACGACGGTCAGTCCATCCGCGCCCTGGAACGCGCGGAGCTGATCCTGATCGCCCCGTCCCGCTGCGGCAAGACTCCGACGACGATGTACCTGGCCCTGCAGCACGGCATCCTGGCCGCCAACTTTCCGCTGGTCGAAGAGGACTTCGCCCAGCAGACGCTGCCGGAGCCGCTGCGGCCGTTCGTCCGCAAGTGCTTCGGCCTGACCTCGCTGCCCGTCCGGCTCAGCCAGATCCGGACGGAACGGCGTCCCGACAGCGGCTACGCCTCGCTGGCCCAGTGCAGCTACGAGCTGCGCAACGCCGAGGAGATGTACCGGTTCAACCAGATCCCGTACGTGAACTCCGCCTCGATGTCGGTCGAGGAAATCTCCGCCACGATCCTCCAGCGGATGCAGCTGCATCATTGAGCTTCCGCACGGCGGCCAGGCAGCGTTTGCGCTGGCCGGAGCCGGGACGTGAGGCAGCCCACCATGGCGGATTTGGCCTCTTCGACCCATAAGGGTGCTTTCTATGGGAAGAATGGTGGGAATAGAGAGAACGGAGGAAGCACAATGCGCGGAAGCAACCTTATTTGGACAATCGTCGGCATCCTGGTCGCCATTGCCCTGATCATTTGGATCGCCTCGGCAATCTAGAAGCGTTTTCGATAGATTGAAGGAGCCCCGGCCAGCTGTGGCCGGGGCTCCTTTGTGCGTGCGCCCGCAGCGTCGCCGGGAAGAAGCGCGGGCGCAGTAAGGGCGGTTGTTCTAGGTGGATATTCTTGCCGGTATCAGCATCGGCGGGTTGCAGACCCTCATTTGGTCTCTGGCTCTCGGGACGGCGCTGTTGCTGCGCTTTTGGTATCCCCGCAAACTGCATTGGACCGCCCTCGGGGCGGCGGGTGTTTTTGTGGCGGCCAGCGTCGGGGCCGGCATTTATGTGCTGGCCAATCCCATCGACCCGCGCTGGCCCGCCGGAGCGCCCCTGTCGGCGCCGTCCCTGTCGGCCACGCCGCTGGTCGGGGACTATTTGAAGCGGTTGGATTCACTGATGGCCAATGTTGTCGGAGGGGTGAATGATCTTCGCGGCTTCCAGCAGGCGGTGCCCGTGGCCCTCGACTTTTTCACGATGGCCGGCTGGGGCTGCCTGGCGGCAGTCCCGCTGGGAATCTACGCGCTGTGGGCCAGCTACCGTGAACAAAGGTGCCGCAGGATGGAATTCGCCCGGTACAAGAGCGCCGTAGAGGAGCTTCAGCAACAGCTTCGCGACGTCCAAAGATTCGTGAACTACCCCGACCGGTGAGTGGTCACGATGGTGGATAAGCGCCGGTGCCGGAACCCGCCGTGAGCCGCAGTGGCTCCGACGGGCGCCGGCACCGTGCCGGTTCGTGCGGGCCGGAAGCTACTCGGTCACCTGGAAACTCAGGCTCTCGGTGAACTCGCGCCCGTGGACGTCGGTCGAAATGACCTTGGCGGTGTGCTCGCCGACGCTCAGGTCGGAGGGCAGCTCGAGCCGCCACAGGTGCATCATCCGGTCGGCAAGGCTGCCTCCGTTGACCAACTGTTCCTGCACGGCGACCGGGTCCGACCACTCGGCCCCGACGAGCTGGCCTTCGCCCTGCATCTTCTGGGTGCGCTCGGCCTCGACGGCCTCGCCGCCGTCAATCTGCACCTTGACCGTGGAGCCGGTGCTGCCCATCCAGAAGTTGGTGGTCAGCCAGGTGCCGCCGGCCAGGTCGGACTTCGAGACCGCCGTCGGGTCGGTGAACTCGGGCGCAGAGCCCTTCTTGGCGAGGTTCGCGGCATACCAGTCGCGGTAGCGCGGGGTGTTCAGGCCCAGGGCCATCTGCAGGGAGTCGTCTTCGCCGCGGACCGTGAAGCGCTCCTGGAACGTATTGTTCTTGATGTCCAGGGTGAGGACGCCGGGCAGGCCGCCGTCGCGCTGGACCGCCAGCGGATAAGTGCCGTCCGCGCGTCCGGAGTACCAGTCGCCGGAGATGGCGCCGGCAGTGATGTGCGGGAAGGGCAGTCCCTTGACGCCGAAGAGCTTGTCCCAGCCCTCAAGGGAATCGCCGGCGCGCATGTTCTCGATGCTGTGGGTGTGTCCTCCGACTGCCACGGCTTCGCGGCCCTCGAGGATTTCGTAGATCTCGGCGACCTGGTCCACCTGGTGCTTGGCGCTGCCTTGGTCCGCATAGTCCAGCAGCGGGATGTGGGCGGCCAGCACGATCAGCTTGTTGTCCGGCACCTTTGCGATGTCGTTGCGCAGCCACTCGAGCTGCTGCTCGTCCAGCGCGCCGTTGTAGTCGCCCTTGGCCGCCGGCTGCTTGGTCGGGTACTCCACGGTGTTCAGCGCGACGACGTGCGCCTTGCCGGCGTCGTACGAGTAGTAGTCGGGGCCGAGGTTCGCCTTGAACGTATCGAAGGCATGCTCGCCGCTCGTGGCATCGAAGTCGAGGTCGTGGTTGCCCGGCAGGAAGCGCGCGGGGCCGTTCAGCATGCCGGCGAGCTCGCGGGTCTGCGGGTACAGCGAGAGGTCGTCGCCGACAACGTCGCCGATGAAGAGGGCGCCGCAGCCGGCGTAGTCGTCGCGGGCAGCCAGATCGGCGAAGGCGCCGTTCTTCGCGAAGCCAACCTCTTCCTGGTCGTAGGTCTGGATGTCGCCGCCGATGAGGCAGTGCTGCTCGGGGGACTGGGTCAGTGCACTCTTGGCCAGCGGAAAGTTCACAGCATCGGGCAGCGCGCCGGTCGGCTCGAGCCCGCCGAACTTCAGCTCCGGCGATCCTTCGGGCAGGTGGTGGTAGAAGAACTGGGCGACGTTGTCCTCGTCGACGGGTACCTGGTAGCCGCGGGGCTGCGTCACGAAAACGGTCATGTTATCGAACGCGGGCAGTTCGTAGCGGCCCTGGCCATCCGTGGTGGCAACGTCGCGGCCGTTGGAGACGGTCGCTCCCGGGACACCCGGCTCGTTGGCATCCTGCTTGGAGTTCCTGTTCTTGTCGTCGAAGACGGCGCCGTCGATGGCCTGCTGGTCATCGTCGGGACCCTCGACGACCTCGACGCTGCCCCGGAAGGCAGCGGCGGAGGAACCTGTTTTTGACGGATCCTGGGCGGGAGCCGCAGTCGCGGCGGGGGAGAGCAGGCTTCCGGCGACGGTAAGTGCCAGGGTGCCGGCGGCCAGGCCGAGCGGGGCGGCGGATCGTTTGGGGGAATTGGGGCGCAC
Organism: Arthrobacter mangrovi; assembly: GCF_026011795.1. GTDB lineage: Bacteria > Actinomycetota > Actinomycetes > Actinomycetales > Micrococcaceae > Crystallibacter > Crystallibacter mangrovi. The sequence goes on along the minus strand of NZ_BRVS01000030.1, from coordinate 18,533 downwards.
GAAGAACCTCCGGAGCGGGTGATAAGAGGCGGGCCGGACTGGCCAGCCTCTGGCACCGTTTCAGCGCAGGGTAAGCACTTAACCAAGCGCAAGCCACGGGGATGGGAAGCACGCTTTACGAATCGCGTCCGACGGCGTTCGCGCGCCCGCCGGTGTGCGCGGTCCTTTGTGCGGGTGCGAGAATCCTGAGTAAGGATTGGACGAGAGAAGCGAGGGACACCATGGCGACTTTGAAGGAAAGGCTTCAGGCCGACGTCGTTGCCCACATGAAGGCGGGCAATAAGACTGCCCTGACCACAGTGCGCAATGTGCTGGGCGAAATCGGCACCAAGGAGAAGTCGGGCAAGACACCGGTCGAACTGGATGACGCCCAGACGACGGCCGTGCTGCAGAAGGAAGCGGCGAAGCGGCGTGACACGGCCCGCATCTACACGGAGGCCGGCGAGGCCGAGCGCGCGGCGGCCGAGATTGCGGAGGCGGAAGTAATCGAGGCCTACCTGCCGGAACCGCTGTCCGAGGCCGACGTCGAAGCCATCGTGGACGAAGTCATCGCCGGACTGAAGGCGGATGGGACGGAGCCGTCGATGCGCCAGATGGGCGCCGTGATGAAGCCCGTGACGGCGAAGGTCGCCGGCCGCTTCGACGGCAAGGCTGTCAGCGAGATCGTCCGCAAGCGCCTCGCCTAACAGGCGCCGCCCATAGCGAAGCCCCGCGGTTCTTCCGCGGGGCTTCGCTGCTCCCGGCCGGAGGGCCCGCTAGGGAGTCCGGTCGCTGGCCGTTTCCTCTTCGCCAGCCGTGGCCTTGTCCAGGAACGCCTGCACCGTGGTGTCATCCGCTGCGGTCCAGGACTCGACGCGGATTTCATCATCCGTATCGCGTTTTTCCGGCTTGCCGGCCGCTTCCTTCCGGAAGCGCCAGCCGAAATCCTTGTTCGAGGCATAGCACATGGCGAACCTCCTTCACCTCGTCCCTTAATCGTCCTCCTTTCCGGCGGCAACCGACAGCCTTCCGCGACGAGGCAGTTGTCCTGGCGGCGGCCGGTGAAGGGCGGCCGGCCGGGAAGGACGGTGTCAGTCGGGGCACGGTGAAAGGCCGACGGCGGAGGGCCGGTTGCCGCGGCGGGCGCCGGCCGCCGAACGGGCGGCGAGCGCGGCGAGCCGCGCCCGCCACTGGGCGCTGCGCCGGGCCGGGCGCACACCGGCCTCTTTGCGGCGTCGGAGGCGTTCGGCTTCGGCCAGCCTGAGGCGCAGTTCGGCGTTGTGCATGTCCAGCCAGTATTCCGCGGGTTGGAGGCTCATGGCTCCTTCTTTCGGGTCGGGTCTGCGTGGCGTTGACACTGATATCAACGCCGGTCCGGTCCCGTTCCATGGCCGCGGTTCCTGCCAGCAATCGTCAAGATTCCGCCAGCCTGTCCGATGCAAGGCTTTTCCAAGTGCGGCCAGCGACAGTAGATGCAGCCAGAGACCCGGATTCCCGCGACTCGCCCCGGTTGCCGGGATTTCCGCTGGCTGACGAGGAGGGAGGACCGGCGGACCCGGTCCTCCCTCCTTCCCTGTCTGCCCCGACTGCCCCGACTGCGCCGATTCGGTGCACAGTGGGTCCGTGCCGGCCGTCCTGCTCGGGACGGATCAGCGGTCGCAGCGGACGCGCTCGCGGTCGCTCCGGTCCCAATCGTCCTTCTTGCTGTAGCTCACGGCCTGGTAGGTCTCGCTGCAGGCCAGGCCCCAGCCGCGGATCGTGAAGGCGTCGTCGCCCCCGGGGCTGACGCGCTGGTGGTCGACGACCCGGTCGCGGCCGCTGACCTTGACGATCCAGACGTCGACGACGTTGTCCTTGTAGTTGTTCCCTTGGACGACGTAGCTGCCGTTGCTGTTGACAGACAAGGTCAGTCGCTGGGCGGCGGCCGGGGAGAACCCGGCTGCAGCGGCCGGGGCCGTAACCCCCGGGCCCGCGATTAAGCCGAGCACTACTCCTGCCATGAGCAGCAGCAGCCGCCACGTGGGTGACTTTCTCATCGCGATGGCTTCCTCGTGGTGCCGGGAGCCGGCGGCACGTGGGCCCATCGCCCGCGGTGCCGCTTCCCGAACGGCACGAGCCCCCGGCCCTTCATCAAGCGTGCCGCCCTCATAGTGCAGGACCCTCCCGCCGTACGTTTGGGCGGTCCTTTTGGGAACCCTCACGGGTTCCCAACGAGTGGATTGAATGCTCGCCCCCGAGCCTTTCCCCGCCACCGGCCGTTCCGGTGGTGTAGCCACAGTAAAGCCGCACTTTGAGGGCCAACAACACCCAAACTGGGGCTTGACAATCTGGATGTGCGCGGCCCCGTCCCCAACTACTGGTCCGCGTTCGGGATGCCGTCTTCGTGGCGGGCCAGGGTGAGTGTTTCACCGCGGGCGCCGTCCATCCAGATGCTCTGGCAGGCCGCGGCCATCTTGTCCAGTCCCTCGACTACGGAGGCGAAGACGTTTCCGGGAACCCAGCCCTGGTCCCCGTTCAGGAGCAGGTTGTTCCGCCCGTAGAAGAGGGCCAGGTCGATGATGGCCTCCGGGGTGCTGACCGTGTCATCCGCTCCATAGCCATGCGAGGGGGTGTTGAGGATGTCTGCGTTGAAGGTGAAGTAGCAGAGGTCGCCGGGGATGGGCGTCACGGTGGTGTTTTCCGGGCCCGGCTCCGCCGCGGCGAAGGCCGGCACCAGCTGGTAGATCTCGTTGCGGGCGTACTTGCCGTGGAAGACCTGCCCGGACAGCGGCAAGGCGTCCCATACCGCCGCGGCCGTCCGGGGCGCCTCGGCGTCGAGCAGCCGGGCGATGCAGGCGACCCCGCGCTTTTCGAGCGATACCTTCAGGAAACGGTCCATGGATCCTCCAGCGCCGAAATAGTTGATGCGAGCCTAGCGGCTCATCCCCTAGGATTGTCAACAATCAACGATCTTGGGCGGTGGTGGATATGCTGGAAGACCTGTCCTCGATGGTGCCTCCCGGGCCGGTTGTGCTCAGCAAGATCGGCGTCGTTGCCCCGTACGATATGGCGCTCGACCACGAAATGGGGCGGTGGGCGGAGGGCCAGGCGGACCTCTACTTCGCGCGGTCGCCGTTCGAACCCTCCCCGGTCGACCTTGCCCAGGCCGAGCAGCTCGCCCGCCCGGAGATGGTTATCGAGACATCCCGCAGGGTCGGCGCTGTTGCCCCGGACTGCTACGTTTACGCCTGCACCTCCGCGTCCTTCGTCCACGGGGTGGCGGGGGAGCGGGAACTGGTCTCCGCGTTCCGGGCCGCCGGGCTGCCCCATTTGGTCACGGCCTCGGGGGCGATCCTCGCGGCGCTGACCGCGCTCAAGGTCCGGCGGGTGGCGATCGCCGCTCCCTACACTTCCGCCGTCACCCAGCGTTTCGCGGACTTCCTCGAGGAGGGCGGCTTGGAGGTCCGCCGTGCCTCGATGCTTGGCCTGGCCGGGGAAATCTGGAAGGTTCCGTACGCCCGCACGGCGGAACTGATCGCCTCGGCGGACTGCGCCGAGGCCGAGGCCGTCGTTGCCGCCTGCACCAACCTGCCGACCTACCACCTGATCGCCCCGCTCGAAGAGTACCTGGGCAAGCCGCTCGTCACCGCCAACCAGGCTGCCATGTGGGCCGCGCTGGACTACCTCGGACTGGAGCCGGCGGGGCCCGGGCAGCGGCTGCTCGCGGTGCGGGCGGACGGGTCGAAGCGATGAACCGGGTGGCCGCCCCGGTTATCGGGCTGCTCTACCCCGGGGTCGGTGCGGAGGATGACTTCCCCGACCTCGAGCGGCGGCTGGCGGGCCGGCTGCGGCTGCCGTTGGTCACCACGGCCGGCGGCGACGTGCAGCACACCGTTGACACCCTGCGTCGGGTGGGCAGCGCCGGCAACCTGCTCGACGGCGTCCGGCAGCTGGCCGCGTTCGGGCCGGACTCCGTCATGTGGGCGTGCACCTCCGGTTCCTTCGTTTTCGGTTTCGCCGGCGCCCGCCGGCAGGCCGCCGATCTCGCGGCGGCGGCGGGACGCCCGGCGTCGTCCACCTCCCTCGCTTTTGTCCACGCCGTCCGGCGGCTGGGACTGGGGGCGGTAGCCGTGGCGGCCAGCTACCCCGAAGACCTGGCCCGGCACTTCCGGACATTCCTCGCGGAGGCGGGGATCGCCGTCGTCAATCTGGACAGCAGCGGCATTCCGACAGCGGGCGAGGCCGGACGCATGGGATTGCGGGAGATCGCGCGGATGGCGGCCGCCGCGGACCGGCCGGACGCCGAAGCCGTGCTGGTGCCGGATACCGCGGTGCACTCGCTGGCGTGGCTGGATGAGTTGGAGGAGGCTGTGGGCAAGACCGTGCTCACCGCCAATCAGGTAACGGTGTGGGAGGGGCTGCGGATCGCCGGAAGACTGGACGGACCGGGCCGCATCGAGGGTCTGGGCCGGCTGTTCCGGACCGCGGACACTGCCCCCGCAAGAGGAGGAGACCCGGCATGACTGCTGCAACGACGTCGTTAGCGGACCTGTCCGCCGCCGAACTGCTGGCCCGCTACCGGGCGAAGTCCGTTTCACCCGTCGAGGCGGCCGAGGCTGCGCTGGCCCGGATCCGCACGCTCAACGACAAGGTCAACGCCTTCTGCCTTACCGCCGAGGACGAGGCGCTCGCAGCCGCGCGGGAATCGGAGGCGCGCTGGCTGAAGGGCGAGCCCGCCGGCGCTCTGGACGGTGTGCCGGCCTCGATCAAGGACCTGCTGCTGACCCGGGGCTGGCCGACGCTGCGCGGCTCGACCCTGATCGATCCGGACCAGGCGTGGACCGAGGACGCCCCGGCGGTGGCCGCGCTGCGCCGGGCCGGCGCCGTGTTCCTGGGCAAGACCACCACGCCGGAGTTCGGCTGGAAGGGCGTGACGGACAGCCCGCTGACCGGCAATACCGGCAACCCCTGGGATCCGTCGAAGACGTCCGGCGGCTCCTCGGGCGGTTCCGCGGCGGCGGTGGCGCTGGGCATGGGTTCGCTGTCCGTGGGGACCGACGGCGGCGGTTCCGTCCGCATCCCGGCCTCCTTCTGCGGGATCGTGGGGTTGAAGCCCACCTACGGGACCATCCCGCTGTATCCGCCGACGCCGTACGGCACGCTGGCGCATGCCGGGCCCATGACGCGCACGGTCGAGGACAATGCGCTGATGCTGGATGTGCTGGCCGGCTTCGACAGCCGGGACTGGTCGGCGCTGGCCCCTCCGCGCGGTTCATTCCTGGACGGGCTGCGCGAGGGCGTGGCCGGGCTGCGGATCGCCTACAGCGCGGACCTCGGCTATGCGCACGTCGAACCGGAGGTCGCCGCCTCGGTGGAGGCCGCCGTCGGGCTCCTTCGCGGTCTCGGCGCGAACGTGGAGCAGGTGGACCTGCGGCTGCGGGACCCGCTGGGGGAGTACCACACGCTCTGGTTCGCCGGCGCGGGCAAGGTGATCCGGGGCTACCCGGAGGAGCGGTGGGGCGAGCTGGACCCGGCGCTGCTGGAGGTCTGCCGCCAGGGCCAGGCCGTCACCACTGACGAGTACCTGGACGCGAACGCGGTGCGGGCGGCGCTCGGCCGGCAGATGGGCGCCTTCCACGAAGAGTACGACCTGCTGGCGACGCCGACCATGCCGCTCCCGGCGTTCGACGTCGGCTGCGAAGTCCCGCCGGGGTCGGGCCTGAAGCGCTGGGCCGAGTGGTCCCCGTTCACCTACCCGTTCAACATGACCCAGCAGCCCGCGGTGTCGGTGCCCTGCGGCCTGACCTCTTCCGGCCTGCCGGTCGGCCTGCAGCTGGTCGGGGCGCGGCACGCGGATGCGCTGGTGCTGCGGGCGGCGTACGCCTACGAGCAGGCGCGGGGGCCGTGGCCGCAGCCGCCGGTGCTGGCCGGCGGCTAGTCCCGTCAGGGGAGGCTGCGCGCCAGGCGGCTCATGCCGGCTGGCCGGGGTCGATGCCCTTCCGTTCCTTCAACTGCCGCAGTCCGTCCTCGGCCTCCATCCGGGTCTCCAGTTCCTCGAAGGCTTGGCGCACCTGCGGTGAATCCGGATCGGACCACGACAGCTCCTCGTAGGCGGCGGCGCGGGCCTGCAGGGTGCGGGCCTCCTGCTCGGCCTGGCGGGCGGCTTCCCTCGCGTCGGCGGCCTGCCGGCCGGAGGAATTGACCGCCTCCTGCATGCCGAGGGCAGCCTGCGCCGCACTGTGCGTGGCCTTCAGCGACTGGTAGTGCAGCCGGGAATCCTCGATCCGATGCTCAAGGCGCAGCAGGGTCTGTTCCAGCCCGCGGACCTGGTCATCGAGCTGCCGGCGCTGGGCGGTGAGCGTCTCCATCCGTTTGCGCACGGCGATGCTCCGCTGCAAAGCCTGCCGCGCGCCGTCGTCGTTGCCTGCCGCGACCGCCTGCTCCGCGGCCCGGTCCAGGGCGGCCACTTCGGCGGCGGCCTGGTCGGCGAGCAGCTCGACACGGCGCCGGTTGGCCGCCACATCCGCGGCGCTGCGGCGGGCCTGGTCCAGCAGGTCCAGCTGGTTGGCGTAGGTTTCATCCAGCGTCCGCATCGGATCCGCCGGCGGCTGGCGGGCAGTGCGGTTGGCTTGGACGATGCGCTTCAGGCGCCGTCGGATCGACATGCTTCTCCTCGCGGCGGGTTAGTGGCGCTGCCGGGATCTATAGGACTGGTTCCAGGTCTGCAACGCCTCCAGCTCCATCGCCAGATGCGAACCAACCTGCTGCAGCCGCGCAGTGCTGACCGTGTGTCCCGTTTCCAGCACGGACTGCCGCAGCTGCGCGCCCAGGCCGCACAGCTGGTCGACTTCCTTCTGAAGGCCCGGGATGAGGACCTTCCGCAACTGGGGATCCGGCTCGCGTTCGGCCAGGTGAAGCTGGGCATCAAGGGCCTGCTCGGCCCGGGAGAGGTTCAGCGCGACCGCCGGCAGCTCGCCAACGGGACGGCCCTGGCCCGAGGCCGCGGCGAGCGAGCGCTCCGTCGCCTCGGACGAACGCTGCAGCTGCATCCTCATCCTCGCGAGTTGCCGCTTGGACGCGTCTCCGGTGGCGACCCGCATCATCAGCTGTCCCTTGCGCATGCTCTGCCGCATCTTCCGGGAACGCCGGATCCGGCGGACCACCAGCCAGCACGCCAACGTGAACGCCAGCCCCAGGACCAGGACGAAAGTGCCGGCGATCAGCAGGATCTGCGGCACGACCTCGGAGATAAAATCAGCGGCGCTGGCATTAACGGACATTTCAGGCATAAGACTAGTCTGCATCCCCACCTCACCTTCCCGCCAGACAACGAACGGCGGGGCGGCTAGGGTTCCCTGAGCCCTCGGAACGAGGAAAGCCGGCTCCTCCGAAGAGGAACCGGCTTCCGAAAGCTCAGTCAGCGACGCGTGGCCGCCCCGCCGCCCTTAGAGGGGGCGGATGTTCGCGGCCTGCAGGCCCTTGGGGCCCTGCGTGGTCTCGAACTGGACCTTCTGCTCTTCGCGGAGTTCGCGGTAGCCATTGGATTCAATCGCGCTGTAGTGGGCGAAAACGTCGGCCGATCCGTCATCGGGAGCGATGAAGCCGAAGCCCTTTTCGGAATTGAACCACTTCACGGTTCCAGTTGCCATTTTGTACTCCTTGGAGTTTGTGCAAGCCCCGTCTTTCGGAGCCTCCTGCAGCGGTGTTCTTTTGCCGCCGTTCAGAGAAGCACAAGTCCTCCGGGTGGAGGAGCCTGTTGCTCAAAATCAAATGCGCAACACAACAACTACGCGTCCAACTCTACATCATGGTCCCGCAGGCCCCGGACCAAGACCGCCACGGGCGCCGTCCTTGCCGGAGTCTGAAATTGCCGGCCCGCGAGTTCGCCTCCCATTCAGCCGGCGTGCAGGTTGCCGGGCTAGACTGGCCAGCATCTGCCGGGCAATCGCCCTTTTCCGCGGCTGGGAAGTCGACCCCAATCCCCTGAAGGCCGCATGACGATCACCGCATCTGCCCCCAGTGCCCGCCCAGCTGTCCGCCCCGCGCGCGGCACCGCCGGGTCGAGCAGCTACTCCAGCCTCATCAAGACCATCCGCGAAGCGGGCCTGCTCCGGCGCCGGAGGTCCTTCTATATCACCTTGTTCATCGCCCTCTGCCTGGGCCTCGCCGGAGCGGCCACCGGCTTCGTGCTCCTGGGCGACAGCTGGTTCCAGCTGATTATTGCCGGGGTCCTGGGCGTCCTGTTCACGCAGCTGGCGTTCATTGCGCACGAGGCCTCGCACCGCCAGGTATTCGAATCGGGCCCGGCCAACGACCGTGCCGGCCGGGTGCTGGCGAACCTGTTCGTGGGCGTCAGCTACCAGTGGTGGACCAACAAGCACAACCGGCACCACGCCAATCCCAACACCCTGGGCAAGGACCCGGACATCGAGCAGGACACGATCTCTTTCCTGCCGGAGCAGGCGAAGGCGCGCAAGGGCTTCATGGCCTGGCTGACGCGCCGGCAGGGTTACCTGTTCTTTCCGCTGCTGACCCTCGAGGGCCTGAACCTGCACGCAACCTCTATCCGCTACCTCTTCACCAAGGAAGCCGTCAAGGGCCGCAAGCGGGAGCTGTCAATGGTTTTCGGCCGGCTCGCCGCCTATGTCGCGGTGGTCTTCTACATGCTGCCGCTGGGGATGGCCTTCGCCTTCGTCGGCGTCCAGCTCGCGGTGTTCGGCGTATACATGGGGGCGTCGTTTGCTCCCAACCACAAGGGCATGCCGCTGATCCCCGAGGGTTCGAGGATCGACTTCCTCAGCCGCCAGGTCCTGACCAGCCGCAACATCACCGGCCGGACCCGGTTCGGCAACCGGGCGATCAATGCCTTCATGGGCGGTCTCAACTACCAGGTCGAGCACCACCTTTTCCCGAGCATGCCGCGCCCCAACCTGGCCCGCGCCAGCGAGATCGTGCGGGGATACTGCGCCACCCACAAGATCCCGTACACCGAGGCGACCCTGCCGCAGTCCTACGGCATCGTCATCAACTACCTCAATAAGGTCGGGCTCTCCGCCCGTGACCCCTTCGACTGCCCGATGGTCACCCAGTACCGCCCGCGCTGACCTCATGCCTTGCAACGGCGGCCCGGGAATGACTGAATGGGCAACGTGGTAGATGTCCTGACAGAGATCGTGATCCGCCGTCCGCTCGCGCAAGTAGCCGGCTTTGCCGCCGATCCGGACCGCGCGCCTTCCTGGTACGCCAACATCCGCGAGGTCGACTGGCGCACCCCGAAGCCGCTGGCCGTGGGATCGGAGGTCGCGTTTGTCGCTCGTTTCCTCGGCAGGCGGCTGGCGTACACCTACCGGGTCGAGGAATGGGTGCCGCGGAGCCGGTTGGTGATGCGGACCGCGCAGGGCCCCTTCCCGATGGAGACCACTTATCGCTGGGAGGAACTGGGGCCCGCGGAAACGCGGATGTCCCTTCGGAACGCCGGGAAGCCCACCGGCTTCCCGAAGCTGGCCGGTCCGTTCATGGCCGCGGCGATGCGCCGCGAAAACCGAAAGGACCTACGTCGGCTCAAGGAGCTACTGGAAGCCGGGCCGCAGGTCTGACGGCCGGGCAGCCCTCCCGGGCGGGGCCGGTCCGCATGCCTAGAGCTGGGTGAACGCCGCCGTCGCCGGATCCGCACCGACCCGGTTGCCGGCCTCCAGCGCGGACACGGCCGCCACGTCCTCGGCTGTCAGCGTGATCCCGGCCGCGGCGAGGTTCTCCGCCATGCGGGCCTGGTTGACGGTCTTCGGAATCACGATGGTGTCCTGCGCCAGGTGCCAGGCGAGGATGATCTGCGCGGGGGTGGCGCCGCGCTGTTCCGCCAGCGACGTGATCACGGGATGGTCCAGGTCCACGCCCTGGCCGAGCGGGCTGTAGGCCTCCACTGCCATGCCAAGGGCGCGGCTCTTTTCCACCGCGGCGGCCTGCTGCAGGCTGGGGTGGATTTCCAGCTGGTTCACGGCCGGGGTGGTGCGGGCGTCCGCGAGCAGGGCCTCAAGGTGCTGCGGCAGGAAGTTCGATACCCCGATCGCCCGGGCGCCGCCGTCGGACTGGATCTTTTCCAGTTCCTTCCACGCCTCCACGTACCGCCCCTGCGACGGGACCGGCCAGTGGATCAGGTACAGGTCGACGTAGTCCAGCCTGAGCTGGGCCAGGCTGGCGTCGAAGGCGCTGCGGGCCATGTGCTGCTCGCCGTTGCGCAGCTTGGTGGTGATGAACAGTTCCTCGCGGGGCAGCCCGCTGACCCGGATGGCCGCGCCCACGCCGGCCTCGTTGCGGTAGGCGGCAGCGGTGTCGATGTGCCGGTATCCGGCCTCCAGCGCCGCCTCGACCGCCTGCTGGGTTTCGCCGGGAAGGACCTGGAAGACGCCGAAGCCGAGCTGGGGAATGCTGACACCGTTGTTAAGTACGACGTCGGGGACCTGGGCCATGCGGGTTCCTTACTTCTTGGGGACCAGGACGCCGAAGACGCGGACCTCGGCCAGGTGCTGGCCGTCCTGGTCTTCGATGGTCACGTCGACGATGTTGTTGCGGCCGTAGCGGGTGCGTTCCACCCCGCTGGCGATGAGCCGGGAGCCGGCGCCGCCCGGGGCGATGTAGGTGATCTCGGCCTGCCGGGAGACCGAGGGGTGGCCGAGGGATTCGCAGACGAAGGCGAATACCGTGTCGCCGAGGGTGAAGAGGTAGCCGCCGTGGAGAATGCCGTGTCCGTTGAGCATGCTGTCCTGGACGTCCATGGCCATGGTGACCCGGCCGGCTTCGGCGGAGACCACCTCTATGCCCAGGTGCTGGGAGGCCTTGTCGAAGGAGTAGCGATGGCGGATTAGGTCCTCGACGCTGGCGAATCCCTCTTCGGTGGCGGGCATGGTCACGGTTCCTCCAGGCTGTGGCGCGGGTCTCGTCCTACCGTAGCAAGCATGGACCGGAGGCACCCGCCGGGTCCGTCACATCCGCGCAAGGCCGCCAACCGTCCTCAATCATCGCTGGAGATGATCCGGCGCCGGGCACTGAGCAGGTCCACGCCCGGCCGGTAGGCGATGTGGTTCTCCGCGGCGTCCAGCACTTCGACGACGTGCGCGCGGTCCGGGGCGACCAGGCCGATTCCCAGCTCCGCCCGGCGGTAGAGGTCGTGCTGGCCAACCTCCGCGATGGAGACGTCGTACCGCTTGCGGACCTCGGCGATGATCGGCCTGATCACAGACCGCTTCTCCTTCAGGGAGTGGACGTCCCCCAGCAGGAGGTCGAACTCTATCCAGCCAATCCACATAGGTTCATCCTGCCTCCGGCGCGGTCTCGGCGGAAGGCCTGCTCCCGCCGTCGTGCCCGCCGCAGGGGTGCCGGAGCCGCCCCCTGCGCGCTACATTTGAGACGTTTGGAATATCAATGGCTGGTCAATATGTATTTCCGGCAGGGCTTCGCGGCGGCCTAATCTGGGACGACGAATCGGAGCCCGGTGGAAGGAGCGTGTCCAATGGAATTACGGCATCTGCGCTACTTCGTCGCGGTGGCGGAGGAACGCCACTTCGGCCGGGCTGCCGACCGGCTCCGCATGGCCCAGCCGCCGCTGTCCCAGCAGATCAAGCAGCTGGAGGAACAGCTGGGCACCCTCCTGCTGGCGCGCACCACCCGGAAGGTGGAGCTGACCGCCGCGGGGGAGCTGTTGCTCGAACGCGGCCGCAGGATCCTCGAGGAGCTTGAATCGCTGGAATCCGACGTTGCCCAGGTCGGCAGCGGCGTGAAGGGCATCCTGCGGATCGGCTTCACGGGCTCCGCCACCTACCGGCTGATGCCGCGGGTGGTCCGCGAGGCTAAGGAGCAGCTGCCGGGGCTGCAGCTGAAGGTCCGCGGCGAGATGCTCACTCCGCAGCTGATCTCGGGGCTGGAAGAACACGCGCTGGATGTGGGCGTGCTGCGGCCCCCGGCGGACTCGGACCGGCTGGAACTGCGCCCCCTGGAGCGGGACGAACTCATCGCCGCGCTGCCGCACGATCATCCGCTCGCCGCCGAGGAAAGGCTGTCGCTGCAGCAGCTGGCGGGGGAGCAGTTCATCTCCTACCCCCGCGATTCCGTGGTCTACCGGATCTTCATGGAGGCCTGCCGCAAGGCCGGTTTCGCGCCCTCGGTCGTGCAGGAGGCGCGCGAGACCTCCACGCTGCTGTCCTTCGTGGCGGCGGGCACGGGGGTAGCGCTGATTCCGGCGGCGACCCGGACCTTCTCGCTGGCCGGCACGGTGTTCCGGCCGCTGGCTGATCCGCCGGCGGTTGAACTTGCCGTCGCGTGGCGGGCCGGCGACCAGCGGCCGATGCTGGCGCGCTTTATCGAACTTATGCAGGAAATCTCCCAACCTATGAAGGACCAGACGTCGTGAAAATCGAACGCATCGAGGCCATCCCTTACTCCATTCCGTACAACAAGCCGCTGAAGTTCGCCAGCGGGCAGGTCACGGAGGCGGACCATGTACTGATCCGCGTGCACACGGACGAGGGCATCGTCGGCAGCGCGGACACCCCGCCGCGCCCCTATACCTACGGCGAGACGCAGGATTCGATCGTCGCGGTGATCAACAAGATCTTCGCGCCCGGCATCATCGGGCTGGACCCGCTGGACCGGGAAAAGATCCACCAGGTGCTCGGCCGCACCATCCACAACCAGACGGCCAAGGGCGGACTGGACATCGCCCTCTGGGACATCTTCGGCCAGGCCGCGGGGATGCCGGTCAGCCAGATGCTCGGCGGCTACACCGACTCGATGCAGGTCAGCCACATGCTTGGCTTCCAGCCGGCGCAGAAGCTGCTGGACGAGGCGCTGCGCTTCCGCAGCGACTACGGCATCAACACGTTCAAGCTGAAGGTCGGCCGGCGGCCGCTGGCGCTCGACATCGAGGCGTGCCATGTGCTTCGCGAGGGGCTCGGCGCGGACACCGATATCTACCTGGATGCCAACCGCGGGTGGACCGCCAACGAGGCGCTCGAGGTGCTGCGCCGGACCGAGGGGCTCGGACTGTCCCTGCTCGAGGAACCGTGCGACGCCAAGGAGACCATGAGCCGGAAGCGGCTGGTGGACAAGTCGCCCATCCCGATCGTCGGGGATGAAAGCGTGCCGACGGCGGGTGACGTCTCCCGCGAACTGCTCGCCGGGGGCTGCAACGCGATCTGCATCAAGACCGCCCGCAGCGGCTTCACCGAAGCCACCCGGATCCTCGGACTCTGCACCGGGCTCGGCGTGGACGTGACGATGGGCAACCAGATCGACACGCAGATCGGCACCATCGCCACCGTCACGTTCGGCGCCGCCCACGAGGCGTCTTCCCGGCGTGCCGGGGAGCTGTCCAACTTCCTCGACATGAGCGACGACCTGCTGGCCGAGCCGATCGTGATCAAGGACGGCGCGATCGGCGTCCGGCAGGTGCCGGGCGTGGGCGCAGCCATCGACGAAACCAAGCTGGCGCATTACCGCCAGGACACCAAGTAGAACAAGAACAAACACAACGGATAAACGGATAGAGGGAAGCACATGCTGTTTTTGGTTCGGATGGACGTAAACCTCCCGGTAGACATGCCCGCCGAGGAGGCCGCGTCGATCAAGGCGACGGAGAAGGCCTACTCGCAGGAGCTGCAGAAGGACGGGCGCTGGGCTGACATCTGGCGGGTAGTGGGTGAGTACGCCAACTACTCGGTGTTCGACGTCGCAAGCAATGACGAGCTGCACGAGCTGCTCTCCGGCCTGCCGCTCTTCCCGTACATGGACATCGACGTGATCCCGCTGGCGAAGCACCCGTCCTCGATCAAGTAGCACCGCAAGATCGGCGGCCCTGCCCGGCCGGAGGCTCCGTCCCTAGGCCTGATCCTCCGGCCGGTAGCGGGCGGCCAACTCTGTGCGGGACCGGATCTGGAGTTTCGCATAGATCCGGGTGAGGTGGTACTCCACGGTCTTGACGGAGACGATCAGCTCCTGGGCTGCTTCCCGGTTGCTCTTCCCCCGCGCGACGAGCCGGGCGACGGCCTCCTCCTGGGCCGTGAGCGAGGTTCCCGTCGGGTCGTCCCGGCGCTGCACGTCCACGCCGCTCGCCACGAGTTCGCGTTCGCAGCGCGCCACGTAGACCTGCGCGTTCAGCTGGACGAAGGCCTGCCGGGCCGCCGCCAGCTGTTCCGCGGATTCCCGGCGTTTGCCTGCCCGCCGCAGGCTCTGCCCGTAGGAGTACTGCACGCGCGCCCGGTAGTAGGGCGCGGACAGCCCCTCCAGCTGCCCCAGGCCGCTCTGGTAGGAGCGGCGCATGGCGTCCAGATCGCCCTTGGCGGCGTGGATGCGCCCGCGGACCGACCTCAGCTGCGACAGCGAGGTGCGGTGCCGGCGCTCCGCTGCGAGGCTCTCGTAGGGCGCCAGGAAAGCGGACGCTTCATCGACTCGGTCCAGCACCACCAGGGCGTTGGCATAGGTGTCCTGCCAGATCCAGAAGAACGGTTCGGCCAGCTGGGCCGAACGGGTCTGCGCCAGCGGAGCCAGCACCCGGACCACGCCCTGGTAGTCGGCGGCGGCCTCCAGCAGCTGGGCGTGGGCCAGCAGGGCGGGATTGACCATGCTCTCGTAATTCTCCGCCAAGGCGGCTCCCAGCAGCAGGTGTTCCCGCGCCTGCGCCGGGTTGCCGCGCAGGGCGTGGATCTGCACGCCGGTCCAATGGATCAGCGGCCGCAGCAGGTCCAGCTGGGCCCGTTCCAACTGGGCCGACGCCGCACCCACGACGGCGAGGGCGGCATCCCAGTCGCCGAGGGTGAAGTGCGTCCGGGCGAGCCAGGCGCTGGCCCACAGCGAGATGCGCAGCGAACCGGAGCGGTACTCGCTGGGCACGGCGGCTTCCAGCTGCATCCGTGCGGTTTCCGGGTCGTCCAAGGCCAGCCTGGTCCAGCCGCTGCCCAGCAGGACCCGCTGGCTGTGCGCGCCCGGCGGGGCGTCGGCCAGCACGGCCTCGTAGTGCCTGCGCGCGGCATCCGGCTGGCCCGAGGCTGCCAGGCCCAGGCCGATGATGGCCTTGGTCTCGATGGCGGTGGGGCTTCCGGGTTCGGCGAGCTCCACCGCACGCGTGGCCCATTCGACGATGTCGGCACCCTGCCACCGGGCCAGCGCGTGGATGACCTGGCGCTGGGCGATCCTGGCACCCGTGGCGCGGTCCCCGGACGGCCTGCGCCGCCACGCATTGTCCAGATGGAACCGGGCCTCGGCCTCGCGTCCCCGGCAGGCGGCGAGGTAGCCCAGCACGCCGTCCCGTTCGGCCGATGCCGGCATGCTTTCCAGCGCCGGCAGCAGGCGGATGGCCTTGACCAGGCGGCCGGCCCCAACCAAGGCGTCTACCGCCCGGACCAGGCGGCCCTGCCGGTTGCGGGCCTGGGTGCTGAGCCGGCTGGCCTCCAGCAGGGCGTCCGCGGCGGCAGCCCACGCCCCGTTGGCCGCCTGGCCGGCGGCGAACTCGTCGAGCCGGTCCGCCAGCGCGTCGTCCGCGTCCGGGGCGGACCGCGCCAGATGCCAAAGCTGCAGGGCCTCGTCCGGGAGGACTCGGGAAGCCCGCCGGTGCAGGGCGGCCCGCCGCTCCCCGGAGAGCGTGTCGTAAACGGCGGCGCGGAACAGCGGGAGCCGGAAATCCAGGAGATGCGCGCTGTCGGTGAACTCCGTGCGCAGCAGGCCCGTCGCTACGCCGGCGTCCATGACGGCCAGCGGGCGGGAGACTTCGGCGATCGCGGCGATGTCGAAGAGATCGCCGGACTGTCCGATGATGGCCGTCGCTTCAATCAGCGCCCGCGCGTCGGCGGACGCCGCCTCGAGCTGGCGCGCCACCTGTGCGGCGGTCGACGAGGGCGCCGGCAGCCGGTTCATGCCCACACTGGCGAAGGCGGGCGGCAGTTCGGGTACCAGTTCGCGGACGTAGCCCGGCTTGCCTCCCGTGTGGCGGCGCAGCTGCTGGGCCGCGGGGCCGGCGAGGGTGCGGCCGGTCAGCAGCTCGTGCAACTCCCGGATTTCCGCGGGGGACAGCGGCTCCAGCGCCAGTTTGGAGATCGAGTGGCCGGACAGGTGGCGCGCGGTGGCGGGGTCCAGGGCAGCGCTGCTGTCCAGTGTCAGCAGCAGGAGCAGCGAGCCGGCGGATGGGTCCTCCGCGAGCTGGAGCAGTTCGTGCACGGATTCGGCATCGACCCATTGGATGTCCTCAAGGACGACGGCGACGGGCCCTTGCGCCTGGAGGGAGGCTACCAGCCGGGCCGGGTCTGCTCCGGCCGCGATCCGTCCCAGCCCGGCCCGCGGCTCGGGGCGTACCCATTCCAGGCCGCCGGAGCGCAGGACCTGCAGCTCCGGGTGTTCGGCGAGGAACCGGTCGAGGACGGCGCTCTTGCCGGTTCCGCTGCGCCCGGTGATGACCGCGGTCCTGGAGCGGGACAGTTTAACGTCCTGCAGGAGCTCCCCGAGAATGGAGAGCTCCTGCTGGCGCCCGACGAACAGGCTGTGGTGATTCCGATGGACCATAGACTACGAGACTAGCCCGATGTGCCCCGCGGCACAGTTTCAGCCCAAGTCGCCCCCGGCCACGGGCAGGACGGTGCCGGTGATGTAGGAGGCTTCATCCGAGGCCAGGAAGACGATGGCTGCGGCCTGCTCATCCAGGGTGCCGTAGCGTTTCAGCAGCGACGAATTCACCGTCTGGTCGACGATCTGCTGGTACCAGGCCTTCTCCTGCTCCTGCTCCGGTTCCGGCCCGCGCTTCACCTTCCGCACCGGCGCCTCGGTGCCGCCGGGCGCGGTGGCGACGACGCGGATGCCGTGCGGCGCGGCCTCCAGGGCCAGCGACTGCGTGAGCGCGTTCACCCCGCCCTTCGCGGCCGCGTAGGGGACCCGGTTGACGCCGCGGGTGGCGACCGAGGAGACGTTCACGATCACCCCTGCGCCCTGTGCGACCAGCTGCGGCAGCGCTGCGCGGCACGTCCACAGGGTCGGGAACAGGGAGCGCTGGATTTCCTGCTGGATCTCCTCGGCGGCATAGTGCTCATACGGCTTGGCCCAGATGGTGCCGCCGACGTTGTTGATCAATACGTCGATCCGGCCATTCGCCGCCACCGCCTCGGCCACCGCCGCTTCCGCGCCGGCGAACTGCTCCAGGTCTGCCGTCACGCTGGTGGCCTTGGCGCCGGCCGCGACCAGTTCCGCGGCGACCTCGTGGACGAGCTCGGAGCGGTCAACCAGCACGACGGCGGCGCCCTCCGCGCTGATCCGGCGGGCCACCGCCAGGCCGATGCCTTGCGCGGCGCCGGTCACCACCGCGGCCTTGCCGTCGAACCGCCCGGGGAAGACCTTTTGGGACCGTTCCGCCGGGGCGGATGCGGAGCCGGTGCTCACGCGGAGGCCCCGACGAGGTCGCCGGTAGCGGGAGCGGCGGCCAGGGCGAACTTCTCGGAGTAGAAGTTCGCGGGCGTGATGCCCTCGGACTTCAGGAAGCCGCGCACTGCTTCGACCATGGGAGGCGGGCCGCAGAGGTAGACGTCGACGTCGCCGTCGTTAACGTGCGTGGGCTCGATCAGGGCGGTGACGTAGCCCTTGTTCGGGGCCTCGCTCTCCGGATCGGCGACGCAGTAGTCCCAGGTGAAGCCCTCGATGGTGTCCGCGTAGTGGCGCAGCTTGTCCAGCTCCACCAGGTCCTCATCCGTGGTCACGCCCAGGATGAGGTGCACGGGCTGGCCGGGCGCCGTCGTCGTCATGGTTTCGAGCATCGCGAGCAGGGGCGCCAGGCCGGTGCCGCCGCCGAGCAGGAGCGCCGGCCGCTTGGGCTCGCGGAGGAAGAAGGAACCCATCGGTCCGGTCAGGGCCAGGGTGTCCCCGACTCCCGCCCGGTCGCTGAGGTAGGTGGACATGGCCCCGCCCGGCGTGATCTTGACCAGGAAGGAGATTTCCTCAACGTCAGGGCCGTTGCTAAAGGAGTAGGACCGCTCCACGTCAGTGCCCGGGACCTGGATGTTCACGTACTGGCCGGGCAGGTAGGAGAGCGCCGCGCGGTCCTCGACCGCCATGCTGAAGCCGATGGTGGTCGACGAGTAGCGCCGGATCTCCGTGATGGTGCCGCGGTGGGTGCTGGCGCCGGTCTTGGCCATGTCGGAGGTGGTGGGGATCTGCAGCACCAGGTCGCTCTTGGGCGTCATCTGGCACGGCAGGGCGTAGCCGGCCTCGGCCTCGTCGTCGGTGAGGGCCTCGTCGATGTAGTCGCCGCCATCGTAGGTGCCGGATTCGCAGAGGGACTTGCAGGTGCCGCAGGCGCCGTCGCGGCAGTCCAGCGGGATGTTGATGCGCGCCTTGTAGGAGGCGTCGGCGACCGTCTCGTTCGGTCCGCACTTGATGAACCGGGTGACGCCGTCTTCGAAGCTCAATGCAACCTTGTAGGTCATGAGGATTTTCCTTTCAGGCCAGGGGATCAGATGTGGTAGATGTCCACGACGTGGTGGATGTAGTCGTTTTTGAGGACGACTTTTTTCTTGAGGATCACGGGCTGGATGCCGGAGGTGTCGATGGTG
>NZ_BRVS01000029.1 GCF_026011795.1 Arthrobacter mangrovi | reverse complement strand
CAGCCCAGCCCGCGGCAGGTTTGATCCCTCAGCCGGATTTCTCGTTTGAGCCATTCGGGCGGGTGCCGCATCTCGCGGGCCACGATCACGGCCTGGTCGTGTTCGTCGGTGATGACCGGCAGCCAGGATTTCGCGAGCCCGGCGATCCGGCGGGCCATGTCGGGCGGGATCGGCCCGTACCCGGCCAGCTCGCCGGGTTCGTCGCCGCCGGCGGCGGTGGCCAGCGGGATCGTCACCGCGACGAACGCCTTCACGTTCCCGCCGCCCCACACTTCACCGACTCCCCGGCCCGCCGCCATCCCGCTCCCGGGCCGGGCGCCGTCCTGACCGGCAGCAACAGCACCGGCGGCACCGGCGGCGACACCGAACGCGGCGCCCTGTCCGGCATCGTCCTCGGTCGCATCGGCGGTAAGGGCGAACGCGGCGCCCTGTCCGTTGAACGGGCCGGACCCGGCGTCGCTGGCGGCGGGATCGAAGGCGGCGCCGTCCTCGCCCAGCCCGAAAGCCTCGCCCGGCCCGTCTGCGTGTGCGGCGGCAGTGGCGGGGGCCGGGGGCTGAAGGCAGAGATCGGCGAGGACGTCGGCGCGCAGCTGGGCGAGGGTGCGGGTTTCCCCGTCGAGGGTTTTGAGGTGTTTCGCGTGCTCCTGCACCAGGTTATAGACACTCATCGCCGTGTCCGCGCCGGTCTGCACGGTCAGCTCGGCCATCCCGTCCTCCTGCGGCCGGAACCACACCCCGCGGTGTTCCATCGCCGTCGCATGCCGCTCGTCCAGTGTCTGCGGGTGCAGCCGGTGCCGGGCCACCCTCGCGCGGTCCTGCACGGTCTCCCTCACCACGTTCCCGGCGCCGGGCAGCACCAGCGCCTCGTACTCGGGCAGGACCGCGGCGGGCAGGTCGCGGGAGCCGCGCACGATCGCGGTCGCCCTCCCCGCATCCACCAGCCCCTGGCCCATCGCTTCCAGGGTGGACGGGAAGTGCGCGCAGAGCTGGACCGCGTCCGCGAGGTCCGTGTAGAGGGTTTTCTGGGATTGGTGCAGGTGCGCGGCCAGTTCCCGCACGGTGCCCCGGTCATGGCCCTCAGGACCCATCAGCGGGGAGCCGGGTTCGGTGCGGCGGGACGCGAACTCGTCCAGCCCCCGCACGCGGGCCGCCTGCCAGGACGCGGTCACCTTCTCCACCGCGGCCAGATACTCCAGCAGCACCCCGTCCGCCAGCTGCTTGACGTCCTGCCGGGCGAGCACGATCGCCAGGTCCGCCGGTGTCATGTCCCGCCAGGCCTGGAACCATTCCACCGGCCCGTGCTCCACCAGCGCCGGCGGCCGCGGCTTCGCCGCCTCCCTGGCTTTCTCCCGCTTCGCCCGCTGCGCCGGAGACAACGCCCAATCCGGTATCCCATCCTCACCCTCATCCTCAACCGGCCCGAAGACAGCCTCGGGATCAGCGCAAACAGGCTCCCCCGCAGCGGAATCCGCCGCCGCGCCATCCTGCTCAGCCGGCGCGTCCTCCTGCTCGGGAACGACAGGGGCAGAACCGGAAGCAGTGGAAGCGTCCGGCTGCTCCGGCTCGGCAGCGGACGCAGGGACCTCAGACCCGGGGGCGCCAGACTCGGGGTCTGTGTCGTTGCCGTCCCGGTCATCGGGATCGCCGATTGGTGCCGTGATGCCATCCTGATCCCTGCTGGCCGGGGACACCTTGCCCGGCCGGGCAGGTCTGGGTGCACCGGCGGGTCCATCCGTACCAACGGAGGAGGGAGCAGCGGCAGGCGGAGCAGCGGGAGGCGCAGCGGAGATACTCGGGTTGGAAACACTCGGATTGGAGGCAGACGGGTCTTCCACCGGCGCGCCCGGAGCCGCGCCAGGGGCTTCCAGGCCAGCGATGTGAACGGTACCGAAGATTGGGTTTTCCACGACACGCAATTGCTGTCCGGCG
The DNA here is from genome assembly GCF_026011795.1 of Arthrobacter mangrovi. Classification (GTDB taxonomy): domain Bacteria; phylum Actinomycetota; class Actinomycetes; order Actinomycetales; family Micrococcaceae; genus Crystallibacter; species Crystallibacter mangrovi. The sequence continues at coordinate 20,607 of NZ_BRVS01000029.1, read as the reverse complement.
CCAGCGGCCAGGTCCGGATACATCCGCCGCAGGCACTCCTCCAGCAGCGCCTTATGCACGTGGTACTCAAAATGAGAAGAACGTCCCCCCGGGGCAGCGTCGAAGGCGGCACTGACCTGCCGCTTCCCTGACCGCTGCTTCCCGAAGTCCTCCATGCACCAACACTATGAGTTGCCTCTGACAATATTCGGGGCTTCGACCGAGGCCTTGGAAAACGGATGCTGAAAGACGAGCCAGCGCAATCAGCTCACAAAGGAGCCTTCGCATTCAACCTCACTTTGGAAGACCGTCGGGCACGCCCCACCGCTCGCCTCCAGGCCTACGGTTGAAACCGATAAGCGGGAACTGTCGCGGCAATGAATGGGCCCCAGGGCCGGAACTGCAATGGTTTCGGGACGCATGGTCCTCGAGTGTCGCGCCAGCCCCGCCGGCGCAGGCCCCACGGCAGATTGGCCGTCATCTTCTTCCACGCTCTTCCGCTGTCAGTGGGCGCTGACATAATCGGAACCAGGTGCCTCAAGCGCTCCGGCACATGCATGCAGCGACCCTCGGCAGACAAGGCGGCTTTGATGAGCAACCCCGCGTCCCCCGTCAGCGCTTCCGCTGACGCCTACCTCGACCCAGACCTCGCCCAGCTGCACCGGCTGGCGGCGGCACACGGCGTCGGCACCACCTTCACCGGCTGGAACGGGACGCCGCAGCAGGTGGCGCCGGAGACGCTGGTCAAGGTGCTGGCCGCCCTCGGCGTTCCGGCCTCATCCCCCGAGCTGGTGGACGGATCCCTCGCCGAAGCGGAACTTGATCCCTGGCGCCGGATGCTGCCGCCCGCCGTCGTTGTCACCGCGGGAAAGGAAGCCCTGGTCCCGGTGCACGTGCCGGACGGGGCGGCTGTGAAGCTCCGGATCGTCACCGAGGACGGACAGGAGCACGCCGCCCGGCAGCGCGACGTTGAGGTGGAGCCGCGGGACGTCGATGGCGTGCGGACCGGCCGCACCACGTTCGCCCTGCCGCGGGACCTGCCGCTGGGCTGGCACACCCTCCACGCCGACATCGAGGGCGCCGCCGCGCAGACCGCCCTGATCGTGGTGCCGGACCGGCTGGCCACGACGGGGATGCTGGAGCAGCGCCGCGGCTGGGGCCTGGCCGCTCAGCTGTACTCGGTCCGCTCCAGCCGCTCCTGGGGCATCGGAGATTTCGGCGACCTGGCGGACCTGGCCGCGATGAGTGCCGAGCGTGGGGCGGACTACGTGCTGGTCAACCCGCTGCACGCGGCGGAGCCGGCCCCGCCGCTGCAGCCATCGCCCTACTCGCCCTCCACCAGGCGGTTCTTCAACCCGCTCTACCTGCGGATCGAGGCGATCGACGAACTGGCCTACCTGGAGCCGAAGCAGCGCGGGCAGGTGGAGAAGCTGGCGGCCAAGGCGCAGCAGCTGAATCGCAGCGCCGAGCTGCTGGACCGGGACCAGGTATATGCGCTCAAGCTTGAGGCGCTGGAGCTGCTCCACCAGGCCGAGCGCTCCCCCGCACGCGAGCAGGCCTACCGGGCGTTCGTCCGGGACAGCGGCGCCGGGTTGGAGGACTTTGCCCTCTGGTGCGCCCTGCGGGAGCAGACGCCCGCGGACGATCCGTCGTGGCGCGACCCGGCGGCGGCCCCGGACACGGCGGCCGCGCAGGCGAAGCGGCGCCAGCTGGCCCAGCGGATCGGCTTCCACATGTGGCTGCAGTGGCTCTGCGATGAGCAGCTCGAGGCGGCGCAGCGAGCGGCGAAGCTGGCCGGGATGCGGCTAGGCGTGGTGCACGATCTGGCGGTCGGCGCGGACCTGTCCAGCGCGGACGCGTGGATGCTGCGGGGCGTGCTGGCGCCCGGGGTCAGCGTGGGCGCGCCACCGGACATGTACAACCAGCTGGGGCAGGACTGGTCGCAGCCGCCGTGGCATCCGAAGCGGCTGGCCGAGGCCGGCTATGTGCCGTTCCGCAACATGCTGCGCACCGTGCTGCGCCACGCCGGCGGGGTCCGGGTGGACCATATCCTGGGCCTGTTCCGGCTCTGGTGGGTTCCGGAAGGGAACCTGCCCGTCGACGGCGCGTACGTCACCTATGACCACGAGGCGATGATCGGCATCCTGGCGCTGGAGGCCCAGCGCGCAGGCGCCGTGGTGATCGGCGAGGACCTGGGAACTTTCGAGCCCTGGGTGCGCGACTACCTCGCGGAGCGCGGCATCCTGGGCACCTCCATTCTGTGGTTCGAGAACGACGGCGGCGCTCCCCTGCCGCCGGAGAAGTACCGGACGCAGTGCCTGGCCAGCGTGAACACGCACGACCTGCCGCCGACCGCCGGCTATCTGTCCGGCGAACACGTAGCCCTGAGGGAAGGGCTCGGCCTGCTCCAGCAGAGCGCGGCCGAGGAGCTGGCCTCGCACCGTAAATCCGTGAGCGCCGTGCTGGAAGTCGCCCGCGAGCGCGGCCTGCTGCCGGACGGTGAAGCGACCGAACAGCAGCAGATCGAAGCGCTGCACGTGCTGCTGGCCCAGACGCCGTCGGTCCTGCTCGGGGTCGCGCTGGTGGATGGCACCGGCGACCGCCGGGTCCAGAACCAGCCCGGCACCACCGCCGAGCAGTACCCGAACTGGCAGGTTCCGCTGGGCGACTCGGCCGGGCAGCCGGTCCTGCTGGAGGACCTCGAAGGGGACCCGCGGTTCAATGGCCTGTTGGCCGCCGTCGAAAACGCCCTCCGGCAATCCGAGGCTGCCCGACGGCGCTGACGCGGAGGCAAACGGCGCTCCGGCATCCCGAGACCCGAGACCCGGGCTGCCGGAGATTCGGGATGCCGGGACTGGGGGCCGGATGGAACTGAATACCCCTGCCGGGTATGATCGGTGAAGGGTGGTCGGCGGCATGGCCGTTGGCTGCTCGAGGAAGGCGCAACTCCGGCTAGCAGGAAGGCAGGCATGGCGGACCACATGTTCGTGCTCCGGCGCCGCCCCGCGCCTTTCCAGCACACCCTGGTGCTCCTGCTCGGACTCCTGGCCGTCATGGCCGGAATCCTCGCGATGCACACCCTCGGGGTTGCCCACCAGGCCGCGCCCGGACATGCTGCGATGGCCTCGGGCCAGGACGCTTCACACGAGGCCGGCGGCTCGCACGAATCCGGCTCGCACGACTCCCACGCAGGCACGCCGCACGCCACCGGCAGCCTCCACACCGTCCAGGGCGCCGTAGACGCTGCCGCGCTCACGGCGGGACAGGACCTCCATTCCGCAACCTGCTCGGGCCCCTGCGGAGGCGAGCACACCATGCAGGCCGCGTGCGTTTTCTTGGTGGTGCTGACCGGATGGCTCCTGGCATTCCTGCGGCAGCGGCATCACGGAAGCGGCGGGCATGGGCTCCGCGCGCCCCCGTCTTCCCTCACGTGGATCCGGGCCGTACCGAGGCCGCCTTCCTTGATTGAACTGTCCGTCAGCCGCACGTAGGCCGCCCGCTTCATCCCCTCGCGGGACCGGCTTATCTCCGCATGCCCTGCGCGTGCGGCCCTGACAGACATACCCAAGATTCACGAAGGACCAACCGCTATGAAGCGTTATGCCGTAATTACCTCCACCGCCGTCGCCGCCGTCCTGCTCCTCTCCGGCTGCGGGTCCGACTCCGGCTCCGATTCCGCCGCTCCGAACGCCGGCACGCAGGCTGCGACTCAGTCCGCCGCCGGCACGGGCGCAGCCTCGGCGGACGCCGCTTTCGCGCAGGCGATGATCCCCCACCACGAACAGGCCGTGGACATGAGCCAAATGATGCTCGCCAAGGAGGGCGTCGATCCCGAGGTGAAGAAGCTGGCCGAAGACATCAAGGCGGCCCAAGGCCCCGAAATCGAGAAGATGCACGGCTGGCTCGAAGCCTGGGGACAGCCGACCATGATGGCGGGCGGCAGCGACCACAGCAGCCACTCGAGCATGAGCGGAATGATGAGCGAGGCCGACCTCGGCAAGCTCAAGTCCGCCGAGGGAACGGAAGCCTCGCGGATGTTCCTGGAGCAGATGATCGAGCACCATAAGGGCGCCATCACCATGGCCGAGCAGGAAGCGGCCAACGGAACGAACCCGGATGCCGTGGAGCTGGCCAAGAAGATTGTTGCCGACCAGCAGGCTGAAATCGACAAGATGCAGGTCCTGCTCGCCGGACTCTAAGTTCTCCCGGCAACACTGCCCGGGCGCGTAGCAAGGGCGCCCGGGCAGTGCCCTGCGCCCACCAACCTGCATCAACCTGCATCAACCTCTACGGATTCAACCTCTACGGAGAACCATGAAAGCCTCCTCTTTCTGGCTGCCCGCACGCGCGCGCCTTGCCCTGCCCGCGGCGGCCGCCGCGGCGGTACTGCTGCTCAGCGGCTGCGGCGGCACGGCAGCCGACTCCCAGGACAAGACCGCCCAGTCCCCCGGCGCTGCAGCCCGGCCCTCCGGCACGGCGAAGGACCCGGCGACGTCGGCCGAGCTCTACGGCCATGTCCACGGCCTCAGCGCGGACCCGCAGTCCGGGCGGGTACTGCTGGCAACGCACAACGGCCTCTTCGAAGCCGGCTCCTCGGAACCGGCCGGTCCGATCAGCCCCGTCATAGACCTGATGGGCTTCGCCGCTGCGGGCGACGGCCGGTTCATCGCGTCCGGGCATCCGGGCCCTGGTTCGGACCTGCCCGAGCCGGTCGGGCTGATCAGCTCTTCGGACGGCGGGCGCACCTGGGAGCAGCTGTCCCGGCAGGGCGAGTCGGATTTCCACGCGCTCACCGCCACGAGCGCCGGGGTCGTCGGCTTCGACGGGGAGCTGCGTACCACCGAAGACCTCGAAACCTGGCATACCGTGGATGCCGGCTTCCACCCGTACAGCCTCGCCGGAACGCCCGCCAGCGCGGTCGTGCTCGCTACCACCGAGCAGGGCATCCACCGTTCCGACAACGGCGGCAAGACCTGGACCGCCCCTAATGCCGGGCCGGTCCTGCTGCTGACCGCGTTCGCCGACGAGGCGACGGTTGCCGGCATCGCGCCCGACGGGCTGGTGTACACGAGCTCCGACGCGGGCCGGACCTGGCAGGCGGCCGGCAACGCGTCCGCTCCGCCGGAGGCCATGACCGCCGGAATCGGAGCGGGAGGCAAGCTGCTCGTCTGGGTCTACACGGCCAACGGGCTGGAGTACTCCGACGACGGCGGGAAAACGTTCGCGCCGCACGGCTCGTAGCCAGGGGCCGGGGACCGGGAAATCAGAGAAACAGCGGCGGCTGCGGCCCGAGGGCTGCGGCCGCCGCTTTGGCTGCACTAGCGGATCCGCTCCGGGTCGAGGTCGATCCGGCGCAGCAGCTGCGCATTCAGCGCCACGACGATGGTGGAGACCGACATCAGGATGGCGGCGACGGCCGGCGAAATCGCGACGCCGGCGAAGGCCAGCACGCCTGCGGCCAGCGGCACGGCAATGATGTTGTAGCCCGTGGCCCAGACCAGGTTCTGGATCATCTTCCGGTAGCTGGCCCGGGACAGGTCGATCATCGACAGCACCGCGCGGGGGTCGTTTCCGGCCAGGACAACGCCCGCGGATTCCATCGCCACGTCGGTGCCTGCGCCGATGGCGATGCCGACCTCCGAGCGGGCCAGGGCCGGGGAATCGTTGACGCCGTCGCCGACCATGGCCACCTTCAGCCCGCGCTGCTGCAGCTCGGTGACCTTCTTGTCCTTGTCCTGCGGCAGGACCTCGGCAAAGACCTCGTCGATGCCGAGGTCCCGTCCGACGGCGTCGGCGACCTGGCGGGCATCGCCGGTGATCATGGCAACCTTGACGCCGCGCTGCTGCAGCGCCCTGACCGCCGCCCGCGATTCGCCGCGGACCTTGTCCTCCAAGGCGAGCGCGCCGACAATTCGTCCCTCGCGGACCACGTGCAGCACGCCCGCGCCGCGTTCCCGCCAGGCGCCGGTTTCCGCAGCCAGGTCCTGCGGCTCGGCCAGGCCCAGTTCGCGGAGCATGTTCGGCCCGCCCACGGAGACGTCCGAACCATCCACCGTGGCGCGGACGCCGCGGCCGGTCCGGGAGCTGAAGTTGCTGCCGGCCAGGCCGAGCGCCTGGGCTTCCGGGTTCCCTGCGGCGGCGCGGACGATGGCCCGCGCCACCGGGTGTTCGCTGTCCGACTCGGCCGCGGCGGCCAAGGCCAGCAGCTCGGCTTCCGACACGCCGTTGACGGCCGCGGTGCCGGTGACGGCATGTTCGCCTTCGGTCAGTGTGCCGGTCTTGTCGAACAGGACCACGTCCACCGTGCGCATCCGCTCCAGTGCCATCCGGTTCTTGATCAGCACGCCGGAACGGGCGGCACGCTCGGTCGAGATGGCGATGACCAGGGGGATGGCCAGCCCGAGCGCGTGGGGGCAGGCAATGACCAGGACGGTGATGGTGCGGACGACGGCCTCGTCCGGGCTGCCGATCAGCAGCCAGGCGACGAAGGTGATAATGCCGGCGACGAGCGCGAAGTAGAACAGCAGTGCGGCGGCGCGGTCCGCCAGGGCCTGGGCGCGGGACGACGATTCCTGGGCTTCGGCGACCAGGCGCTGGATTCCGGCCAGCGCCGTGTCCGAGCCGACGGCAGTGATCTCCACCCGCACGGCGTTGTCCGTGGCGACGGTGCCGGCGACCACGGTGTCACCCGTTCCGCGGCCAACCGCCTTGGACTCGCCCGTGATCATAGACTCGTCGAACTCAGCCTCGCCGTGGATGATCCGCCCGTCCGCGGGCACCCGGGCGCCGGAGCGCACCAGCACGACGTCGCCCGCACCCAAGGACGCCACCGGCACCGTGGTGACGCCGCCGTCGTCGTTAATCTTGTCCGCTTCATCCGGAAGCAGGGCGGCCAGGGCATCGAGGGCGCCCTGCGCCGAGCCCAGCGCCCGCATCTCCATCCAGTGGCCCAGCAGCATGATCACGATCAGCAGCGCCAGTTCCCACCAGAAGTCCAGGTCGAATCCGCCGATCCCCAGGGTCGTGATCCAGGAGGCGGCGAAGGCGACCGTGATGGCCATGGCGATCAGCAGCATCATGCCCGGCTGGCGGGACTTCAGTTCCTTCAGGCCGCCCTTCAGGAAGGGGGTGCCGCCGTAGGCGAAGATCACGGTTCCGAGAACCGGAGGGATCAGGGCGGCGCCGGGAAAATCGGGAATGGTATAGCCGAGGATGTCGGCGAACATCGGACTGAAGAACACCACCGGGATCGACAGCAGCAGGGACAGCCAGAACTTGTTCTTGAACATCGCCGTGCTGTGGCCGGCGTGTTCGCCATGCGTGTGGACGGCATGTTCGTCGTCCACCGCCGAATGCACCTGGCCGGCCGGCATGGCCTGACCGTGGGTGTCATGGTCGGTCATCGCCCGGCCGTGGCCGGAATGGCCGTTGCCGGAATGGTCGTCGTGCGAATGCGCGATATTCATGACTTGGTCTCCTCACACAACATTCGTTGACGGCGCGGGGATCGGAAGCGTCAGGCCATTGTGAATGGCGCTCCGCTGCCGCGGCGGTGAGGACCTTCACTGCGTTGGAGCCCGCTGGCTCGGACGCTGGTTTCCGGTAATCGCGAATCTATACCCCTAGGGGGTATGTGTCAAGACCTGATGGACATGCTTATTCCTGCTGCGGCCAGGAGGAGCTTCGCGTTGGCCCGAGGGACTTAGGCGTAGAAGCCGGCGAGAAGTTCGACGACGTCTTTGCGCGCCGGGGGCGGATCCGCCTTGGACCACGCCGCGTAGACGGGCAGCGGCGGAGCATCCCGCACGAGGCGGTAGACCAGGCCGGGCCGCCGGTACTGGTACGCGGTGGATTCGGCGGTGACGCCGCGGGCGGCGCCGGTCGCGATAACGGTGAGCCAGTCGTCGATGTCCTCGATCAAGACGGTCCCCGGCGGCCGCCGACCCTCGGGCCAGAGATCCAGCCTGGTGCTTCCGGTCCTCGGGTCGATGGCCACCGGCGCGCCGGCGAGCTGCGCCAGCGAGACGGTCCGCTTACCGGCCAACGGATCCCGTGAAGCCATCGCGCAGTAGCGGCGCTCGTGCCCGATCAGCACGAGGTCCACGGCGGACGTGTCGGGAACCCGGCGCAGGATGGCGAAGTCGCTGGTCCCTTCGACGAGTCCGGACGTGGGCGTGTTGGTCCTGACCAGCCGGAGCTCGCTGTGCGGGAACACGGCTTCCCACCGGCGCTGGAACTCCTGGGTATGCCGCCCCAGCGCGGACCAGGGATACCCGATCCGGACCGTGCCGCCGCCGCCGGCCGCTTCCTGCTGGAGGTCGGAGATGATCGACAGTGCCCGGCGGGCTTTCCGGATGGCCCGCTCCCCCGCTGTGGTGGGCTCGACGCTGCGGGTGGTGCGGTGCAGGAGCCGGACGCCGAGGGCGCGCTCCAGTGCGGCCACGTTCCGGGAAACCGCGGCTTGGGATATTCCCAGTTCGATTCCGGCATCGGTGAAGCTTCCGGTTTCGACGACGGCGATCAAGGACCGGAGGTGGCGCAGCTCGACGTCCATGGGACGAGTCTATTCATGCGTGAGGCGCATAGACACCCGTGTCCATGCATTATGCGAGTAGTTCCGCAAGGAGGACACTCGGCGCATGGAGCAGAACGAATCCTTCGCGCGGGGACGCCGGACCGGCGTCGCGACCCTGATGGGCAGCGCCTTGTCCAACCAGTTGGGTGCGGCGAGCGGTTCCCAGGCCTTCCCTGTCCTCGGCCCCGTGGGGGTCGTGGCGGTGCGCCAGCTCATCGCCGCGGCCGTGCTGGTACCCGTGGTCCGGCCGCGGCTGCGGTCCTTCACCGGCGGGCAATGGTGGCCGGTGCTGCTGCTAGCCCTGGTGTTCGGGACCATGAACCTGGGCCTCTACGCCGCGGTGGAGCGGATCGGCCTGGGGCTCGCGATGACCCTCGAGTTCGTCGGTCCCCTGGCCGTGGCCATCCTCGGCGCCCGGCACTGGAAGGCCAAGGCGTGTGCCTTTCCCGCCGCGGCGGGCGTCCTGGCGATCACGCAGCCCGGGCCGTCCACGGACTACCTCGGCATCATGCTCGCGCTGACGGCGGCGGGCTGCTGGGCGGCCTACATCATGCTCAACAAGACCGTGGGGGCGCGCATCCCGGGAGTCCAGGGCACCGCGGCGGCCGCGGCCGTCTCCGCCACCCTCTTCCTGCCGGTCGCGGTGATCGTCTTCGCCACGCAACGGCCCGACGGCGCCACCCTCCTCTACGCCGCGGGGGCGGGCATCCTGGCGACCGTCGTCCCCTACACGGCGGATCTGCTCGTGCTGCGCCGGTTCCCGGCGAACCTCTTCGGGATCCTGATGAGCATCAATCCGGTATTCGCCGCGCTCGTCGGCGTCTTCGTGCTGGACGAGACGCTCAACGCCGTGCACTGGCTCGGCATCGCCCTCATCGTGGGCGCGAACGCCGCCGCTCTGGGGCTCCGCGACGGCCGCAGCACCGCCGGCCGGCCCTAGGCCGGGCCGGTTTCCCTGCCCTTGACCTCCACGGCAACCGGACTAGGCTTGGCACCAGCGCCAGGTACATCATTTCCGCAGTTCAACTCCGGTTCGGGAGGAGAAACAGGCGTGGAAGCAACGGCAGCAAGCACCGCCGGGGAGATCATGACCAGCCCGGTCGTCACCGTCACCGCCGGGACGCCGGTGGACAAGGTGGCGGGGCTCCTGCGGCGGCACCGGATCAGCGCGGTCCCCGTGGTGGACAATTCGGGAAACGTCGTGGGGCTGGTCTCCGAATACGACCTGCTCGCGCGGAGCGGCGCCACGGCGGGCCAGCTGATGAGCAGCGAAATCGCCACGGTCAGCCCGGAGACCTCCGTCGACACCGTGCGCAAGCTGCTGGTGGACCGGCATTTCCGCAGGATCCCGGTGGTCCAGGGCGGCCAGCTCGTCGGGATCGTCAGCCAGGGCGACATCATCGCACTCATGGCGACCGAATGGGTCTGCGGCGCGTGCGGCGAGGCGGTCCGGGGCGACGAGCCTCCGGAAAAGTGCCCCCGGTGCGGCAGCGCTGACCAGTTCAGCTTGCAGGAGCAGCTGCCCGGGACCTAAGCCGGGGCAATCGTAGCAACGCGGGAGCGGCCATGAGCGAAGAAGTGCAGGATGCCCGGCAGCTGACGGACTACTACGCGCAGATGGTGCTGATCCGCCGGTTCGAACTGGTGGCGGACCAGATGTACAAGCGGGCCAGGATCGGCGGCTACTGCCACCTCAACCTCGGCGAGGAGGCCACCGTCGTCGGGCTGATGGCCGCCCTGCGGGAGCAGGACTACCTCTTTACCACCTACCGCGACCACGGGTACGCGCTGGCCCGCGGCATGGAACCGGGCCGGGTGATGGCCGAGCTGTTCGGCAAGTCCACCGGGGTGGCCAAGGGCCGCGGCGGCTCCATGCACATGTTCGATGCCGGGCTGCACATGCTCGGCGGCTACGGCATCGTCGGCGGGCAGATCCCGCCGGCCACCGGCGCCGCCCTCGCCCTGGCCTACCGCACCACGGCGGGCCCGGAAGCCGGGGCCGTGCTGTGCCAGCTCGGCGACGGCACCACCAACATCGGCGCCTTCCACGAATCCCTCAACCTCGCCGCCATCTGGAAGCTGCCCATCGTCTACGCCATCGTGAACAACCGGCTCGGCATGGGCACCGCGGTGGAGGCGGCCTCGGGCGAGCCTGACCTTTACAAGCGCGGCGCTTCCTACCGCATTCCCGGCGAGCGCGTGGACGGGAATGATCCCGTGGCCGTCCGGCAGGGGGCCGACGCCATGCTGGCCCGGGCCCGCGAGGAGCGCCGGCCCGGCCTGCTCGAGCTGATGAGCTACCGGCTCAAGGGCCACTCCGTCGTCGACCCGGCCAAGTACCGTTCCCAATCCGAGGTGGAGACCGCGCAGGCCGCCGACCCGGTGCCGGCGTTCCGCGCACGGCTGCTCCAGGCGGACGTCCTCACGGAGGAGTCGGCCCGGGCAATAGAGGACGACGCCGAGGAGAAGGTGGGTGCCGCCGTCGCGTTCGCGGAGAACTCCCCCGATCCGGCCCCGTCCGAGCTCTTCGACTTCGCCTACGCCCAGGACGTGCCCAACGCCCCGCGGGCCCTGCCGGGCGACCCGCTGGAGGTGGAGCTGTGAACGCCGAGCCCGCACAGATCACCTACCGCCAGGCGCTGAACGACACCCTGCGCGCCGAGCTGACCCGGGATCCCAACGTCATCCTGCTCGGCGAGGAGATCGGCAAGTTCGAGGGTTCGTACAAGATCACCGCCGGCCTGCTCAAGGAGTTCGGTCCGGAGCGCGTCCGCGACACCCCGATCGCCGAGGAAGGCTTCGTCGGCGCGGCGATCGGCGCCGCAATGCTCGGCCTGCGCCCCGTCGTCGAGATCATGACCCTGAACTTCAGCCTGATCGCGATCGACCAGATCGTAAACCACGGCGCCAAGATCTACGGCATGTTCGGCGGCCAGACCCCGGTGCCCGTGGTCATCCGGTTCCCGGGCGGCGGCGGCCAGCAGCTGGCGGCCACCCACTCGCAGAACCTCGAGGTCTGGTATGCCCACGTACCGGGCCTGAAGGTGATCGCCCCGTCCACCCCGGCGGACGCCAAGGCCATGCTCACCGCGGCCATCCGGGATGACGATCCGGTCATTTTCCTGGAGAACCTCGCCCTCTACAACACCAAAGGCGTGGTCCCGGACGGCGAGCAGGTCGCCGAAATCGGCCGCGCCGCCGTCGTCCGCGAAGGAACGGACCTGACGGTCATCACCTACTCGCGCGGCACCCTGATCGCCCTCGAGGTGGCCCGCCGCTTCGCGGAGGAAGGCATCTCGCTGGAGGTCGTGGACCTGCGCAGCCTGCGCCCCCTCGACCGTGCCACCTTCTGCGAGTCCGTACGCAGGACCAGCCGCGCCGTGGTGCTCGAGGACGACTGGCTCAGCTACGGCATCGGCGCGGAAATCTCGGCAACCCTAATGGAGTGCGCCTTCGACTACCTCGACGCCCCGGTCCGCCGGGTCGCCGCGGCCGAAGTGCCGCTGCCCTATGCCAAGCCGCTGGAGCTCGCCGCCCTGCCCGACGCCGAGGATCTCGCCCGCGTGGTGCGCGAAGTACTGGCCGCAACCGGTTTCCGGAGTTAGGTGACTGCCATGTCGGAAATTTTCATGCCGCGGCTCTCGGACACCATGGAGGAAGGTGTCATCGCGCGCTGGACCAAGAAGCCCGGGGACGCGGTGAAGGCAGGGGAGGTCATCGCCGAGATCGACACGGACAAGGCCACCATGGAGCTCGAGGTGTTCGAAGACGGCGTGATCGAACAGCTGCTGGTCGAGGAGGGCGCCACGGTGCCCATCGGCCAGGTGGTCGCGCTGGTCGGCCCGGGTGCCGGCGGCGGGACGGGTGGAACAACGACGGCGGCGCCCGCCGCAGCGGCGCCTGAAGGTCCCGCGGCACGGGAGCCGGGGACACGGGTGCCGATGTCCCCGCTGGCCCGCAAGATCGCCCGCGAGCACGGCATCGACCCGGACACCCTGGCCGGTTCCGGGCCGGGCGGACGGGTGGTGCGGCAGGACGTGGAAGCCGCGATCGCTGCCCTGGCCCCCGGTGGTGGCGCCGCCTCCGCGCCGGGCACCGGCGCACCCCAGGCCACACCGGCCGCCCCCTCCGGAACCGGTTCAAAAGCCGCGCCCGCGGGCGGACCCCCGCCGCCCGCCGTCGTCGCCGGTCCCGCCGCCGCCGCGGTGCCGGCAGCCGGGACCACCGCCGGTGCGGCCGCCGATGCCACAGAGATACCCCTGACGCAGATGCGCAAGGCGACCGCGCGCCGGCTAACGGAGAGCGCCGCCGTCCCGCACTTCGACCTGACCATCCCCGTGACGGTTGACCCGCTGCTGGCCTTCCGCGCGGACATCAACGCGCGACTGGCCGAGGACGGCGTCAAGGTCAGCGTGACGGACCTGCTGGTGCGGGCGGTCGCGGTCACGCTACGCCGGCACCCCAAGGTCAACTCGTCCTGGGACGGCGACAGGATCCTGCAGCACCGTCGTGTGCACGTCGGCATGGCCGTGGCCATCGAGGCCGGGCTGATCGTGCCGGTCATCCGGGACGCCGATGCCAAGGGGCTGTCCGTGCTGGCGCGCGAGAGCAAGGAACTGGCGGAGAAGGCCCGGGCCGGCAAGCTCCGGCCCGAGGAATTCAGCGGCGGCACCTTCACGCTCAGCAACCTCGGCATGTTCGGGATCGAGCAGTTCACGGCAGTGATCAATCCGCCGGAGGCCGCCATCCTGGCCGTCGGCGCGAGCGTGGCCGAGCCCTACGTGGAGGAGGGCGCCCTGCGGGAGCGCACTGTGATACGCCTGACCATGACCTCGGACCACCGGGTGCTCGACGGCGCCGTGTCCGCCGGGTTCCTGCGGGATTTGAAGCAAACCCTGGAGGAACCGCTGCGGATCCTGCTCTGAGATCGGTTGCTAGACTAGCTAAGCCCCAAAACATTCCACCGCGCGTCCGCATGCCCAGCAGCGGCGCGCCCCGAGCCGCCCGGCACGGCGCAAGGAGATACCGCACTTCCATGACAGCCCTGGCTACCGAGTCCTTCCACGACCAGCTCTTCGACCGCCGCTACGACCCGAACGTGGCCGCGGTGAACCAGCTCTGCGACAGCCTGCAGGAGCAGAAGCCGGGCAGCGAGGTTCCGTACGTCGACCCCGGGCACAACGTGGAAGAATGCCGGATCATCAGCCTGTTCTCGAACATCGGCAGTGCCTCTCCGTCCGGCTTCATCACCGCGGGTGACGACGACGCCGCGACGCGCCTTCTGGGCGTGCACTGGCAGCTGGGCCTGCGGCCCGAGTACGTGATGCCCTGGAACGTGCACCCCTGGTTCGTGCCCGGCCAGCCCAATGGCAAGCTCTCGCCCCAGCAGGTAACGGCGGGCCTGAAGCCGCTGCTGAAGTTCCTCGCCCTCGTGCCGCGCGCTTCCGCGCTGGTCGCCCACGGCACCGAGGCCCAGCGGCTGGCGGCGCAGCTGCTGAAGACCGAAGCCCCGCTGCTCTGGCGCCGCGGCTTCAAGACCTACAAGGTACGGGCCCTCAGCGGCCGTGCCTTCGCCGGCTCCGCCGAGCGCCAGGCCGAGTGGCTGGGCGACATGAAGGACGCCTACGGCGACGCGATGGCCCGCACCGGCCTGCCGCGCCGCATCAAGTAGCCGCTGCGCCCGCACCCCTCGGCTACCGGGCGGTTCCGTCCTGCCAGTAGCCCGCTTTGACTACCGGGCGGTTCAGTCCTGCCAGTAGCCCGCCTTGACTACCGGGCGGCTCCGTCCTGCCAGTAGCCCGCCTTGTCCGCACGGTAGCGGGCAGCCAGTTCGCTGCGGGAGCTGATGCCCAGCTTCGCGTAGATGCGGGTCAGGTGGTACTGGACGGTCTTGGCCGCGATGTACAGCTCCAGGCCGGTTTCCTTGTTCGTCTTGCCCTGGGCTACCAGCCGGGCGACGGCGAGTTCCTGTGCGGTGAGGACCGAGAAGTCCAGTTCGCCGCGGCGGCCTCCGGTGGTCAGCCCGCTCGCCTGGATTTCCCGTTCGCAGCGCTTCACGTAGACGGCGGCGCCGAGCGAGAGGTAGATGTCGCGTGCTTCGGCCAGCACGGCCGCTGCTTCCCGGCGCCGGCCGCCCCGGCGCAGCGTCTGGCCGTAGGCGAACCGTATCCTCGCCTTGACGACCGGTGTCGGCAGTGCCTCGACACCCGCCAGTCCTGCCGTGAAGGCCTTCTTCGCTTCGTCGAGCCTGCCCTCGGCCCCCAGGATACGGCCGCGCACCGAGGCGAGCCTGGCCATGGTTGTCCGGTGTCCGCGCCGGGCGGCGAGTTCCTCGTGGGGTGCCAGGAAATCCGAGGCCTGAGCGGCGCGGTCCGTCATCACCAGCGCGTTGGCGAAGACATCGTGCCACGGCCAGAATCCGGGTTCGTCGATGCCGTGGCTGCGGTCCATGTGGACCACCGGCTCGAGGGCCCGGAGCACGGATTCGTAGTCCGCCTCGGCTTCGGCCCCGGCGGCCAAGGCGAGGGCCGCCGGCAGGCGCATGATGGCGTAGCTGTCCGCCGGGACCCGGGCCGCGTCCTGGTGGCAGGCGCTGCGGTCCCGGTCACCGCGCAGCGCGTGGATCTGCGCCGCGGTCAGATGCAGCAGCGGCCGGGCCAGCTGGATCTGCAGCCGCTCCTGCTGCACGAGCCCGCGCTCGACGGTACGCAGCGCCTCATCCCAGTGGCCGAGCTCGAACTCTGCCCGGGACAGCCAGCCGTGCGCCCACTGGGAGATGCGGCCGGACCCGAGGTGGTACTCGGTCGGCACCGCCGCGACAAGCTGGTCCCGCGCCCGGTAGTGCTGGTCCTGGGCCAGGTACAGCCAGCCGCGGCCCAGCTGCACGCGCTGCCGCTGGGCCCCGAGCGACTCCATGGAGGGCAGCTTCGCATAGAGTTCGGCTGCCTCGTCCGCCCGGCCCGTGCTGGCCAGCCCCAGACCCATAATGGAGCGGGATTCGACGAACTCGGGCGAGTCTTCCGGGGCCAGCTCCATCGCCCGGCGGGCCCAGCGGATCAGTTCCTCGCCATTCTGCGCGGCCAGCGAATGAAGGACCCGCCGCTGGCAGATCATGGCCGCGGTGTGCGGGTCGGAGACCGGGTCGCTCTGCCCCCAGGCATTGGCCAACTGCCGGTCGGCCAGCGGCTCCCGGCCGCGCTGGATCGACAGATAGCCCAGCACTGCCTCGCGCAGCGGTCCCGGGGCGAACTCCTCGGCCTGCCGGGCATACGGACCGGCCTGCGGAAGGTCGCCCGCCCCGACCAGCGCGTCCAGGGCGAGCAGCAGCCGCTTCTGCCGCCCCGCTGCGTCGGGCCAGAGGTAGGCCGAGCGCAGCAGCGCCGGGGCCGCGGACAGCCAGGCGCCGCGTTCCGACTGCCTGCGGGCATAGGCCTCCAGCTGCCCGGCCAGCTCAGGGTCCGGCAGCGCGGTGGCCCGGGCCAGATGGAAGAGTCGCTGCCCCTCGTCGTCCGCCATGGCGGCGGCCAGCCGGTGAAGTTCCGCCCTCCGGGCGGCGGACAGGCTGGCGTAGACCGCCGCCCGCACCAGCGGATGCCGGAATGCCAGCAGGCCCAGGTCGGGGCTCAGCTGCAGCAGTCCGAGCCGCCCGGCCTCGTCCAGGGCCGCCAGCGGGTCCGCGATCTCCAGGGACGTGGCCTTGTGGGCCAGCTCCACCGCTTCCACCAGCCGGCAGTCATGGACGAGGACGGAGGCGGCCTCCACCAGGGCCCTGGTTCCGGCTCCGGCCTCGGCCAGGGCCGCGCGGGCGGCGGCATCCAGCCGCCGCGGCACCGGCAAGTGCTCATGCCAGTCGGCCCAGAAACCATCCGGCTGTTCGTCCAGCAGCTCAAGAACGTAAGCGGGGTTCCCCTGCGTGTGCAGGCAGAGCCGGAGCGCCATCGGCGCGGAGAGCTCCGCCGCCCGGACCCGCCAGGCCAGGGCGCCGACGTCCGCCGATGCCAGCGGCTGCAGACCCAGGAGGTGGACGGCGGCGGAGCCCGCTGCCTCGCGGAAGCCGGCCGGCAGCCGCTGCCACTGCTCGTCCCGCACCGCCATCAGCACCAGCAGCCGCTCGGACCGCAGCCGGCGGAGGGCATACACGATGGCGCGCAGCGAGGGTTCGTCGGCCCACTGGAGGTCGTCGACCCACAGCACGCCGAGCGGTGCCTCTTCGGCCAGCACCCGCAGCCGGTCGAGCAGGAGGGCGCCGGCCAGGGCCGGATCCTCGGGGACATCGCCCGGGAGCAACTGCGACAGCACGCCTCCGGCGATCCCGGTCTCCCAGCTGGATCCGGAGGCCCGCAGGACCTCGGCGCCGTCCCGGCCCAGCAGGAAGCATTCCACGAGGTGGGACTTTCCCAGCCCCTCGGCTCCATGGACCACGGCGGCCTGGGGGTGGCCGGCCTGGGCCGCGGCGGCCCAAGCCGCCAGCGCCGCCAGTTCTTTCGTCCGCCCCGCCGGAGCCTGTGCTGTGATCGCCGTCATCTTTAGTTACAGGGTACCCGCTGCGGACGGAACGGGCTCAGCGGCCGGCACCGGCCCGGAGGCCTCCTCGGTCACCGGACGGCGCGGCACGAACAGGGTCACGAAGGCCCCGAGCAGTGCAACGCCCGCGAAGATGTAGAACGCCGTCGACGTCTCCACTCCGGCGGAGATCAGCATGCCGCCCAGCAGCGGGCCGACGATTCCGCCGAGCCGCCCGAACCCGGCGCACCAGGCCACCCCGGCTGCCCGGACCGAGGTCTCGTAGTAGTTCGAGACCAGCCCGTAGATGAGCACCTGCGTGCCGAGGGTGCCGACGCCGGCGATGGCGATGGCGGTCAGCAGGACCGGCAGCGGGAAGCCGAAGGTCAGCAGGACGAGCGCCACGGCGGCCAGCGCGAAGGTGGTGGAAACAATCGCCTTGGCCCCGAAGCGGTCGGCGGAGCGGGAGGCCAGCAGGCCGCCGATGACGGCGCCGGCGTTGAGGGTCACAAGGAAGACCAGCGAGTAGGTCTTGTCGTAGCCGTACTGGCCCATGATCTCGGGCAGCCAGGTGTTCAGCCCGTAGGTCAGGAGCAGGCCGGAGAAGCTCATCACGCCCAGGAACAGTGTGGGCACGCCGTACCGCCGGGTGGCCAGCCCCGCAAACCCGGCCTTCGCCGTCGTTGCCTCCTGCCCGGAGGGCACCTCGGGTGCCAGCGGGACGCCCGTCTTGATCGAAAGCAACTCGGCGGCCTCCTGGCGGCCGCGTGCCTGCAGCCAGCGCGGGGACTCGGGCAGCTTGGCCAGCGCCAGCGGGAACAGGAACAGGATGGGCAGCGCGCCGATCATGAAAAGCCCGCGCCAGTCGAGCACGCCGTTGAACACAATCGCGAAGACCGAGGCCATCAGCGCTCCGGCCGGGACGCCGGAGTAGACGATCGCGTTGTAGAAGTTCTTGCGTCCGGCGGGAGCGAATTCGGCGACCACTGCGCCCGCGGTGGCCACGAGCGCGCCGACGCCGAGGCCGGTGAGGAAGCGCAGGATTCCAAACGCCAGGATGGAGGTCGCCAGCGAGGTCAGGGCCATGCCGATGGAGAACCAGGCAATGTTGATCAGCATGACCTTGCGGCGGCCCAGGTAGTCGCCGACGGCGCCCGCGGCCAGCGCGCCCACCATCACGCCGACCAGGGCGTAGCTGCCCAGGGCGCCTGCCTGCGCGGCGTCGAGAGCGCCGATTTGGGTGGGATCACGCAGCAAGCTGGAGACTACGGTGCCGTAGACCACCAGATCGTAGCCGTCGAAGACCAGGGCCAGCGCGGCGATGAGCACCACCCACCTAAGGGTGAGCCGTTGGCGCGCGGACGTTTCAGTAGTAAGGCTCATGGCGGGACTCCATCGTCTGTGCCTGTTTCGGGCAGGCGCGGGTTGGGAAATGAGGCGCAGCAGCGGAACTGACGCGCCGGAGTGCGGGTGAAGGGGGTGCAGGTGAAGGCTGTGCAGTGAACTAACGACGGCGGGCGGCCTGGTTGCGGCCTGCGGACTCAGCCCTGGTCGCCGCCGGCCACGGGCAGGACGGTGCCGGTGATGTAGGAGGCTTCATCGGAGGCCAGGAAGGTGATAGCCGCGGCCTGCTCATCCAGGGTGCCGTAGCGTTTGAGGAGCGAGGAGTCGATGGTCTGGTCAACGATCTGCTGGTACCAGGCCTTCTCCTGCTCGGTCTGGGGCGCAGGGCCGCGCTTGACCCTGCGCTCCGGAGCATCCGTGCCGCCAGGGGCCGTGGCCGCGACCCGGATACCGTGCGGCGCCAGTTCCAGGGCCAGCGCCGCCGTGATAGCGCGGACTCCGCCTTTCGCCGCCGCGTAGGGGACGCGGTTGATTCCGCGGGTGGCCACCGACGAAACGTTGATAATGGTGCCGGAGCCCTGGCGGATCATGGCGGGCGCGGCCGCCCGGCAGGCATAGAGGGTGGGAAAAAGGGAGCGGCGGATTTCCTGGTCGATTTCCTCCGGTGCGTAGGCCTCGAAGGGCTTGGCCCAGATGGTGCCGCCGACATTGTTGATCAACACGTCCAGCCGGCCGAAGGCGGACAGGGCTGCGTCCACCGCGGCGACCGCGCCGTCGTACTCCTCCAGATCCGCCACGACACCGCGGGCATGGGCCCCCGTGGCCGCGAGCTTGCCCGCGGCTTCATGCACAAGCTCGGAACGGTCGACCAGCAGGACCGCCGCGGATTCCGCCGCAATCCGCTCCGCGACTGCGAGGCCGATGCCCTGCGCGGCGCCGGTCACGGCCACGGCTTTTCCGGCGAACCGGTCCGGAGAGAGGAACGGGCTCAATGGTTGTCTCCGGAGACGGTGCTGTAGACCCGCTCGCCCTCGTGCTCTTCGACGGTTTCCTTGACGGAGCTGGTCGAGCCGACGGCGAAGCGCTCGTAGTAGAAGTTCTCCGGGACGATTCCCTGTGCGTCCCAGTACTGGCGGACCGCGTCCACCATGGCGGGCGGGCCGCACAGATAGACATCCACGTCGCCGCCGTTGAGCTGCTCCTTGCCGATGTGGTCCGTGACGTAGCCCTTCTTCCCGGCGGCGCTGTCCGGGTCCGCCACGCAGTAGCTGAAGGTGAACTCCTCGATGGCAGAGGCGTAATGCTCGAGCTTGTCGAGTTCGACGAGGTCCTTGTCGAAGGTGACCCCGTACACCAAGTGGATCGGCTGCAGTGGATGGCCCTGTTCCGTGGTGGCGATCTTCTCCAGCATCGACAGCAGCGGCGCGATTCCGGTTCCGCCGGCGAGCATCAGGGTGGGGCGCTTGATGTCGCGCAGGAAGAAGCTGCCCATGGGACCGCTCATGCTCAGGATGTCGCCGGCTTTCGCCCGGTTCTTCAGGTACCCGGTCATCACCCCGTCCGGAGCGGTGCGGACCAGGAACTTCAGCTCCTTCTGCAGGGGGCCGCTGCAGAAGGAGTAGGAGCGGACGGCGTCGGTACCGGGGACCGCGAGGTTCATGTACTGGCCGGGCAGGAACGCCAGGTCCTGCCTGTTGTCGATTTCGAGGGACAGGGCAGCCGTATTGTCGGCGAACCAGTGCAGGTCCGCGATCGTCGCCTCGAACGTTTGGGCCTCGGTCTTGGCCATCTCGGCGGTGCCGGAAATCTGCAGGACCAGGTCGGACTCGGGCACCATCTGGCAGGGCAGGCAGAAGCCTTTCTCGGCCTCGTCCTCGGTGAGGGCCTCGTCGATGTAGTCCCCGCCGTCGTAGGTGCCGGATTCACAGAACGCCTTGCAGGTGCCGCAGGCGCCGTCGCGGCAGTCGAACGGGATGTTGATGCGCGCCTTGTAGGCCGCGTCGGCTACTGATTCATGGCTGTTGCATTTGATGAAACGCGTCAGTCCGTCTTCGAAGGTCAGCGCGACTTGGTAGGACATGGGGTACTCGCTTCGCTGGGGAGGCCGTCAGATGTGGTAGATGTCCACGACGTGGTGGATGTAGTCGTTTTTGAGGACGACTTTTTTCTTGAGGATCACGGGCTGGGTGCCGGAGGTGTCGATGGTG
>NZ_BRVS01000028.1 GCF_026011795.1 Arthrobacter mangrovi | reverse complement strand
ATAAATGTAACGGGCGGCCGCCCGGCCGCCCCCTCCGCGGAGTCACGCGCCTATCGGAGCACAGGTCCATGGGAACCATAGGGACCAGGCGCCGGCAGGGATCACGCGTCGATGTAGGCCGGCGGTTCGACCGGATCCCCTTGCCGCGTTTGCCGCGACAGCTTTCCCGGCCACCAGATGCGCCGGCCAAGGTCGTAGGAGAGCGCGGGGACCAGCAGCGAACGCACCAGGACGGTATCCAGCAGCACGCCGAACGCGACGATGAAGGCCAGCTGGGCCAGGAACAGGATGGGAATGACGCCCAGCGCCGCGAAAGTGGCGGCAAGGACGATGCCGGCGGAGGTAATGACGCCGCCGGTTGCCCCGAGGCCGCGGAGGATCCCCGGCCGGGTGCCCAGCCGCAGCGACTCCTCGCGCACCCGGGTCATCAGGAAGATGTTGTAGTCCACGCCGAGGGCCACAAGGAAGACGAAGCCGTAGAGCGGGACCGAGGCATCGGCCCCCGGGAATCCGAACACGTGGTTGAACACCCAGGCCGAGACGCCGAGTGCCGTCAGGTAGGACAGCGCGACGCTAAGGATCAGCAGCACCGGGGCGACGACGGACCGCAGCAGCAGCATCAGCACCACCAGGATCACGGCCAGCACGATCGGGATGATCTTCAGCAGGTCGGCCTGCGCCGAATTGTTGGTATCCAGCGCGACGGCGGTGGTGCCGCCGACGAGGGCCCCGCTGTCGACCGCATCGAGCGCTGTGCGCAGCTCGGCCACGGTCTCCTCGGCGGCCGATGAATCCGCAACGTCCGCCAGGGTGGCATTGATGAGGACCCGCCCGTCTTCTTCCATGACCGTGCCGCCGGCCGCCAGAAGTTCCGCCTCGGCCACGCCGTCCTGGCCGCGGACAACCTCGAGGACCTCGTCGCGCAGCGCCTCGTCGGCGATGATGACGGCGGGCGACCCCGACCCGGCGTCGAAGTGCCGAGCGAGGGCGTCCTGCCCGTCCGCGGAGTCGGTCTGGACCAGGACCAGTTCCGACTGCGGCACGCCGTGGGCCTGCAGCTGCAGCACGCCCAGCGAGCCCGCCGCCAGGACCGCCAGCGTGACCAGCCAGGTCAGCCGCGGCCGGTGTGCGATGAGTCCGGCGATGCGGCGCCAGACTCCCCGCAGGCCCTCCGCGCCGGCGGGAACACCCGCCTCGGCGGACCGGTGGAGGTGGCGGCCGGGCCGCGGAACGATCGGCCAGAAGGCCGCGCGGCGGAAGATCAGCAGCAGGGCCGGCAGCAGCGACAGCGCGGCCACCACCGAGAAAACGATGCCGATGGCCGCGATCGGCCCGAGGCTGCGGTTGGAGTTCAGGTCCGAGAACAGCAGGCAGAGCAGCGCCAGCGTAACCGTCGCCCCGGAGGCGACAATCGGTTCGACCGCGGCGCGGTACGCCGTGCGCATGGCCCGCCAGGCCGACTCCTCCTCGCCGAGGGCCTCCCGGTAGCGCGCCACCAGCAGCAGCGCATAGTCGGTGGCGGCGCCGATCACCAGGATGAACAGGATGCCCTGGCTCTGCCCGCTGAGCTGGACCCAGCCGAGGAGGGCGAACCAGTAGACGACCAGGATGGCGGCGCA
Organism: Arthrobacter mangrovi; assembly: GCF_026011795.1. Lineage (GTDB taxonomy): Bacteria > Actinomycetota > Actinomycetes > Actinomycetales > Micrococcaceae > Crystallibacter > Crystallibacter mangrovi. Next base: position 96,394 of record NZ_BRVS01000028.1, on the reverse strand, counting down.
CAGGGCGAAGACGGAGGTCAGCAGCACCAGGAACGGCAGCAGCAGGGCCCGGTACACCACAAGCAGGATGAGGAACACGGCCGCGAGCGCCACGCCCAGCAGCAGCCCGTCGATGCCGCCGAACGCCTCGACCAGGTCTGCCACGAAGCCCGCCGGACCGGTCACGTAGCCGCTGGCCCCGTCCGGCAGTCCGTCGGCCAGCACGTCGCGCAGCCCGTCGACGGACGCACGCACCTCGCCGTCGTCGGGCACGGGGACGATGAACTGGACCGCGGTGAAATCCTCCGCGGGGATCGGACCCGCGACCTGCGGGCCGCCATCGGACGCCAGCCCCGCAGCCTCGCCGAGCTGCTTCCCGAGCGCCGCGAGGCCGCCGAGCTCCTGCGGCGCCAGCGGGGTATCGAATTCGACAACGACGACGGCGGGCACGGATTCGGAGTCGAGGAACCGCTGCTGCCACTCCCCCGCCTCCGTCGACTCCGCGCTCCGGGGCAGGAAGCCGGCCTGGTCATTGGTGGACACCTCCGAGAGCTTGCCGAAGGTGGGCCCTCCGAACCCCGCCGCGGCCAGCCAGGCCAGCACCACCAGCACGGGCACGAACACTCTCAACCAGCGGGACATCCGACCGGCCTTTCTCTGGGAAGCGGCTTTTCGCTCAACTATAAAGTATCTCCATCATGGAGATACTTTGCTCACAAAATCGACAACCCGCTTCCGCGACTAATAGCGCAACAAGCGGCCGCGCCGTTACCCCTCAGCGTGTGGCGCAGAGTACCCTCCCACTATGAAGGAAGAGGTCTACTCGCACGGCCACCACCAGAGCGTCGTCAGCGCGCACGCCGTCCGCACCGCCGAGGACTGCGCCGCCTACCTGCTGCCGCACCTCAAGCCGGGAATGAAGCTGCTCGACGTCGGCTGCGGGCCGGGCAGCATCACCGCCGACCTCGCCGAACTCGTCGCCCCCGGCGAGGTGGTCGGCCTGGACCGCTCCGACGATGTGCTGGAGCAGGCCGCCGAGCTCGCCGCGCTGCGCGGGGTGGACAACGCGACCTTCGTCAGCGGCAACATCTACGACCTGGACTACGACGACGACACCTTCGACGTCGTCCACGCCCACCAGGTGCTCCAGCACCTGACCGATCCGGTGGCCGCGCTGTACGAGCTGCGGCGCGTGGCCAAGCCGGGCGGCATCGTCGCCGTGCGGGACGCGGACTTCCACGGGATGAGCTGGTTCCCGGAGCTCCCGGAGCTGGACGAGTGGATGGACACCTACCAGCAGATCGCCCGCGGCAACCGCGCCGAGCCGGACGCCGGCCGCCACCTGCTGTCCTGGGCGCAGGCCGCCGGTTTCAGCGACATCAGCCCGTCCTCCTCCAACTGGCTCTACGCCACGGAGGAACAGCGCACCTGGTGGGGCAACGTCTGGTACGAGCGGGTCCTGCACTCGGCGTACGGCGAACAGGCGCTGGACCGCGGCCTGCTGGACCAGGCCGGCCTGGACCGCATCGCGCAGGGCTGGCAGGAGTGGGCCATGGCCGCCGACGGCTGGTTCCTGATTCCCAACGGCGAAATCCTCGCCCGCAAGCCCTGACCCGCCAGCCCAAGACCGGCCGGCGCAGCAGCGCCGCCCGCCGGCCGGCCCGGCCCGACTGAGGAGCCCCATGCCCCTGCATGCCCGCGAACAAGAGCACTTCGACGTCGTCGTTATCGGCGGCGGACACAACGGCCTGGTCGCCGCCACCTACCTGGCGCGCGCCGGCCGCTCGGTGCTGGTGCTGGAGCGGCAGGACCACCTCGGCGGCGCCGCCGTCTCCGCCGAGGTCTTCCCGGGCACGGACGCCCGCCTCTCGCGCTACTCCTACCTGGTGAGCCTGTTTCCGCAGCAGATCATCGACGACCTCGGCCTGGACCTGCGGCTGATTCGGCGCCGATATTCCTCCTACACGCCCCTGCCCGGCACGGATGCGGGCCTGCTGGTGGACAACGAAGATCCCGAGGCGACACGTGCGTCCTTCGCGGCCGTGGACGCGGCAGCCGACTTCGAGGCCTTCGGCCGCTTCTACGCGCGCACCGCAACCATCGCCGAGCGGCTGTGGCCGACGGTGACGCAGCCGCTGCCGCGGCGCAGCGACGTCCGCGCCCTGCTGGATGATGACGAACTGTGGGCGGACTTCTTCGAGCGGCCCCTGGGCGAGGCCATCAAGACGGCGTTCCGCTCCGACCTGGTCCTCACGGACGGGCTGATCAGCACCTTCGCCCGCGCCGGGCAGAAAGACCTGCAGCAGAACAAGTGCTTCCTGTACCACGTGATCGGCGGCGGGACCGGCGACTGGGACGTCCCGGAAGGCGGCATGGGGGCGGTCAGCGGCGCGCTGGAAAAGGCTGCCCGCGCGGCGGGGGTCCAGTTCCGCACGTCGTCCGAGGTCACCGCGGTGTCACCTGGCGGCGAGGTGGCGTACGACGGCGGCGCCGACGGCCCTGCCACGGTGCACGGGGAGTTTGTGCTCGCCAATGTGGCCCCGCAGGTGCTGGAGCGCCTCCTCGGCGGCGCGGCCGCCGGGACGTCGGCTCCGATGTCCGCCCGGGCCGAAGGTGCACAGGCCAAGGTCAACCTGCTGCTCAAGCGGCTGCCCCGGCTCAAGGACAGCAGCCTGGCGCCCGAGGCGGCCTTCGGCGGCACCTTCCATATCAACGAGGCGTACACCCAGCTGGAGCGGGCCTACACCGACGCCACGCGCGGCTCGGTTCCGGCTCCGCTGCCGGCCGAGATCTACTGCCACACGCTCGCGGACCCGTCGATCCTGCCGGAGCGCCTGCGGCGGGAAGGCGCCCACACACTCACTGTCTTCACCCTGCAGACTCCGCACCGGCTGCTGACCGGGATTGACAATGACCGGCTGCGCGAGGAACTGCAGCGGGCGGTGCTCGATTCGCTCAACTCCGTCCTGGCGGAGCCGATCGAGGACTGCCTCATGACCGACGCCGACGGCCGCCCCTGCATCGAGACCAAGACCACCCTCGACCTGGAGCACAGCCTCGCGATGCCCGGCGGCAGCATCTTCCACGGCCCGCTCTCCTGGCCGTTCGCCGAAGACGACGAGCCGCTGGACAACGCGGCGCGGCGCTGGGGCGTTGCCACCGGCCACGAGCGCATCCTGATGTGCGGTGCCGGCGCGCGCAGGGGCGGCGGCGTCAGCGGCCTGGGCGGCCACAACGCCGCCATGGCGCTGCTCGAAGAAGGCTGACCGGCGCTGCAAGGATCCCGGGCCGGCGGACATGTTGTGTGGCCACGGCCTGGCCAGCGTAATATCACCTCGTGCAATTTTCCCTGTGGCTAGCCCTGGTGGGCGCCGGCACGGTCATCAGCCTGACCCCCGGCGCGGGAGCCATCAATACAATGAGCAACGCGCTCAATACCGGCTTCCGCCGCTCCATTTGGGGCATCCTCGGGCAGCAGGCCGCGCTGGTCGTCCACCTGGCCATCGTCGCCCTGGGGGTCGGCCTCCTGGTGGCCAGTTCACCGACGGCGTTCTACGCGATCAAGTACGCGGGCGCCGCCTACCTGATCTACCTGGGTGTCCGCCAGCTGCTGGCCAAGCCGGAGGCGGAGGAGGCAGTGGCCCTCAGCCGGCGGAACGAGCCGGCGTGGTCGATGTTCCGCCGCGGCCTGTGGGTGAACCTGCTCAATCCCAAGGCCGTGGTGTTCTTCCTGGCGTTCGTGCCGGGCTTCATCCGGCCGGAGGCGCCGCTGGCACCGCAGTACATGGTGCTGGGAGCGACGATCGTGCTGATCGACATCCTCGTCATGTGGTTCTTCTTCGCGGCGGCCGCCCGGACGTTCCAGCGCTTCACGCGCAGCACCCGAGGCCAGCGGATCATGAGCACGGTCTTCGGCGCGCTGTTCATCGGCGTCGGCCTGCTCCTGGCCTTCTTCTAACTAGAATCGAGCCTATGTACCGGATCATCACCGTCTGCACGGGCAATATCTGCCGCTCGCCCATGGCACAGTACGTGCTGACCAAGGCCCTGGCGGAGGCCGGGCTGGCGGCCCGCGCGACGGTCGACTCGGCCGGCACGTCCAACTGGGAGGCCGGGCGGCCGATAGACGAGCGCGCGGCGGCCCGCCTGAAGCTGGGGGGCCTGCCCAGCACCGGCCACCGCGCCCGCCAGTTCCTGCCGGCCTGGTACCGGGAGCGTGACTTGATCCTGGCACTGGACATCGACCATTACGAGCAGCTCCGGGCGGACGCGCCGGACGAGGACTCCCTCGCCAAGGTGCGGATGTTCCGCTCCTTCGATCCCGCCCTGGCGGACAAGGAGCCCGCGGCGCAGGGCATCTACGACCCGTGGTTCGGGGACGAAGCGGACTTCGAGGCCAGCTGGGACATGATCAGCGGGGCGGTTCCGGGAATCGTGCAGCACGTCAGGGCCGCCCTTGCAGCCCGCTGACAGGCCGGTGCTGATCGCCGTCGACGGGCGTTCGGGAGCGGGCAAGACCACCCTCGCGCTGGAGCTTGCCGCCCTGCTGCGCCCCCACCGCAGCGTCGGCGTTTTCCACCTGGAAGACATCTACCCCGGCTGGAACGGCCTGGAGGACGGCCGGCGCCGGTATCGGGAAACGGTGCTGGAACCGCTCTCGCACGGATTGAGCGCACGCTGGACGGCGTGGAACTGGACCGCGGACGAGGACGGCGAGCGCCGCGTTACCGAACCCGCCGAGGTTGTGATTCTGGAGGGCGTCGGAGCCGCCGATGCCGCCGCGCGGCGCCTCCTCGATGCGGTCATCTGGATCGAAGCGGACGCCGGGCAGCGGCGCACCCGCGCCATCGCCCGGGACGGCGACGGCTACGAACCGTACTGGGAAACCTGGGCCGGGCAGGAAGAGGAATGGCTGGCCGGCGACGACGTCGCCGGAGCAGCGGACATCGTGGTCCAGGACAGCCCGGACCTGCTCTCGCCCTCCGCCGTCCTGCGGGCGCTGCTCGACCTGCCGCAGCTCGAGCCGCTGCTGGCCCTGGAACGCTCGCACCTGCCGCGGCCGGAGCTCCAGGTGGAACGGCTGGATAGCTGCCCGGATTCCGCCGCCCTCTTCCAGGCCCTGTACGGCGCCTCGTCCCACGCCGTGTGGCTGGATAGTTCCAACGCTGCCGCCGGCCGGACGGCGGACCGGAATGCGGTCAGCATCATGGCCGACGGCGGCGGTCCGCTGGGGGCGCTGGCCGAGCACCGGGCGGGGACCACCACCATCACGCGGGGCCGGGTCATGGTGCGGATCCGCGGGCCGTTCTTCCGCTGGCTGGACTCGGTCTGGAGCGAAGCGGCGGTGGAGCTTCCCGACGACGTGCCGGAAGGATTCGCGCTCGGCTGGATCGGCGCCCTGGGCTATGAACTCAAGCGCGAGGCCGGCGGCAACGACGTCGCCGCGCCGACTCCGGACGCGGCGCTGGTCTTCGCCGCACGCGGCATCGTGCTGGACCACCAGCGGCAGCGCACCTTCCTGCTGACGCTGACCCACCCCGCCGGCAGGGGTGACGCGGCTGCCGAGGCGGCTGCCAGCGAGGCGGCTGAGTGGCGGGAGCAGGCCCGCCGGACCATCGGAGCGCTGGCCGCGGGGGCGCCCGCCGCGGGTGCGCCGGCGGACGGCGGGGAGCAGGATGGGCGCGCCCCGGCCTCCGCGGCGCCGGCCTCCGAGCCACCGGCCTTCACGCTGCGGGACAGCCGGGCTTCCTACCTGGACAAGGTGCGCCGGGCACAGGCGGAGATTACGGAGGGCAACTCCTACGAAATCTGCCTGACCACGGAACTGGCCGCCGAGGCCTCCCCCGGCCTTGACGACCTGGACACCTACCGCGCCCTCCGCCGTCGTAATCCCGCGCCCTTTGCCACCTACCTGCGGTTCGGCGACCTGACGGTGGCCAGCACGTCCCCGGAGCGCTTCATGAGCATCCGGGCCGACGGGTGGCTGAGGGCGGAACCGATCAAGGGCACGCGGCGGCGGCTGGAGGACCCGGAGGAGGATGCGGCGATCCGGGCGGAGCTGGCGGCGAGTCCGAAGGACCGGGCCGAAAACATCATGATCGTGGATCTGCTGCGCAACGACCTCAGCCACTACGCCGTGCCGGGGACGCTCCGGGTGAGCCGGCTGTGCGCGATCGAAAGCTACGCCACCGTGCACCAGATGGTCTCCACCATCGACGCGCAGCTCCGGCCGGACGCGTCCCGGGCGGAGGCCGTGGCCGCCGCGTTCCCGGCCGGCTCCATGACCGGCGCGCCGAAGATCAGCACGATGGAGATCCTGGACCGCCTGGAGTCCGGCCCCCGCGGCATCTATTCCGGGGCGGCCGGCTACTTTTCCCTCAGCGGCGCCTCCGACCTGTCCGTCGTGATCCGCACGCTGGTCCGCCACGGCAGCCGGCTCAGCCTCGGCGTAGGCGGCGCCATCACGGCCGATTCGGATCCGGCGGCGGAGTGGGACGAAGTCCGGGCGAAGGCCTTCGGAGTGCTCTCGGCCCTCGGCGCCGACTTCCCCGACTGATTGCTGCCCGCGGCAGCGGGTTCCTACTGCAGCGGGTTCCTACTGCAACGGGTTCCTACTGCAACGGGTTCCTACTGCAGCACCTTCCTACTGCGGCGCCTTCCTACTGCAGCGCCTTTCCTACTGCAGCGTCGCAGTCAGCCGGGCGACGTTGTCCACATAGCGTTCCAGCCGACTGCGCTTGGTCCACTCTTCCAGCGTGATCTCCCGGGAGACTTCGCGGTAGCTGTCCTGGACCTTGCGCATCCGCCCCACGACGCCGTCGCCCAGCATCATGACGGAGACCTCGAGGTTGAGCGAGAAGGAGCGCATGTCCATGTTGCTCGAGCCGATCACGGCGATCTCGTCGTCCACGGTGAAGTGCTTGGCATGCAGGACGAAGGGCTTCGGGTAGAGGTAGATCCGCACGCCGGCCTCGAGCAGGGCCTGGTAGTAGGACCGCTGGGCGTGGTGGACCAGGAACTGGTCTCCCTGCTCGGAAACGAAAAGTTCGACTTCGACGCCCCGTTGCGCCGCCGTCGTAATGGCGTACAGCAGCGAGTCATCCGGGACGAAGTAGGGGCTGCAGATGGAGAGCCGCTCGACCGCGGCGTAGATCAGCGTGTTGAACAGCCGCAGGTTGTTCTCGGTGGCGAATCCCGGACCGCTGGGCACCACCTGGCACGTCATGGGGCCCGGCTCGCGGAACGGAACGGGGGTGAACAGTTCGCTCTCGAGTGTTTCGTCGGTCTCGCTGGACCAGTCGGTGGTGAAGACGACGTTCAGGGCCGTGACGATCGGACCTTCGTAGCGGGCCATCAGCTCCACCCACTGACGGCCCACGCGCGCGCTCGAGGCGCGGTGGTAGCCCGGATGGATCAGGTTCTGCGACCCCGTGAACGCCACGCGCCCGTCGACCACGAGGATCTTGCGGTGGTTGCGCAGGTCGATGCGGCGCCACTGCCCCTGCACGGGAAGCAGCGGGAGCATCCGGCGCCAGTCGATTCCGCTGTCCCGCAGCCACTTCAGGAACTGCCGGTAGCCCTTGACGCGCATCGTGCCCAGGTGGTCGAACAGCAGCCGCACGCGTACGCCGCGGCCCGCGGCCTCCTTCAGCGCATCGAAGAGTTCGCCGGTGATGTCGTCGCGGGACATGATGTAGAACTCGATGTTCACGAATTCCCGGGCCTCGCGCACGGCCTTGGCCATGGCGGCGATGGACCCCTTGTAGTCGGGAAAGAGTTCCGCGTGGTTGCTGTCCAGCATCGGGAACGAGCCTAGCCTCCGGTTCAGCTCCGCCGCGGAGTGCACCCACTCCGGGGCTTCGCGTTCGCTGCGCGGTTCTTCCAGGTCCTGGGTGGCCGCGTGCACCCGGCGGTTGGTCTCCGCCTGCTTGGCAATCCGGCGGTCGGAAAGCCGGAAGCTGCCGAACATGAAGAACAGGGCCAGGCCCACGAGCGGCAGGAAGAAGATGGCCAGCAGCCAGGCCATCGCGGTGGTAGGACGGCGGTTGCCCGGAACGATGCCCAGGGCGGCGATCCGGATGGCGAAGTCCACTACCGTCAGCAGGGTAACGGCCCAGTCCGGGAGCGTGCCCAAACCCGCAAGCGACCACAGCACGGCAGTATCAGTCCTTTCGTCCCGCCGGCCCCCGGCGTGTCCTCCCCCAGCCTAATCTGCCCGCGGCGGCAATCTATGCTGAAGCCATGACAGTTTTGGTGTTTCTCGACCCTGCCCATGAGAACGGCAGGGTCGCAGACCCTGCACAGCCCCAGCTGATGGCCACGGACCTCGGCGCCACCCGCGGGGACGGCATCTTCGAATCCATGCTCGCCGTCGACGGCGTTGCGCGCAAAGTCGGGGCGCATCTGGACCGCCTGGCCAAGTCGGCGCGGACCATGGAACTGGACATCCCGTCCGCCGACGCCTGGCGGCGGGCCATCGCCACCGCCCTGGCCGAGCATCCCCCGGCCGAGGAGATCGTGATCAAGCTCCTGGTGACCCGCGGCGTCGAGGGCGCGGACCGGCCGACTGCCTGGGTGCAGGCGGATGCGGCCGGGCCGGTGGGCCGGAAGCAGCGCCAGGAAGGTGTGGACATCCTGCTCCTGGACCGTGGCTACGACAGCTCGCTGGCCGAACGCGCACCATGGCTGCTCCTTGGCGCCAAGACCCTCTCCTACGCCGTCAACATGACGGCCCTGCGCTACGCCAGGGCGCACGGGGCGGACGACGTCATCTTCACCTCGACGGACGGCCTGGTGCTCGAGGGGCCGACGTCGACGGTGCTGATGGCCACCGAACGCGACGGCGTGAAGACGCTGGTCACGCCGCTGCTCGAGAACGGGATCCTGCCGGGGACCTCGCAGGGGGCGCTGTTCAAGGCCGCTGCGGCCGCCGGCTGGCAGCTCGGCTACGGCCCCCTCCAGCCGCACCACCTGCTTGAAGCGGACGCCGTGTGGCTGGTCTCGAGCATCCGCCTGCTGGCACCGGTCAAGAGCATCGACGGGACACCGATCCCGGTGTCCGCGCCGATGACCGACGAGCTCATGAAGCTCCTGGCCGAGGGCAGCCAGGACTAAACTGAGCGGCCGGGCCGGGCCGGCAGCTCAGGACAGCACGGGATTCCAGGTACCGGCGGTGACGGCGGCGGCCAGGGCGGCCCCCGCGATGAGCGCCCCGCCGAGCACCACCCAGATGTCGATCCGGCCGAAGGTGGATTCCCGCGCCCAGGTGCGCCCGGCGCCGCCGAAGCCCCGGGCCTCCATGGTCACGGCCAGGCGGGTGGCGCGGCGGACGGCCTGGACCAGCAGCCCGAAGCTCTGCCCCAGCGTCGCCCGCAGCCGCTGCAGCGGAGTGCCGTGCGAGCCGATGCCGCGGGCGCGGCGGGCCATGCCGATGGTCTGCCATTCCTCGGCCATCAGCCCGACCAGGCGCATTGCGGCCAGCGTGCCCAGGACGAAGCGGTGCGGCAGCCTGGCTTTCTGGGCCAGCGCGTCCGCAAGGTCCGTCGGGTCGGTGCAGCTCATCAGCAGGATCGCGGGCAGGGCGATGGCCAGCCCGCGCAGCATGAAGCCGAGCCCCAGTTCGAGCGACCCCTCGCTGATCGACCAGATGCCCGCGTCGACCAGGATCCGCCCGCTGTCCGCCGAGAGGATCGCGGTACTCCAGCCGCCCACCGCGGCGGCGATGATCAGCGGCCAGCCGCGCTGCCAGAGCAGGCGCAGGGTCAGCCCGGCCAGCCCGAACAGGGCGAATTCGGCGGCCAGCGCCGTCGCGGCCGACACCCAGTCGATGGACACGGCGAGCACCGCGGTAATGAAGACCACGGCAGCGAATTTGGCCAGCGGGTTGGCGCGGGTCAGCAGCGCGGAGTTACCGCCAATAGCCAGTGCTTCCCTCATGCCGCACCCGCTTCCAGCCGCGCGGACCCGAGCCGCAGCTCCGTACCGCCGAGGACGGCGCTGAACTCCTCGTCGTGCGTCACGGAAACGACGGCGGTGCCGGCGTCGAGGAGCTCGGTCAGGAAGGACGCGAGCTCCGCCCAGGTCCGGGCGTCCTGCCCGAAGGTCGGCTCGTCCAGCACCAGCACCTTGGGACGGGCCGCCAGCACGGTGGCCACGGAGAGCCGGCGCTTCTCGCCGCCGGAGAGCGTGTAGGGGTTGGCCTCCGTAAGGTGGTCCAAACGCAGCCGGGCCAGCAGCTCGTCCACGGCCTCCGCACCCCGGCCCAGGTGCCGCGGGCCGACCATCAGTTCGTCCAGCACCGTGCCGGTGACGAACTGGTGCTCGGGCTCCTGGAAGACCGTGCCGATCCGCGCGATGAGTTGCTTCGCCTTCCACTTGAACGGGTCCGTCCCCGCACCTGCGGCGAGGCCGACGGCGGCGCTCACCTTCCCCTCTGCCGGTGCCAGCAGTCCCGCGAGGGTGAGCGCGAAGGTTGATTTCCCCGCCCCGTTGGGACCGGTGACCGTCAGCGCCCGGCCGGCGGAGACCTCGGCGTCGATCCCCGACTGGACCGGCAGACGTCTCCCGGGAACCCGGCCGCGGCGGCGGGCAGGGTCCCGGGAGACGGCCAGGCGCTCGGCCGCCAGCAGGAGCTCGCCGCTGCCGGAATTGGACCGCGGCCGGGTCGCCGGAACCAGCCCTGGAACCCATACCCCGGCCGCCGCCAGCATCCGGCCGGCCTCGGCAAGGACCTCGGCGGGCGGACCGTCCAGCAGCACTGCGGACTGTTGGGCTCCCGACGCGGAGAGGCCCGGCTGCAGCACGACGATCCGGTCCACAAGGTCCTTCCACACCGCCACCCGGTGCTCCACGACGATCAGCGTGGCTCCGGTCTTGTCCAGGCTGCGGCCGACGGCGTCGCGCACCTCGAGTACCCCGGCGGGGTCCAGGTTGGCCGTGGGCTCGTCGAGCAGGACCAGCCCCGGACGCATGGCCAGGATGCCGGCCAGCGCGAGCCGCTGTTTCTGCCCGCCGGACAGGGCGGACGTGGGGTGGTCCAGGGCCAGTCCTCCGAGTCCGACGTCGTCCAGCGCCTCGCCGACGCGCCGCCAGATTTCGTCCCGCGGCACGGCCAGGTTCTCGGCCCCGAAGGCGACGTCGTCGCCCAGGCGCGAGAGCACCACCTGGGTCTCAGGGTCCTGCTGCATGAGGCCGGCCCGCCCGCGCTGCCCGCGCGGCGGAGTCCCGTCGATCAGCAGTGTGCCCGCCTCGTCTGCCCCGTCGTCGTCGTCGCCCAGCACCCCGGCCAGGGCGTGCAGGAGCGTGGATTTACCGGCTCCGGAAGCTCCCAGCAGCAGCACCCGTTCGCCCGGACGGATGTCCAGGTCCAGTCCTTGGACGGCCGGCGCGGTTCGTCCGGCATGCCGCCAGCCCCAGCCCCGCGCGGACACCGAGGCCGGCCGCGTTGCCGCGGACGTTCCCGCTGCGCCGGCCACCGAGGCGGCCATCAGGAGAAGACGGGCTCGGTCGCGGCCTTGCGGGACGCGAAGGAGCTGAGCGCCCCGGTCCTGGCCAGGCCGCGGGTGGCCAGCCAGGACAGGGCCCCGGCGATGACCGCGCCGGAGATCGCGGTGCAGACGATGTAGAACAGCTTGTCCCCCGCCTCGTACGCGATGTTCCAGCCCCACGGAGCAAAGGAATCGTTCAGTCCGCAGAACAGCCCTGCGCCCGCACCGGCGAGCAGCGCGACCGGCAGGTTGAACTTGCGGTACAGGAACGCCGCGAAGACCAGTTCGGCCCCCAGCCCCTGCAGCATGCCGGAGATCAGCACCGTGGTGCCGTACTGCGAGCCCATGATCAGCTCGCCGGTAGCCGCGACGGTCTCGCAGAACAGGGCGGCGCCGGGCTTGCGGATGATCAGCATCCCCAGCACGGCGGGGATCATCCAGCCGCCGGCATACAGACCGGTCAGCGGCGGGTACAGCGCATTGACCGGTGCCGAAACGAGGTTGGCGCCCTGGGACCAGGCCCAGAAGATGACGCCGCCGGCCACGGCGATCAGTGCCGCGACCACGATGTCGACGACGCGCCAGCTGTACTTGGGTTTGCGGCCGGCGGCCGGCGCGGAACGTTCAAAGGTGCTCATGGAATCCTCCTGAGGTCCAGGAGGGGAGGGCGGCCCCGTACGGGCAGCCCTGAGAACTCGACTCCCTTCGCCGGTACTAACCGGAGCAGGTTCGAGGGTCTGCGGTTGGCCGCACTCTCAGCGTCCCGCCCGGTGCACGGCTGCTGCCGCCATTTCCGGATCGGACGCTCCCCTGTCGTCATGTGCTGTTATCAGCGCCTCCAAGTCTACACTCCGGCCCGTCCGCAGCCCCCATTGGCTCCAAGCGGTTAGGCTGGGCCTAGATGACGATTACCTATTCAAGGGAGCGGCAATGCATTTGATCCTGAAGCTGATGGGCACCGGCGTCAGCATCGCGGCGGGTTTGGCCGGAGCGAAGCTGATCGACATCCTCTGGAAGCTGGTCACGGGGAATGAATCCCCCAAGCAGGACACAGACGCGATGGAGAACACCCTTCGCGCCACTCTGGTGTTCGCGGTGATCTCCGGTGCCGTCAGCGCCATGATCCGCGTGCTCTCGCAGCGCGGCACCCAGCACGCCATCAACCGCTTCACGAAGACGCGGGACCTGGTCTAGAACCGCACAACGACGACGGAGGCCGGGCGCGAACCCGGCCTCCGTCGTCGTTCCCGGTGGATCGCAGCCCCGCAGCCGGCAACGCTTCGCGGCCCGACTCAGCAGGCAGGACCTCGGCGTCCCGCCTCAGGTCCGCCAGCACCCTCCGCGTCCCGCTACCGCTCCGGCAGGTCAGCGTCCCGGCGCAGCGCCGTCCGCATCCCGCCTCAGGTCCGCCTGCGCCGCCGACTCCGCGGCCAGCTCGGCTTCCGCGGCCGCGGTGTCGAACTCTTCCGCCTCGTCCGCGTTCGGGCTCCCCGATTCCCCGGGCATGGGCAGGTTCTCTTCTTCCGCCGCCTTGCGGACCACTTCGTCCAGTTCGTCGATGCTCAGCGTGTCCTTGCGCAGGTGCTTGGTCCGGTAGCCCGCGCGGCCGACCATGTGGGCCGAGACGGGAACGGTGAGCAGCTGGAACAGCCACGCGAGGATCAGTACCGGAACCGCGGCCCAGCTGCGCAGCTGCAGCGCCAGCCCCATCAGGAGCAGGAACAGGCCGAAGACCTGCGGCTTGGTCGCGGCATGCATGCGCGAGAGCAGGTCCGGGAAGCGCAGCATGCCGATGGCTGCGGCCAGGGACATCAGCGAGCCGGCCACCAGGCAGGCGGCGGCGAGGATCTCGAGGACGGCGTCAGTGTTCATGAGGCCGCCTGTCGATCACGTAGCGGGCCACCGCGACGGAGCCGATGAAGCCGACCAGCGAAATAATGACCACGAGGGTCAGGTTGTCCTGGTGCTTCCGGACGGCCATGTCGGCGATGATGCCGGCGCAGACAATCGCGAGCAGGACGTCGATCCCCATCACCCGGTCCAGGATCGAGGGGCCCTTCACGATGCGGAAGATCGCCACCGCGGCCGCGATCGTCAGGATCGCGCCGACGATGACCAGCACGATGTCCATAAGGCCGGTCACCGTGTGCCTCCCTGCTGCGCCTGCAGTTTTCCGTCCCTGATGATGGCCATTTCCTCCTTGCTGCCGATGCTCCTGATCAGCCCTTCCTCGATCCGCAGCACCTGGTCCCTGAACCGCTCGGCGCCCTCGGGGGACTCGATGTCCAGGCAGTGCAGGTAGAGCGTGGACGTGGACCTGTCCACGTCCACCACGAGGCTGCCCGGGATGAGCGAGATCGTGTGGCCGGTGGCGGTCACGATCAGGTCGGAGCGGCTTCGCAGCCGGACCGCCAGCACCGCGTTCTTGGTCCGCGGCCCCTTGGCCACCGCCACCCAGAGGACCTGGAAGCTGGCCACCGCGACGTTGCCGATGAACTTCACGACGAAGAGCAGGCCGGCCAGGACGTTGAGCCTGCCGCCCAGCTCCACCGGCGGCAGGTAGAAAACGTTGACCACGACGAGCGCGATGGCCAGGCCGAAGATGAGGTTGCCCGCGCTGTAGTCCTGCCACAGGGCGCCCCACATAATCACCAGCCAGACGAGCAGCGGGATTTCCTTCAGCAGCGGGATCCGGGTTCGGGTCACGGCCGGGCTCCTTCCGCCGCGCCGGGTCCGAGCACCGCTTCGATATAGGGCACCCGTTCCAGCAGGCCCAGGCCCGCCTGTTCGCTGAGCTGGAAGAGCGGGCCGGCGAACACCGTCAGCGCGACGCCGAGGACGACGAGCCCGATCGTGGCACCCACCATGCTCTTGGGCAGCACGTTGCTGGTTGTCTGCGGCGCCTTGCCGGCCGCGACCTTCAGCGCGACGGCGGGTGCTTTGGCCGGCACGATGTGCTCTCCGCGCGGGGCACGGTCGGGGACGGCCGCCAGCAGGACCGGGTCCGGATGCTCCGCGTCCGCGGGAGTGCGCCAGAAGGCACGGTTCCAGACCCGCGCCATGGCCAGCAGGGTCAGCAGCGAGGTCAGCACGCCGCCCGCCACCAGCACGTATGCCAGCGGCGTGCCCAGGTCGACGCCGGCCTGGAGCAGGCCCAGCTTGCCCAGGAAGCCGGAGAACGGCGGGATCCCGGCCAGGTTCATCGCGGGCACGAAGAACAGGATCGCCAGCAGCGGCGACAGCCGGGCCAGTCCGCCCAGCCGGTCCATGTTGGAGGTCCCGCCGCGCCGCTCGATCAGACCGGTGACCAGGAAGAGGCTCGTCTGGACGGTGATGTGGTGGGCCACGTAGTAGACCGTGGAGGCCAGCCCGAGCACCGAGCCCATCGCCAGCCCGAAGACCATGTAGCCGATGTGGCTGACGAGTGTGAAGGACAGCATACGCTTGATGTCGATCTGCGCCAGCGCGCCGAGGATGCCCACGACCATGGTCAGCAGCGCCACGATCATCAGGAAGCTGTTGATCCGGTCCCCCGGGAACAGCAGGGTCTCGGTGCGGATCAGCGCGTAGACGCCGACCTTGGTGAGCAGGCCGGCGAACACCGCCGTGACCGGCGCCGGGGCCGTCGGGTAGGAGTCGGGGAGCCAGAAGGACAGCGGGAACACCGCGGCCTTGATGCCGAACGCGACCACCAGCATCAGGTGCAGGATCATCTGCGTCGAGCCGTCCAGTTCGCCGAGCTTCACCGCCAGGTCCGCCATGTTCACGGTGCCGGTGGCGGCGTAGATCATCGCGATGGAGAGCAGGAACAGCATCGAGGAGATGACGCTGACCACCACGTACGTCACACCCGCACGCACCCGGGGGCCGGTGCCGCCCATGGTCATCAGCACGTAGCTGGCCGTCAGCAGGATCTCGAAGCCGACGTAGAGGTTGAACAGGTCTCCGGTCAGGAACGCGTTCGAGACGCCCGCCACCAGGATCAGGAACGTCGGATGGAAGATCGAGACTGGCCCGTCTTCGTCCCCGTCGGCCATGCCCTGGCCCGCGGCGTACACCAAAACGGCCAGGCTCACGCAGGTGGAAATCACCAGCATCAGCGAGGACAGTTCGTCCACCACCATGTTGATGCCGAACGGCGGAACCCAGCCGCCGATCGAGACGGACTGCGGTCCGGACGTCCAGGCCGTCACGAGCAGGATGAGCTCAACCGCCAGGGTCAGCGCCAGCGTGCTGACCGAGAAGAAGCGCTGGGCCGAGGGGTGCCGGAGCAGCAGGAACGTCAGTCCCGCGCCCATGAAGGGGAGTGCGACGGCGAGCGGCGCCAGCGACGCGGCATTCATCGGCTTCCCCTTTGCTTGGTTTTCTTGCCGGCCGGACGCTCATCCGCGTCCTCCGGGACGAACTCGGTGGTTTCGACCGGGATGGCCGTGTCGTCCTCGGCATCGAAACTGGACTGGTTGCGCACGCGGCGGTCTTCGATATCGTCCTGGACCTCGTCCTGGCGGCCCAGCACCCAGGAGCGGTAGATGATGCCGAGCATGAAGGCGGTCACGGCGAACGATATGACGATCGAGGTCAGGATCAGCGCCTGGGGCAGCGGATCGTTGTAGTCCTCGGGCGCTATGTCCGAGCGGTAGAGCGGCGCGAGCCCCGCTGCCCCGCCGGTGCTCAGCAGGAGGATGTTGGCCCCGTTGGCCAGCAGCATCAGCCCCAGCATGACCCGGGTCAGGCTTCGCTCGAGGATCAGGTAGACACCCACCGCGACGAGCACGCCCATGACCGCCAGCAGCGTAATGTTCACGGTCATCGTGCGACTCCTTCCTCGACGGGTTCCGGTGCCTCATGCGGCCTGCCTCGATGCGGTATCGGATGCTGGTCCTCGCTGCGTTCGTCGATCTCGGCGCCGAAGCTGCGCAGCACGTCCAGGACCAGGCCGACCACGACGAGGTAGACGCCGATATCGAAGAAGGTCGAGGTGACGAACTTGTGGTCGCCGAAGACCGGCAGGCTGAAGTGCAGGATCGCGCTCTGGAAGATCCCGCCGCCCAGCACCAGCGGGACCACGGCTGAAAGCGACGCGGTGCACAGGCCGGCGCCCAGCAGGAAGCCGGCGCTGACCGGCGAGGCCTCCGCCAGCTCGACGCGTCCTCCGGCCAGGTAGCGGACGGTCAGCGCCAGCCCCGCCAGCAGGCCGCCGGCGAAGCCGCCGCCCGGGGCGTTGTGGCCGGCCAGCAGAAGATAGATGGAGAAGATGATTACGGAGTGGAACAGCAGCCGCGTCACGACTTCGAAGATGATGGACCGGCGTTCCGGGGCCAGCGTGCGCCCGGCGACCAGCCAGGTCTCCTTGGCCACCGTCGCGAAGCGCCGGGCCGTCAGCAGCGCGGCCTTGTCCCCGTGCCGCTGCGGCAGCTCGGTGATGCGGTCCACGGAGCCGGAGGCGACCCCGGCCGCGCGGGTGCGCTTGTCGCCGCGGCTGCGCACGAAGATCAGGCTTGCCACGCCCGTGGCCGCGATGGCCAGCACCGAAATCTCCCCGAAGGTGTCCCACGCCCGGATGTCCACCAGGGTGACGTTGACGATGTTGGCGCCACCGCCGTCGTCGTACGCCAGGGACGGGAACTCCAGCGACACCGGAAGCTGGGTACGGGCCGCCATCGACGTCATCGCGATGACCACCATCGCCCCGCCGACCGCCACGCCAAGCAGCGCGCGCAGCAGCTTGAAGCCGCCGGGGGCGCGCAGCCAGAGCCGCGCGGGCAGCGACCGCAGCGCCAGCACGATCGCCACGAGCGCGATCGTCTCCACCAGCATCTGGGTCAGCGCCAGGTCGGGGGCGCCCTGCAGGGCGAAGATCAGGGCGATGCCGTAGCCGGTGACCGAGACCATCAGCACGGCCAGGAAACGCTTGTTGGCGCGGATCGCGCCCAGCGCGGCCAGGATGATGCCTGCCCCGGCGACCAGCTGGGCCGGGGAGTCTGCCAGGACCCAGCTGTCCGGCCACGGCGGATCCAGCAGGATGACCGCGCTGATCGGCGTCACCACGGCCACGCCGAGGATGACGAACAGGTAGTAGATGAGCGAACCGCGCTGCGTCCGGCCGGTGATCCAGACCGCCGTCTCGTCCAGCACCCCGACGATCCCGCGGTAGGCACGCTCGCCGGTGAGGCCGCCGGAGAAGCGGTCCTGGAAGGAGCCGACTTGGCCGCGGAAGCGGAAGAGCAGGTACCCGACGGCCAAGGTGACCGCAGTCAGCCCCAGCGCCGGGGTCAGGCCGTGCCAGAGCGCGAGGTGCCCGTCCGGGGCGCCATCCGGCTCGTACAGGGTTACGTAGGGCTGGACGGCCTTGTCAGCAGGGCCTGGCCAGAGGCCGGCCAGCACCGTGGCCGCGGCCAGGACCGCCGGGGCGGCGAGGAAGCTCGGCGGGACCGGGGTGAAGGCGGTCTTCCTGACGTTCGGTTTGTACGCGAACCCGCCCCAGACGAAGCGTGCACTGTAGGCGAAGGTCAGCATCGAACCGATGACGATGCCCGCCAGCAGCAGGTAGCCGACCGCGCCGGACTTCTCGGCCTCGTGGACGAACGTTTCGTAGACCGTCTCCTTCGCGACGAAGCCCAGCAGCGGCGGCAGGCCCGCCATCGACGCGGCGCCGATCACTGCCACGGCGAAGAGCGGCTTGGAGGAGCGGTAGAGGCCAGAGAGCTTGCGGATGTCGCGGGTTCCGGACTGGTGGTCGATGATGCCGACGACCAGGAACAACGTGGCCTTGAAGAAGCCGTGGGCCAGCAGGAGCGCGAGCCCGGCCAGCGCGCCGTCGCGGTTGCCGAGCCCGACCACCATCATCAGGAAGCCGAGCTGGCTGACCGTGCCGTAGGCCAGGATGAGCTTCAGGTCGAACTGTTTGAGCGCCAGCCAGCCGCCCGCAAGCATGGTGAGCAGGCCGAGGCCCAGCACCGTCCAGTCCCAGTACGCGGTAGTGGAGAAGCCCGGGGCCAGCCTGGCGACCAGGTAGACGCCCGCCTTCACCATCGCGGCGGCGTGCAGGTAGGCGCTGACCGGGGTGGGGGCGGCCATGGCGGCCGGCAGCCAGAAGTGGAAGGGCACCAGCGCGGACTTGCTCACCGCACCGACGAGGATCAGGAAGATGGCGACGTCGATCAGCATGCCCTGCTGCACCAGCTCCGGCGCCCGGGCCATGATCTCCGAGATCCGGTAGGTCCCGGCGGTCTGGCCCACCATGATCAGGCCGATCAGCATGGTCAGGCCGCCGAAGGTGGTGACCATCAGCGCCTGCAGCGCGGAGCGGCGGGCGGCCAGCCGGTTCCGGGCGTAGCCGATCAGGAGGTAGGACAGGACCGTGGTCAGTTCCCAGAAGATGTAGAGCATGATCAGGTCGTCGGTGATCACGAGGCCGAACATCGCGCCGGCGAAGGCCAGCAGCTGCGCGCCGAACGGGCCGATGTTGGGGTCCTGGACCTTGAAGTAACGGGCGCAGTAGAAGAGCACCAGCGCGCCGACGCCGAGGATCAGGATGGAGAGCACGGCGGAGAGGGTGTCCATCCGGAACGCCAGCTCGAGCTTCAGTTCCGGGATCCAGGCAATGGTTTCCGACGGCGGCGCATTGGGCGCGCCGGCCAGGGCGCCTTGCTCCGCGCCGGTGTAGCGGTCGAACGTCGCCATCAGCCAGACGAATCCGGCAGCGGGTACAGCGGCGAGTATATAGAACGTCGACCGGCCGATCTTCCGGAATATCCAGGGCGCTACGAAGGCCACCAAGAACAACAGGGCGAGCACAACGAGCACGATATTCTCCGGAGCTACCTTCTGGGGATCGACGGCAAGACTAGGGGGAAGACAGGTTCCATTCTACCCATGGAATACTTGCCCTCCCGCCCGGGCGGTACCATCTGGCTATGAGCCACTCGCCTCACACCCCGGCCTCGCCCAGCGGGACCGGGAATTCAGCCCTGGGGGAAATCAACAAGAAGCATGTGCTGGCGTGGGCTTCCTGGGACTGGGGCTCGGCCGCCTTCAACGCGGTCATGACGACGTTCGTCTTTACGGTCTACCTAACCAGCGACGCGTTCGGCGGCGAGGACTATGCCTCCCGCATCCTGGGCTACGGCCTCGCCCTCTCCGGGCTGGCCATCGCGCTGCTCGCCCCGGTAACCGGCCAGCGGTCCGACACGGGCGGGCGGCGGAAGTACTGGCTGGGCGTCAACAGCATTGCCGTTGCCGTGCTGACCGCGCTGTGCTTCTTCGTGTACCCCTCCCCCGGCTTCCTCTTCCTCGGCGTCGGCCTGATCGCCCTCGCCACCCTGTTCTCCGAGTTCGCCGGCGTCAACTACAACGCCATGCTGGGCCAGATCTCCACGCCGGCGACGGTCGGCAAGATCAGCGGCTTCGGCTGGGCCATGGGCTACGTGGGCGGGATCGTGGCCCTCGCGCTGGTGCTCGTCGGCTTCGTCCTCCCCGAGAACGGGTGGTTCGGGGCCACCGCAGCGGACGGGCTGAACATCAGGCTCGTCGCCGTGTTCTCCGCCGTGTGGTTCATGGCCTTCGCGCTTCCCGTGCTCTTCACAGTCCCGGAGATTCCGCGCCAGCCCATGGCGGCCAAGCTCGGCATAGCGGGCTCCTACGGGCTGCTGTTCCGCCGGATCAAGGCCATCTACCGGACCAGTCCGCACACCATCTTCTTCCTGCTCGCGAGCGCAGTCTTCCGGGACGGGCTGGCCGCCGTCTTCACCTTCGGCGGCGTCATCGCAGCCGGCACCTTCGGCTTCCCGCTGACGGGCGTCATCGTCTTCGCCATCGCCGGCAACGTCGTCGCCGCCCTCGGCGCCGTGGCCGGCGGCTACCTGGATGATCGGGTCGGACCCAAGAGGGTCATCGTCGGCTCGCTGCTCGGCCTGCTGGCGGCGGGGACCGCGATCTTCCTGCTCGGCGCGGAAAACCACAGCGTCCTGGGCCTTACCTGGAGCGGCACCACGACCTTCTGGGTCTGCGGCCTGTTGCTCTGCCTGTTCGTCGGGCCCGCCCAGGCCTCCAGCCGCGCCTACCTCGCCCGGCTCGCGCCACGCGGCGAGGAAGGCGAATACTTCGGCCTCTACGCCACCACCGGCCGGGCCGTCAGCTTCCTGGCCCCCACGCTCTTCGCCGTCTGCATCGGCATCTTCGGCGCCCAGCGCTTCGGCATCCTCGGCATCCTCGTCGTCCTGCTGGCCGGGCTGCTGCTACTGCTGCCGGTCAAGGAGCCGCGCGAGGTTCCCACCGCGACGACGCCGGCAGCCTGAGCGGTCGACGGCGTGATGGACAGAGCGGCGGACAGCGCGGTCGACGGCGCGCTGGAGAGCGGGGTTGACGAAGCACCCGGGCCGGGCGCGGCCCGGAGCGCCGGGAAGCGGCGCGCGGCGCTCGTGGCCGCAGGGGCGGCAACGATCGTGCTCGGACTGTCGGTCCGCGCCCTCGGCGAGCCCGCCTGGGCCGGCCCGGCGGGAGACGCGCTGTACGCCGTGATGGTCTACGTGGCGATCGCTTTCCTGCTCCCCCGGAAGCCCCGGCCGTTGGCCGCACTCGCGGCGCTGGCAGCCTGCACGGCCATAGAGCTCTTCCAGCTCACGGGGATCCCGGCCGCGCTGGCCTCCGCATGGACCCCGATCCGCCTCGTCTTCGGAACGACGTTTGGCCTCTTTGACCTGGCGGCCTACGCGGCGGGTGCCGCCGCCGGCCTCGCTGCCGACGCGGTCATCTCCGCGGCAGCAGGGAAGGCCCATTCCCCGGCTGCGCAGTCCAGAAGGGCCCGGCCCCGGACCGGGCGGGGAGCCTAGCGCTCGATCCTGGTGCGGTGGAAGTTCAGGTGGCTGCGCGACGCCGTCGGCCCCCGCTGCCCCTGGTAGCGGTTGCCGTACTGGCCCGATCCGTAGGCGTACTCGGCCGGAGAGGACAGGCGGAAGAAGCAGAGCTGGCCGATCTTGGAGCCGGGCCACAGCTTGATCGGCAGGGTGGCCATGTTGGACAGCTCCAGCGTTACGTGCCCCGAGAACCCCGGGTCGATGAAGCCGGCGGTTGAGTGGGTCAGCAGGCCAAGCCGGCCCAGCGAGGACTTGCCCTCGAGGCGGGCGGCGATGTCGTCCGGCAGGGTGACCGTCTCATAGGTGGAACCGAGCACGAACTCCCCGGGGTGCAGGATGAAGGGCTCGTCCGGATCCACCTCGACCAGCCGGGTCAGCTCGGGCTGCTCCAGCTGCGGATCGATGTGGGCGTATTTGTGGTTGTCGAAGAGCCGGAAAAACCGGTCGATCCGCACGTCCACGCTGGACGGCTGGACCATCTCCGGCAGGTAGGGTTCCAGGACGATGCGCCGGGCATCGATTTCTTTCCGGATATCCCGGTCTGAGATCAGCACCTTCCAAAAATATCGCATCGGCCCTGCCGCCCCTGAATCTGTCCGCCGCGGCCCCGCAACACTTCAGGAAGCTGTCCCTTCCCGCCGGCCGGTGCCAAGATGGGACCACCGCTGCGCCGCAACGCAACACCAGGGGGTAACACATGACCACCGCACCGCCGCGCCGTCTTCGATCCCTGCTGGCGGCGCTCGCCACCGCCGCCGCCTTGGTCCTCGCCCTGTTCGCCGCGCCTCCCGCCGGGGCCGCCGAACCGGTCCGGGACCCGGGAAGCAGCAGGGTCCTGGTCAACAAGGACCATCCGCTGAGTCCGGCCAAGTACACGCCGTCCCTGGTCAGCTGGAAGGGCACCGGCCATCGGATGCGCTCGGATGTGAGGTCCAAGCTCTCCGGCCTGTTCACGGGGGCGGCCAACGCCGGCCACTCCGTCGCCGTCGTCAGCGCCTACCGTTCCTACACGCAGCAGCGCGACCTCTACAACTACTACGTCCAGACGTACGGCAGGGCCTACGCGGACCGGATCTCGGCCCGGCCGGGCTACAGCGAGCACCAGACCGGCCTGGCCGTGGACGTCGGGCTCGCCAGCGGCTCGTGCGGCCTGGCCGCCTGCTTCGGCGACACCGCGGCGGGCAAGTGGGTGGCGGCCAACGCCTACAAGTACGGCTTCATCGTCCGCTACCCCAAGGGCCAGGAAGCCACCACCGGCTACACCTACGAGCCTTGGCACCTGCGCTACGTCGGCGTCTCGTTGGCCGCCGAGATGCGCTCCAAGAAGATCCCGACGATGGAGCACTACTACGTCCTGGGCAAGCCGAGCGTGCGCAGCTACGCCGACGTCCTCGCCGCGGACACCGCGGGCGAGCTCTGGCGCTATCCCGGCGGCGCGGGACGGCTGCACGCGCGGGTGCGGATCGACACCGCCTACGGCGGCGTCCGGACCGGCACCACGGTGGACTGGAACCGCGACGGCACCATCGACCTGCTCCTGCAGATGAAGGACGGCCGGCTGCTGGTCAACTACGGCAAGGCCGGCGGCGGCTTCCAAGCCCCGCGGCAGGTCGGCAGCGGCTTCGCCCGCTTCGACATCACCGCCGGCGACTGGAGGTCGGCGGACCGCTACCCGGGCCTGGTCGCCAAGCGCTGGTCCGACGGCTCCCTGTTCTACTACCGCAACGGCTCCGGCGCAGGACTCTCCGCCGGCAAGGTCTTCAGCCGCGGCTGGGGCGCCTACCGGCCGACCCTGCTCGACTGGAACCAGGACGGCAGGCAGGACATCGTCGCGGTGCGCCGCACCGGAGAGCTGTACGTCTACCCGGGCAACGGCACCGGCGCGCTCAGCACGGCCGCGTCGGCACGCCAGCAGATCGGCGGCAGCGGCTGGGACAAGGTTTCCTCCCTCACGCCGCTCTACGGCTACGCCGCGGCCGGCTCGACCGGCTTCATGGCGAAGTTCAAGGACGGCGCCCTGCGTTACTACCCCTACGCCGCCGGCCGCTTCGGCACGCGCAGCCAGGAGGGCTCCGGCTTCACCGGCTACAACGTCTTCCGCTGACCCGCGCCCGCCCGGGCGCCGGCAGCCTGCAGTACGACGGCGGGGAGTATGACGGCGCAGAGTACGACGGCGCAGAGTACGACGGCGGAGCCGCGCGGTGCGCGCGAAAGGCGGGCTGCGCGCCGTCGTACTTCGGGTCCGCTCAGGGGCGGCCGATCTCCGTGCGGACCGCGAGCAGTTCGGGAAAGAACGTCAACTCGAGCGCCTTCTGCAGGAACGCCGCGCCGGAGGAGCCTCCGGTGCCGGGTTTGTAGCCGATGGTGCGCTCCACCGTCTTCAGGTGGCGGAAGCGCCAGAGCTGGAAATTCTCCTCCAGGTCCACGAGTTCCTCGCACGCCTCGTAGACATCCCAGTTGTCATGCGTGTTCTCGTAGATGTACTTGAACGCGGCCACCAGCTCCCGGCTGAACACGTGGGCCTCGCGGACGTCGCGCTCGAGCACGGCCGGAGGCACCGCGTAGCCCCGGCGGTGCAGCAGGGCCAGGAACTCGTCATAGATGCTCGTCGCATCGAGCAAGTCCGAGAGCAGGGCGTGGGCGGCCGGGTCCGCCGCGAAGACCTCCAGCATGGCCGGGTTCTTGTTGCCCAGCAGGAACTCCACCGCGCGGTACTGCCAGGACTGGAAGCCGGAGGAGGCGCCGAGGTCGCCGCGGAACTGCGCGTACTCGGAAGGGGTCAGCGTGGCCAGCACCGACCACTGCTCGGTGAGCGTGCGCTGGATGTGCTTGACCCGGGCGATGCCCTTCATCGCCTGGCGCAGGTCGTCGGCGCGCAGCTCGGTCCGCACCGCGCGCAGCTCGTGCAGGATGAGCTTGAACCAGAGCTCGGTGGCCTGGTGCTGGATGATGAACAGCAGCTCATCGTGGTGCTCGGGGCGGCTGACCGGCTGCTGGGCGGCCAGCAGGAGGTCCAGTCTCAGGTAGGAGCCGTAGCTCATCTTGTCCGAAAAATCGGTCTCGATCCCCTGCTCGAAGCTGCGGGTGTTCTTCTCCACGGACATGGCGCTCCAATGTCGGTCCGGCGTGGCTGCCTGGCGGTTTTGTACCAGCGTACGCGCCGCTGCCGCGGGCGCTCCGTGCCGTCTAAAGTGGAGCCATGGACGTGGAAGAGACTCCCCTGCCGGGCATCGGGGTCAGACGTGAACTGGTGCTCGACTCCGGACGCCGGGTGGGGATTGTCATCCACCGCGACGGAGAGACCGAGCTGATTGTCTCCAAGCTGGATGACCCGGATGCCTGCCTCGCGTCGATCCCGCTGAGCGTGCAGGAGGCAGCCACCCTGGGCAGCCTGCTGGGCGGTCCCCAGCTGGTGGCCCAGCTCAGCGAAGAGCACCGCGAGCTGCCGGGCATCAGGACCATGCAGGTGCCGCTGACCCGGAATTCGCCGTTCGCCGGGCGCTCCCTGGGCGACGCCCACATCCGCAGCAGCACGGGCGCCTCCATCGTCGCCATCGCCCGGGCGGGCGAGATCCTGCCTTCTCCGGCCCCGTCGGAGGAGCTGCTGGCCGAGGATGTCCTGGTTATCGTCGGGACCGACGAGGGCCTGGCCGCCGCCACGGCCATCCTGAACGGAAGCTGAGCCGCCATGGGCGGCACGACGGTTGCGCTGCTCGAACTCGGGATCATCTTCCTGGGCCTCGGCCTGCTGGGCCGCATTGCCGCACGCATGGGCATGTCGCCCGTTCCGCTCTACCTGCTCGGCGGCCTCGCCTTCGGCCACGGCGGGCTCATCGAGTTCGGCGGCATCGCCGAATTCGGCCACATTGCCAGCGAGATCGGCGTGGTCCTGCTGCTGCTTATGCTCGGCCTGGAATATACCGCCAAGGAGCTGGTCACCGGCCTCGGCCAGTCGTGGCCGGCCGGGCTGGCCGACCTGGTCCTCAGCTTCACCCCCGGCGCGGTGATGGCGCTGATGTTCGGCTGGGGCGGGGTCGGCGCCATGGTGCTCGGCGGGGTGACCTACATTTCCTCGTCCGGCATCGCCGCCAAGGTGCTGACCGACCTGGGCAGGCTGGGCAACCGCGAGACGCCGACGGTCCTCTCGATCCTAGTGCTGGAGGATTTGGCTATGGCGGTCTACCTGCCGATCCTCACGGCCGTGCTCGCCGGGGCCAGCTTCCTCGGCGGCCTGCAGGCCGTCGGAATCTCGCTGCTGGTCGTCAGCGCGGTCCTGCTGCTGGCGCTGCGGCACGGGCACCGCATTTCCTCGTGGATCCACAGCCCGGACCAGGAAACCTTCCTCCTCAGGCTCATCGGCGCCGCGCTGCTGGTTGCCGGCATCGCCTCGACCCTGCAGGTCTCGGCCGCCGTGGGCTCCTTCCTGCTGGGCATCGCCATTTCGGGGTCGACGGCGGAGAACGCCGTGCGGGTGCTGGAGCCGCTGCGGGACGTCTTCGCCGCCATGTTCTTCGTGGTCTTCGGCCTCAACACCGATCCGGCCACCATTCCGCCGGTGCTGGGCTGGGCCGTCCTGCTGGCCTTGGCGACGGCAGCAACGAAGATGGCCACCGGAAGCTGGGCGGCGCGGCGCAGCGGCATCGGCCGCTGGGGCCAGCTGCGGGCCGGCACCACGCTCATCGCCCGCGGCGAATTCTCCATCGTCATCGCCGGGCTGGCCGTGGCATCCGGTGCCATCGACGGGCAGCTCGCCGCGCTGGTCACGGCCTACGTCATGCTGACCGCCGTGGCGGGTCCGGTGGTCGCACGCTTCGCCGAACCGCTCGTCCGCCGGCTGGTCCGGGAGCCCGAAATCGCGCGCTGAACCCTCTCCTGTGCATCTTTTCGGTTGCGGCCTGCGGCTGTGACTAGCCGAGATTCCGTTTTCGGGCATATGGTCGAGATTAGCAAGGCTACTTAGGAGTGACGGGGCGCACAGCCGCCCCGACGTCCTACAACGAGGTGGAGGCGCGATATTTATGCCGCGAGCGGAGAGGCCACAGTCCACGGGCCGAAATAGACCCCGCGCCCTGGCCGGCGTGACGCTGGCCCTGGGCGCGATGCTGTTAACCGGGTGCGCGCCCGAAGAGGGCCCGCCCACGTTGACCTGGTACATCAACCCCGACGACGGGGGCCAGGAAGCCATTGCGCAGAAGTGCACCGAGGCATCCAACGGCGCCTACCGGATCGAAACGTCGCTGCTGCCCAACGAGGCGGCCTCGCAGCGGGAGCAGCTCGCCCGACGGCTGGCCGCCGGCGATTCCTCGCTGGACATCATGAGCCTGGATCCGCCGTTCATCCCAGAGCTCGCCGAGCCCGGCTTCCTCGCGCCGGTCCCGGAGGACGTCGCGCAGCGGACCACCGCGAACGTGGTCGACGGCGCCCTCGCCGGAGCCCGCTGGAAGGACCAGCTGGTCACCGTCCCGTTCTGGGCCAACACCCAGCTGCTCTGGTACCGCAAGTCGGTGGCGGAGGCCGCCGGGCTGGACATGAGCAAGCCGGTCACCTGGGACCAGCTCATCAAGGCCGCGGAAAGCCAGGACAAGTACCTCGGCGTCCAGGGGCAGCGCGGGGAATCGATGACGGTCTGGATCAACGCCCTGGTCGAGTCCGGAGGCGGACAGATCATCGAGAACCCCGAGGCTCCCGGCGACGAAATCCAGCTCGGCCTGACCTCGGATGCCGGCATCAAGGCGGCCGAGATCATCTCCACCATCGGCAAGGACGGGCTGGGCAGCCCCGGCCTTCCCACCCAGGACGAGAACAACTCGATGATCCTGTTCCAGGGAGACAAGGGTTCCTTCATGGTGAACTGGCCCTTCGTCTGGCCGGCCACCAACGCAGCCGTCGAATCCGGATCGCTGGACAAGTCCCTGATCGACGACATCGGCTGGGCCCTCTACCCCGAGGTGAACGCCGGCGAGGAAGCACGGCCCCCGCTCGGCGGCATCAACCTCGGCGTCGGCGCGGACAGCGAACACCCGGACCTGGCGTACCAGGCCATCGAATGCATCGTGTCTCCCGAAAACCAGGCGGAATACTTCGTGACCAACGGCAATCCGCCGTCGAACACGGAGGCCTACAAGGACCCGGCCATCAAGGAGAAGTTCCCGATGGCGGACACCATCCGCGAGTCCCTGGAGCAGTCGGCCCCGCGGCCGCAGACGCCCTACTACAACGAAGTCACCACCAGCCTGCAGCAGCGCTGGACGCCGCCGTCCACCGTTGACCCGCAAAGTACGCCGCAGACCACCGCAGACTTCATCACATCAGTGCTCAGAGGGGAGAACCTGCTGTGAGTACCTCAGTGAAAACCGCCCGCCCGCAGACCGCGCAGAAGCCGGCGCCGCAGTTCAGCGACCGGGTCAAGGCGGAGCGCCGGCTCGGCTGGCTGCTGGCGGGCCCGGCCTTCGTGGTCATGCTGGCCGTCACCGCCTACCCGATCCTGCAGGCGGTCTTCGACTCGCTCTTCAACTACCGCCTCACGGCGCCGGACGAGCGCGAATTCATCGGCCTCGGCAACTACGCCACGATCCTCACGGACGAGGTCTGGTGGCGCGACCTCGGCGTGACGCTGCTGATCACGGTGGTCACCGTCGTCGTCGAACTCATCCTCGGCTTCGCCCTGGCGCTCGTGATGCACAAGGCACTCAAGTCCGTGCGCGGCCTGCTCCGCACCGCCATCCTGGTCCCCTACGGCATCATCACGGTGGTCTCGGCCTTCGCCTGGTTCTACGCCTTCGACATCAACTCCGGCTTCATCAACAACTGGTTCGACTGGGTCCCCGGCATTGATCCGGACCTCAACTGGTTCGCCCAGGGCGGCACCTCGCTGTTCGTCATCATGGCCTCGGAAATCTGGAAGACCACGCCGTTCATCTCGCTGCTGCTGCTGGCCGGGCTGGCACAGGTGCCGGACGAACTGACAGAGGCCGCG
This sequence comes from Arthrobacter mangrovi, assembly GCF_026011795.1. Classification (GTDB taxonomy): domain Bacteria; phylum Actinomycetota; class Actinomycetes; order Actinomycetales; family Micrococcaceae; genus Crystallibacter; species Crystallibacter mangrovi. The sequence goes on along the minus strand of NZ_BRVS01000028.1, from coordinate 68,099 downwards.
GAGGTGGACGGCGCCACCTGGTGGGAGCGGATGAGCCGGGTGATCCTGCCGAACATGAAGGCGGCCATCATGGTGGCCGTGCTGTTCCGGGCCCTCGATGCCTTCAGGATCTTCGACAACGTCTTCATCATGACCAACGGCGCTTTCGGCACTGAGGTGCTCTCGCTGCTGGCCTACCGCACCTCCATCAGCCGCCTCGAAATCGGGCTCGGCTCGGCGGTATCGGTGCTGCTGTTCATCTGCGTGCTGCTGATCTGCTTCATCGCGATCAAGCTCTTCAAAGTCGACCTCGCCGGCGCCCGAGGGGGTAAATAATGAAAAGCAGGACTAAGGAACGGCTGGTCTGGACCGTCATTTCGATCCTCGTGCTGGTGTACGCGCTCTTCCCGGTGGCCTCGATCCTGGCGACCTCGTTCAAGGAGCCGAGCGACCTGACCTCCGGCAAGTTCCTGCCCACGAACTGGAGCAGCGTGAACTACCAGGAGATCCTGGTCGGCGACGCGCAGGAACTGTTCCTCAGCTCGCTCTGGAACTCGATCGGCATCTCCCTCATCGCCACCTTCATCGCCGTCGTGCTGGCCACGCTCTGCGCCTACGCGATCGCGCGGCTGGACTTCCCGGGGAAGAAGCTGATCCTGACCACGGCGCTGGCGGTATCCATCTTCCCGGTCATCTCGATCGTCACCCCGTTGTTCAACCTTTGGCGCAACATCGGCCTCTACGACACCTGGCCCGGCCTGATCATCCCCTACCTGTCGCTGACCCTGCCGATCTCCATCTGGACCCTCGCGGCGTTCTTCCGCCAGATCCCGTGGGAGCTGGAGCAGGCCGCGCAGGTCGACGGCGCCACCACCTGGCAGGCGTTCCGCAAGGCCATCGTGCCGCTCGCCGCGCCGGGCGTATTCACGACGGCGATCATCGCCTTCTTCATTGCGTGGAACGACTTCGTGTACGGCATCTCGCTCACCTCGACGGAGGCCGCCCGGCCGGTGCCTGCGGCACTGGCTTTCTTCACCGGCGCCTCCCAGTTCGAGGCCCCGGTCGGCGCGATCTCCGCCGCCGCCATCATCGTCACCATCCCCATCGTCCTGCTGGTGCTGCTGTTCCAGCGCCAGATCGTCTCAGGCCTGACCCAGGGCGCCGTCAAGGGCTGACCCGCGCCACAGAAAGGTAGCCGAAGCCATGGCATCGATCACCCTCAACCATCTCGTCAAGCAGTACGGGGACGGCTTCCCCGCGGTCAACGATGTCAGCATCGACATCGCCGACGGCGAGTTCATCATCCTCGTGGGCCCTTCGGGCTGCGGCAAGTCGACACTGCTGCGCATGATCGTGGGCCTGGAGGACATCACCTCCGGGGACCTGCTGATCGACGGCCAGCGGGTCAACGAGAAGGCGCCCCGGGACCGCAACCTGGCCATGGTGTTCCAGAACTATGCCCTCTATCCGCACCTGACGGTCTTCGAGAACATCGCCTTCCCGCTCCGGCTCGGAAAGGGCAAGCACAGCGAGGAAGACATCCGCCGCCTCGTGACGGACGCCGCCAGGACCCTGGAGCTGACGGACCATCTCGAGCGCAAGCCCGGCAACCTCTCCGGCGGCCAGCGCCAGCGCGTCGCCATGGGCCGGGCCATCGTGCGGCAGGCCGACGCCTTCCTCTTCGACGAGCCGCTCTCCAACCTCGATGCCAAGCTGCGCGGCCAGATGCGCTCGGAAATCTCGCAGATGCAGCGCCGCCTGGGCGTCACGTCCGTCTACGTCACGCACGACCAGACGGAAGCCATGACGCTCGGCGACCGGGTCGCGGTCCTGAAGAAGGGCGTGCTGCAGCAGATCGCCTCGCCGCGGGAGCTGTACGAGCAGCCGGTCAACCTCTTCGTAGCCGGCTTCATCGGCTCGCCTTCCATGAACTTCGTTCCGGCCACCGTCTCCGGCAACGTCCTGAAGACCGCCGTCGGCGATATCGAGGTCGACTCCCGCAAGGCCGCCGCAATCGAGGGCAAACGCCTGGTCCTGGTCGGCGTCCGCCCGGAATTCTTCGAGGATGCCTCTTTGGTGGACGAGGCCAAGCTCCCCCATGGCTCCACGTTCACCGCCGAGCTGACGCACACCGAGTGGCTCGGCAACGAACAGTACGGCTACATCAACTTCGATCCGGACCCGGAGGTGCGGTCCCTGCTCGACGGCCTGGCCCGCGACATGGATGCGGACGAGCTGCGCCCGCAGATCGTGGTAACCCTGGACGCGGCCAGCCGGATCCGCGGCGGCCGGCCCGCCGAGCTCTGGCTGGACACCCGGAAGCTGCATCTCTTCGATCCCGAGACCGGTGAGAACCTCACGCGCGACGCGGCCGCCGGCGCCGCCCTGACCGAGGAAGCCAACGCCGCCCGGGCCGAGGAAATCGCCGACGCTCGCGGGAGGGACCGGGCCAACGTGTAGCCGCCGCCTGGTCCGGGCCCTCCGCTATTCGAGCGCCTGGACCGTGCCGGCATGTCACGGTTCAGGCCTGCAGCTCCGGTGTTGTAAGCTGGAGCTCGTTGTTCGGGCCGGATACCCGGTTAGCGGATGACGAAGGCGGGCGTAGCTCAATGGTAGAGCGCTAGCTTCCCAAGCTTGATACGCGGGTTCGATTCCCGTCGCCCGCTCCATGGAACGTAGAAAGGCCCTGCCGGCGGCAGGGCCTTTCTACTTTACGGGAGCGGGTTCCCTAATACTCTTCCTGGGCCTCGAACCCGGCGCGGTCCACTTTGCGGTGGAAGCGCATCCCGGCGAGGCCGCCGAGCAGCGCGCCGGCCAGCGTGACCAGCAGTACCACGCCGAGGGTGATCAGGCCCGGAACCGACAGGTCCTGCACCATGGAGGACAGGGCGGCGCTGCCGGTAACGGTGTTGACCAGGTCCATGCCGCCGGTGGCCAGCCCGATCACCGTGGCCAGCACCGCCATCACGAGCGCCCACACCCACACGGCCAGGCCCTGCCGCAGTCCGTCGAAGCGCGCCATCCGGCCCGCGACGTAGCCCCCGCCGAAGTAGGCGATGAACAACAGAACCAGCGCGACAACAATGGCCGTGATGCCCAGCGCGCTGTTGGTGTCGGAGGCGAGGGAACGCGGATCCTGCGGCAGCGCGCCGCTGTTGTAGCCGACGGCCGCGACGACGCCGGCGGCGAGCGAAAAGAGCAGCACCGTCAGCGCGGCTGCGCTGAGCCAGCCGAAGAACGCGGAACCGACCTTGACGCCGCCGTAGGCCTGGCGCTGATTGACGTACATCGTGTCCCGGTCCAGCGGCGTGACGGGCCGGTAGGCGCTGGTGTCCGAGTAGGAGCGCTCATCGTCCAGCCGCCGCTCGGCGCTGAGGCTCTGCCGCCGGCCGCCCGAGCCCGCGGCACCTGCGCCGGCAGCCGCCGCCGACGTCCCCAGCACGGTGGTCTCATTCGAAGTCCCCGCTGCACCCCCGGCCGTCCGGCTCCCCGCCCGGCCCGGCGTATCGAGCACGGTGGTCTCATTCGAAGTCCCCGCTGCACCCGTACCCGTCCCGCCGCCTGCCCGGGCCGGGGTATCCAGCACGGTAGTTTCGTCCCTCCCTGCGCCGGTTGCGGCACCGGCTGACCCGGCGCCTCCCTGCGCCCCCAGCACCGTGGTCTGCGGTGCAGTCTCAGGCTCGGCCCTCCGGCCGGATGCCGCCGCCCGCTCGCCCGGCCGGACTTCGCCGCCCGGATCACCGGCCGAAATTCCGTCACTGCGGCGCGTACCGCCGTCGTTCTTGTCCTGCGCATTCGTGCTCATCAGGGCCTCCTGCTCCGGTCGGTTCGTTGGCCGTTACGCCTGCCGCAGCAGGCCGGCCGCCTCAGCCTCCAGCGTAAACCCGGGCCTGGGGCCAGGCCAGCAGTGCCGCGCGGTTCACCTGGGCGGACATGCTGTCAGGGGTGGTCTCACTTGTGGCGGCGGACACGGACTAGACTTGAAAGCGATGAACCGGAAGATGTTTAAGTCCAAGATCCACCGCGCCACCGTCACCCATGCAGACCTGCATTACGTGGGCTCCGTGACGGTGGATCTTGACCTGCTCGACGCCGCTGACATCCTGCCCGGCGAGCTGGTTTCCATCGTGGACGTCACGAACGGCGCCCGGCTCGAGACCTACACGATCGCGGGCGAACGCGGGTCCGGCGTGCTGGGCATCAACGGTCCCGCGGCCCACCTGGTCCACCAGGGGGACATCGTCATCCTGATCACCTATGCGGATATGACCACGGACGAGGCGAAGGCCTACGTGCCGAAGGTCGTGCATGTGGACGCGGGGAACAAGATCGTCGAACTCGGGTCGGATCCCGCCGAGGCCATTACGGAAGGGCTGCTGCGCCCGCCGTTCGCCGTCAAGTAGCGGCTGCGAACGCCGCGCCGTGCTGGGGGTCATCGCCGGGTTCTCCGTTGTCTGGACCATTATCCTCGTCGGCTTTGCCGTCGGCCGGGGCAACCTGCTGGGACCGGGCGGCAGCCTGGCGCTGAGCCGGCTCGCCTTCTTCGTGGCCAGCCCGTGCCTGCTGCTGGAGACGCTGAGCGAATCCGATCTCGAAGTCATTTTCTCCAGCACGCTCATCGTGGCCGCCGCCAGCGCCGTCGCGGTGGCCCTGGTATACCTTGCGGTGGTCCGGCTCTGGTTCAAGCGCGGCATTTCCGAGGGGCTCATCGGGGCCATGTCGGCGTCCCTGGTGAACTCCGCGAACCTGGGCATCCCGGTCGCGGCCTACGTGCTGGGCGATGCGACGCTGGTCGCGCCGGTGCTGATCTTCCAGCTGGCGTTCTTCTCGCCGCTGTTCCTGATGGCGCTGGATTCCACCACTAGCCGGCACCGCACCACGGTCTTCAGCTTCCTGCTCCAGATCGTGCGGAATCCGATCCTGATCGGCACGGCGATCGGCCTGGTCCTGGCCGCCACCGGATGGCAGCTGCCCGAGGTCGTGATGGAACCGATCCGGCTGATCGGCGGCGCCGCAGTCCCGGCCATGCTGATGGCCTTCGGAATTTCCCTCAACGGGTCAAAGCCGCTGCAGGCCAACGGCGGCCGCCGCAAGGATGTCCTGCTGGGCTCAGCGCTGAAGCTGCTCCTGCAGCCGGCCGTCGCCTACGTCGTCGCGCGTTACGCGCTGGGGATGGAGGGGCACCTGCTGTTCTCCGCCGTCGTCCTCGCGGCCCTGCCCAGCGCCCAGAACGTCTTTGTCACCGCGCAGCGCTACGAAAGCGGAGTGGTGATCGCCAAGGACACGGTGCTGCTGACCACGATTGCCGCGGTGCCGGCGATGATGGTGCTGGCCGGGCTGCTCGCCTGAACAAACCCGGTGTCCTTCGGGACGATGCTGTGTAGTCTGCACTCATGGCGAAACTCGAGGCTGCCGGCCACGTGGAAAAGATCCGGCAGGGCTACCGGTTCGAGGGGCCGACCGTGCACCTTGGCGTGGCGATGGTAGGCGACGTCCCCTACGCAGATGCTCCTGTCCGGCTGCCGCTGGCGATGATGAACCGGCACGGGCTGGTGGCCGGGGCCACCGGAACAGGCAAGACCGTCACGCTGCAGGTGATCGCCGAGCAGCTCAGCGCCCAAGGCGTGGCCGTCTTCCTCGCCGACATCAAGGGCGACCTGACCGGGCTCTCCACACCCGCGGCCGGCAGCGCCAAGCTCACCGAGCGGACGCAGAGCGTGGGGCAGGACTGGGCGCCGGCCGCATTCCCGGTGGAGTACTTTAGCCTCGGCGGCGACGGCAAGGGCGTCCCGGTGCGAGCCCGTGTCTCGGATTTCGGCCCGCTGCTGCTGGCCCGCGTGATGGACCTGAACGAGACCCAGGAGTCCAGCCTGCAGCTCGTGTTCCACTACGCGGACAAGAACGATCTGGAGCTCTACAATCTGGCGGACCTTCGCGCGGTCATCCAGTTCCTGGTGTCCGACGACGGCAAGGAGCAGCTCGAGTCGCTCGGCGGGCTCTCCAAATCCACCGCCGGGGTCATCCTCCGCGAACTCGTCATGCTCGAGGCCCAGGGCATGGACAAATTCTTCGGCGAGACCGAGTTCGAAACGGCCGAGCTGCTGCGCACCGCCCAGGACGGCCGCGGCATCATTTCCTGCCTGGAACTGCCGACGCTGCAGGGCAAGCCGGCCCTCTTCTCCACCTTCCTCATGTGGCTGCTGGCCGACCTGTTCACCGAGCTCCCCGAGGCGGGCGATCTGGACAAGCCGAAGCTGGTCTTCTTCCTCGACGAGGCGCATCTGTTGTTCCGCGGCGCGTCCAAGGCCTTCCTGGAGTCCGTCACGACGACGGTTCGCCTGATCCGGTCCAAGGGTGTCGGCATCTTCTTCGTGACCCAGACGCCCAAGGACGTGCCCTCCGAAGTGCTCGGGCAGCTCGCCAACCGCATCCAGCACGCGCTGCGCGCCTTCACACCGGACGATGCCAAGGCGCTCAAGGCCACCGTCTCGACCTTCCCCATGAGCGACTACGACCTCGAGGAAGTACTCACCAGCGCCGGCATCGGCGAAGCCGTCGTGACCGTCATGAACGAGCGGGGTGCGCCGACCCCGGTGGCCCTGACCCGCATGCGTGCGCCGCAATCGACCATCGGCCCTTCCCCCGCCGAGACCGTCGACGGCCTGATCCGGAATTCGCCGCTGCTGCCGGTCTACGGTCCGGCCGTGGACAGCCACTCCGCGTACGAGAAACTGGGTGGAATACCGGTCTCCGGCAACGCCACGGGAAGTACGACGGCGTCGGAGCCGCCTCCGGCAGACGCCTCCCGTTCCGGAGCTGCTGGTTCCGCGGGCGCCCGCCAGCCCACGCCGGCCGAGATCGATGCCGAGGCCCGCAGGATCGAAGAAGACATCCTTGGCCGTCCCTCAAGCCGCCCGGCGCCATACCCGCAGTCCGGCGCTCCGACCCCGCTGCCCCGGCCCGCTCCCCCGGTCCCGACGGCTGATCCCGCCGAGCCAAGTCGAGGTTCACGAGGCCGCTCCGGTGCGCCGCGGCAGGCAGAGCCTCGCCAGGCACCGAAGCAGGAGGAGACGGCCGACATGATCAAGGACGTCGCCATGCAGGCCGCAACCGTACTCGGGCGCGAACTCATGCGCGGCCTCTTCGGCACCCGCCGCCGGCGCCGCCGCTGACGCCCCCGTTACACCCAGCGCACCCAGGCCGCCGCCGCTGATGGCCCCAGCGCAGGCCCGCCGCCGCCGTCGCACTCCCGTCCCGGCCCGAACTACCGCTGTCACGCAACCTGCCATCGCCGTCGTAATGTAGCTCACCCCCGCCAAGGCTTCCTTCGGCCCAACAGGTAACGTGTGAGAGTGGGAAATTCGACGGTCCTTCGGACGGCAGCTGCGTGGCTGCTCTGCCTCATGCTCGCTGTAGCCGCCGCCGTCGTCACTATTGTCATTGTGAATGCCAAGGTTTACAGCCCTCAGCACCAGGTCCGCGCGTACTTCGATGCGCTCCGGGACGGTGACGGCGCCAAGGCGCTCGGGCTGCTCCGTGCCAAGGTTCCGGACGCTAACGCCGCGCTGCTCGACGGCGCGCCGTTGAAGCAATCCGTCGCGGACATCAGCGACCTTGAAGTCGGCGCTCCCGTGCAACTGGACGGCGACCGGGTCGAGGTACCGGCGACCTACACGATTGAGGGGACGCTCCACACGACGTCGTTCGAACTGGAGAAGTCCGGCACGAGCTGGCTGTTCTTCGACCGATGGCGGTTCGTTCCGGCGGAGCTGCCCACGGTCGAGGTCGGCGTGGTCAATGAAAACGAGGCATCGCTGAACGGCACGCGGGTTTCGCTCCCCGAGGGCAAGAACAAGTTCGCCGTGTTCTACCCCGGCTCGTTCGAGGCGCACTTTACGAGCGAGTTCTTTGCTGCCCCCGTGGAGGAGTCGGTGCTCACGGACCCCGAGCAGGAAGGCGAGGCCCGGCTGTCTCTGGAGACCAAGGCTACAAAGAAGCTGGTTGACGAGGTGGACAAGCAGGTCCGCGGCTTCCTGGACGGATGTGCAGAGCAGGCCGTGCTGCAACCGGCCGGCTGCCCCTTCAGCGCCTCAATGGATCGGGTCAAGGACGACAGCATCGACTGGGAGGTCACCAAGTATCCCAAGGTGGCCATCAACCCCAGCAACGGCACCTGGGTCATGGAGCCGCTGACCGGTACGGCAGAGCTCAACGTCGTTGAGATCGACCTGTTTACTGGAGCCGCAGAACCGCAGAAGCTGGAGGAAGAGTTCAACTTCACGGGTAGCCTCTCCGTCAATGACGGCAACGTCACCCTGACGCCTGTCGTCGAATACTGAGCCGGAGCCGTCTGCCTAGCCGGGGCTTCTTCACCACTTCCGATGACATTCGAAACGGGACGTTGCTCTACAGGGACGTCTTTGCCGAATGCGCCGCGGCCCGACCTCACCTGAGCCGGGGGCCGGTCCTAAGAAATTTCAACGGCGGCGCCGCGGGCCGGGTTCAGCTGCGGTTGGGCGCCACCGCGGTCTTAGACGCCGCCGAGAATCCACCGTTAGACGGAAATTCCCTGAGCGGCCGCTGACCCGAAGAACCGGACCCGCCCACCTATGACAACAGACAACTCCAAGCTGCATATCAGAAGGGTGGTGGGGTGGTGTCGTTGTAGGGGTCTGGTGGCGGGGGCGGGGGTGGTTGGAGGCCGTTGTTGATCCAGGAGCCGTCGGGGTAGCTGGTGTAGGTTTGGCCGGTCCTGGTCTGGTGGCGGATGACGCCGTGAGGCTCCTGGGTGATGTGCCAGTCGTCGTTGTGTTTGGCCAGATGGTCCGGCTTGCAGCGCAGGGCGAGGTTATCGAGTTCGGTTTTGCCGCCGTGTTCCCAGGCCAGGGTGTGGTCGAGTTCGCAGTGCTTCCAGTGGGTGCGGCAGCCCAGCCCGCGGCAGGTTTGATCGCGTAGGCGGATTTCTCGTTTGAGCCATTCGGGCGGGTGGCGCATTTCGCGGGCGACGATCACGGCCTGGTTGTGTTCGTCGGTGATGACCGGCAGCCAGGACTTCGCGAGTCCGGCGATCCGGCGGGCCATGTCGGGCGGGATCGGCCCGTACCCGGCCAGTTCGCCGGGTTCGTCGCCGCCGGCGGCGGTGGCCAGCGGGATCGTTACCGCGACGAACGCCTTCACGTTCCCGCCGCCCCACACCTCACTCACAGCACCGGCGCCCCGCCCCGCTGCCATCCCGTTCCCGGTCGCGGAGCCGCCGTCCTGCCCGGCAGTGGCAGTATCGGCGGTAAGGCCGAATGCGGCGCCCTGTCCGTTGAACGGGCCGGACCCGGCGTCGCTGGCGGCGGGACCGAAGGCGGCGCCGGCGGCGTCCCCAAGCGCGCCGAGGCCGCTTCCGCCGAACGGGGCATTCCCGGAGCCTTCAGAGCCAGGCAACTGGATTCCACCGTTGGCGGCGGCGGCCCCGGATCCGACGGGCGCGGGGACCCGGGGTTGGAGGCAGAGGTCGGTGAAGACGTCGGCGCGCAGCTGGGCGAGGGTGCGGGTTTCCCCGTCGAGGGTTTTGAGGTGTTTCGCGTGCTCCTGCACCAGGTTATAGACACTCATCGCCGTGTCCGCGCCGGTCTGCACGGTCAGTTCGGCCATGCCGTCGTCCTGCGGCCGGAACCACACGCCGCGGTGCTCCATCGCCGTCGTATGCCGCTCATCCAGTGTCTGCGGGTGCAGCCGGTGCCGGGCCGCCCGGGCGCGGTCCTGCACGGTCTCCCTCACCACGTGCTCCGCCCCGGGCAGCACCAGCGCCTCGTACTCGGGCAGGACCGCGGCGGGCAGGTCGCGGGAGCCGCGCACGATCGCGGTCGCCCTCCCCAGGTCCACCCGCCCCTCGTCCATCGCCTCCAGGGTGGCCGGGAAGTGCGCGCAGAGCTGGACCGCGTCCGCGAGGTCCGTGTGGAGGGTTTTCTGGGACTGGTGCAGGTGCGCGGCCAGTTCCCGCACGGTGCCCCGGTCATGGCCCTCCGGCCCCATCAATAAGGAGCCGGGTTCGGTGCGGCGGGAAGCGAACTCGTCCAGCCCCCGCACGCGGGCCGCCTGCCAGGACGCGGTGACTTTTTCCACTGCGGCCAGGTATTCCAGCAGCACCCCGTCCGCCAGCTGCTTGACGTTCTGCCGGGCGAGCACGGCGGCCAGGTCCGCCGGTGTGATGTCCCGCCAGGCCTGGAACCATTCCACCGGCCCGTGCTCCACCAGCGCCGGCGGCCGCGGCTTCGCCGCTTCCCTGGCTTTCTCCCGTTTGGCCCGCTGTGCCGGAGACAACGCCCAATCCGGTATCCCGTCCTCACCCTCATCCTCAACCGGCCCGAACACGGTCTCGGGATCAGCGGCAACCGGGTCCCCTGCCCCGGAGGCAGCGTGGGGACCAGCGGCAACCGGCTCTTCGGTCCCCTCCGGCTTGGCCGGGGTGTCCTCCTGATCGGGAACGACAGGGGTAGAAGCTGGGGAGGCGTCCGGGTGCTCCGGCGTGGCATTGGCATCGGATGAACCCGACGTGGAAACAGCAGGGAGCTTCGGATCCGCGGGAGCGGGGGCAGAGGCGCTTGCGGCATCCTCGCCAGCGGCCGGTGCCGAAAACAGGAGCTCTGGAGCCACGACAACAGCGTCTACGGGAGGCGGTGCAAAGTGCACGAGACCAAGGCCTCTGCGTTGGCGCTGACCGCGAAGCCCCGGAGCCGGACCGGACCGCCCGTCCTCGCGCATCAGCCGGCCGTACTCCTCAGCGATCGCCTGATAGAGGCGATACTCAAGCAGGGACAGGCCAGCGCCGGACGGGAACGAAACGTCCCGCCACTCCGCTGAGCCTTCCTCCTTGAACTCCATGACCCCACGCTACAAGCCGCCACCGACAGTATTCGCAGCACCCTTCGGGAAAAGGATGGCAGCCTGCCGCCAACCCGCAGGTACCCGCCACACGACGGCCACGGACAATAGCGGCCCGTCCGGAGTCGGGCGGGCCGCTACGTGCAGTTCTTACTTAGACCGTGCAGTAGGGGCTTAGTCGAGGCCGCGGAGGTCCAGGGTCAGCTCGCCGGAACCGCTGCCGAGGACGACGGGGATTCCCCAGTCCTGCTGGTACAGGTGGCAGGCGGCGTGGTCCGGGATCTCGCCGCCGGGCTCGCCGTCGCAGGCGGCGGCGCGGGCGGTGATGTGCAGGACGCCTTCGGGGACGTCGGGTGAGAGCACGAGCTCTCGCACCAGGCCCACGGAGGTGCCGCCGCCGGAGACCAGCAGGTTCTCCGGCGAGGCGGAGATCTTCAGCTGCGTGGGATCGCCCCACCGGTCATCGAGCTTCTGCCCCTTGGGCGCCGCGAAACGGACGGTGAGGGCCAGCGGGCCAGCGGAGACCTCGGTCTTGGGCCGTTGGGTCTGGGAGGCGCCTTCGTCCACTGTCAGGGCGTCTTTGGGAATCGGGATGCGGACGAGCTGGTGCTTGTTGGCCTCGACCACGATCAGCAGCGGTTCGCCGCCCCCGGCCACGCCGGAGGCGTCGACCAGGACGTCGGAGGGTTCGGACAGGCCGCGGGTCAGGGTGGAGACGGTGCGGGTGGCCGGATCGTAGCGGCGGACGGCACCGTTGTACGTGTCGGCCACTGCCACCGAGCCGTCGGGCAGCACGGTCACGCCGAGGGGGTGCTGGAGGCGGGCCTGCGCGGCGTCACCGTCGCGGAAGCCGAAGTCGAACAGTCCGGTGCCGATCGCCGTCGTCACCTGGACGTGCCCGGCCTCGGGGAAGGACAGCACGCGAAGGGCCGACGTTTCCGAATCCGCGATCCAGATGCTGCCGTTGGCATCCTCGGCCAGCCCGGACGACTGCGCGAACCAGGAGGCATTGGCCTCGCCGTCCTGCAGTCCCTCGAGGCCGGTTCCGGCCAGCACGGCCAGCTCGCCGCTGACGGGGTCGAAGGAGAAGATCTGGTGCACGCCGGCCATGGCCACGACGACCTTGCCCAGCGCCGAGGACCACAGCACGTCCCAGGGCGAGCTGAGCGAGACCTTCAGGGGCTCGTTGCCAAGGTGGGAGGCCGTGGCCAGCGCCTCGGCCAGCTCCTCGCCGAGGTCTTCGCCCGCACCGGCTTCGTCCGCCACGGAACCCGGACCGGCTTCCGCCGTCGCGGCCGCGGCACGCTGGTTCTCCGCGTCGAGCAGCCGCTGCACGCCGTTGCCGGCCACGGTCACCACGGCGCCGGTCGCCAGGGTGAGTCCCCGCAACCGGTGGTTCACGGAATCGGCGATAACGACGTCGTACCCCGCCTTGGCGCGGATGTCTTCCGGCAGCAGGGCAAGACCCTGGGGCTCGTTGAAGCCGGACTCGTCCGCCGCGCCGTCCTGCCAGCCCTTCCGGCCGGAGCCGAACGTGTTCAGGACGGTGGACAGGTCAGGTGCCAGCTCAACGATGCGGTGGTGGCCGGTGTCGGCGACGAGGAAGGTTTCGCCGGCGCTGCCAACGCCGTCGGGCAGGGTGATGACCTTGCCCGGGAAGCGGAGGTCACCCGCCGTGGATTCGGCCGGCACGTAGGGGCCGTCACCGCGGTGCAGCGTGCCCTTGGCTTCGTGCTCCGCGATCAGCTCTTCGACCAGGGATCCGATGCCGCCGGCATGGCCCTCGCCGGACAGGTGCGCCACGATGTAGCCCTCGGGATCGATGACCACCAGCGTCGGCCAGGCCCGCGCGGTGTAGGCCTGCCAGGTGTCCAGCTCCGGATCGTCCAGCACGGGGTGGTGGATCTCGTAGCGCTCCACGGCGGCGGCCAGGGCCACCGGATCCGCCTCGTGTTCGAACTTCGGCGAGTGGACGCCGACGGTGACCAGGACGTCCTTGTACTTCTCCTCCAGCGGACGCAGCTCGTCCAGCACGTGGAGGCAGTTGATGCAGCAGAAGGTCCAGAAGTCGAGCAGCACGATCTTGCCGCGCAGGTCCTCGAGGCCGAGCTGCTTGCCTCCGGTGTTAAGCCAGTTGCGGCCGATCAGTTCGGAAGCCCGCACCCGGTAGTTGCTGCGGATAGCGGCCTCGGCTGCCTCGGTCATGGGTCAATCTCCTTGGTTCCGGCTGGAATCTGCTGGCGCCTGGTCCGCGGACCGGGCTGTGGCCTGCTGGCGCGGGGACCGCTCAAGGCGCGCGTCCCGTTCCGCCAATCTGGCAAACATATCGTTATAAGCCGCGAGGTCCGCATCGTTATTCCTGTCGGCCGCCCGATCTTTACGCTTTGTTTCCCGGGCGTCGGAGCGGGACCACATCAGGGCGACGCCGACGGCGACCGCAAGGGTGGGTATTTCGCCGATCCCCCACATGATGGCGCCGCCCAGCTGCTGGTCCTCCATCGCGGAGGCGCCCCAGTCACGGCCCATGCTGCCGAACCAGGAGGCCTGGATCAGCGAGGTGGAACTGGTCAGGGCGACGCCGAAGAACGCGTGGAAGGCCATGGTGGCGAACAGCAGCACCAGCCGCAGCGGATACGGTGCGCGGCGCGGCAGCGGATCCTCTCCGATCATGGTGAGGATGAACAGGTAGCCGGTGAGCAGGAAGTGCAGGTTCATCAGCTCGTGGCCCACATGCTCGTGCAGCGCGAAGCCGAACAGCGGCGTGTAGTAGAAGATGATGATCGATCCGGCGAAGTTGGCCGCGGCGAACAGCGGGTTCGTGATCACCGCCGAATACTTCGAGTGCACCGCCCAGAGGATCCACTCGCGCAGGCCGCGGCTGCCGTCGCCGCGCGGCGCCAGCGCCTTCAGGGCGAGGGTGACCGGGGAACCGAGCACCAGGAACAGGGGCACCACCATGGTGAGGGCCATGTGGTCCAGCATGTGTGCGCTGAAGAGCACCATGCCGTAGACGGCCGGAGCGCCGGACGTCACGTAGGTCAGGGCCAGCAGCCCCACCACCCAGCAGGCGCCGCGGGCCAGCGGCCACTTGTCGCCGCGGCGGCGCACCCGCACCATGCCGACCAGGTAGGCGATGCCGGCGATCAGCGCGAAAGCGACCCACAGCCAGTCCCAGCGCCACTGCGTGACCCAGGCGGAGCCGGCCAGTTCCGGGGGCAGCTCGTAGCCGGTGAGGATGCGCGCCGGCGAGGCGTCGGTGGGCAGTTCTTCCGGGGTCGGCGGTGCCGTACGTGCCAGCGCGACGGCGACGCCGGATACCGCGGCCATGATCAGCAGCTCGACGGCCACCAGCTGCCATAGCACGCGGGCGGCGGACCTGGAGGACAGCTGCGGGATGACCCACTGGCGGTGCATGAAGCCGATGGCGCCGAGCAGCAGCGTCGCCAGCGCCTTGGCTACCACCAGCGCGCCGTAGTCGGAGGCGACCTGGTCCAGGGAGGTGATCCGGATGCCGGCGTTGATCAGGCCGGAGAAGAACACCAGGCCGAAGCTCACCAGCGCCAGCGCGGAATAGCGTTGCAGCACCTTGGCGACGGTCTCCTTGGTGCCGAGGGTCCGGGAGACGAAGCCGAGCGCGATGAGTCCGCCCACCCAGAGGCAGACGCCCAGCAGGTGCAGGCCGATGGAGTTGACCGCCCCGTAGTGGTCGTCGCCGCCGGCGGAGTGGCCGATGAGTGCCATCGGCAGCAGCCCGCCCACGGTGGCCAGGGCGAGGGTGAAGCCCAAGGCGCTGAGCGAGCGGACCCCGAAGGTCAAGGTGGCGGTGATGGCGGCGACGATCGTGATCGAAAGCCAGGCCTGGCCGGTCCCGATCCCGGTCATGAAACCGACCAGCGCGGAGGTGAAGGCCTGGCTGCCGTTCAGGGGCATGCCGGCGACGTCGGAGAAGGTCAGGACCAGCACCGCCACCGCGGACAGCGTCCAGACGATCGCCGCGACGGAGGCCAGCGCCATGGTCCGCGCGAACGCCGGATGTTCCGGTCCGTCGTCCTCCCGGTCGGCCTTGCGCGAGGGCCGCAGCCGTTTGGGCAGGATACCGACGGCGAACACCAGCGCGCCGATCACGGCGGCGATGGAGAGGTTGTGGACGGCCTTCGCGACCGGCAGCCCCCAGCGCGTCAGCGCGCCCGGGTCGGAGAGCTGGCGGGTGGCGGCGGCACCGGAGAAGATCAGCGCGCCCACCAATCCGAGTACGACGGCGCCGGCGCCAGCCAGGAGCCACGCCTTGCCTATTCCTTCGGCAGAGATTGCGGCCCCCGGTCCCGCACTGGGCCGCGGTGAAGACTGCTGTACTGATGGTGCTGGCACGCTATCCATTCTCTACCCCCAGTAGAAATTCGGCGAATCAGAAGCACCACGCTAGGCGGCAAGGCTTGGGTTAAGCTGCAAAGCCGCCGCCGGTAATCCGGCGGCGGCTTTGCAGAAGTCAGCGGTGGTTACTTCTTGGAGACAGCGGCCTTCAGCTTCGAACCGGCGGTCAGCTTGACGCTGTGGCCGGCAGCGATCTGGATGGTCTCGCCGGTCTGCGGGTTGCGGCCGGTGCGGGCAGCGCGGTCGGTGCGCTCGACGGCGAGCCAGCCGGGGATGGTGATCTTCTCGCCCTTGGCAACGGAAGTCGCGAAGATGTCGAAAACGGCATCCAGGACGCCGTTGACAGCAGTCTGGCTCGTGCCGGCCTTTTCGGCGACAGCTGCGACCAGTTCACTTCGGTTGATAGCCAATTTATGTCCTCCTGGACTTCGTCGGTTTGTCCGAGCTTCGCACGGGCGTGCAAAGCTTCTTCGCGAAAACTTACCAGCTTGCCCGCGCGAAACCGGCAAATTCCGCGTGATCTGGGCGATTTTTCCGGTAATTCGGGCGTTTTTGCCGCTTTGGCAGGACGGTCCGCTCTCCGGACACGCAAAAGGCGGCAGCCCCGAGGGGCTGCCGCCTTGAGCCAGCTGTCAGGCCGGCAGAGCGCGGAAGGCTCTTACCAGCTGGACTTCTTGATGCCGGGCAGTTCGCCTGCGTGCGCCATGTTGCGGAAGCGAACGCGGGAGATGCCGAACTTCTGGAACGTACCGCGCGGGCGGCCGTCGATCTGGTCGCGGTTGCGGAGGCGGACCGGAGAAGCGTTGCGGGGCAGCTTCTGCAGGCCCACGCGGGCGGCCTCGCGGGCCTCGTCGGACGCGTTCTCGTCAACCAGGATCTTCTTCAGTTCGAGGCGCTTTTCGGCGTAGCGCTCGACGATGACCTTGCGCTGCTCGTTGCGAGCAATCTTTGACTTCTTAGCCATGTCTTAGCGCTCCTCTCGGAATTCGACGTGCTTGCGGATCTTCGGGTCGTACTTCTTCAGGACCAGGCGGTCCGGATCGTTACGACGGTTCTTACGGGTCACGTAAGTGAAGCCGGTGCCAGCAGTGGACTTGAGCTTGATGATCGGACGTACGTCCTTGTCCTTTGCCACTAGAGCTTCACACCCTTCGCAAGGAGCTCGGTGACGACAGCGTCGATGCCGCGGACGTCAATGGTCTTGATGCCACGCGCTGAAACCTGCAGCGTGACGTTGCGGCGCAGGGACGGAACCCAGTAGCGCTTCTTCTGAATGTTCGGATCGAACCGGCGCTTGTTGCGGCGGTGCGAGTGCGAAATGCTGTGGCCAAAGCCGGGCTTGGCTCCGGTCACCTGGCAGTGTGCTGCCATTGATCTCTCCTCCAGTTTTAGTAAATATTGACGGACCTGCACAGATGCAGCTGTATTGCCTAATCTGCGTGTAAGAGCGCCCGTCACCAGTTTTGACACCGTTATTACTGCGACTTTCCGGAGGTTGACCAGGCGGGGTGAGATCCAGCCGAAGTTCCTCGCCGCGGGGAAGACGGTGAAGTCCAGGCGCTGCTTGATGCTGATTCCCGAAGGAACCGACCCAGCAACAGCCTTAAATTCTAGGTAAACACGGCAATTCACGCAACTTGGTCCGCTCCCGCCGAAGATCGGCGGGACGGCTGCGGCTGCGTGACTCAACGCCTTCCCAGTTTAAGGTCCGACGGCGGTGCCGCCAAACCGGGCCAGGGCATTGTTTCGGAGTGGAAGGGCTGCGCAGCGGGCCGGCGGAGGCTCGCGCATCGGGTCGGCCGTTGCTCGCGCATCGGTCGGCCGTTGCTCGCGCAGCGGGTCGGGGATGGCCGCTCAGCTGTTCAGCCGGGGCTCGCGCAGCACCCAGCTGGCGGGCTCCAGCAACTGCACGATCTTCTTTCCGATCCGCTCCAGATCCGCGACGTCGCGGCGATCCAACCCGTCGAAGACAACCTTCCGCACGGACTCCACATGTGCCGGCGCCGACTCTTCGATGGTCTTGAAACCCTGCTCCGTCAGGGTTGCCATAGTCACGCGGGCATCCTGCTTGCACTGACTGCGGGTGACCCAGTCGCGCTGCTCCAGCTTCTTGACCACGTGGGACAACCGGGACAGGGACGAGTAGGTCCGCGACGCCAGCTCGCTCATCGGCAGGGTCCGATCCTCGGCCTCCGAGAGCATCGCCAGGACGGTGTAGTCGAAGAGCGTAACCTTGGCCTCCTGCTGCAGGACACCATCGAGGTTCCCCGGCAGGAGGGTGGTCACGGCCAGCAGCGCGAGCCAGGCCTGGCGTTCTTCGGGATCTAGCCAACGTGCGGAAGTCATGCACCTATTTTGCCACAGAACTTGAGGCTTCAACTTTCAAACGCCGCGGGTATTTCGTGTCGCTTTTCGCCACGACGAGAGACACAAGCGGCAACGGCCGGCACCTGCACTGAAGCAGGTACCGGCCGCCGTCGTACGTCACATCCGACAGCTAGCTGCGGGCTCCGGCCGCCTCGGGCTCGCGGACCTCGGGGATTTCCACGCCGGCGGGCAGCGCCACCGGGTCGGCGGACGGCGATGCGGTGGCGTGGCCGGCGGGCACAAGGTCCAGCGGCATGTCGCCGATGTTCAGGAGCGGGTTGCCGTCCTGCCCCGCGACCAGTTCGCGGGCCTCTGCCTGGGTATCGACCGACGGCAAGGCTCCGGGCAGCGGGCGCTTGGCGCTCTCCGGCATGCGCCGGATGGCGAGCAGGCCCAGCACGGACATCAGCGTCAGGTAGTAGGCCGGCATCAGGTCATCGCCGGTGGCCTCGATCAGCGCCTGGGTGATCAGCGGCGTCGTGCCGCCGAAGATCGCCACGGCGAAGTTGTACGCGATGCCCATGGATCCGTAGCGTCCGGCCGTCGGGAACAGGGCCGGGAGTGCCGAGGCCAGGTTGCCGACATAGAAGGAGGTGGCGGCGCCCAGGATGGCAAGGCCGACGAAGGTCGCGATGATGTTGCCCATGCCGATCAGGAGGAACGCGGGAATACCCAGCACAATGGTGATCAGCGAGCCGACCATGAGTACGGGCCGGCGCCCGATCCGGTCCGACAGCCGGCCGGTCAGCGGGATCGCCGCCGCGAGCAGGATCAGCACGGGGATGGTGAGCAGCGTGCCCTGGAAAGCGTCGTAGCCCATGGTTTCCTGGAGGTACGTGGGCATGTAGGAAGTCAGGGCGTAGCCAACCGTGTTGGCCGCGGCGACGAGCAGCATCGCCATGACGATGGTTCGCCAGAAGCGAGCGATGATCTGGCGGTAGGTCATCGGCCCCTCGACGGCTGCCGCCTTGGCCTTGTCCTCCTGCGCGTCCTGGGCCGCCTGGAAGGCCGGCGACTCTTCGATCCGCATCCGGAAGTACAGGCCGACCAGGCCCAGCGGTCCGGCCAGCAGGAACGGCACGCGCCAGCCCCACTCGAGCATGGTTTCGTCGCCGAGGGTTACCTGCAGCACGGACACCACGGCGGCGCCGAGGGCAAAGCCGAGGTAGCTGCCGGTATCCAGGATGCTGGCCAGGAAGCCGCGGCGCTTGTCCGGAGCGTATTCGCTGACAAAGGTGGTGGCGCCGGCATATTCACCGCCGGTGGAGAAGCCCTGGACCAGGCGGCAGAGGACCAGCAGCACGGTGGCCCAGCCGCCGATGGCCGCGTAGGTCGGGAGCAGGCCGATGGCGAAGGTGGAGGCGGCCATCATGATCATGGTCAGGGCCAAGGTGCGCTGGCGGCCGACGCGGTCGCCGAGGCGGCCGAACACCAGGCCGCCGATGGGGCGGGCCAGGAAGCTGACCGCGAAGACCGCGAGGCTGCCGATCAGGCCTTCGCCCTCCGCACCGCCGGCGAAGAAGAGCTGGCCCATCGTGACGGCCAGATAGCCGTAGATGCCGAAGTCGAACCACTCCATGCCGTTCCCGACGACGGTGCCGCCGACGGCCTTGCGCAGCATCGGCTTCTCGACGACGTTGACGTCGTCGACGCGCAGGCGCCGCTTCCGGAACCGCAGGGAGGACTTGCCGGCGGGCCTCGCGGCACGTCCGGTGCCGTGCGCCCCGGACGGCGAGCCCGGCTGCGCGGCGGCAGAATCGTGGTGGACGTCTTTCGGCATTTGGGCCTTCTCTCAGAGGTCATTTGCACGGGACTTTCCCTGTCCAGGACCGCTGACGGCGCCGGACAAGCCCAGTACTTTACCGACCTTGACGTGTCCGTCACAGTTGGAGGGCCAAAATCGGCCGCTTGGACAGGGCCGAAAGTCCTGTCTCCGGCGGCTCGCAAAGCAGCGGCTGCACTGCCGCAGCGATTGCCCGTTTATCCCTGTTATTCCGCGGCAGATCCACAAACCGCCGACGCATGGAAATGCCCCGGAACCGTCCGCCGTCCGGAATGAATTTTGTTGCATGCGTCACACCGCGCCGGCGAGCGGCATTTTCGAGACCGAAACCGGACCGCCGGAACGCCTCGGCCGGTCCCCGCTTGAAGGTTTGGAACGCGCCGGACGCCGGGGATCAGACGACTCCCGCGGCCCCCAGCCAACTGCCGATCAGGTAGGTGGCCACCAGCGCCAGCAGTCCGCCGAGCACCACCCGGACCACCGCGGGCATGATGCGCGCCCCGCCGAGGTAGGCGCCCAGTCCGCCCGTGCCGGCGAGCGCCATCAGCGTCGCCGCGAAGGCGATCGGTACACGCAGCCCCTCGGGCGGCAGGAGGATGGCCAGGGCCGGCAGCGCCGCGCCCGCGATGAACGCCACGAAGGAGGCGAAGGCGGCGTGCCAGGGGCTGACCACCTCGTGCCGGTCGATGCCCAGCTCCGCTTCCAGGTGCGCCCCGAGCGCGTCGTGTTCGGTCAGCTCCTTGGCCACCTGCTGCGCGGTGGCGGAGCTGACGCCCTTGGCCTCGTAGATCGCGGCCAGCTCGGCGAGCTCCTCCTCCGGCATGGTCTCCAGTTCCCATGTCTCCTTGGCGATCAGCGCCTTCTGGCTGTCGCTGGAGCTGGAAACCGAGACATACTCGCCCAGGGCCATGGAAATGGCGCCGCCGATGACCGCGGCGAGCGTGGCCGTGAGCAGGGTGCCGATGTCCGTGGTCGCACCGGCCACGCCCACCACGATGGCGGCCACGGACACAATGCCGTCATTGGCGCCGAGCACGCCGGCCCGGAGCCAATTGAGCCTGGTCGCGATGCCGCCGCCGTGCGGCTCGTCGTCGTGCTGGCCGCTGGCCGTCGCGGAAAAATCAGGTTGGCTGCCCATGGTTCCTAGCGAACCATCATTCCGCGGCCGGTTCCAGCGAGGAAAGCCAAGCCTCAGCGCGGGCCTGGCACCGGGGCGGGACGCACCTCAGCTGCGCGGCGCGAGCGACGTCAGCTCGGGGTACTTCGGCCGGAGGCTGTCGCCGGAGGAAACCCCGCGCAGCCGGCGGCCCAGCCAAGGGCCGAGGTGTTCGCGGGCCCAGCGCGCGTTGGCCGCCAGCGACTCCCGCCGTGACAGCGTGGCCAGGGCCGGCAGTTCCGGCAGCTCGATCAGGTCGTCATGCTGCAGCACCTCGAGCACGCGCTTGGCCATCAGCGTGTGGCCGGCCGCGGACATGTGCAGCCGGTCCTCGTCCCAGTACCGCCAGTCCTGGAATTCACGCAGCCGCCAGTAGTCCACGATCTTTGCGCCGCGCCGGTCGGCGATCTCGCGGACCCACTCGTTGTAGATTGCGGTGCGGCCGCGGGTCTTCCCGAAGACGGCGGACCCGGCGGAATCGAAGCCGGTGAAGAGCACCACGTCCGCGCCGGAATCCACCAGCCGGGCCACGCCGCCGTCGTACATTCCCATCAGCGCGTCAATGTCCACGCTGGGCCTCAGGATGTCGTTGCCGCCGGCGTAGAGCGTCACGAGGGTCGGCCGCAGCGCCAGCGCGGGCTCGAGCTGCTCCTCGATAACCTGGCGCAGCTTCCGGCCGCGGATCGCCAGGTTGGCGTAGCCCCAGTCCGCGTCGGCGAGCATCAGCTGCTCGGCCACCCGGTCCGCCCAGCCGCGGACGCCGTTGGGCAGCTTCGGATCCCGGTCGCCGACGCCTTCGGTGAAGGAATCCCCCAGGGCAACATAACGGTGCGTAAAAGTCACCATCACAGGCTAATGGACGACGGCGGTCCCCGCCTCCGCCGGTCAGCTGGCGTTGCGCGGGGCGTACATCAGCACGGCCACGCCGACGAGGGCGATACCGGCGCCAAGGTAGTCCCAGCGGTCCGGCCGGAAGCCGTCCACGACCATGCCCCAGGCCAGCGAGCCGGCGATGAAGACCCCGCCGTAGCCGGCCAGCACGCGGCCGAAGTTGGCATCCGGCTGCAGCGCGGCGATGAAGCCGTAGGCTCCCAGCGCCATGACGCCGAGGCCGGCGAACCACCAGCCGCGGTCTTCCCGCACCGCCTGCCAGATCAGCCAGGCGCCGCCGATCTCGGCCAGCGCGGCAAGGGCAAACAGGAGGGCGGATTTGGCCAGGGTCATGGCTCCATTCTCGCCCGCGGCACGCGCAGTGCGGGCCCGGCGGCGGACCGGCGGCTCAGAGCTCGGCCTTGCCCCGGCGCCAGTAGCCCATGAAGGCCACCTGCTTACGGTCGATTCCGACGTCGCGGACCAGGTAACGGCGCAGTTCGCGGATCACGGCCGCCTCACCGGCGATCCAGGCGTAGAACGGGCGGGTGGAGCCGGTGGTGGTTTCCCAGAGGATGACCTGGTCGATGTCGACGTCCTCCGGTTCCGTCCCGCGTTCGGGGGTCAGGCCCGCGGCGGGAACGGCGACGGCGGTGCGGACCGCGGCGTCCAGCAGCTCGCCGTGCGGCCGGGTGCCCCGGGCCAGCCAGCTGACCTGCACACCAGCCGGGTGGACCAGGGGCTGGAAATCGGTGGCGGCCGGGACCTCAAGGATGGCATGGCCGCTCATGTCCGCCGGCATCGCCTCCAGGATGGCCGCGATGGCAGGCACCGCCGTTTCGTCCCCCGCCAGCAATACGTGCGAGGCCAGGCCGGGCCGCCACTCGATCCCGCCGTAGGCCTTGGCGGTGGGGCAGGTCGCGGCCTCGAGGTTCGGGCCGATGATCGTCACCCGGTCCCCCGGAACCGCGGCGCTGGCCCAGACGGACGCCGGCCCGCCGTTGCCGTCCGCGTCGAAGTGCATCACGAAATCAACGTCCAGCTCGGGCCGGTCGCCGCCACGCAGCTCGCGGACCGTGTAGGTGCGCATGGAGCCGCGGGTGCGCTCGTCCAACGAGAGCCAGTGCTGGTACCACCCGCCTGTGAGTTCCCGCGCACCGCTGACGCCCCCGGGCACCCCGAACTCCGGCAGCGGAACCGTTGCCCCGCCGTCGTCCGTGGCCGGGATGACCACCTTGATCCGCAGGTCAAGGGTGGGACCGCCCACGCCGAATTGGCGCAGCCCCTCCCCCGCGAACGTCACGCGGCGGAAGCTCGGCGACAGCGCGCGCACCGCGGCGACCTCGACGTCGAAGGCCAGCACCGGGGTAACGGCGGCGGTCTCGGTGGCAACAGCGGTCATGATGTGCTCCGTTCGATTTGGCTGTGGTGGCGGCCGACGGGGATGACCATCGGCGTGCCGGACACGGGGTCCGGCATGACGTGCGATTCGAGGCCGAAGACCTCGGCGACCAGGGCCCCGGTCACGACTTCGGCGGGCGTGCCCTGGGCGACGACGGATCCGGCCTTCATGGCGATCAGGTGGTCGGCGTAGCGGGCGGCCAGGTTCAGGTCATGCAGCACGATCGCGACCGTGGTCCCGCGGCGCCGGTTGAGGTCGGTGACCAGGTCCAGCACCTCGATCTGGTGGGTCACGTCGAGGAAGGTGGTCGGCTCATCGAGGAGCAGGATGTCGGTCTCCTGCGCGAGCGCCATGGCGATCCACGCGCGCTGCCGCTGTCCGCCGGAAAGCTCGTCGACGTCCCGGCCCGCGAGCTCCAGGGTGTCGGTGGCCGCCATCGCGGTGTTGACGGCGTCCTCGTCGCGGGCGGTCCACTGGCGGAACCAGCCCTGGTGCGGGTAGCGGCCGCGGCCCACCAGTTCGGCCACGGTCAGGCCGTCCGGCGCCACCGGGGTCTGCGGCAGCAGCCCGAGCACCTTGGCCACGTCCCGGGTGGACTGGGCGTGTATGTCCTTCCCGTCCAGGAGCACCGAGCCGCCGGCCGGCTTGAGCAACCTGGCCAGCCCGCGCAGCAGCGTCGACTTGCCGCAGGCGTTGGCGCCGACGATGATCGTGACTTTGCCCGCCGGCAGGGCCACGCTCAGGTCCCGCACCACCGTACGGCGGTCGTAGGCGAGGGTGACGTCGCGGGCTTGAAGGGTGCGCATTTAGCCTCCTCGGCCGACGCGGTTGGCGGTGACCAGCAGCCAGAGCAGGAACGGCGCTCCCAGCGCGCCGGTCACGACTCCAACCGGCAGCGACGTGCCGTCGGTCAGGTACAGGGGGAACAGGTTGGCGCCGGTGAAGTCCGCGGCGAGCACGATGACCGCGCCGACCAGCGCCGAGACGGCCAGCGAGCCGGCCCCGCGCAGCAGCCGGCGCGCGATCGGACCGGACAGGAACGCCACGAACGCCACCGGGCCCGCGGCGGCAGTGGCGACGGCGGCCAGCAGCACCGCGGTCACCACCAGTCCCAGCCGTGAGGGGGCCACGCGGACGCCCAGCCCGGCCGCGGCGTCGTCACCCATTTCCAGCCCGCGCAGGCTGCGGGCGAGCAGGGCCGTGGCGGGCAGCAGCAGCGCCAGGCTCGCCGCGAGGATGAGCACCCGGTCCCAGTTGCTGGAGTTGAGCGAGCCGTTCAGCCAGACCAATGCGTCCTGCGCGGTCCGGATGTCGGTGCGCGTCATCAGGTAGCTGACCAGGGCCTGCATCATCGCGGCGAACCCGATGCCCACCAGCACCAGCCGCGCGCCGGCCGCCGAATGCCCGGAGCGCCCGGAGCGCCGATAGGACAGCAGGTAGATGAGCAGCGCGATTCCGAGGGCCCCGAGCATCGCGGACGCCGACACGGCCAGGCCCGTGGCCCCGAAGACCACGATCGCCGCGACGGCGGAGGCGCTGGCCCCGTAGCTGATGCCGATGATGTCCGGGCTGGCCAGCGGGTTGCGCAGCATCGTCTGGAAGATCGAGCCGGCGATGCCGAAGGCGATCCCGATCAGCGTGCCGACCACCGCCCGCGGCAGCTTGCTCTCCATCACGATGAAGCTCGCCCCGGGAATCCGCTCCCCCGCCAGCAGCCTGACGAAGTCCGGAATCGTCACCGTGTACGTGCCCAGGAGGACGTTGATGAGGAAGAGGACGACGACGGCGCCCGCGAGGGCAGCGCACACGAGGCGCCGGCGGTGCCGGGCCCGGTGGCGGGGCATGCTGGCCACGGCGGGCGTCGAGGCAACGGCCCGGCCGGCGAGGGCGCCCGCGGGGGCGCTCACAGCCCGGCCGTCTTCCGCCGCCGGACAATCCAGATGAACACCGGGGCCCCGATGACCGCGGTCATGATCCCGGCCTGGATTTCGCCGGGCAGCGCGACGAGCCGGCCGACGATGTCCGCGCCGAGCAGCAGCACCGGCGCGAGCAGCAGCGCGTACGGCAGGATCCACCGGTAGTCGGGGCCCGTGAACGAGCGCACCAGGTGCGGGATGACCAGCCCGACGAAGGCGATGGGGCCGGCCAGCGCAGTGGCGGCGCCGCAGAGCACCACGACGCCGAGCGCGGTAAAGGCACGGCTGAGCCCGACCCGCTGGCCCAGCCCCCGGGCCACATCGTCGCCGAGCGCGAAGTTGTTGAGGAGCCGGCCGGTGAACAAGGTCAGCAGCAATCCGGCGGCGATGAAGGGCAGCACGGCCCCGATCGCGTCCCAGCCGCGGCCGCCCACGCTGCCGATCTGCCAGAACCGGAAGGCGTCCAGCGTGTCCTGGCTGCTGACCAGCACGCCGTTCATCAGCGAACTCAATCCCGCGGTCAGCGCCGCCCCGGCCAGCGCCAGCTTGATCGGCGTCGCACCTTCCCGGCCGATGGCTGCGATCCCGTAGACGACGGCTGCCGCGAGCGCCGCGCCCGCAAACGCGAACCAGATGTACCCGGTCAGCTCCGCTACGCCAAAGAGGTAGATTCCGGTGACCACGGCCAGCGCGGCGCCGGCATTGACGCCCAGGATGCCCGGGTCCGCCAGCGGATTGCGTGCCACGCCCTGCATCGCCGTGCCCGCCACTCCGAGCGCGGCACCGACCAGCAGCCCGGTGACCGTCCGCGGGATGCGGGCATGCACTACGGCATGGTCACCGTTGGCGGGGTCGAAATTGGTCAGCGCCTGGACCAGAGTCTCGAACGGAATCTGCCGCGCCCCGAACGCCAGCGATGCCAGGCACACCAGCGCCAGCACCCCGAGGGCCAGCACCAGCCCGGAAACCATGCGCCCGATCCCGGCCCTTTCCCGGGAGGCCGCGAGGGTGGAAGGCGCCAACAGCCCCGCCTCGTCGCCGCGTGCGGCAATCGGGTAGTGAGTGTCCGGGGCGCCGTCTGCTGGCGGGCGCGGCACAGCGCGGACGGGCAGATGCGCCTCTGCTCCCACGTTCACCTCCGGACGGCCCAACAAAGCTTAAGTAAGGCTAGCCTAGGGTGACCATGATTACGAAACGATTTACTACCCTAATCTCCGGCGTCGGCCCCGGTGCGGCAAGGCAGCGGCTGCGCGGGGCCTTCGTCGTCACGCGGCCGAGGACCTCCTGTGATGGCCGCTCGGGCTTCTTCCGCCGGGTTGCCGCCCCACAGGGTTCCCTGGGTGAGCGTCGTCCCCTTCATCACGAAGGAGTCCGCGGCGACGACGGCGCCGTCTTCGATCGTCACGCCGTAGTGGACAAAGGCACCGACTCCGAGCGTGACGTCGTCCCCGATGACGTCGTAGTCGGACTTGAACATCCCGTCCTCCTGGGAATGGGACTGGATCGTGGTGCCGTTGTTCAGCGTGCAGCGGGAGCCTACCGTGACCAGGGTCCGCTCGATGATTCCGCAGCCGTCATCGAAGACCCGGGAACCGATCCGCACGCCCAGCAGGCGCCAGACCAGCGGCTTGAACGGTGTTCCGTTGAAAATTGTCGCGTACCGGTGCTGCAGCGACATCTTCCAGTACCGCTCGTGGAACCAGAAGTAGGGGTCGTAGATGGAGCAGAGCCGGGGCTTCAGCCGCCGGAACCCGGTGGTGAGGCGCTCGATGCCGATCGGGACCAGCGACCCGACCACAAGCGTCATGACGAAGCCCGTGCTGAGCGCAAGGAAACCGAACTGGTCGGACAGCTCGAGGGCGGCAAACATGATCAGCATGGCCAGCGATACGTTCAGCCATCGAACGAGCATCAAGAGGGCCATCGAACGCAGGTTGTGTCTGTTCTTGGCCGCCAGGTCCCGGCGGAGTCGGGCGCGGCCCCTATGCTCCTCGGGAAGGGCGTCCCGCAGGACCGAGCGCGGGATCTCGAACGGCGGCGAACCGAGCAGGCCCATGTCGTGCCGGACCGGGCCGTCGAGGGGCACCATCACTTTGGTGGCCAGCAGGCAGTTGTCCCCGGTCCTTGCACCCGCGGGGTATAGAACGGCGTTGCCCAGGAAATTGCGTGCGCCGATAGCCGCCCGGCTGACCTTGAACGACGTCGCCGAGTAGTCAGTGTTCATGAAGGACAACCCGTCAGCGATCATCGTGCCGGTGCCGATCTCCGACAGGTACGGGTTGTCGTGCTTGAAGCCGGTACCCAGATTCGAGCCGGTCTGTTCGACCTGCGGCTGCTTGTACCCAATGGCCGCTACGTAATCCACAACGTACGAGCTGTCGCCGAACAACCCCGTCAGCATGGGCCTGTTGGTCATCTTCGATACTGCCTGCTCGGCGGCGTGCCGCAGCCCGAACAGCGGATACACCATGTCGGGTTTGACGGCGAGCTGGAGCACCCGCGGCACGGTAGCGACGATGAGCAATGACACGATCGTCCCGCCGAAGACGGAAAGGCCGGCGTAGAAAAGGGCATCGGCATAGAAGATCCAGCTGGTGAACGACAGATCCTGAGGCTCCAGAAGCGCCGCCACGTTCGGATCCGCCAGGACGACCAGCATGACCACCTGGCCCAGCAGGATGCGGCCCAACCCGATCATGCTGACGACCTGGGACGTGGCGAACCAACCGCGGCGCCACGGCCGGTAGGGCCTGGCCTCGACTCCGCCGTAGTCCACGTCCGTGCGCCTGCCCGGGGATCCATGCCACCGCTCGCCCGTAGGAACGGACTGGCCGCTGTACAGGGTGGACCGGTGGCCCAGCTGCGAGCCGTCCCCCATGGCCGTGTTGATGTCCAGGACGCTTCCCTCGCCCACGATCACGTCCCGGCCCAGCGTCACCGTGCCGAGCTGGATGACGCCGCCGTGGGCGCGGTAGCCGTTGAAAACCGCGTCCTTGCGGATCACCGTCCCCTCCCCGATCGTGAGCAGGTCGGTGGTGATGGGCAGCCGGTTGGTCAGGATCGTGACGTTGCGGCCCACCTTGGCCCC
The DNA here is from genome assembly GCF_026011795.1 of Arthrobacter mangrovi. Taxonomy (GTDB): domain Bacteria; phylum Actinomycetota; class Actinomycetes; order Actinomycetales; family Micrococcaceae; genus Crystallibacter; species Crystallibacter mangrovi. Next base: position 40,295 of record NZ_BRVS01000028.1, on the reverse strand, counting down.
CATGGCCCGCAGATAGAAGGTGGTCAGCGGGGAGCCTCTGAGCAACAACAGGGGGGAGGTGCGCATCAGGGTCTTGACCAGCCAGAAGCGGAAGTAGGCCAGGCTCCAGATGCGGATCTCCTGGGGACGGAAGCGCCCGATGATGATCCATTTCCCTGCCACCGGAAGGATGCAGAGGATCAGGAACACCGCCGCCGCGTAGGCGGTCGACCGCAGGTAGATCTCGAAGAAGCTCAGGCCGTGGTCCATCCATTGGTGGTTGCCCGGCCCCGACTCCGGGAACACCCACTGGTACCACACGACCGTCAGCAGTCCGAGGACTACGCAGTAGCCGAGGTAGACGAGCGTCTGCAAAGCGCCGCACAGAAAGTACTCCCATGTCCGTGCGTCCATCGGCGCGGGCGCCTCCGGGACGGAGGCTTGGGCCGGCGAGGGAGCCTGCGACGCGTCCTGCTGCAGGGGGGCCTGCAGAGCCGCCGCCAGGGCGGTGATGTTCGGGCTGCCGTAGATGTCCTTCATGGACACTTTGGGCAGGTCAGGCTGCTTGCGCACCCGGGCGCAGAACTGCGCCATCACCAGCGAATCCGCGCCCAGGTCCTGGAAGAAGTCGGCGTCCAAGGGGACATCAGCCATGTCCACCACCGAGGCGAGAAGATCCGCCAGTCGGCGCTCAAGGTCGGCGGGGGTACCCGAAGCGGGCGTACCTGGAGAACCGTTCCCGGCCGGAGCCGTGGTAGCCGCGCCAGCCGGGGGACGATGAGGGAAACGGGGGGCTTTTTCAAGGTTAGTTGTCATGTCTCCACGGTTGGGCCCGGCCGTAAGCCCCTACTGTGGCGTAACTGTGAACCTGCTGTGGAGTGGGCGGCTTGGCATAATCGGTCTATGCGCGCTCCCATTGTCCTGCTGCACGGCTGGGCGTGCCCGGCGAGCTACTGGAACCCGGTGGCCGGGCTGCTCCGGGATGCCGGGCGCCAGGTGCTGAACCTCGACCTGCCGGGCTACGGCGCGCCGCTCGAGCCCGACTTCGAGTGGACGGTGGAGAACGTCGCGGCCCTGTTCGCGCTCGAGCTCTCCGGCCGCTCGCCCGTCCACTGGGTGGGGCATTCGCTCGGCGGCAGCATCGCCGCCACCATCGCGGCGCGCTACCCGCGGACGACGGCGTCGCTCACCCTGGTGGGCATGGTGCCGGTGGCGCCGTCCGCGGCGGCGGAGGAAAAGCTGCGCCGGCTTTTCGGCGGTCCGGAGGCGCCGGATGGAGAAGCGGCCGATGAAATGCTCGCGGCCTGGTTCCGCGGTGGCGAAGAACCCCGGGGCGAGGACCGCGGGAGGTTCCTGGCCCCCTTCACGCTGCCGCCCGCCGTCGTACGCCAAAGCATGGAGGCCGGGATCACCGGCGCCGCCACTGACGTGCCCGCACTGGTTACCGCACCCACGCTCGTGGTGACGGGAACGCGGGACGGCATCCGGACACCCGACGCGGTAAAGGAATTCCTGCGCGCACACCCCGATTGGTCGCATGAACTCGTCACGGATGCCGGACACATGGTGCATTGGGAGCGGCCGGAGGCTTGCGCCGGGGCCATCCTGCGGCACATCGGGCTGGCCGAAGGGCAGGTGCCGCCCGGGCCCGAGGCGGGCCGGGGCTGACGACGACTGCAGCGCAGCGGGCTGCCGCGGCTACCGGGAAGTGGCTCCGCTACCGCCGCCGGGCAGGCGGTCGGCTACGGCCGCCGGGCAGGATGGGTTTCTTGCTGCACGACGGGCATGATCTCGGTGGCGAGCAGCTCGATCGACTTGGCGGTCTCGGCGAAGGGCAGGCCGCCGAGGCCGACCTGGGCCATGTAGCGGTCGTGGCCGAAGGTCTGGTACTGCACCATGAGCTTGTCGATGATCTCCTGCGGGCTGCCGGCGAGTAGGCCGCCGCCGGGTCCGGCCCAGGTCTCGAAGGTCTCGCGCGGGAAGTGTCCGGCGGGGCGGGGCATGTTCTGCTCGAAGTAGGCGCGGTAGTACGGGTAGAAGGTGTCGCGGGCCTGCTGGGACGTGGGGGCGGCAAAGAAGTGGCCGCCGGTGCCGATGGGCAGGGCCTGCGGGTCATGCCCGTGCGCGGCGGCGGTCTGGCGGTAGTACTCCACGTGCCGGGCGAAGTGCTGGGGACCGGAGAGCAGCGCGATATAGAGGGGCAGGCCGAGGCGGCCGGCACGCTCGAAGGACGCGGGCGTGCCGCCGACGCCAACCCAGACGGGCAGCCTCTCCTGCAGCGGGCGCGGGGCGACGTCCATCCCGTCGATACTGTGGTGGTGGGTGCCGCGCCAGGTCAGCTGCTCCTGCGCACGGGCGGCCAGCAGGAGCTGCAGCTTCTCCTCGAAGAGGCCGTCGTAGTCGGCCAGGTCGTAGCCGAACAGCGGGTAGGACTCCGTGAAGGCGCCGCGGCCGGCAATGATCTCCGCGCGGCCGTCCGAGATGAGGTCCAGGGTGGCGAACTGCTCGAACAGGCGCACCGGGTCCTGGGTGGAGAGGACCGTGACGGCGGTGGCCAGCCGGAGGTTCTTCGTCTCGCGCGCGATGGCGGCCAGCACGACCTCCGGCGCGGAGATGGCGAAGTCCTTGCGGTGGTGCTCCCCCAGCCCGATGAAGCCGATGCCGGCCTGGTCCGCGAGCTTGGCCAGTTCGATCAGCTCCTTCAGCCGCCGGTGCGGGGAAAGCGCCTCCCCGGTGGTGAGGTTCCGGGTCAGCTCGCCGAAGGTGAAGATGCCGAAGTCCACTGATCTGCTCCTTAAAGACTGTCGTCGAAGATTGTCGTCGAAGATTTGCTGCTGATACTTGAAGCTTCATCCAATGGCGATTATTCCTCCCCAAAGGCCCTACCCGGGAGTAACATTGGGTGACAGCTAGAAGGTTCTGCCGGACCTTGGCACGAACCTGGAGTCAAAGGGGACTGCCATGAGCACTGGAACCGATCGTCACGTGGCCGCCGGCGGAGGGGCGAACGTCAGCGAGCGCGAAGCCCGGGAGGTCGCCGAACAGGCGCGCGAATCCGAGTGGCGGCGGCCCAGCTTTGCCAAGAACCTGTACCTGGGCCGCTTTGACCTGGGCCTGATCCACCCGCATCCCGTACCCTCGGCGGACGCGGAGGCCGCGGGCGAGTCCTTCCTGGTCAGTCTCGAGGAATACGCCCGCACCATGGACGGGGCGCGGATCGAACGCGAGAGCCTCATTCCGGACGAGTACCTGGCGGGGCTGGCCCGGCTCGGCGCCTTCGGCATGAAGATTCCCGCGGAATACGGCGGACTGGGACTATCGCTGCTGCATTACGGACGGGCGCTGATGCTGCTGGGCTCCGTCCACCCCAGCCTGGGCGCACTGCTCTCGGCGCACCAGTCCATCGGCGTGCCGGAGCCGGTCAAGGTCTTCGGCACCGAGGAGCAGAAACGGAAGTTCCTCCCGCGCTGCGCGGCCGGGGCCGTTTCGGCGTTCCTCCTCACGGAGCCCGATGTCGGTTCCGATCCGGCACGCCTCGGCACCACCGCGGTGCCTACGGCCGACGGCGCGGCCTACCTGCTGAACGGGACGAAGCTCTGGACGACCAACGGCGTCATCGCCGAACTCGCCGTGATCATGGCCAAGGTCCCGCCGCATAATGATGGTCCCGGCGGCATTACGGCATTCGTCGTGGAGGCCGATTCGCCCGGCATCACGGTGGAGAACCGCAACGCGTTCATGGGGCTGCGCGGGATCGAGAACGGATTGACCCGGTTCGACAACGTGCGCGTTCCGGCGGAAAACCGGCTGGGCAAGGAAGGCGAGGGCCTCAAGATCGCGCTCACCACGCTCAACACGGGCCGGCTGTCCATCCCGGCCCTCTGCGCGGCATCCGGGAAGTGGTCGCTGAAGATCGCGCGCGAATGGTCCGGCGCGCGGGTGCAATGGGGCCGGCCGATCGGCAAGCATGAGGCGGTCAGCCAGAAGCTCGCGTTCATCGCGGCGACGGCCTTTGCGCTGGAGGCGGTGTTCGAGCTGTCCGCGTCGATGGCCGATGCCGGGGCGCGGGATATCCGGATCGAGGCCGCGCTGGCCAAGCTCTGGTCGAGCGAGATGTCCTGCCGCATCGCCGACGATCTCGTCCAGCTCCGCGGCGGCCGCGGCTACGAGACGGCGGCTTCGCTGGCGGCGCGCGGCGAACGCGCGGTTCCGGCCGAACAGCAGCTGCGGGACCTGCGGATCAACCGCATTTTCGAGGGCTCCAGCGAGATCATGCGCCTGCTGATTGCGAGGGAGGCCGTCGATGCCCACTTGGCCGCGGCCGGGGAGCTGGCCTCCGCCGAGGCCGACCTCGCGGCCAAGGCCAAGGCCGCGATGGGCGCGAGCGGCTTCTACGCGCGCTGGCTGCCCGGCCTGTTCGCCGGGGAGGGCATGAACCCGACCGCCTATCGGGACTTCGGCGAGCTGGCCGGCCATCTCCGCTTTGTGGAACGGAGCAGCCGCAAGCTGGCCCGGCACACCTTCGCGGGCATGGGCCGCTGGCAGGCCAGGCTGGAGCACCACCAGGTCTTCCTCGGGAGGATCGTGGACATCGGGGCCGAGCTCTTCGCCATGGCCGCCTGCTGCAGCCGCGCCCAGCTGCTGCTGTCCCAGCACCCGGAGCGCGGCAAGGCCGCTTGCCAGCTGGCGGACACGTTCTGCGTGCAGTCGCGCGAGCGCGTGCGGACGCTGTTCGCGGACTTGTGGCACAATTCCGACGCGGCGGACAAGCGCCTGGCGGACCGGGTGCTCGGCGGGAACTACACCTGGCTGGAAAGCGGCGTGCTCGATCCGTCCGAGGGCACCGGGCCGTGGATCGCGGAGCCGGCCGAGGGTGCTCCCGCGAGGGAGGACCTGCACCGCCGCTATCGCTAGCCGCGCCCGCCCCGGCCGATACAGTGGACCCAGGCCCCGCCGTCGTCGTTAAGGAGTTGCGCATGGGCAGGCACTGGGACCGGCTCGACGAGAGCCTGCGCCCGCAGGTGCAGGCCAGCACCGAGGAGTTCGCGCGCGTGCGCCCGGAACTCGAGAAGGTCACCCGGGAGATGCAGTCGACCATCCGGGAGGTGTTCAGGGACGCCGAACCCGCTCCGCTGTTCGTCGCCGCCCGGACCAAGAGCCTTGAGTCCTTCCGCGACAAGGCCGCACGGACCATGCCCGCGCAGGAACCGGGCCACCCGCCGGTGCTGGAGTTCCCGGACCCGCTGCGGCAGCTCAACGACCTGGTCGGCGTGCGCGTGATCGTCAGCCTGCCGCACGAGATCCGCGAGGCCGCGCACCTGCTCAAGCGCCAGCGCCGCGAGTTCGACTGCCGCAGCGACCGCGAGAAGGACATCGGCTACATCGAGTCCGGCACCTACGGCTACTCCAGCCGGCACCTGATCATGCGGACCATCCAGAACGACGTGGTCAAGGAGTACCAGCGCGTGCTCGGGGAGCCGGCCAAGCCGAACGGCAGCTACATCTTCGAGGTCCAGATCCGCACGATCCTGGCGCACGCGTGGTCCGAGATCGAGCACGGCATCCGGTTCAAGGCGGCGGACCCGCGTGCCTGGAGCCCGTACTTCGACCGCCAGTTCATTGCGACGGCGGCAATGCTGGAGTCCGTGGAGACGGTCTTCTCCGAGCTGCACGAGCGCTACGAGGCGGTGACCGGCTACTGGGACGAGGACGGCGAGGGGGACGCGCCCCTGACGCCCAACCGGATCCGCGAGGTGTGGCAGACGCTGCTGCCGCATGTGGACCGGAAGGCGGACGACGACTGGGGCTGGGCGGCCGAACTGCTCGCCGCCCACGGGCTGCGCCGGACGATCGAACTTGCGGGCCTGCTCGAGGCCGACGCGATCACCAAGGTCCGCCGGGCGCTGGAGCACCGCTACTCCCCCGGACCCGACCGGCTCCTGGACGACGTCCTGCTCTGGCGCTTCGGCAAGCGGCACATCGAGCTCACCGCCGGGGACGACAATCATCGGCGCGAGAGCCTGCTCCGGCGGCACCGCCAGATGGAGGCGTACCGGCAGGCCCACGAGGACGACGCCTAAGGCCGGGGCGCCGCGCAGGAATCGGCCGGCGCGCCTCAGCCCCTGCGGCGGCGAAGCCAGGCGCCGGGCCGTCCGGTTGCGACCAGCATGGCCACCGCCGTGAGTGCAATCCCGGCGAGGGTCAGCGGGCCCACCGTGCTCCCGGCCGAGGGCCAGGCGATGTCCAGCACGACCGAACCGACCAGCTGGCCGCAGATCACCGTGAGGCTGGTCAGCAGGACGCCGGTACTGGCCACGCTGATTGTCGCGGTGGCGAGGACCAGCGCCCCAAGCGGGCCGCCGACGTAGAGCCACCATGGCCCGGTCAGCAGCACCGCCCGCCCCGTCAGCACCGCCTGCACCGCCCAAAGGACCAGCAGTGCGGCCGTCCCGGCGGCGAAGTTCAGGAACGTGGAGACGACCGGGCTGCCATGCACGGTCCCGATCTGGCCGAGCATGCCCTGCTGCACGCTCTGCAGCAGCCCGGAGAACAGCGGGATCAGCATGAGCAGGATCACCGCACCGCCGGCCTGCCCGCTGCCGCCGGGCCGGCCGTCCGCCGCGAAGTGGGCGCTCGCCGCGACCACCGCGGCAGCCAAGGCCAGCCCGGCTCCCGCCACCCGGGCACCGCTGACGCCGATCTTGCGCCCCGGTCCCAGCCCGATCCGGTCGACGGCGAGGCTCGAGACCATCTGGCCCGTGACGATCGCGATGGTGAACAGGGACAGTCCGATCGGGCCGACCGTGGCGGCCTGGGCGAAAATGTAGAAGGCGCCGATCGTGCCGGCCACGAGCCACCAGCGCGGATACTCGCGGCGTTTAAGGACCGCCGGAACCGCACGGAGCCTGGCCCGGGTGCCCGGCCGCAGCAGCGCAAAGGCCAGCACCGCGACCAGCCCGGTGGCAAAACTCGCCAGCGCCGCGCCCAGCCGGTCCTGGAGCACGATGCCGAGCTCGCTGGTCACCCGGCTCTGCACGGCCAGCCCGGACCCGCCCAGCAGTGCCAGCCCCAACGCCAGCGGCGCCGGCAGCCGGATGCCCTCGCGCGCGGGCTTCGCTCGGGAACGCTCGGATTGCACGAGCCCAACGCTACCCGCCGCCGCGGCAAAGCGTCCCCGCCGGGCCGCAGTCCGCCGTCGTCCGCCCGCCCTTGACCTTGACGCTGCGTCAACCTCCATAGTGGAACCCATGGAAACACGACGGGACGCAGGCACCGCCGAGTGGCGCGGACACGGCCGAGGCGCTGCGCGGACATCTGGACCTGCTGCTGCAGGAACGGGACCGTCTTGAGCGGCGGATCGAATCCGTCCGGACGACGATCAGGAAGACAGAGAGGGGCGAGGAACTCATGGCCGAGGAAATGTTCCAGGGGTTCGACCACACGCAGTACAAGGAGGAGGTCGAGGAGCGCTGGGGCAAGGACGCCTATGCCAAGGGCGACCGCTGGTGGCGCGGCTTGCCCGAGGCGGAGCGGTCGGCCTGGCAGGAACGGAGCCGGCGCCTGATTCAGGACTGGGTCACCGCCGCCGGCGCGGGCGCGGCGGCCGACAGCGAGGAGGCGCAGGACCTGGCGCGGCGGCAGTTCGAGTGGCTGGCCGGGGCGAATGGCGGGCAGGAGGTGTCCTACGGCTATTTCACCGGGCTCGGCGGGATGTACGTGGCGGATCCGCGCTTCGCCGCCAACTACGGCGGTGAAGCCGGAGCCTCGTTCGTGCGCGATGCGATGAAGGTCTACGCGGACCGGCACCTGGCCTAGCGGTGTGCAGCTGACTCCCGCGGCGGCCTCGCCGCGGTGTGCAGCTGACTCCCGCGGCGGCCTCGCGGAGTCAGCTGCGGGCGGCGGCGATGTAGCGGCAGGCCTCGACGAACGGGGTCAGCAGGTCGGCGAGCTGGCCGTCGGGCGAGCCGGGCTCCTCGGGATGCCACTGCACCGCCAGCAGCCAGCCCTCATCCGGACGCGCCAGTTCCACGCCCTCGACCACGCCGTCCGAGGCCGTGGCAACCACGCGCAGCCGGTCGCCGAGCCGGCGGACGGCCTGGTGGTGCCCGGACTGCACGGTGATCTCGCCGGTCCCGAGCGCATCGGCCAGCAGCGAACCTGGCTGGACGGAGACGGAATGTCCGGCCATCGGGGGACGCTCCTTGTGGACCTTGTGCACGGACTCCGGTCCAAGGTCCTCGATCAGCGATCCGGCGAAGGCCACGTTGATCAGCTGCAGCCCGCGGCAGATGCCGAGCACCGGCCGGCCGTTCTCCACCGCGCCGATGACCAGGTCGATCTCGGTCTCGTCTGCGGTGGTGTCCACGGCATGCACCGTCGGTTCCGCGGTGTCGCCGCCGTAGCGCGCCGGGTCCACGTCCCCGCCGCCCAGGATGAGCACGCCGTCGTAATCCACCGCGCTGAAGACGTGGCCGGAGGCGGCATTGATGAGGACGGGATCCGCCCCGGCCGCCTCAAGTCCCGCCACCGCATTCCGGGCCAGTCCGGCCAGCTCTTCGGAGAACCAGGCCGCATGCGACGGCGCGTCCTGGGCGTAGCTGACGGCGATCCGCGGCCGCTCTGCGCCGGTGCTCATGCCGGATACAGCGGGTTGTGGCCGGCGGCGACCCGCTCGTCCCCGCGGACCGGTCCGGGGGCGACGCCGTCGCCGAACGGGCTGCCGCCGAGGCTCTCCCGACCGTGCTCGCTGAGCCAGTTGGACAGGTCCGGCCCCTGCGGGATGATCCGGGTCGGGTTGATGTCCTCGTGCACCACGTAGTAGTGGGCCTTGATCTGCTCGAAGTCGATCGTGTCGCCGAAACCGGGGGTCTGGAACAGGTCACGCGCGTAGCCCCACAGCGCCGGCATCTCGGTGAGCTTGTTCCGGTTGCACTTGAAGTGGCCGTGGTAGACCGGATCGAACCGGGCAAGCGTGGTGAACAGGCGGACGTCGGCCTCGGTGATGGTGTCGCCCATCAGGTAACGGCGCGTGCCCAGGCGCTCCTCCAGCCAGTCCATCGCCGTCCAGAGCCGGTCATAGGCTTTGTCGTACGCCTCCTGCGAGCCGGCGAAGCCGCACCGGTAGACGCCGTTGTTGACCTCGGTGAAGACCCGCTTGTTGACCGCGGCCATCTCCTCCCGCAGGTGCTCGGGATAGAGGTCCGGGGCGCCTTCGCGGTGGTACTCGGTCCATTCCGTGGCGAAGTCCAGGGTGATCTGGGGGTAGTTGTTGGTGACGACGGCGCCCGAGGCCACCTCCACGATGGCCGGCACGGTGATGCCGCGCGGGTAGTCGGGGAAGCGTTTGAAGTACGCCTCCTGCAGGCGCTCGATGCCCAGCACCGGGTCCTTGCCGCCGTCGTCAAGGTCGAAGGTCCAGCTCCGCACGTCATGCGTGGGGCCGGGCATGCCGATCGAGATGACGTCCTCGAGGCCAAGCAGCCGGCGCACGATGATGGTGCGGTTGGCCCAGGGGCAGGCACGCGCCGCAACCAGTCGGTAGCGGCCGGGTTCCACCGGCCAGCGGCCCTCGTTCGGGTTGTCCCCGCCGCGGAGGATCCGGTCCTCGATGTAGTGGGTGTCCCGGTTGAACTCCTCGCCCGTGTGCACGTAGGCGCCCTTGGTGCTGAATTCGGTGGAAGCTTGGCTTTGGCTCATGGCTTCAGCCTAGCGCCCGCCGGGGATGGTCCGCCGGGATGTCCGGCTTCCGGTCAGCGATCCCCGCCACGCGGGACCCTGCTGACGGCGCACAAGTGTGAGCTGGATCGCTAGAGTGGGGGCGTTGGGGTCCCCGTCCGCGCCGCCGGCCCAGCCGGCACTACTCGCACCTCGAAGGAGATTCTGCATGTCCACGGTGAACCAGCAGGGCCGCCGCAACCCGGTTTCGGCCATGATGCGGCCCGTCAACAGCCTGGTGGAACGTTTCATCCCGAGCGCCCTCGTCTTCGGCATCGTCCTGACCCTGATTGTCGCGGCCCTCGCGCTGGCCCTGACCGACGCGGGCCCGGTGGAAGTGGTGAAGGGCTGGGGCGATGGACTCTCCGGGCTGCTGGCCTTCATGACCCAGATGGCGCTGGTCCTGCTGCTCGGGCACACGCTTGCCAACACCCGCCCGGTCCGGCGGCTGCTGGCTTTCCTCGGCGGGCTGCCGCGCGGCCCGGTCCAGGCCTACGTTTTCGTGTTCGTGGTGGCGGCGGTCGCCTCGCTGATCACCTGGGGCCTCGGGCTGGTGGTCGGCGCCCTGCTCGCGAAGGAGGTGGCGGCGCAGCTGCGGGCCAAGGGCGTCCGGCTGCACTTCCCGATGCTGGTGGCCGCCGGCTTCTCGGGCTTCGTGGTCTGGCACATGGGCTACTCCGGCTCCGGCCCGCTGACCGCCGCCACCGAGGGGTCCTTCATCGCCGAACAGCTGGGCCGCACCGTGCCGATCAGCGAGACGACCTTCTCCCCGTGGAACATCGCGGCCGCGCTCGCCACCGTGGTTGCCGTCGGGCTGGCGCTGGCCGCCGTCGCACCCCGGGGCGAAGACAAGATCATCGAACTCGGGATCGACGCCCGGGACACCGGCGTCGACATCGACGAGGATGTGGTGACCCCCGCGGACCGGCTGGACGCGAGCCGCATCCTGACCTCCGTCGTCGGCCTGGCCCTGGTCGCCTACCTCGCAATCCACTTCGCCCAGGGCGGGTCGCTGACGCTGGACATCGTGAACTGGTCCTTCCTGGCGCTGATCTTCCTGCTGGTGCGCAACCCGTTCGAGCTGATGGCGCTGGTCAAGAACGCGGCATCCAACGTCGGCGACATCCTGCTGCAGTTCCCGCTCTACGCCGGCATCCTCGGGATCATGACCGCGTCCGGCCTCATCACGGTGTTTTCCGACTTCTTCGTCAGCATTTCCACCCCGCAGACCTTCGGCGTGCTGGCACTGCTCTCGGCCGGCCTGGTCAACTTCTTCGTGCCCTCCGGCGGCGGCCAGTTCGCCGTGCAGGCTCCGATCATGCTCGATGCGGCCGAGCGGCTCGGGGTGGACCCGTCCGTGCCGATCATGGCCGTTTCCTACGGCGACCAGTGGACCAACATGATCCAGCCGTTCTGGGCACTGCCGCTGCTGGCCATCGCCGGGCTCAAAATGCGCGACATCCTCGGCTACACCACGGTCACGCTGATCGCCTCGGGGCTGGTTTTCGCCGCCACGCTGCTGATCGTCGGGGCGGGGTAGCCCCGCCCCGTCCTTGGCCGGTACCGGCGCCCTGGCCGCAGCGCGCCGAACATTGCCGCAGCCGGCAGGCCAGCCGGCGCGCTCAACGCAGGAGGGCGTCCCGCGCACCCGGTGGTGCACGGAACGCCCTCCGTCGGAATGGCTTAGCTCGCGTCGGCGGCCTCCGCCCCTTCGGCCAGCATCGGCAGGAAGGTGTCCAGCGCCCACGGCAGGCTCAGCGGCGATGCGGCGGAGATGGACAGCGTCAGGGTGTTGTCCGAGTCAGCCACGAGCGCGCCCTTCTCGACGGCGGGAATCTGGCCGAGCAGCGGATCGTCCAGTACCTGCTGCTTGGTCTTGTCACTGGGAACCCAGGTCACGAAGATGTCGGAATCCAGCTCGTTGGCCTTCTCGGCCGACCACGGAAGGAAGAACTCCTCGGAGTCGCCCGTGGCCTCGGTGACCACGTCGGCCTGCTTCATCCCGATGCTGCTCAGGAACTTCGGCCGGTTGTCGTTGGCCGTATAAACGTTAACGGCATCGCTGGCGGCGGGGTCGAGGTTGCCGTAGATGAAGGTCTTGCCGGCCAGCTCCGGGTACTGCGCGGCCTTCTCCTCGACCGTGGCCTCGGTGCTGGCGATGAGCTCCTCGGCTTCGGCGCCCTTGCCCAGGGCCTTGCCGATCATCTCGGTCGAGGTCTGCCAGTCGGTGCCGTAGGCCGTCTTCGGGTAGGCGACGACGGGCGCGATCTTGGACAGCTTGTCGTAGTCCTCCTGGGTCAGGCCCGAATACGCGGCCAGGATGACGTCCGGCTCCGTGGCGGCGATCTCGTCGAAGGCGATGCCGTCCGCTTCGGAGTACTGCTTCGGCGCCTTTTCGGATCCGGCGCCCGCGCCGAGTTCCTCCAGCTTGGCGTCCTTCCAGGGGGTGGACCCGTTGTCGTTGCCGCCCCACTCCACCTTCGGCATACCCACGGGCACGACGCCGAGGGCCAGGGAAACGTCGTCGTTCACCCAGGAGACGGTCGCGACTCGTTCCGGCTGTTCGTCAATGACGGTTTCGCCGTAGGCATGCTTGATCGTCACGGGGAAGGCACCGTCGGACGCGGCTGCGGTGCCGCCCTCCGATGAGCCTCCCGCGGGTCCGGTGGAGCAGGCGGTGAGGGACAACAGGACGGCGGCAGCCGCCGCAGCTGCCCGCAATCTGGAAAGGGCCAACGGAGGCCTCCTTGGCTAGAGTGACAGGAACAAAGTAAGGGTAGCCTACACTCAGCCACATTAGGGAAACGTTTTGTTGCGTATTGGGTCGCCGACTCCTGTCCGGCCGGACGCGGATTCAGTCCGCGCCGATGGCCGCGGCCTCGGCCGGCACAGCGTGCGGGTCGGCTGCAGCCTCCGCCTGCCGGAAGAGGAGCAGGCCCGCGGCAACGATGCAGCAGCCAGCCGCCACGAAGAACGGGGCACTCATGCTTCCCAGCCAGGCGGCAATATGTCCGACCAGGATGGCGGAGGCGGCACCGCCCAGCCAGCGCAGGAAGTTGTAGCCGGCGCTGTTCACCGCCCGAAGGCCCGTTCCCGCACTCATCGCACTGCCCGTGAACAACGTGTTGAGCACTCCCGACACGAGTCCGGAGAGCACCACGCACACCACGACGACGGACTTGATGCCGGTCGCCACGGCCAGCAGGAGGACGGCGTAAAGAACGACGGCGGCGATCGCACCTCCGCGCTCGCCCAGCCAGGCGGCCATCTTCGGCGCCAGCACAACGCCGGAGAAGGCTACGCAGACGCCCCAGCCGAAGAAGATGAACCCGATGGCGATCGCCCCCTCGCCCAGCACGAAGGGCGCCCATGCAATGATCGTGAAGAAGGCGGCCGTATGGAAGGCGGAGCCGATCGAGGTCAGCAGCAGGTTGCGGTTGCGCAGGGCCCGCAGCGGATCGATGAGGCGGATGGGCTGGCGGGCGGAACGGTCCTCATCCTTCCTGAGCATGACGGCGCAGAGCAGGGCACCGACCCGCCGTCGTTGTACTGGGAGAGAATGGGACAAGCCCGGAAGCAGGAATCAGGGAGTATCAGGACCATGAGCCGCACGCACACCACCATGGAAACGCCGGTCGGCGAGTTGACCATCGTCGCCGAGGACGGCGCGTTGACGGCCATCTACTTCCCCTCGCATAAACGGCTGCCGGACCCCTCGGATTTCGGCGCACGGACCGAGCACGGCTTCGAAGAGGCAAAGGCCCAGCTCGCCGAGTACTTCGCCGGCGAACGCAGGGTTTTTTCCCTTCCGCTGGCGCCGAAGGGTGATGCCTTCCAGCAGAAGGTCCGGGCCCTGCTGCGCGCCATCCCGTACGGTCAGACTCGTTCCTATGGCCAGCTGGCGGCCGAACTCGGCGATCCGCGCCTGGCACAGGCCGTCGGCAACGCGAACGGGCGGAACCCGCTGTCCATCGTGGTGCCCTGCCACCGCGTGGTGGGAGCGGACGGCTCGCTCACCGGCTACGCCGGCGGACTGGAGCGCAAGCGCTTCCTGCTGGAGCTGGAGGAGTCGGAGGAGGCGAAGGCCGCCAGGCTTTTCTAGCCCGGCACCTCACGCAACCGCGCCGAAGAACGTCTACAGGATGTGCAGATGAAACCGTTCGAGCAGCTGGTCACGGACCACGGCGCCATGGTGCTGCGCGTCTGCCGGCTGCTGGTCGGTCCCGGCGCGGATGCCGAGGACGCCTGGTCGGAGACGTTCCTATCCGCCCTGAAGGCCTACCCGCTCCTGCCCCTCGACGCCAACCACGAAGCGTGGCTGGCGACGATCGCGCGGCGCAAGGCCATCGACCTGCTCCGGAAACGGTCCAGGATCCCGCTCCCCGCGGAACACCTGCCCGAGCGGCCGTCCACGCTGGGGATCCCGGGACATAACGACGACGAACTGCGCCAGGCCGTCGCCGCGTTGCCCCTGCGCCAACGCGAGGCCGTCGCCCTGCACTACCTTGCCGGCCTGCCCTATGCGGAGGCCGCGGAACTGACCGGCTCCTCCGCCGATGCGGTCCGGCGCGCGGCGTCGGACGGTATTGCCAAGCTGCGGGCCCGCTACCGCGTCCTCCAGAACTCCCCGGAAGGAGCCCTGCCATGACTTCCCCGTCCTCGCCCGACCTGCTGCCCGCCCGGACGGAAGGGGTAAGGCCGGCACTGCCCGAGCCGCTGGAACGGCTCAGCATCTTTGAGGGTGCACTCCTCGAACAGCTGCACGGAAGGCTGGAATCCGCCGCCCGCGAAGCCGACCTGCTGGACGTCGCCTACACGACGATCGACAGCCCCCTCGGTCCCCTGCTGCTGGCGGCGACGAGCCAGGGCCTGGTCCGCGTGGCCTTCGCCAACGAGGACCACGGCGTTGTCCTCGCCGCGCTGGCGGCCGCCGTGAGCCCGCGGATCCTGCGCGCGCCGGAGCGGCTGGCAGAGGCAACCGGCCAGCTGGAGGAGTATTTCGCGGGGCACCGGCGCACGTTCGACCTGCCGCTGGACCGGCGGCTGTCCAAAGGCTTCCGGCTCAGCGTCCACCGGCACCTGCCGCTGATCCCGTACGGCAGCACGGAGAGCTACGCGCAGGTCGCGGCGGCGGTCGGGAACCCCAGGGCCGTACGGGCGGTCGGCAGCGCCTGCGCCACCAATCCGCTGCCCGTCGTCATCCCCTGCCACCGGGTCCTGCGCTCGGACGGTTCCCCGGGCGGGTACCTCGGCGGGCCGCGGGCCAAGGCCTGGCTGCTCGGCCTGGAGGCCGCCGCATGACCGCGCTCTTCGAAACCGGCCCCGGCGGACCGCGCGAGGTATCCCCCGGCGCCGTGCACATCCCCGGCTGGCTCAGCCTCCAGCAGCAGCGCACGTTGGTGGAAGCGTGCCGGGAGTTCGGCCGGGGCCCGGTACCGTACCGCGCCGCCAGCCTGCCCGGCGGCCACGAGATGAGCGTGCGGACCCTCTGCCTGGGCTGGCACTGGGCGCCCTACAAATACACCCGGACCGCCGACGACGTGAACGGCGCCCGCGTGCTTGGCTTTCCCGGGTGGCTGGCGGACTGGGGCCGCCGGGCCCTGGCTGACGCCTACGGGGATCAACGGGAAGACAGCTACGAGCCCGATACGGCGCTAATCAACTTTTATGAAGACACCGCGAAAATGGGCATGCACCAGGACAAGGACGAGCGGGCCGACTTCCCCGTGGTCTCACTCAGCGTCGGGGACGACTGCCTGTTCCGCTTCGGCAACACGGAGACGAGGACGAAGCCGTACACCGACATCCGGCTGCGCTCGGGGGACCTCTTCGTCTTCGGCGGGCCCGCGCGGTTCGCCTACCACGGCGTACCCCGGATCTACCCCGGCACCGCGGACCCGGAATGCGGGCTCACCGGGGGCCGGCTCAACCTGACCATGCGCGTCACCGGGCTGTCCTGACAGTCCGAAGGAACCAAGGAGAATCAAGGACATGGAGAAGACCGTTTCCGGCGTTATGCTCGGCGAGGACGGGCTGGCGCGGCCGGCCTGGGCCGCGACGGACCCGCTCATGCGGGACTACTACGACACCGAGTGGGGCGTGCCGGTGCGCGGCGAACAGGGGGTCTTCGAACGGATCAGCCTTGAAGGATTCCAGGCAGGTCTGTCCTGGGCGACCATCCTGCGCAAGCGCCCCGCCTTCCGCGCCGCCTTCCACGATTTCCAGGTCGACAAGGTCGCGGCCTTCACCGAGGACGACGTCGAACGGCTGATGGAGGACGCTTCCATCGTCCGCAACCGGGCCAAGATCCGCGCTGTCATCACGAACGCCCGCGCCACCATCGACCTGCGCGCCGAGGGAGGCCTCAGCGACTTCGTCTGGTCGTTCCAGCCGCCCAGCACCCCGGCGCCTCGGCACATCGGCGAAATTCCAACGACGTCCGAGGAGTCCGTGGCGCTGTCCAAGGCGCTGCGCAAGCGCGGGTTCGCGTTCGTCGGCCCGACGACGATGTTCGCCCTGATGGAGGCGATCGGTATGATCGACACCCACCTTATCGACAGCCACCGCCGCGGCAGCTCGGGCCTCTGGGCCTGACCTGTCACAAAGGGGCAGCCATTCCATCGGGCGCTGGTGAGGCATGCCACAATGAGTGGCAGATGCGCCGGGAACGGACCCGGCCTTCTCCGGCGCGGCAAAGAGGCCGTCCCGGTGACGCTGAACGTTCCGCCGTTAAGGAGAAGACGTGACCATTCTCGTTGCCTACGCCCCGCGCCCGGAAGGCCGCGCCGCCCTCGCCAAGGGCATCCAGATGGCCACCACCCAGAACGAGAAGCTCCTGGTCGTCAATGCCAGCACCGGCGGGCCGCACAAGGACCCGGCCCTGGCCGACGGGCATGACACGGACTGGGTCAGGCGCGAGCTGAGGAGCTCCGGCCTGGACGCCGAGTTCAGGCAACTGGTCCGGGGCAAGGACGCCGTGGAGGAAATCCAGGAGCTGGCCGAAAGCCTGCCAGCGTCCCTGCTGATCATCGGCCTGCGCAAGCGCTCCCCGGTCGGCAAGCTGATCATGGGCAGCACCGCCCAGCAGATCCTGCTGACCGTGGACTGCCCCGTGCTGGCCGTCAAAGCCCGCTAGTTGCGCCTGCCGCTCCCGTTCAGCGCCCCGTTCGACCGGCCCGCCATGCTGGCCGCCCTGGACGCGCATGCCGTTCCCGGCCTCGAGTCGGTGGACGTGGCGGCGGGCACCTGCACCCGCCTGTTTGCCTCGCCCGCGGGACCCGTCCTCGGGACTGTGTCGTTCGGTCCTGCCGGCGCAGAGCTGGAACTGGAAACCCCGGATCCTGCCACCGCGGCCGCTGTGACGTCTGCGGTGCGCCGCTGGCTGGACCTGGACCTTGAGCCGGCTGCGGTGTCCGCGGTCCTGGGAGCGGACCCGCGGATCGGGCCTTTGGTGGCAGCCCGTCCCGGCCTGCGGATTCCTGGCTACGCGGATGGCTTCGAGGGGGCCGCCTGTACGGTCCTGGGCCAACAGGTATCGCTCGCCACGGCCCGGACCTTTGCCGGACGGCTGGTCGCCGCCTTCGGCACCGGCCACTCCTCCGGCCTCCAGGCGTTCCCCTCGCCGGAGCGACTCACCGCAGCCGGACCCGACGCAGTCCGGGCCGCGGTAGGCCTGACCGGATCCCGCGCCCGGACCGTCCACGCCCTGGCCGAGGCCTGCGCGGCGGGGCTGGATATCTCGCCGGAGGGCGACCACCGCCTGATCCGGCGCGAGCTGCTGAAACTCCCGGGCATTGGCCCGTGGACGGCCGACTATCTCGCCATGCGGGCGCTGCATGACCGCGATGCCTTCCCCGCGGGCGACCGGGTGCTCCGGCGGGCCCTCGGGCTGGAGTCCGACAAGGAAGTCAGGGCCCATGGCTCGGCCTGGTCACCGCTGCGCGCCTATGCCGTCTTCCACCTCTGGACGGCGCACGCTTATCTGCCCTGACCGATTCCGCGTCTTCGGGCAGTTCGGCAGCCAGGAAGAATCAGAGGCGGTAGTACGCGGCCAGCTCCGCTTCCTGCTCGGGAGAGAGACCTTGCTCGGCCTCGAGGTCGAGGTCCGGCGAATCCTTGATCGTTT
The DNA here is from genome assembly GCF_026011795.1 of Arthrobacter mangrovi. GTDB lineage: Bacteria > Actinomycetota > Actinomycetes > Actinomycetales > Micrococcaceae > Crystallibacter > Crystallibacter mangrovi. The sequence goes on along the minus strand of NZ_BRVS01000028.1, from coordinate 22,477 downwards.
CGCCGTCGTAGGCCACATGGACGTCGGTTCCCTCGACCCGGGCTCCGGCCATGGGCACGAAGCGGGGCTTGGTTTCCAGCAGCCCCAGTGCGACGGTAATCCAGGCGATCCGGCCCGAGCCGCGGTCACGGTGCACCTGGCCGACCTGCCCGAGCTTATGTCCTTCGCTGTCCCACGCGGTGGCGTCCTGCAGCTCGTGGATGTCTTCGTTCATTCGAGTGCTCCTTAGAATAACCGCATCATTGACCGCATCGGCGCTTCCCACTAGGAAGCCTGCTTAGTAACGAACCTAGCAGCAGGTCGGCACTTGTCAACGGTTTGGCCCCGGCACTTGTCAGCGTTCTGCCTTAGCGCGGCACCCCCGAGCGGTTGCCGTGGCGCCGCAGGAACAGGGCGAGCACGACGCAGAGCGCGTAACCCGTGCCGACGAAGATCCAGCCGGTATTGAAGTCGCCCGTCAATTCCAGCAGCAGGCCGGTCAGCAGCGGCCCGGTGGCGAAGCCGGCGTACATCCCCATCGAAATCACGCCGGTGGCCGCTCCGACGCGGGCGGCAGGAACAACTTTCATCACGCCGGCCATGATGACGACATTGGTGCCAAGTATGGTCGCCCCGTGCAGCGCCACACCCAGCCAGAGCAGCGCAGGCGCACCGAACTCTCCCGCGGACAGCAGTGCGGCGGCTCCGAGCACGGCGCCGACCCCCAGCAAGATCAGCAGTGTTGAGGCCCGCACCCCTTTGGCCATCTGCCGGCCCCAGAGGATGCGGGACGTGACGCCGACGATGCCGGAGACGCCGGCGGCGATGCCGCCCAACAGCAGCGAAAAACCCAGTTCGCGAACCGTAAAGAGCGGCAGGTAGACGTTGGTCGCCTGCATTCCCAGGCCGGACAGGAAGGCGTAGCCGGCGAAGAGCCAGACCGCGAGCGGGAATCCCTTGCCCGGCTCGGCGGGAGGAGCCGCCCGGCCGGCGGGAGGTGCCGCCGTCGTTACGGGCTTTTCATCCGGAAGGCGGCGCAGTCCGTAGAACAGGAGGGCGAGTGCGACGACGGCGGCCAGCCCCGTGGCGCCCTGCCACCCGAGCCAGAGCGACATCGCGGGGAAGAACAGGCCGGCGAAGAGCTGGCTGCCCTGCACCCCGGACTGCTTGACCCCGATCCAGCCCGGCCGCTTGTGCGGCGGCACGTTGTGGATGATGATCCGGTTGGTGGTGGGGTTCGAGATTGCCTGCGCGGGGCCCGCGAGCACGGCCGCGACCAGCAGCACCCAGTAGTCGTGGGCCAGCGCGCCGACCACCAGGGCCAGCGCGGTGCCCGCGAAGATCAGGATCAGCTGGGCGCGGTTGGAGATCCGGTCGCTGAGCCGGCCCAGCCACATGCTGGAGAGGGCGGCGCTGGCGAAGATCGCCGTGGCCAGCAGGCCGAACTGGCCCTCGCTGATGTCCAGGTCCTCGATGATCAGCGGGCTCGTCGCACTCAACCCGTAGTTCAGCAGCGGCCCGACCCCCATGGCGCAGGTGAGGACAAACAAGAGGGCGCCGGCGGGCTGCTTGGTCATAGTGCTGAGGTTCTCCTGGTTCGCGGAGCGGGGCTGCCCCGCTATGCAGGCTACCCGCACGGGCAGCCGCGGCTGGAACCGCGCCCGGCGGCGGCTACCGCGTTTCGCAGGGCGGCAGGTCTAGGATCGAACCGTGTCCCCACGGCGGGGACCTGTTGTTGGGGGAAGATCGCGTGGGGACTCGCTGGATGGAGCGCTCCGGCTCCAAGTCGATGGTTCGGTTCCGGCGTGCCCGGGCCGTGCTCATCCTGGTCGTCTTGTTCTGGGTCTGCCTGCTCACGGGCGGGGCCAGCGGGCTCACTGCCCTGGCCGCGTCGCCGGGGGCGCTGGTCCTGGTGCTCTACGCGGGCGCCGTCGTCGTACCCGTATCTGCCCTCGCCGGGCTTACAGCCGGCGCCGTAATGCTGGCCGAATGGCCCCCGCGGAGCGAGCGGTCGGCAGGCGGAGCCCGGGGATCGGTACTGGACGGGGTTTTGACGCTGGATCCGGTTACGGCTCTGGCCCGGGGATCGGCTCTTGCCCGTAGTTCGACGCTAGCCCGGATTTCGGCCCGGGCACTGACCTCGGCCCGCGTGACGTTGTTTAGCCTTGCGACGGCTGCCCGCCGTCTGGTGGTTGTCCGCCTGCCGGCCCTGCCCCGCCTACCCGCGCTGGCCCAGGTGCTTATGCCGCCACGCCGGCCCTCCACCCTGCCGCTGCCCCGGCCAGCCACGGAGCCCTCGCCGGCCGGCCCGCCGCCGGCTCCGGAGGCCGCTCCCGCACCGACCCCAGGCGCGGCCGCACCCCGGACCGGCGTCCCGGCTCGGCCGACCCGTGCGCCCGCGGGGATTCCTGCACCACCGGTCCGGCTGCCCCATGCGCCCGCCGCGATCCCTCCACCACCGGCCCGGCTGCCCGGGCAGCCCGCCCGCGTGCCCGCGCCGCCCGGCTACCCGCCGAGGATCGGACCGGCCGGGAATGCCCGGAACGGCGGCAGCATCGCATCCTAGGCCGGCGACCGGACCGGGGCCGGGCGCCACGCAGCGACCGGAATGCGGCACACTTCACTGGCCCGGGTGGTAGGATTCACCCCGTTTTCGCGCCCTTCGGACGGTTGCGGCTCGTAAAATTGGAGTGCCCCCACTATTTAGGCCGGCACCCCTTTCTTACACATTTTCCGGGAGACCCCTATGCTTCGAACCCGTCAGCGTGTGGGCCACGATATCCTGCTGGCCCGCCACGGAAACACCATCACCAGCATGCGCTTCGACCGCCGCACCAACTCTGTTGTTGCGCTGCTGGACGACGGCCGGGTGGACCGGGCCCCGAACCTGATCTCCCCCGACATGCCGCAGCCGGTGGGGATTACGGGTCTGACCGCAGACGACCGCAAGCTGCTGGGCATCATGACGGGCACCTTCGCTGGTCTGGGCGCACTGATGGTCGGCGGCGTGCTGGCCATGGTCCAGTTCGGCCAGCAGCTCGGCCTCACGGAAGCGGCCGCATATATCCCGCAGTCTGCCGGCTTCTGAACGGCCCTGCCGCTACGGCGCCGGCATCCCGCCGTTGACGTTGAGCGTCTCCCCCATCACGTAGCTCGACTCGGAAGACGCGAGGAACACGTAGGCCGGCGCCAGTTCGGTCGGCTGCCCGGCGCGTCCGATGGGCGTCGATTTCCCGAACTCCGGCAGTTCCTCCTTGGGCTGCCCGTCGCTGACCTGCAGCGGCGTCCAGAACGGTCCGGGCGCAACCGCATTGACGCGGATCCCGCGCGGTGCCAGCTGCTGGGCCAGTCCCTTGGTGAAGTTGTTGATCGCGCCCTTCGTCGCCGCGTAGTCGATCAGCGTGGGCGAAGGCATGTACGCCTGGATCGACGTCGTGTTGATGATCGAGGATCCCGGCTTGAGGTGCGCGAGCGCCGCCTTGGTGATCCAGAAGAACGCGTAGATGTTGGTTTTGAACGTTCGGTCGAACTGCTCGTCGCTCAGGTCTTCGAGCTTCTTCACGGCGATCTGCCGTCCGGCATTGTTCACGAGGATGTCCAGCCCGCCGAGCCCCTCGGCTGCACTCTGGACCACGTCGCGGCAGGTCTGCGAATCCGTCAGGTCGCCCGGCAGCTGCACGACCTTGCGCCCCTCCTTCTGGATCAGCTCCGCGACGACCTTGGCGTCCTCCTCCTCTTCCGGCAGGTAGGACATCGCCACGTCGGCGCCCTCGCGGGCGAAGGCAATGGCAACCGCGGCGCCGATGCCGGAGTCCGATCCGGTGATCAGGGCCTTGCGCCCCTCCAACCGGCCCGTCCCGCGGTAGGAGTCCTCGCCGCGGTCAGTGTGCGGGACCAGCTCTTTGTCCAGCCCCGGTTCCGGCTGGTCCTGCTCGGGCGGCTCGATGCTGGGGTACCGGTTGACGGGATCCTGGAACGTGTACTGGTCCTGGGCCATGGGACGGCTCCAATCTGCGTCGGAATTGCTAAGCTTACTTACCAGCCTAGAGGGAGCCGTCCCGCTGTCAACGCCCGGCCCGGAATCAGGCCCCGACCCGCGAGAGGAGCGCCGCGGCGGCGGCTTCTACTCCGGTGGACAGCGTCGGCTCCATGACGGGGCCGAAGAAGGGCGAGTGGTTGACCGGCGCCGTCCCCGCGGCCAGCGTCTCGTCGGAGTGGCCGCCAAAGAACCAGAACACCGACGGGACGCCGATGGCTTCGGCGAGGGTGCCGAAGTCCTCCGAGCCCATCAGCGGCTCGACCTCGCTCACGTTCGCCTCCCCCAGCGCCCCGCGAAGAGCCTCCGCGGCCGCCGCGGTGGCGGCAGGATCGTTGTAATTGCGCGGGAAGGTGTAGAGCTCCTCGATGGTCGGCTCCGGTGCGTTCGAGGCCTCGGCCTCCGCCTTGATGATGCGGCGGAGCGCTCCAAGGACCCGGCCGCGCACGTCGTCGTCGAACGTCCGGATGTTGAGCGTGAACTCCGCCGAGGCGGGAATGATGTTTTCCTTCAGTCCGCCGTGGAAGGTGCCCACGGTAACGACGGCGGCGCGCCGGGGATCGATTTCCCGGGAGACTATCGTCTGGATCCGGGTGATCATGTGGGCCCCAAGCACGATGGGATCGACGGCGTCCTGCGGCTGCGAGCCGTGGGACTGCTTCCCATGCAGCGTCACCTTCCAGGAGTCGGCTTGGCTCATGGTGTGTCCGGCGGCGTACTGGATGGTCCCGGCCCGGCCGGGCATCACGTGCTGTCCGAAGATCACCTCCGGTTTGGGCGCCTTGGACCACAGTCCGTCGTCCACCATGGCCTTGGCCCCGGCCGCGGTCTCCTCGCCCGGCTGGAAAATGAACACGATGGTGCCCGACCAGTGCGCCGTCGCCCCGGCGAAGAGCTCGGCAACGGTCAGCAGTGCCGCCGTATGGGTGTCGTGTCCGCAGCCATGCATCACCGGAACCTCGGTCCCGTCCGCCAGTACGCCCGTGGCGGCGCTGGCGTAGGGCAGTCCCGTGTCTTCCTGGATCGGCAAACCGTCCGTGTCCGCCCGGAAGGCAACCGTCGGGCCGTCCCCGTTGCGCAGGATACCCACCACGCCGGTGCCGCCGCAGGCGAAGGTCTCGATCCCGCAGGCCCGAAGCCGCTCGTCGACCAGCGCGGCGGTCTCGTGCTCCTGCATGGACAGTTCGGGGTGCGCGTGGAGGTGCCGGTACAGCTCATGCAGGCGGTCCTGCTGGTCGGCGGTCAGTCGGAAGGGCTGGGGCAGTGCGGGCATGGAGGACTCTCTCTGGCGGAACGGAAGGAATGCAGTCAGGCTACGACGTCGGAGGTGCGCCGGCGGGCAAACCACGCGATGAAGATCGTACCGATGACGGAGATTGCGGTGGACATCATGCTCAGCGCGGGCACCAGCGGCAGCAGGACGAACTGGACCACCAGGACGACGCCGAACGCGATCAGGGTCGGCCGCAGCTGCTTCATGGACACGATGGCCTGCACGATCACGGCGCCCATGACGGCGGGCAGGACATACAGGCGCGCCACCGCAATAAGGTCCTCGGGAATGACGCTGATCAGCCATGTGCCCAACAGGCCCACGAAGACCAGCAGGGACGTCAGGTGCACCGCGGCGGCACCGCAGATGGCCATCACGGCGGCAAGATCGCCGCGCTTGGTCCCCGGCTTGGCGCCGATGTTGGTCTGCGCGACCAGCGCCGAGGGCAGCAGCTTGTTGGAAATGTTGCCGATCATGAACGCCTGGTACATCGCGGCCGGCCCGAGGATCGGGAAGTAGGTCAGCGGCTCCACGAGCCAGATGACGAAGAAGGTGCCGGCCACGGCGGCGAACGCGGTCCACAACTGGGACGTTGCGACATCCAGGTTGCCGAAAATAACCAGGTACATGGGGCCGGCGAGGGAGATGATGAGGCCGGCGATCATGGTCAGCTGCCCCCAGCGCGAGGTGGTGCGGTCGAATTCATCGAGGCTGGCGGTGCTGGCGGTGTCGGTCCGGGCGGTCAGCGATGTGGACATGGAGGTATCCTTTTCGGTTCGGTGGATTAGGCGACGGGACTGAGGCCGGCACCGTGGGCAAAGTAGGCGACGGTCAAGCCGGCGAGGATCGCGAAGCCCAAACCCCATTCGCGCAGCCAGTTCTTGCCGAGCTTCCTGGACAGGAAGACGCACAGGCCCATGACGGCCGCCGCGGAGAGCAGCGTCACCACGTGGGCGGCGCTCTTGGGCAGTTCAGCGGTGCCCAGCGAGATGAAGGCAGCCAGCAGGGCGGCCGCGGGCACTACGGTCATGATGGCCGGGTTCACCTTAGCCAGCTTGTGTCCGCCGCGCTTGAGGATCGGGGTGAAGACGAGCGTGGCGAGCATCCACATCGCGCCGCCCAGGCTCATGGCGAAGAAGGCCACCGCGAAGACCTGCTGGGTGTAGGTGTCGCCACCCAAGGCGGCGCCCATCGTCGTGGCGGAAACGTTGGCCGCCCCGGTCTCGTAGGCGGCGGAACCGATCAGGCCGATCCGGACCAGTACTGCCGGGGTGCCGAACAGGGCCAGCAGCGCCACGGCTACCAGCACCACGGCCAGCGAAGGGCCGATGGCGGCGATCGCGCCGGAGCGGAAGGACGTCTTGAGCTCGTCCTGCGTCATGCCGGCGGCCGGCGCGGCCTTGCGCGCGGCGCGCATGTAGATCACGGACTGGATGATGATGACCGCAAAGACGCCGAGGCCGCAGATCCACAGGACCGGCGAGTTGGCGACCGCCAGGATATCCGTGGAGCTTCCGTCCAGGGGTAGGGCGAGAGGTGTCATGATGCTCTTCTCTATGCGAAGCCGCTCAGGGCCATGTACTTGAAACTGACTTACAGTCTGCAGTGACCTACAGCACATTCCCGAAAATCGCTGATATTATTCACTCGCATGCCATCACAATGAGAAAACGATCAGGGGGGCGCGTGGAACTGGACGAGGAAGACCTGCAGCTGATCAACGCGCTGCAGATCGGGCCGCGGCTGCCGTGGACCCAACTGGGCGAGGTACTGGACCGGCACCCGACGTCGCTGGCGGCCCGGTGGGACCGGCTGACATCGGCCGGGGCAGCCTGGATCAACGCGCACCCGCTGGGCGATCCGCAGCAGATGACCCTGTCCTTCCACGACGTGCAGTGCGATCCGGCCCGCCGCCAGGAAGTGTCCGCCGCGCTGGCCCGGCTGCCGGATGTCTTTAGCATCGAGGAATGCCACCGGAACCGGGACATGATGCTCACGGTCATCACGCCCACCACCACCTGGCTGGCGGACTCCGTCTATCCCCAGCTGGACCGCATCCCCGGCCTCATCCGCTACCAGTCTTCCTTCTGCACGAAACTCCACTTTGGGGCGGCCGACTGGCAGCTGGGCGCGCTGTCCTCCGGGCAGGTGCGGAAGCTGCGGGAGCTGAGCGCGCCGCCGGAGCAGTACCATGGGCCGCTTCCCGCCAGCTATCCGGATATCATCAGGCAGCTCGCACGCAACGGCCGGGCCACGGCGGCGGAGATCGCCGAGGCCACGGGGCTCCACCAGGCAACCGCGCGGCGGCAGCTTCAGCGGATCCTCAACAGCCGGACCATGGCCTTCCGCTGCGAGGTGGCCCAGGGACTGGCGGGTTATCCGATCGTCTGCGAATGGACCGGCCGGCTGCCGGCCGGTGAGCACGATGATGCGGCCCGCGTGCTGGCCGGCCTGGGCGGCCTGCGCCTGTGCGCCTCCACCACCGGAGACACGAACTTCATGTTCATGATGTGGCTGCGCGGTCCGGCGGACATCATGGCGGCGGAGCGTTCCATCGGAGAGCTGATCCCGCGGCTGGACCTGGTCGAGAGCGTCGTCATCGCCAGGATTCCCAAGCGCGTGGGCTGGATGCTCAATCCGGACGGAACGGCAAGCGGGGAAGTCGTGGTCCCGGGCGAGGCCTGGTAGGACCGGCCCCGCCCGGGACCGCTGCGGGACACGGGCCCGTGAGCGCCCTTAGCGCCGCTTAGCGCTGCGTCAGCACTCCACCACGTTGACGGCGAGGCCGCCCATCGCGGTTTCCTTGTACTTGTCGCTCATGTCCTTGCCGGTTTCCCGCATGGTCACGATGACCTCGTCCAGCGAGACCCGGTGCGTGCCGTCGCCCCAGAGCGCCATCTTGGCTGCGTTGACGGCCTTGGCCGCGCCGATGGCGTTGCGCTCGATGCACGGCACCTGCACTAGCCCGCCGATCGGATCGCAGGTCAGGCCCAGGTTGTGTTCCATCGCGATCTCGGCCGCGTTCTCGACCTGCGCCGGCGACCCGCCAAGCACCTCGGCCAGGCCGGCCGCCGCCATCGATGATGCGGAGCCGACCTCGCCCTGACAGCCGACCTCGGCGCCGGAGATCGAGGCCTGCTCCTTGTACAGCACGCCGACGGCGCCCGCGGCGAGCAGGAACTTCACGACGACCTGTTCGCGGTCCTCCCGGGTGGCCTTGTCCATGCCGGGCGCGTAGTGCGTGGCGTAGAACATGACGGCAGGGATGATCCCGGCCGCGCCGTTGGTCGGGGCGGTGACCACGCGCCCGCCGGAGGCGTTCTCCTCGTTCACGGCCAGCGCGACCAGGTTGACCCATTCCTGCCAGTACTTCGGGTCCCGGTCCTTGTCTTCCTTGCGCAGCCGGTCATGCCAGTCGGGAGCACGACGGCGGACGTTCAGTCCCCCGGGCAGGGTGCCTTCACGCTTGATCGCGGAATCCTTGCACTCCTCCATGACCTGCCAGATGTGCAGCAGGCCGGAGCGGATCTCCTCCTCGGAACGCGAGGCCTTCTCGTTGAGCATCATGATGTCGCTGATGCCCAGGCCCGTGTTGCGGCAGTGTTCCAGCAGTTCGGCCGCCGTGCGGAACGGATACGGCAGCTGCTCCTTCGACTCCTCGAGCTCCTCCGCGGCGGCGTCTTCCTCGCCCTCGCGGACAATGAAGCCGCCGCCCACGGAGAAGAACGTTGCCTCGTGAAGCACATCCCCGGCGTCGTTCTTTGCCTGCAGCTTCATGCCGTTGGTGTGCCGGGGCAGCACGGTCAACGGGTGCAGGACCATGTCCTCCACCTTGTAGTCGATCGTGGCCCCGGCAGCACCGCTGACCTGGGAGCAGAGCTGCAGCCTGCCGGTTTCCGCCATGTCTGCCAGGCGCGAATCGACCTCGTCGGGAAGGATCAGCTCCGGGTGGAAGCCTTCCAGTCCCAGCATGACCGCCGTGAAGGTGCCGTGTCCGCGGCCGGTCGCGGCGAGCGAACCGTAGAGGTCCACGCGCAGCCCGGCCACCTGGTCGAGGACTCCGGTCGAAACCAGCTCCTCGGCGAAGACGGCGGCAGCCCGCATCGGGCCCACAGTGTGCGAACTGGAGGGGCCGATGCCGACAGTGAAGAGATCGAATACGCCTACAGCCATGGTGGCCTCCTAGTGCCCTTCGGTTTCCTTGGAGACCGGAGCGACGTCCGGGTACAAGGGATGTGCTTCCGCCAGCGCCTCAACGCGGGCCTTCAGGCCCGAGAGGTCCGCATCCGGACCGGCGATGAGCGCCTCGGCGATGATGTCGGCGACCTCGCGGAACGCCTCCTCGCTGAACCCGCGGGTAGCCAGGGCAGGCGTGCCGATCCGCAGGCCCGAGGTCACCATCGGCGGCCGCGGGTCGAACGGGACGGCGTTGCGGTTGACGGTGATGTCGATCGCCGCGAGGAGGTCCTCCGCCTGCTGCCCGTCCAGCTCGGAGTTGCGCAGGTCCACGAGGACCAGGTGCACGTCCGTGCCGCCGGTCAGGACGGTCACGCCCTTCGCCGCCACGTCCGGCTGCGACAGGCGCTCGGCGAGGGCCTTCGAACCGGCCAGTGTCCGGCGCTGGCGCTCGGCGAATTCCTCCGAGGCGGCGATCTTGAACGCCACGGCCTTGCCCGCGATGACGTGCTCGAGCGGTCCGCCCTGCTGGCCCGGGAAGACCGCGGAGTTGATCTTCTTGGCGATGTCCGCCTCGTTGGTCAGGATGAGGCCGCCGCGCGGACCCGCGAGGGTCTTGTGCGTGGTGGACGTGACGACGTGGGCGTGCGGGACCGGCGACGGGTGCAGGCCGGTGGCGACCAGTCCGGCGAAGTGCGCCATGTCCACCATGAGGTAGGCGCCGACGGAATCGGCGATCCGGCGGAACTCGGCGAAGTCCAGCTGCCGCGGGTAGGCGGACCAGCCGGCGACGATCAGCTGCGGCTTGTGCTCCTGCGCGAGGCGCTCGACCTCGGCCATGTCGATCAGGTAGTCCTGCTCGGAGACGCCGTAAGCCACGACGTTGTAGAGCTTGCCGGAGAAGTTGATCTTCATGCCGTGCGTCAGGTGGCCGCCGTGCGCCAGGTTCAGCCCCAGGATGGTGTCCCCGGGCTTGATCAGCGCGTGCATGACGGAGGCGTTGGCCTGCGCGCCGGAGTGCGGCTGGACGTTCGCGAAGTCTGCTCCGAAGAGCGCCTTCACCCGGTCGATCGCCAGCTGCTCGATGACGTCCACGTATTCGCAGCCGCCGTAGTAGCGGCGGCCCGGGTAGCCCTCGGCGTACTTGTTCGTGACGACCGAGCCCTGCGCCTGCATCACGGCGACGGCGGTGTGGTTCTCCGAGGCGATCATTTCCAGGCCGCCCTGCTGGCGGCGCAGCTCGTTGTCGATCTGGGCGGCGATCTCGGGATCGAGGGCGCCCAGGTCAGCGTTCAGGCTGGCGCTGGTGACCGCGGTCAATGCCTGGGTCATGCGACCTCACCACCGTTGGCGGAAGCGTACTCTTCGGCGGAGAGCAGCGGGCCCTCTTCGGAGACCTCGACGGTGAAGAGCCAGCCCTCGCCGTACGGGTCGGAGTTCAGCAGGGCAGGGTCGTCGATCGCGGCCTGGTTGACCTCGACCACGGTTCCGGTCACCGGAGCGTAGAGGTCGGAGACGGACTTGGTCGACTCGACCTCGCCGCAGGTCTGGCCGGCGGTGACGGTGGAGCCGGCCTCGGGCAGGTCGACGTAGACAACGTCGCCCAGCGCGTCGGCCGCGATCTGGGAGATGCCGACCTTGACTGGGCTGGCGCCGTCGACCCACTCATGCTCGGCGGAGTAGCGCAGGCTGGACAGGACTTTGCTCATGGGGGAAACCCTTTCAGACAGAAGGTGGTGGAAAACGGGTGGCACCGGACGGGACCCGGCAACAAGGCTACGCGTCGGCGTTCAGCCGTGTTGCCGGATCCCGCGCCGGGCGGGGGTTTGTTACTTTTCGCGCTTGTAGAAGGGCAGGCCGACGACCTCGAAGGGCTCGGCCTTTCCACGCAGGTCGATGTCCAGCTTGGTGCCCGGCTCCGCGAACTCGGCGTCCACGTAGGCCAGGGCAACCGGGTAGCCGAGGGTCGGGCTCGGCTGGCCGGAGGTAACCTCGCCGACCGCCTTGCCGTCCTTCAGCACCGGATAGTGGGCGCGTCCGGCGCGGCGGCCCAGGCCCTTGAGCCCGACGAGCTTGCGGGCAGAGCCCTTCTCCTTCTGGGCCTCCAGCGCCGCGCGGCCGACGAATTCGCCTTCCTTCTTCAGTGCGACGACGGGGCCGAGGCCTGCGTCGTACGGGCTGACCTCGAGGGAGAGCTCATTGCCGTACAGCGGCATGCCGGCCTCGAGGCGAAGGGAGTCGCGGCAGGCCAGGCCGGCCGGAACCAGACCCTGCTCCTTGCCGGCTTCCAGCAGCGCGGTCCACAGCGCGGCGGCCTGCTCGTTCGGCACGTAGATCTCGAAGCCGTCCTCGCCGGTGTAGCCGGTGCGGGCGAGAAGCAGCTTGGCCGGGGCGCCGCCCACGGTGAAGGTCACGTCCTCCGCGGCGTAGTACTTCATGTCGGCGACGACGCCGGCCTCGGCGGCCGGGACCAGCTTGTGCAGGATCTCCACCGAGTTCGGACCCTGCACGGCCACGAGTGAGGTCGCGGCCGTGGCGTTCTCCACGGTGACGTCGAAGTCCTTGGCGCGCTCGGTCATCGCTTCGAAGACCGCGTCCGCGTTGCCGGCGTTCGGCACCACGAGGTAGCGGTCCTCGGCGCGCCGGTAGCTGATCAGGTCGTCGATGATGCCGCCGTCCTGGTTGCAGATCAGCGAGTACTTGGCCTTGCCGACGGCGATCGCCGACAGCTTGCCCACCAGGGCGTAGTCGAGGAACTTCGCGGCGTCCGGGCCAGTGACCCACAGCTCGCCCATGTGGGAGAGGTCGAACAGCCCGGCCGTCTTGCGGACGGCGTGGTGCTCGGCCAGCTCGCTGCTGTACTTCAGCGGCATCTGCCAGCCGCCGAAGTCGGTGAAGGACGCGCCGAGCTTCTGGTGCTCTTCGTACAGTGCGGTATACCGCTGGGTGGTGGTTTCAGCGTTCATGGTCTCTACGGAACCTTTTCGTTAGTTGGCCGACTCGGCGAATTCTTCGATGGGCGGGCAGGAGCAGATCAGGTTCCGGTCTCCGCCCGCGCCGTCGATGCGGCCGACCGGTGCGAAGTACTTGTCCACCTTCAGGTTCGGCAGCGGGAACACCGCCTGCTCTCGCGAGTACTTGCGGTCCCAGTCGCTGCTGACCACGGCGGCCGCGGTGTGCGGGGACAGCCGCAGCGGGCTTTCCTCGACGCCGAAGTCACCCTTGATGACCTGCTCGATCTCGCCGCGGATGGAGATCATGGCTTCGATGAAGCGCTCGATCTCGGCCAAGTCCTCGGACTCGGTCGGCTCCACCATCAGCGTGCCCGCCACCGGGAAGGCCAGGGTCGGGGCGTGGAAGCCGTAGTCGATCAGGCGCTTGGCCACATCCTCGGCGGTCACGCCGGACTTGGAGGTGAGCTCGCGCAGGTCCAGGATGCACTCGTGCGCGACCAGGCCCTTGTTGCCGGTGTAGAGCACCGGGAAGTGCTCGTTCAGGCGGGACGCGATGTAGTTCGCAGCCAGCAGCGCGGTCTTGGTGGCATTGGTCAGGCCCTCGGCGCCCATCATGGCCACGTAGGCCCAGGAAATCTGCAGCACGCCTGCGGAGCCGTACTTCGAGGCCGAAACCGGGACACCCTTGCCTTCGTGCTCGGCCAGCGCCGCGTTGCCGGGCAGGAACGGCACCAGGTGCTCCGCCACTGCGACCGGGCCGACGCCGGGACCGCCGCCGCCGTGCGGGATGCAGAAGGTCTTGTGCAGGTTCAGGTGGGAGACGTCCCCGCCGAACTTGCCGGGCTGCGCGAGGCCGACCAGCGCGTTGAGGTTGGCGCCGTCGATGTAGACCTGCCCGCCCGCCGCGTGCACGGCGTCGCAGACCTGGCGGACGTCGGCGTCGTACACGCCGTGCGTGGACGGGTAGGTGATCATGATGGCAGCGAGGTTGTCCTTGTGCTGCTCGATCTTGGCCTCGAGGTCCGTGTGGTCGATCGTGCCGTCGGAAGCGGTCGCTACAACGACGACCTTCATGCCGGCCAGCACCGCCGAGGCGGCGTTGGTGCCGTGGGCGGAGGCGGGAATCAGGCAGATGTTGCGCTGCTCGTTGCCCTGCGACAGGTGGTACCGGCGGATGGCCAGCAGGCCCGCGTACTCACCCTGCGAACCGGCGTTCGGCTGGATGGACACGCCGGCGTAGCCGGTGATCGCGGACAGCCGGGCTTCCAGGTCCTCGATCAGCTCGCGCCAGCCCTGCGTCTGGTGGTCCGGAGCGAAGGGGTGGATGGTGGCGAACTCCGGCCAGGTCATGGATTCCATCTCGGCCGTGGCGTTGAGCTTCATGGTGCAGGAGCCCAGCGGGATCATGGTGCGGTCCAGCGCCAGGTCGCGGTCCGAGAGGCGGCGCAGGTAGCGCAGCATCTGCGTTTCCGAACGGTGGCTGTGGAAGACCGGGTGGTTCAGGTAGGACGAGGTCCGCTGCACGGACGCGTCCAGCTCGAAGCCCAGGCCCGAGCCGGCCGCGGCGGCGATGCGCTCCGCGGCGCCATCCACGCCGAAGGATTCGGCCACAGCGGCCAGGTGCTCCGCCGTCGTCGATTCACCGGTGGAAATGCCCACCTGGTCCGCGTCGATGACCCGCAGGTTGATGCCCTTGGCCTCGGCCGCGGCGATGACCTCGGCGGCCTTGCCCGGAACCTTGACGGTGAGGGTGTCGAAGAACTGCTCGGAGGCCAGTTCCAGGCCGGCGTCGCGCAGCACGGTGGCCAGCGTGCGGGCCTGCGCGTTGGCGCGCTGGGCGATGGCCTTCAGTCCTTCGGGGCCGTGGTAGACGGCGTACATGCCGGAGACGATGGCCAGCAGCGCCTGCGCGGTGCAGATGTTGGACGTGGCCTTTTCGCGGCGGATGTGCTGCTCGCGGGTCTGCAGGGCCAGGCGGTAGGCCGGGCGTCCGGCGGAGTCCTTGGACACGCCGACCAGTCGGCCGGGCAGCTGGCGCTCCAGGCCCTTGTGCACGGCCATGTACGCGGCGTGCGGGCCGCCGTAGAACAGCGGAACGCCGAAGCGCTGCGAATTGCCGACGGCGATGTCCGCGCCCTGCTCCCCGGGGGGCGTGATCAGGGTCAGGGCCAGCAGGTCGGCGGCGACGGTGACCATGGCGCCGCGTTCCTTCGCTTCGGCGATGACCTGCGTGTGGTCGGCCACGCGGCCGGACACGCCCGGCTGCTGGAGCACGATGCCGGACAGGTCGCCCTCGGGCAGGCCGGCGGTCAGGTCGGCGACCTCGACCTCGAAGCCCAGCGCCTCGGCGCGGCCCTTGACGACGGCGATCGTCTGCGGCAGCAGGTCAGCGTCGAGGACGGTCTTGCCCTCGGCGTGCTTCTTGTTGCCGCGGCGCATGAGCAGCACGGCCTCCGCGACCGCGGTGGCTTCGTCCAGCAGGGAGGCGTTGGCGATGGCCAGGCCGGTCAGGTCTTCGACCATGGTCTGGAAGTTCAGCAGGGCTTCGAGCCGGCCCTGGGAGATTTCCGGCTGGTACGGCGTGTAGGCGGTGTACCAGGCCGGGGATTCGACGACGTTGCGGCGGATGACCGGCGGCGTGATCGTGTCGTAGTAGCCTTGGCCGATCATCTGGACCGCCGTCACGTTCTTGGCTGCCAGTGCGCGCAGGTCGGCCAGCACCTCGGCTTCGCTGCGGGCCGCCGGCAGGTCCAGCGGGGCCTGCTGGCGGATGTCGGCGGGAACTGCCGTGTCAACCAACTCGTCGAGGCTGGCGTAGCCAACCTGCTTGAGCATCGTCTCGGCGTCGCTGCTGCGCGGGCCGATATGGCGCTCGGCAAAGGGGGCGATGGTGGGTTGAACCGTCATGAAGGAACTCCGTTATTTGGGCTGGCATGCTCGGCACGCCATGTGGATCGGGTTCCTCCCCACTCTGTATTGGACCTGAGAGATTCCGCGGAACGAATCCGCTTGCACCGTCGGTGAGCCGGTTTCATGTGTCCGGCTGCTTTCCAGAGTTGCCTCTCCGCGGCGGTACAGGTGCCTGAGAGATTCCTGGGGAGGTATTGCTCCTACGGCGCCTGCTGACTAGTACCAGCAGGACTCTCCCGCCGCATGTCGAAGGCATGATTCAGTTATTGTCGATGTGAGCATCGTAACCGTTCCGGACCGGCCTCCACAAGAAGGCTTCCGCCCGGTGACGGCCCCGTTCCCGCCGGCCGCCGCGGGGTGTCCGCGGCGGCCCGGCGGGGCCTGCGTGCGCTGGTTAGTGCACGTCTGCGGGGCTTTCCTGCCGCGCCTCGTGCTCGCGCAGCTGGTTCCGGAACATCTCCGCGCGGGCCATGTGGACCGGGCTCCGGCGCAGGATCGCCCAGGCGACGCCGAGGACGACGAACCAGACCGGGGTCACCAGCAGCGCCATCAGGGTGTCCGGCTGCGTGGTCAACGCCCAGAGGACGAAGGCGAAGAACGCGAACACCACCCAGACCATCGCGATGCCGCCGGGCATCTTGAACTTGGACTCGTTGTGCAGGTGCGGACGTCGCTTCCGGAAGGCCAGGTAGCTGGCCAGGATGATCGACCAGACGAACATGAAGCAGACCGCGGACACCGTGGTCACCATGCCGAACGCCTCGCCAATGCTGTCGCCGGCGTAGAGGAGGACGACGCCGGAGAGCAGCAGGACGCAGGACAGGAACAGGGCGTTCTGCGGAACCTTGCGCGAGGAGAGCTTGCCGAGGACGGACGGAGCGTCGCCTTCCTGGGAGAGGCCGAAGACCATGCGGGAGGTCGAGTAGACGCCGGAGTTGGCCGAGGACATCGCCGAGGTCAGCACCACGAGGTTGACGATCGTGGCGGCCATCCCGAGTCCGGCCAGCGAGAACATGCCGATGAAGGGGCTGTGTCCGGCCTGGAACTCGGTCCACGGGGTGACGGCCATGAGGATGATCAGGGCGCCGACGTAGAAGAGCAGCACGCGGACGGGGATGGAGTTGATCGCCTTGGGGAGGTTCTTCTCCGGATCCTTGGCTTCCGCCGCCGTCGTTCCCACCAGTTCGATGCCCACGAAGGCGAAGACCGCGATCTGGAAGCCGGCCACGAAGCCCATGAATTCCTGCGGGAAGAAGCCGCCGTGGCTCCACAGGTTGCTGAAGGAGGCCGTACCGGCGGGGGTCTCGAAACCGGTGAAGATCATGACCAGGCCGGTGACGATCAGCGCCACGATGGCGACGATCTTGATCAGGGCGAACCAGAACTCGGTCTCGCCGAAGGCCTTGACGGTGGCAAGGTTCAGCATCAGCAGGACGGCCACGGTGAAGACGCCCGGGATCCAGAGCTGGATGCCCGGCACCAGCTCATTGGCGTAGCCGGCGATGGCGATAACGTCCGCGATGCCGGTGACCACCCAGCAGAACCAGTAGGTCCAGCCGGTGAAGAACCCGGCCCACGGGCCGAGGAGGTCGCCGGCGAAGTCGCTGAACGATTTGTAATTGAGGTTGCTCAGCAGCAGCTCGCCCATCGCCCGCATGACGAAGAACAGCATGAAGCCGATGATCATGTAAACGAAGATTACGGACGGTCCCGCAGCGGAGATCGTCTTGCCCGAACCCATGAACAGGCCGGTACCGATCGCACCTCCGATGGCGATCAGCTGGATGTGCCTGTTGCTGAGCTGGCGCTCCAGGTGGGGCGCCTTCCCAGTCGAGACGGCATCAGTTTTCACGTACAGCTCCTTGAATTGACAGGGTTTCGTTCCTCTTGGGCACGATGCAGGGCAGCCGGATGTCAGCCGAAAGCCCAGCCCTTGTCCGCGCGGAAATAGAGGTCGGCAGTGGTCCAGTCAGGGGGCCAGGGCCGGATGGAGGGGGTAGGCGCAGCTGCGCCCTGGTTGGGGGGATTTGGCGCTCTCGCTCGGGATCGCCATCTGGAACTCCATCACGTCAGGTGGCGCAGGCACGCCACGTTGATTCGGGTTCCTCCCCACTCTGTATGGAACCTGAGAGATTCGGGGTGCTGCATTGCTGCATGCGCCCTTGCCCCGACGGTGAGCCGCGCTGATGCGCGGCTGCTTTCCAGAGGTGCCTCGCCGCGGCGGTACATGGGCCTGAGAGATTCCCGGGGAGGGTTTGCTCCTTCGGCGCCTGCACGTGGCAGGACTCTCCCGCCGCAGATCACAAGCTGGTGCGCCACGAGTGACGCGACTCACACCTTAGCGGTTTTCGGCCGTGCAGCGCAACCCGTTTTCGGGCCGACCGTTCGGTCGGTCCGGCGGGGCGCGGCGACCGGCATCTGAAACCAGCCGCGGAATCAGGCTTCCCCGCGCCCGATCATGCCCTTCACATAGGCCGCCTGGCCGCAATGTTCCAGGCAGTCATCGAGGACGCTCACCAGCCGGACACCGAGCGTCACATGCGGGTTCCAGCGCGTATCCACAACTCGGTCCAGGTCATCCTCGGCCAGTCCGCGCAGGTAGTCCACGGTGGCGGCGTGGACCTCGTCGAAGTACTCCCTGAGCAGCGCGGGCGAGGCGACGCGCACCTTGTCGACCTGCCCCGAGCTGTGGCCAAAACCGGTGTCCCCGGTCTCCAGCGGCAGGCCGATCTTCGCAGCCCACCCGCCCTCGGTCCACTGCTGCCCCGTCCCGGCGACGTCGGCGATGTGGTCGTCCTGCACGCGGGAGAGGTGCCAGATGAGCCAGCCGATGGAGTTGCCTCCCCCGCCCGGCCGCACCGCGAGCTGCTCCGGCTCCAGCCCTTCGAGGATGTCGTGGACGCGTTCCCGGGCGCGGCCGTACGCGTCGATCAGCAGGTCGTTGAGTTTCATGGAGCTAGCGTACGACGACGCCGGGGAGCCGCGGCCCCTAGCGGCCGTCTTCGACGGGGCCGTCCGCCGGCGGCGGGAACAGCCTCTGGCCAGGCTCGGTGGCCCATCGGGACGGGTCCGTCACCGGCCGGTCCGGTTCCAGGACGTCATCGTCGACGTCATCGTCCCGGCCCACGGGAGGTTGCGGTCCCGACCCGGCGGCTTCGAACCCCCCGGCTGTTTCGCCGAGGGCCCCCGCTTCGCCCAGGCCCCCGGTGCGGGCCGCGTCCCTGGTCCTGTCCACCAAAGCGCGCCACGGGCCGGTCAGATGGTGTTCCGGCAGCGTCACCTCGCGCTCCCCCGCGCTGATGGAGTAGACATAGCGGTCGGGTTCGTTGGCGTCGTCCGGCACGTCATCCCACGGGCATGAATCGATCAGCGGCATCCAGACGTCGCCCAGCTCCGGCTGGGCGACGTCCACGGCCCACTGCGTGGTCAGTCCGGCGAACCCGCCGGTGCGCCTGACGTCGATCCTCATTCCAGTACGCCCACCTCTGTCCAGGCTGCCGTGACGGCCTTGAGTTCTTCTGAGTCCTTACCGTAGCGGCTTTCCGCGGCGGCCGCAGTAGCTTCAGCGAAGGCGGCGAAGCCGCTCTCGCGGCCGAGCCGGGTTCCGGTGATCGTGTCGTACCAGATCTGCCCCGCGCGCTCCCACGCATTGCCGCCCAACAGGACCGCCAGCCGGTAGAAGGCGTGGTTGGGGATGCCCGAGTTCAGGTGCACGCCGCCGTTGTCACCGCGGGTGTCCACGTAGCCCGCCATGGTGGCCGGCTGCGGATCCTTGCCAATGACGTCGTCGTCGTACGCGGTGCCCGGCGCCTTCATGGACCGCAGGGCGCTGCCGTTCACCTGGTCCGTGAAAAGGCCCGCGCCGATCAGCCAGCTCGCCTCCTCCGCGGTCTGTCCGAACCGGTGCTGTTCGACCAGCGCCGCGAAGACATCCGAAACCGATTCGTTCAACGCCCCGGGCTGGCCCTGGTACACGAGGTTGGCCGTATGCTGCATCACCCCGTGCGTCAGTTCGTGCCCGACCACGGACAGCGACTTGGTGAAGCGCTGGAAGACCTTGCCGTCGCCGTCGCCGAACACCATCCTGGTCCCGTTCCAGAAGGCGTTGTCGTAATCCTCGCCGTAGTGGACGGTGGCACGCAGGATCTCGCCGGCACCGTCCAGCGAATTGCGCCCGTACGCCTGAGCGTAGAGGTCGAACGTATAGCCCAGCCCGTCGTAAGCCTCGTTGACGGCGGGGTCCTGCACTTCGGCCTCGCCCTCGGTGCGGACACGGACGCCGGGCAGCCGTTCCTGGTGCTGCGCGTCGCTGATCCGCCGCGTCGGGTGCAGGCCCTCGCCGCCCGGTCCGGCCGGCGGCAGGATGCCCGGGTGCTCCCCTATCCGGGCACAGACCGCGTTCCGGCGCCGCCGGATGAGCGCATCCCTGCCAAGCGCACGCTGCGCCGCCTCCGCGACGGGCGCATCTTCCAGCAGGGACAGGCGGCGGAGCAGATAAGGCGGGACGAACGAGCAGTACATGCAGACCTCCTTGCGTCTACCCTCAGCGTAGGCTTCGGGTCCGGCATTTTGCTCCACCGCCAAGGGCTGTTCCGGCCCCCGTTCGGACACCACCGGCCGATACTCTTGTGGCATGCCTGAGTCTGCCGCCGCGCGCAAGCGCATGCCTATCTGGGCCGTCATCACCGTCCTGTGCCTCGCCGGCACGACGGTGTCGCTGCAGCAGACCATGGTGGTCCCGCTCCTGCCGGCGTTCCAGCAACTGCTCGGTGTCACCGCGGACGACGCTTCCTGGCTGGTCACGGCCACGCTGCTGACATCCGCCGTCGCCACCCCGATCGTGGCGCGGCTGGCGGACATGTTCGGCAAGCGGCGCATGATGCTCGTCTGCATCGTGCTGATGACGGCAGGTTCCATCGTCGCCGCCCTCGGCGGGAACTTCGCCACTATCGTGGCCGGCCGCTCCCTGCAGGGATTTTCGTCCGCGCTGATCCCGGTCGGCATCAGCATCATGCGGGACGAGCTCCCGCGCGAAAAAGTCAGCTCGGCCATCGCCCTGATGAGCGCGACCCTGGGCATCGGCGGCGCACTCGGACTGCCGCTCGGCGGGATCCTGTACCAGCAGGCCGGGTGGGAATCCGTCTTCTGGCTCTCCGCCGCCGTCGGCGTGGCGATCCTGGTGGCGGTGTTCGCCGTCGTCTCCGAATCGGATGTCATGACGCGCGGCCGCTTCGACTTCCTCGGTGCCGTGATGCTCTCGGTGATCCTGACCGCCCTGCTGCTGGCCATCTCGAAAGGCGGCAGCTGGGGCTGGGGCAGCGAGCCGACGATCCTGCTCTTCGTCGTCACCGCCGTGGGGCTGGCGCTCTGGATTCCATACTCGTTGAAGGTCAGCCAGCCGCTGGTCGACCTGCGCACCTCCGCGCGGCGCCCGGTGCTGCTGACCAACATCGGCTCCATCATGGTCGGCTTCGCGCTCTTCGCCAACATGCTGCTGAGCACCCAGCAGCTCCAGCTGCCGGCCGCCTCCGGATACGGCTTCGGGCTGGATCCGGTGGTCGCGGGGCTGGCCATGATTCCGTCCGGGCTCGCGATGGTGGTCTTCTCCCCTGTCTCCGGTGCCCTGATCAACCGCTACGGTGGAAGGGCCACGCTGATCGCCGGTTCGGCCATCATGGCCGCCGCTTACATCGGCCGCGTGTTCTTCAGCGATTCCATCAGCGCGGTCATCATTGGTTCGACGATCGTGAGCATCGGTTCGGCCGTGGCCTACGCCGCGATGCCCAGCCTGATCATGGCCAACGTCCCGATCACGGAGACCGCCTCCGCAAACGGCCTCAACGCGTTGCTGCGGGCCATCGGCACCTCGTCCTCGAGCGCCGCCGTCGCCGCCATCCTGGCGGGTGTGACGGTGACCGTCGGCGGCACGGTCTACCCCTCCATGGCCGCGTTCCAGGACGTGTTCTGGCTGGCGGCGCTGGCCTCCCTCGCGTCCTGTGCAGTGGTCTGGTTCGTCCCGCGCGCCGTTGCGGAACCGGTGCGGGCCGGCGCGCCCGCGGAAACGGCTGCGGCGGTGACGCAGGCGGGCGAGAGCGCCGAGACGGTGGTCGGCGGGACGACGCAGCGCCCCGACGGCCAACCCATCGCCCACGCGGTGGTCACCGTGATGAAGACGTCCGGGGAGCCCGTGGACTGGAGCCGGGCCAACAACGACGGCGAATTCTCCCTCGCGCTCCCCGGCCCCGGGGAATACCTGGTGGTGGCCAATGCCGACGGCTGGGCCCCGACGTCGAAAGTCGTCCGTTTCACGGGGACGGAACGCGGCGAACGGATCAGGCTGACCCAGCGGCTCACCATCACCGGCTGGGTACTGCGCGGCGGTGCCGCCCTGCCAGGAGCCCTGGTCGCGCTGAGCGCGCATTCCGGAGAATACATCGCCTCGACCCGCACCGACGATGCGGGCAGGTACGAGCTGCGGCTGCCGCCCGCGGGCCGCTACGTGATGACGGTGGTGGAGCCCGATACGCAGCGCACGCAGTCCCGCACGCTCGTGCTCAGGGCTGAATCGGAGGTGGCCAGCTTCGACCTGGTCGGCGCCGCCCGGGAAACCCTCCTTTGAACCTGCTGTCCGGGTCCGCCTAGGCTTCCGCGGGTGAGCCGCTGCCGCGCAGCTCCTCGGTCAGGACCCAGAACATGCGCCGCAGCCGCTGCACCGCCGCGTCCGGCTCATCCGCTTTCAGCAGCGCCACCGACTCCTTCCAGCCGTCGCTCCAGAGGAAATAGAACTCCGAGCGCGGGTACAGATAGAGCCGCCCCAGTGATCGCTCCAGGACGTGCTCGTTCACCGCGCGCAGCTCATCATGGTCGGCGGCTTCGACGATGATGCGGATGAGGTCCAGCAGGCTCTCGCGGGAGCCCGGCAGGTCCCCGCTATCGAGCGCGGCCTCCAGTTCCACGGCGCGGGCCTCCATCGCGGCGATGCCGCTACTGCCGATCCTCGGTGCGGCCCGTTCGAAGACGGCCACGAGCACCACCTCGAGGACATCGAGCAGCTGGATGGCATGCAGTTCATCGACGACGGCGATATGCCGGGACCCATCCGGCAGTGTTTCCACGAGTCCTTCGTCGGCCAGCTCCGCGAGGGCCTGG
>NZ_BRVS01000027.1 GCF_026011795.1 Arthrobacter mangrovi | reverse complement strand
TCCGAGTCGTGCGGGACCGGCGAATGCTCGGCCGGGGCGGTCTCCACCACGTCCTGCCACCACTGGTCGCGGCCCTCGTGCCAGTCCACGGGTTCGCCGTTGCGCTTCACGACGACGACGTTGCCGACGCTGTGGCCCTCGGCCTCCAGCGCGGCGTCCACCGCGTTCTTCAACGGGCTCGGCTTGCCCCGGCGGTAGGTGCCGTCAGCGGTGACGACGAGCTTGGCCTCAGCATCGTCGATGCGGCTGCGCAGCGCATCCGCGGAGAAGCCGCCGAACACCACCGAGTGGATGGCGCCGATCCGCGCGCAGGCCAGCATCGTGATGACGGCCTCGGGGATCATCGGCAGGTAGACGGCGACGCGGTCTCCCTTGCCCACCCCGAGTGACTCTAAGGCATTGGCCGCCTTCTTGACCTCTTCGGTCAGCTGCGCGTACGTGTAGGTCCGGGTGTCGCCGGGCTCGCCCTCGAAGTAGATAGCCACCCGGTCGCCCAGGCCGTTCTCGACATGGCGGTCCAGCGCGTTGTAGGCAGCGTTGAGGGTGCCGCCGACGAACCACTTCGCGAAGGGTTCTCCGGACCAGTCCAGCGTCTGGGTGAAATCCGTGTCCCACGTCAGCAGCTCGCGGGCCTGCTTGGCCCAGAACGCCACGCGGTCGGCATCGGCCTCGGCATAGACACCGGTTTGGACCGCCGCGCCAGCGGCGAACTCCGGGTCCGGGGCGAACCGGCGGTCCTCGTGCAGCAGGTTCGCGAGGGTTGCAGGTAATTGCATCATCTAGGTTTCCTAAGGTGTTGACAGAACAGAGACCGCGTTGTCAGGTCTTGGGCGTGGTTGCCGATTACACAGCGACCGGTGCAGTTATGAGGGGGTGGTGCCGGTAATCGAGCAGGCTGATGTCTTCGTACTGATAGTCAAAAATTGCGGGTGGTTTCCTGTTGAACGTGAGTTGCGGGTTTGGGTACGGGCTACGTTCCAGTTGCCTGTCGACGGCCTCTAGGTGGTTCAGGTAGATGTGGCAGTCTCCACCTGTCCAGATAAATTCCCCCGGTTCCAGATCCAGCTGCTGTGCCAGCATCATGGTTAGCAGCGAATAGCTGGCAATGTTGAAGGGAACGCCCAGGAACATGTCGGCGCTTCGCTGGTAAAGCTGGCAGGAAAGCCTGCCTTGTGAAACGTGGAACTGGAACAGAACGTGGCATGGAACCAGAGCCATTTGATGGAGGGAGGCCGGGTTCCAAGCTGAGACAACATGCCTGCGCGACTCAGGGTTGGCTCGAAGTGATTTGATCAGCTGCTCGATTTGATCTATGGCCCGATCTTCCGGTGCAGGCCATGAACGCCACTGAACCCCGTAAATGGGGCCCAGATTCCCGTCTTCATTAGCCCACTCATCCCAGATGGTCACGCCGCGGTCTTGCAGCCACCGGGCGTTGGAATCCCCGCTGAGGAACCACAGAAGCTCAAGTGCGATCGATTTGAAGTGCACCCGTTTCGTGGTGACCAGCGGGAACCCTGCATCGAGATCAAAACGTATCTGTCGTCCGAAAACACTGATAGTTCCTGTCCCGGTGCGGTCATCCCCGCGTTGTCCATTGGTTCGGACATCACGAAGCAGATCTTCATACTGAGAAATCTTGCGGTTATTCATTCTTGCTTTCATACGTATCAGCGCCGTCGATGGACACGCTGCCGACAGCACGTCAGCCCGTGTATCCGAGCAGCTGGGAGCGGATCAGGAAGCGTTTGCCCTCTGGGGCCTCGACCGAGAAGCCGCTGCCCCGGCCGGAGACCACGTCTACGGTCAGGTGGGTGTGCTGCCAGTAGGTGAACTGTTCCCGGGACATCCAGAAGTCCAGCGGGCCGCGGCCGGGGAGGTTGAACACTCCCAGCAGCACGTCGGCGTCAGCCGTGATGAACTCCTCGGCCGGGTAGCACATCGGCGAGGAACCGTCGCAGCAGCCGCCGGACTGGTGGAACATCAGCGGCCCGTGGCGGTCCCAGAGCTTCTGCAGGAGCCCGACCGCGGGCGGGGTGAGCGAGACCCGGGAGAAGTCCTCTCCGGGAATCGCCACCGCCGCCGCGAGGCCGGTTTCGGGAATGGACATGGTTTAGAAGAACCCGAGCTTGTTCTCGTTATAGCTGACCAGCAGGTTCTTGGTCTGCTGGTAGTGGTCGAGCATCATCGCGTGGTTCTCGCGGCCGATGCCGGAGGACTTGTAGCCGCCGAACGCCGCGCCCGCCGGGTAGGCGTGGTAGTTGTTCACCCACACCCGGCCCGCCTGGATCTCGCGCCCGGCCCGGTAGGCCACGTTGCCGTTGCGGCTCCAGACGCCCGCGCCCAGGCCGTACAGGGTGTCGTTGGCAATCTCCATCGCCTCCGCGTAATCGGAGAACCGGGTCACCGAGACCACCGGCCCAAAGATCTCCTCCTGGAAGATGCGCATGTTGTTCGTGCCCTCGAAGACCGTCGGCTTCACGTAGTAGCCCTCGGCCAGGTCGCCGTCGAGGATGTTGCGCTCCCCGCCGGCCAGGACCTTGGCCCCTTCCTGCTTGCCGATGTCCATGTAGCTGAGGATCTTCTCCAGCTGGTCGTTGGAGGCCTGGGCGCCGATCTGGGTGTCGGTGTCCAGCGGGTTGCCTTGGATGATCTTCCCGGTGCGCGCCAAGGCGTCCGCCATGAAGGAGTCGTAGATCGAGTCCTGGACCAGCGCGCGCGACGGGCAGGTGCAGACCTCGCCCTGGTTGAAGGCGAAGAGCGCGAAGCCCTCCAGTGCCTTGTCGTAGAACGCGTCGTTCTCCGCCGCGACGTCGGAGAAGAAGATGTTGGGGCTCTTGCCGCCGAGCTCCAGGGTGACCGGGATGAGGTTCTGCGAGGCGTACTGGCTGATCAGCCGGCCGGTGGTGGTCTCGCCGGTGAAGGCGATCTTGCGGATCCGCGGGCTCGAGGCGAGCGGCTTGCCGGCCTCCACGCCGAAACCGTTGACGACGTTGACCACGCCGGCGGGCAGGATGTCGGCGATGAGTTCCATCAGCACCAGGATGGACGCCGGGGTTTGTTCCGCGGGCTTGAGGACGACGGCGTTGCCCGCCGCCAGTGCGGGGGCCAGCTTCCAGACGGCCATCAGGATGGGGAAGTTCCAGGGGATGATCTGGCCGACGACGCCGAGCGGCTCGTGGTAGTGGTACGCGGTGGTGTCGTCGTCCAGCTGGGACAGGCGGCCTTCCTGCGCGCGGACGGCGGAGGCGAAGTAGCGGAAGTGGTCGGCGGCCAGCGGGATGTCCGCGGCGAGGGTCTCGCGGACGGCCTTGCCGTTGTCCCAGGTCTCGGCGACGGCGAGCAGCTCGAGGTTCTCCTCGATCCGGTCGGCGATCCGGTTCAGCACCGCGGCGCGCTCGGCCACCGAGGTCTTGCCCCAGCTCGGTGCGGCCTTGTGCGCGGCATCCAGGGCGAGGTCGATGTCCTCGGCAGTGCCGCGGGCGACCTCGCAGAACGGCTTGCCGGTGACCGGGGAGATGTTCTCGAAGTACTGGCCCTTGACCGGGGCCACCCATTCGCCGCCGATCCAGTTCTCGTAGCGGGACTTGAAGCTGACCGGCGATCCATCCGTGCCGGGCTGTGCATAAATAGTCATCATTAGCTCCTTTGTTTGATTGCGGGATAGGTCGGGCGAAGATCACATCTGATACAAATACAGTACGAAACCGTACAGTACTGTCAAGCTTTTTCCTGGGGTGTACTTTTCTAGGGGGTGAATTGGCTTATCGCACCGAGGCTCAGTTGAACGGCACCCGCGCAGCCGAGGACAAACACGGCTGCCGTGACCCAGGCGACGCCGGACGCGGCCGGCGCCAGAGATTCGGACCGTATGCCTGCAGACTGGCGCCGGTAGCGGCGCGATCGGCCTATGGATGCCCCCAGTGCCACGGCCACAGCACCTGCTGACAGGAAGGAGGCGACCGGCCCGAACAATGGGATCCAGCGGAGAAACATCAGGGCGGTGATGATCAGCACCAAGGCGGTTCGGTTCCATGCCAGTGCAGTGCGTTCGGGCTGCAGCCCGGGGTCCTGGTGCAGGGAACCAGGCGCATCCACACGGAGCCCATTCGGGCCGGTAGCCGGCGGCATCATGTTCCTGTTTGGCTCATCAAGGTGAACAGGAGGATGGAGGTTCCCAGGATTCCGATGGCAGCGACGATGGGCGCGAACGGGGCCAGGGGCAGCGGTGCCTTATGGCGCATGGCGCGTTCCACCCGGAGCCAGCGAATGCCGGCCAAAGCGGCAATGAGTGCAGCACCGCTGAGGAGCCCGCCCGCGACGGGAGTGCGCAGGGGGGCGGACAGCAGCTCGTCGGCAAATGCCTCGATGGCAATGCCTGCTGCGAGGAATGCCAGCGAGGTGCGGATCCAGGCAAGAAATGTCCGTTCATTGGCCAGGGTAAACCGGGGGTCGGGTTCGTCCCCGTGGTTCAGGACAAGGGATTCCAAGCGGCCGCGCACCCGGTGAGGCGTGTCTGGACGTGGGTTTCTGACATCGGTGCTCATTCGGGGAACACCACGGTGGTCTTGCCGTTGAGGAAGACCCGGTCTTCCAGATGGTGGTGAACGGCCGAGGCCAGGACCCTGCGTTCGATGTCCCGTCCCTTGCGGGCGAGGCTCCCGGGGGTGTCCCGGTGACTGGTCGGCTCGACGTCTTGGGTGATGATCGGTCCTTCGTCCAGTTCGCCGGTGACGTAGTGGGCGGTGGCGCCGATCAGTTTCACGCCGCGGTCGTACGCCTGATGGTAGGGCTTGGCGCCCTTGAACCCGGGCAGGAAGGAATGGTGAATGTTTATACACCATCCCGCGAGTTCTGAGCAGAGAGGGTCGGAAAGGACTTGCATGTAGCGGGCGAGGACGACAAGGTTGACTTGGAGCTCTCCGGTGAGGGCCAGCAGCTTTTCTTCCTGTTTGGGTTTGTTTTCGGGATCAACTGGCATGTGGAAATAGGGGATGTCGCCCAGACCGACGCTGGAATGGACGGTCTGGGGATGGTTCGAGATGATCCCGGCGATCTCCGCCCGCAGTTCGCCGGTCCGCTGCCGGTAGAGCAGATCCGCCAGGCAGTGGTCCTGTTTGGAGACCAGCAGCAGGATCCGTTTGCGTTCGTTGAGGTGGCGCGCGTGCCAGTTTGCTTCCAGCGGATCCAGGACAGCTGCGAGCCGGTCGCGCAACCGTTGGACGGGCAGCTGTGGACCGCGTGTCTCGAACTCGATGCGGGAGAAGAACCGCCCGGTGGTCAGATCGTCGAACTGCTGGGCATCGGTGATGTTTCCGCCCAGTTCCAGCAGCTTGTTCGAGACGGCCGCGACGATACCTGGCCGGTTGGTGCACGACAATGACAGCACATATGTGTTTTCGTACATGGCAGGGCTCCTTTCAAAGGCTCAGGAGGAGGCGGCTAGCAGCGGGCGCAGCAGCTGGAGAACTTCCGGGTTCTCAATGGTCGGCGGCACTCCGGTGTCCTGTCCGGCGATAATTTCCCGCAGGGTCTTGCGCAGGATTTTGCCGGACCGGGTCTTGGGCAGCGACGGGACCACGAGGACTTTCCGGAAGGCTGCCACGGCTCCGATGGTGGCCCGGACCTGTCTGACCAGCTCCGCCTGCAGTGTGCCGGAATCGATGGCGGCCCCGGTCTTGAGGACAACCAATCCCAGGGGCAGCTGTCCCTTGAGTGCATCGTCGATGCCGACCACGGCGCATTCGGCGACCATCGGGTGCTGGGCAAGGACGGCCTCCATGGCTCCGGTGGACAGCCGGTGCCCGGCGACATTGATGATGTCGTCGGACCGGCCCAGGATGTGCACGTAGCCGTCCTCGTCGATGTAACCGCCGTCCCCGGTCAGGTAGTAACCCGGGAAGGTGGACAAGTAGGACCGTTCGAGGCGCCGGGGATCTCCCCATATGCCGGCCAAGGTGCCCGGGGGCAGGGGCAGTTTCAGGCACACCGCCCCTTCCGTATTCGCAGGCGCCTCACGGCCGGCCGCATCCAGAATGCGGACGTCGTAGCCGGGGACCGGAACAGTCGATGATCCGGGTTTGACCGGCAGGCTTTCCAGGCCGCGGGGATTTGCAGCGATGGGCCAGCCGGTCTCGGTCTGCCACCAATGGTCGGTCACCGGTATTCCGAGGACCTCGCAGGCCCAGGCATAGGTTTCCGGGTCCAGCCTTTCGCCGGCCAGGAACAGGTTCCGCAGGCCGGACAGATCATACCGGTCTGCCTCGGCGGCCTGCGGGTCCTCCCTGCGGATGGCCCGCAGCGAGGTGGGCGCGGTCAGAAGTCCGGACACCTGGTAGTCCTGAATGACGCGCCAGAATGCGCCGGCATCGGGGGTTCCCACGGGTTTGCCCTCGTACAGCACGGTGGTGGCACCGGCAATGAGCGGGGCGTAGACAATGTAGGAGTGGCCCACTACCCAGCCGAGGTCCGAGGCGGCCCACCAGACGTCTCCGGGACCGATGCCGTAGATATTCTTCATGGACCACGCCATGGCGACCGCGTGTCTGCCATTGTCCCTGACGATGCCCTTGGGCTTGCCTGTGGTGCCCGAGGTATGCAGGACATAGAGGGGGTCGTCGGAGGCGACGGTACGGCACCCGGTCGGAGCGGCCCGGCCGGTGTCGTGGACGTCTTCCCAGTCGATGTCGCGCCCGGGCACCATTAAAGCTTCGGCCTGCGGCCGCTGCAGCACAATGCAGCGCTGCACACGGTGCCCCGCCGCAGCCAGGGCTTCATCCACGATCGGTTTGTACTCGACGATTCTTTTCGGTTCGATCCCGCATGAAGCGGTGATGACGACTTTGGGCCGGAAGTCCTCGATCCGGCTTCGCAGTTCGGCGGCGGCGAAGCCGCCGAACACCACGCAGTGGACGGCGCCGAGTCTGGCGCAGGCGAGCATCGCCACTGCGGTGTGGGGGAGCATCGGCATGTAGATGAGCACCCGGTCGCCCGTGTCGACGCCGAGCGAGGCAAGGCCGCCCGCGAACGCCGAGACGTCGTCCAGTAGCTGGCCGTAGGTGAGGGTTCGACGGGTTCCGGTGACCGGGCTGTCATAGTGGATAGCTGCCTGGCTGCCGCGTCCTTGGGCAACATGCCGGTCCAAAGCATTGAAGCAGGTGTTCAGCCGGCCGTCGGGAAACCAGCGGGCCAGCGGTTTTGCTGTCTGGTCCAGTACGGAGTGGGGGCGTTCCACCCAGTCGATTAAGGATACCTGTTGGTCCCAGAACTGTTCCGGGTCGGCAAGGCTGGCACGGTAAGCCTGCTGGTACAGCGACATCCCGAATTCCTTTCGTTCGCGTTTTCCGGCTGGTGGCCGGTCGGGTGTGCCCGGGAAGTTCTCCGGGCACACCCGACCGCTCCTAGGAGGCCGCGGTGCTGCGGTTGCGGCGGGTAATCGAGGTCTTGAATTTCCTGGCCTCCGCCGCTTCCATGACCACCGAGTGCTCGCGCTGGGGGTAGGTGCGCGCCCGGATGTCGGCCACGAAGTTCTGCATGCCTTCTTCCAGCATCGGGCCCAGGGTGTGGTAGACCTTTGCGTGGCGGGGGACATGCGTTCCGGCGAGTCCGTACAGGTCTTCGAAGAGTCCGCCGGCGCCGTCGCAGGATCCGCCGGATCCGATCGAGATCACAGGTATTGGAACCGTTGAGGCGATATGGCCGGTGACCTCGGCGGCCAGCAGTTCGGCAATGATGGAGAAACAGCCTGCCTCAGCCATGGCGCTGGCATCGTCGACGAATTCCCAGGCTTCGTCCATGGTCTTGCCCAGCCCCCTGACCCCCCCTAGCTGCGCGGAGCGCTGGCTGGACAGGCCGATGTGGGCTTGGACCGGGATTCCGGCTTGGACGATGGCCGCCACGGCGTCCCGGTGGTGCCGGTTGACTTCGCAGGAAACGCCGTCCGCACCGGTGGCTTGGATGAGCCTGCCGGCGTTCTCCACGGCCTGCTGCGGTGAGACCTGGTAGGTCCAGTAGGGCATCGCGACCAGGCAGATCGCGGTGCGGACGTTGCGGGCAATGCCGCGGCCGACGAGGATCATGTCATCGAGGGTCATGTCCGTGCTGCTGTCCATGCCGAAGAGCATCAGGCCTGCCGCATCCGAGGCGGTGATGATGTCCGCTCCGAAGCTGTCCGCGACGGCGGCGTCCCGGTGGTTCGTGACCAGCAGCTGGACGAGGGGTTCGCCGTTGCGTTTCCTTTGCTGCAGGTCCGGTATCCGGAGCTTGCGGCGTTTCTGTTCCATTCGAGTTCAGTCCCTTCGTCCGGCCTGGACCGTGTCATCATCGGCCAGGGGTTTGGCTGTCGTTGTTCCGTCCCCGGCACCGCCGCCCGGATGGCGGGGCGCCAGAAGGAGCAGCATCAGGCCGATCAGGGCGCAGCCGCCGCCGACCATGGCCAGCGGCCAGACGGAGTTTAGCTTTGCTACCGCCAGGGTCAGGACGATCGGCACGAATCCGCCGCCGATGGTTGCCGCTTGCGCCGAGAGCGAGATGCCGCTGTAGCGGACATTGGTGGGGAACGATCTGGCGAAGTACGCCGGCAGTGCCCCCCAGGCCCACCACAGGGGTATGGCAAAGATGACGATGCTGGCAATGAGCTGCGGGATGGACGGGCCCAGTACCAGCACCCCGAGGACGGAGGCAGGGATCAATGTCAGCATGCCCGTACGGATGACACGCAAGGGTCCGATCCGGTCCGCCATCCGTCCACCAAGGAGTGTGACGGCGCAGTAGAGCGTCGCGTGCAGTGCGGCCACTCCTAAGAGAACGCCGTTTCTGTCCAGGCCCAGCGTGTTCGTTCCGTAGGAAGTGAGGTACACCCCCTGGAGGAAGAACGGGACGGTGATGGCGCCCAGGTACACACCGAAACAGGCCAGGAGGGACCGCCAGTTCCGGCGGAACACCAGGGCGAGCGGGAAGCGCGCCACTTCCTTCTTGGCCTGCGCGTTGCGGAATGACGGTGTTTCGAGGATCTTGAGCCGGATAAACAGGCCCACCACCAGGAGGACACCGCTGAGCAGGAACGGCACCCGCCAGCCCCAGGACATGAACGCCTCGTTGCTGAGAAAGAACGAGAAGCCGAAGAGCAGTCCCGTGGCCAGGGCCTGGCCGAGGCAGGCGCCCAGCTGGATGACGCTGCCCCACCAGCCCTGCTTGTTCTCCGGGGAATACTCGACCACCATCAGCACCGCTCCGCCCCATTCGCCCCCGAGACCAATGCCTTGGAGAATGCGCATGAGGATTAGCAGGATCGGTGCCGCCATCCCGATTTGTTCGTAGGTGGGCAGCAGCCCGATCGCTACGGAGGCCAGGCCCATGATGACCAGGGTGATCACCAGCATGGCCTTGCGTCCGATCCGGTCCCCGAAGTGGCCGAAGATGATGCCGCCGACCGGCCGGGCGATAAAGCCGACGGCGAAGGTACCGAAGGAGGCCAGGGTCCCCAGCAGCGGGTCGGTCTCCGGGAAGAAGAGTGGGGCGAAGACGAGGGCGGCCGCGAAGCCGTACAGATAGAAGTCGTACCACTCCAGCAGCGAGCCGGCCATGCTGGCATTGGCCACCCGGCGCATCAGGTTCGGCTCGGCCGGGCCGGCTCCGTTCCTGGAATTTCCTGTAGACATGCTCTCTCCTTTGAGATGCCGTGTATTTAGGACGAGGTTTTCCCGCGGAGTCCATCCCACCAGGCCCGCGTGCTGGCGACCTGGTTGAAGGTGTTCAGATGCACGTCGGATACGCCCAGTGAAGCGTCAGCGGCCACCCGGGCCACGTCGGTCAGTAGCCCGGTGGGATCGTAGGCGCCCGGCAGCATCATTTTTGTTGCCAGGGATCGCTGCTTGCTGATGAACTTCATCGAGGCGCCGAAACCCAAAGCGCCGGCCATCCGGATGAGTTCCTTGCGCTGAACGACACCTGCGATGCCCAGGTGCGCCGGCAGGGAAACTTCCGCCTCGCGCAACCGGGTGAGCCAGCTGCGGAAGGCCTCGGCGTCAAAACATGTCTGGGTCACCAGATAGGAGGCGTATTCCTGCTTCCGGCGCAGCAGCTCAAAGGCCGCGGCCTCGTCCATATAGAGGTGCCCCTCGGGGTAGGCGCCGACGCCGATCCTGAACCCGGCGGCGGCAATATCCTCCAGGGCCTCGAGCGCTCCGTCATACGGTCCTGCCGGCTTCTTGGTATTTCCGGCAACGACGAAGATGTCGGCGACTCCGGCATCGCGGTAGGCGTCGAGGACATCCTTGAGGTGGTCCCGGCCGGTCAGGGAGCGGGTGGGCAGGTGAGGGATGACTTCGAAGCCGCGGGCGATGATCGCCGCCGTCAGCTCGATGGACTTTTGGAATCCCTCCGAGTTGGCAAAGCAGCCCATCGTCACGGTGGCACCCGACGGCAGGTCGTCGACGAGCAGCAGAGGGTTTTTCACGGGAGCCATTTCCCACCGGGGTGAGTCGAGCAGGCGCGCCCAGGTTTTCTGTACGACAGCATCGTCGATGGTGTTCACACGGGTCATAATGTCTGATCCTTCGATAGGGCCGGCGTCTAGGAGACCAAGTCCAGGAACTTCTTGTATTCGGTCGGGTCCATGAGCAGGTCATGCTCTTTGGGCGGGTAGTTTCCAGCGGCGGCTTCATCGGAGAACTGCCGCATGGCCTCTTCGATGATCGGGGCGACGTTCGCGAAGGTCCGCTTGTGGCTGGGCGCCTTAAAGGCGGTGTAGCCAACCAGATCGCCGCTGATTTCGTAGATCCCGTCACCGTCACGGCCGGCGACGACGCCGATCACGGGCTGCGGCAGGGTCTCGGCCAGATACTTGGTCAGCTCATTGGGAACCTGCTCGATGATGAAGGCGCACACGCCGGCTTCCGAGAAGGCCCGGGCTCCGCGGACGATATCGCGCGCCTCCTCCGCGGTCCTGCCCTTCTTGCCATAGCCGCTCTGCTCAATCTTGCGGGAAGCTTGCATCCCGATGTGCCCAACGACAGGAATCCCGGCACGTACCATGTCGGCCACATACTCCGCGGTGTACTCGTTGCCTTCGACCTTGACGGCATCCGCCCCGCCTTCGGCCAGCATGCGTCCACCGCTCTCGATAGCCTGCGCCTTGGACTGGTGGTAGGTCATCCACGGCAGATGGCTGACGATGAAGCCGTACTGCGTGGAGCGGCTCACCGCTTTGGTCAGTGCCAGCTGCTCCTCGTAGAGAACCCCCATAGGGTGCTGGTGGGCCAGCAGCGACATCGGGCCGCCATTGCCGTTCACGAGCATGTCGAACCCGACACGGTCGGCGATCGAGGCCATCGGGGCATCGTAGACGCCGATGGCGCGAATCGGCTCTTTCTGCGCCTTCTTCTCCATCAGGTGGCGGATGGTGACCTTGCGGCGCTTCACGGAGTTCTCGGGCATTTTGGTTTCCTTTCGACGTCGGACAGCCAAGGAGGCTAAAAGCACGGGTTCTTCACCTCGAAATGACGTTGGAGCCATTTGGCGTGACCCGGTTCACACAGTCTGTACGAAACGGTACAGTACCGTCAAGAGGTAAATTTGAAGCAGGAGGCAGAATGAACACCATGCAGGCAGCAGCGGAACCGAGCCTGGCGGAGGCCAGGACGGAGGCCAAGAAACAGAAAATCATGGACGCCGTCGTCGCGATCCTCAAGGAAGGCGGCGGCAGCGCCCTTACCATGGACGCCATTGCGGCACGGGCCAGGACGAGCAAAGCCACTATCTACCGATACTGGCCGGACAAGACCAGCCTGCTGATCGATGCGGCCAGCCGGATCATCCGGTCACCGGAAATTCCGGATCTAGGCAGTTTCCGCGATGAACTCCGGATGCTTCTTCAGGCGCGGCTGAAGGAGTTCCGGGGCGAAGGTGTGGACAAAATGTTCGGCGCCCTCATCGGCGTCGCCGCCGAGGATCCGGTGTTCGGCGCACACCTGCGGGAATGGATGGAACTCCAGCAGATGTCCACGAACACGGCCATTGTGGCGCGGGCCAAGGCCAGGGGCGAGATCCGGCCGGAGGTGCCGGTCGAGGCTGCCGTCACGATTGTGGGAGCACCACTGGTCTACCGCATGGTGCTGCAGAAGATGCAGCCGGATGAAGCGCTCGTGGAGACTCTCGTCAATTGCGTTGTGGCGGGGTTGTCCGCCGACAGCGCCAGGCAAGGCTAGGTACGAAGCAGGACGGGGAGGACCAGATGTCGGTTACAAGCGAGACCGCGCCGCCCGTAATCGAGGATGAGGGGCGGCCCTTGAGGATTAAACCGGCGCCCGCGTCGATTGACGTCGATGCGGCCGAGCGCGCCGTGCTGGATTTGCTGAAGGCGCTGGGGCGGGACCCCTTTTCCCCGCATCTGGCAGGGACACCGCGCCGGGTGGCCGCAGCGTTCGCGGAAATGCTCACCCCCGAGCCGTTTGAGGCGACGAGCTTCGAGAATGACGGAACCTACGACGGTCTGGTCCTGGTCAAGGACATCCCGTTGCGATCCCTGTGCGAGCACCACCTGCTTCCCTTTACCGGGGTTGCACATGTTGCCTACTTGCCCGGGGACAGGCTTATCGGCTTGTCTAAGCTGGCCAGGATTGTGGAGCACTTTTCCTCCGACTTCCAAGTGCAGGAACGGCTGACCACACAGGTTGCATCCTGGCTGGATGAACACCTGGAGCCCAAAGGTGTGGGAGTGGTGATCGAAGCCGAGCACCTGTGCATGTCCCTGCGCGGTGTCCGGGTGCAGGGTTCCCGGACGGTGACGTCGTCGGTCAAAGGCATCCTGCGGAGCGACTTCCGCTCCCGGCAGGAATTCCTCGATCTCGTGCTCGGACACCGCTAGCCGCAACTGTCAGCACTGCCCGCCCGTCCTGAAAGGACGGGCCACCTGTGCGATTCATGGAAGGGATGGGCCCGAACCATGTTCCCGGACCAGAAGAACCAACTGCGGGTAGGCATTGACGGGCCGGCAGCGGCCAGAGCGTGTCTGGTGCGCATGCTGGAGACCGAGCTGGGGTCTCATCTGCAGGTGGCGGTCCTGCATGCCGGCGAGGCGCCCTATACTGCGCAGACCCCGGAAGAATCCTTCCGGGACGCGGCGGTTCTGTTCGTCGAGGGCGAGGGCGTCTCCGGACAGCGGCGTGCCTGGGACCTCGACGCGGTCCTGCAGGCAGGGACCTTCGGGCCGGAGGGCCCGGCGGATCCCTTGCCGGATGCAGATCTGGTGCTCACCTGCCGTCCTGCCGGAGGGGCCGGGCCACTGGAGGCCTGGGCAACGTACCACGTGATGGTTGCCGTGGGATCGCTGCCACAGCTCGCACCGCTGAAAATCGCCGAGCGTATCCGGCTTCCACACCTGGATTTGCAGGTCCGGAAAATTGAAGCGTACCCGGACGCCGAGGATGCCTTCGACGTCTTGTTCCGTTCCTCCGCGCGGGCAGTCTGGCTGGACAGTTCAAACGCGGAAACAGCGCCGCAGCCGCGCAACCGCTTCAGCATCCTGGCCGATGACTCAGGCAGTCTCGGCATGTATGTGACGCACTTCTCCGGGATGACCACCGTGTCCTCCGCACAACTGCAGGTACGGGTGCGTTCTCCCTTCTTCAACTGGCTTGCCGGCGCTTGGGACAAGGTCTTGGAACCGGCACCAGGAGCATTTCCCTCACAGTTTGCCTTGGGATGGCTGGGATACCTCGGCTATGAACTCAAGCGGGAAACCGGAGGCGCCGTCCCGCTACGCGCCGTGAGCTTCGCCCGTTACCGGGCCCCTGACGCCGCACTTATCTTCGCCAGCCGTGCCGTCGTCATCGACCATGCCGAACGCTGCTCCTACATAATGTCGCTGGTACCCGGCGGGCCCGGGTTGGATACCGGATCCTGGCAGGCGGGCGCGGCGGCGGCGCTGCACAGGCTGTCCCGGATCCGGAGGGGGAACCGCCGGATTGCCTGCAGCACGGATGATGCTGCACCCGTTGGCCGGACGCTCCAGTTTCGCTGCCTGGACGACGAGCAGCAGTACCTGGGCAAGATCCTGGCCGCGAAGT
The DNA here is from genome assembly GCF_026011795.1 of Arthrobacter mangrovi. Lineage (GTDB taxonomy): Bacteria > Actinomycetota > Actinomycetes > Actinomycetales > Micrococcaceae > Crystallibacter > Crystallibacter mangrovi. Next base: position 85,564 of record NZ_BRVS01000027.1, on the reverse strand, counting down.
CGGAAATCACCAACGGAAACTCCTACGAGGTCTGCCTGACCACCCAGCTCGTGGCCGAGCCGGAGCAACCGGTCGAACCATGGCAGGTCTACCGGCTGCTGCGCCGACACAATCCGGCCCCGTTCGCGGCCTATCTGGCCTTCGACAGCCTCCGGATCGCCAGTACCTCCCCGGAAAGGTTCCTCCAGATCGACAGCGACGGCCTGATGACGGCCGAGCCGATCAAGGGAACCCGGCCACGGCATGCGGATCCCGTGATCGACCGGGCGCTACGCGAAGCATTGGCTTCTTCGGAAAAAGACCGCGCCGAAAACATCATGATTGTCGACCTGATGCGCAATGACCTCTCACGCTCCGCGGAACCGGAATCGGTCCAGGTTGAGCGGTTGTGCGCCATCGAAAGCTACGCCACCGTCCACCAAATGGTCAGCACCATCAGTGCAAAACTCCGGTTCGGCATCCGGCGTGCCCACGCGGTGGCGGCGGCCTTTCCTGCTGGCTCGATGACCGGGGCGCCGAAACCCCGGACGATGGCTATTCTTGACGGGCTGGAGGCAGGCACGCGCGGCGTGTATTCAGGAGCGATCGGATACTTCTCGGCCAACGGGGCCTGTGATCTGTCCGTCGTCATCCGCACCCTGGTCATCGATCAACCCGCTGACGGGGAGGGAACCCCGCGCCAGTGCCTTTCCCTGGGAATCGGCGGAGCCATTACTGCAGATTCGGTCCCTGCGGCCGAATATGAGGAAATCCAGGACAAAGCCCGCGGGGTACTGAAGGCCCTGGGAACTGTCTTCCCCCAGAGGAATCCGGGCAATTGCCGCAGCGAGTCTCGGGCCTTGCCTTCATCGGAGTTGTTCAGTGAAGTCCCCGGCAGGTCAGTCTGATGCAACCGCTTGAACTGGGCCTGACCGGATTGGCGGTCTTCCTGGGCTCGGTTTCACAGCGGGTGACGGGATTGGGCTTCACCCTGGTAGCAGCGCCGGTCTTGGTGTTGGTCATGGGACCGTTCAACGGTGTGACGCTTTGTCTCGTACTGAACGCCGTCCTTGCAGCGGCAGTGTTGTGCAGGACCTGGCGCTACGTGTTGTGGGAAAGGGCGGTCCAACTGTTCCTGGGCAGCCTGGCCGGAACGGTAATTGGAGCGCAACTTGTCGCTCTCATGACCGCACCGGCGCTCATGGTCGCGGTTGGTCTGCTGATTATGCTGGCGGTGGGTCTGGTCCTGAGCGGAGTCCGATTGCGATCCCTGCAAGGCAGACGGGGTGCACTCCTGACGGGCCTATTATCCGGCGGCATGAACGTGACCGCGGGGACTGGCGGACCGATTCTCGCGGCGCATTCGGTCGCCGATGGATGGGCATTCATGACATTCGTCGGAACCGTGCAGGTATATTTTCTGGGTTCCAACATCCTCGCCCTCGTCATGCGTGGATCAGCTGAACTGAGTCCAGCCGTATGGGTTTCCTCAGCTGTTGCCTTGCTTGCCGGGGCCACTACGGGGCACTTTCTTTCACGCGCCGTCCCGGAGAAACGAGCAATGCGGTTGGTCACAGGTTTCTCCTTGGCAGGGGGAGCGGCAACTTTGCTCAGAGGCCTCTTCGGGTAGTGTGAACAAAACCGCATACTTACGGTTTTCTGAGCCTCGGCTGTGGTCGGCCAAGCAACGGCACTCCTGGCCGGCACCCAAGGTTGATCCATCCACGCGAGAACAAACTGGGGTGCCGATAACCGTGAGTATGTCGAGGTGTCGTTGCCTTACTGCTGTAGCCGGGACGACCGTGGAAGCGTCCAGCAGGAGCATGAGTCCTGCCCTGCTTATGTCCTTGCCAGCTGTTCTTTTAGGATGGCGATGACAGTAGGCAGAGCCTCTTCATCGAAGCCTTCTCTTCTGAGTTGGAACTTGTGGAGGAAATGATTCTCTCCTCCTTCCGTTTTGCCGTCGCGGTGACGCTTCACTTCCTCCACGTTTAGTAAGCCAAACAACTCCAGGGTCTTTCGGGCACGGGAATACGGATCGCGGCCAATCCCGTAGTGCAGGAGCCTGGTTTCGGCTGGGATGCTGACGAAGGGCCCGGGCAGGCTCCCTATGCCACAAGCGATCATGAGTAGGAGCGCGAGTTCCGAGTCCTCCAGTACGTGGATCCAGGAATTCAGAACGAACCCGGATGGCAAGGTGGTTAGGGGCTCCTTGAGGCCTGGCACTTTATAGAGCTGCTGTTCACCGCTGGATCCGCGCTCGTCTAGTAGATCGTAATTTTCGAAGTCCCCTCGCTTGCCCTCTGACCTGGCAAACCGAATGAGGTTCGCCCTCTCCAGACTTTTGAAGCTTGCCCGGACGGACCGGGCTCTCTTGTCCTTCGCTTCGAGCGTTGTCAGCCCGTTGCCCGCTCTTACAGCGTCAGTTGCGACCAGATCAGTCCAGCCAGGCCGGCCGGTATTCCCTACGACGGGTAACCACTGCGGGTGGCCACCGGCCGTTTTGGTCATCTGAGCAATGGCTAGGGCCGTGAGATAGAGCCTGAGAGTTGAACCACGGCTTGACGAAATCTCAGTAGAAGGTGGGCGAAGATGGCGGGGCGGGACCCTTCGGTCCGAGAAATCACCGGCTGGGGCTTCGCCGCGGTAGATGAATTCGTGACGGAGGCGGAAGCCACGCGCCAGCAGGGGCCCTTTCCCATGAAATGTGTGAATGGTCCTGGTCGCGCGCTTGACGGACTCGCCGTAGCTGCCGGTTAGCCTGCCCAGTCTCGCTGCGTAGGCCTGGCGGTCCTTGGGGGTGGGGAGCCGGGAAAAGTCCAAGGGGACAATGCTAATTTCGAGAGCCTTTCTACATCTAATATTGAACGTCTAAAGCCGCCAGTAGCTCTTCATGACATCTCAATATTGATCTATCTCACTTGCGGCTTTACCCGTCAAATCATTCTAGTGGATAGACGGCACGATCGCTCATACAGTTCTACGTGTTCACTCGTCCGTCCCCCTACTCAGATGCGTGTCTCTTATGCCTTCAGAACTTCGTGCTTACCTTGATGAATCTTCTGCCATCCGGTCAGAAGACTCACAGCAGTACCTGGTGTGCGCCGCAGTCGTTCCTGAGGACTCGGCCGAAGAGCTTCGGGAGCAGCTGCTGTCCTTGCGTCTCAAGGGACAAATCAAACTCCACTGGACAGACGAAAGTGACGCACGCCGGAAGAAGATCGTTGCGGCGGTGAGCGAGCTGACACCCATGACAGCGGTTGTGACCCACATGAGTCAACGACAAAACAAGACCGAACGTTTCAGACGGAAGTGCCTAGAAACGATCTACTATGAGTTGGCTTCGATGGGTGTCCGGGAAGTTGTCTGTGAATCGCGGATGCCTACCCAGAACCAAAAGGACGTCGCTCACCTCGTGGCTCTTAGAGGTCAGAAGGTCGTCGATCGTGACTTCACCATTAGCCACTGCCGTGGGGGTGATGATCCGCTTCTATGGATACCTGACATTTTCCTTGGTGCCATTAATGCAAAGCACCTCGGGCATGACGCCTACTACGAGGCGTTGAAAGATCTTCTGATACTTGAACGGACGACGCCAGACTCGGCTTAAACACGAAAGGCCCAAGATCCAGTCGTCCGGCTGGGGTTCAAGGGCCTTCTTCCCATTCCATCGCAATGGCGGGCAATCATTACGATAGTCGGCCGTCATCCAACAGGCAAGTCGCCTAGGCGCCGGAAGCACTAGGTCCTCTCAAACTTCAGGCTCTCCATTGAGCGTGGTTGCAGGCCTAAGGGCTAAGTCCGTTGGTGGGGTTGGTCTGTGTGATCCGTTGAGAGCCAGTTAGCGCACTGGCCTATCGTCCGCTGATGCAGCTGTTTCCGGTCCGGGGACTTCCCTGATCATGGCAGCCATGCTGCGGATAGCCGCGGCGTTCTGTTGCCATGCGCTCCCGTTATGCGTACATGCCCGCATGCTTCGCACGCCGGCGGCCTCAGCTGCGCTGCTGAGCTCCGACCACGCGTCTTTCAGAGCCATCAGTTGCTCCGGCGTTAGCTGTTCGGGTCCTTCGGGCGGGTTTGGCGCAGTAGGGGAGGAGTCCCTCACGGCGGATTTTGGGCGCCGGCTGAAAGAGGCTCCGTAGTCGCATGGTTCTCTCCCTCGTAGAGGATCCCCGCTCTGGGGCTGGGGGATTAGGTGGGAGCTTTACGGTTTCAAGCCGGGCTGCAGCTTCGGGTCAGGTGGGTGCTCGCGGGGCTCGCACTGGATCGGGCGGCCCCTCCGCTTCGCTGCATGGCCGGCTGATTGGGTCCGGTCCCGGCTCCGCAGGGCTCCGCCGTGCCCGGACCTGATTTTGTCTACGACGTTTTGGCTGCTGTCCTGTCGGATTGTACGTGTCCGCTCCGGCCGGTCTAGCCCCTCCTTCGTCGGGGCCTGCGGTCCGGGAATTTCCCTGCGGCGCTCCTTTGTCGCTGATTTCCTTCGGGAATTTCCCGGCCTTTGCCCTGCGGGTTGACAGGCCTCCGTCGGCCACAGCTCCGCAAGCTTCGCCAGCAGCCAAAACAACTGTGAGTGGGGACGCTGGCCGGTCACCTAAGCCGCCTCACCCGCCACCCTTTCGGCAAAAAGGAGCAACACCACATGAATGCAGTCACCATCAGGACCGTGACCACCGTCGATACCGGCGAAACCATCCGTGACGTTCCGGTGCTCGTGGATTACCACATGAACGACGGCTACGACTGGATGGACGTGATCAGTGAACACGGCTGGTCCGTGATCCCCAGCTGGGGGTGTGACGGCTGGGACCTTGGCCAGTGGCCGTATGTCATGGTCGCGGGGATCCGCACCGCCGATGAGACCGGCAACCTGTTCGGCATGGCCACGTACTGTGAGGGCGATGTGCGGACGACGTTCTACCGGACCAAGGCGCGTTTTTGGGAAGCGATCACGGAGCAGGCGTTCTTCCATTGGAAGAACGGGCAGGCGCAGGGCCCGGAAGACCTGCCCGAGGCCGTGGCGGACTTGCCAGGCCGTTACCGCACGCCCTGCACCATCTACGACGCCGCCTAACCATCCCCTCACCAGCCGGTGCCCCGCCTCGTGCGGCGGGGCACCGCGCCATCCTCAGAGACGATCATTTGAGAGGACGCAACCTTGATGAGCACCTGTACCGCCCTGATCATCCCGGCGGACCTGAACGAGCCGGCCCGCGTGGAAACCATCGACGCGGGTTTGGAGACCCTGCAAACCCTGGTTGGCGGCAACATTGAAGCCGTGAGCGGTGGGGACTGGCACTTCTACCTGAATGAGGAAGGCAAAATCCTGGGCCTTGCCCCGAACCGCCGTGCCGGCCTGCTGGTCCTGGAGGAAACCGGGGTGCTGGCCGACCTGTACTGCGGGGATGCCGTGTTCCTGGGGGAGACCCCCGACGGGGACGAGGGCGACGTACCCCGGGACCTGATCGACCTTGCACAGCAGCTCTTCGGACTGCAGCCGGCAACGGCCTAAGACGGCGGGCACCCGCTTACTCGCATGAGTAGGTGGGTGCCCGGGTTATCGCCCCTTTCGGAGGTGCGCGGGCGGTCCGCCGCCAGTGGCCGGGTCGGGTGGCTGGTCGCCGGCGGCGGACCGCCATTCCCGCCAGCTGCCTGCACAGACCACCCGGTGTGCGCGGCAAGACCCCGTCGGGGCGAACCCGGGGCGAGATCCGTGGTGACCGGGAAGCGGGTGCTCGCGGGGCTCGCACCCGATAAGGGCGTCCACTGCGCTTCGCTTCGTGGCCGGCTGTTGGGTCCGGTCCCGGCTCCGCAGGGCTCCGCCGTGCCCGGACCTGTTGTGTCTACGACGTTTTTGTGGCTGTCCTGGCGGATCATACGGTCCGCTCCGGCTCAAGCTCCTGACCCCGTCGTTCCTCCGGGGCCCTGCGGCACCGGAAATCTTCGACGGCGCTCCTGGGTCGCTTATTTCCTTTCGAAGATTCCCGGCACCTTGCCCTGGGCGGGAGGAGACGCCTCCGTCGGCCCCGTAGAGCACTTCGTGCCAGCAACACAAACAACGCGGCGGGGGAGAGGGGACGCTGGCCGGTCACCACGATCGCCTTACCCGCCAACCTTTCGGCAAAAAGGAGCAACACCACATGAACGCAACACCGACGCTCGAAATGCTCGACCCGGCCACCCTGACCGTGGACGTGAATGTCCGCAAGGACGCAGCCTTGACTGCTGAGTTCGTGGCCAGCATTCGGGAGCACGGCGTGATGGAGCCGGTGATCGCGCACCGCAAGGACGACGGTACGGTGCATGTCCTGATGGGCCAGCGCCGCACCCGCGGGGCGGTGGAAGCCGCACGGCCGCTGATTCCGGTGATGATTATCGAGTCCCCGGAGGAGGCAGAACGCATCGTGACGCAGGTGGTGGAGAACATCCAGCGCGCGGAACTGACGGAAGCGGATGAAGCCGACGCGTACCACCAGCTGTCCCTGATCGGGGTTTCGGCGGCCGCCATCGCGAAGAAGACCGGACGGACCAGGACCAGTGTCGAAGGCGCGTTGAAGGCCAAAGCCTCCGTGGCGGGTGCCGCCGCCCTGGGCAAGGGCTGGTCGATCGAGGAGGCGCTGATCATGGCCGAGTTCGAAGGGGATGAGGACGCCACTGCCGAGTTGGAGTCCGTCCTCGCGGACGAACCCGACCAGCTGCTGCACGTCGCACAGCTGCTGCGCGACCGCCGCGACAGCGTCGCGGCCCTCGCCGCGCTCCGTGAAGAACTCACGGCCCGGGGCAAGACGGTGGTGGAGGACGCCGGATACTACGCCGAGGAGGAGAACCTGTATGTCTCCGCAGCCTTGCGGGCGGACGGGGATCCGGCCACCGATGAGGACGCCAACGCGTACGTGATCAGCACCGACTACCGGGGTGAGCATCACGCGAAGCCGGTCATCAGCGGGTGGAAGGACCTGGGTTTCACCCCGCGATACGAGCGTTACGACGGCGGCACCGGTGCACGGAAAGGGCCGATGACGGAGGAGCAGAAGGCCGAGCGGAAAACCCTGATCGAGAACAACAAGGCCATGGTCTCGGCCACGACGGTGCGCCGGGAATTTGTGAAGTCCCTGTTGGCGAAGAAGCAGGCACCGAAGGGCTGGCAGTACTTCACGGTTCACGCGATCACGCACCACCCGGAGACGGCCAGCGGCTATGACGGCGAGGTCGCCGCCGGCATGGTCGGAGCGAAGGCCGAAGGGTCCAAGACGTGGGGCTGGAACCCGCTGAGGGACCACGTGGCCAAGTCCATGGCACGGCCTGAGTTTTCCCTGATCGCGCTGATCTGTGCAGGGTATGAGAAGACGATCGCCAAAGACTCATGGCGCTCCCCGTCGCAGACCCACCGCGACTACCTGACACAGCTGATCACGTGGGGATATACGCCGTCTGAGGTTGAGCGGATCATCGTTGACAGCGGCACCCCGGGCGAGGACGAGACAGCGGCCTAAGACCCCCTTGCCGGGCGGACCCCACCGCCCGGCAAGGACCCCGGCCACTCACCGCGAACACGCCGGAAACCTTTCATGCGGCGGGCGGTCCGCCGCCCCGGGCGAACCCGGGCCCCTGCTCACCACCGGCGGACCGCCGTTAAACGCCACCGGCCACCCAGCCATGTAGGTGCCGCGCTGCCAGGCATGACGACGCCGTGAGGCACCAACCCACGAGAGAGACCTTCAGCTAAGCTGAAGCACGAGATTTCCTTTTGCCGAAGGACGGAAGAGGGCCGGCCCCAGCCGGTCCTCTTTCCGTTTAAGTGCATGTCAGTCCCAAAGGTTGTGTTTGCCCTGCGCCTGAAACCTCGCTGTGCCGTCCGGGAGTCGGCAGCGTTGCGTTTTGGGCCATGGGAAAGCTGACCGCACCCGGCCCCGCGCCGTCAGAGGCTGTGCACGGCCACCGCTTGCCCAACGCGACGATGTCCCGGTGGTGCCGTGGTGGCTGTGTACAGGCGGTCCGCTGGGTCCCGTCGTCCACATGGGTGCGGGAAAAGCCCGGAGGAAATAGCTTTTGCCGTGCCCATGTGGACGAGGGGCTACTGGCTGTGGGAGCTTCCCGTCCTACGCGTTCAGGCGGGATCGTCTGCTGTTTCCACGGTCGCTGCGGGCGCCGTTTTAGCGGGCTGTACGGCGGCCCGTTTACGGCGTTTGACGGCTGCGTTCTCCAGTCCGAGTTTTTTGAGTTCTTCTTCACTCCAGCCGTCGCGGGTGGCGCGAACATAGGCGCGTTTGTCTTCGCGTTCGGCCTCGGCCAGCTGCTCTTTGAGATCAGCGATCCGCTGACGGACCTGGACGAGCGCAGTGACAGATTCGATGCGTGAATTGAGGAGCTGCCGGGCTTTTTCCTGAGTGTCTTCAATACTGATAGTCGCCATGGTTAAACCTTAGATGGCGGGCCAGAAAAAGTCGCCTGAAAGGTGCGCCCGGACGTGTGGACGCAGCGGAGCACCGGCGGAGCAAGCTATACACTTACACGGGTGTAAGTGGTGAATCCTTTCGACAAGGGTGTTGTCTGTCGGGCACACTGGGGGTGTGGTCCCCGGTTTTGCGGGGTCGCTGCGCTGGGCCTTCAGGATGAGAGGGGAGACCGATGGGCGAAGAGAACGTTTCCGGTTCCCGGTTGTCGCGTCGGCGTCGTGCGAATTCGCCGGCCGGGTCGAAGAAGCGCCGGGACCTGTGGGTCACGGCGGAAGAGGAAGCGGCCCTGGTGGCGCGTGCGGCGAGGGAGCGGGTGACGGTGCCGAATCTGCTGATCTCGGCGGCGCTGTCTGAGGGGGCGGAGACGCCGACGGAGCGGAAGGCTGCGGCGGCGGAGTTGATGGCGTTGCATACGCTGTTGGCGCGGGTGTCGAATAACGTGAACCAGATTGCCCGGCATGCGAATGCGGGGGAGGAGTTCCCGCGGGATGCGCGCGCGGTGCTGGGGTATGTGCGGCAGGTGGCGATGCGGATCGACCGCGCCGTCGAGGGGCTGATGTAGCCGATGATTCCGAACATCACCCGCGGTGCGCGGATGGGCGGCCTGATGATCTATTTGGTGTCGACGGATGCGGACAGGACGAAGAACGCGCACACGGAGCCGCACCTGGTGGCGGGGGATCCGGCGATCATGGCCTGGTACGACGACGGCGTCCTGGACAAGGATGATGCGTTGGCGATTGCCAGGCATTTGGACCAGCCGCGCAAGGCCTTCGGGGTTGAGGTGCGGGTCAAGGACCTGCAGTGGGACCCGGTACGGAAGCAGCGCATCCATGTCGGGTACAAGGACGCGAATGTGTGGCACTGCTCGCTGAGTCTGCGCGCCGAGGAAGGCGCGCTCACGGATCAGCAGTGGGGTGATATCGCCAACGATTTCGTGGACGCGATGGGCTTCACCGAGGCCAGCGGGAAGGCGCAGTGCCGCTGGGCGGCGGTGAACCACGGGACGAGCGAGAACGGCAATCACCACATCCATATCGCGGTGTCCCTGGTCCGCGAGGACGGCACCAAGGCCTCCACCCACGGCGACTACCACCGCGCGCAGGAAACCTGCCGGGCGCTGGAGGCCAAGTACGGTTTGGAAGAGCTCTCCACCGTGCACGCGTCCCGCGGCTACGACCGGGCGGAAAAAGCCACCGCCATCAGGGACGAGCGCGAGATGCACCGCCTGTCGCTGGCGCGGAAGGTGCGCGCCAGCGCCGGCGCTTCGGTCAGTGAGGCGGAGTTCGTCCGCCGCGCCCGCGACACCGGAATCCTTCTGCGCCCGCGCTATGCGAAGAACACCACGGACGTCATCGTCGGCTACTCGGTGGCCGAGCGCCCGCCACGCGGTGAGCGCCCGGTCTGGTTCGGCGGGGGAACGCTCGCTTCCGACCTGACCCTGGGGCAGCTGCGCCAGCAATGGGCGGACTCACCGCAGGCCGCTATCGAGGCGGCAGCGGAGTGGAATGCCGCGGCGAGGAACCGGCGCAAGGCCAACCTGAACGGCCCCGAACAGAGTGTGCCGCGCCCGGAGGCTTGGGTGGAATACACGCGCAACGCCACCGCTTTGGCGGACCGGCTCCGCGCTATCCCGCGTGATGATCACGCGACCTGGGCGAAAGCCGCCCGGGAAGTATCCGGCGCCTTCGCAGCATGGTCCCACCGGCTCGAACCGACGCCCGGACCCCTGGCCGCTACCGCGGCCGAACTGTCCCGCACCGCGCAGCTTCGCAACCCGCGCCGGCACGGCGCACCGGTTCGGCTGCCGTCGATCGCGGGCACCGCGATGCTGTTCATGGCCGCCGCGAGCAAGGACAAAACCGCGGCGCAGACCGCGCTGATGGTGCAGCTGATCAACACCGCCTTCGCCGTGTACGAAATGCACGCCCAATCCGGGCGTGCCCGGGAAGCCCAACGCATCCGTTCAGTGGTCGAGAACCAGCTGGCCCCCTTCACTGCAACGATGCCCAAAGCTGTACCAGTAGGAGTAGGAGCCGAACAACCGCCCGTAGAAGCAGCAGTCCCCAGAGCCGTGGATATCGCGCTCCGCGGCATGGCCCCGATTCGTCCCGGCTCCGTGGTGCCCGCGACGCCCACTCCGGCGACACCGGCGAAGACCTATCAGCCCAGCCGGCGCGACACCGCGCCCGGCCTCGACCGGTAAAAATCACACCACTAGTGCAAGGGGAATAGCCTTGAGTGAAGCAGACGGCATCGACGACGTCCTGGATAACGGCATGCGGCAATCCTTGCTGATCGCCTCGCGCATCGCCGAGACACTGGCACGCCGCCGGCAGGAATCCCTACGGCAGCAGGAACACCAGGACGCCCAGGCGGCACACGAAGCCCAGACCCGGCTCGCGGCCGAGCGCAGCACCGCGCACGCGGCATTCGCCGCCGTACACAAGGACCAGTGGTGGGAGAAGGCGCAGCCGGCCGACATTGCCGCCGCCCACGCTGTCGCTGAGGGCTGGAAAGACCACGACCCTACTGCCCTGGAAGCGTCGGAGAAGATCCGCCGGGAAGTCCTCACCCGGTACGGCATCGACACCCACGACGTCGGCTCGGACACCGCCTACCTCGAATCCGGGATCGAAACCATCGCAACCGAAAAGGCCGGGCAGGATGAGCCGGCGTACAGCCAGGACGAGACGCGCAAGGCCGCCGCCGAACACGAAAAAGCCATGCAGCTGCTCGCAGCGGCCCGCGCCGAAGAACTCCGCGCCCAGGCGACAAAGCTGGCCCCCGTGATGGAACGCCACCAAGTCCCCGCCGAGTACCTGGCCAACCCCGACCTGGCACAGGCATTGCAGAGGGCACACAACGCGAAAACCCACACAGCGGTCGCAGCTGCAGACGCCGAAGTGAAGGAACGTATGTTCCTTATTGGCAAGGACGGGATCAATGGACCCGAGATTGACCAGCTGCGTAAGGAAACCACGGCCACCATCAACGGTGCCGAAGACTCGCACTTCCAGGATCCAGAGTTCGTGAAAGCAGCCAAGGAAATGCGCGAAGCCAAGCTCCTCGCCGAAGCCGGCTTCACCGGCTCACTGGGCCAGCCGCTGGAACAGCGCTACGCACAAGCCGAAAAGGAACTGTTCGCCCGCATTCAAGGCATGGGACACGAACTGGAGAACCGGGTCATAGGCGAAGACAGCCAACAGCCCAAAGCCCGCCCCGAAAAAGCCGAGACCAGTGCAGCGGTGGAGTACGGTTCCGCCGCCCACCACCAGGCCTTCGCTGCCTCCCTGGCCGGAACCGCCACAGAGCAACAAGTACAGGGACGCCTCGCAGCCGCCCGCAGCGAAGGCACACACCCCAGCGCAGCGGTCACCATGGGCAAGGGCGTGACCAAAGCCAGAAAGACCCGTGGAGGGGCAGGCCTCGGAGCCGAAAGGTCCAAAGGCGGACCCAGCCGATAATCCCGAAAGACAAAACCGGTGGTCCTCATGGTTTTGGTCGTGGCTCTGGGGGCCTGTTTGCTCGTGAAGTGATCCGGTTTTGGGCAAGGCGAAGCGGAGCGCCACAGGTTGTTGCACAATTACAGCTGACTCATGCCGGCAGTCATGTCCAACCAAGCGTCGGCTGGAGCAGCGGTTCCAATGGTTCAGAAGGCGTCTGGACAATTTTTCGCGGAAGACAGCCGGAACGTCCGGCTACTGTGGAATCCATGACCGAGCTCGAACCTGAACTACCTGGAGACTATGCGGCCGTGTTGTCGGCGCTGAAAGTGCTCGTTCAGGAAGCCCAGCACCGTGCCCAACGCGCCGTAAATACCGCCATGGTTGAGCTCTACTGGAACCTTGGCCGAACGATCCTCGACAAGCAGGCGACTGAACCGTGGGGAAGCAAGGTCCTGGACCGGCTCGCGCGCGACCTTCGTGCAGAGTTTCCGCATATGAAGGGGTTTTCCCGCACAAACCTCTACAACATGCGGGCGTTCGCCGCCGCTTGGAAGGGGCCGGAACCAATTGTCCAGACTCCGTCTGGACAATTGAGTTGGAGCCACAACGTGGCCCTCCTGAACAAGCTCAACGAACACGGGCTGCGCCGTTGGTACGCTTTAAAAGCCGTCGAGCACGGATGGTCGGTTGCTGTGCTGGAACACCAGATCCTCACACAGCTCCACTCCCGCGAAGCTGCCGCTCCAAACAACCTTGAGGCGAGACTTCCGGGGGAAGGCAGTGATCTGGCCCGGGAAGTCGCAAAAGATCCACTGGTACTCGATTTCCTGGGACTCACCGAAGAGGCCGAGGAGCTCGCCATCGAGCAGGCCATGACGCTGCGCATGTCCCAGACCTTGGCTGAGTTCGGTAGAGGGTTCGCCTTCTATGGCCGCCAGTACCACCTTGATGTAGAAGGCGAAGACTTCTACATCGACCTCCTCCTCGTACACGTACCCACCAACCGGTTCGTCGTCGTCGAATTAAAGGCCGGCCGGTTCAAACCAGAACACCTTGGTCAGCTGAACTTCTACGTCGCCGCCGTCAACGACCTTGTGAAGTTCCCCGGGATGGCGCCCACTGTCGGGATCCTCGTCTGCGGATCCAAACACGAGCCAACAGTCCGCTACGCGCTCGATGGGTCCTCTCAACCCATTGCCGTTACCTCGTATACGTACGACAAGCTTCCACCCGAGGAACGTGAAGCGCTCCCTTCTCCCGAAGCAATCACAGCGGCCCTCGAACAGGGGAACGTTCAAAGCGCAGCTGATGGCGAGGACATAGGGGGACTTGCCAGGTAATTGACAAGCCTGTCCTGCCCCAGCTGCCGCAGTCGGGTTTAGCCTGTCACTCTATGTGGCACGACCGTCTGGGTTTCGGTACAGGAAGCTGAGGGCTGCGGAAGCGAACCCTTTCTTCACACCGGCGTTTTGGGTCCAACAGTCCGGAAGCCACAGTTGCTGCTCGCAGAATCGGGCGAGTTGGAGCTGCGCGCGGCTAGCCTGTAGCGGTTGCAGTATGAGTCGTGGCAAAGAAAGGATCCACCGCGCATAGCACGGCCCCTGCCGATCGTGGGGCCGAGAGGGTTTATCAGTGGCGAGTTGCGATAGTACTTGGGTAGAAACCAGTCAGCGCACCATTCCCATACGTTTCCGCTCATTTCGTAGAGGCCGTACCCGTTGGGCGGGAAGCTGCGCACTGGGGCGGTGCCGAGGAAACCGTCCTGCTCTAGATTTCTTCGGGGAAAATCGCCCTGCCAAATGTTACACAGGTGCACGTTTCCGCTACCGAGGAGTTCGTTGCCCCAGGGGTAGCGCCGGCCCTCGAACCCACCGCGGGCGGCGTATTCCCACTGAGCTTCGGTGGGCAGCTTCCTGCCCGCCCATGAGCAGTAGGCTTGGGCGTCGTTCCAGGAAATCTGCACTACGGGATGGTCCGGGAAGTCCTGCCAGTTTGAGCGCCGGCCGTACGGATGCGCCCAATCGGCTCCCCTGACGCTCACCCACCAGGGGACCCCAGCGACCGTGCCGAGAACGTCCGCGGGGGCGGCCTGAACCTGCAGGTGGAACACCGCGGAGGTCCCGTATGCTTCGGAGTCGGTCCGGTACCCTGTGGCGTCAACGAAGCGGGCAAATTGATTGTTGGTCACGGTGGTGGCGTCCATGGCGAATGAATCGAGTGCGACTTGATGGACCGGGGTTTCACCGTCTTGGGGATATCCCTCATCGAAGTGGTCGCCCATGAGGAATGATCCACAGGGAATCACCACCTCGTCGTGGGAGACACGGCGGTCTTGCGGGTGTGGGATACCGGCAGGATCCATGGAGCGTGAACCCTCACGCTCCGGCATGCCGCAGCAACTCACCGGTCTTCCTTTCCCCAGATTTGATGACGTCCGAACTTCCAATAATGATGCCAGCGGCAGATTCGATGAAAAATGAAGGGACCCGATCCTCCGGTCACGCAGAAGACTCCCGGGCCGAAATCCAGCGACATGCACCTATCGATCGGTGACCTGCGGCCCAGGCGGAGCAAGGGAAACTTGTCTTTGTGGGCCAGTCGAAAAGCATGCTGATCAGGGAAGTTCAGGGCGCCTGCATCATGTTCATGCCGCCGGCAACCCAGATCGGCTGGCCAGTCATGTAGGGCAGGCGCCCTGAGGCGACCGTGGCGACCGCCTGGCCGACGTCCTCCTTCTGGCCCCAACGGGGGATGGGCACGCGGCCGTCGGCGACCCACTCGTCCGGCACGCTGCTGCCCGACGAGGCGGTCATGGCTGTGGCAATCAGTCCCGGGCGGATCTCGTGGACGTAGATGCCGTGTCTGGCGAGACGGACCGCGAACAGCTTGGCCACCATGCTCAGGGCCGACTTCGTAACGTTGTACTGTGACCGGTCGACACTCACCAGCTCGGCAGCGATGGAACTGACGATCACGATGCTCCTGTAGGCGTCATCGGCTACCTGCCCCTTGTCCTCGAGCAGGAGGTTGGCGAACGCTTGAGTCAGAAAGAACGTGCCACGGAGGTTGATATCGACGGAGCGGTCAAAGGCGTCGGGGGAGAGGTCAAGAATGTCTGTCAGCGGGCGGGCAGCGATTCCCGCGTTGTTGACCAAGCAATCCAGCCGCCCGAAGTCGCTGAGGACAGCCTCGAGGACCGGACGATGCCGCGACAGATCGGCAATGTCCAGCTGGTAATAACGCACCCGATCTGCCGGAACGGCGGCGAGGACTTCCGGGTCCGCCTCCGCATGAAGGTCCACGACCGCGACGTCGAACCCTTCCTTGGCGAGTTCGACGGCGGCGCCGAACCCGAGGCCTTGGTGTCCCCCGGTGACTACGGCGACGGGACGGAGGGCTGGTGTGGCTGCCGGTTGCCTCATGGTGGTCCTTTCGAAGGATTGCTTAGTCGATGAAGCGGGCGATTTCGTCCGCGGTGGCCCGAAGCAAGGCCAGCAACTCCGGCTCGCGTTCGGCGGGGAGCCGGGATTCCAGCCCGGAAATGCTGACTGCTGCGATCGGGCGGCCAGTGGATGAGGGGACGGGCAGGGCGATGCCGGCAAGACCGGGCATGACGACATCGGCCCCGTAGACGTAGCCATCGGCGTCGATTTGTGTCAGGGCTAATCGTAGCGCCTGCTCGTGTTCGGTCAGGCTCGTGGTGCGCCAGGCGTCTGGCTGGTCGTGTTCCAGACGCGCCAGATGTTGCTCCCTGGCATCTTCGTCGAGTTGGGCCAGGAGGATCAGGCCGTTGTAGCTGGACGTTAACGGGATTGTGTCGCCGACGTTGACCGACTGCGCGCGGATCGGGAAGGCGCCCTCGGTCCGGACAATGTAGTGCGCGGCCCCAAACTGCAATATCGCCACGTATACCGTGTCCCCGCAGGCGTCTGACAACTTCTGCGCCGCCCGCCGTACCGCGGCCAAGTCCCTTACCGGGCTCGGAGCCGCAGCCCCGAGATGGAACAAAGCCGTGCCAAGGGCGTAGCGCTTGTTCTCAAGTTGCCGGACGTAGCCGACGTCTTGCAGCTCCTGCAGGAGCCGGTGGACGGTCGGCCGGGCGATTCCCGTGGCCCGGGACAAGTCGAGAAGGCGTGCCCCTACTGTTCCATGGGAGCCGATAGCGGAGAGAAGCTGGGCCACGCGGGCCACGACCTGTTTCTTGTCTGCGTCGCCATTCGCCGATATCAAGTCCATTATGCGAACTCCGCCCTCTACATGCTTTATTGGGTTCATAACCGCTTACATTGCTTGCGTTCCCTGCTCGACTTCGGTCACAATGTGTGAGCGGGAACACCGATCTGGGACTCCCAGTATAACCCGAACACGAACCAGAGTCCATTGAATGGACTTTATTTTGAGGAGAGAAATGGGCAGCAGCCACGAGATCCAGGGGCATGCCGCGATAGTCACCGGCGCCGGGGGCGGCATCGGCTCTGCGGTGGCCCACAAGCTCGCAGAGCTGGGCGCCGGCGTCGTCTGTGTGGACCTGAAGCCCGCGGCCGCCAAGCAGGTTGCCCAGGAAATCCTCGCAGTGGGTGGGCGGGCCGTCGCCCTCGACGGCGATGTCAGCGACCCCGCGCTGTCCCTCCGTGCCGTCGAGGCCGCTCACGCCGAATTCGGACGTCTGGAAATCCTCGTGAACAACGCCGGTGCGGGCAGCGAGATGGCACCCCTGTGGGAGATCGACCTCGACACCTGGAGGCGTAATCTGGACGTCAACCTCACCAGCCAGTTCATGCTGTGCAAGGCGGCGGTCCCGGGTATGGTCGCGGCCGGTTATGGCCGGGTCGTGAATGTCGCTTCCGCGGCCGGTATGGAAGGTCATGCGCTCTCCAGTCCCTATGCGGCGGCAAAGGCTGGCGTCGTCGCCATGACCAAGTCCCTGGGCAAGGAACTGGCCAAGACCGGCGTCATCGTCAACGCTGTCGCCCCCGCTCTGATCGGCTCCGGGATGCTCGACGAGCCTTGGTTCTCCGGGGACGTGAAGGAACAGCTCCTCGGCCGGATTCCCATGGGACGTGTTGGCGATCCCCGCGAGGTGGCCGAGATGGTTGCCTTCCTTGCCTCGCCCGCGGTGAGCTTCTCCACCGGGGCGGTCTTCGACCTCTCCGGCGGCCGTGCCACCTACTAGGCCGCCTCACACAGCCCTCGTTCGATTCCCGTATTTCAAGGAGACATCCATGGATTCAATGACTGCGGAGGCCACCCGCCCCGCCGGCACCGCAATGAGCGCCGTGGAACGGCGCCGTTCGCTCGTGGCAACCGGCGTCGGCAACCTGCTCGAATGGTTCGACTGGGCCGTCTATGCGGTGTTCTCCACCTACATCTCCGCGGCGCTCTTCAGCAAGGAGGACCCGGTCTCTGCCCTGTTGGGCACGCTGGCCGTCTTCGCCGTTGGTTTCGTGATGCGGCCCCTAGGCGGCTTTGTCTTTGGCCGGCTGGCCGACAAGAAGGGCCGCAAATGGGTCCTGCTGGTCACCATGCTGATGATGGCCGCCGGATCCCTGGTGATCGCCTTGATCCCCAGCTATGAAACCATCGGCGGTTTCGCTTCCATTCTGCTGCTTTTGGCACGGCTCATTCAGGGCTTCGCCCACGGCGGCGAATCCACGGCATCGAACGTGTATCTGCCGGAGATCGCCCCGCATGCCAAGCGCGCCCTGTACGGATCCACCGTCGCCGTCGCAATGGGCGGCGGCACCCTAATCGCCACGCTATTCGGCACGGTACTAGCCCAGCAGATCGAAGCGTCGGCGATGGGCGAATGGGGCTGGCGCATTCCGTTCTTCTTCGGGGCGCTGCTGGCGATCGTGGTCCTGTGGCTGCGCCGCAACATGATGGAATCCGAGGTCCACACCGAGCACGTGAGCGCTGTTGCCGCCGCAGCCAAGAACGCCACCACCGATCCGGGCTGGACCCGCGGCCAGATCGCCAAGCGCGCGGTCGAGGTCTTCTTCTACATGGCGGGCACGACGCTGCCCTACTACATCTGGTCCTCCTACGCGGCCGTCTACGCGATCTCCCAGCAGGGCATGGAGCCAGGACCCGCATTCGCCGCGACCCTCGGCGCCACAGTCCTGAACATCTGCCTGGTCCCGGTCATGGGCTGGATTTCCGACCGGATCGGCCGCCGCATCCCGGTAATCTTCTACAACCTGGCCACCGCCGCGCTGACCTTCCCGATGTTTGGCCTGATCAGCTCCGATCCGTGGACCCTGTTCGCCGCGCAGAGCATCATGATGGGGATTAGCGCCTGCATCGGGGGCACCCAGCCGGCCATGATCTCCGAGCAGGTTCCCACTAAGTACCGCATGCTGATCATGGGCACCGCCATGCCGCTCGCCGTCGCGCTTTTCGGCGGGACCGCTCCCTACCTCAACACCTGGTTCACCTCCGCCGGCAACGGCTGGCTGTTCAACCTATACATGATCGCCGTCTGCCTGGGATCCGCCGCCGTCGTCTGGCGCTGGAAGGAGATCAAAGGCATAGACCTGCGCGACGTCCGCTGACCCCATTCCCGCCCCACCCTGCGAAAGGAGCCAGCATGCTGGCCACCGACCTCATGATCCCGGCCGTTGCCGACATCCGCGGAACCTCAATCACCTACTACGACTCCCGTGACGAAAAGGACCGCGATGACGTCCTGGTCATGGTCCACGGGACCTCCGGATCCACCAAGACACACTTCGGGTTCCTCTTCCCAATCCTCGCCGCCAAGCAGCGCGTGGTATCCATCGACTGGTCCCAGCCTGATCGAGACGGCGAGCGGCTCGAACTGGACCAGCTCGTCGACCAGGTGGCCGGCGCAATCGAAGTGATCCTGCCCGGCCGGAAGGTGGTCCTGCTCGGCTACTCGCTCGGGGCGGTCGTTACCGCCGCCCTCGCCGCCCGCCGGCCCGACCTGGTCGAGCGGTTGGTCCTCGTCGCTGGCTGGATGAAGACGGATCTGCAGCAGATACTGCGCAACGACGTCTGGCAGGCACTACGCGCCTCCGGCGACGACGCGATCCGGTCCTACTCCACCTTCTGCGCCTTTGGGGGACCGTTCTTGGGGTCCAAGACCCTTGCCGACCTGCAGCCGGCGATGGACGCCATGGCATTCGACGCCTTCGGCGACCAGCAGATGGAGCTCAACCGGCGCATCGACATCGTTGAAGAAGTCCATCGGATTAGCGTTCCGACACTGGTGATCGGCTGCACCCACGACCAGATGGTTCCGATCCGCCACCAGAAAGCACTCTTCGGGGCCATCGAGGACGCGCGCTTCGCCGAAATACCCACTGGGCATGCGGTCGTGTTCGAACGGCCCAGTGAGCTCACCCACCACATCCAGCGGTTCCTCGATGAACCAGAAGCATTCACCGCCGGGAGCATCGTCCCCACGCCGCAACCGTAGCAGCGGCCAGCATCCGTAGAGAGGCACCACCATGACTGACCAGACAGTCCAGCACGTCAAGACCCTGATCGTCGGCTCCGGCTTCGCCGGCCTCGGCCTGGCCATCCGGCTCAAGCGCCGCGGCGACGGTGACTTCGCGATCATCGAGCGCGCGCACGATGTCGGAGGCACCTGGCGCGACAACACCTACCCGGGGGCCGCGTGCGACGTGCCCAGCCACCTGTACTCGTTCTCCTTCCGGCCCAACCCGGACTGGTCGAGCGTCTTCTCGCCCGGCCCCGAGATCCAGCAGTACCTGCGCGATGCCGCCCGCGAGGAGGGGCTGCTGCCGCACGTGCACTTCGGCGCCGACATGCTTGACGCCTCCTGGGACGACAACGCCGCCCGCTGGACCGTCACCACCTCCGCCGGCACGTTCACCTCCACCTACCTGGTCACGGGTACCGGTCACCTCGCCGACGAAGCCTTCCCTGCGATCGAGGGCCTCGAGGACTTCCCCGGAGCGAAGTTCCACTCAGCCCGCTGGGACCACTCCGTCCCGCTCGACGGCAAGCGCATCGGCGTGGTCGGCACCGGGGCCTCGGCAATCCAGATCGTCCCCGAACTGGCGAAGATCGCTTCCGAACTAGTGGTCTTCCAGCGCACCCCGGCGTACATCATCCCACGCGCCGAACGCGCCTATACCGAAGGGGAGAAGCGGCTGTTCCGCCGCGATCCCTCGGCCATCACCGAACTGCGCTCTGAGCTGTTCTGGGGCGGGGAAAACACCTACGCCCAGCGGCGCGCCGTCCCGCAGTTCCTAGAGGCCGGCAAGAAGATGGCCCTGGACCACCTCGCCGCCCAGGTGCCCGACCCGGAGCTGCGGGCCAAGCTGACGCCGGATTATGAACCGGGCTGCAAACGCGTGCTGATCTCCAACGCGTTCTATCCGGCCCTGCAGGCCGAGGTGACCACCCTTGAGGCCTCCGCGCTGCGGCGTGTCGAGGGATCGACGGTGGTCGCGGCGTCGGGCGCGGAGTACGACCTCGACGTGCTCGTCTTCGCCACCGGCTTCGAGGCCACCGAACCGCCTTACGCGGCGCTCGTGCACGGCCGGGACGGTGTCAACCTCTCGGATCACTGGAAATCGGGCATGCAGGCGTATGACTCCGTAGCCGTCGCCGGGTTCCCCAACCTGTTCAGCATCAACGGGCCGAACACGTCCCTGGGCCACAACTCGATCGTCTACATCATCGAATCCCAGGTGGAGTACATTCTCGGTGCCTTCGACTACGCAGCCGAGCACGGGATTGAGGTCATCGAACCGACCCGCGAGGCCGAGGAAGCCTACGTCGATAAGCTCCAGGCCGATGCGCAGGGCACAGTCTGGATCGACGGCGGCTGCAAGAGCTGGTACGTGGACCAGCGCAGCGGCAAGCTCACGCTGATCTGGCCGGATTTCGGCTTCGCGTTCCGCGACAAGAACGGCACCTTCTCACCGGATGGCTACCAGACGCGAATCGCACCGCAGGCGCTGCCGCAGCCCGCCGGCGTCTGACACCCCAAGAGCCGGACCCCGCCCGGGCAGGTAACAGCAAGCCCGATTCAACCGAACCTGAAGGAGAACGTTATGAAGATTGATGCTTACGTCGTCGAAGGAAAGAACCAACCATTCCTCCGCGAGGAACTGGAGCTGGAAGCCCCAGGCCCGGGCGAGGTGCTGGTCCGCGTCGTTGCGACCGGCGTCTGCCACACGGACTTGAACACGCAGTCCGGCGATATGCCCCTGCCCCTGCCCGGCGTTCTGGGGCACGAGGGCTCCGGTGTCGTCGAAGCCGTCGGCGAGGGCGTCACCGACTTCGTCCCCGGGGACCACGTGATCATGGGATGGCCCTACTGCGGTGAGTGCCGCAATTGCCGGCGCGGCGAACCCCGATACTGCGCCAGAATCGTTGACGCCCTGTGCGGCGGCCATCGGCTCTCGGGTCCGAAGGCGGGCGAATCCGCCTACCGCCGCGCGGACGGCACCAGCCTCTCGGGGCACTTCTTCGGCCAGTCCTCTTTCGCCAACTACTCGCTGGCCTTGGCCTCCGCGCTGGTGAAGGTGGACAAGGACATCCCGCTGAACCTGCTCGGCCCGCTGGCCTGCGGCATCACCACAGGCGCCGGCGCGGTCTTCAACACGGCTCAGCCCGGGCCCGGCGAGTCCATCGTCGTCTTCGGCACCGGCGCTGTCGGCCTCGCCGCAGTCATGGCCGCGACCAATACCCCGGCCGCCACCATCATCGCCGTAGATCTTCATGATTCGCGGCTGGAGCTCGCCCGGGAGCTGGGAGCCACGCACATTGTCAACTCCGGCAGCGCCGACCCCGTTGAGGAGATTCTGCGTATCTGCGGCGGCCCCGCCGACTACGTGCTGGACTGCACCGGAGTCATCAAGGTCATCGAGAAGGCCGCCGAGGCCGTGGGCATGCTCGGCACGCTGATCCTCATCGGCGGCGCCCCGGCCCAGGCCAGCTTCACACTGGACCACCTGCGCACACTGTGGGGCCAACGCATCATCGGCACCCTGGGCGGCTCCAAGACCTCCCAGGAGCTGATCCCGGCGCTCATCAGCCTCTACCGCCAGGGGCGGTTCCCCTTCGACAAGCTCGTTAAGTTCTACGCCTTCGACCAGCTTGATCAGGCCATCGCCGAGGCCAAAACCGGCGAAACCATCAAGGCCGTCCTGAAAATCGCCTGACCTGCCCACCACGGAGGAAACACCCATGACAGTCACCACGACCTCGCCGACATCCGCCGCCCCGTCCTTCGCAGCCGAGATCCCGCATCGCATCCACATTGTCGGCTGGCGGGAGGGCCGGTCGGAGAACAGCCTGACCACCACCAACCCATTCGACGACGCGGAGCTGGCCATCATCCGCCAGGCTTCCGTCGAAGACGTGGACGATGCTTATGCGGCAGCAGCCGCCGCACAGCCGGCCTGGGCTGCGAAAACCCCGGCGGAACGCGCAGCCGTGCTCTCTGCGGCTGCGGACTACCTTGAAGCGAACCGCGAGCAGGTTGCGGAGTTGCTCTCGGCGGAGTCGGGTTCCTCCGCGCTGAAGGCGGCAGCGGAGGTCGGGGCGGCGATCGCCGCACCCCGGGAGGCTGCCACGTTCCCGTCACGTGTGCATGGGCGGATTGCGCCGTCGAACTCACCGGGCAAGGAGAACCGTGTGTACCGCGAGCCGGTCGGCGTCGTCGGAGTGATCAGCCCGTGGAACTTCCCGCTGCTGCTCTCCCAGCGCTCGGTGGCGCCTGCGCTGGCCTTAGGTAACGCCGTTGTGCTCAAGCCCGCTTCCGATACTCCGCTGACCGGAGGCCTGCTGCTGGCCAAGGTGTTCGAGGAAGCCGGCCTGCCGGCCGGGGTGCTGAACGTCGTCGTCGGCTCCGGGGCCGAGATCGGGGACCATTTTGTGGCGAGCCCGGTGCCGTCATTCGTGTCCTTCACCGGTTCGACCCCTGTGGGCCAGAATGTCGGGAAGCTCGCCGTCGGAGGGAAACATATGAAGCGCGTGGCACTCGAGCTCGGTGGCAACGCCCCGCTGGTGGTGCTCGCAGACGCTGACCTGGACCAGGCTGTCCGTGCCGCGGCGATGGGCAAGTTCCTGCACCAGGGGCAGATCTGCATGGCGGTGAACCGGATCATCGTCGAGGCCCCGGTCTACGGCGAGTTCGTCGAGCGTTTCGCTGCACACGTGGCAACCATCCCATTCGGTGACGTGGCTGACCAGGCGAACGTGGTGGGCCCAATCATCAACGATTCCCAGCTGGCCTCGGTGACCGGGAAGATCGAGCGCGCCCGGGCCGAGGGTGCACGCGAGGTCCATGCCGGACCGGTAGAGGGCCGTGTTGTCGCCCCGCACGTGTTCGCCGACGTCACGCCGGAAATGGAGCTGTTTCGTGAGGAGATCTTCGGACCCGTAGTGGGCATCGTGAGGGCCGAGGACGAGGCGCACGCGCTGGAATTGGCGAACGATACGGAGTTCGGGCTTTCCAGTGCGGTATTCACCACCGACCTTGAGAAGGGGGTGCGCTTCGCCCGCGGCATCAAGGCCGGCATGACCCACGTCAACGACATTACCGTCAATGACGAGCCGCATGTGATGTTCGGTGGCGAGAAGAACTCCGGCCTCGGCCGCTTCAACGGCGACTGGGCCATTGAGGAGTTCACCACCGATCACTGGATCGGTGTGCAGCAGACGCCGCTGCAGTTCCCCTTCTAGAGCGGGCTCTGGGGCGGACAGCGGCGCCGCCGCCGTCCGCCCCTCGAGATCACCTTACCGCGAGACAAGGGCAGCTGCCGGGCTTGAGCCATCGTCTTAAGTCCATTTAGCGGACTATTGAATTTGTTCCGCGGGCTTACTCCAGGGATACCTTTCGAAGGTCATGTTCGGCGTCTTCTTGCACCCGTAAGGTGTGGTGGGTCACAATGGAGCGTGGCTGAAACCAGAGGCCGCTAAGGCAGGCCTCTTCTTAAATTCCACATAACGAACTTTCACGGCCCTGAGGGGCCACCAACTTGGGGAGCATCATGCTGAATACACCTCATACGGGACTCGCGTTCATCGCCGTGGCCGGAGCCGCCGTACTGGCACTGACTGGATGCGGCGCAGGCGACGGCCCCGCGGCCGCCGACGCTCCGCCCCAGACAACCCTCGCCATCGACGAGGAAGCCCGCGCGCTCCTGCCGGAGCAAGTCCGCGAGGACGGCAAGCTGGTATTTGGCACGACGGCCAACAACGCGCCCTTCACAATGAAGCCCGCCGAGGAAATCGTCGGCATGGTTCCCGACCTGGGCAAGGAACTTGGCGCCGTGATGGGCGTCGAAGTTGCCTTCGAGCCGATGTCCTTCCCCGGGCTCGTCCCCGCGCTGGAAGCCGACCGGGTCGACGGCGTCTGGACCTTGATGACAGCCACTGAGGAGCGCGAGGAGACCATGGAGATGGTTTCCTTCATGAAGAACTCCACCGGCTTCATGACGTTGGCGGACGCCGAGCCTATCGAGACGGTCGAGGACCTGTGCGGACGCCACCTGGCCACAGTGCGCGGTGGCACCATCCAGGCCCTCCTCGAGAAGGTCGCCGATGATTGCGCGGCCGGTGACAAGGAGCGTCCCCAGACGTCATACTTCGACGATGCGGCGGCCGGCCAAACGCAGCTGCGTTCAGGCAAGGTCGACGTATTCTCCGGGATCACTGTCCCTCTGCGCTACGTAGCCGCGCAGGTCAACGGCGGCAAGACGTTTACGGTCTCTGATGTCGAACTCTTGGGCGGCGCCCAGGCTATCGCCCTCAGCAAGGGCGATAAGGAACTGGTCGAGGCCGTTCGCGCAGGCCTGAGGGAGGTCGTCGAGAGCGGCCGCTACGACGAGATCCTTGCTGAGTACGGGGCCCAGAACGAGGCGTTCACTGCCGAGCAGATCGTGGCCAACCCCGCCACCAGCGGTGAGCTCGATGCCGTCGTGAAGACCAAGGAGGATGAATAGGCATGACAGTAGCGTCTGCGCCCACCGTAACAGCCAGAGACGAAGCACTCGACATGTCCATCAAGGCCGTCCCCGTACGCCACTACGGACAATGGCTGACTGCCGTTGTGGTCACGGTGCTCTTGGGTGCATTTGTCATGGCCTTGGCCCAGAACGAGAACCTCGATTATTCGATCGTCGCCGCGAACCTCTTCGCCGGCCCCATCCTCCGCGGCCTCGTCGTGACTTTCCAGCTGACCGCGGTGGCGATGATCGGCGGCGTCCTTATCGGCGTGCTGCTGGCCGTCTCGAAACTGTCCAGCAATAAGGTGCTCAGCGCCATCGCCACCGGATACGTCTGGTTCTTTCGCGGCGTCCCGCTCTTGGTCCTGATCCTGATCTTCGGCAACTTCTCGCTGCTGTTCGACACCCTTGGCATTGGTATCCCGTTTACCGACATCATGTTCGTCGAGGTGGAAACCAACGCAGTCATGACGACTTTCGTCGCTGCGGCAGCCGCACTGGCCATCCACGAGGGCGCCTACATGGCAGAGATTGTGCGCGGCGGGATCCTAGGCGTTGACCACGGCCAGAAGGAGGCCGCTGCGGCTCTGGGCATGCGGCCCGGACTCGCGATGTTCCGGATCGTCCTGCCCCAGGCCCTGCGCATGATCATCCCGCCCACCGGGAACCAGCTGATCCTGCTGCTGAAGTCCAGCTCCCTCGTTTCGGTCATCGCCGGTGGAGAACTCATGACTGCGGTCCACGACATCGCCGCGGTGAACTACCGCACCATCGAGATGTTCTTCGTCGCCTCATTTTGGTACCTCATCATCGTCTCCGTGCTGAGTATCGGTCAGCGGTTCGTCGAGCGCCGTGCTGGTCGGGGCTACAACCGATGAGCGGAAAGGGAAATATGAACTCCACACCCATGGTCATCGCCCAGGGCGTGCGCAAGAGCTTTGGCCGCCACGAAGTGCTCAAGGGCATCGACCTCGAAGTCAACAACGGAGAGGTGATGTGCTTCCTCGGCCCGTCCGGATCGGGAAAGTCCACGTTCCTGCGCTGCGTCAACCGTCTTGAGACGATCGACGCGGGCCGGATCCGGGTCGACGGATCGCTGGTGGGCTTTAAAGAACGCAACGGACGGCTGTACGACCTGACCGAGAAGGAGCTGGCCCGCCAGCGCAGCCAGATCGGAATGGTGTTCCAGCGCTTCAACCTGTTCGCGCACATGACGGCCCTCGAGAACGTCATGGAGGCCCCGCGGCATGTGCGCCGGCAGCCCAAGCGCGAGGTCCTCGACCGGGCTCAGGACGCGCTGGCGCGGGTCGGGCTGTCCGGACACGAGCACAAATACCCGGCCCAGCTTTCGGGCGGACAGCAGCAACGCGTCGCCATCGCCCGAGCCTTGGCCATGGACCCGAAGGTCATGCTATTCGACGAGCCGACCTCCGCGCTTGACCCAGAGCTGGTCGGCGAGGTGCTTGACGTCATGCGCGGGTTGGCGGACAGCGGCATGACGATGATCGTCGTGACTCATGAAATCGAGTTCGCCAAGGAGGTCGGAGACGAACTGGTGTTCATGGACGGCGGCCTGGTCGTCGAGAAGGGTGACCCGCGGCAGGTGCTGGAGAACCCCCAGCAGGAGCGCACCCGTCGTTTCCTACGCGCGACGGCCACCGTCTAGCAACCCGCCGGCACCACGGCAGCAAACTTCGCCCGAGGGGCCCGATGGAGAGGAACCGAGTGAACGAGTACAGCGACGGCTATCCGTATCCGGTCCGCGACTATGCGGGCTTCTGCGGCCGAGTGGCGGAGCGGGCCAGTGAATCCGTCCCCGCGTGGGGGGCGGCCTCGCAGGCGAGGACGGATGCGCCCAACGTCGTCGTCATGCTCATGGACGACATGGGCTACAGCGACATCTCGCCGTACGGGTCCGAAATCGACACCCCGGCGCTTGAGGAACTGGCTGCCGGGGGGTACCGGCTGGGCAACTACCAGACGCCGCCGATGTGCTCCCCGGCGAGAGCCTCGCTGATGACCGGGCTGAACCCGCATCGGGCTGGGTTCGCTTGGGTGCCCCATGTCGACCCCGGGTTCCCGAACGCGGCGATGGAGATACCTGCGGACGTGCCTACCGTCGCTGAGCACTTCCGCGCCCACGGGTATGCGACGTTCATGGTCGGCAAGTGGCACTTGACGCCGGAGGCGAAGATGCACGATGCCGCCGAGAAGTCTGCGTGGCCGGTCCAGCGCGGTTTCGACCGGTACTACGGGTGCATGGACGGGTTCACATCGCTGTTCCACCCGCACCGCCTGGTGCGCGACAACAGCCAGGTGGTCATCGACGAGTACCCCCGGGACTACTTCCTCACCGATGACCTGACCGACCAGGCAATGTCCATGGTGTCCGAACTGCGTGCCAGCGACCCCTCCAAGCCCTTCTTCCTCTACTTCGCGCACACGGCGGTACACGGTCCCGTACAGGCCAAGGCGGAGGACGTGGAGAAGTATCGAGGGCGCTACGAGTCGGGCTGGGACCACATCCGAGCCGAGCGCTTCCGCCGCCAGATCCATGTAGGTCTCTTCGCGGAGGACACTGAATGCGCGCCGCGGAACACCGAGCCCGGGTTCGACGTCCCCGCCTGGGACGATCTGGACGACGAGCAGAAGAAGCTCTTCGCCCGCTACATGGAAGTGTATGCAGCCTCGATCGACAACGTCGACCAGAACCTGCGTCGACTGGTGGACTACCTTAAGGTGCTGGGCGAGTACGAGAACACGATCATTGTGTTCACTTCCGACAACGGGGGCACCTCCGAGGGCGGGGCCACGGGAACCCGCAGCTACTTCAGTCGGTTCGGCGCACCCAAGACGGGCCTGCCCGAGGGATGGATGGCGGACGTCCCCAGGGACCCCGCCCTCATCGGCGGGCCGCAGACCTACGCTCAGCACCCCCGCGGCTGGGCCTACGCAGCGAACACCCCGTTCCGCCTCTACAAGACATTCCCGCACGCCGGCGGCGTGCGCGTGCCAATGATCGTCTCCTGGCCGGCCGGGCTCCCGCGCGCAGTCGACGACGACGGCGTCCGGCGCCAATTCGCCCATGCGGTCGACGTCGCGCCGACGCTGATGGAGCTCGCCGGCATCAACCCAGTCTCCGAACGCCACGGTCTGCCCGCCCGCCAGATGGATGGCCAATCCTTCGTGCGGATACTCCACGACAGGTTCGCCCCCGCAGCCAGGGCATCACAGTATACGGAACTCAACGGGAGGCTCGGGTTCCTCGAGGGCCGATGGAAGGCCGTGTTCCCCGAGCCCAACGGGGCTGGCTGGGATGCGGGGGAGTGGGAGCTATACGACGTGGAAGCCGACCCCGCCGAGACACGGAACCTCGCGGCGGCCCACCCGGAGAAGGTCCGTGACCTCGGGGAGAAGTGGCGGGCGGCGGCGTGGTGGAACCAGGTGTTCCCACTAAACGACGACGGCTCCTTTAACCGGAACCGCCCCGCAACCGAGCTTGGTCTCGAACAACCCGTGACCCTCTATCCCGGGACCCCCACCCTCGAACGCTACCGGTCGGCAAAGCTGGTCCGACTACGCTCCTTTACCGTGGACGTGGACCTGGAATACCGCGACGGTGACCAGGGTGTCCTGGTGGCCCACGGCGACCAGGGCGGCGGCTACGTCCTGTTCATCGAGGGCGGGCGGCTAAACGTTGCGTACAACGAGTACGGAACTGTGCGGCGCGCGAGCTGCATAATTAGTGCCGGCCGGCACACGATACGGCTCAGGTTCGAAGTGCTCCCAGAATTCCAGTGGACAATCGCGCTGGAAGTCGACGGCATGGTTACCGCGGAGCTGCGCGAGGTCTTCCAATTGGTGGGCATGGCGCCGTTCGCCGGGATCTCTGTGGGCCTAGACAGGGGCGGGCCCGTCGACTGGGAAGTGTACGAACGGCACGGCTGCTTCCGCTACACCGGACGGCTGCACTCTGTCCGCTACACCCCGGGCCCGAAGGCCGCCTACAGCCCTGAAAAGATTGTGGCGATGGACCAACGGATACTGGCTGCCTTCGAGTAAGGAGATTCGACCGGTCTGTCAGGGGCTATTGGCTCCGGCGGGCTGTTGCGATGGCGGTGTCCGCAACAAACAGCTGCCGGCGGAGGATAAGCCCTGCTTCTTGGAGGGGATCAGCTGACGACCGCTGGACCAGTTGCCGCACGACTAACAGCCGCAGGAGCCAGGTTCCTTGCACCGAATGCTCAAATAGGTGGACAGAAGTAGGAAAAAACAGGCAGGTCAGGAGGCATCCGTGACGGAGGGAAAACCGGAACTCGATCCACAGATCGACCAGCGCGAAGATGGAGTGGTCATCGAACCGGGTTCTGAGATTGATCAAGACCTGAACCGGAACGCTGCAGAAGGCAAGCCGGATTCACCGGGTCAGAGAACCTGACCACAGCGTAAGCAGGTGGTCGAGATCCCGTCCTGTGCGAAGTCTGTAACAACCAGAGTCACAGAGTGCAGCCGGTCTTAGAGCGCGTCGGCGTACCTGAATTGGGAGCATCGGATTCTCACCGCGGATTACGCTCCTATGTAGCCGAGAGGTCAAGCAGCTCACGCGCAGATGACGAGACGGTGATTTTGCGCCGTCAGAGGTCCGCGAGGGCGGCGGCCTTAACTTGTGTCGGGTGATGGTATAATTGTGACACCTCAAGATACTTGATACTTCAAGTATTTACTTGACATAAGGTCGGTTATCGGCCAAAAGTCTGGCTATCGATTAGCCGAAATAGCGGCTAGAATCCTTGCATGAGAACAGTACCGCTGAGTGAAGCCAAGGACAAGCTGTCCGCCCTGGTCGACGAGGCGGACCGCACGCACGAGATCATTCAGATCACCCGGCACGGGCATCCGTCCGCTGTGCTGATGTCCGCTGATGATTTGGAGTCGCTGCAGGAAACCGTCCATTGGCTCTCGCAGCCCGGCATCCGGGAAGATCTCGAGCAGGCCAGGCGGGACATTGCCGAAGGCAGCACGGTCAGCGGTGAGGACCTGCGCCGCGAGTTCGGGCTTCCGCCCAGGTGAGTGAATCATCAGCTGCCGGCAATGAACCGTGGAAGGTCGAAGTCACTAGCCCCGCCTTCAAGGGTTTCCGGCGGCTGCCGGAAAAGGCGGCCGGCGCTATCGTCGAGTTCGTGACCGGCGCTCTTGCCGATAATCCCCATCGCCCCAGCAAACCGCTGACCAACGAACTGCTGGGCATGCGTACGGCGCGCCGCGGTGACTACCGCGTCCTGTTCACCCTCGATGTCGAACGGCGCACCCTGTATGTCCACCGGATTGAGCACCGTTCAGACGTCTACAAGCCACGGTGACCCTGCCCTGTGGGGAGGATGTTCTTCCGGCCACCTGCGCCTATAGGCAGGTTTTTCATGGCCGCTTAGGTACGACTGCGGTGAGTAACGACGGCGACGGCGGGGCTGTGTAACTGCCCCGCCGCGTCCGGCCGTTTTAGTCGGTTGCTTCGGCAACTACCGCATCAGTGCCGGGTCGGCGGTCTTTAC
The DNA here is from genome assembly GCF_026011795.1 of Arthrobacter mangrovi. GTDB lineage: Bacteria > Actinomycetota > Actinomycetes > Actinomycetales > Micrococcaceae > Crystallibacter > Crystallibacter mangrovi. The sequence continues at coordinate 55,184 of NZ_BRVS01000027.1, read as the reverse complement.
CGGCTGCCACCTCAGGTGGTTGGGCGATTGTTCGTCCTCGGTGTCGTGCAGCAGGGACAGCCGGGGGCGGATCGCGTCGGTGCGGGAGCTTGGCGGCTTGCGCCGGCCGGCGCGGAACTGCGGGATCCATTCGGCGGCCTCGCCCTTGTATTCCTGCTCGGCGGCGGCGTGCAGGGTCCACTGCGGGTTGTACAGGTGGGTGCGGCCAAGGGCAATCAGGTCGGCGCGGCCCGCCAGGAGGATCGAGTTGGCGTCGTCGTAGGAGGAAATGGCTCCGACGGCGATGACCGCGATTCCTGCTGGTTCGGCTACCTCCTGCCGGATGCGGTCGGCGTACGGGGTCTGGTAGCTGCGCCCGTACGCCGGCGCTTCTTCCTTGCCGATCTGGCCGGTGGAGACATCGATCCCGTCGGCGCCGTGGGCCGCGAAGGCCCTGGCGATTTCCACTGCGTCATCCAGGGTATTGCCGCCCTCGATCCAGTCCGTGGCCGAGATCCGCACGGTCAGCGGCTTCTCCGCGGGCCAGGCTTCGCGGACGGCGTCGAATACGTCGAGGGGGAAGCGCAGCCGGTTTTCCAGGCTGCCTCCGAATTCGTCGCTGCGCTGGTTGGCGATCGGCGAGAGGAAGGATGAGAGCAGGTAGCCGTGCGCGGCGTGGACCTCGAGCAGGTCGAAGCCGGCTTCGGCGGCGCGCCGGGTGGCGGCCACGAAGTCGGCTTTCACCTTGTCCATCTCCGCGCGGTCGATTTCGCGTGGGGTCTGGCTGCCGGGGCCGTACGGCAGGGCTGACGGGCCGATCGCTTCCCAGTTGCCGGATTCGAGCGGCTCGTCGATGCCCTCCCACATCAGGCGGGTCGAGGCCTTGCGGCCGGCGTGGCCGAGCTGGACGCCGATCTTCGCCGAAGACTGCCCGTGGATGAAGCCCACGATGTCCTTCCAGCTGTCCTGCTGGTCCTCGTTGTAGAGGCCCGTGCAGCCCGGGGTGATGCGCCCTTCCTCGGAGACGCAGACCATTTCGGTCATCACCAGCCCGGCGCCGCCCAGGGCCTTGCTGCCCAGGTGCACCTTGTGGAAGTCGCCGGGGACGCCGTCGACCGCCGAATACATGTCCATCGGCGAGACGATGATCCGGTTCTTCAGCTCCAGGCCGCCGATCGTGTACGGCTGGAACATGGCCGGAGCGACCTGCTGCAGGCCCTGGGACTCGGCGAAGTGCCGGTCCACCAGCTCGGCGAATTCCGGGTCGCGCAGGCGCAGGTTGTCCTGGGTGATGCGCCGGCTGCGGGTAAGCAGGTTGAAGGCGAACTGGGTGGGGTGCTGGTCCTTGTACTGGCCGATCCGCTCGAACCATTCCAGCGAGGCCTGCGCGGCCCGCTGCGTCGATTCGACCACCGGGCGCCGCTCAAGTTCGTAGGCGGCGAGGGCGGATTCCAGGTCCTGCTGCTCGTGCAGGCAGGCGGCCAGGGCCAGCGCGTCCTCCATGGCCAGCTTGGTTCCGGAGCCGATGGAGAAGTGCGCGGTGTGCGCGGCGTCGCCGAGCAGCACCACATTGCCGTGTCGCCAGTTGCGGTTGCGCACGGTGGTGAAGTTCAGCCACTTGGAGTTATTCGCCAGCACCTCGGACCCGTCGAGTTCTTCGGCAAAGATCTCCCGGATCTTGGCGATGGCCTTCTCATCGGAGACCCCGGGCGGGAACACGGTGTCCGCGGTCTCGTCGAAACCGGCGGCACGCCAGACGTCCTCGTGCATCTCCACGATGAAGGTTGAGCCGGCGTCCGAGTAGGGGTAGCCGTGGATCTGCATGACGCCGAACTCGGTCTCCTTGACGAAGAACTTGAAGGCCTCGAAGACCTGGTCGGTGCCCAGCCACATGTACTTGTTCGGCCGCGGGTCCAAATCAGGTCCGAAGGAGTCGGCGTATTTGGCGCGGATCTGGGAGTTGACTCCGTCCGCTGCCAGCACCAGGTCGTAGCCGGCCTCGAGTTCTTCCACCGGCGGGGCCATGGTCGAGAAACGCAGGTCCACGCCGAGTTCGGTGCAGCGGCGCTGCAGCAGTTCCAGCAGTTCTTTGCGGCTCATCGCCGCGAAACCCTGCCCGCCCACCGTAATGGTCTCGTTCTTGAAATGGATGTCGATATCCGACCAGCGTGCGAAGCGGCGGCTCATGTAGTCGGCCACTACCGCATCGGCATTTCCGATCCCGCCGAGGGTTTCATCGGAAAAGACGACGCCGAAGCCGAACGTATCGCTGGCGGCGTTGCGTTCCCAGACGGTCACCTCGTGGGCCGGATCCAGCTGCTTCATCAGCGCACCGAAGTACAGCCCGCCAGGTCCGCCACCAATGATTGCGATTTTCATGTCGTTAGTCCTTTCAACGGCCCTGGCCGGCGCCGGCTAATTCTGCAGATTCGTCCCCGAGTGCGGCGCGCAGCCTGAAGTGCTGCAGTTTGCCGCTGGGGTTGCGGGGCAGTTCGGTCACGAACCGCACGTCCCGCGGATATTTGTAGGGGGCGATGGTCGCCTTGACGAAGTCCTGGATCTCCTTGCGCTTGGCGTCGTCGGGCTCTACGCCCTCGCGCAGCACAATGAACGCGCAGACCACGCTCCCGCGCTCCGGATCCGGCCGGCCAACGACGGCGTTCTCCACGACGTCCGGATGCTGGTCGATCGCGGACTCCACCTCGGGGGCGCCGATGTTGTACCCGGAAGAGATGATCATGTTGTCCGAGCGCGCCTGGTAGTAGAAGTACCCGTCCTCGTCGCGCATGAAGGTGTCCCCGGTGATGTTCCAGCCGTTGTGCACGTAGTTGAGCTGGCGCTCATCGTCCAGGTAGCGGCAGCCGGTGGGGCCGATGACGGCGAGGCGGCCGGGCTCGTTGGGTGGGGCTTCGTTGCCGTCCGCGTCCAGGATCGTGGCCCGGAAGCCCGGCACTGCCACTCCGGTGGCGCCCGGACGGATGTCCGCTCCGGCGGCGGAGATGAAGACGTGCAGCATTTCCGTGGCGCCGATGCCGTTGACGAGGGAGAGGCCCGTGGCCGTGTGAACGGCTTCCCACGTTTCCTTGGGCAGGTGCTCGCCGGCAGACACTGCCAGCCGCAGGCCCTTGAGCAGGTCGGCCTCGCCTTCCTTAAGGATGGCCCGGTAGGCCGTCGGGGCGGTGAAGAGCACGGTGGCCCCTGCTGCCGCCGCCTGGCGGGCCAGCTCCACCGGCGTCGCCCGCTCGGTGAGCAGGGATGAGGCACCGAACCGCAGCGGGAAGACCACCAGTCCGCCCAGCCCGAAGGTGAAGGCCAGCGGCGGCGAGCCGGCGAAGACGTCGTCCGCCGTCGGCTTCAGGATGTGGCGGGCGAAGGTGTCCGCATTGGCCAGGATGTCCCGGTGGAAGTGCATGGTGATCTTGGGCGTGCCGGTGGTTCCCGACGTCGGGCCGAGCAGCGCGACGTCGTCGGCCGCGGTGGGCACGTTGTCGAACCTTCCGCTCTTGGACGCACAGCGCACGGTGAGGTCGCCGTCGTCGTTGGCTCCATAGGTAACGACAGCGGTGGCCGCACCCAGTGCATGCGGCAGTTCGGTCACGAAGCGGTGGTCCGAGATGGCGACGACCGGGCGGGTCAGTTCGCAGATCTTGGCGACTTCGCTCGCCCGCAGCACGGGCATTGTGGTGACGACGACGGCGCCGGCCTTGAGTACGCCGAGCCAGGCCGCGACCAGCCACGGGTTGTTCGGGCCGCGCAGCAGCACCCGGTTGCCGGGCACCACACCCAGGTCCTCGGTCAGGACCTGGGCGACCTGGTTGGCGCGCTGCTGCAGCTGTCCGTAGCTCCAGGTCTCGCCCTCGGGCGTGTGCAGGGCCGGCCGGTCGGCGCCAAACGTTGCCACGGCATCGTCGATGAGGACCGCCGCGGCGTTGAGGCGGTCCGGATACTGCAGTTCGGGGAGGGTGAATTCGAGCACCGGCCACTGCTCGGCCGGCGGCAGATGGTCGCGCGTGAACGAGTCCACATGTGCTGACGGGGACAGTTCCATGGCGTTCCTTTCAGGGGGATGGTTGGGCGGGCCGCGGGGCTTGGGCGGCATCGCCGACGGTGGATGCCGCCGCGAGGCTCAGCGTGCGGCGCGGATCATGCCTTCTTGAGCGACGGTGGCCAGCAGGCGGCCGGAGCGGTCGAAGAACCGGCCGGTGGCCAGTCCCCGGTTGCGTTGTCCGGAAACGGCTTCCTGGGCGTAGAGCACCCACTCGTCCGCGCGGCCCTCGCGGTGGAACCACATGGAGTGGTCCAGGCTTGCGGTCGCCAGTCCGGGCTCCGCCCAATAGTTGCCGTGCGCCCGCAGGATCGGCTCCAGGATGGTGTAGTCGCAGACGTAGGCCAGCGCCGTGCGGTGCAGGTCGGCGCCGTCGGGCAGCCGGTCGAACGCCTTAACCCAGACGGCCTGCTGCGGGACCTGTTCGCCCTCGACCTCCACGTACACGGGGCCGGGAACGTGGCGCATGTCGAAGCTGCGGCCAGCGGACCAGTAAGCCGCGGCGTCGCCCTCGATGCCGTTCAATGCTTCAGCGGCGCTGCGCAGTGACTCGGGTTCCACGGCGGCGGGCATTTCCGCCTGGAATTCAGGCCCCTCCTCAGGCACCTGGAAAGAGCCCATGGCTGCGAACACTGCCTTACCGCCCTGGTAGCCGCGCACGCTGCGGGTGGAATAGCCGCGGCCGTCGCGCAGGTTCTCCACCTCGTAGCGGACCACAGCACCGATATCGACCGGGCGCATGAAGTAGCTGTGCATCGAATGCAGCTGGCGGTCCGCGCCGACGGAGCGCATCATGGCCGCCGCGGACTGGGCCACCATGTCGCCGCCGTAGGCCTTGGGCCACGGGACGTACTGCGTGGTGGCTTCGTAGGCCTCGTCGAAGACCTGCGGCTCGACGGCCTCCAGGTCGATGGCGCGCAGGAAGGTTTCGGCCGTCAAGGTGCCCGTCATCGTGTTCATGCCCGGCGGTATCCTTCCAGGGTCTCGTCGGCTACGTCCTCAAGGTTGACCACAATGTTCTCCGGCGTGCGGGCAGTCAGCCAGACCAGTTCCTCGGTGACCGACATATTCGCCTCCACGTGCGGCATGAATGGCGGCACGAACACCCAGTCGCCGGCCTTCATGTCGATGAATTCGGAGTAGTTCTCACCGAAATAGATCCGGCCGTGGCCGCGCAGCACGTAGCCGCCGGTCTCGGCCTCGCCATGGTGATGCGGCAGCGAGCGGTAGCCGGGGACATTAGAGACCTGGCCGAACCAGATCTTGGTGGCCGGAGTGTGCTGGATGCTCACACCGGACACCCGCACGCAGTCCCCCGACTGGGCCGTGTTGGTGTCCTCGGCGCCGCCGCGGGTCACCACAGGCACCACCTTGCCGTCGGCTCCGGTATAGCTGGAGTTATCGCCCTCGGTGCGGTATTCGGTGGCTGTCTCGGTCATGTCGTGCTCCTTCTCAGTTGGTCAGTGCCGGTTGGTTGATCAGCATGCGGTTTTCCAGCCGGCCGATCCCGTCGATTTCGGTCGTGAGGACGTCGCCGTCCTGCAGGAAGCGCGGCGGCTTCATCCCCATGCCCACTCCGCCGGGCGTGCCGGTCAGGACCAGGTCCCCCGGGCGCAGCGTCGTGAACTGCGAAATGTAGGACAGCAGCTTCGCCGGACCGAACACCAGCGTCCGGGTGTGGCCCCGCTGGACCAGCTCTCCGTTGACGTAACCGCGGACTTCGAAGCCGCTGCCGTCAAACTCGTCGGCGGTGGCCAGCACCGGACCGACCGGAGTGCTCGCGTCGAAGGCCTTGCCCTGGAACCACTGGAGGGTCCGGTTCTGCCAGTCGCGCATGGAGACGTCGTTGGCCACGGTATAGCCGGCGATCGCCGCCGCGGCCTCGGCTTCATCCGCACAGGTGAGGGTGGCTCCCACCACCACGGCCAGCTCGGCTTCCCAATCAACCCGGCCGCTGCCGTGCACCGCGAGTTCGTCCGCGGGGCCGGCCAGCGTGTCGGCAAACTTGGCGAACAGTGTCGGGTATTCCGGCAGCTCCCGCCCCATCTCCTGGATGTGGTCGCCGTAGTTCAGGCCGCAGCAGATCACCTTGCCGGCGTGCGGCAGCAGCGGCGCCAGCTGTGTGCGGGAAACCTGCACGACGGCGGAGGCCGGGGCAGAGCGCATCGTTTCCTCTGCACGCGCCCGCCAAGCCGGGTCCGCAAGCAGGGCGCCGACGTCACTGGCGGGCAGCGGCAGGTAGGTTTCCGCACCCGTCTGGACTGCCGCCGTCGTTGTTGCTGCACCGGTGCGCAAGGTGGCCAGTTTCACGTTTTCGATCTCCCTTGTTCAGATGTGTCGACTTTTTTACGGCCGTCACATATGCTCAACGTAGCACGGTCGGAAGGATCTGCACAGAGCATTTTTCGAAAAATTGTGAAACCAGCCACACCAATGCCAAGGAGGCAGCAATGAGCAACCAGACCGCAGTCGGCAACCGGACCATCAACCCCGAGTCACTGCCCAAGCCCTCCGGCTACGCCCACGGCGTCCTCGCCGGCAACACGGTCTACCTCGGCGGACAGACCGCGCTGGACAAGGACATGAACATCGTTCCCGGCGGCATCGTGGAGCAGTTCAAGCAGGCCTTCTCCAACGTCCTGGCCACCCTGGAAGAGGCCGGCGGCCGTGCCGAGGACCTGGTCAGCGTGACCATTTACCTCACGGACGTGGACGATTACATGGCGAACGGCCGGGAGATCGGCAAGCTCTGGCGCCAGATGGCCGGAACCGAGTACCCCGCCATGGCGGGAATCGGCGTCAGCCGCCTCTGGCAAAAGGAAGCCCTGATCGAGATCCAGGGCGTGGCAGTAATCCAGGACCGCTAGAAATCCTATTCCAGCCCACAGCGGCCCGGCCGGCACTGCCGGCCGGGCCGCTATCGGCGTTGCCAGAGACTAGGCAGCCTCGGCCTTAGTGACCAGCGACATCGCGTGGGCCTCGGCCAGGGGCGCGATCAGATCATGCGTCCCGAAGAAAATGCGCCGCGCCTCGGGCCCCTGCCAGCCCTCGGGCAGGTACTCCAGGGGCAGACCGGGATCGCGGTACGGCAGCCGGCGCCACAGCGTGAGCATCGGCACGTAGTAGCGGAAGGCGTCCCGGCGCAATTCCGGCGAAGACTCGGCCAGGGCTATCTCCGGATCCCCGCCCACCAAGCCGGACCAATCGGCCAGAGCGTTCCTGTAGTAGTCCATGAATTCGCGGATCTGGTCGCCCAGGGCCTCCAGATCCCACCACTGGGCGACCCGCTCGCGCATATCCCCTTCGGCGGCGTAATCACCCGTGAAGAATTCGACATAATCTGCCAAGCCGCGGGAGGCCAGCCGCCGCTTCGCGCCCTCACGCACACCAGCGGGAGCGATCCACACGCCTGCCGCCATCGACCCGAAGCCCAGCCGCGTCAGTTCGGTGCGCAACTGGTGCCGCCGGTCCCGCATCGACTCAGGAACCGAGAATATCGCCAGCACCCACTGGCCTCCGGGCGATCCGCGGTACGGGGCAAAGATCCGTTCGTCGCCCTCGTTGACCATCTCGAGCGAGCGCGGTGACAGCTCGTACTTTGCCACTCCGCCGGATTTGACGCTGTTGAGCACGCCCTTGGCCTTCAACCTCGACACCGCCGAGCGCACCCCAGGGGCATCATGACCGAGGTCGGCGAGCATGTCTATCAGCACCGAGACCGGCAACGGCCCGCCCCCGCGCCTCCCGTAAAGCCCATAAATCGTCAGGATCAGCTGCTGGTGCCTCAGCGGCGGCCTTGGAACCGCAATCACCGTTGGCATTCTCGCTTCTTCCCTTGTTGCCTGCATCAGAACCTATTTTAGGGGCACGGACCCAGCTGCGCTCAGTGGCCCTTGAAGGCTTCCGCCAGTCGCCATGCGCCGCCGGAAGCGGTTCCCTTGTCAATTAAGAGCCGTTTCTCTCGTAGTCCGCGGACCCAGCTCGCGACCGCGGCCAAGTGGGGTGTCCGCTATCCAAACGATCATGGGGGGCGGCTCTTGGTTCAAGCGCCTAATCCCAGTGACTGGGTTCATCAGGCTGCACCCCTGATGAGTGTGCACGACGCCGATCCGTACGAGCATCTGCCCGTACCGCCTCGCATGAAGTCCTTCTACGGAAGCATCTGAAAACAGTCTGTAGAAATTGGCGGTGCGGGTTGTGGTTCAGACAGGGACGGCCGCGGAGTGGCGATGGCGGCGCGAATGTGCGCTGGCCAGGGTTCCGCATTATTGGCCCCATGGGGAACATGGGCGGTAGTGAAGGTCCCAAAGGCCGCGAGGCCGCCGGGCGACTTTTCGTGCGGCTGGCCGTGGACTTCGAACGCGAAGGTCATTGATGTGCGCCCGATATTCTGAACCTGCAAGGTCGCAGTGACGCGCTGGCCGAACCACAGCTTGGCACGATAGTTGATGACCTGTTGCACGCGGGGAGCACTAGGAAAGTAGTCCGGTAGTTCCAATCGGCGGAACAGCTGGGCCTCGGCCGCCTCAACCCAGCGCATGATGGCTGAGTTGTGCTGGTGGCCGGCCGCGTCGGTGTCGGCCCACTCGACGGTCCGCTCTATGCTGGCGCCCGCCAGGAACATAGCTTCGTTCTCGTCCACCTGCGCGTCCACCGCTCTCCTCTCCATCGCAGTATCCCCACCGCTGATTAGCCCGCTCGGCGGCCCTTCCATCATATGTCGCTAAAATGACGATCGGCTACAACACTCAATCAAAAGTTTCGAATGCCCTTTAGGTCGCCACCGTCATGCACATCAAAAGGCTTGTTGCAGTCGCAGTGCCTTCTGGGCCGCTACAGCAAGCGCCGGTCAGTGGGCTGGTATCGAGTTCGCGAAGTACGCAGCGAAATAGTGAATGCCGCGGGCTACAGGTCAGAACGACCTGTTCCGGGTATCGAGCGCTTGGGTGTAGTCAAAGGGGACCTCATCGGTTAGCTCGACTGTGAAGTGCCGTCTGTCAGACGGGTTACCGGAATGCCGTGCCTAGGGTCCCGCGCAGCGCGTGCGATGATACGGCCGACTGCGGTGTCGAGGCAGCGGTCCATGGTGGCCCGGTCGTTGACCCTGAGTTCGACGAGGACCTCAGCGCTGTGCCCACGGGCTGCCCCAGTCTGCTCGGAGACCGACAGGACAATATAGCCCTGGGGCTTCTCATATAGGGTCCGCGGTTCGACCCCGTGGGCTGCGATCCAGAGCGCGTCTGCAGTGACGCTTAGGGCTTCAACGTGACCGGTCCGGATGGTGCGGCCATCATTCTAAACCCGCACCTCCCTGCCGACCAGAATATTCCAATCTGCTTAGATTCCCATGAAGATGCCTTTCGTATTCCGATTTGTTGTGACGTGCGCACCCAAAACGCAGACCTTTACGCTGCGGGGCTCAGGTGCTGTCTCCACGGGAAAGACGGGCGTCAAGCACTGGCACCAGGGGCCTGTTTGTCCTCTCATCTGGCCCATTGGCTGCTGACGCAAAGTGACGCTCGGTTGAGAGCTCAGTGGGGCCCGCGGCTCAAGCCCGGCAGGTGCCCGCTCCGATGCTTCCCGAACCGAACCACGCGCACGGAAGTGATGGAAGTGATCGGGTGTGCCCTGCCGTAAACAGGACGTCGGATGATCCAAGACGGAGTGTGGAGCATGCGCCAAGTAGCTGCGCAGTGTACCCGCGCATCCACGGAGCGGAACATTCTTAGCGGCACCGTCTCGCCATGGTCTCATGGTGATGGTCGAATTCATCGGCATGGTCTAGAGCGTCAGCTGTGTATTGATGTCGCCTCGGTCAGAGAACCTCGAAAACGTCGATTGTCGCCGTGGATCGGTTGCGTCGTCCCTTGCCGAGGGCGGCGCACCGGGTCAGCCATTCGAGCTCAGGATCGTGTGTCTCGAAGTACAGAGTTTCCCTGAAGTAGTACTCGGACGGCGGGACTTCGTGTCCGGCGGCTATGCGAGCGAGAGTCTCCGGGGGGCCGTGGCGGAGTCCGCGCCCCGAGAGGTAGACGAGGTGTCCGCTGGAGGCCCGGATTACGGTCCGGATGTCCAGCTCGACCGTCCCGTCCGGCCTGACAGTCTGGAGGTCCTCCCCCACGGGCAGCACTTCTCCCCCCAAGGCCGGGCCCTCGACCTCGCCGCCCTGAACGGAGATGAATCGACGCTCGCCCGCTCCGCCTCCGATGGACAGGGGTGGGGCCAGACGGACGTTCAGTGAGAAGAGAGGGCGTGTTTCAATCATGAGTACCTTCTTCGGGATGCCGGCGGCATTCCGGTCATCGATGGTTAGTGGGTGGAGATGCGTGTCGACGCGTCCTGGAGACCGTGGTGTCCAGGACGCGCCGACAGGTGATACTGACGATGCGGTCGGGGTCAGTTCGTCAGCTTCTTGCCTCGCGTTTCGGGAGACATCAGGGTGACCGTTAGGACGATCGCGCATACGGCGATCAGGTAGAAGTCGAACACTCGCGGCTGTCCGAGTGAGTAGAGCCAGGCCTGCAGATACGGGGCGGTGCCACCGGTCAGTGCCAGACCGAGCGAGTAAGGCATACCCATTCCTACTGCACGCACATGCGTGGGGAACTGCTCGGGGAAGTAGGCCGGCATGATGGCGGTTGGGGCAGCGACCAGGATCATTCCCACGCCCATGTAGACCGCGAGCCGCCAGATCCCGTCTCCACCGGTGAGGATCATGGACAGCGGGATGATCATCACGACCGACCCGACGCCGAATACGATCCAGTTGAGCTTGCGGCCGAATCGATCGGACACTCGGCCCCAGAACAGCAGGCACAGGATCAAGAAGAGATTAGCGCCGGTGCTGACCCACATGACCGGTCCAGGCTCCATCTTTAGGGGACCCATCGCAAACGCGGGTGCCATGATGGCCCAGACGTAGTACATGACGCCGCCGCCGGCCGACAGGATGAGGATACGGAGGCAGGCCTTGCGGTGCTTCCAGATCTCCGCCCACATCCCGCGGCCGCGCGGCGCCGCAACGGCGGCCCGCTCTTCGCGCTGGCGCTTGAACATCGGGGTCTCATCCAGGCTGCGACGGAGATACAACGCGTAAATTCCCAGCAGCCCGCCCAGTATGAAGGGCAGGCGCCAGCCCCATTCGCCCACGGCGTCGGGGCCGAATGTGCTCGTTAGGCCGGCTCCGAGCAGCGTGGCGGCGATAACGCCGATGGTGACGAAGACGAAGACGGAGGAAGCCCACACGCCGCGCTTGCTGGCAGGCGCCATCTCCGTGACATAGGTGAAGGAGGAGACCACTTCACCGCCGTGCCCCAGACCCTGCAGGAGGCGCCCCGCGAGGAGGAAGACGGCAGCGGCCGGACCGATGGTCTCGTAGGTCGGGGAGACACCGATGAGCAGGCTGCCTCCGGCGGTCAGGAGCATCGAGGTCGTCATCGCGCGACGTCGCCCGTGACGGTCCGCGTACCAGCCGAAGAAGAGGCCTCCCAGCGGCCGCATGAGGAATCCGGCCGCGAAGACGGCCAGCGTCCCGAGAAGCGCCGTCAACGGGTTCGTGGCGAGGAAAAACTGGCCTGCGAAGTAGGCGGCGAAGATCGAGTAGGCGGTCCAGTCGTACCACTCGAGGGCGTTACCTACGCCTACCCCGAGGATCACCCGTCGCTTCTCCGATCGGGATAGCGCGGCCGGTTCCGTCCCTTGCACAGGCGGCTCAACGGAGTGCGTGAGTTCGGTCATCTTTGTTCCTTTGGGAATGTGGATCGGCACGGAGGACGTGTCCGACGAGAACATTGCGAGGGCTACCTTGAAGGGCTAAGTCGTCGGCTCGGCGGTGCGTCCGGAGACTGCTGAACCTGCTTGGACCGACCTCGCACGAGAAGCCTGCGTGCTTCAGGTCACATCTTGCCATAAGGTGGGGCCGCATGTATATCCCCTTTTTTCCGATCGTTTCCATTAGGCCACTTGACCCTCTGCTCCCGCGGCAGGGTTCAGGGCTTGGATCCAGGCGACGAGAGGTTTACCGGTCCGCCGGAGAAGGGGCGACGCCGGTGAACCTGGACCCGTGGAAGACCAGCGGAGAAATGTCCTGGCTCATGCCCAGGTCATGGACCTGGAAGATCACGACGTCATGGTCGCCGGCCTCGTGGACTGCATGGATCGAACAGTCGAACCATGCAGCGGCGCCATTCACCAACACGGCCCCCTCCTCGGTCGTGCGGCTATCCACGCCGGCCAGCCGGCTGGCCCGGTCCCTGCCGGCCAGCTGCCGGCACAGTCGAGCCTGATCAACGGCCAGGATTGACACGCCGATTCGCTTGGCGCGGGCAATGCGGGGCCACGTACTTGAAATCTTCTGCACGGAGAAGAGGGCCAAGGCCGGATCCAGGGAGACCCCCACTGAGAAGGATGAGGCAACCATGACCTCGGCCTGCCCTTCCACCCTCGCCGAGATGGCGGCGACGCCCGAAGGGAAGTGGCCGAAGGTCTGACGCAGCATCATCGGGTCGATGGCGGTCTGCGGGTCCTGAAGGGTGGCAATTGACATGACGAAATCCTTTCTAAGTCATCTCGAGGCCGCGGAAGTGACCTGAGCAACAGCTTTGCACAGATCCGCTGCGCTGTATAGCAAAATTGTTGCGGTCGCTATAACTTTGCAACTTAGGGCCGTGCTGAAGTTCTTCTTGCACAATTTGATCGACCGTATTAGCTTTGACACATCTTGATGTGCTGTGGTTCACAGCCGGACGATGGAAGGACCATCCATGACCCTTGACACTGCCCAGGTCTCAAAATCGACCAGCCCTTACCCGGCCGAGGCCAGCGAGGTCGACGAGGAGCGGATCTACGTGATTCGCGCGGCCGAGAGGAAGAACCTGTGGTTCCTGGGCAACCTTGTCCAGCCGATCATCACCTCGGAGATGACCAACGGCCAGTTCATGCTGAGCCACACCCACGCGTATCTCGGGTCTGAGCCCCCCGTCCACGAGCACAACGGAGAGGACGAGATTTTCTACCTGCTCGAGGGGTCAGTCACGTTCTGGGTCGAAGACACCGAGGTCACCCTGGGCCCGGGCGACAGCATCCTGATGCCCAGGAACGTCCCCCACATCTTCCAGGCCTCCTCCGAGGTCGAGTCCCGCTGGCTCAACATCAGCGGGCCCGCCGGCCTGGAGAAGTTCTTCGAGGACGTCTCCGTTCCGGCCGAATACCCCGGCCCGCAGCGCGGGTGGCGCATGGACCCGGCCACCTTGGAGCGCCTGGACGTTGCCTGCGAGAAGTACGGGATCACCCTGCTGCCTCCTGAGGACAGCCCGCGAGCCAAGCAGCAGGCCCGCCGGCAGGCCAAGGCCTGAGCGCTTCCCACCCTCCACACATCCAGAAGGAAGAACATCATGACTGAAATCCTGGAACAGGTCACCAACCCGCTTCGTCAAGCCGCTCCCCCGTCCCGGGAAGTCACCGATGAACTGGTTCAGCGCGTTCACGAGATCGGTCCGCTTTTGGCCAAGAACGCCGTCGACGCGGACCGGAACCGGGTGCAGAGCGATGAAACCATCGAGGCCTTGGAGTCCATCGGCGCGATGAAGATCGCCTGCATGAAGAAGTACGGGGGCTACGAGGGCGGAGCCTCCATGCTGCTGGAGGCCGCCCGCACCATCGGCTACTACGACCCGGCCGCTGCCTGGTGCACGGTGATCTCCAACGGCTCGGTCATGTTGGCGAACCGCTTCGACTACAGCCTGCTTGATGAGGTGTTCGCTCGCGGGCCAGTGCGGATGGCCTCGATCTTCGCCAGCCCGCAGGGCACCGCCATCCGGGAGAACGGCGGCTGGCGGATCCAGGGCAAGTGGCCCTTCTCCTCCAACATTTCCCACTCCGAATGGGCCATCGGCATCCTGTACGTGCATGAAGAGGGCGGCGACCCGCAGAACCCGCCGATCGGCTTCGTCATGATGAAGCGCGGCGAATACGAGGTGGAGGACACCTGGTTCACCATCGGCATGCGCGGCACCGGTTCCAACACCATGCACACCCGGGACCTCTGGGTAGAAGACCACAGGGTGATCAGCTTTGAGCAGCTGATGGGTCGCGGATACGAACAGCAGGCCGATGAGACCTTCGCGCGGCGTCTCACCCCGCACCTGACCATGTCCACCACCATCCAGTCATCCTCCGTGGGTGCAGCCTATGCCGCCCTGGACTACGTGAGAGAGCGGGCGAATAAGCGCGGCATCACTTACACCCACTTCAAGAAGGCATCGGACTCCGGCGCATTCGTCCAGGATCTGGGCAAGGCCAGCGCGAAGATCGACACCGCGCTGCTGATGCTGCAGCGTTCTGCCGCTGCCATCGACGCCGCCGCCAGCGGCGACACGCCACTACCGCTGACCGAGCGTGCCCGGTTCCGCGGTGGCATCGGGCATGCCGGACACGCGCTGGTAGATGCTGTCAATGACCTGTGCTGGCTGCACGGCACCGCTTCCTTCGGCGAGACCAGTCTGCTGGGCCGGATGTGGCGCGACGTCAACACGGGCACCCGACATGCCTCCATCACCGCACCCATGGGCTACCAGCTGCACGGCAACGGCCTGACAGACACTCCCTTCATCTCGACCAAACTTTAGGAACACCCGACCGGCCTCGAGGCCATTGAAGGGACAAAGATCATGACCGGAACTCTCGGTCGACACGATTCCCCTACCCTGCGGGAAACTGCTACCGGCACGGGAGTCCGGGCGTGGCTGGGGCTTCGGTACGCCTGCACGAACCGTCGATTCTCCCTCCCCCAGCCCGCCGGCGGACGCCTCGAGGTGCAGCGTCTGGCCGAGGTTCCGGTCTTTCCTCAATCCCCCGGCCGGCTCGCCGCGTTCATGGGCACCGGCCGAGACAATCCGCAGTCCGAGAACGCCCACTTCCTCAACGTCTGGGCACCTGAGGACGCCGACCGCCTCCCGGTGATGGTCTTCATACATGGCGGCGCGTGGATGACCGGCGGAGGGGCTCAGGAGTGGTACGACGGTGCCCGGCTCGCTGCCCGGGGCATCGTGGTGGTCACCGTGAACTACCGCCTAGGTGCTCTGGGTCATCTGGGAGATCAGTCCAGAATCGGACTTCCCCTGCCGGCCGAAGACCTGATCATGGCCCTGCAATGGGTCCAGGAACAGATCCATCGGTTCGGCGGCGACCCCGGACACATCACGCTGGTCGGCCAGTCCGCTGGCGGCTGGTACGGCCACCTGCTCTCCGTCCTGCCCGGGACCCGCGGCATGATCCACCAGGTGGCCCACCTGAGCATGGGGACCCGTGCACCGTGGAGCCAGCTTCACCAGCAGCACGTGCACCAGCTGGCAACCGAAGCCGTGGGCCCGCAGGACCCGGCAGAGGCACCGCTGTCCCTGCTGCTCTCCGCGGGAGCACAGGCACTGCAGGCGAGCAGGCAGACACAAACCCGGCCCCCGCTGTCCCACGCACCTGCCGGATACCTGCCGGTGCAGACCCCAGGGCTGCCGGAGACCCTGCTCGACCCGGACTGGGCAGCGTCCGCGGTCCATGCCCGGGCCGTCTTCCTGCGATGGACCGCGGAGGAATCGGCCGCGTTCTTCTGGAACTCACCGCAACACCTCCAGGCCACCCAGGACCAGGTGGACGCCGACCTGGGCACCTGGGCCGTTCAGGACCTTCCGGATCGGTTGGTACAGGGCGGCAGGTTCACGGGCGCCGACTCGGGGCTGAGCCCCTACCGACAACTCGTGGACGCCTCGTCCTGGTCGCAGTTCCAAAGATTCCCCTCGGAGTTCGCTCAAAGCCTGCAGGCGGCGTGCGTCACTACCGTCGTCGACCCGTTTGTGCATGCCAGCCCTTTGCCGCACCTTCACAGCGCTCACTGCTTCGACTTGCCGTTCCAGTTCGGCAATGCGGCCGCTTGGCAGGATGCACCCATGCTGCGCGGCGTGACCGAGGAAGAGTTCGAGCGGATCTCGGAGGACACCATGGGCGCCCTCGTCGCTTTCATCAGCCAGCAGCACTAAGGACGTTACCGCTCAGGCCATCTCCCGGCGGACGTACGCCGCGGCGAGGGGCGCGATCGAACGATGGAGCTCCGTGAACGCCCGCCGGGCTCTAATCCCCATCCACCCGTCGGGAAGGAACTCGATGGGCAGTCCCGGATCCAGATACGGAAGTCGCCGCCAATGCGTCAGCAGCGGAATGTAAAGCTGGAAGGCGGCCCGGAGGGAGACCAGATCGGTAGAGGTGTGAGTAGACCATTTCGCGACCTCATGCTCATAAAGGTCCACGAACTCCCGGTAGTGGCTCTCCAGGCTCTCGAGGTTCCACCACTGGGCGACCCGCTGCCGCATCCCCCCTGGCCCGATCGGCTCGGAGGCGAAGTAGTCCACATACTCCGTGACTCCGTGCTTGGTCATGTACTCCATCACTTCAGCGCGAAGATGCGCCGGCGCAATCGACAGCCCCGGAACCACAGTCCCGAAGCCCAGGCGTGTCAGGCCGGTGCGAATGATCTGCCGGTTCTTCCGCTGGGCTTCCGGGACGGAGTAGGAGACCATCAGCCACGGTTCATTGGCCCCTTGAGACCGAGGGGAGAAGATCCGCTCGTCTCCAATAATCATGTGCGGCTCGAGCTCCTCAGCCAAGGCGTAGCCTACGGCACCGTCCACCGCCTGAGGGACCAGTACCCCCTTCTTCTTCAAGCGGGAGATGGACGAGCGTACACTGGCCGGCTCGTAACCCAGCACAGACATGAGACCGACGACCGTCGACACCTTCAACGCCCGGCCTGCGGGACGGCCATACACGCCGAATATAGTGATAATGAACCGGTGATGGGCAGCCTGGCTGTGTTCCCCAGGGGCCCGGCCCGCGATTATCTCATCAAGTGCAATGGCCACGCTGACCAGCGTACAACCCGTCGCCCGCCCCAGCCGACAGGCCGATCATCCAGCCTGCACCCGAGAGAGACCATGACCCGAGAGACACCTGATACCTCCAGTGCCGATGTTATTGTGCGAGGTCTGGAACAGCAGCGATATCGATGCCTGGTGAACGGAGATACCGAGGGATTCGCTCTCCTGTGTCATCCGAACCTCATCTTCCTGCACGCGACGGGTGAGACGGAGACCCGCGAGAGCTATCTCTCGAAGCTGGAGGCAGGGCGGTACACGTACAACCGGGTGGAGCACCCCATCCATTCGATCACGGTCGCAGATGGAACGGCCGTGGTGATGGGCGACGTCATCGCCGAGCTGAATGCCGAGGGCAAGACGATTCGGCTGCAGAACCGCGTGTTGGCCACCTGGGTCCAGACCAATCAGGGCTGGCTGCTCGTGGGGCACGCAGGCCTGCCGCTCGACAACCGGCGACGGTAGGTCCCAACCGCTGAACCCACCGGAGGGCCTACAGGGTCTGAAACTGTCTTGATATTCGGCCCATAACGCCCCTTATCAGCCATAGTCAGGCTAGCGATAGGCCGGACCTCCGGCACGGGCAGCCGTCCGCTGCGCTCACGTCCATGGATCATCGGAGTCCCTGCAGGAAACCGTACACTGCCTGTCGCCGAAGGCAGCACGGTTAGCGTTGATGACCTGGGCCGGGGTCGGGCCTTCCGCTGCGGTGAGTGAATCACCATCGGCAGACCAGGGCCAGTGGAAGGTCGGAGTCGCCAGCCATGTGACTAAGGGGTTTCGGCGGCTGCCGGAAAAGGCGGCCGCCGCTATCAGCGAGTCGTTACCGGTGTTCTTGCCGATACCCCCATCGCCTTTGCAAGCCGCTGACCAACGAACTGCTGCGCATGCGCACGGCACTCCGTGGTGACTACCGTTTGCTGTTTACCCTTGATGCCGAGGAGGACACCCTGTATGTCTACAGGATTGCGCCCTTCCGACCACTACAAGGTGCTTTGACTTGTCTGCTTGGAGGACCCTCCTCTGCTGTCGCCTCCAGCAAGATCCCACAACGGCGTGCAGCGCCTGCAGTCGTGTTCTTCGGTGTACCCGAACGGGATGGTCTCGTCGAGCTCCACTGCAAAGTGTGCATCTTCATGCCGGGTCACGAGAATTCCGCAGGTGCGGTGCGCAAGGGCGACTTTCATAACCTGGTGGACCGCTGCGTCCAGGAAACGGTCCATGCCCTGTCAGGGGCCGTGACACGGACTGAGTGTCGGGTAGCGGCTGCTGTCATGTTTGGTTCTGCAGTCCCGCGGTCAGGCTCGTGGCTGTGTATCCATCTGCCTTGGTGAAGAGTTTTCTCGGGTCGATGCCATGGTTTTCCAGCCAGAGGGCATCACCGGTCTGTGTCACGTCCTCTACGTATCCGATTCGGATCAGATGCCCGTCCTTTCGGATCTGCACCTGTTGGCCCAAGAGATCTTCCCAGTCTTGCTCGGGTGGCCATTCCACCTCAGTTTCCTTTCGTCTCGTACTGTCCGGCGCAAGCGCCTGGTTCTTTGGTGCGGCGGCGGCACGTTGCCGTTAGTGCATGGAAGCGTGCCGCCGTGGGTGATCGGGATGCAGAAAGAGGGCTGCTAGCGGGAGCGTCGCGCCGGTTGGCTACGGATGGGTTCGGGAGTCTTGGTTATTCGTGTAAGCCGGCCAGGCGGCTGCCGAATTTCGCGAGGGCCGAGGTCTTGGCCGAGCCGCGCCATTCCTCCCATGCGTCTGCTATACCGAACAGCCGGTACATCGCGTGAACGCCGAGCCAGCGGATGGGTTCCGGCTCCCAGCTGCGTGAGCGGTAACCGACCCAGGGCAATTGCGTTCGCTCGGTCTTGTGTCCGAGTGCGAGCTCGGCGAGGGTTCGTGCCCCGACGAAGGCGGAGGTGACACCGTGTCCGGCGTAGCCGACGGACGCGCCGACGCCGGATCCCGGATCCCACGTGACGCTTGCGTTCCAGTCCCTGGTCACGCCCAGAACTCCGGACCAGGCGTGCTCGGCCCTGAATTCGATGCCGGGGAAGAAGCGGTGCAGTTTTTGCAGCAGCTGGCGCACGGTTGCCTCCGACGTCCGGCCGTGTCCTCCGGTTCCCGAGGCGAACCGGTAGGGCATGCCACGGCCGCCGATCGCGATCCGGCTGTCGGCGGTGCGCTGCGCGTAAATGAACGCATGGGCCGAGTCGTTGAGGCACTGGAGGCCGTTCCAGCCGATGTGTTCCCAGTCCCGGTCGTCCAGCCGTTGCGTAACGATCATGGAGGAGTTGATGGGAATGAGCCTGCGGGGTCCAAGCAGCGGGGCGGAATAGCCCTCGGTGCAGATGAAGGCCATAGGTGCCCTCACCCTCCCTGCTTCAAGGGTGACGGTGCCGTTCTCCACGGAGAGTACACGACTGGATTCGTACAGCCTTACGCCCTTGGATTCCAGTACCCCGGCCAGGCCGTGCACCAGTTTGGCGGGATCGATCCGTGCAACATCAGGATAGAAGAGCCCTCCGTGGACGTCGTCGATATTGATCAGGTTCTTGAACTCCTGCCGGTCCAGAACCTGAACCTGTTCCGGTGCGTAGCCATAGGAAAGGTCTGCCTGGCGCTTGTCCAAGAGCCGCTGGAGTCCGGCCTCTGTGTGGGCGGCCGAGAGCGTCCCGCCTTTGTGCTGGTCGGCTTGGATGCCCTCACCGCCGAGCGTGTCCAGCATGCCGTCCACTGATCTGATGAACTCCTGCTGCAACGCTATGCTGGCGGACTTGCCTTCGGCGGCGGCGCGGGCAAACCGGGCACGGTTCCCGGGGACGAGGGCCGATGCCCAGCCGCCGTTCCTGCCAGAAGCGCCGTAGCCGATACGTTCCGCTTCTAAAACGGCGATGGAAAGCGAAGGGTCGAGTGATTTGGCGAAGTAGGCGGCCCAGAGGCCGGTCAGCCCGCCGCCGATGATGGCCAGGTCAATGGTGTCCTCCCCCTCGAACCGGGGCTGAGACAGATGCTCCGGCTGCAGGTTCGCCATCCAAAAGCCGAGGTGTCCGTTGAGGGGCTCGGCCGATACGGCAGTCATGGTCTAGCTCCTGTGTCGTGTCAGATTGAGGTTGTAAAACCGGGAGTGGCAGGCGCGCGTTGTCGAGTAGCACGCCTGCCGCCCGGTTGGGGATGCCTAGGCCACGGGCAGGCGCTGGGACTGGGGGGCGCTCCGCGTCCACAGTCCAGGGATTAAACGCATGGCCAGCCAATAGGATGCGCCTGCGGCGATAGTTGCCGGAATGGTAGCGGTCATGTATTCGAAGCCGGGCCGGGCCGTGAAGTGCACGGGATCGAGGATCAGGAGGTAGGTGGCAACACCGGCGGCGGCCCCGATGAAGCCGGCAGGGTTGACCCCGCCGAAGTACCAGTACGTTCCTCCGCGGTCCTCGGTGAAGAGTGCCCGCACGTCGAGGTGCTGTTTCCGGATGAAGTAGTAGTCGGCGATTTGGACGCCGCAGATCGGTCCGAGCGTCACGCCTGCGAACGCCAGGAAGGTCCCGTAGTTGTCCATGAAGGGGCCCGCGAAAAACACCAGGATGGCCAGTACCGGAAGGATGGAGATCGCCGTGGAGCCTTTCCAGCTGACTTTCCGGTCAATGGACGGTACTTGTTTGAGGGCGAGTGCGCAGACGTAGACCCCGATCATGGTGGTGCCGATGTTGGCCAGCACGATGAACCCGAGAGCGACTACTCCGAATACGGGTCCTCCTACTTCGATCAGGAAGGCTGTTGGATCTCCACCCGATTCCGGCACTGCGAGGCTGGCGAACAGACCGATGATGATGACCAGGCTCATCGTCACGCCCAGTCCGAGGACCACGGGGAGGATGGAGCCGCGGGTGGACTTGCTGAATCTGGTTAGGCCACCGACGTATGGCCACCAGGCCACGGCACCGGCGATGCCCAGCTCGGTAACCAGGGCGTAGTTCAGTCGCTCGCTGGGGTAGGGCTCGAGGGGACGAGCCGCGAAGATGGTCTCCAGACCAACGTTGGTCACGAGGATGATCATGATGACGGCGGAGAGCGCGATCACGCTGACGGCGATGACCGGGCCGATGTTGCGCAGGGTGTCCGGGCCCTTGCGGAGCAGGATGAAGACGACCAGGCAACCCAGGATCCCGAAGCCGATTTCCGCCGCGGCGCGTTGGGCCTCCGGAAGGACGTTCATGGTGATGAGCGCAGAAGCTGCGGCGCGGCCCAGGAAGATGGTCAGTACTGCGTTCCAGCCCGCCATGATCAAGAGCACCAGGACCAGAGCGAAGTTGGAGCCGCGGACGCCGAACTGCGGGCGGGTGGAGCGGACGGCTTCGATGCCGTAGCGGCTTGAGGCGGGCACCGCGGCCAGCATCATGATGAACAGGCCCAGCAGGGTGCCGGCCGTGATGGCGATGCTGCCCCGCCCGGCGGGAAGCCAGTAGGCAATGTATCCGCCGGTGATGAAGCACCAGGTGGCCACCGCGGCCGAGGCCGAATTGCCGAACAGGGCCAGGGGCCCCCAGGTGCGCTGCCCGGGCAGCAGGGGCAGTGAGCCTTCTACAATGGCGGAGGAGTTCTGCTGGCTGCTCATGCGGGAAACACCAGCCCCACCAGGAGCAGCGCCGCGGGAAGCACAAGGGTCAGTCCGGCCAGCAGGAAGAATCCCTGCCGGTCGAGCGGTTCCCCTTGGTTCTCCGGCCTTTCCAATGCTGACAAGCGGTCGTCGAGCTCATTCATTGTGCATCTCCTTTGATGGCAAAACACTCTCCGTGCTCTGTCTCGTCGCCGTCGGGATTGGGCCCCCAGACGCCAAGCATCCGCGCATACACAGGGGCCCAGTAGCGGCCCGTTTGACCACCAGGTACGCAAATGGTGTCGCCGGGAGACAAGACATGTTCGACGCCGGCGCATTCGACGTGCAGCTCCCCTTCGATCACGAAGGCGTATTCGTCGTGCGGATGGGTATCTGCCCAGCCGGCTGCTTCCAGTTCCCATTCGGCCAGCAGTCCCCCGATCCAGCCGCCTTCGGCCGGCGGAGGTGTAATCCAGCGTGATCGGACGCCAGGCCAGTCCGGTGATACGGCTGGTATATCGGTCCTGCGGAAAACCGCCGCCTGCTCAGCCGCCAATGTCTTCTCCGTCATGCCATTACCTTCCTTTTCTTGGTTGTCAGGGTCAGCGGCTTTCCGGGCTTGGGCAGCCCCCGAGTGGATGGCTCCGTCGATCCAGCCGGGCCACTGCTTCGCCAGGTCGGATGAGGCAAAGTGGACCCGGCCGTGTGGCTTGTCGAAGGCCTGCTCGTGGCCGGCCACTACCCATCCGGGACCCCAGATACTCCAGGCTCCGTCGGAATTGTCGTCACTGTCCCAGTCATGTGCGTCGCAGGCCAAAACCACGGCGTCAGGCGCATACTTCCGGATGGCCGCCTCCACGGCGCGGGGGTCAGACGCCCTAAGGGCTTGGGGATCGTATCCGAAGCCCACTACCAGGCTGCTGCCGTCCGCCAGGGAGTACTCGTTGCTAAGCCATTGGATGGGGCCGCCCCAGCCCAGTGCGAACAGTCCCTCGGGGACCCCTGTTGCCCGGGCCCACACTTTGATCGAGCGGCAAGGGTGACCCGCTCTGATAGCTGCGGCTTTGTCGGACGGAAGCGGGGGTTCGAAGCGGATGCGATGCAGCGCGTTGAGGGGAACCGTGCACACAATCGTCTCTGCCGTATACGGACCCCTGGCCGTGTCCACGCGGACCCCGGTGCTATCCTGAGCAATCGCCGTCACCGGGGTGGAGAGTACGATGTCGGCGCCGCTGTCAGCGAGGATTGCTTCGGCCAGCTGTGTGGTCCCGTGGGCGAACTTCTGGGCTAGCCCGTCATAGAGTGCACTGGCCCGGTCGCCGAACTCGGCCATCATGCGCGCGTAGTGCAACACGCTGACCTCCCCCGGGGCGCACCCGCCGTACATCGCCGCCCAGGCGTAGACAAACTCGCGGGAAGCCAGCGGCAGAGCCTTCGTGGGCTCCCACTCGGTGATGGCGACGTCCCATTCGCTGTAATCCGTCCCGGCAACGATGGCGCCTCCCGGCACCGCCGCCATCGCCCGGTGCAGGGCGGCGAGGAAGGCTTCGGCTGCCCCGAATTCCTCCGCGGGAATCGGTGCCGTCGCCCGACGCACGCCGCCGGTATCCCAGACGAAGGTTTTGGGCGCCGGCTGGTCGACGACCTCGACTCTGTAGCGGTCAATCTCCGTGGCGAGGCTACTCATGCTTTCCGTGGAAAACCACGTTCCGCCGTACTCGACCTTGCGTCCGCTGCCCGGAAACTCCTTGTACCAGGTGCGCCCGCCGATGCGCTCCTGCGACTCCAAAACCACAACGCGCTGGCCCCGGGCGGCAAGATCGCGTGCAGCGATCAGGCCGGCGAATCCCGCTCCAACGACGATCGCGTCGTAGTTGGTTTGCTCTTCCATGGGTTCCTTTCCTGCCGGCTAGTCGATCCGAGCCATCACGTGCTTGACGACGGTGTAGTCCTCGATGGCGTAAGTGGACAGGTCCTTGCCGTAGCCGGACATCTTGTAGCCGCCGTGCGGCATCTCGTCGGCCACCGTCAGGTGGTCATTGAGCCAGACGGCGCCGAACTGAAGCTTCCGCGCCAGTCGCAGGCTGCGGCCCAGGTTCTCGGTCCAGACCGAAGCGGAAAGACCGTAGTCCACCCCGTTGGCCATCGACAGGGCTTCCTGCTCGTCGCTGAACCGCTGCACGGTGATGACCGGGCCGAAGACTTCGCTGCGGACGATCTCCGCGTCAGCCCCCACATTGCCGATGATGGTCGGTTCGACAAAGTAGCCTGCAGGGCCCGTCGCCGAACCCCCGATGACTATGTCGGCCCCCGCACTTGAGGCCCGGTCGATGAATCCGGTGACCCGGTCCCGCTGGGCCGCAGAGATCACCGGCCCCATGTCCATGGCGTCCGCTTCGAACGGACCGCCGACGCGCAGGGAGGCAACCGCCGGCACCAGGGCCGCCATGAGGTCGTCGTACGCGTTGTCCTGCACCAGCAGGCGGCAGGCGGCCGTGCAGTCCTGGCCGGAATTCCAGAAACTTGCCACCTTGAGGGTCTCGGCAAGCCGGGCGAAGTCGGCGTCGGGGAAAACCATCACCGGTGCCTTGCCGCCCAGCTCAAGATGCGTGCGTTTCACCCGCTCAGCCGCAGCACGGAGCACGTGCTGGCCGGTGCCTACGCTCCCGGTGACGCAGACCATGTCGATCCCGGGGTGCCCGCTAAGCGCAGCTCCGGTGGACCCGTCGCCGGCCACCACATTCAACACACCCGGTGGCAGGATGTCGGCCGTAAGTTCCGCCAGCCGCAGCGTGGACAGCGGCGTCAGCTCGCTCGGCTTCAGCACAATGGTGTTGCCGGCGGCGAGGGCCGGACCGATCTTCCAGGCCGCCATCACCAGCGGGTAATTCCACGGGGTGATCTGCCCGATCACGCCCACCGGATCACGGCGGATGAACGACGTCCGCCCGGCGACATACTCGCGGGCGGCCTTGCCTTCCAGTACACGTGCCGCCCCGCCGAAGAACCGCAGCTGCTCAGCGGCGCCGGCGACTTCGTCGAAGGCAACACCGCGTGGTTTGCCGGTGTTGCGTGCCTCGAGGTCCCCCAGTTCCTGCTGATGATCGATGAGCCGGTCCGCCAGAGCGTTGAGCATCGTGTCGCGTTCCACCGGCGTCGTGTCCGCCCAGTTGTCGAACGCAGACTGCGCCGACACGACGGCGGCATGGACCATGCTGGCGTCCGCAATGGGCACCTCCGCGATGGTCTGCCCGGTGGAGGGATCAACGGCGGCGTGGACACGTTCGGCGGAGCCCGCGCGCGCTTCACCGGCAATGTGCGCGGCCGCGAAGGTTGTGGTTGTCATGCTGTCTCTTTCTCGGCTGGGGGTCAGGGGAATTCGATGACAGTGCGTCCCGTCGCACCTGAGCCCATGGCGGTAAAGGCTTCATTGATGTCTGCCAGGGGAATGCGATCGCCGACGAGGAGCTCAAGATCGAGCGCTCCGCTGCTGTGCAGACCGAGGATGCGGTTGAAATCCACTGAGGGCCGGGATGAGCCGTAGTTGCTGCCGGTGAGGGTGAGCTCCCGGCCGGACATGGCCATCGGATCAATGGAGATCTTCACTCCGCTGGGGACCTGGCCTACAACGACGGCGGTGCCTCCCGGGGCGAGTGCGGCATAGGCCTGCTCTATGGTGCCGGCCCGCCCGATCGCCTCGAAGGCATACTCCACGCCGTCGCCCCCGCTGATCTCCTTGATGGCCCCAACGACGTCGGTTTCCCGGGCGTTGATGGTGTGCGTGGCACCGGCGCGGCGCGCCAATTCGAGTTTCTCCTCGGAAAGGTCCACCGCGATGATTGTTGCAGGAGACTGCAGGCGTGCGCCCATGATGGCCGACAGGCCGACGCCGCCGGCTCCAATCACTGCAACAGTCGATCCCGGTGCAACCGGAACCGTGTTCATGGCGGCGCCAACGCCGGTGGTGACCGCGCAGCCGACCAGCGCTGCGATGGCGGGTGAGACGTCGTCGGCGATCTTGATGGCTCCGCTTTCCGGAACCACCGCATACTCCGCGAACGATCCGACCGAGAGGTAGCTGTACACCGGGTCACCGCCGCGACTGAGCCTGGTGGTGCCGTCCGGAAGTACATTCCGATAGGCGTTCTGTACCGCCGACGTGCACAGCTGGGGGCGGCCGGAGACACAGTAGAGGCACCTGCGGCAGGACGGTGTCCAGGAGAGAGCGACGCTGTCGCCGACGTTCACGTCGGTGACGCCGTCGCCGACCTCGACCACGATGCCCGCTCCTTCGTGCCCGAGGACCAGCGGGGTCTGCGCCGCCCATTCACCGAGCACGACGTGGTAGTCGCTGTGGCAGACGCCGCTGGCTGTCATCCGCACCATCACTTCACCCGGCTGCGGTCCGGAGACCGAAAGTTCGGCGATCTGCAGGGGTGTCCCGGGCCCGTTGAAGACGGCTCCTTTCATGTGCATGTCAGGACCCCGCTGCCTGCGCGGTGGTGCCGGCATGCCCCCCGAGGAACCCGCTGGTGCGCCCATCCTTGAGCCCCATGACCTCGGAGTAACTCGAGTACGGGTACCACCAGTACTTGCGTTCCAGCTGGTAGTCGAAGCTGACGTGGCTCGTCTCCTGGAAGGTCTCCAGGCCCTCCTCGCCCAGTTCCCGGCCAAGCCCGCTGCGGCGGAACCCCCCGAAGGGACCTGCGTCATTGTCCACCAGCGGATTGTTGATCCAGACCTGCCCGAACCGCAGTTCCTTGGCTGCACGCCAGGCACGCTCCATGTTGGTGGTCAGCACATTGGCGCCCAGTCCCATGTCACTGTCGTTGGCGAGCTGCAGGGCATCATCGAACGATTCCACGGGGACCAGGGGCATCACCGGCCCGAAGATCTCCCCGAGTTCGATCAACTGGTCATGCGTGAGGCCGGTCAGGACGGTGGGCCGGTAAAAGAGGCCCGGACCTTCCGGTTCAGTGCCTCCGGCGAGCACGGTGGCGCCCAGCCCGCGCGCCGTTTCCACATACTTGCGGGCCTTCTCGAGCTGGCTTGCATTGCCCAAGGCGCCGATGTCCGTGTTGGGGTCCATCGGATCGCCGACGATGAGCTCCTCCGCCCGCTGGGCCAGCTTCCTGGAGAACTCGTCGAAGATGTTGCGCATGACGTAGATGCGCTCGGAGGAAGTGCAGACCTGGCCGGCGTTGGTGAAGCCGGCCCAGAGGGCCGCCTCGACCGCGTCGTCAACATCGACGTCGTCGCAAATGATCATGGCATCGTGGCCGGAAAGCTCGAGGGAAAGGCGCTTGACCTGATCCGCCGTGGAGCGGATGATTGCCTGCCCGGCCGCTACCGATCCGGTGAACGCCACCATGTCCGTCTTCGGATGCTCAACCAGCCGGATTCCGGGTTCGACGCCCCCCGTGAGCACCTGGACGACGCCCGGCGGGGTGCCGAGCATCTCGACGAGCCGGAGTACCGTCAGCGGAGCTTCGGCCGGGGGCTTGATCACGACGGCATTGCCCGCCGCCAGCGCGGGAGCCAGTTTCCACGACAGCAGCAGAGCAGGGTAATTCCACGGTGCGATGGCCGCCACAACACCGACGGGCCGCTTGAGCACCAGGTTGGTGAGCGTCGGCTCCTGCGACGGGACAATCCTGCCGCCCGCGTTGCGCCCCATTTCCGCGTAGTACTCGGTCGCCTCCGCGACCCAGCGGATTTCATCCATGTTCTCGGCCAGGGAAGAGCCGCCCTCGAGGGTCAGCAGCTCGGCCAGCTCGCGCTGGTTGGCCCGCACCTTGGCGGCGAATTCGTGCATGACTGCGGCCCGGGCAAGCGCGGAGGTCTGGCCCCAGCCGCGCTGGGCCCGAGCGGCCGCTGCGACTGCGCGGTAGACATCGGCGTCGGAAGCTTCCGGAACAGTGTCGATGACTGTCCCCGACGCGGGATTGACGACCTCTATGGTGTTGCCGTTCTCTGCGTCGACCCACTCGCCGTCGATGAGCATCTGCATGGCTTACGTCTCCATCCTGTGAGTCCGGATCCGCACCGGAAGGCTCGGATCGGTTGCTAGGAGAAGACGCTAGATCGAGGGTGATGCCGATCACCATGGGATTTATATCCGGGCAAGCACCTAGGACCCCTCCCATGAGGGTGGCCGCTTCCCGCTTTTCTATGACCCGGCGGCGATCCGCATCGCCTGGCCTCGGCTGGTGACACCCAGCTTTTTGTAGATGGAAGTGAGATGGTTCTGCAGGGTCTTTGCCGACATGCCCAGGCCTGCAGCCAGCTCGCGGTTGGGCTGCCCGAGCTCCATCGCTTCCAGCACCTGGCGCTCGCGCGGCGTCAACGCGTCCAGCCGGGCACCAGCAGAAGCGTGCGGAATGACAGCCCTGACTCCACATGACCAGCCGGCCTCGGCCGCCCGTTCAATGAAGCCATCCAGTCCGCGCACGCTCAACCGCGCGTCTCCGGCAACAGTCGCAAGCCGGTCCAGGCCCGAGGGAGCCTCCCGGTCATCATGGACTTCAATGCACAACGATCCGTCACGCTGGCCAAATACGAGGAGTGCCGATGATTCCGCCGCCGCTGCCGCTGGCGCTGCCAGCGCATCAACAACATGGACAAGCCGCGGCGCAAGGTCGATCGGAATACTGGCCGGCCAATCGTCGATGCGTATGGCAATTTCCTTGCCGGTTCGGGCAGACAGGCGGGGCACAAGCTGGTCGCGGATCGACGGCAGGACGTCGATACCAGCCTTGATCCCCCGTTCCATTTCCAATGCCAGCCCCTTTAGGCGTCCGGCCATCCCCGGCAGATCGACGGCCGCCGATCCATCCGCCAACAGCAACGCCTCCGCCCGGATTGCCTCCGCAAACCTGCCCAGGTCCCTGTTGGCCTCATCCGCAGCCTGGACGCTCCAGTCGCTGATAACCCTGTACCGCTCCGACCGCAGCTGCTGGAAGTCCCGCTTCAACAGGAAGGATTCGATCAGTGCAGCGGCGGTAGCTCCCACCACCTCCAGCGGAGCCAGATCGTCCAGACCGAACCGCCGGGGCCGCGAGGAGAAGACCTCAAGGATGCCGAGCCTCCGCTGACCGCGCATCAAAGGCAGGCAGGCGTAGCCACGGAGTTTCTCCTTGTGCACGATATCCCTGGCTACTCCGGGATCGGCGCTGAGATCTTCAATAGCCAGCGGTTCCCGAAGCCCGAACGACTGCCCGGCCAAACCCTCATGCAACTTCCACGTTTCGATGCCCCGGACGTACTCATCGGAAAGTCCTCGGCTGGCTACCAGAACGTAACGCTGCTGGATCATGTCGGCATAGGAGATGGTGCCGATGCCGGTGTGTACGATTTCGAGGCCGCTGTCGAGGACTGCCTGGAGGACTGCGGCATCGTCCTCGACATGTCCAATGGTGTGCGCCATTCGTCTCAGAGGCCGCGAATCTGTTGATCCGGTATCGCTCTCCCCCTCTGTGCCTTTGCGAGGGCTTCCTTGATCCATGCGCTGGGGCTGAGGAAGAACTTCAAGAGGCACCAGCCGCGCACGATGCCCCGATTCCTCATCCGCCTTGATCCGCATAGCCGCCTCCACATCGGCTTCCCGGTACAACCGGTAATTTCCGGCGGAACGCACGGGGCTCAAAAGCCCGGCCTGCTCCCACGACCGCAGTTTCCAAGGAGAGACCGCCACCCGCGCAGCAGCCGCTCCAATACTGATGAGGTGCTCCCCCATCTCAGCCCTCCTCAAGGTTTGTGAAGCTTTACTGAAGGTTGTGATAAGTGAGTCTAGGCAGTCGCGACACGGTTCTCAGCAGTGCGCCGACGCCAACGGACATATGTCACGGAATTTCTGCGGGGAACCGGCATCTCCTGCGCTCATTCGAGCCTTCATGGATGGCCTGCCGCGCGTGCACCCAGTTCAACAGTCGATGGTGACGATGACGATTCCTTGGGGCGCAGGGAGCGGCCAATGTGGAATTGGTTGAAGGCGGGCAATTCAATGCCGTGTCCAAGGGCTGCCGGGCTCCCGGAGTTGAGTTCGGCCCCTGCCTAGGAGCTACTGGGCCAGGGGCACTGCCACGGCCCCTCGGGGTTTGAAAACTGCCTGGGCCGGAGGTCTGCACCATGTACTTGCGGGGGCGTTAATGGGCGAAGATGTCCATTCCCGGCCCGGTGCCGGTTCCGGTGAAGAAGAATACCGTCAGCACCGCGACCCAGAGGATCCAGAACACGACGGTGAAGGGCAGCATCCGGCCGATCACTGAGCCAATTCCGGCGTCTGGTTCGTACTTGCGCAGGTAGCTGAGGATGATCACCAGGTAGGGGTTCAGCGGCGTGAGCACCTGGGTGGCGGAGTCGCCGACGCGGAAGGCAGCCTGGGTGAAGCCTGCCTCGTAGCCGATGAGGGCGAACATGGGGATGAACACCGCTGCGATCAGGGTCCATAGGGACGATCCGGAGGCGACGACGAGGTTCAACAGTGAGACCACCAGGACGAACGCCAGCACTGCGCCAAAGCCGGTGAAGTTCGCGCGCTCCAGGCCTTGGGCACCGTTCACGGCGACCCAGGACGCGAGTCCGCTCCAGGTGAACAGGGCCAGGAACTGGGCCAGGACGAAGGCCACGACGATGAACGAGATGGCGTCCTTGACGGCTTGACCCATCATCTCGGCGACGGACTGGATCCCCGTGATGTTCTTCAGTTTGGCTCCGTAGACGATCGACGGGACGATCAGCACCGTGAAGACCAGGAAGATGACCGAGCTGAGCAGCGGCGACTTCGGGAGGAAGCCGCCTTCCTCGTTGCGCAACGGCGCTCCCTCGGGCAGTGCAAGGGCCAGGATGATGACGACGACGACGAGCAGGGCCGAGCCGGCCCAACGCAGGGCCGCATGCTCCTCGGCGGTGACCGCCGCGGCGGCGCCCTGTTCCTGTTCCGCGGATTTTCCGGTACCGACACCCATCCGGTTGAGACGCGGTTCCAGAATCCTGTCGATCACGAGGCCGCCGGCGATCGTTAACACCACGGACAGGACCATGTTCAGGGCGAGGTTCGAGACCGGGGTGACGGTCAGGACCTGGTGGGCGACCGGTGCAGCGGCGGCGTTGGTAATGCCGGCCAGCAGGGCATCGGTGGAAGTGATGAACGGGGTGCAGCTGAACGCGGCGAGGCCCACGGCGTAGGCGCCGAGCAGGCCAGCGACAGGGTTGCGGCCAGCTGCCTTGAAGACCAGAGCGGCGATCGGGGGGATGACCAGGATGGACGCGTCGGACATGATGTGCGCACAGAGGGCGACGAGGGCGATCACGTAGGGCAGTGCCCACCGCGGGGCCCGGCCCAGAGTCGATTTCACCAGGGTTATCAGCAGGCCAGTTCGTTCTGCGACGCCGACCGCCAGCAGAAGAGTCACGACGACTCCGAGCGGCGGGAAGGAGATGAAGTTGTCCACCGCGTTGGTGAAGAGCCAAGCGATCCCCTCTCCGGAGAACAGGCCCCGCACCGGTGTCGCCTCGGCCGTTCCCGGGACCTGGGTGCTGACACCGAACCAGGAAACCACTGTCGAGACGACACCGATGGCCAGGAAGAGGTAGAGGAATAACGCGAAGGGCTCCGGCAGCTTATTGCCGACGCGCTCGATGCCGTCGATGCACGCGCTGCCGAAGCCGCGCTTTCCTCCATGCGGCGCCGTCGGTGATTTCTGCACGCGGTCCTTCGTTTCCATCGTTTTCCGGCTCATGCGTGTGCCTCCATCGTGGCGTGCTGGCGGATATCTTTGGCGATGCGACCCTTGGCCATCACCGTCAGGATGTTTTCCCTGGCGGAGAGGCCGCCGATGTCGGCGAGGGGATCGATTCGGGAAAGTACGAGGTCGGCGTCTTTGCCTTCCTCGACGGAGCCGATCCGATCTGCGCGGCCAAGCAGCCTGGCGGCTTCAAGGGTGCCGGCGGAGATGGCGGCCATCGGGGACATGCCGAAGTCGACCAAATGGGAAAGCTCCGTGAGGTTGCTACCGTGGGGGCAGATTCCGGCGTCGGTGCCCATGGCGACCTTAACGCCCGCGGCGATGGCCTCGCGGATGCACCCGTGGAGCTTCTCCTGAAGCCGCAACTTCTTCTCCACGGCGTAGGGGGCGGCCTTGGCAGGATCGGGTGGGGTGAGGCCGGTAGTGAGCGTAGGCACCATGTACGCGCCCGTGTCCAGCATGAGCTGGATGCCGGACTCGTCGATCTCGTAGGCGTGCTCCACGCTGTGCACACCGGCGGTGAGCGCATTGCGGATGCTCCGCGCGGATTGCGCGTGGGCGGCGACCGGGACGCCATGGGCCCCGGCTTCCTGGACGACGGCCGTCATCTCGTCGATGTTCAAACCGTCGTGCCAGGGAGTATCGCGCGGGGACCAGACGCCGCCGGAAGCCATGACCTTGATGACGCCCGCGCCGAGGCGCATCGCCTCCCGGGTGTTGCGCAGCGCCTCGTCGACGCCATCGGTGAGCATGCCGATGTCCCCGTTTGGTGAGAGCGCGGAGCCCATGTTGAAACCGCAGCACGTCCGGAAGTCGCCGTGGCCTCCGGTGGGACCGAGCGCCCGGTAGGCGTAGACCAGCTCAGGGCCCTCAACAATGCCCTCGACGATGGCGCGCTCTGTGGCCATGTCGAGGCCGCCCAGGTCCCGGGCAGCGGTAATGCCCGCCTCCAGGGTCTGTCGGAGCAGCGGGATGGCCTGGTAGTAGGGGTAGCCCGGCGGGTTGTCGAGCGCCTGCATGCCCATTCCTCCGGGAGTCATGGTCAGGTGTACATGCGTGTCGATGAAGCCCGGGAGCAGGAAGAGGCCGGAGCAGTCGACATGTCGTGCCCCAAGCGCCCACTCGGGAAGCTGCCCGTCGGGGCCCGTCCACGCAATCGTCCGGCCCGATACAACAACGGTTGACGCGGGGCACGGCTCTGCGCCGGTGCCGTCGACCAGGGTCGCGTTGCGGAACGCTGTCAAAGGGTGGGTTTCGTGGGACATCTCGTACTCCAAATGTGTCTGGCGCCATAGGGCTGGAGATACGCTATAAGACGTTTAGGAAAGTCCCAAAAAACGCACGATAATTTTTGTATGACCGATCAAACGCACGAACAGGGCTATCTCTCCGAACGGGACATTGAGCTGGCAAACGCCCTGCAGCTCGCCCCTCGCGCCTCCTGGGCCGAGCTGGCCGAGGTCCTGCACGCCCATCCGACCACGCTGTCGCGGCGCTGGGCACGTCTTGTCGGGCAGGGGCTGGCGCGGATGTCGATAGCGCCCAGCAGCATGCTCATGCGCGCCATCGACGTCGCCTTCGTGGAACTCACCTGCGAAAACCAGCGCGTTAAAGAGGTGGCGGACCGCCTGATCCCCGACGAGCGGCTGATGTCCATCCAGTTCATCGCAGGCGCCGGACACCTTCTGCTCACCGTCGCCGCCGCAGGTCACAGCCTTGCCGGCTTCCTGCTGGGCACCCTCGGCGAGATCCCGGGGGTCATGCATTACTCAGTCCGCACGGTGACCAGTCAGGTCGCCGAGGCCAGCAGTTGGAATTTTCGTGCGCTACCGCCGGCCCAGGCCCGCGCCCTGGCCGCGCTGCACCGCAAGTCCACTGAGTCTGCAGGCGGCACCGTCCAGCTGGACCAGACCACCCGAACGCTGCTGCGCCTCCTGAGCATAGACGGGAGATCCAGCTACCGCGAACTCGCCGCGGGAACCGGCATCGCCCCCCTTTCCGCCGCACGACGGGTGAACCGGCTAATCAGCGGGGGGTACATCAACGTCCGGTGCGACGTCGCGCGCCGCGGCTCCGGTCGCAGTATCAGCGCCATCTTGTGGGGAACCATGGCGCTGCCTGACATCGCCCGAATCAATGGAACGCTCTTTGAGAAGGTCGCCGCGCTGCGCATGATGTCGACTGTGACGGGGGCCAATAACATCCATATCGTTGTGTGGCTCAACAACCCCATGGACCTCCCGGCAGTGGAACAGCAACTGCTCGATGCCGTCCCCGGCCTGTCCATCGACGACCGCCGTATCGTACTGCGGACCTTCAAATACAACGGGGCACGGCTGAACGAGGACGGCACCTTCGCCGAAGTGATTCCCATGGCTTACTAGAACCGCCACGCGGCACGCCGACGGAAGTCCGCACACTACACGTTAAGTTTTTTCACCCACAAGCTGGAATCGTTCCGGTGGAGTTACCCTTAGTCGGCAGTGGTGCCGACGACCACTTCGCCGGTGGCGGTGGAGTCCTCGTTCAGCATCCATCCTGTGCGCTTGTGGGTACGCACCCCGACATCGGACTCGATGACCTGCACTCCTGGCGCCGCCTGTTGGAGCCCGGTTTCCACATCGGCGATGGCGCCAGGGGTACGAAGCCACAGATAGAACGTCAGGTTGGCATCTCCTGTGGTCGCGGCGCACAGCCGCAGGGTTCGGTGGGACTGCAGATAGCTGACCGCAGCCTCCAGTTGCGAGGGCGGAACGCGCACGTACCACTGGCACCCGATCGGGTAGCCCGAGTAATACTGGGCGAGTTCGCAGCGCATTGCCACCAGGCCGGTCTCCAGGGCCTGGCGCAGATGCCGGGCCACCGTCGTCGCATGGGTACCGGTTGCAGCTGCGATCTCGGTTGCCGACGCCCGCCCGTTCCCGGCCAGCACAGTCATCAGTTGGGGCAGTGTCGGAGGTGTGGCCCCGGGAGGGCGCACCACGCCGGGATGCAAGGCAGCAATGCGGCGCTGCTGCTCGGGGGACAGGACATCCAGGCGCCAGTTGTTCCCGGCAGAGTAAAGCCTGGTCGCCAGCGTCACCTGGCTGCGCAGAATGTCCGGATCGGTGCGCACCAGGGGCAGCACGTCCCTGGCCACCTGCTCCCAACTGCGCGTCAGGACGGTCAGACGCAAATCCCACGCCCGGGCCGCCTCCTCGATGGTTCCGATCTCGGGGACTGCGCATAAGCGTTCCAGTACCTTCGTCCGATGCCCGGGGCGGCATTGGATGCCGACGAAGGTGACGCACCCCTGGCCTTCGGCGGTTCCGATATGGCAGGTGACCCAAGCCTGTCCGTCCGAGCGCAGCCGCTCCCACCGGGCGGCCAAGGTGGCGGGGTGCCGGCCCAGCACCGAGCCGAGCTGGGCCCAGGTAGCGCGGGGAGCGAGTTGGAGGGCATGGATCAGTTCGAGGTCCTCAGCGGGAAGCTCCATGCAGGATCCTTCGGTTTAGTGGCCGCGTGATGCAATTTTCTCAGCTTAATGGGACCAAGTGAGCGAGGGCACGTCACACTCAAGGGATCTGCTTTCCAGCGAAAGGGGCCGTTTTGGCTTTGCCCGCTTCCTCCGCCGACCTGACTATCACCCTGCGTGAAGACGCCGCGGCCCTGGCCGGCGATATCACCGACCTGCGCCACCGCCTGCACCGCGAGCCGGAGATCGGCCTAAATCTTCCACGCACCCAGGAGAAAGTACTGACGGCCCTCGACGGTCTGGGCTACGAGATCTCCACGGGCACGGACACCACCTCCGTCACGGCAGTGCTGCGAGGAACGGCGGGAACACCAGCCAGCGGAACGCAGCGCCCGGTAGTGTTGCTGCGCGGTGATATGGACGCCCTTCCGGTACAGGAGAAAACGGGCCTGGACTACGCCTCCGAGATCCCCGGGGCCATGCACGGGTGCGGCCACGACCTGCACACCGCGATGCTTGTCGGTGCGGCGACCCTGCTCTCGTCCCGGCGGGACCAGCTGCGCGGCGACGTGGTCCTGATGTTCCAGCCCGGCGAAGAAGGCTTCGACGGAGCCGAGGTCATGATCCGCGAAGGCGTCCTCGACGCCGCCGGGACCCGACCGGATGCCGCCTACGCGCTGCACGTCATGAGCGCGCTCGGCGAGAGCGGGGCGTTCCTCTCCCGACCGGGCGCCGTGATGAGCTCTTCGGACGGGCTGGTCGTGACCGTACACGGGGCAGGCGGACACGGTTCGGCGCCCTTCGCCGCCAAGGACCCGGTCACGGTCGCCGCGGAAATGGTCATGGCGCTGCAGTCCATGGTCACCCGGCAATTCGATGTGTTCGACCCGGTAGTGATTTCCGTCGGCATGCTACAGGCGGGCACCAAGCGCAACGTCATCCCCGAGACGGCCCGCTTCGAAGCGACCATCCGTTCCTTCTCCCCACAGGCCAAGGCTCGGCTGAAAGCCTCGATCCCGCGGCTGCTGGGCGCCATCGCCGAAGGCCACGGACTGGAGGCCACGGTCGACTACATCGAAGAGTATCCGCTGACCCTCAACGACGGATCCGAGTCCGCATTCGCGCGGCACGCCGTCGACGAACTTTTCGGCCCCCAGCGCTACCGGGAGCTGGCCAATCCGCTGGCCGGCTCGGAAGACTTCTCCCGCGTCCTGGCCGAGGTGCCGGGGGCGTTCCTGTTCCTCTCCGCCGTGCCGGAAGGCACCGACTCGACCGAGGCCGCCTACAACCACTCGCCGTTCGCCGTCTTCGACGACGCCGTGCTGGCCGACGGCACCGCGCTTTACGCGCGACTGGCGCTCGAACGACTCGCGTCCGCCTGACCACGACTTCCCCTCAGCCGCTCCCCCTTCCCAGGAGATTTTGATGCCTTTCCCCCGCCCCCACATCGCCAAGCAGGCCGACGCGTCCGTCCCCGAGATCCGCCCGCCCCGGTCGAAAATCATCAAGACGCTGATCGGCACCGGTGCCGGCAACGCCGTCGAATGGTATGACTGGGCCATCTATGCCACCTTCGCTTCCTTCATCGCTTCCCAGCTGTTTAGCAAACAGGACCCCTCCAGCGCCTTCCTCGCCACGCTCGCGATCTTCGCCGTCGGCTTCGTGGCCCGACCGCTCGGCGGTTTCATCTTCGGCTGGATCGGCGACAAGGTCGGCCGGAAGGCATCGCTGACGCTCTGCGTCGGCCTGGCCTCGCTCGGCTCTCTGGCGATCGGCCTTACCCCCACCTACGACTCGATCGGCGCGGGCGCGTCGCTAATGCTGCTCATCGCACGGCTCATCCAGGGCCTCGCGCACGGCGGCGAGCTGCCGAGCGCCCAGACTTACCTGTCGGAAATGGCTCCCGCGTCCCGCCGCGGCTACTGGGCATCGCTGATCTACGCCTCGGGTACGGCCGGCATCCTGTTCGGCACCCTGCTGGGCGCGGTCCTCTCCAGCGTCATGCCGGAATCCGCCATGGCCGCCTACGGCTGGCGCATCCCCTTCCTCCTCGGCGCGGTCTTCGGGCTGGTCGCCCTGGTCATGCGCTCCCGGATGGAAGAGTCCGAACTCTTCAAATCGGAGGCGGCCGCCCATGATGCCGTCGTCTCCGGCTATCCCGCCACGGCCCGCGGTGGCCTGTTCGCCGATCTGGCCCGGCACTGGCGCCAGGCCCTACAGGTCATCGGCCTCACGGTCGGGCTGACCGTCGCCTATTACGTCTGGGGCGTCTCCACCCCGGCCTACGCGATCAACGTGCTGAAGGTCGACGCGGCGGAGGCGCTCTGGGCCGGTGTGGCCGCCAACCTGGTGTTCATCGTGGCCCTGCCGCTCTGGGGCCGGCTCTCGGACCGGATCGGCCGCAAACCGGTCCTGCTCATCAGCGGCATTGGCAGCGCGCTACTCTTCTTCCCCGCCACCTGGTTCGTCCGGGACTCGGCCCTGCAGCTGGGTCTGGCTATGTCTGCCATGCTGGTCTTCATCGCCGGATCCGCCTCGATCATGCCGGCGGTGTATGCGGAGCTCTTCCCCACCGCAGTCCGCACCATCGGTGTGGCCATCCCGTACGCGCTCTGCGTCGCGGCGTTCGGCGGCACCGCGGCCTACCTGCAAGCCGGATTCGGCGTCTGGTTCGGCGACGCCGGGCCCACCGCATTCGCACTGTACACGATCGCCCTATTGCTCGTCGGCGCCGCAACAGTGCTCTCGCTGCGCGAAGGACGGGGAGTCGACCTCAGCAACCGGTAGACTGCACTACCGATGGTCGCTACGGCCTTGCGATCCGGAACCATTATCAACCTGGTAATCCACTGACCGCCCGCGCTCCGATTATTCGAAACTCTAGACAGCTCCCTCAAAACGAATCCGATAACGGCGCATATGACCAGTACGGGTTGGACGGGTGGGAGCTATAGGATGCGAGGCTATCACTGCACCCGAACGTCCGGGAACCATCCGTCGGGTGCGAGTTTTGGTTCGAGGTGTTCGGGGTCGCGGTGTGCCGTTCTGTCGCAGTTGTAGAAGGGGCCTTGGGGGTCGAGGAGGATGCGCATGTGGTGGTCGGCGTGGTCGCGCCACCAGATGCTGATGCCGGTGGCGCCGTCGAGGCGGAGGTGTTCCCAGGCCCGCCAGAGGGCTTCGACGCGGGAGACGGCTTCGGGGTGGAAGTACCATTCCATGCACCATTTGGCACTCCTGTCGTCGACATCGCGGACGTAAGTGGGCAGCAGCTGCTCGTGCAGGAACTCCTCCGCCGAACCGAACACCAGCTGAAGCGCTTCTGCCGGCCCGGCGGTTACCGCCTCCGGCGCGCCGGCACTGTCGTCTCCCGTGTCCGCGAACAGTCCGATTTCAACTGACATCGTGTCCTCCTACCTGCTGACCCATGGATTAGTGGCAGCAGCTCCGCCCGCCGACACCGGCACGAAGTCTTCTTGGCGCCGTAGGCTGTTGGTTTTGATGGACGCTTCGACGGCTTCCTTGTGTGGGCCGGTGTACCAGGGCAGCGTGCGGACGAGGGTGGCGGGGGCTCCGGAGGCGAGGACGATGGCGCGGCCGCGGTCGAGTTCGGCGAGGTTGGAGACATCGAGGATGCGTTCCTTGGCTTCCTGGCGGGAGCGGCTGCGCCCGGATTTGCCTGAGGAGATGGAGATGTTGGTGTAGCTGTAGTCTCCGATCAGGTCTGAGAGTGCGCGGAGGAAGCCGTCTTCTGCCACTCCCCCGCCGTAGACCTTGATGTTCGCGGCGGACCAGATTTTGCGCATGTTCGCCTCGCCCCAGAGTTCGACGCCCTGGGACCAGGATTGCAGGATGCCCATGACGATCAGGCCCTTGGAGCCGTAGTGGCTGAACTGGTCGGGCAGGCCGGCCCAGCGGACCACGTTGGCCAGCTCATCCAGCGCGAACAATGCTGGAACATCCAGCCGGCCGCCGCGGCGTTCGGCGCGTTCCTCCATGGCTTCGGCGATCGCCACCGTTAGTGCAGTCGTCAAGGGGGCGGCGGAGCGGGCGCCTTCCTTGGAGAGGATGTAGATCGTTTCCCTCGAGCCAGCGAAGTCATGGGGGTTGAACTGCCGGCGGCGGTCACTCGTTACGGTGGTCCCGGGTTCGGGGGCGACCCAGCGCAGGGTGTTGCGGCTTTTGAGGCACTGGATCATTTTCTCGGCGGTGCCGAAGATGCCGTCGCGCTGTTTGTCTGCCAGCTTCAGCGTGGACTCCAGGCCCTTGTACTGCAGCTCGTACCCGTGTGTTTTGAGGATCTCGATCGGTTGGCGGCTGACCTGTTCGGTGACCCACAGATACACCTGGGTAATGGGCAGCCCGCCGAGCGCGGCCGCGAGGAAGTAGGAGGAGAGGATGTCTTCGGCCTTCGGGTCGAAGTAGGCGTCCGGCTTGGACCCGGGCACCCGTGAGCCGACCGAGAAGTGCTGGGTGAGCTTGTACGCCTTCTCTTCGTCGGTGACGTAGGACAGGGGGTTCCACCACCAGTCCGGTTCTTCCTGGGCGATCTTCTGCGGATCGAACACCCACACCGGTGCGGTTTCGGCGCGGACGCTGCGGGTGCCGTCCACGACGTCGCGTTTGTTCGACGTCGACACCACGGCCCCGGGGGCGTCCAGGATCGCGGGCATCACTCGGGAGGTCGACTTACCTGTTCGTGGCCCCCAGATATCGAGGCTGAGGTCTTCCCAGGACTGAAAGAATTTCTGGCCCGTGGAGACCACCTTGCCCACGACGATGCCGGGGTTGTCCTTCACCCCCAGCCGTTCGGCTTTGGCTGTGGCGCCTTTCTCGGAGAAGGCGGCCAGTGACTTCCCCCGGCCGAGGTAGCGGGCCGCCTTATCCACGCGGGCACGCTTGGACGCGCCCTTCAGCCAGGCCGCCAGCACGACGACGGCCAGCACCAGGACCAGGCCGGCCATGAGCAAAGCGGCGAGTGTGGATTGGGCTGGCCAGGGCACGCGGCCCTTGGCCAGTCCGGCCAGCAGATCAATCGGGTGGGCAGGCGGAGCCTGAATGCCGGCCAACCGGGCGCCAAGATGGGCTGCCGCGTAGGTGCCGCCGCTGAACACGATGATGAAGGCGATGGCCAGCCAGACCAGCAGGGCATCCCCGAGGCCCATTCCTTTCCGGTTCGGAGCACTCACGCACGTCCTCCTTCGCCGGGCAAACGGACAGCCACCGGTCCCAGGGGAGGTTCCGTGGGCCTCTCTGTTCGCTCTTTGTGCCAGCGGGTGTTGGTGTCGTTCAGGCCGTCGTTCTTCTCGATGGAGGTCAGGCCGATCTGCACGGGGATGCCCGGGCGGCCGCCGACCTTGATCAGGAACTTGCCCCGGCCCGGCGGGTCGACGTCGATGCCGCGGGAGTCCCAGGCGGGCGGGTCCTGCCAGGAGATGAGCTTCTGCTGCTCCTGGAGGGAGAGGGGAATGGCGGCGGTCAGCAGGGGCATCTCCGAGGCCGGGAGGCCGCCGCAGATCACCATGCCGGAGCGTTCGACGAAACCTTTGGCTTTCATGCGGTCCTCTTCTGCGGGCAGTGCCAGCAAGTCGGACATGGTGTGGGAAATCATGATCTGTCCGACGCCGACGGAGCGGTTCAGTCGGGTCAGCGCGTCCACCCGGTCGACCATGCCCTTGCCGGAGCGCAGCGCCCTCCACAGCTCGTCCAGGACCACGAAGTAGTTCCGGCGCGGTTCCAGGCCGGCGTCCGCGAGGGCGTTCGCGACGTTCACCGTTCCGAATCCGTACGACCAGCACGCGAGCAGCACGGCGGCCTGCAGGTCGGTCTCGGTCTCGTCGATGCTGGAGACGTCGAAGACCACGGCGCGGTCCCGCCGCATCGGGTTGCTGGTCTG
Source organism: Arthrobacter mangrovi (assembly GCF_026011795.1). GTDB lineage: Bacteria > Actinomycetota > Actinomycetes > Actinomycetales > Micrococcaceae > Crystallibacter > Crystallibacter mangrovi. The sequence continues at coordinate 14,559 of NZ_BRVS01000027.1, read as the reverse complement.
CCGGGAGAAGATTTCGCCCAGCTTCCCTCCCCCGGTCAGGCCCAGCAGTGTTGCCTCCAGCGCCCGGGTCTCGCGCAGGTAGACCTTCATGTCACCGCGGTCGAGCGCGACCTGGCGCAGCTCGTCCGGGGCGGAGACAATCACGTCCAGCAGGTCCTTGAGCACCGGGATGCCGTCGAACCGGTCATCGAGGACCCGCAGCGCCCGGTCCAGAATGGTCTGTTCCTGATCGGTGGGCGGGTTGTTCCGGCTGATCGTGATCAGAGAGACGACCATGTTCAGCCGGCGGCCGTGCGCGTCGGCCCTCACCCGGGCGGCAGCCTCAAAGTGCCCGTGGTCCTCGAGGAGACCGGCGGCCTCGACGGCCTGGCCCGGGTCGAGGATGTTCAGGTACCCGGCACCGCGGCCGAGCCTGATTACCTGCCCGCCGAGAGCCTGGACGGCTTTGACGTGCTCACCCTTCAGGTCCCCGAGGACCAGAGGGTGGATCCCTTGCGCGGACAGGCCCAGAAACATGCGGCGGACCAGCGTGGACTTGCCCAGCCCGGGTTTGCCGAGGATAAAGGCCGAAGGGTTGGAGATCAGACGCGCACGCTGGAACCAGCCGATCGGGTCACAGCAGACCGTTGCCTGGGTTTCTTCATGTCGGCCCAGCGGAACGCCGATCATGGGCGAGGACGCGCCCGAGGAAAATGGCCATAGCCCGCAGACCTGGACCGTCGTTCCCCGATACTCCGTCACCGACGGGACGAGCCGGGCCATGCCCCCGCCCCGGCCCGTCCAGCCACGGGTACCGGGACGGGCCCCGCCCGGCTGCTTCACAGGCTTCCGCTTAGCTGTCGCCTTGACGGGCACGGCGGTCTTCCAGGCAAAGAGTTTCGCGCGGGCCATTACAGGGCATCCTTAATCCCGGTCGGCAGCATGCTGTGCGCGGGCAGGACCAGCCCCAGGGGCAGGGAGGCAGCGAATGCGGTGTCCTGCGCGCCGTAGGCGCGGCGCAGCAGCACTCGGGCGGTACCGGAGGTCTGCTCAATGGCCGCCACCGCGCCCGCCAGGCGTTCCTTATCAGTCACGGTGGCGGTAACGATCATGCCGAAGTTCACCAGCCCGGCGCCCCGGGCTTCCTCCGACGCGGTCTGCACGGCGGAGCGGGCATCGACCAGGGCCCGGGCACTGGGCCGGGTCCCGGAGGTGATGCGCACGTTCGCGTTGTTCTGGTCCCGCTCCACCACGGCGGCGGCGCGGGCGGAGTCCATCGGGCGGTAGAGCAGCGAAATGCGCTTCCGGTCAATGTCCCCGTGTGGGGCCAGCAGCCGGGACAGGACCGAGGAGTTCACCGAACCGCGCGGCGCCCCGGTCATGGTCCAGGAAGCCGAGAATCCGCTGTCATGCCGGTAGTCGTCCCAGTTCGCCTGTGTCGCGGTGGGGCCGACCTCGCCCCAGCTCAGGGAGACCGGGGAACCGGCGGCGTGGGCTTCATCAATGATCAAAGCGGCGGGCGGATCATAGGCGACCCGCACGACCTCGCAGAGTTCCTGCGCCGGCATCGGGCGGGCGATGCCGGCACCGGTGGACTGCAGCCGGGCCGAGAGTCCCGGGATCCGGGAGGCGAGGTCACGGGCAACGTCTTCCGGCTCGCGTTTCTTCGACCCGGCCCGCAAACAGGCGTTGAACGTCAGGGAAACCCAGGCCCGGACCGTGGCCGATCCTTCCGGATAGGTGTGCACGACCTCGCGCAGAATCGCCTTCGCGAACTCCGGCGCGTTCTCGTCGATGTTCATGTCCACTTCGTTGCGCAGCCGGTACCCGGAGTCCGGGGCGGTTTCCACCGTGACCGCCGCGGCGTCCAGCCCGGCCTCATCGGCCAGCCCGGCAAGCCAGCCGCCCCAGTTCGCGACCCACGAGTCGACCTGTTCCGGGTCCACCAGCGAGGCGCCGTCGGGTTCGGTGGAGAAGATCACGGTGAAGTGGCCGGTGGCGGGCACATGCAGCAGCGCGAAGGGGCGGTTGTACGAGTCGGTGAACTCGTAGAGGGTCGACTGCGCGGCCAGGCCGGGCAGCTGGTACATGCCCCACGGGGTCACGCCCAGCGGCCCGGAGCGGTAGAGGTTGGTCCCGGAGTTCTTCGAGAGCCTGAACGCCAGGCGGGTGCCGACGCGGTCGACCACGGACTGGCCGTGCTTGTCTTTGACGGTCAGCAGCAGGGCACTCGCTCCGGCCGCGGCCAGAACACCCAGGCCAACGAAAAGGCCCCAGATCGCGAAGCTGACGATCCCCAGCAACAGCCCGACCATGACAATGGCGGTGCCGATAGTGCCAAGGTTCGCCAGACCTGCCGAGCGCGGTACGCGCCAGTTTCCGTAGGACGGTTCCTTGTATTCGGTGTTAATTGCTGCCACTGGGGCCCTCCCCGGTTGAATCCTGCGCGGTCTTCTCGACGGCCTGTGCGGTCATGGACACGGCCTGTGCTCCAACAGCTACAGCCGTGCCGGCCGGACCCGCTGCTGCTCCGGTCGCTGCCGGTGATCCGGTCGCTGCTGGTGCTCGGGTCGCCGGGCCTGCAGCGTCGGCTGCGGACCCGGCTCCTGCCGTGCCCGCTTGGCCTGTGGCGGCAGCACCGGCGGGTCCGCCCGGGCCTGTAGCGCCGGGGGTGGGCTGCCCTCCCCCGCCCTGAGGGCCGGGTGTTCCGTCACTGCCCTTTGGCAAGTCGCCCGCAGGAGTGCTCTGCGTGGCGGGCGGACTGGTGGTGCTCGCGGGGGTCGGGGCGGCGTTGCCCCTGCCGCTGCCGCTGCGGCCCAGGGAGACAGCTCCCGTAGCCAGCGCACCAACGGCGGCTCCGGCTGCCGCTCCGCTGCCCGAAGCGACCGCACCGACCATCGGCGTGACGAACCGCATCAGCGCCGGCAACGCCAGAAGGGCAACGATCATCAGCGTGAAACCCGTGATCGAGCCGATCAAGGCAGTCTGCCCGTTGTTCTTTCCCATGAGGAGGAAGGCGACCGAGTACACGATCGCTGCCGCCGGCTTGTAAAGGATGAAAGCGATGGTCCAGCCGACAGCCTTCTGGAACCACTGCCGGCCCATCTCGGTGTTCGTGAACGCAGCTGTGGTGGGCAGGATGCCGGCCAGGATCACCAGCATGCCGCTGCGCACCACCAGCAGCACGATCTGGACAAGGGAAGCGATCAACCCGATCAAGCCCAGGACGATGAGGATGAACACTGCGGTCTCGGTTTGGTTGGCCATCACGAGCAGGCTCATCGACTCTGCGAATCCCCGGCCATCCGTGGAACGCTCCATGATGGCGGTCGAAAAAGCATCCGCCGCGACCACCAGGATCGAGATGACGCCCAGGCCAAGTCCGGAAACCAGGGTGAGCGTGAGCAGCGAACGGAGCAGATCCTTCAGCGGTGCCCCGCGCTGTTCCCAGATCATCCGGATGCCGCCGAGGATGACGGCGAGGACCGCCAACGCCAGCGTCCACGGCATCAGTTCACTGTTGACTGTAGAAACGACGGGACTTGGCGTGGTGCCGTCCTCGCTGGCCAGGTTCACCGTGGGCATGGATACCCAGAAGGTTGACAGTGTTGTCACCATCTGGCTCATGCCCTCGATGATCGCTTTCGCCATGTTGGTCAGCGCGTCATCAGCTAGCCCTAGAGCCCAGTTCCCCAGTGCGCAGCCGGCATCCAGCGGCAAACACTTCTCGGCCATGTCATGCACCTGACCAGGGGATGAAGCCGCTGAGGTCGCGGATTTGGGTTATTTCGTTGACCAAGCGGCCGGAGTCAGCAATTGCCAGCTTCCAGTCGCCTTCTGTCCACTTCAGGGGAAGGACCGTGTGTCCCAAAACGCCTTGGTCGGTCTGAAAAGCGATATCAACGTTGGCAGCTGACCGGGAGTAGCTCTTGATCACAAAGCCCCGGAATTGCACCGTTGAGTTCGGTGTAGTCGTCACCGGCATGGATTGCGCATCTTCTTTGGCGATTTCCCTGCCGGGCCCGGGCAGCAAGAGCTTATCCGTCAGCTTCTGATTGATGGCGCGGTCGCCCGATGAGCCCATTGCCAGGAGGTTGGCCGCTGCGTAGAGGGCTCCTGTGGGTGACTGGGAAAAGCACGAGCGGAATCCGTCTTTGTCAGTGGTACCGGGTCCGAAGGTTTCCGGATCGGTCGGGGTGGCCATGCGGCCCACCAGCTCCCACTTGGATTCCGGTGCTGCGCCCAGAGCCGTTTCGGATGAGGCGGGAAGTCCGCAGACGCTGCCGCCTGCCTCCGCCGAGGTCGTGGGGCTGGCTGCGGTCGAACCGTTGTTGGCTACCGGGGCCGGTTGTGCGTTTGGCTGTCCTTTGGGGAGCAGGAAGATGACAATGGCCCCCGCGATCAGCGCGAGCACCAGCGCGGCGGCAATGATGAAACCGGGTTTGGTGAACGGATTGCTGTCGGTGGTGTTCTCTGGTGACTGGTCCATGGTGAACCTCCCGTTGCTGGTGCTGGCTTTTAGACGAAGGCCCGGACGATACCGGCGGATCCGGTGATGATGATGCAGCCCATCAGGACCCAGCCGAGCGTGGCGAGGGTCTGGCCGCCCTCGCCGCGCTGGAGCGAGATGACGAGTTTGATGCCGACGATGATCACGCCCAGGACGCCCAGGACCAGGCCGATACCGGAGGCCCAGTCCAGGATGGTCAGCAGGCCGCCGGCCTGTTCCGGGACGGTCGGGGTGGGGTTGGGGATGACGTTTGCCGCAGGTACGGAGAGGGAGTTCATGGCGAGACCTTTCAGTGAGTGGTGCGTGGCGTGTTGTCGGTAGCCAGAGCGGCTATGTCAGTGATGAAGCGCTGGTAGTCGCGCGCCGTTGGCGGCGTGGTGTCGCCGTGGCGCCAGGCCTCTACCCAGGGCAGGGTCCAGAGGCGGGGCGCTCCCCCGCCGACGATGGCGGCGAAGTCGCGGAGAGCTTTGGGCGTCTTCCCGGGCGCGTCTGCCAGCACGGCGAGGCCGAGCAGGTCGATTTCCGGTGCGGCGCCTGACGCCCACTGGGTCAGTGCGCTCCGGGCGGCCGTGAGGCCGCGCATGTCGGCCCGGCAGACCAGCAGCACCCGGGGTTTGCTGCCGTCCTGGAGGACGGGCCAGCAGCGCCCGGTGGCCCGTGCGCCGTCGAGGAGGCCGGCGATTCTGCTTTCTCCGGCTCCCCCGTGGACCCCGGTGATCCACAGGGCGGCCGTACCGGTCATGCTGCGGCGGGCCAGGCGGTCGGCTGCGTCCGGTTCGATCATGCCCCGCAGCGGCGCATTGATCACGGCCGCAGGCGGCATGTGCGTATCCGGTGCTTCTCCTGATGCGTTTTCCGGCCGGGGAGGGCTGGTAACCCAGGGGTTCAGGGACTGTTGCATGTTCTCCTCCTTTCGTTCAGTGGCCGGTAGCGAATGTCCGGGCGGTTTCAGTCACGGTTAGAGGCCGCGCGCCACGGCAGCTGCCGCCCGTAGCCACGCCCTGCGCGTTGCCGGCTGGAGGGCACCGAAGCGGATTTGACCGGACTTCAGCGCGGCATCGAAGGGCACTACGACGACATCACGGACGTAGGGACGGAACTTGTCCGCTGTTTCCTGCGAGAGCCGGGCCTCGCCTTTTTGCCGTTCGGAGACGATGACGACGGCGTTGGTAGCGAGTGAGGCCGAGCGTTCGCTTTTCAGGTCCAGGCCCTGCAGGGTCAGGAGGGCGGCCTCTACGCGGTCTTCTTCGTTGGTGGTGGGAACGACCAGCTGGTCGGCGTGGTCGATCATGCGGTTCCACTCGGCGCTGCGGTGGTTGTTGCCTGAATCCATCAGGATGAGGCGATAGTACTTGGAGACGACCCGGTGAAGGATGTCCACTTCTTCAGCGGTGACTTCGTGGGTGCCATCCACGTCCGAGTCGGAGCGCAGCACGTCGTACTTATCGGTGCTCTGATGGTGAACGAAGGCGTTGATATCTGCGGACCGGGCCGTGGGCGAGAGCAGAGCATCGGCCGCAGCGATGACATCCAAGGCGCTTCTGGTGTGGTCGCCCTGTTCCGTGCGCCAGCCCAGGGTTCCCGTGGTCGGGTTGTTGTCCCAGGCCACGACGCTGCCGCCGTTGCGGCCGAACACGGCCGCCAGATCGGCGACGGTAGGTGTCTTGTTCGATCCGCCCTTCTGATTGACCACGGCGATGGTGCGGGTGCCGGCGAAGTGCTTGGAGGCCAGACGGATATCCTCGCGTTCACGCAGCTCATCCGCGGACGGTGCCAGCGAGAAACCCATGGTGTTGAGCATTCCCCGGATGCCCTGGGTGGCCGGTTCAACCGTGCTGGGTGCGGCAAGGAAGCTTCCCGCGTCCCTGAGTGCGCGGCGTGTCGTCGGCCCGGGCGACACGGGGTTCGGCGACCCAGGCCCGTCGTCCACCTTGCCGGGATCGGAGGAAACAGCGGCGGGTTCTGTGGGCGCCGTTTCTGGTTCCGGGGCCGGAACCGTGCCGACGGACTTCGTCTCCGCCTTCCCGGGCGCGGTTTCGGAAGTTTCCGTCGTTCGGCGGGCTGGGCGGGTCTCGTAGGTGACGGATTCAATCGTCTGGTCCGGGTGCACGATCAGTTCACCGTGCCCTTCGGGATCCTCGATCCGGACCCTGACGGGGCGCTGCAGGGTCTGAGCCTCTTTCACGACGAGGGCCAGCGCGTTGTTGCGGAGGTCCTGGATAGATTCCCCGGCAGGAACGACGCGGGAGTTTCCGGCAACGACCACCTCGGCGGTTCCGTTGTCGCGGACGATGGCCCTGATGTTGGGAAAGGCCAGGACTTCGGTTGGTGTCGTACCCATGAACTTTTTCCTTTACGTGGGTGAGGTGGACAGGGGCGGTGCTTAGGGCGTTGGTGAAGTGAAACGATTGACCTGCCACGGGGCATCTCGGCCCGTGCGGAGCAGCTGCAGGGTGTAGGTGCCGGCGTTGGTGGGGACCTTCGCGGTGACGCCGTAGCCGTTGGTTTCGTCGACGGTCAGTGTGGCGGTGCCGGTGATGCGGGTCGCCGGGATGTTGGCCGGGTCGACGGTTGAGTAGTCGGCGGTCGCCCGCGGGGTTAGCCAGCGGGCAAGATCATTGGCCCACTGGTTGTCTTCCACGGCAGGGCGGGCGTAGTCGGCCATGGCCTTCTCCGCGACGTCGACAGCCTTCTCCTTGCTGGCCTGATTCCAGCTGATGCCGGTGGTGGCCGGAGCTGTGCCGCCGGGGGCCTGCGGGCCGCTCCCGGCGCTGAGCGAGACGGGCGCGGACGGCGTGGTGCCGGGTGGTCCTGCCGGTGCCGGGGTGGTGTCGACTGCCGGTGCACACGCAGCGCAGAGCAGGGCCACCGCGATGAGGGGCAGGTGCTTTTTCACTTTTTCTCCTCCTGAGCGGGCAGGTATAGGAATGCGTTGGGGGCCGCATTGTTGACCGTGCGGGTGTAGTAGGTGTGATTGTTCGGGGCAGGATTGCCGTTGTAGCCCTCCTCGATGAAGGTGCCGTCGTCCCTGACTTCCTTGACCACGGCCACGTGCCCGAACGTCGGATCGGCACCGCCGGTGCCGGGGGCATACCAGACGATCGCGCCGGCACGCGGCGTGCTGCCCGTGGGCCAGCCCTTGGCGTTCCAGCCGTCTTTCCAGGTCAGCGCCGATCCCAGATTCTTTCCATCGGGGCGGAAGGTGCTGTTGTGGAGCCTGAACGGCGCGCTGGTACTGCCCAGCTGCTGGTTCACCCGCCAGAGGGCGAAGTCGACGCACTCCCGGTTGTACAAGCCGAGCGGGGACGTGCTCGCGTCGTTGACGCCAACCTGACGCCAGGTCGGCGCGTCCTTCCACGGCAGGTCATCCCCGACCCCCGCGCTGCCGATAACGCCACAGCCGCTGCCCTCAAGGGAGATGTCCTCGTCCGAGATGGCCTCGACGATTTTGACCGAGGCCGGCCAGAACTTCTCATAGTGATACGGGTCGGCGTTACGCTGCACCCGGTTGGCCGCGAGGGTGGGCTCCAGCAACTCCCAGCCGTCGACTCTCTGAAGGGCCCTGATGAAGTTGGTGGCGCTAACGGCCGGGTCCATACGGTCCTCGTATGAGCCCCAGGCGCCGTTGTCCCGCTGCTGGAACAATCCCCGGGAATCCGGGCCTGGACCATCGCCATGGTCTAGTACCCTCAGGCCGGACTCACCCAAGGCCACCATCACGCTGATCATCTGCCCTCTAGCCGGCAGGTCCAGCCTCTCGCCGGCATTGATGATGGCTGCAGCATTCTTCAGCTGCTCTGCCGAGTACCCCTCAACCGCGGTATTGCCGTCGACTGCCGCTGAAACGGCCGCTGCACATACGGCCGACGCGGGCTCGGACCCGGCCGGCTGCTGCATTAACGCGAAGATCAGCCCAATAGACAACACGGGCGCCGAAGCGACCGCCCCGGTCACGAGACCTGTCGGTTTCACGACCGATCCCCCTTCTAAGCAGTGGAAAGGATAAGGCAAGCATCACTTTTAAAGTGATGCTAACATCACCTAAACGATGATGTAAGTTCAGCGACTCGCACAGGTGGGCGAGAATTATGGAGTGCCGCGCATCTACAAGCCGATTTCCGGACTGCCCAATGAGGTTGGAAACGCTTTGAGTGTTTTCAATGCGAACACCCTGAGGGCGGCGGTTATCCGTGACCTGGCCCGGCACCCGGACGGTGACACCACGGGAAATATCGCAAGGCGAATCGGGGTCGACTATCGGCAGGTCTACACCCATATCAAGACTCTTGAAGCTGAAGGGGTCGTCTCCGCGGGCGGTGAGGTCGGTGAACGCAGCGGACAGCGCGTTCTTTACTTCATTGACCTCGCCAAGCTGCGCGAGCAGGGACTCATATACATGAGGTTTTTGTTGGGTGAATGAAGTGCGCCCTAGGGGGCACTCACTGGATGGGTCTTTACGAGCGTCCGGGTGCATCGCGCCGAGCTTATCACGCATGTGTCACACATGCGTGAACACCCCTCAGAAGGAAGCGTTAATACGTCTCGCTCGAATGAATCGTAGGGTTGCCTGACGGCTCAGCTTTCCTCGTCCAAAATTCTGGTGATCGCCTTCAGCGCTTCCGGATCGACCGGACCCAGGGCGCGGGCCGCGAAGTTTCGCACTTCCGCTCGCCTCATACTGCGCAGCAGCTCGAGTTCAGCTTCTACTCGTTCAGGCAATTTGCCGCCGTCCTGAAGAAGATATTCTGGGTCCACGTCGAAGACAGAGGCTATTGCGCGCAGCGCTTCGTCCGGGACCACCTGCTCTTTGCCCGCCTTCAGCAGCGACCATCTGGTCCGCGAAAGATAGTAGCCGGCCTTCTGAGCCCCATCACGGATAGCCGGGTAGTCAAAGGGCTTACCGCTTTCCGACATGATCACGTCCAGCAGAAGACTGATCTTCCGTGCGAGCGTTTCTGCTCGGCGGATCCCCGCGGTCCGCTCCGGCGACAGATCAAAATCGCTCAAGCCAGCTCCAATTTGTAGCTCCGACGAAACAGCCGAAGGTGACTGTTCCGATAAGGGCGCCGGCTAAGGCTTCGCCCCATGTGTGTTCCTTCAGGGCGGTTCGGCTCGCCATCATCATCGGCGATAGTACCAACAGCCAACCAAGGGCCGGGCCGAATACTGCCGTTCCCCAGAGGGCCGCGAAGATTATAACTGATACATGGGCCGAGGCGTTCATCCAGCGTCGTGCCAAAGCCAACCCCGCGTTGCCTGCAACTAGTCCTATGACTGTTGCAGGAACAGGGGCCGGGACGTTCAGCAAGGCACAAGCAACTACCCCAACAACTGTCAGTATTGTAACCACTCTAGTTCGCCATGTTCCGGGTAAACCCAGCAGCGTAGAGATCAGAGCGTATTTCTTGTAGGTGAATCCAGGGATGACGATGGTGCCGACGGCAAGCGCAAGGACGCCCAAGGGACCGAGGCCGGCCTTCACTCCAGCCAGGACAATGACCACCAGCAGAACAACCGCGGGGGCGAACGCTTTCGAGAAACTAGCTGCCAGTCTGAACTTTGGCGCTAACCGGACCTGAGCGTGCAATTCTTGCCTCAATGTTGTCTACTAACTCGATTTCTTCGGCTGACAGAAGTTCCGGACTTTGAACCCGTATGTCGTCAATAAAGATCACCCATCGGTACAGCTGGTTCCTACAGGCCCGCGGTCGCAGACTGAGCGCCGCTCCTTCCCGGGCCCGTTGACCCGCATCCGTTTCAACGAGCCGGCTGACAATGGGTCGAAGCCTCCTAAGAGCGCTCCGTATTCGCGTGTGCTCGGCCGACTGCAGTCGAATGCGCTGGTACGCAGGAAGCGCAAAGCCCACAGCGAAGCCAACCAGGGTCAGCGCGACCAGCGCCCGGTAACCCACGTAAACAGTATTCGAGACGTAGCTGTCTATCCCAGTTGCCTCCTGTGCCACCAGAAGCAGCTTGACCCCGACTGCCAGAACTCCGATAAGGCAAGAGACGGCAGTGATGTCGAACCCGACGCGAAAGGACACGGTTTCGCCTGTCCTGTCCCGGCGTAGGCATTCGATGCCGGTGTAACCCGTGATTAGCCCGATCCAGGCGAAGAAGAGGCTCTGATACCAACCGATAGTTGGGATACCCGCGAAAACGTCCGTGAAGTTAGTTGCAGATCCGGGTGTTTCCGAAGCGAGCAGCAGGACTGTCTGGAGAATCGATAGCGCGAGTCCCGCCAGTACCAGGAGAAGCCAGCGGGCGTTTGACGCTCCCGTTGCACCAACGATCAGGCGGCTAAGCTCGGTCATGCCAAGCCCCAACACGATGTGGACGACCAGGTTCAGAATATTTCGCCCGCCCAATAGGGCGTCAACGGCTAGGTACATCGGATCAATATTCAGTGTCGTGCCGATCGATACGGGAAGCATCGCAGTGAGAATGCCCGGCTTCCACCCGAACCTCAGCCCAACGATCCGGATAATCACCACCGTCCAAAGGATGAGAGCAGGCAATATCTGCAGCAGGCTCATCCAAAGACCTTTTCGAAGTCACTGGTCGGTGCAGTTGGCCTGACCAGCACCAACCCAGAAAGCAGGTAAGCGACTTCCTCGGCGGCCTTTTCCACACCATTCCATTGTGGGGATCGGGCAAGCATCCGCTTGATGCCTTTCCTCTGCCCCAGATGATTGAAGACTGAGGGCATGGAAGCAGCGAGGCCGTCGCACCCGTCATGCTGCAGCAGGATATGGCCGAACTCGTGGCAGATCACGTGCAGCCGGTGCAGTTCCGAGTGATCTTGTGGAACGAGGATGTGGGATTTTAGATCCGTTTCGAGCCAAAGTCCGGAAAGGCCAGGAATGACGGACTCGGGGACGATCCGAATAGTAATAGGTTTGCCATGCGCGATTTCCACTGCTTCAAGGAGCCGCTCGAAGGTTACGTGGCCCGCTAGTTGAAGCTGATTCACAGCGGCCTGAGGCACTCGACGTGGGAGGCGTGCCTCTGGGGCTCCATCCCTACTTCTTCGCATTACATCTCCACTACACGAACTTTCACACATGATTCACGCATGTGTGAGTACACTACCTATTGAGCGGTACCCGCGCCTGAAAGCCGAAACAGCAGGGCCCGTTCATCGAGCAACTCACTGACCTGTTTAGCACGAGGAAGGAAACATGCGTCGAATCGAGGGCGTTCCAGCACGACCGGCAGACCTTCTTACGGCTTCAATTTACGACCACGAGACTCTGTCACTAGAGCATGGCTGCTATGGACATGTGCTGCTGCTCGGCTCCCCCACAGCAAAAGCTGACCTGGCACTGCCTCCATCGAGTAGTCAGCGCACCCCTGCAACTGAGTTCAGCGCTGGCGTTGCGCCTAATTTGAAGGATCAACCCGGTGTTTTCCGACACGCCGAACAGCTTCACCTCAATCGGTTACAGTAACCGTTTGAATTACGACATGGCTATTTCAGGAAATCGTCGTGGCGGGCGCCGCAGCAAGGGTGAACGCCACCTCATTGGAGCCCGCATGCCAGTACCTGACGCCGACAAACTCCGAAGCGTCGCGGAAGCGGAAGGAAGCACGGTCAGCGATTACGTTGCACGTGTCATGCACGAACACCTGATGACCATTGATCTCGACTCGCTGTACGGTCAGGAGGCTTTGCCTATCAGCCGAGCCAGTTAAACGAGGAAGGCCCGCGGTTGCGGGCCTTCCTATGAAGTTATCCAAGCTCATCGTTGCGATTCCGCCAAGTCTCCTCAACGAAGAGCTTCATACAGATACCGGGTATTTTCATGCCCTTCTCCATATGGAGTTGATTCCATCATACACGCACACCTTTTTACAGAGCGTGATGCCTTCGAAACGCACCCTCATGGCGTGTCGAACGGAAACACCCTCTACTCATCGGAAAGAGAACAGGCTCAAGCCGAATGGCGCGCCCTAGCTCCGCTGATCGCGTCGCAGCCGCGCGTCCGTTTATCCAAAGACGGCGGCAAGACATACCGCGACAGCGGAGAACGTGACCTCACCGATTCGCTGCCGTCCTTCCCTGCCGCAGTAAGGACCTGCGGTAGGGATGGGCTCGTTCGTACGATCTGCCTAGACCTCGACATCAAGGGCGGGGGCACAGACAAGGTCAATAACGACTACCTCAACCTACGGACGTGGTTCTCCGCCAACGAAGTGAGATGGATCGAAGACCAATCCCCGAGCGGTGGTCGTCATCTATACATCCCTCTCAACTTCGGCGTCGCGTTCACTGAGGCCAAGGAATTTGTGCAGGCCCTAGCAAAACGCCACACCAGCCTCGACCCAGGACCTCATGAGAATGCAAGCACTGGCGCAATTCGCGTGCCTGGCAGCGTCTGGAAAAAGGGTGGATACCAAAGGCTCACTATGAGCCTCAACGTTGCCTACGAGATTGCCCGCGCACAACGCAACAATTGGACTGCCTGGGCGAAGCTCTACAAAGGCCTCGAACCGGAGCTGGCGCTCATCCGGCAACGCCGGCTGCGACCGCTCGAACTTATAGAAGACAGCGAAGCACTACCGCTGGCGGCAGGGCCCCGCCCACTATCGACGAGCAAAGAACAAACAGCACGGACCGGCAATTACGACCCCACTCGATACAACAGCCCCTCAGAAGCTCGCCAAGGCGTTTTGGCATCGGCCGCAGCAGCGGGATGGACACTCGTGCAGGTGCAACAGCGTATGCACCAGAACGTCTGGGCCGGCATGACTGCGTTCTACTCACGGTACTCACCAGCAAATCGCAGCAAGGCCCTACGCCGAGACTGGCAAGTAGCCGTGACCTATGTCCGAGAACAGAAGAAAAAACAACAGGCCAGAAGCGGAGGGAATCAAACTAGGCATAAAAGCTACACAAGCCCGCCCAATACACACCCCCCGCATGTAAGTTTGCTCCCTCAAACCAAATCTCCTGCGGAGTACGAATATCTACTCTCCTGGCGTAACGCCTTAGCTCTTTTCGAACAAAGCTGGGTTGGGTCAAGGGCCGGACTGGGCATTCGTCTACTGCTTCGTGCCATGGGAGAAGCAGCTGCTAAGACTGGCAGCAGGTTCATCGAATTCGGGGTTCGATCTCTGGCCGTAGCCGTTGGTGTTCACGAGACAACGGTTGCGAAGTTATTGCGACAGCTTTCAGATGCAGAGGTGAGATTGATTCGGCTTGCCAGGGAAGGGAGAGGAGTTTATGCAGACATGTATGAACTGGTAATCCCGGACTGCCTGAGGGAGAGGGCAGAAGAGAGATCGTGGCGGCCAGGCAAGATTCATGCATTACGCCCCGTTTTCCGCGAGCTGGGCTCTGTGGCAGCTTTCGCTTATGAAGCAATCGAACAGGCCGATCTCCCTTTGAACAGTACGGAAATCGCTAGGATTGCTGGGCTATCGTCCAGAGCGGTGACACAGGCATTGGAGTTGATGGCGGCCTGGAACATGATCCAGCGGATTGACGGTCGCTGGAGAATCGTTCACGAGACGAGTCTGGAGCTTTTAGCCGAGCGATTCGGTGTTCAGATGGCTGTAGCAGCCCAGCTAAAGCGATATTCGCACGAGCGATCCGTCTGGCATCAGTGGCTTCTTCGACGTTCCCTTGCCCGTGAAGCAGTGCTAGCTAAAGTCACGGATGAATACGAGTACTTCGACCACTCCGGTCCCCCGGATGAGACTACATCTCTCACTGCATTTGTTTATCCACGTGCTTCCTAATGCGGATCTCGATGATTCTGTTGCGAGACAATCAGTTGGACGCTTCCCGCGCCCTCAATTGAACAGCTTGACGACATGGAGTGCCGGTCTGGTGGAGCCTGGGTGTTTGTGTCTGTGGTTGGTGGCTGAGAGTCGGCGGGGGCCGGGGTGAGGCGGTGCGTTGGGTCGCCTGATGCGGCGGCCGGCTTCGGCCGCACTCCCCCGCGGTGGCGTTCAACAGGGCGGGGTTCGCTTCGTGCTGTGACAGGAGCTGCTTTGGGATGGTTGTCTTTCAGGGGCGGGACCAGGAATTGCTTGCCGGATCCTGCGGCCGCAGTTGCAGACTC
>NZ_BRVS01000026.1 GCF_026011795.1 Arthrobacter mangrovi | reverse complement strand
GAGGACGTCGGCGCGCAGCTGGGCCAGGGTGCGGGTTTCCCCGTCGAGGGTTTTGAGGTGTTTCGCGTGCTCCTGCACCAGGCTGTACACGGCCATGACGGTATCCGCGCCGGCGTGCACGGTCAGTTCGGCCATGCCGTCGTCCTGCGGCCGGAACCAGACGCCGCGGTGTTCCATCGCCGTCGCATGCCGCTCGTCCAGTGTCTGCGGGTGCAGCCGGTGCCGGGCGGCCCGGGCGCGGTCCTGCACGGTCTCCCTAACCACGTTCCCGGCGCCGGGCAGCACCTGCGCTTCGTACTCGGGCAGGACCGCGGCGGGCAGGTCGCGGGACCCGCGCACGATCGCGGTCGCCCTCCCCAGGTCCACCCGCCCCGCGTCCATCGCTTCCAGGGTGTCCGGGAAGTGCGCGCAGAGCTGGACAGCGTCCGCGAGGTCCGTGACCAGGGTCTTCTGGGACTGGTGCAGGTGCGCGGCCAGTTCCCGCACGGTGCCCCGGTCATGACCCTCCGGCCCCATCAGCGGGGAGCCGGGTTCGGTGCGGCGGGAGGCGAACTCGTCCAGCCCCCGCACGCGGGCCGCCTGCCAGGACGCGGTCACCTTTTCCACCGCGGCCAGATACTCCAGCAGCACCCCGTCCGCCAGCTGCTTGACGTTCTGCCGGGCGAGCACGACGGCCAGATCCGCCGGTGTCATGTCCCGCCAGGCCTGGAACCATTCCACCGGCCCGTGCTCCACCAGCGCCGGCGGCCGCGGCTTCGCCGCTTCCCTGGCTTTCTCCCGCTTCGCCCGCTGCGCCGGAGACAACGCCCAATCCGGTATCCCATCCTCACCCTCATCCTCATCCGGAGGGAAGACAGCCTCGGGATTATTGGCATGCGGATCCGCTGGGTCGGAAGCAGCTTGGGGATCAGCGGCATACGGCTCCACGGGACCGGATCCGTCCGACTCAGGCACCGGCGCGAAGGCCGCCTCCGGATCACCGGAAACCGGCTCAGCTGCCCCAACCTCGGGATCGGCAGGCGGTTCCATCCGACCGTAGTCGCTCGACTCAGGTGCCGGCCCGGAGGCAGCAGCTTGGGGTTCAGCTGACACGGGCTCTGTTGAGCCGGAGGCAGTCTGGGAAGGTTCATCCGCAAGTTGTGGGCCCGGGATTCCGGTCTGCTCGCAGGGCGGGGAGGGAACGGGGAGGGCGGAGGAGCCAGCTCCTCCGGCAGCCTGAGGCGTGGGAGGGCCGGCGTCCTCAGGATCAGCCTCCGCGTTCTCCCCCGCGGGACCAACGGGGCCCTGCGGGTCCGGGGGCGTCGCATTGGAGGCAGCGTCCTCGGCCGCGGCCGGAACCTCGCCGGGATCCTCCAGGCCGGAGATGTGAACGGTGCCGAACGTCGGGTCCTCTACAACACGCAACTGATGACCGGCACCAGGGGCCAGATCCGGATACATCCGCCACAGGAACTCCTCCAGCAACGCCCTATGCAAGCGGTACTCAAAACGAGAAGAACGCCCAGCCGAGGCAGCATGGAAGGCGGCGTCGCCCTGCCACTTCCTCGACCGCTGCTTCCCGAAGTCCTCCATGCACCAACACTATGAGCTGCCTCTGACAGTATTCGCAGGGACGGTTGGCGAGCGCAAGTTGCTGAGTGTGCGACGTACTTACGGGAGGAAGACTTCATCTGTCCCGCCCGAACAATGGGAGGAAGACATCACCCGGTCCGAAGAACGGGATGGAAACGCGAGGCTCCGCGGTCGGTTTAGCGGGATGTCTTCCGCGCTGATCCTTGCCTCGTTTCCGGCTGCCGCCTTGGCGCGACTCGCGTATCCTGTGGACATGCTCACGGGCGCTCGGATCTGGGCCTGGTTTGCGGCGGTCTTCTGGGCCGTAGGCTTCTTCGGGATCATCGATCTCACGATGCTCTTCGGCGTGAACCCGGCCTTCCATGCCGTGATGGGCCTCGAAACCAGCTGGGGCGTGCTGTTCACTTTCATCGTTGGCGGAGCCTTCGTGGCCATCGCCGCGCGGCCGCGGCAGCCCTGGCCCGCCCTCGTGCTGCTCTGGCTGGTGGTCGCGGCGCTGCTGCTGGCCAGCGTCCTCGCCGAGGATACCGGGCCGCTGGCGCCCGCCGTACTGCTACTCCCGATGAGCTTGGTTCCGCTGCTCTCCCGTGCGGACAGACCTGACCGTGTCGTCGGCAGGCTGGAGCCCAGCGGACTGATTCTTGCGCTGGCCCTGGTCGGGGCTCCGGGGTGGTGGGGCTACGCGGCAGTCGCTGTAGAGCAGGCCCTCACACCCGGGGTCGTCGACGACACGTCCTGGGGACTTTCGCATTGGCCCATCCAGGCGGCGCTCGGCCTGCTGTTGGTTATGGGCGTGCTGGTCATGGCCTTCTGGCCCGCCGGCCGCCCGCTCATCGGCACTGCCTGCGGCAGCAGCGCGCTTGTCCTCGGCGTCAGTTGGCTGCTCTACCCCGACAGCGCCGGTGCCGCGCACAGCGCAGGGCTCTCAGTGGCGGCTATCCTCTGGGGGCTCGCCGTAATTCTCAGCCCAATCCGGCACCAAAAGGAACAGGGACCGGACGCCCGGCGCCCTTCCCCAGCCACCAGGCCGGACCCACCGGCCCTCACTGAGGCCGTTCACGAGCCCGTGGTTCGAGACCAAAGCCCGGCCCGCCGTCATCGTTAGCCAAACGGCCGTCCGCAAGCCGCCGTCGAACCAGGTGGTCGGGAACAAAGCCCCGGCCGCCGCCGTCGTTAGCCAAACGGCCGTCCGCAAGCCGCCGTCGAACCATATGGTCGGGACCAAAGCCCCGCCCGCCGCCGTCGTTAGCCAAACGGCTGCCCGAAAGCCGCCGTCGAACCATATGGTCGGGACCAAAGCCCCGCCCGCCGCCGTCGTTAGCCAAACGGCTGCCCGAATGCCGCCGCCGGGATGGCGCCAAGGGATGACAGGGCCCAGGCCAGCGGCAAGAATGGGCCACATGCAACTGCCTGTGATGCCTCCGGTCAAGCCGATGCTCGCCAAGTCCGTGGCCCGGATTCCGGAGGGCGAGCTGTGCTACGAGCCCAAGTGGGACGGTTTCCGGTCCATCATCTTCCGTGACGGCGACACGGTGGAGATCGGCAGCCGGAACGAGAAGCCGATGACGCGCTACTTTCCGGAGGTCGTGGAGGCGGCGCTTGAGCAGCTGCCGCCGCGCTGCGTGGTTGACGGCGAGATCATCCTGGTCCGCCCGGGCGGCGATCGGCTGGATTTCGAGATGCTGCAGCAGCGCATCCATCCGGCCGCGAGCCGGGTGAAGCTGCTGGCGGCCGAGACCCCGGCCAGCTTCGTGGCCTTCGACCTGCTGGCGCTCGATGACGTGGACCTGATGCCGCTGCCCTTTTCGGCCCGGCGGAACGCTCTGGAGGAGCTCCTCTCCGAAGCGGCCGGGCCGGTCCACTTGACCCGCACCACCCGTGACCACGTGCAGGCCGAGGAGTGGTTCCGGCACTTTGAGGGGGCGGGTTTGGACGGCGTCGTTGCCAAGCCGCTGGACGGGACGTACCAGCCGGACAAGCGCGCGATGTTCAAGATCAAGCATGAGCGCACTGCGGACTGCGTGCTGGCGGGCTACCGCGTGCACAAGAGCGGCCCGGACCTGGTCGGCTCACTGCTGCTGGGACTGTACGACGGCGGCGGCCTCACCCATGTGGGTGTGGCGGGGGCCTTCTCGATGCAGCGGCGCAAGGAGCTCTTCGAGGAGCTGCAGCCGCTCATCGCCGATTCGGGCGAGCATCCGTGGAGCCGGTCGGAGCATGAAGCCGGCAAGCGCACGCCGCTGACGTCCGAGGGCAGCCGCTGGAGCGCCGGCAAGGACCTGTCCTTCGTGCCGCTGCGGCCGGAGCGCGTCATCGAGGTCAAGTACGACCATATGGAGGGCGAGCGATTCCGGCACACGACGCAGTTCGTCCGCTGGCGGCCGGACCGGGAGCCGGAATCCTGCACCTATGAGCAGCTGGAAGAGCCGGTTAAGTACGACCTGGCGGACGTGCTCAGCTAGGCCAGCAGTGCGCAGCTAGGATTGGCGTGGGCAGCGAGCCCGGCGGGCACAGCAGCGCAACCGTGTCCGGCGCCCGGACGTGCCGGGCTAGCCGAGCTGGGGCAGCACGTCCTGGCCGAAGGCGTGGATGAACGGCTTCTGCTCCTGCCCGACGAAGTGCAGGTAGAGCTCGTCGAAGCCGAGGTCCAGGTACTCCTGCAGCCACTGGGCGTGCCGGCCGGTGTCGGCGGAAACGTTGACGGACTGCCGGATCTGCTGCTCCCCCACCGTCGTGCTCACCGCATCGAAGTAGGCGGCCGTCGGCAGGTCCGCGCCGACGAAGGACGGGAAGACGTTGCTGCCCCATTGGTCCAGGGCGATTTCGACGGCGGTGTCCTCCTCGGGTGCCCATGACAGGTGCACCTGGAGCACGGCTTTGCCCTTGCCGCCGTGCTCGCGGTAGGCATCGAGGACCTTGCGCAGCTGTTCGGCGGGCTGGTTGACGGTGACCAGTCCGTCTGCCCAAGCCGCCGCGCGGGCGGCGGTGTCCGGGCTGATGGCCGGGGCGATGATGTCCGGCTTGGGATCGGGAACGTCCCAGATCCGGGCCTGTTCCACGGTGACGAGGCCGCGGTGGGTGACCACTTCGCCGTCGTGCATTTGCCGGATGACGTGCACGCACTCCTCCAGCCGCCTCTGGCGGACGTCCTTGGCCGGCCAGCCGTCCCCGGTGACGTGCTCGTTGATGTTCTCCCCGCTGCCCGGGGCGAACCAGAAGCGGCCCGGGAACATGCCGGCGAGGGTGGCCGAGGCGTGCGCGATGACGGTGGGGTGGTAGCGCTGGCCGGGGGCGGTGACCACGCCGAAGCGCAGCTTGGTGGTGGCGAGCGCGGCGCCCAGCCAGGACCAGGCGAAGCCCGAATGGCCCTGCCGGGCGGACCAGGGCTCCAGGTGGTCGGAGCACATGGCCGCGCCGAAACCGGCCTGCTCGGCCAGTTGGACGTCGGCCAGGAGCTGGGCCGGAGCGATCTGTTCGTGCGATGCATGGAACCCTATGACAGCCACGCTCCATGCTTACCGGGCGGACCGGGGCTTGTCGAGGCATCCGCCGGAATCGGGCGGGCAATGCCGGACCTTGCAATGCCGGAGTGGGCAGAGGCGTGTGCTAAGAAGAAGCGTTGGCACGCACGCAGCGGAAGGGACAGCATGGGCACTCGCCGGATCGGGACCAGGGACGTCGGCAGCATCGGGCTGGGGTGCATGAACCTCAGCCACGCCTACGGCACGCCCCCGCCGCGCGAAGAGGCCGAGGCGCTGCTGCTGCACGCGCTGGACAGCGGGGTGCGGCACTTCGACACGGCCGCGCTCTACGGTGCGACGGCGAACGAGACCCTGGTCGGCGAGGTTTTGGGTGCACGGCGGGACGAATACTTCCTGGCCAGCAAGTGCGGCATGACGAGCGTGGACGGCAAGCGCGTGATCGACGGCCGGCCGCACACGCTGAAGGCCACCTGCGAGGAGGCGCTGCGGCGGCTGCGAACGGACCACATCGACCTCTACTACCTGCACCGCTGGGACAAGACCATCCCTGTCGAGGAGAGCGTCGGCGCCCTGGCGGAGCTCGTCGCGGAAGGCAAGATCGGCGGGATCGGCCTCTCCGAGGTTTCTGCCGGCACGCTGCGCCGGGCCCACACGGTGCACCCGATCGCTGCGCTGCAGACGGAATATTCGCTCTGGACGCGCAATCCGGAACTCGGTGCCTTGGAGGCCTGCCGGGAACTGGGCACCGCGTTCGTGGCCTTCAGCCCGCTGGGCCGCGGTTTCCTTGCCGGCGGGGTGCGCGATGTGGCTTCCCTGCCCGACGGCGACATCCGCCGCGGCATGCCGCGCTTCTCGGCACAGAACTACCCGCTCAACCTGCGGCTGCTGGACGAATTCAGCCGCCTCGCCGGGGAGGCCGGCTGCACCCCGGCCCAGCTGGCACTGGCCTGGGTGCTCCACCGCGCGGAGGGCATCATCGCCCTTCCCGGAACCACCAGCATCGCCCACCTCGACGAGGATATGGCGGCCGCCGCCGTCGTACTCGATGCCCCGCTGATGGCCCGGCTGGACGAGCTGATCAACGAACAGACGGTGCACGGTCCGCGCTACAGCGCGGGTCAGCAGGCGGACGTGGACACCGAGGTATTCAGCGAGCCGGAGCCGTCCGAGTAGCTCCGGCGCCCGCGCGGCGGTCCTTTACGAAGTGTTGCTGGCGTTTGACCGCGCAGCACGCCGCGTTTAGCGTGGAAACCAGAATCATGAGTGCCAACACCAAGCCCTGGCTGGTTGGCCGGCAACCCTCTCGCCGTAGCGGGGTGCTCCAGGTGATGATTCGGCCCGCTGGCCGACAGCCAGCGTCGCAAGTACTGCGCATTCGCCGGTCGTAGAGGAAACCAGCGGATTCGCCTGACGGCAAAGGAACCGGCATGTCCCTCCACGATGATCTGCAGCCTGACACCCTCCGGAAGGCCTTCGGACGCTTCCCGTCGGGTATCGCCGCGCTGTGCGCCATTGTCGACGGCGCCCCGCAGGGCATCGTCGCATCCTCCTTTACCGTGGGCGTCTCCATGGATCCGCCGCTGGTGATGTTCGCGGTGCAGAACACCTCGCGCACCTGGCCGATCGTGCGCACCGCCGGACGGATCGGCGTTTCCGTGCTGGGGACGGGGCACGACGGCGTCTGCCGCCAGATCGCGTCGAAATCCGGAGACCGCTTCGCCGGGCTTCAGCTTCATTCCACCGACGACGGGGCCCTTTTCCTCGAGGAGGCCGCACTGTGGCTGGACTGCTCGGTGGAGCAGGAGGTTCCGGCCGGCGACCACCACGTGGTGCTGCTGCGGGTACACGCGCTGACCACGCACGACGACGCGCACGAGCCGCTGGTGTTCCATGGGTCGGCCTTCCGGCGGCTCGAGCAGCCGGCCTTCGTCTAATACCGGGACTTCTTCCAGCAGTTGCCCAGATTTCCGCCGTAGCGTAGGCGGGATGATGACCAGTGTGCGCGAGCGGTCGCTGCCCGTTGCAGCACCCCGGCGATGACCGCCACCCTGCCGGTTCCTGCCCGCACGGCTGGCTCCGAGGAGCACGGGCGATCGCGGCGCAGCCGCCCCTACCGCGTGGCGCTGGTTGGCATCGACGGCTCCGGGAAGACCTCCGCGGCCGAAGCCGTCAGGGCCCGGTTCGCGGCTGCGGGCGAGCCGGTCGCCGTCCACGGGATCTACGCCGGCCGGAAAACCCTGGAGCGATGGGCGGACAGGCTCGGTACTACCGCCGAGCGGGTGCTCGGCCGCACGGGCCTGAGCGCCGTCGAAAATGTTATTCGCGCCACCATGGCCTGCGCCGCCTACCGGAAGTCCCGGGACACCGGCGGGCTGGTGCTGTTCGACCGTTCCCTCTACTGCCAGCTGGCACGCGATCACAGCCGCGGACTGGTCCGGCGGAGCTTCTCCGCGCGCCTGCTGAACCTGCTCCCCCGCCCTGACCTCGTGGTCTACTTCGACATTCCCCCGGAACAGGCCCTCGCCCGGGTCGCCCTGCGCGGGGAGGACTCCGAGACGCTTCCGGGGCTAGCCAGGTTCGCTGCCGGCTACCGGGCGCTCCCGGAGTTCCGGGGCTTCGCCGTGATCGACGCCGGCGGTCCGCGGGCCGACGTGGCGGACCAGCTGGAGCAGCTGATCCGCCTCCGCCGCCCGGCCCCGGGCTCCTAGGCGGCGGGTTTCCGGCGGACCAGCCGGAGCAGGACGACGCCGGTGGCCAGGGCCAGCGCGGCCAGCGGCACCAGCGGGGTGGTAGTGCTGCCGGTTTCTGCCAGCCGCGGAACCGTTGCTTCGGCCGGCTGCGCTTCGGCAGACCCCGCGGCGGCCGGCTGCGCCACCGGCGCGGGAGCCATCGCCGCAGGCTCGGTGTCCGGTGCCGCCGGGGCCACCGCATCCGCCTCGGCCAGGCCGATCGCAATCATGGCCGAGTATTCGCCGTCGACGTCGAACGGATCGGTCAGTCCGTCGGGACCAATGCCCAAGGCCTGCGGGCCTTCATCCTCGAAAGGATAGAGGTACGCTTCCGCCCCGGAGACGACATAGCCATCCGGAACCGACAGGCGCAGCCGGTAGCGGCCCTCGTCCAGCCATCCGCCCGACATTCCGTTCTCGTCGGTGGTCGCGGTCGCCGCCAGGGAGCCGTCCTCGGACAGGATTTCCACGTCGACCTCGGGGGCACCGGCCTCGTCTTCGTCGAAAATGCCGTCTCGGTCCGCGTCGAAGTAGGCGGCGAAGGCAAGGCTCGGCCAATCCTCCGGAACGAACAGGGGGAGATCGAACGTGAAGGAGGTCTGCTCGGGGCCCAGTTCGAATGAGGGCGTATAGCCGTCGTCGTCGATGTCGAAGGAGAATCCCACGTCGTCCACCGAGGGGAAACGCAGCCGGTAGGTTCCGGCGTCGAGGTTCTCGAAGGCATACCGGCCGGCGGCATCGGTGATGGATGTCCGGACCCGGGTGCCGTCCTTGGCCAGCAATTGGACCTCGATCCCTGCGGCCCACTCGTCGAGGCTGGCGCTGTAGTCTCCGTCGCCGTAGTAGTCGCCCCATACCGAACCGCTGACGGTGTAGCCCGCGGCCTGTGGCCGGGTTGCCTGCGGCCGGACCGGCTGTTGCGCCGCGGCCCCGCCGGACATCTCCTGTACAGCATCGGGAAGCACCATGGCGGATCCCTCGGGTGCATCATCGATGACGGTTTCCGGGGCAGCAGCGCCGCCGACCTGGCCCGCGCCGGACGGCGCCTCGCCCTCCGTAGCCGCCTGGGCCTCAGTGTCTTCCTCATCGGCAGCTTGTTCGCGGGCCTCGTCCAGCGTCGAGTCGAACGCCCTGCGCAGCGGGGAATCCTCCGGCTGCCCCTGCGCCGGGATGCTGCCGGCCGGTTCGGCGCCGACGGGCGGCAGCTCAGTGGCGAGCGCCGCCGGAGCGGGTCCCATGCCCAAGGCAGCAACCGCGGCCACCGTGGCCAGCGCGGCCGCGGAGCGGAAACACACCGGCCTGGAGTTCGACGACATCCATCCCCCTATGCAGCGGGAACCGGCGCCGGCGGCGCGCAAAAGAAGGCAATTTCCCCAACTGTGAGCCCTAGCATAAGCGACCGGTGATCGTTCCGTTTAACCGCCGTCCGCTGGCCTCGGGAACCCGGGTTAAACACGGATGCCCCGCCTGTCCGGCAGGGCATCCGCTGGAAGACAGGGCCTGCTACAAGCGGCCGCCGCCTTCGGTGTCGTCCACGCGGTTGGCGTCGTCCTTCAGGTGCGCCTTCGTGTCCGCCACCTTGTCTTTGATTTCGCCTTCGGCCTGCTGGGCGTGGCCCTTCATCTCCTGCGACTTGTCGTCGGTGGCCTTGCCGACCGCCTCGTTGACCTTGCCCTTGACCTTGTCCTTGGCTGCCTCGAACTTGTCGTCGACTCCCATAGTTGGATCCCGCCTTCGCTATCGTTCCTGGCGTTGCGCCGGGGCGGACGGCCCGTCCCACTGTGAACACTAGTCCCGTTGCCGCCGCCGCGCAGCCAGCTTGGAGGACTCGACTTGCCGGCCCGCGGGGCCAGGACCCGGGCAACCGGTGGCGTGCGGCGGCCCGACAAGGAATAGTGGGGCTCGAAAGGGTACGCCGACCGTGCCCCACTGGACCGACCGGGGAGGAAGTCACCATGGAATTCGCCCAAGACGACGCCGGCGACCTGATCATCGGCGATGTGAGCCGGCCCGGCGGCCGTGCCCTGAGCATCGGCATCACCGGCATCGCCGGGGACGAGGTGCTCAGCCTCAGCTGGGTGGAGACCGGCGAGACGCTGAAGCTAACGTTGGAGGAGGCCGTCGCGCTGCGCAACGAGATCGACCACATCATCCGCGACCGGCACCGGCCCGAAGAATAGGCTCCCGGCGGGTCCCTTGCTTCTTCAGCCGCCTCGGCGGCTGCCCGCTTTCAGTTCATCCGCGACGGGCGCCTCAAGGACGGAATCCTCAGGGACGTGCGCTTGTAGACGGGCTGGTGATCCGGTGCCGACGACGGCGGACCGGCGGCGTCCGGTTCGGCGGTTGCCGGAACCGGCGCGCCCGGCGCCGCAGCGGCCGCGGCAGCCGGCGGCGGACGTTGGACATCGGCCTCGGCGGAGCTCTCCCTGGGCCGCCGACGCTGCTGCCGGGGTGTACGGATTTTGGTACGGACCCAGTCGCTGCAGTCCGAGATGATTTGTTCCAGGGGCCCCTTGCCCATAACGCTTCGCCAGACGAGGGCGAACA
The DNA here is from genome assembly GCF_026011795.1 of Arthrobacter mangrovi. Taxonomy (GTDB): domain Bacteria; phylum Actinomycetota; class Actinomycetes; order Actinomycetales; family Micrococcaceae; genus Crystallibacter; species Crystallibacter mangrovi. The sequence continues at coordinate 188,625 of NZ_BRVS01000026.1, read as the reverse complement.
ACATGAACGAAATGATCTGGACCCAGAGGGAAACCCGCGGCCGGGCCGGGTCCAGCACACCGATCGCCAGGATGACAACGTGCGCCGAATAGAGGGTCAGCGTCATGGCGCCGATAGCCGCGAACGGCGAGAAGATCCTGCCGCCGGAACGGGTCAGGAGCAGGACCACCCCCGTCACGGCCATCGCACAGCCTAGATCGTGTATCAGGTTCAGCGAGGTGTGCGAGTACGGGGCGACTGCGGCCATCCACCAACCGGTGGTGTGCGGCAGCATCGGATCCTCGGGGCCGTACGCCAGGACGTCGATGATGTCCTCGCTGGTCATGGCCGGTGTCGCTTCCACCAGGCGCTGGAAGCCTCCGGCTGCGCCGAGCAGGAACTGGGATAGGAACCATGTGCCCAGCGCCAGTCCCGCGCCCCAGGCGGCAACGACCAGTGCGACCTTCTTTGACGTCAGGACCTGGCGGCCGATGACGATGCCGACGCAGATGTACGCCATCCAGAGCAGCGTGGGGTATTGGCCGATTAGGAGCATGTCGGAGACGAACGGCACGGGATACTGGAATATCGTTGTCAGGGTGTAGTCCGCGCCCGAATCAGGTTGCTCCGGGAGGCTGTCGCCGAAGAGGAACAACAGGAGCGGGCCCAGGATGGCGAACAGGACTCCGGCGATGATCAGCACGCGGTTGGACCGGCCATACAACGGAATGACCAGCAGGAACAGGATGCCGAAGTACGGCAGGATGGTCACGACATCGGCTTCGAGATAGCCCAGCAGGAGGCCAGCCAGCATGATGAGCAGCCCCCGGGTGACGAGGGCCCCCCGGTCCGCCCACAGCGTGCGGCCGAACAGCTTTCCCCGCGACCGCCGCTCCACGAACGCGATGGACACGCCCGCCAGCAGAGCGAAGAGACCGGCGGCGCGGCCGGCGAAGACGGCATAGACCAAGGACATGTCGTCGTTCTTGTTCGTGGTGGGCCATACATGGACGGACACCATGCCGATCAGGGCGATGGATCGGGCGACGTCGATGCCGATCGCACGTTTCGTGCGTGTCGGCTCGATCGGTCCGGGCCGCGGCGTCACGGCCGACGGCGGCGGGACCGGGAGCGGTGTAGAGCCAGGGAGTGGTTTGTGCATTCCGGCAGTCATGGCAGGCCTCGCTGCCCCTGCGCACCAACGTTCATGGGGGACCCCTGTGTAACGGTCTAGGTAGCGGTTGTGCTCTCCCCCTTGAGCCATTCTTTAGCCCCGCTGTTACGCCCCTATCACCGCGGCGTTATCGCCCCATGATCCGCACGTCATCAGCCCTAGTCGGAACCTTTTAGTGCAGCCGGCAATCTCTTCGTGCTCCTAGGTTTTTTCGAACCTGTGCGTGCTATGGCAGCGCCCGGCCTCGGGCCGCAACCCACAGTGAGTACCACTCGTGCCGGTCCATGCCGGCGGCGATGCGTTCGGCGTCCCCGCTGGCCCGGATCCGTGCGGGGTTGCTGGTCCCCACCACGGGGCGGATGCCGGCCGGGTGCCGGAGCAGCCAGCCGAGGACGACTGCCTCGGGCGCGCAGCCTTTGCGTTCCGCGAGCTCGCCGACGAGGGCCGCAGCGGCTGCGTCCGGCCCGGTTTCCGCCGTGCCCGCGGCCCCGCTGTAGCGGCCCTGTGCCAGCGCGCCCCAGGCCTGGAGTTCGACGCCGGCCGTCTGGCAGTATTCGACGGTGCCATGCGGGAACCCCACCTCGGCGGCCTCCGGGTGGTTGACGAGCACGCCGGATTCCAGCCAGCCCGTGCGGTGCAGGCTCATCTCCAGCTGGTTGGCCGCGAGCTGTTCCGGGAGCGCGGACTGCAGCCAGCGCATCTGCTCAGCGGACATGTTGGACACCCCCAGCCGCCCCACTTTCCCCGCGTCCCGCAACTCCAGGAAGGCCTCGGCAATTTCCCCGGGATGCGCCAGCGGGTCCGGCCGGTGGATCAGCAGAGTCTCCACGTGCCCGGTCCCGAGGCGCCGCAGGCTCTCCTCGGTCTGCGCCAGGATCCATTCGCGGGACGAATCGTACTGGCCGGCCCGCTCCGGCGACGGCAGCCGGATCCCGCACTTGGTCTGCAGGCGGATCCGTTCGCGCAGCCCCGGCCGCTCGGCCAGGACCCGGCCGAACGCCTCCTCCGCCTTGCCGTGGGCGTAAATGTCGGCGTGGTCGAAGTCCCGGATCCCGGCATCCAGCGCGGCCTCCACCGCATCGTGGGCCGCCTTGACGTGCGCTGCTTCCAGCGGGCCCGACCCCCAACCGCCACCCAAGCCCATGCATCCGAAAATAAGGCGCGATCCGCCGTCGTCCATGAAAAGTCCCTTCTGAAGGCGTCCTTGGGACTAGGCTACGGCCCCGCATGCGCAGACAAGCCGCTGCCGCCCGGAAGGGGGCGGCAGCGGCCTCGGATCGGTCGGATCAGGACCGGTCAGGTCATCTGCATGGGCTTCCGGGCGGAAACATGTTCCACCATCTCGCCCACCTTTTGTTCGGTGTAGTTGCGCGCAATGTCGCCCTGGCTGACGATGCCCACCAGCTTGTGGTCGGTGATGACCGGCAGCCGCCGGATCTGGTAGCGCTCCATCATCTGGATGGCGTCGTCGATGTTGGCATCGGCGTCGATCCAGTGCGGCTTGCCCTGCGCAAGATCGGCCGCAACCATTGCCTTGGCGTCCCTGCCATCGGCAAGGCATCTCACGACGATGTCGCGGTCCGTAATGACACCCTTCAACATGCCGTCGTCACCGCAAATCGGCAGCGAGCCGCAGTCCAGGTCGCGCATCATCCGGGCAGCTTCTTCGAGGGTTTGATGTTCGCGGATACACTGGCAATCCGTCGTCATGAATTCACGTACGACGCTCATCATTCCTCCTTCATCGATGGGGATATCGACGCCGGAGCCTCGGCGCCAGCGCCGATATATCCAGATTATGCCCTCAGGAGACGGCGGGAACAGGCCTGTTTCCATGCCGACGGCGGTGCCTCCTTCAGCCGGCAAGGAAGCACCGCCGCCGCAGTCTCCCCGTCAGTCCCGCGGCTCGCCCAGGCCGAAATGCATCAGGTCTTCGCCGACCACAAGGTTGCCGCTGAACCCGATCTGCGCCTTCTGCCACTTCTCCGGCGGGGTGTTGCCGGGGACCAGGTGGGTGAGGACGAGGGTACCGACGCCGGCCTTCTCGGCTTGCGGTCCGACTTCCTCGATGGCTGTGTGCGCGGCGAGCATGTGCTGCATGAGGTTGGGATCCGGCTTTGGCGAGTCCGGGCCCATCAGCCCGTCCACCCAGTCCATGTCGATACACTCGTGCAGCAGGATGTCCGCGCCCTCCGAAATGGTGACGAGGTTGCCGCAGACGCCGGTGTCGCCGGAGATGACGATGGCGCCGTCGGGCGTGTCGAAGCGGAAGGCGAAGGCCGGGAAGACCGGACGGTGGTCGACGAGGATCGCGGTCACCCGCACGTTATCGTCCCGGTAGATCTCGAACGGCTCCATGCCCGGGGTGGGGTTGCCGTTCGGGTCGTCCCCCGTACCGGCGGGCAGCTCAATGTCGTGGAACTCGAAGATTTCCCGCAGGTCCTGCTTGGCGTTGTCGCGCATCCGGTCATTGATATCGAGTGCGTAGGCCTGCAGCAGCTTCTCCGACGACTCGACGAGCCCAGGGGTCGGGGACTCCGGATGGAAAACTTCGGGCAGGAATTCCCGCTTCTCCTCGGCGAAGATGGGCGGCAGCGCGCCGCGGTCGCCGGGGCCGTGGATCTGGATGGGCTGTTTCAGTCCGTCGGAGCCGTTGTGCCAGGCGAGCAGGAGCAGGTTCGGGTAGTCCACCATGTGGTCGGAGTGGTGGTGGGTGATGAATACGGCCCGCATGTTGTCCAGGCCCTTCTGGAACCCGGCGGGACCCAGGCCCGACTTGCGGAACTGAGGGCCCCAGCCTTCGCCGCAGTCGATCAGGTAGACGGCGTCGTTGACCGTGATGGCGGTGGAGATGCCGGTCCGGTCGGAGCCGTCCCACCACGGCGGGCCGCCGGCTGTGCCCAGCAGGGTCACCCGGGTGCGGTACTTAGCTGCGTCGGCCGCGTCCAGCGGCAGGTACGTTCTGGTCATGCTCATGTCTTTCTCGAGGCGGGTCAGCGGATGACCGCGTGGGACTTGGCGGACTGGATCAGTTCGAATACTTCGGCGCGCAGCCGGGCGTACTCGGGCAGGAGTTTGGTGTCGCGCTGGTTACGCGGCCTGGGTAGGTCGACGGCGATGTTGCGGCTGACGTGGTCGGCGCGCCGGAGAGCACGATCACCCGATCACCGAGGTAGACCGCTTCGTCGATGTCGTGGGTGACGAAGACGACGGTGGTGTCGAATTCCTGCCGCACCCGCAGGACCAGGTCCTCCAATTCGATCCGCGTTTGCGCGTCGACGGCGGCGAAGGGTTCGTCCATGAGCAGCACGTCCGGCTGGTAGGCCAGGCCGCGGGCGATCGCGGCGCGCTGCTGCATGCCGCCGGACATTTGCCAGGGGTACAGGTTGCCCTTTCCGCCCAGGCCTACGGCCTCCAGCACGGATTCGATCCGCGCCGGCCGCTCCGCCTTGGCGAACTTGTTCTTCATCGGCAGCTCCACGTTCTGCCACACGGTCATCCAGGGCAGCAGCGAGCGGCTGTAGTCCTGGAAGACAACGGCCAGTTTCGCCGGGGGTTCGGTCACGGGCTGGCCCTCGAATATCGTCTGTCCCCCGGAGGGCGCCAGTAAGCCGGCCATGCACTTGAGCAACGTGGTCTTGCCCGAGCCCGAGGGGCCCACGACGCAAACGAATTCCCCCTTGCGGATTTCGAAGTCCACACCGGCGAGGATCCGGACGTGCCCGTAGTTCTTCTGCAGTCCCTGCAGTTGGAGCAGGACGTTCGGATTGGCGACGGCGGCGTCCGCCTCGGGTTTGTCCTGCGCCGTGGTTTGGGGGTACGTTTCGGTCATTTTCATGCACCGCTTCCTGTACTGGCGAGCAGCCCGGCCTGCCAGCGCAGGACGTACCGCTCGAAACGGATGAAGACAAGGTTGGCGAGGTAGCCGAGCAGTCCCAGGATCAGGGTGCCGGCCCAGGTCTGCGGGACGGCGAAGGTCTGCTGGGAGTTGAGGACGTAGTAGCCGATGCCGTTGGTCGAGGCGACCATTTCCGAGACGACGATCAGGATGATGGACATCTGCAGGGTGGTGCGCAGGCCGGCGAAGATCTGCGGTCCGGCATTGGGCAGGATGACGTAGCGGATTTTCTGCCCGCGGGTCAGCCGGTAGGAACGGGTCATCTCGGTCAGTTGGGGATCCAATGAACGGACGCCGTCGATCGTGTTCAGCAGCGTCGGCCAGATGGCACCGAAGGCGATGATCGCGATGTTCATGGACGGCCCGATGCCGAACAGCAGCAGCCCCAGCGGCAGCAGGACCGGCGGCGGCAGTGAGCGCAGGAACTGGACGATCGGCTCGGCCGCCGCCCGCAGCACCGGGTACATCCCGACGACCAGGCCGAGGCCAACCCCGGCGAGCGCAGCGATGAGGAAACCGGCCAGGAATTTGCCAACGCTGGGCAGCAGATGTTCGGCGAAGCCCGGCCCCAGCCAGTCGGTCCGCAACGTCTCCGTGATGCTCTGCAGCGATGGGAAGTACAGCGAGGTGCTGGACGCCGAACCCATCCACCACAGCGCCAGCAGGCAGGCGGGCAGCCAGGCGCGCAGCAGGAACAGCCGGATTCTTCCGCCCCGTTCCGCTCCCCGAGGTGGTGTTACGGAAGTGCTCACAGGTTTCCCTCCTGTCGAACGGACGGGTGCCAGAACAGCAGGGGCTTCTGCACCGCGCGGAAACCCGCATTGATCAGCAGGCCCAGCAGGCCCGTGGCGATGATGAGCGCGTACATCTCGGCCAGTGCGCCGGCCGACTGCGCGACCACGATGTTCTGGCCGAGGCCCGCGGCGCCGCCGATCATTTCCGTGACCACGGCGACGACAATGGCGATGGAAGCCGAGATGCGCAGTCCAGTCAGCGCAAACGGCAGCACCGAGGGGAAGACCAGCCGGCTGGTAGTCAGCCACCAGCCCAGCCGGTAACTGCGCGCCATCTCGGCTCCGACACCGTTGATTTCCTTGATTCCGTAGATCAGCTGGGTCAGCAGCGGCCAGATGGCGCCCATGACGATCAGGAAGAGCTTCATCCCCGGCGACGGGCCCCAGAGCAGCAGCCCCAGGGGAATCAGCGCCACAGGCGGAATCGGCTTCAGGAACTCCAGCAGGAACCAGGTGGACTCCTGCACCGGCCGGACCAGCCCGATCAGCAGCGCCAGCGGCGACGCGACGAGCACAATCAGCAGCAGGCCCAGCAAGGCCACCGAGACGGTGTTCCACGCAGCCGCCCAGAACGCGGCTACGCCCAACTGGCGGACGAACTCGGCCAGCACTGTCGACGCGGGCGGAATCGAACCGGGAGGGAAAGCACCCGTGCGGGCAAGAACTTCCCACGCCGCCAGCACGGCCAGTACCGCACCGGCCCCCAGGACCGTTCTTCCCATCGGGCTCGCGGCGAGCGGGAATCTGGAGGCGCCGCGGCGTTGGGCCCGCGGCCGGACCCGAGCCGGAAGCTCACGGACTTGCGTCGTCGTCATTTCCACACCGCACTTTCCACGTCCACGGCGCCGGGCAGGAAACCCAGCCCCTGCATCAGTTCGCCGGTGCTGGCCAGGGCGCCGGTGTCCAGCCGGTCGCTGTACATCGGTACACGGATCCTGGCGAACACGTCCGGCGGTAACTTGCCGTACTTCGCCAGCACGGCGCCAACCTTCTGCGGATCCCGGGCCGCTTCAGCGCTGGCCCGGTCGACGGCGCGGGCGAACTTCTCCACAATTTCCGGGTTGGTCTCGATGAAAGGCTGGGCAGTGAAGATCACGGTGAACGTGCCGTCCGGCTTCAGCGTCTGCGAGTAAGGATTGCCGAGCACCTCGGCGCCCTGGGCAACGGACTTCGCATAGAAGGGCTCGACCAGCGACGCTGCATCGACTGCGCCACGCGCCAGTGCCGGCAGCATGTCGGGGAACGGCATCGCCACGAAGGTCACCAGGGACGGGTCCCCGCCGTCGGCCTTGATGGCTGCCGCCGCAGTAACGTGCACGATCGAACTCAGCGCATTGACCGCTACTGTCCGGCCTTCCAGGTCCTTGGGCCGTTCGATGCCGGTGCCCGGGGCGGCCACCAGGGCCGAGGGATCCTTGTCCGGGTCGGCGGCAACGGACGTTCCATTCGCCACGGCCTTGAGTGGCAGGCCTTTCTGTACGGCGCCGAGGAACGGCGGCACCGCGGCCGTTCCGAACTGCAGCTGCCCGTTGATGACCGACGGGGCGATCGCGGCCGCATTCTGCATGACCTGGGTCTCGACATTGAGGCCTTCGTCGGCAAAGTACCCTTCCTCCGCGGCGATGTACACCGGCGCGAAATCGGCAACGGGGATGACGCCGACCTTGATCGGGTCGCCGGGCCCCAGCTCTACTGCGCTGCCCCGGCCGACACCGCAGCCGGTGGCCAGGAGGACCGCCAGCACCGAGGCCGCCAGGGCCAGGCCCTTGCGGATCCTCATGGCACCTGTCTCCCGGGCAAGGTTCGGATCGCGGCAGAAGTCATGGCTCCTCCTTGGAGTGGGAACGGAAAGCACGCGATGTGCTGCAGATCACTACTCAGGTTTCCGAAGTGCAGGCTAGAGGACAAATATCAATTTCAGGACATCCCCATACAATGTGCGACTATGAACCTCCGCCAGCTCGAATATTTCCTGGCCGTCGTGTCAGAAGGATCCTTCTCGCGCGCCGCCTCGGCCTTGCATATGACGCAGCCGCCGCTGAGCCAGTCCGTCATCCAGCTCGAGAAGCAGCTCGGCGTGCGCCTGCTCGACCGGCACCCCCAGGGCGTCTCCGCGACCCCGGCCGGGGAACTCCTCGCAGGGCAGGGACGCCAGCTGCTGCGATGGAGCGAGCGGATCGAGGAGCAGGTGAAGATGCTCGGACGGGGCCTCGCGGGAAGGCTGCAGATCGCCTCGGTGCCGACGTTCGCGTGGACGCACCTTCCCCCGCTGCTGAAGGCCTATGCCGCACAGGCGCCCGCCGTCGACGTCGAACTATCCGACCCGGAGCCGGCCGAGGTGCTGCGCCAGGTGGCAGGCGGGCAGGCCGACGTGGGGTTCGTGGCCACAGCCGATCCGGACTCGCTCGCAGACTCCCACCCGGACCTCGGGCTGGCCGCGGTCAAGCCCATGCCGCTGGTGCTGGTCCTGCCGCCGCAGCTTTCCGCGCTGCCCGATCCCGTCGACTTGGCGGATCTTGCGGAGGAAACCTGGATCCTGCCCTCCAAGATCTCCGGCTTCCCGGGCCTGCTCGAGCTGGCCGAACAACTGTGGCGCAGCGCCGGCACCCGACCGGCGTCCATCCGCAACGTCTCCACACTGCAAACGGCGGTTCCGCTGATCGCCGCCGGCATGGGCATCAGCCTGATGCCCCGCTCGATCGCGGACGTCGCGGGCAGCCGGGTCGAGGTCCGCGACTGCCTGCAGCAGGTGGACCCGCTGCACGCCGCCATGGTGTGGTCCCGGCAGCTCCCGCCGTCCCCGGTCCTGGAGCTTTTCCTGGAGGTTGCGCGGCGCACGTACACTGTTGAACTATGATGCAGGCCACAGGCGGAGCGCGCCCGCACGGACTCACCCGGTTCTCCACCGTCGGGCTGCCCGGAGACCGCCGGATCGCCCTTTGGGAGGAGCACAACGCCCGGGCCCTGGTCGGCCTGCAGGCCAGGACGCTGAACGGCACGTCGCTCGAAGCAACCGAACTCAACCTCACCTTGCCCCGGCTGCAGCTGGCCCGCGTCGCCGGCACCCCGCACGTGGTGGAGCGGTCGGCACGCGAGATCGCCGCCTACCCGGCCGAGGCCGTGGTGGCCTACTTCGCGCTCGAGGGCGAGGGCTTTTTCTACCATCGCGACGGCTGCGAAATCCTCAAGCCCGGCCAGGCGATCCTCTATGACGCGGACCAACCGTTCATGCGCGGCTTCTCGCACGGCCTGAATGAGCTCGCCCTGAAGATCCCGAGGCGCACGCTGAGCGAACTGACCGGCCGGTCCGGACTCACCCGGCCGCAGGTCTTCGGGTTCCGCGGCGCGGAGGCCGGCACCGTGCATGCGCAGGCCCTCGCGGCGTCGCTGGCCGGCGCCCTCGCAGGCCAGGCGACGGACTGGGACCGCCTGGAAACGAAGGCGCTGGGCTTATTGGCCCACATCATGAACGACGGCGGGGCTCCCGTCGGGCATCTGGAGGCAGCGCGGGCCTTCATCACCTCACATCTCGCCGACGCGGGGCTGTCGGCGGGACGGATCGCCGCCGCCGTGGGCATTTCCGAACGGCAGCTCTCCCGCATCTTCGCCGAGGCGGGCACCAGCGTTCCGCGCAGCATCCTGGACGCCCGCCTGGATGCCGCCCGCGAACGGCTCCGCTCCCCCGCCTCCGCCAGGCAACCGCTGGCGGAGGTCGCCGCCGAGCTCGGCTTCGCTTCGCAATCGCACTTCTCCCGCAGCTACAAGGAGAAATTCGGATCGACCCCGTTGCAGGACCGCCGCCCGCGCTGACCCCATTTTCGGCACAACCTGTAGCACCATGCCTCGCTTCGGCGCGGGAGGAAGGCAGCATCAATGAAGCTGACGTTGACCGAGTTCGTGTCGCTGGACGGCGTCTGCCAGGGGCCCGGGTCGCCGGACGAGGACACTACCGGCGGTTTCACCCGGGGTGGCTGGTTCGTTCCCCACATGGACGGGGTGTTCATGCAGCAGGCTGCGGACTGGCTGGCCCATGCTGACGGCCTCCTGCTGGGTCGGCGCACGTATGAGGAGTTCGCCGAATCCTGGCCCAACATGCCGGATCCTAACGAGCCCTTCACCCGGACGATGAACGGCCTGCCCAAGTACGTCGCGTCCAACAGCCTGGCCGGCCCAACCTGGCACCCCGCGACCGTCCTGTCCGGCGACGTGCCGGCCAAAGTCGCGGAACTCAAAGGCCGGACCGGGCGGGAACTGCAGATCCACGGCAGCGCCCGGCTGGGTCAGTCAATGCTGGCCGCGGGGCTGGTGGACGAGCTGCGGCTGGTCATCGCACCCGTCATCGTCGGCAGCGGGCGCCGGCTGTTTCCCGACGGCACCGCCCCGACCGGGCTCAGGCTGGTCCGCAACGAATCGACGCCCGGAGGCCTGGCGATCCATGTCTACGAGACCACGGGCCCTCCGGAGTACGGAACCTACGAAGGCCCGGGCGAGGGCTGACCTGCAGAGGCCGGTTTTTGCCTGGATCCGCCATGGCTTTGCCGCTTTCCGCCGTGATGCGGACCGCACGCCAAAGCGTCAGTGTGAACTGGAACACTCATTGGCAGATGCCCGGAAAGCCCGGCCTTTCGAAGTGGAGTAGTTGCCATGGTGATTTTCAATGACGGGGTCTCCGAGACCGAGACCCCGGACTCCGCCGTCGTCGAGACGGACGTCCTCATTGTCGGCTCCGGCCCCGCGGGTTCCTCTGCCGCGCTGTTCCTGTCCTCGCTCGGGGTACCGAACATCATGATCACCAAGTACCGGTGGACAGCGAACACGCCGCGGGCGCACATCACCAACCAGCGGACCATGGAGATCTTCCGCGACCTCGGCATCGAGGAGCAGGTGCTCGCCGATGCAACGCCGCACCACATGATCGGCGACACTGTCTTCTGCACCTCGATCGCCGGCGAGGAGATCGGGCGCATCCTGACCTGGGGCAACCACCCGGCCCGGCACGCGGACTACGAGCTGGCCTCACCCTCGTTGAACTGCGACATCCCGCAGACCTACCTGGAGCCGATCCTGGTCAGGAACGCCACGATGCGCGGCACGCAGACCCAGTTCTCCACCGAGTACCTCTCGCATACCCAGGATGCGGACGGCGTGAACGTCCGCGTGCTCAACCGCCTCACTGGCACCGAGTACACGATCCGTACCAAGTACCTGATCGGCGCGGACGGCGCGCGGTCCAAGGTCGCCGCGGACATTGCGCTGCCGTACGAGGGGCAGATGGACATCGCCGGATCCATGAACATCACGTTCAAGGCGGACATTGCCGCGCTCGTCGGCCACCGCCCGTCGGTCCTCTACTGGGTGGTCCAGCCCGGCTCGAACATCGGCGGCATCGGCGCTGGGCTGGTCCGCATGGTCCGGCCGTGGAACGAGTGGCTGATCGTCTGGGGCTTCGACATCAACGAAGGCACTCCCGAGGTCAGCGAGGAGGACGCCCGCCAGGTGGTCCGCAACCTGATCGGCGTGCCGGACCTCGACGTCGAGATCACCGGCATTTCGCTCTGGGGCAACAACGAGCAGTACGCCACCCACCTGCAGAAGGGCCGCGTCTTTTGTGCCGGCGACGCCGTTCACAAGCATCCGCCGAGCAACGGCCTCGGCTCCAACACGTCCATCCAGGACTCCTACAACCTCGCCTGGAAGCTCGCCGCCGTCCTCAATGGACAGGCCGGCGTGGAGCTGCTGGAGACCTACTCCGCCGAAAGGGCGCCGGTAGCCAGGCAGATCGTCACCCGCGCCAACCAGTCGGGCCGCGAGTTCGTGAAGCTGTTCGAGGCCCTGGGCATCGATAAGGCGGAGTCTCCCGAGGAGATGCATGCGCTGATCGAGTCCCGTAAGGACAACACGCCGGAGGGCGCTGCCAAGCGCGCCGCGGTCCAGGAGGCCATGGAGATCAAGAACTACGAGTTCAATGCCCACGGGGTGGAACTGGGACAGCACTACGCTTCCACCGCCGTCGTCGGCGACGGCACCGCCAGGCCGGAACCGGAACGCGATCCCGAACTCTACTACCAGCCCTCCACCTACCCGGGCGTGCGCCTGCCGCACGCGTGGGTCGGGGACAACGCCACAAAGTACTCCACCCATGACCTGGCCCCCTACGGCCGGTTCACGCTCTTCACCGGTATCACCGGCGCGGAATGGACGACGGCGGCGCAGAAGGTCAGCGACCAGCTCGGCGTCACGGTGGAGACCGTGGTCATCGGCCCCGGCCAGGGGGTCACCGACCTGTATTTCGACTGGGCTAAACTGCGCGAAGTAGCGGAAGACGGAGCCGTCCTGGTGCGTCCGGACAAGCACATCGGCTGGCGCTCGGACCGGCTGCCGGAGGATCCGGAGACCGCTTTGAAGACCGCCCTGACCTCCATCCTGAACCGGGAGAACCAAGCATGAGCCTGACCTTTGAACACGTAACGCTGGGGCAGCGGGTGCTTTTCGGCACCGGGAAAGCCGCGGACAACCTGGCTGCCGAGGTGCGGCGGTTCGGTGCGCAGCGGGTGATGGTGATCGCCTCGGAGTCCGAGGCTGCCATCGCCGGCCAGGTCACGGCCGGCATCGAAGCGGCGTTGAATTACGACGACGTGGCGCCGCACGTGCCGATCGAGAAGGCCGAAAAGGCCCGGACCGCCGCCGCGGAACACGGAATCGACCTGCTGGTGTGCGTGGGCGGCGGCTCGACCACCGGGCTGGCCAAGGCCATCGCCCTCACCACGGGCCTGCCCATCGTCGCGGTGCCGACCACGTACGCCGGGTCCGAGGCCACGAATGTCTGGGGCCTGACCGAAGCGGCGCGCAAGACCACCGGCGTCGACGACAAGGTCCTGCCGGCCACCGTCATCTACGACGCCAGCTTGACCCTGTCCCTGCCCGTCGAACTGTCCGTCGCGTCCGGCCTGAACGGGATGGCGCACTGCATCGACTCCATGTGGGGGCCGCGCGTGGACCCGATCAACCAGGCCCTCGCCGCCGAGGGCATCCGCGCCCTCAACCAGGGCCTGCCGGGCATCGTGCAGGACCCCCAAGGGTTGCAGGGCCGGGAACAGGCGCTCTACGGGGCCTACCTCTCCGCCGTTGCGTTCGCCTCCGCCGGCTCCGGCATGCACCACAAGATCTGCCATGTCCTCGGCGGAACCTGGAACATGCCCCACGCCCAGACCCACGCCACAGTCCTGCCCTACGTGCTCGCGTTCAACGCCCCGGCCGCCCCGGACGCAGCCGAGCGGATCGCCGCCGCGTTCGGCACCACCGACGCGGTCGACGGACTGAACCGGCTCCGCGAACAGCTGGACGCGCCCAAGGCGCTGAAGGACTACGGCTTCGCCGAGGAGAACATCGCCGAAGCCGTGGACCTGATCCTGCCGGTCATCCCGGCCTCCAACCCGCGCCCGGGCACCAAGGAGAACCTCGCAGCCCTCCTGCGCGCGGCGACCGCCGGCGACGACCCGAAGACCCTCACCGACCTCTAAGGCAGGCAGCCATGACCACCACCGATACCGGCACCGCCGGCCACAGCATCAGTCCCGAACAGCAGCAGGTCGAGCAGGACCTGGTCGACACCGTCGTCGCGTCCTTCGACAACACCGCGGACCCCCGGCTCAAGCAGGTCATGCAGTCCCTGACCCGGCACCTGCACGCCTTCATCCGCGAGGTCCGGCTCACCGAGGACGAATGGAACAGGGCCATCGAATTCCTCACCGCCGCCGGCCACATCACCGACGACAAGCGCCAGGAATTCATCCTGCTCTCCGACGTCCTCGGCGCCTCCATGCAGACCATCGCCGTGAACAACCCGACCTATACCGGCAGCGCCGCCGCCACCGAGGCCACCGTCTTCGGCCCGTTCTTCACCGAGGACGCCCCGGAAATCCCGCACGGCGGGGACATCGCCGGCGGCGCCCACGGCCAGCCCTGCTGGGTCGAGGGCACTGTCACCGACACGGACGGCAACCCCGTCCCGAACGCTCGGATCGAGGTGTGGGAAGCTGACGACGAGGGCTTCTACGATGTGCAGTACACGGACGGCCGCGTCGCCGGCCGCGCCCACCTCTACACCAACGAGCGCGGCGAGTACTCCTTCTGGGGGCTGACCCCGACCCCGTATCCGATACCCCATGATGGGCCCGTCGGGAAAATGCTCGAAGCCACGGGCCGCTCGCCCGTCCGCGCCAGCCACCTGCATTTCATGGTCACCGCCGAAAACCTGCGCACCCTCGTCACCCACATCTTCGTCGACGGGGACCCGCAGATCGGCATCGGAGACAGCGTCTTCGGCGTCAAGGACTCGCTCATCAAGACCTTCGAACAGCAGAAGCCGGGCACGCCCACCCCGAACGGCCGCGACCTCGGCAGCCAAGCCTGGGCCCGCACCCGCTTCGACATCGTCCTGGCGCCGGAAGACGCCTAGCCGCTTCGATGCCTCGCCGGGCGCTTGGTCCCGCGACCGCGGAACCGGGCGCCCGGCGTCGTACCCATGCCGGCCCGCCCGATGCCTCCTCGGGTCTCACTTTCCGATGCTGCCTGCCGGTGGACGTCTGGCGATGGCTCCTATCGACGCCCTGGTTTATTCGGCTTGAAAGTGCGGACACCGCCAATGCCCAGCTCCATCATTGCGTGGCCCTCCGGAGCTGTCAGCGCCATTTCCCACACGTGCATTGCAAAGAGGCCCACCGGTGCCGCTCCCAAGCCGGCGAGCTCGGATCTGATATTCACGACGGCGCCCCTTCCAGCCACAGCACGCTACCGTCGAAGCGGCGGCGGCCATATGGGAGCAGGCCCGTCTGCATGTCTTCGATGAGGCTGAAGCGGACAGCGTACTCCACCCATTCCTCAACTGTCTGCGGCGCCCATTTTGTCCAGGACGGATGGTCGGTCGTATCCGGCAACTCCACCCGGTAGCCGAACTGCTCCGGACGCTCATTCCAGCGGAACACGACCTCGAGATACCCGTCTACGACACGGAGTGAAATGAGGTTAAGCGTGTCTCCGCCAACGGGGCGGACCATTATGTCCCGAGCGGCTGCGAGTATCGCCTCCTGGTCGATCGCCTTGGTCATCCAGGTCTCCGCATTCCGCCCGACGTCAGGCCAGGACGTTGATCGGGTGGCCGGCTTGGAAGGCCTGGATGTCTTCGAGCATCTGGGTGTAGCCGAGCCGAAGGGCCCGCTGCGTGACAAACCCGATGTGCGGACTGAGGATCAGGTTCGGTGCGTCCCGCAGGGGCGATCCGGCGGGGAGCGGTTCGGTGTCGTAAACGTCCAGGGCCGCCGCAGCGATCCGGCCTTCGCCCAGCGCCGCGACGAGTTCGGCTTCGTCCACGATCGGGCCGCGGGAGGTGTTCACTAGCCGCCCTTCGGCGCCCAGCAGGTCCAGCTCCCGCCGGCCGACGAGGCCCCGGGTGCTGTCCGAGAGGCGGAGATGGATGCTGGCGATGTCGCTGCGCCGGAACAGCTCCCCTTTGCTGACCTGCTCCGCGCCGCCGGCTGCGGCGCGCTCGGGGGTCAGGTGCGGGCTCCATGCGATGACTTCCATGCCGAAGACCCGGGCGTATTCCGCCATCCTGGTTCCGAGCTTGCCGAGCCCGACCAGCCCGAGGGTGGCCCCTTCGAGGTCGATGCCGAGGCGCTGCTGCCAGAGGCCGGCGCGGACGTCGCGGTCGTTCGCGGGAATGTCGCGGGCCACGGCCATCACCAAGGCCCAGGCGAGTTCGGCGGTGGCGGCGGTGCCGCGGCGGGTGCCGCACACGGTCACGCCGTTGCGAGCGGCGGCGTCCAGGTCGATGGAGGCATTCGCCATCCCCATCGTCGTGACCAGGCGCAGGTTCGGCAGCCGGTCCAGCAGCTCGGCGGAAATCGGCGTGCGTTCACGCATAACGACGACGGCGTCGAAATCCCGCAGTCGCTCCGCCAGTTCATCGGGTCCGGCCAGGTGGCCGGTGAACCGCACTACCTCGGAACCTTCGCCAAGTTCCGACCACGGCGCGCTCCGCAGGGCCACATCCTGGTAGTCGTCCAGCACCGCAATCCTCATCCGGCCCGCCTCCTGTAGATCCGCCGTTCCCGCCCAACCTACCTCCCGAAGCCGCCGGATTCACCGTTGCCGGTTGCCGCGGCCCGGAGTATTAATGGCCTCACTCAACGAGCCGGAGGTCAGCCATGTCCATCCAAACCCCCAAAAATTCCGAAATCCCGGGCTACACCTACGGCGCCGCAGGCCACTCGCCCGTCACCCTTGCGGAGCTTGAAGAGCTCAAGGCCAGCGTGATGTTCGGCGAGAAGGATGCGGCCCTGCTGCGGCGGGCCGGAGAACTGCTGGACGGCCAGGTCGAGAAGATCCTCGATACCTGGTACGGCTTCGTTGCCGGCCAGCCCCACCTCGTCGCGCATTTTTCGCGTCCCGGCGGCGAACCCATCGCCGAGTACCTCGAGGCCGTTCGCTCCCGGTTCGGCCAGTGGATCCGGGATACCTGCACCCGCCCGTACGATCAGGAGTGGCTGGATTACCAGAACGAGATCGCGTTGCGGCACACCCCGGAGCACAAGAACGAGACGGACCAGGTAGGTTCGACCCGGGTGGTGCCGCTACGGCATCTAATCGCCCTGGTGGTGCCGATAACGACGACGATCCGTCCATTCCTCGCCAAGCGGGAGGAATCGGCGGAGAAGGTGGAGGCGATGATGGAAGCCTGGCTGAAGGCCGTGGTCCTGCAGGTGGCGCTGTGGTCCAGACCGTACGCGAACGAGGGCCGGTGGTGAGCGGCGTCTCGGACTTCTGGGACGGCTTCTACGCCGAGCGGGACAAGGTCTGGAGCGGCCGGCCCAATGGCGCACTCGTCCGCGAGGTATCCGGCCTGACCCCCGGGACCGCGGTGGATCTGGGCTGCGGCGAGGGCGCCGACGCGATCTGGCTGGCGGCCAGGGGCTGGCAGGTGACCGGGGTCGACGTTTCGGAGGTGGCCCTGGCACGGGCCGCCCGCCATGCCGAGGCGGAGGGGGTTGCCGGGCGGATCGAGTGGCAGCGGCTGGATCTGGCGGAGTGGGCCCCGGACCGTCAATTCGACCTGGTGTCGGCGCAGTTCCTGCACTCCCCGACCGAATTGCCCCGCAACCGGATCCTCGAGCACGCGGCCGCCGCGGTCGCGCCCGGCGGCACGCTGCTCATCGTCGGCCACGAGTCCTTTCCGCCCTGGTCCCGGCATCCGGAGCCGGAAGAGCCGCTGCCGACAGCCGCGGAAGTGGCGGCCGGCCTGCGCCTGGACCAGGCCGGCTGGGACCTGGACACGGTGGGCTCCTTGGAACGGGAGGTCACCGGCCCGGACGGACAGACCGCGAGGCTGGCGGACAGCGTCCTGCGGGCACGCCGGCTCGGACCCTAGCCGCCCCGGGCCCCGCCCCGCCCTTAACGGCACGGCACCCGGGCAAGTCGCGCGACTTGCCCGGGTGCCGTCTTACGCTGCCTGGCTTCAGCCCCAGGGAATGGCGCCCAGCAGGATGCCCACCGCGAGCATTACCACGGAGACGACCGCGGCGCGCCAGAGGACCTTCTTGTGGTGGTCGCCGAGCTCCACGCTGGCCAGCGAGACCAGCAGCAGGATCGCGGGCACCAGCGGGCTCTGCATGTGCACCGGCTGGCCGGTGATCGACGCGCGGGCCATCTCCGCCGGGGCGATGCCGAAGTGCGCGGCGGTTTCGCTCAGGACCGGCAGCACGCCGAAGTAGAACGCGTCGTTGCTCATGAAGAACGTCATCGGGATGCTGAGCAGGCCGGTGATGACGGCCATGAACGGGCCCATCGATTCGGGAATGATGTTCACCAGCCAGGTGGCCATGGCGTCCACCATGCCGGTGCCGTCCAGCACGCCGGTCAGCACGCCTGCGGCCATCACCATGGAGACGACGGCGACGATGCTCTGGCCGTGCGCGACCAGTTGGGCGGCCTGGTCCTTGACCTTCGGGAAGTTGACCACGAGGGCCAGCGCGGCGCCGATCATGAAGACGTAGGCCAGCGGGATGATGTCGAGCACCAGCACGACCATGACGGCCACGGTCAGCACCAGGTTGAACCAGAACAGCTTCGGGCGCAGGGTCGGGCGGTTGGGGTCGAGGGCAGAGCCGACCAGCGACGACGAGTCCGCGGCCTGCTCCTCCACGGGAGCCTCCAGGAGGGCCACGGAGCCGCCGGCGGCCGGGGTGCCGGAGGGCTGGACACGAGTGGAACCGCTGCCGGAACCGGTCCGGCCGCTGCCGCCGTTGTCCTTGCTGCCCGAGCCTGCGCCGCTGTTCTCCCAGAGGTTGGGCTTGCCCTTGGCGTCCGGGACGCCGCCCGCGAGGCGCTTGCGTTCATGCAGGCCCAGGGTCCACGCAAAGATCATGACGATGACCATGCCGGCCAGCAGGGACGGGATCATCGGGACGAAGACGTCGGTCGGCGACACGTCCAGGGCAGCGGCGGCACGTGCGGTCGGTCCGCCCCAGGGAACGATGTTCATGGTGCCGTTGGCCAGGCCGGCGACACAGGTCAGGACCACCGGGCTCATGCCCAGCCGCAGGTAGATCGGCAGCATCGCGGCCGTGGTCAGGATGAAGGTGGTGGATCCGTCCCCGTCGAGGGAAACGACGGCGGCCAGCACCGCGGTGCCGAGCACCACCTTTGCCGGGTCGTTGCCCAGCGTGCGCAGGATGAAGCGCACCAGCGGATCGAAGAGGCCGACGTCGATCATCAGGCCGAAGAAGATGATGGCGAACATCAGCAGCGCCGCCGTCGACGTCAGCGACTTCATCGACTCGAGGACCATGTCCCCCAGGCCGAGGCCGGCGCCGGCGAAGAGGCCGAACACGGTGGGCACGATGATGAGGGCCAGCACCGGTGTCAGTTTCTTCGTCATGATCAGGGCCATGAAGACCGCGATCATCGCGAATCCCAGGAAGACCAGCACAGTAACTCCTTTGTCTAACGGACCGGGGTGTGACCGGCCATACAGACCATAGAGTGGCCCCGGTCACGGATGGCGGTTTAGCTCCCTTGAGGTGCATACTTCTTATTGCGCACGTTTTGCTCATTTAGCTCACCGAGATCTACCAGCCAGTCAGCCGCCGGGAGGGAACATGGCCACCGAGCACCGCCGCCGCGGCTGGCGGATCGGATTCTCCACGCGGATGCTGCTGCTCCAGCTCGCGGTCGTGGCGCTGGTCGTGCTGCTCTCGGCCCTCATGCTGGGCTGGCTCACCTACCAGCGGCTGGGCACCGAAGCAGAGGGCCAGGCGCTGGCGGTGGCACGGTCGGTGGCCGCCTCCGGCGACGTCAGGCAGGCCACCGCGGCCCTGAAGGATGCCCCGCCCGCGGAGCTTTCCGCCGCGGCCCTCACGCGGGGCCCGCTGCAGCCCCTGGCCGAGGATGTCCGGAGCCGCACCGGGGCGCTGTTCGTAGTGGTCACGGACGATGCCGGCCTGCGGCTGGCGCACCCCAATCCTGCCCTGCTCGGCCAGCGCGTGAGCACCGACCCCACCGAGGCACTGGCTGGCCGCGAGGTGACCGCGCAGGAACAGGGCACCCTCGGCCATTCGGCGCGCGCCAAGGTGCCCGTCTTCGCGCCGGACTCTACGAACGTGGTCGGCGAAGTCAGCGTCGGCTTCTCGAGCGGAGCGGTGCTGGAAAGCCTGGCCGGCGACGTGCTGCCCATCGCCGCCACGGCGGCGGGTGCCCTCGCCCTCGGCACGGTGGCCTCGCTGCTGCTGGGCCGACGCCTCAAACGCCTCACCCTCGGCCTCGAGCCGGAGGAGATTTCGGCGCTCGTGCAGGACCAGGAGGCTGTGCTGCGCGGCGTGGACGAGGGCGTCATCGGCGTCTCGCAGGACCGGCGGATCACGGTCTTCAACCGCTAAGCCAAGCGGCTGCTCGGCATACCCATCGACGCCGAGTTCGTCGGCCGGCCGCTGGACGCGGCAGGCCTGCCGGATTTCCTCGCCGCCCTGCTGCCCGCTGCGGACCCGCAGTCCCCGGCGGTCGAGCAGCTGGTCGGCTCCCGCGTGCTGATCGCTTCCGCGCGCCAGGTCCAGCCCAGCCGCACCCCGGGAAGGCGCGGCTACCGCCCGGGAGGCACCGCCGTCGCCGGCACCGGCGCGCCGGAACTGGGCTGGGTGATCATGCTGCGCGACCGCACCACGGTGCAGTCGCTGACCCGGCAGCTGGATGCCGTCGGCGCGCTTTCCACCGCGCTGCGCGCCCAGCGCCACGAGTTCGCCAACCGGCTGCACACCGTCTCCGGCCTGCTCGGAATCGGGCGGTATGCCGAGGCCCGGGACTACGTCGCGGAGATCATGCGGACCGGGCCCCTGAGCTATCCGGCGGAGCAGGCCGAGCTGCTGAAGGATCCGTACCTGCAGGCCTTCGTCGGAGCCAAGAGCGTGGAGGCTGCCGAGCGCGGCGTCGCCCTGCGGGTGGGCCCGGAGACGCTCATCCGCGGACGCATCACGGACCCGCAGGACGTCACCACGGTCCTGGGAAACCTGATCGATAACGCCGTGCGCGCCGCGGTCCATGGCAGCAACCCGGACCGTTGGGCCGAAGTCGAGGTGATGGACGAACTGGCGGCGGGCGGCGGGACGCTCCACGTGGTGGTCGCGGACTCCGGGGACGGCCTTGGGGCGACGGCGGCCGGACCGGCCGGAAGCACGGACGCCAGGGCCGCCAACGACGACGGCGTTGCTGCCACGGAGCGTATCTTCGCCGAAGGGTATTCCACGGCGAAGGGCACGCCGGAGACTCTGGCCGACGGCGGCGACCCCGTGGCGGCCCTGCCCGATGCGCACGGACAGGGCTTTGGCCTGCCGCTGGTCCGGCGGCTGGCGCGGCGGCGCGGCGGTGACGTCTGGGTCGCCGATGCCGGCCGGGACGGCGGGCCTGGCGCCGTTTTCTGCGCCCGGCTGCCCGGAACAGTGGAACCGCAAGGAACAGGAGAGGCCCCATGACGGACCTTCGGGTGCTCATTGTCGACGACGACTTCCACGTGGGCCGGCTGCATGCCGGCTATGTGGACGCCGTCCCCGGCTTTACCGCGCTGCCGCCGGTCGGCTCGGCGGAGCAGGCCCTGCGGGCGGTGCACGGCCAGGAACCGGACTTGCTGCTGCTGGACGTCTACCTGCCGGACGCGCTCGGGCTGGACTTGCTGCGCACGGTGGACGTGGACGCGATCATGCTCACCGCTGCTGCGGATGCTGCCTCCGTCCGCAAGGCGCTGCGGCGCGGTGCCCTGGGCTACCTCATCAAGCCGTTTACCGCGGAGCAGCTCTCCCGCCGGCTCCGCGCCTACGCCCGGTTCCGGCGCATGCTCGCGGACCAACCGTCGGTCGACCAGGACACAGTGGACCGCGCCCTGCATACGCTGTTTCCCGCCGAGCCCGCCGCTCCGGCCGCGAGGACCCGCTCCGCGACGGAAGCGGCTGTGCTCGACGCGCTGCCGCCGGGCAGCCAATACTCCGCGGCCGAAGTGGCGCAGCAGGTCGGCATCTCCCGGGCCACCGCGCAGCGCTACCTCTCGGCGCTGGCGGACGACGGCGCCGTCGAAATCCACCTGCGCTACGGCAGCACGGGACGTCCCGAACACCGCTACGGTCGGTCCGGCCGCTGAGCCGTTCGGCCTAGTCCTCGTACCGCTGCCACGGCGCCGAGGCATGCGGGATGTGCCAGCCGAAGCGCAGCGAAAGCACCCGCAGGCCGAAGACGACCGTGGCGATGGCGACCGCGGCCACCGGGCTGTACAGGTCCGCCTGCCAGACGACGGCCGTGATTCCCGCCCCGAGCATTGCCGGGACGGCATAGATATCCCGCGGGTCGAACAGCTGCGGCTCCCGGTTGGCGACGACGTCGCGGAGCATGCCGCCGCCAACGGCCGTGGTCACGCCCAGCAGCGCCGACGCGATCGGGTTCAGCCCCACCTCAAGCGCCTTGACCGTGCCGACGATGCAGAACAGGGCCAGGCCGCCGGCGTCGAACACGAGCAGGGGTTTGCGCATCCGCTCCACGCTGCGCTTGAGGAAAAAGACCATGACTGCCGCCACTGCCGGGGCCGCCAGGTACACCGGGCTGTCGAACGCGCTCGGCACTTCGCCCAGGATCAGGTCGCGGATCACGCCGCCGCCGAGCCCGGCCAGTGCGCCCAGGAACAGCGAACCGATGATGTCGAAGCCGCGCCGGGCGGCCAGCAGGCAGCCGGACACGGCGAAGAAGAAGGTGCCGAGAAGATCCAGCACGAGTCCCAGCGGCACGGCCCGTCCCTCCTCGTCAGCCCGGCAAGTCCGGCATCAGGTGCCCTTTTGCCTGCATCATATCCCCGGCGGGACGGGCCGCCGGCGGGCCGGTAGCATCGGGACCATGGAATTCAGGTATCTGGGCAACAGCGGGCTGAAGATTTCGGAAATCACCTTCGGGAACTGGCTGACGCACGGCTCCCAGGTGGAGAACGACGTCGCCACCGCGTGCGTGCACGCCGCCCTGGACGCGGGCATCACCACCTTCGACACCGCGGATGTGTATGCCAATACGGCGGCCGAGCAGGTCCTCGGCGACGCGCTGAAGGACGAGCGGCGGGAATCGCTGGAAATCTTCACCAAGGTCTACTTCCCTACCGGCCCGAAGGGGCACAACGACACCGGCCTCTCGCGCAAGCACATCATGGAGTCGATCGACGGGTCCCTCCGGCGGCTGCAGACCGACTACGTGGACCTCTACCAGGCGCACCGCTACGATGCCGAGACGCCGCTCGAGGAAACCATGCAGGCCTTCGCCGACGTGGTCCGGGCGGGCAAGGCGCTGTATATCGGCGTGAGCGAGTGGACGGCCGACCAGCTCCGCGCGGGCCACGGCCTGGCGCGCGATCTGGGCATCCAGCTGGTTTCCAACCAGCCGCAGTACTCCATGCTCTGGCGCGTGATCGAAGACGAGGTGGTTCCGGCATCGGAAGACCTCGGGATCTCCCAGATTGTCTGGTCCCCCGTGGCGCAGGGCGTGCTCACCGGCAAGTACAAGCCGGGGGCGGCAGTGCCGCAGGGCAGCCGGGCGGCCGACGAAAAGGGCGGCGCGGACATGATCAGCAGGTGGCTGGACGACGACGTCCTCAACGGCGTGCACCGGCTGCAGCCCATCGCAGAGGACGCCGGCCTGACCATGGCGCAGCTCGCCGTGGCCTGGGTGCTGCAGAATCCCAACGTCGCCTCCGCCATCATCGGAGCGTCCCGGCCGGAACAGATCGCCTCCAATGTCCAGGCGGCCGGGGTGAGGCTCGGCGAGGGCACCATGTCCCGGATCGAGCAAGCCATCGGATCCCTCGCCGAGCGCGACCCGCGGAAGACCCGGAGCCCGGAAACCCGCCTGGCCTGACAGGAAGCACTTGTCATATAAGTTGGTCTACTTGTATTATCAGTGGACCAACTTCTCCTGCCCAAGGACTGCCATGACCTACCTGACCGATGCCATCCGCCACGTCAAGCTCTCCACGGCGAGGCTGCCGCTGGCCACCCCGATCTCCGATGCCAAGGTCTTCACCGGCCGGCAGAAGCCGATGACCGAGGTCGTCTTCCTCTTCGCCGAGATCAAGACCGAGCAGGGCCATGAGGGCCTGGGCTTCTCCTACTCCAAGCGCGCCGGCGGCCCGGCCCAGTTCGCGCACGCTAAAGAGGTCGCGGAGACCATGCTCGGCGAGGACCCCAACGACATCGCCAAGCTGTATAACAAGCTGCTCTGGGCCGGCGCCTCCGTTGGCCGCTCCGGCGTCGCCACCCAGGCCCTCGCCGCGCTGGATATCGCGCTCTACGACCTGAAGGCCAAGCGCGCCGGCCTCCCGCTGGCCAAGTTCCTCGGCTCCTACCGCGACTCCGTCCGCACCTACAACACCTCCGGCGGCTTCCTCAACGCCACCATCGACGAGGTGAAGGACCGCGCCAGCCAGTCCATCGAGGAGGGCATCGGCGGCATCAAGATCAAGGTCGGCCTCCCGGACAATGCCGAGGACCTGCGCCGGGTCGCCGCCGTGCGCGAGCACATCGGCCCCGACGTGCCGCTCATGGTGGACGCCAACCAGCAGTGGGACCGCGCCACCGCCCTGCGGATGGGCCGCAAGCTGGAGCAGTTCGACCTGGTCTGGATCGAAGAGCCGCTGGACGCCTACGACGCCGAGGGCCATGCCGCCCTCGCCGCCGCACTGGACACCCCCATCGCCACCGGCGAGATGCTTGCCTCCGTCGCCGAGCACGAGCGCCTCATCGCGGCCAGGGCCTGCGACATCATCCAGCCCGATGCCCCGCGCGTCGGCGGCATCACGCAGTTCCTGCGGCTGGCCACGCTCGCGGACCAGGCCGGGCTGGACCTGGCCCCGCATTTCGCCATGGAGATCCACCTGCACCTGGCCGCCACCTACCCGCGCGAACCGTGGGTCGAGCACTTCGACTGGCTGGACCCCCTGTTCAACGAGCGGCTCGAGACCAAGGAAGGCCGCATGATCGTTCCGGACCGCCCCGGCCTCGGCTTCACCTTCAGCGACCAGGCCCGCGCCTGGACCACGGACACCGTGGAGTTCGGCCGCGCCTGACCCCCGGCGCACCCCGTGCGCTCCATTCACACAACGACGGCGGTGCCCGCACCGCCGTCGTTGTCCTACCTTTTGCGAAAGACCAGCAGAGCGATGAAACCGAACCTGACCGCCACCCTGGTCGATGAGCTGCGCCGCCGCATTGTGGACGGCGAAATTGCGCCCGGCGAGAAGCTCCCGAGCGAGAACACGCTGATCGCCGAGCACGGTGTCAGCCGCACCGTGGTGCGCGAAGCGATCACCCGGCTGCAGGCGGAAGGTTTGGTGCACACCCGGCGCGGCAGCGGCAGCTTCGCGCTCACGCCTCCCTCGGCCGGGGACGCCCCGCAGCTTCCGGTCCGGCCGGTGCGCACCCTCCGGGAGCGCCAGCAGCTGATGGAATACCGGATCGGCATCGAGAGCGAGGCGGCCGCCCTTGCGGCTGCCCGCTCCACCAGGACCCAGCGAGCCGCGCTGCGCAGCACGCTGGATGCCTTCAGCCGCGCGGAGGGGAATCCGGCCGAGGCGCTGAGCAAGGACTTCGACTTCCACCGCACCATCGCCGAAGCCAGCGGCAACCCTTACCTGGCCGACGCGGTCGGCGGGCTCGGTCCCGCCATGATCGCCATGCCCCGGCACCGGCTGGACCGCAGCGGCACCGAAGCCGAGGCCACCCGGCTGGCCCAGGTCTCCGCGGAACACGAGGCCGTCCTGGCAGCCCTCGAGTCCGGCGATGCGCAGGCAGCCGCCGCGGCCATGCGCACCCATCTGGCCAACTCCAAGCGGCGGCTCGAGCAGGAATCCGGCGGCCGCTGAGGAACTGCCGCCCTCAGGGCACCGATACCAATCCGGCATCGTTCGGTGCATAAGTGATCTTGGACACGCATCACTGCCGCGATTAGCGTGAAGTGCATCTTGCGCCCTCCCGGGCTCTTTCGTGAAAGGACTTCCGCCCCATGTCTGTCGCCGACGCCGCGCCCGTCACCGGTCTCTCCTCCGAGCACCTCGGCCAGGTTGCCATCACGGGCATCACGATCACGCCGGTGGCGTTCGCGGATCCGCCGCTGCTGAACACCGTCGGGGTGCATGAGCCGTTCGCGCTCCGGGCGATCGTCCAGGTCCATACCGACGCCGGCGTGACCGGTCTCGGCGAAACCTATGGCGACGCCGGCCACCTCCAGCGGCTGCACCTCGCCGCGGAAGCACTCACCGGCGCCGACGTCTTCAACATCAACCGGATGCGCCAGGCCGTCGCCCGCGCGCTGGCGGCCGATACCGTGCAGGGCGGCCACGGCATGTCCGGCATGGTCACCGGCTCCTCCACGGCCGACCGGGTCCTGTCCCCCTTCGACGTCGCCGCCCTCGATATCCAGGGCAAGCTCCTCGGCCGCCCGGTCAGCGACCTGCTCGGCGGCGCCGTCCGCGATTCCGTGGCGTTCAGCGGCTACCTGTTCTACAAATGGGCCACCCACCCCGGCTTCGAGCCGGACCCGTGGGGCCCGGCCCTGGATCCGGACGGCATTGTTGCCCAGGCCCGCACCATGGTCGACGGCTACGGCTTCAGCGCGCTCAAGCTGAAGGGCGGCGTGTTCGCACCGGACCAGGAAGTCGCCGCGATCAAGGCGCTCCGCGAGGAGTTTCCGGACCTGCCGCTGCGCCTGGACCCCAACGCCGCCTGGACCGTCGAGACCTCGATCAAGGTCGGCAAGGAACTCGACGGCGTCCTCGAATACCTCGAGGACCCGACCCCCGGCATCGAGGGCATGGCCGAAGTCCGCGCCAACGTGCCCATGCCGCTGGCCACCAACATGTGCGTCGTCTCCTTCAACGACGTGCCGCCGGCCATCGCCGCCGGAGCCGTCGACGTCATCCTTTCCGACCACCACTTCTGGGGCGGCCTGCGCCGCTCCCAGACCCTGGCCGGCCTCACCGAGACCTTCGGCCTGGGCCTGTCCATGCACTCCAACTCCCACCTGGGCATCTCCCTGGCCGCCATGGTCCACCTCGCCGCGGCCACGCCCAACCTCGACTACGCCTGCGACACCCACTGGCCCTGGAAGAAGGGCGACGAGGACATCGTCGCCCCCGGCGCCCTCACCTTCACCGACGGCGCCGTAGCGGTGCCCACCGCCCCCGGCCTCGGCGTCGAACTCGATGCGGACAACCTCGAAAAGCTGCACCGCCAGTACCTGGACTGCGGGCTGACCAGCCGGGACGACACGGGCTACATGCAGCGCATCGATCCGGACTACACCCTCGAAAGCCCCCGCTGGTAGCCCGCGCACGGCAGGCCACCGGCGCGGCGACCATCGGCACGAGCCTCTAGCTGCGGAGAATCTTGATGAAACCACACCCGCCATCGATGGACCCCATGTCCGATGGATTCGACGCCGTCATCGTCGGCGCGGGGATCATGGGTGCCACCCTGGCCAGCCTGCTGGTCCGGCTCGAGCCGGGGTGGCGAATTGCCGTGCTCGAGCGGTTGCCGGAGGCCGGGCTGGAGAGCTCCCATGCCTGGCACAACGCCGGCACCGGGCACGCCGGGCTGTGCGAGTTCAACTACACGCCCCGCACGTCCGACGGCGGGGTGGACATTTCCAGCGCGCTGAGGATCAATGCGCAGTTCCGGCAGTCCCGCCAGTACTGGGCGCACCTGGCCGCGGAGGGAGGCCTCGGGGACCCGGCCGGCTTCATCCGCGCGGTCCCGCACTTCAGCTTCGCCCACGGGCCCCGCGGGGTGGAGTACCTGCGCGCCCGCCACTGTGCCATGGCGGGCCGGCCGCCGTTCGCGGCGATGGAGTACTCCGAGGATCCGGCGGTGCTGGCCCGCTGGCTGCCGCTCATGTTCGCCGGCCGGGAACCCGGCGGGCAGGTGGCCGCAACCCGCGTGGCGGACGGCACCGACGTCGACTACGGCGTCCTGACCCGGCGGCTGCTGGCCGATGCCGCCGCCGGCGGGGCAGAGACAAGGCTGCGCGAGGAAGTCACCGGGCTGGCCCGGGAGCGCGGCCGCTGGCTGGTCACGTCCCGCTCGCCGGGGCGCGTCCGGAGCCTTTCGGCCCGCTACGTCTTCCTGGGCGCGGGCGGGGCAACGCTGCCCCTGCTGCAGCTGGCGGGGGTGCCGGAGACCCGCTCCTTCGGCGGATTCCCGATCAGCGGCTGCTTTTACCGGACCTCGAAGCCCGAACTGGTGGCGCGCCACCGGGCCAAGGTCTATGGCCACGCGGCCGACGGCGCCCCGCCCATTTCCGTGCCGCATCTGGACACCCGCGTGGTCGATGGCCGGGAGTACCTGATGTTCGGTCCCTACGGCGCCTTCTCCCCGCGGTTCCTCAAGTCCGGTTCGCTGCTGGACCTGCCGCGTTCCATCCGCCCGGCCAACCTGCCGACGCTGCTTTCCGCGGCCCGCGACAACGCCGGACTGGTGGCCTACCTGGTGCGGCAGATCCTGCAGACCCCGCGGGCGAGGTTCGCCGAGCTGCGCCGCTTCGTTCCCGACGCCGACCCGGCGGACTGGGAGTGGATCACGGCCGGCCAGCGCGTGCAGGTCGTCAAGAGGGTCAAGGGCAGGGGAACGATCGCTGGCTTCGGCACCGAGGTCGTGACCTCAGCGGGCGGCTCGCTCGCCGCGCTGCTCGGCGCATCGCCCGGCGCCTCCGCCTCGGTTCCCATCATGCTGGACGTGCTGCAGGCCAGCTTCCCCGAGCGCTTCCCGGCGTGGGCGGACAAGGTGCGCGGCATGATCCCGTCCTTCGGGGAGGAAACGGAGCGGACCTCGAAGGCCTGACGTGCCTTAAGCGGGCGCCTGCCGCGAGGACCGCCGCCGCTCCCCCGCGCCTTCCGGCCGCGGCGGGAGGTCCCGGCTCCGGCCGTAACATGGACGGCATGAGTGTGGAACAGGCCCTGTTGTCCTTCGCCGTGGTCGCGGCCCTGCTGACCATCATTCCGGGCCTGGACACGATCCTGGTGCTGCGCGCTTCCATCGCCCAGGGACGCCTGCACGGCTACGCCACGGCGCTGGGCATCAACGCCGGCGCCATGGCCTGGGGTGCGGCCGCCGCCGTCGGCGCATCGGCCCTGCTGGCCGCGTCCGAGACCGCCTTCACGGTGCTCCAGTTCGCCGGCGCCGCGTACATGATCTGGCTGGGCGCCACCATGCTGTGGAGGTCGTTCCGCCGCGGCCCCGTCAAGAACCTGGAGGATCCGCAGGCCCACCCGGGGCGCGGCGGCCTCCTGCTCTCCTGGGCCAAGGGGGCCGGGACCAACCTCCTGAATCCCAAGGTCGGCGTGTTCTATATCGCCATGATCCCGCAGTTCATCCCCGAAGGCGCCCCTCCCCTAGCCATGGGCATCGCGCTGGCCGGCGTGCACAACCTGCTCGGCCTGGCCTGGTTCTCGCTGATCATCAACGGCACCCACCTGGTCCGCGGGAAGCTCCAGCGCCCGGGCTTCGTCCGCGCCACGGACCGGGTCACCGGCCTGGCCCTGGTCGGCTTCGGCGCCTCGCTGGCCTTCAAGGGGCGCTGAGTCCGGACACACCGGCACGGCCACGGCACGGGCACGGGCACGGGCACGGGCAGCGGCGCGACGGGTCATTAAACGGATGGTGCCGGACGGTTATCCCGCCCGGCACCATCTGCTTTCCCTCCCGGGTCAGTGCCCGTCCTGGTCGGCCTTCACTGCCAGCACCGGCCGGTCCGCCTGTAGGAGGATCCGCTGGGCGTGCGATCCCATGATGAACTTGCCCACCTGGCTGCGCTGGCGCAGCCCGATGACGATCAGCGACACGTCGTGGGCCTCGGCCAGCGTCAGCACCTCATCGGCCAGGTCGTCCGAGTGGGTGGACTGCAGGACCGAGGATTCGACGCCGGCTTCCGATGCCGCCGCGGTGATGCGCTCCAGGTCGGCGTCGGAAGCTACCGATTTGTCGACCAGGGCTCCCTCGCGGACCGAGTTAACCACGAACAGCTTCTCGCCGCGCAGTTTGGCTTCGGCGATGGCGGCGCGGGCGGCCGCCTCGCCCACGGGAGTGGGGACGTATCCAACGAGGATGCTCATACTGTTTCCTTGGCTTTCTGTGACGTGGAGGTTACGAGGGCGTGGTTCGCCTTCCGCTTGGCCAGCAGGGACTGGATCATCGGCCAGACAGCGACGAAGACGAAGATCACCAGCAGGGTGGCCGAGATCGGGCGGCCGAAGAAACCGCCCAGGTCGCCGTTGAGCACCAGCAGGGAGCGGCGCAGGTTGGCTTCCAGGAGCGAGCCGAGCACGAACGCCAGGACCAGCGGCCCGGGCTCGAACCCGAACTTCTTCATCAGGTAGCCGATGATGCCGAAGGCGACGACCAGCACGACGTCGAACATCGAGTTGTTGATCGTATAGGCGCCCAGCATGGTGATCAAGGCGGTGACCGGTGCCAGGATGGCGGCGCGGACGCGGAGGATCTTGACGAAGATGCCGACGAGCGGGATGGACATGATCAGCAGCAGGATGTTGCCGATGTACATCGAGTTGACCACGCCCCAGAACAGGTCCGGGTGCTGGTCCACCAGCTGCGGTCCGGGGGTGACGCCCTGGATCAGCAGCGCGCCGAACATCAGCGCCATGGTGGCGTTGGCCGGGATGCCCAGCGTCAGCAGCGGGATGAAGGAGCTGGTCGCGGCGGCGTTATTGGCGGTCTCGGGAGCGGCGACGCCTTCGACGGCGCCCTTGCCGAAGCGCTCGGGGTTCTTGGACCGCTTCTTTTCCAGGGCGTAGGCCGCCAGCGAGGAGATGGTCGCGCCGCCGCCGGGCAGGATCCCGAGGAAGAACCCGAGGACCGAGCCGCGTCCGATGGCGCCGGAGGACTGCTTCAGGTCGGCGCGCGAGGGCCAGACGTTGGCCACCTTGGCCGGTGCCTTGGCCGCGCGGTGGCGCTCTTCCAGGTTGTAGAGGATCTCGCCGAGGCCGAACAGGCCCATGGCGACGGGGACGAAGTCGATCCCGTCCGCCAGGTCCAGGTTGCCGAAGGTGAAGCGCTCGGCGCCGGTGAAGACGTCGCGGCCCACGGTGGCCAGCAGCAGGCCGAGGGCCGCCGCGATCAGGGCCTTGGTCTTGCTGCCGTTGCTGATGGTGGCGACCAGCAGAATGCCCAGGAGGGCCAGCGCGGCATACTCGGGCGGACCGAAGTCCAGGGCGAAGCCGGCGACGATGGGGGCCAGGAAGGTCAGGCCGACGATGCCGATCGTGCCGCCGACGAAGGAGCCGATCGCGGCGATGCCGAGGGCGGTGCCGGCCTTGCCCTGCTTGGCGAGCTGGTAGCCGTCGAAGACGGTGACCACGGAGCTGGCCTCGCCGGGCAGGCGCAGCAGCACGGAGGTGATGGTTCCGCCGTACTGGGCGCCGTAGAAGATGCCGGCCAGCATGATGATGGCGGTGACGGGATCGATGCCGTAGGTCAGCGGCAGCAGGATGGCGATCGTGGCCGCGGGGCCGAGGCCCGGCAGCACGCCGATCAGCATGCCGATGACGACGCCGAGCAGGCAGTACAGAAGGTTGGTGGGAGCCAGTACGACGCCGAAGCCGTCCAGCACCGGTTGCAGGAAGTCCATGCGTGGAGCCTTTCTAGGACCGTTAGAACAGGTGGGGGATGGTGGTCCCCAGGCCCAGGATGAAGATGCCGTAGAACGCCGCGACAACCAGGACGGAGTAGAGCACGGCCGAGCGCCACGTTTCGCCGCCGAGGAACTTCATCCAGATGAAGCTCAGCAGCAGGGACGGGATCTCGAAGCCGATGACGGGCATCAGCGCCACGAGGCCGATGAGGGTGGCGGCGCCGAAAAGCACGAGCCAGGACAGGCGGGAGAACTTCTCGCCCTCCCCGCCTTTCCTGCCGACGACCAGCTGCGCCAGGCCCAGCACCGTAATAACGAGGCTCATGATGAACGGCCACAGTCCCGGCTGGGGCTGGCTGGGCGTGCCCAGTCCCAGCCGGACGGACAGGACAATGCCGATGATGCCCAGCACGGTCGCCACCAGCGACGCGGCGAAGTTGGCGACTGGTCCCGCGGATGGCGGCGCTTCGGCCTCCCACTGGGCAGCGAGCTGCTCCGGGGTAAGGTCCTCGTCCGATTCCGTCGGAACCGGGATCGCTTTGGCTGTCTCATTCATGATGGTGCTCCTGTGGGCCTGGCGCGGCTGATTAGCTCTGCTTCAGGTCGATGTCGTACTCGGCGGTCAGGTCCTTGTACTTCTTCGCGAGTTCGGTCCATTCGGAGATGACTTCCTCGCCGGAGATCTCCTTCGGGGTCAGCAGGTTCTGCTCATTGAACTTCTGGTAGGCCTCGGTCTTGAAGGTGTTCTCGAACGAGGTCTTCAGCCGTTCCTTGACCTCCTCGGGGGTACCCTTCGGCGCAACCATGGCGCGGTACTGGGAAACCGGAATGTCGTAGCCCTCTTCGGTCGCCGTCGGGACGTCCTGCAGGAACTTGTTGCGCTCGGTCGAGAAGACGACGATCGGAACGAGCTTGCCGGCATCGATCTGTGCCTTGGCCTCGCCCAGCTGGACGGTGGCCACCTGCACCTGGTTGCCCAGGACGGCGGTGACGGCCGGAGCCCCGGAGTCGAACGGCACTTCGGTGCCGTTGATCTTGGCCTGCTTCAGCAGCAGGGCCTGGGCCAGCTGGGATCCGGTGCCCACGCCGGTGGTGCCGAAGCTGAGGTTGTCCTTCTTGGTCAGGTCCTCCACGGACTTGACCCCGGCCTCGGGGCTGGCGACCATCACGTAGTCGTCCTGGGACAGCCCGACGATGACGTCAACGTCATCGAGCGACACGGCCTCGGACTCGCTGACGGCGAGCGGAGTGATGGTGACCAGCGAGGCGTTCAGGGTGGCCAGCTCGTAGCCGTCGGCAGGCTTGCCCTGGGTCTCCTTGAGGGCGAGCGCGCCGTTGGCACCCGGCTTGTTGACGACCGGCATGGCTACGCCGAGGTCATCGGAGGCACCCTCGGCGATGGCGCGGGCGATCAGGTCGGTCGAACCGCCGGCTGCGGCGCCAACGGTGACGTTGATCGGCTTGGTCGGGAACTCCTCTTCGGACGCCGAGCCGGAGCCCACGTTGCCGCCGCAGGCCGTCAGCGCCAGGACGGCGGAGGCAGAGGCCAGGCCGACGACGGCCCGGCGGAGGGGAAATGCTTTCACTTCAAAGCTCCTTGATTGATGAACCGCGAAAGGGCGCCGATGCTCAGTGTGAACAAGGTCACGGCGCTTCGGTCACTGAGCTTAGGAAACCACTATGATGCATGTCCAAGCCCAATACTGCATTGAGTAATACCTGGAAGGCATCATGTACACCCTCGACCAAGCCCGCAGTTTCATCGCCGTCGCCGAGGAACTCCACTTCGGCCGGGCGGCCGAACGGCTGCGGATGACCCAGCCGCCGCTCAGCCGCCAGATCCAGAAGCTGGAGCGGAGCATCGGCGTCGACCTCCTGGAACGGGACAACCGCAAGGTCAGCCTGACCGCGGCCGGCCGGGCCTTCCTTGGCGAGGCGCGCCGGCTGGTGATCGCCGCCGACCGCGCACCGGTCACGGCCCGCCGCATCGCCGCGGGCCAGGCCGGCGAACTGCGCATCGGCTTCACCGCGGCGTCGGCCTTCAGCCTCCTGGGCCCGCTGCTGGAACAGATTTCCACCGAACTGCCGGACGTGGACGTGGAGCTGCAGGAACTGGTCACCAGCGAACAGGTCCAGGCCCTGCTCGACGGCGACCTGGACCTCGGGCTGGCCCGCCCGCCCTTCGATACCGAGCGGTTCAAATCCCACCTGCTGCTCTCCGAGGACCTGCAACTGGCGGTGCCGGCCGGCCACGAACTGGACCGGCTCACCCGGCCGGTGGCGGCGGCGGACCTGAAGGACGTCCCGCTGATCATGCATTCGCCCGTCAAGGCCCGCTACTTCTACGACCTGGTGGTCCGGCACATTCCGTTCGAACATGCCAACGTCGTACACGAGGTTAGCCAGGTCCTGACCATGGTGGCCCTCGTCGCCGCCGGGCGCGGGGTCGCCTTCGTCCCGGAGTCCGCCCGGCTGCTCGGCGTCGAGGGCGTGGCGTACCTTCGGCTGGCCGACGTCGCCTCGGACACCGTGGAGCTGCACGCGATCTGGACCAGGGCGGGACACAACCCGGCGCTGCGGCAGCTGCTCGAGGTCGTCTGGGAGCGAACCGCCTGAGCCCGCCGCCGTAATGCCTTTCCTGCATCAATCCATACAAAATAGGGCTTGGACAGGCATCATCAACCCTTCCTAGGGTGGAGGAAACGACCACCCAGACCCGCCGTCCCGGCACCATCGCAAAGGAAGATGCACGTGGCCCAGTACACGCCCCAGGAACTCGCCGACAAGCTCAAGGAAGGCCTGCTCTCCTTCCCGGTCACCGCGTTCGACGCCGACCTGAAGATCGACGAAGCCGCCTACCGCACGCACCTCGCGTGGCAGTCCAGCTTCGACGTCGCCGGGCTCTTCGCCGCCGGCGGCACGGGCGAGGGCTTCAGCCTGACCCCGGAAGAGTCCGCCCGCGTCGTCCGGATGGCCGTGGAAGAAGCCGGCAGCCGCGTGCCGGTGCTGGCCTCCGCCGGCGGCTCCACCGCGCAGGCCATCCAGAACGCCAAGGACGCCGAAGCCGCCGGGGCCGAGGGCCTCCTGCTGCTGCCGCCGTACCTCACCGAGTGCGACCAGGCCGGCCTGCTGGCCCACGTCTCCGCCGTCTGCTCCGCTACCAGCATCGGCGTCATCGTCTACAACCGCGCCAACGCCGTCTACTCCGCGGACACCGTCGCGAAGCTGGCGGACCGCCACCCGAACTTCATCGGTTTCAAGGACGCGCTCGGCGACATCGAGCACCTCACCAAGGTCTACGCGAAGAACGGCGACCGGCTGTTCTACCTCGGCGGCCTGCCCACCGCCGAGACCTTCGCCCTGCCGCTGCTGCAGCTGGGCATGAGCACCTACTCCTCCGCGATGTACAACTTCGTGCCGGAGTTCGCGCTCGAGTTCTACCGCGACGTGCGCAACCAGGACCGCGTCGCCGTCAACGAGAAGCTGAACCGCTTCGTGCTGCCCTACCTGGACATCCGCGACCGTGCCAAGGGCTACGGCGTCTCCATCGTCAAGGGCGGCCTGAAGGCTATCGGCCGCGACGCCGGCTCCGTCCGCCCGCCGCTGCAGGACCTGACCGAGCAGGACGTCGCGGACCTGTCCGCCCTGATCGACGCCGCGGGCGTCCGCCCGCGGGACGCCGCCATGGCACAGCCTGCCTGAATAACGACGTCGAAAGCGGCCGCCCGCCCCGGGCGGCCGCTTTCCGCCCGGTCCGGGACCGGACGCCAGACCCCACCCACCGCAGAAGGAGTACCCCCGATGCCCACGACAGAAACCACGCTGGCCGGCCAGTCGATCATTGCCGGCGAGCAGGTGGCCGGCAACGGCCGCACCATGAACGGCTTCGACCCGCGCACCAACGAGGTCCTGGAACCGGCCTACTCGCTGATCGACGTCGACCAGCTCGCCGCCGCCACCGCCGCCGCCGAAGAGGCCTTCGAGAGCTTCAGCTCGCTCGACCCGGAAACCCACGCCGCCTTCCTCGAGATGATCGCGGACAACATCGAGGCCTCCGGCGCTGAGCTGGTCGAGCGTGCAATGGCCGAGACCGGCCTGCCGGAGGCCCGGCTGAACGGCGAGCGCGGCCGCACCACCGGCCAGCTGCGCCTCTTCGCGCAGGTCGTGCGGCAGGGCGACCACCGCGGCGTGCGGATCGACCCGGCACAGCCCGAGCGCCAGCCGATGCCCCGCGTGGACATCCGCCAGCGCAAGGTCGCCCTCGGCCCGGTCGCGGTCTTCGGCGCCAGCAACTTCCCGCTCGCCTTCTCCACCGCCGGCGGCGACACCGCCTCCGCGCTGGCCGCCGGCTGCCCGGTGGTCTTCAAGGCCCACAACGCCCACCCGGGCACCAGCGAGATCGTCGGCCGGGCGATCACCGACGCCGTGCGCGACAGCGGCCTGCACCCCGGCGTCTTCTCCCTGGTCTACGGCCCCGGCACCAGCATCGGCCAGGCCCTGGTCGCCGACCCGGCGATCAAGGCCGTGGGCTTCACCGGATCCCGCTCCGGCGGCACCGCCCTGATGGCGACCGCCGCGGCCCGCCCCGAACCCATCCCGGTCTACGCCGAGATGAGCTCCATCAACCCGGTCTTCTTCTTCGACGGCGCGCTCAAGGGCGACCTCGAGGCGCTGGCCCAGGCCTACACCGCCTCCGTCACCGGCTCCAGCGGCCAGCTCTGCACGGCCCCCGGCCTGGTCTTCGTGCCGGCCGGCGAGACCGGAGACCGCTTCGCCGCCGCCGTCAACCGCGCCCTCGCCACGGCACCGGGCCAGACCATGCTCACCAAGGGCATTGCCGAGTCCTGGCAGACCGGCGTGGAGGCGCTCGGCTCCCAGGCCGGTGTCGAACTCGTGGCCAAGGGACAGGACGGCGAGACCGAGAACGCCCCCGCCCCGACCGTCTTCGGCACCACGGTGGACACCTTCCTGTCCAACCAGGTCCTGCACGACGAGATCTTCGGCGCGGCCTCGCTGATCATCCGCTACGCCTCGGCCGAGGAACTCGTCGCCGCCGCCCGCCGCCTCGAAGGCCAGCTGACCGCCACGCTGCACCTGACGGACGAGGACCACGCCACCGTGGCCCCGCTGCTGCCGGTCCTGGAGCGCAAGGCCGGACGCATCCTCGCCAACGGCTGGCCCACCGGCGTCGAGGTCGGGCACGCGATGGTCCACGGCGGCCCGTTCCCGGCCACGTCGGATTCGCGTACGACGTCGGTCGGCACCTTGGCGATCGAACGTTTCCTCCGGCCCGTGGCGTACCAGAACATTCCGGACGGCCTGCTGCCGGCCCCGGTTCAGGACGCGAATCCGTGGCGGCTCAACCGCCGCGTCGACGGCACCGTCAAGCGCGCGGGAGAGTAACGGATGAGCACCCAGCCAACCATCGCCGCCGTCGAGGTCGTCCCGGTCGCCGGGCATGACTCGATGCTCCTGAACCTCTCCGGCGCGCACGGGCCGTTCTTCACCCGCAACGTCGTCATCATCACCGACTCCGAGGGCCGCACCGGCCTGGGCGAGGTGCCCGGCGGCGAGAAGATCCGGGCCACCATCGAGGACGCCGGCCGGATCATCAGCGGCCAGCCGGTGGCCCGCTTCCGCTCCCTGCTCCGCGACATCGCCACTGCGTTCGCGGACCGCGACTCGGGCGGCCGGGGCCTGCAGACCTTCGACCTGCGGACCACCGTGCACGCGGTGACCGCCGTCGAGTCCGCCCTGCTGGACCTGCACGGGCAGTTCCTCGGCGTGCCGGTGGCCGAGCTGCTCGGGGACGGGCAGCAGCGCTCGGCGGTGCCGATGCTCGGCTACCTCTTCTACGTCGGCAACCCGGACAGCACGGACCTGCCCTACCTGCGCGAGCCCAACGGCGCCGACGACTGGGAGCGGGTGCGCCGCGAGGAGGCCATGACTCCTGCCGCGGTTGTCCGGCTTGCCGAGGCCGCGCAGGCCCGCTACGGCTTCCAGGACTTCAAGCTCAAGGGCGGGGTCCAGGCCGGCGACCTCGAGGTCGACGCCGTGACCGCGCTGAAGGAGCGCTTCCCGGACGCCCGGATCACCCTGGATCCGAACGGCGGCTGGCTGCTGCAGGACGCCATCCGGCTGGGCAAGCGGATGCGCGGCGTCGTCGCCTACGCGGAGGACCCGTGCGGCGCCGAGGGCAAGTTCTCCGGCCGCGAGGTCATGGCCGAGTTCCGCCGGGCCACCGGGCTGCAGACCGCGACCAACATGATCGCCACGGACTGGCGGGAAATGTCGCACGCGGTGCGCTCGAACGCCGTCGATATTCCCTTGGCCGATCCGCACTTCTGGACCATGGCCGGGTCCGTCCGCGTGGCGCAGCTGTGCCACGAATTCGGACTCACCTGGGGCTCGCATTCGAATAACCACTTCGATATCTCGCTGGCCATGTTCACCCACGTCGGTGCCGCCGCGCCGGGCGAGATCACCGCGCTGGACACGCACTGGATCTGGCAGGACGGGCAGGGCCTGACCCGCGACCCGCTGCTGATCCGCGACGGCGAGATCAAGGTGCCGGACGCCCCCGGACTCGGCATCGAGCTGGACCGCGAACGGCTGGCCGAGGCGCATGCCCTGTACCTGGAGCACGGACTCGGCGCCCGCGACGACGCCGTCTCCATGCAGTACCTGGTGCCGGGCTGGGAGTTCGATCCCAAGCGTCCCTGCCTGGTCCGCTAGCCACCATAAGCCGGAGCCCGTCCGCAAAGACGGGCTCCGGCTTGTTTGTGCCCCAACCCAGTGAAGATCAGCTGTCCGGCCGGCCCCTTCGGCCGGACGGCGCCGTGACCGAGGAGGTCTGTTGGAAGGCGTACTGCTCGGTTTCGGAGTAGTCCTGGCGCTGGTCGCCGTCGGTTTCGGCGCGGCGGCGCTGCTCCCGCAGCAGACTCCGGCCATGCAGAAGGGCCTGACACCGGCCATCTACTACATCACCAACCCCGCGCTGATGTTCATCCTGCTCGCCGAGACCGACCTGGCCGCCGTCATCGGCGTCTACACGCCGATCGCGCTGATCACGGCCGCGCTGGCCGGCGGCCTCTACGCGCTGGTTGCCCGGCTGGTGCTGCGGCGGTCCGGGGCGCGGACCGCCGTCGGCGCCATGGCCGCTTCGTACGTGAACGCCGGCAACATCGGCATCCCGATTGCGCTCTACGCGGTGGGCAGCTCGGCACCCGTGGTCTCCGTGCTGCTGGCGCAGCTGCTGGTCATCGCGCCGGTGTACCTGTCCCTCTTCGCCTGGAGCGCCCGCAACCGTACGGCAGCTAACGACGGCGCCACCGCGCCGCTCGGCCGCACCCTGGTCAAGTCCATCGCCAACCCGGTCACCGTAGCCACCGCCGCCGGCGCCCTCATGTCGGTGACCGGGCTGCACCTGCCCGAGGTGCTCTGGACCCCGGTCGAGATGCTGGGCCACGCCTCCATTCCGATGCTCCTGATGCTCTTCGGCATGAGCCTCTACGGGCAGAAGCCGCTCTCCGAGCGCCGCGTGCGGGCCGACGTCGCCCTCGGCTCGATCATCAAACTCGCGCTGATGCCCCTGATCGCGTGGGCCGTGGCCCGCTTCCTCTTCGGGGTCGACGGCGTGCAGCTGCTCGGCGTCGTCATCATGGCCGCCCTGCCGACGGCCCAGAACGTTTTCCTGTTCTCCAGCCAGTTCGGAATCCGGTCCACCCTCGTGCGCGACATCATCCTCCTCAGCTCGCTGCTATCCCTGCCCGCCGTCCTGCTCGTGGCCCTGCTGCTCGGCTGACGGGCCCGGCGGGGCCGGGACTCTCAGCCTTCCTGGTTCTGGCGGTGGACTTCCTCGATGACCCGAATGGCCGCCAGGGCGTCCGCCGGGTCCACCGGTACGGGCCCGCCGTGGCTGATGGCGTCGGCCAGCAATCGGTAGAACTCGGTGTAGGCCCCGCGTTCGGAAGGCACTTTCCGCGTCCGCCCGGGCGTTCCAACTGTGGCCCAGCGCTCTTCAGGTTCTGTTCCGTACCCGTCCGATCCCGGCACGACTCCGGCACGGAGCGCTGCCTCCTGTCCGTCCAGGCCCCACGAAGTGAATGCGCCAGAGGAGCCGAGCACGTGGAAACGCGGCGCCGGTAGTGCGGAAATGAGGTTCATGGTGAGCCGCGAGCGCACGCCCGATTCGTGGAGTATCGAGACAAAGACATCCTCGTCGGTGCCGGCCCCCGGCGTGTGGCGGGCGGTCTCCCCGTAGACCCGCATGGCCGGGCCGAACAACGTGAGTGCCTGGTCAATCAGGTGCGAGCCGAGGTCGAAGAGCATCCCGCCGCCCTCGGCTACATCCGCCGTGGCCTTCCAGTCCCGCAGCCCCTCCGGCTTCCAGCGTTCGAACCGCGACTCCAAAGTGTGCACCTTGCCCAGCACGCCGTCCCCGATGAGTTTGGACAGGGTCAGGAAATCCGAATCCCACCGGCGGTTCTGGAAAACGGAAAGAACGACGCCGGCCTGGCGGGCCTGGGCCATGAGCTGCTCGCCTTGCGTGCTGACCGGGACAAAGGGCTTGTCCACGACGACGTGGAGTCCGTGGCGGATCGCTGCCTCGGCTAGCACGTAGTGGTTGGCAGGCGGAGTAGCCACCACCACGAGGTCCAGCCCCTCGGAACCGGCAAACAGCTCAGCCGAATCCGGGACAATCCGGGCTCGCGGATGGTCGGTCGCTGCCTGCTCCGCCCGGCCGGGGTTGGCCGTCACGATGGCGTCCAGGGAATAGGCGCTGCTGGCGGCGAGGAAGGGCGCGTGGAAGACCCGGCCGGAAAGGCCATAGCCGATCACGGCTGTGCGGAGAGGACGCGGAGCCACTGACATTCTTCAGATGCTACCGGGACTGGGGCTCCTTCAGCTGCTGGGTGATCTTGTGGGCCTCCTCGAGCAGCAGCTTCCCAAGCATCTCCTGCCGCTCCGGGCGGAAGCGCTGCTCGATGCCGGTCAGCGAGAGCGCCCAGGCAGGCTGGCCGTTCCGGTCGAAGACCGCCGCGCCCATCCCCCAGCTGCCTTCGAGGATGAGCCCGGGGTTCACGGTGTAGCCGGCACGCCGGGTTGCCTCGAGGTTGGCCCGGATGCTCTCCGCCGAATGGGCCGGACCAAACCGCTCCACCCGGGCGCCGCCGTCGTCAAGCAGACGATCCACCTCTTCCTCCGGGAGGAAGGCCATGATCGCCAGCCCGGCGGAGGCCACGCCCAAGGGGAAGCGGACGCCCTCGTGCAGCACGAAGGAGCGCACGGGGAAGCTGCCCTCCACCCGGACCAGGCAGACCGTCTCGTCGCCGCGGCGGATCGACAGGAAGGCGCTCTCCCCGGTCTCGTCCGCCAGCCGCTGCAGGCTCGGCCTGGCGAGGTCCTCGATCGCGTACCGGCCGGCGGCCACGGCGCCCATCACGTACAGCTCCGGCCCCAGGTGCCAGGTGTTGGTTTCGGTGTTGTGGTCCAACAGCCCTTCCGCGGCCAGCGAATTCAACAGACGATAGACGGTAGGCCGGGTGAGGCCGGCCGCGTCGACAATATCCGGCAGCGCGGCGCCGGTTTCCGGAGCCCGCCCGACAATGCGCAGCAGCCGCGCAACACGGGAGACGACCTGTGCACCCTGAACCGGTTTTTCCGCCATGATCCGCCCTTCAATCCATAATGTGGACAACCTTCCGCAACCCGTCCACAGTATGAATAGTAGTCTGATCGGTCGGTTGACGCTCTCCTGATTGTGACGCTAGTCTCCATGGAAACCCGCTGTCCACAAGATGGACAGCCCAGCTCCCGGCCCGCGCCGGAGACTCAACGAGGAGGAAGCAATGTCCAAACTGATTCCAGGAGCGGCCGACGCGCTGGCGGGCGTGCTGCACGACGGCATGAGCATCGCCGTCGGCGGTTTCGGCCTCAGCGGCATCCCCGCGGACCTGATCGACGCCGTGCGCGACTCCGGCGTGAAGGACCTGACCATCATCTCCAACAACATGGGCGTGGACGGCAAGGGCCTGGGCGTCCTGCTCGAGGGTGGCCAGGTGCGCAAGGTGCTCGGCTCCTACATCGGCGAGAACAAGCTCTGCGCCGAGCAGTTCCTGGCCGGCAAGCTGGAGGTGGAATTCAACCCGCAGGGCACCCTCGCCGAGCGGCTGCGCGCGGGCGGCGCCGGTATCCCCGCCTTCTATACCAAGACCGGCGTCGGCACCCAGATCGCCGAGGGCAAGCCGCACGCCGAGTTCGACGGCGAGCTCTACGTCCAGGAGCGCGGGATCGTCGCCGACCTGGCACTCGTGCATGCCCACACCGCGGACACGGACGGCAACCTCATCTACCGGTACACCGCCCGGAACTTCAACCCGGTGGTAGCCACCGCAGGCAAGGTCACGGTGGCCGAGGCCGAGGTCATCGTCGAGCCCGGCCAGCTCGATCCGAACAACATCGTCACCCCCGGCGTTTTCGTCCAGCGGCTCATCAAGGCCACGGACCGCACCAAGCACATCGAAAAGCTGACCACCCGCCCCCGGCCCGCCGCCGTCGTCGGCGCCTGAAGCTGCGAACGCAAGGAGAGAAACCATGGCCTGGACACGAGACCAGATGGCGGCCATCGCGGCCACCGAACTGAACGACGGCGACTACGTCAACCTCGGCATCGGCATCCCCACGCTGGTGGCCAACAACCTGCCCGAGGGTACGCGCGTGGTGCTGCAGAGCGAGAACGGCCTGCTCGGCATGGGCCCGTTCCCGTATGAGGGCGACGAGGACCCGGACCTGATCAACGCCGGCAAGCAGACCGTCACCGTGCTGCCCGGCGGCTCCATCTTCGACTCCGCCGCCAGCTTCGGCATGATCCGCGGCGGGCACGTCAAGGTGGCCATCCTCGGCGCCATGCAGGTATCCGGCGCCGGCGACCTGGCCAACTGGACCATCCCGGGCAAGATGGTCAAGGGCATGGGCGGCGCGATGGACCTGGTCGCCGGCACCCCGCGCGTGGTGGTGCTGACCGAGCACGTCGCCAAGGACGGCAGCCCGAAGATCGTCACCGAGTGCTCGCTGCCGCTGACCGGCGTGCGCGTGGTGGACCGGATCATCACGGACCTTGCGGACTTTGACATTAACGACGACGGCGGGACGCCCCGGCTGGTGCTCAAGCAGCTCGCCGACGGCGTCACGCTTCAGGAGGTCCGGGAGAAGACCGAGGCGGAGTTCGAGCTCTCCCCCGAACTGGCGGCGCAGCTCGAGAACGTCCTGGAAGGAACCAACAAGTGAGCCTGAAAGAACAGTTCGGCAAGGACATCCTGCTCACCGGCTGGGGCCACTCCTCTTTCGGCAAGCTGGCCGACGAGACGCTCGAATCCCTGATCGTCGGTGTCGCCACCGAGGCGATCGCCAACGCCGGGCTGGAGCCGGGGCAGATCGACGAGGTCTACCTGGGCCAGTTCAACTCCGGCATGGTGCCGCTGGGCTTCGCGTCCTCGCTGGCGCTGCAGGTGTCCGACCAGCTGGCGAACGTCCCGGCCACGCGCGTCGAGAACGCCTGCGCCTCCGGCTCGGCCGCCCTGCAGCAGG
Source organism: Arthrobacter mangrovi (assembly GCF_026011795.1). GTDB lineage: Bacteria > Actinomycetota > Actinomycetes > Actinomycetales > Micrococcaceae > Crystallibacter > Crystallibacter mangrovi. The sequence goes on along the minus strand of NZ_BRVS01000026.1, from coordinate 145,988 downwards.
GCGCGAAGGCGCTCCTGGCCGGGACCGCGCGGAACGTGCTGGTGATCGGCGCCGAGAAGATGACGCACGCCGGGGCTGACGTCGTCGGCGCAGCGTTGCTCGGCGCGGACTACGAGGCCGCCGGCAAGCCCTCCTCCACCGGGTTCGCCGGCCTCTTCGCCGAGACCGCCAAGCACTACGAAAAGCAGCACGGCCCGGTCGGCGACGTGCTCGGCTCCATCGCGGCGAAGAACCACCGCAACGGCGTCGCCAACCCGTACGCCCAGCTGCGCAAGGACCTCGGCGAGGACTTCTGCCGGACCGTCTCGGACAAGAACCCGGTGGTCGCCGAGCCGCTGCGCCGCACGGACTGCTCCCCCGTCTCGGACGGAGCCGCCGCCGTCGTGCTCAGCGCCGGCCCCGCACCGGCCAGCGCCGCCGCCGCTCCCGTCCGGCTCGCCGGCTTCGGCCACGCGAACGACTTCATGCCCGCGGCCAAGCGCGATCCGATCGCCTTCGCCGGCAGCGTCGCCGCCTGGCAGCGTGCGCTCGGCATGGCCGGCGTCGAGCTGGAGGACCTGGACCTGGCCGAAGTGCACGACTGCTTCACCATTGCGGAGCTGATCATGTACGAAGTCATGGGCCTCGCCCCGGCCGGCGGAGGCCGCCGCGCCATCGAGGAAGGCTGGGTCTACCGGGACGGCAAGCTGCCGGTCAACCTCTCCGGCGGACTCAAGGCCAAGGGCCATCCGGTCGGCGCCACCGGCGTCTCCCAGCACGTGGTCGCGGCCATGCAGCTCTCCGGCACGGCCGGCGAGATGCAGCTGCCCGGCGCCCGCCGCGCCGCCGTGCACAACATGGGCGGCCTCGCAATCGCCAACTACGTGAGCGTGCTCGAAGCCGTCTAATCGGTTGGTCCCAGGGAAGGGGCACCGGATCTCCCATCGCGGAGATCCGGTGCCCCTTCGCTTTCCCGGGCTTACCCTCGGCTGCGCGTGCGGTTAGGGGTAGAGGCCCCTGGTGAGGTGGGCTTCGGCCACGCGCTCCACGGCCGTCACGGTTGCGGCCTCGCGAAGGGTGATGCGGCGGGCCTTGGAGACCGCCAGTACGTTCTCCCACGCGGCCAGCATCCGGCGGGCCAGCCGGTCCTCCACCTCGTCCGCGGTCCACCAGTAGGCCTGGTTGCCCTGCACCCACTCGAAGTAGGAGACGATGACGCCGCCTGCGTTGGCCAGGATGTCGGGCACCACCAGGATGCCGTTGGCCTGCAGGATGGCATCGGCCTCGCCCGTAGTCGGTCCGTTGGCGCCTTCCACCACGACCTTGGCCCGCACCCGCCCGGCGTTGCCTGCGTGCAGGACGCCTTCGACGGCGGCCGGAACGAGCAGGTCCACGTCCAGTTCCAGCAGGGCGGCCGCATCCATCGGTTCAGCCCCGGCGAAACCAACCACGCTGCCTGTCAGCTCGACGTGCTCCGCGAGCGCCGGAACGTCGATTCCCCCCGCGGCGTAGACGGCCCCGTACTGGTCGCTGATGGCCTGCACTTTGACGCCAGCTTCAGCCAGGAAGGCGGCCGCGCCGGCGCCGACCTTGCCGAAGCCCTGGACGGCCGCGCTGCTGCGGCGCGGTTCCAGTCCGTTGTGGGCCAGGGCGGCGAGCGCAATCTGGACCACTCCGCGCGAGGTGGCGCTCGGCCGGCCCAGCGATCCGCCCACGCTCACCGGCTTGCCGGTGACCACGCCGGGCACGGTGTAGCCGACGTTGACCGAGTAGGTATCCATCATCCAAGCCATGGTCCGCTCATCGGTGCCAATATCCGGAGCCGGAATGTCCTTCTCGGGACCGATGATCGGCAGGATCTCGGAGGTGTAGCGCCGCGTGACGCGCTCGAGTTCGCGGACCGAGTAGTTGCGCGGGTCGATCGTGATGCCGCCCTTGGCCCCGCCATAGGGCACATCCAGCAGGGCGCACTTCCAGGTCATCCACATCGCCAGCGCCCGCACTTCGTCCAGGTCCACTGCCGGGCTGAAGCGCAGTCCGCCTTTGGCCGGGCCGCGGGAGAAGTTGTGCTGCACGCGGTAGCCGGTCAGCACTTCTACCGCCCCGTTGTCGCGGTGCAGCGGGATGGAGACGGTCATTTCCCGCCGCGGGCTGGCGAGCAGCCGGTGCAGTCCGGCGCCGTAGTCGAGCGTCTCCACGGCGGCGGCAAGCTGGGCCTGCGCGTCCGCCAACGGGCCGGTCGCCGTACTTGGGCTGGGTGTTGCTAAGAGTTCTGTCGTCATTGACATGCGTCCTCAAGGTCAAACAGGATAGGTACCCCTCGACGCTATGGGCCACGCTTCAACCTGTCAGTGTGGCAGCGCACACACGGACGGCATCCTCGCTGTGCAAAAGAACGGCTGCGCAGAAGAACGACGGCGCCATCCACCCTGGCGGCACCCGTCCCCTCGGGTGGGCGGGCAGTACTGCCGGCGGGACTCCCGGACCATTGCCGGTGTCAGTGACCGCCGCTAGAGTCACTGCTGTCCGTACCTCCCAATGTTTATCAATGACAGGAGTACCGCATGCCCACGCCCAAAATCGAGAACGGCGCACCCTGCTGGATCGACCTCATGACCGCCAATCCGGAACAGGCCAGGGACTTTTACCAGCAGCTGATGGGCTGGACCTACGAAACCGGAGACGAAGAAAAGTACGGCGGCTACATCATGGCCCTCAAGGACGGCAGGCCGGTAGCCGGCATGATGAAGAACGACGGGCAGTCCGGCTACCCCGACGTTTGGAGCACCTACCTGCGGGTGGAGGACATCAACGCCGCAGCCGAGGCCGCGGCCGCTGCCGGCGGACAGGTCTACGTGCCGCCGATGGAGGTCCCGGAGCAGGGGCACATGGCCATGTTCGGCGACGCCGGCGGAGCGGCCGTCGGCGCATGGCAGTTCGGCGGAATGACCGGGTTCGAGGTCCACGACGAAGCCGGGGCGCCCGTGTGGCACGAACTGCAGACGCGCAACTACCCGGCCGCCGTGAAGTTCTACCAGGACGTCTTCGGCTGGCAGACCGACGTCATGAGCGACACTGAAGAGTTCCGCTACACCACCCTGGGCGCGGGCGACGGCGCGCGAGCCGGCATTCTGGACGCCGCCGCCTTCCTGCCCGAGGGCGTGCCCTCCAATTGGCAGGTCTACTTCGGCGTCGAGAATGTCGATGCCGCGATCGAAACGGCCGTGGGCCTGGGCGGACGGCTGCTGCAGCCGGCGGAAGACACCCCGTTCGGCAGGATGGCGACGCTCGCCGATCCCACCGGAGCCGTGTTCCGCATCAACGAGGTCCGGCCCGGCGCCTGACCCTGCCGTTGATCCAGCCCGCCTGCCGTCCTGATCCGCCCGTCTTGATGCGGGTCAGGACGGCGCCGCACCGCAATGTCCGGCCCGAGCTCAGGCCTCCTTGGCGTACTCCGCCGCGCTGAGGAACTCGTAGCCCACCCATGGCTCGTCCCCTTCGACCCAGGCGTCGTGGCCGGGCGGGATGGAGTAGGAGTGGCCCGCCTTGATCGTGGCGCGGCTTCCGTCCGACAGTTCCACGGTGAGCGTGCCGGAGGTGCAGATGCCCACGTGGTTGTTCTGGCAGGAGTCCGTCTTGACGACCGGCTTGATGCAGTCGGACCACCGCCAGCCGGGCTGGAAGCGGAAACGGCCCAGCGTGTAGCCGCTGACGCTCAGCACATCCACTTCACTCTTGTCCGGACGGCGCTTCTCGTCCGGCTCGTCGAAGGACCGGGATTCCAGGCTCGAAACTGTATTGGCAGGCATGACGATTGCCCCTTGGCGTGGCATCGGCCGCAGTGGAAACGGTTCCCGAGGGCGCGGCCCGGACCGTATCGGGAGCGTGGATCCGCTGCTTCCCCAGGCCGCGGAACGGACAATCAGCGGCTCGACAGAGCACAGCACAAAGGTTCCTCCGCTGCGGCGGCTTTGTCGAGCACCAGCTTTGGGGGTCCGGCAGCCCGTCAGCCGGCCGGATACGGCGACGATTTCAGCGCCCGGGCGAGGTGGGCCGCATTGCGCGCCGCCATGGCCGTTGCACCCGCGATCGGCTCCGGCGTCTCCGGCAGGTCCTGGAAGTCCGTCCCCTGCATGGCTTCGCCCACCCAGTAGGTCGCGCCTTGCGCCGGAATGGTGAAGCCGACGTCGCAAAGAGCCTGGTACAGCTCAGCCTTGACGTGGTGCGCTCCGTCTTCGTTGCCAACGACGGCGACCACTGCCACCTTGTCGAACATGCTCAGCCGGCCTTTTTCATCCGTCTCGGACAGTTCGGCGTCCAGCCGCTCCAGCACACGCTGCGCCACGCTGGCAGGGTGCCCGAGCCAGATGGGCGTAGCGAGCACCAGGATGTCCGCCGCCAGCAGGCGCTGCCGAATGGCGGGCCACTCATCCCCCTCGCCCATATCCGTCTGGACGCCGGGCTTGACGTCGTGGTCCACCACGCGGATCAGGTCGCACTCCACATCGTGCGTGGACAACTGCTGGACGATCTGGCGAGCGAGCAGCTCGCTGCTCGACGGTTTGGGTGACGGAGTCAGCGTGCAGACGAGGGCGAGGGCTTTCAGCTGTGCGGCATCCATAAGCCCATTGTGGGCTTATGGATGCCGGGCCGGAACACCCCAAGTCCGGAAGCCGCCGTCGTCCGTTCCCTTACAGCGGAACGTAACGGACTTCACAGGACCGGCCGGACGGTACATGATTATGGGGAGAGGTCGGGATAGCCTGTGCCCGGCTGCCATCAACAAAAGGAGACAGTTCCCGTGACTGCCACGTCGACCACCCAGCCCGGTTACCGCGTGCTCAATCCGGCCACCGGCGAGGTGGTGGAGGAGTTCCCGACCGCCACCGATGCCGAGATCCAGGACGCGCTGGCCAGGTCCCAGGAGGCCTTCCAGTCCTGGAAGGAAGTGCCCATCGCCGAACGTGCCAAGATCGTGGCCAAGGTCGCCGACCTGTTTACCGAGCGGGCCGATGAGCTCGCCGCCATCATCACCGAGGAAATGGGCAAGCCGCTCTCCCAGTCCAAGGGCGAGGCCGAGTTCTGCACGGACATCTTCAAGTACTTCGCGACCGAGGGCCCGGGCCTGGCCGCGGACCAGGAGATCAAGGCGATCGGCGGCGGCCGCGCCCTCATCCAGCGGCTGCCCGTCGGCCCGCTGCTGGGCATCATGCCTTGGAACTACCCGTACTACCAGGTGGCCAGGTTCGCCGCGCCCAACCTGGTGCTGGGCAATACCATCATCCTCAAGCACGCCGAGTCCTGCCCGCGGTCGGCGCTGGCGATCCAGCAGATCATGGACGACGCCGGCGTCCCGGCCGGCGCGTACATCAACGTGTTCGCCACGCATGAGCAGATCGCGGACATCATCGCGGACCCGCGCATCCAGGGCGTCTCGCTGACCGGCTCCGAGCGGGCCGGCGCCATCATCGGCGAACTGGCCGGCAAGAACCTGAAGAAGGCCGTGCTCGAGCTCGGCGGCTCCGACCCCTACGTGGTGCTGGACGCCGAGGACGTCCCGGCCGCAGCGGCAGCGGCCTGGGAGTTCCGGATGGAGAACACCGGCCAGGCCTGCAACTCCAACAAGCGCATGATCGTCATGGACGACATCTATGACGGCTTCGTCGCGGAACTGGCCAAGCAGGCCAAGGACCTCAAGCCCGGCAACCCGGCCGAGGAAGCCGAGGGCACCTTCGCCCCGCTGTCCTCCCGCGCCGCGGCCGAAGCCCTGGCCGAACAGCTCAAGGACGCGGTCAACAAGGGCGCCACCCTGCACGCGGGCGGCCAGCTGCAGGACGGCCCGGCGGCCTACATCGCCCCCGCCGTCCTCACCGGCGTCACCCCCCAGATGCGCGCCTACACCGAAGAACTCTTCGGCCCGGTCGCCGTGGTCTATAAGGTCTCCTCCGACGAGGAAGCCCTCAAGCTGGCCAACGACACCCAGTACGGCCTCGGCGGCGCTGTCTTCAGCACGGATGAGGAACGCGCCCGGAGGATCGCCCAGCAGCTCGAGGTCGGCATGGCCAACGTCAACGGCGTCGGCGAAGGCGCGGACATCCCCTTCGGCGGCGTCAAGCGCTCCGGCTTCGGCCGAGAACTCGGCCCGCTCGGCATGGACGAGTTCGTCAACAAGCGCCTTTTCTACATCGGCGACTAGCAACAGCACCATCGGCGAGGGCGGCCGGCCTCCATGCGGGCCTGCCGCCCTCGCCGATTTTCAGTACACTGGGCGCATGCCCGAGCAGGAACCGGCTGGCTCCGGGACTACCGCCGCTCAAGCCACCGGCACTTCCCTGCGCACTCCGGCACAGCGGTCCCGCACCTTCGCGGGGATCCTCGTGAATACCGCCGCCGCCAACATCACGACCAGCTATTTGTGGTTTGCCCTCACGTTCTGGGTGTACCTTGAAACGCGCAATGTGATCGCCACCGGCGTGGTTGGCGGGGCGTACATGCTGCTGATGGCCCTTTCCAGCATCAGTTTCGGCACGTTCGTGGACCGCTATCGCAAGCTGGCCGTGATGCGCTTCGCCGGAGGCTTCACGCTGGCCATGTTCGCGCTCTCCGGGCTCCTGTTCCTGTTGATACCCGCCGCCCGCCTGCTGGACCTGTCGCAGCCTTGGTTCTGGGTCTTTACCCTGGTCATCCTGGTCGGCGCGGTCGTGGAAAACCTGCGCAACATCGCCCTCTCCACCACGGTCACCATCCTCATCGAGCCGGACCGGCGGGCCAACGCCAACGGACTGGTAGGCATGGTGCAGGGGCTGATGTTCATCGTCACCTCGGTCCTCTCCGGGCTGTCGGTCGGGCTGCTGGGCATGGGCTGGACCATCGCCGTAGGCGTGGCGCTCACCGCGCTGGCCTTCGTGCACCTGCTCACGCTGCGCCTGCCGGAGGAGGCGCAGCCGGCTGCCTCGGACGCGCACGGCGGATTCGACCTGCGCGGTTCCCTTGCCGCCGTGCTGGCCGTTGCCGGATTGTTCGCGCTGATCCTGTTCTCCACGTTCAACAACTTCGTCGGCGGCGTCTACATGGCGCTGATGGATCCCTACGGCCTGGAGCTGTTCCCGGTGGAGCTGTGGGGCACCTACTTCGCGCTCGGGGCCACCGGTTTCATCGTCGGCGGCGCCCTGATCGGCAAGTTCGGACTGGGCCGCAACCCCCTGCGCAGCATGCTCCTCGCGGTGATCATGATGGGTGTCGTCGGTGCGGTCTTCACCCTCCGGGAGTGGGCGTGGCTCTACATCGCCGGCATCTGGCTGTACATGGTCCTGGTGCCCTTTGTCGAGGCCGCCGAGCAGACGGTCATCCAGCGGGTGGTGCCCTTGGACCGGCAAGGCCGGGTCTTCGGATTCGCCATGGCGTTCGAGTCGGCGGCGGCTCCGATCACCGCGTTCCTCGTAGCGCCCGTCGCCCAGGTCTGGATCATCCCCTACGCCCGGTCGGCGGAGGGCGCCGCGGGCCTGGCTCCGCTGCTGGGCGAGGGCACTTCGCGCGGCATCGCCCTGGTGTTCCTGGCCGCCGGAATCCTGATGATCGCGGCGGCTCTGCTGGCCTTCCTGACCCCCGTATACCGCCGGGTCTCGGCGTCGTATGCAGAAGCCGCCGCCGGACCGGCACCCTAGCGGCGGACCGGGCATGCGGGGGAGGCATCAGCCTCGTCTTTCTCCGTACGACGCCGGGGGCCGGCCTTCCGCCTGCGCCTGCAGCTCCGTGTCCTCCTCCCGGGGCCGCGCAGAGGAAGCGGAGCTGCCCTCGCCCTCGATGCGGTCCACAACGCCGTCCCCGATGCCGTCCTCGCCGTCGCCCTCATTGCCGTCCTCGATGCAGCGGCGCGGGTTGATCATGACGGCTCCCGCCAGCAGCACGAGCAGGCAAACTCCTAGCATGGCAAACGACGCAGTCCAGCCGCCGGTCGCCTCCTGGACCACGCCGAACAGCAGCGGCGCGACCCCGGCCCCGGCATAGCCGATGCCCTGGCTGAAGCCCGCCAGCACGGCGGCCCCGTGCTGGGTCCGCGAGCGCAGGTTCATCATCAGCAGCGCCATCGCGAAGGTGCCCTGGCCCAGCCCGGCCAGCGTGATCCACCACCAGGTGCCGTCCGTCGGCGCCAGGTACAGGCCCAGGTGTCCGCCGGCCCAGCACGCGGCAAAAATGACGACGGCGATGATCGGATTGCGCATTCTCGGCACCACCAGCGGGACCAGCAGGCTGACGGGCAGGCCGAGGATGGCGAAGTACGCCAGCGCGGAACCCGCGGCCGCCGGATCCACGCCCTGGCCCGTCAGGTACGGCGGCAGCCAGGTGAAGTAGACGTAGGTCTGCGCCGAGTTGCCGGCGAGGAAGATGGCCAGCCCCCAGGCCACCCGCGAACGCCATGGATTCAGGTGCTGCAGGTGCGGCGGCGGAGCCTGCGCTGCCCGGGCAGTGCCTCCTTCCCCGCGGGCGGACCCAGCGCGCGCGGCACCCGCGGCAACCGGCCCCGCGGAAGCCGCGTCGCCGTCGTCGTCCCCGTCACGGGCCTTTCGGTTCCGCAGCAGCTGCACCGCCCAGGGCACCAGCACAAGTGCGCTGACCGAGGCCCAGAGCGCTATCGAAACCCGCCAGTCCGCCAGCTCCGCCACCGGCACTGCCAGCTGCGGGCTCGCCGCGGTACCCACGGCCAGGAGGGTCACGTAGCCGGCCGTAACCACGCCCATCCGGTCCGGGAAATACTTCTTCACCAGCGGCGGGAGCACCACGTTGCCCATCCCGTAGCCGGCCATCACCACGGCCGACAGCCCGAGGAAGGGCCAGACCGAATCGACCGCCGCCCGGCCCAGCTGCCCGGCGACCGCCAGCAGCACCGCCGCGGTGAGCACGCGCTCGGCGCCCTGCCAGCGGATCAGCGCCGGGGTGGCGAGGCCGGCCGCGGCGAAGACCAGCGGCGGCAGCATGGCCAGCGCGCCGATGGTCGTGGCGTCGAAGCCCAGTTCCGGGCCCACGGTTCCCAGCAGCGGCGGCACCACGGACACGGCCGGGCGCAGGCTCAGGGCCATGATGAGGATGCCGAGGAGCGCGCCGATCCGGCCGCGCCACGGCTTGCGGGGTATGAAGTAGCTCACCCGCTAACACTAGCTAAGCGAAAGCGCCAGCTCAGAACCGGAACAGCTGGAATCCCACCCGGCGTGCCGTTTCCCCGCCCGCCGTGACCATATCGATCTGCCGGCGGGCTTGCTCCTCGACCGGCTCGTCGCTGAGCGCCTCCAGGTACATGCGGTGCTCGGACAGCGATTCGACCGCCCGCTCCACGCTTTCGGCGTCCACGTCCAGCCAGTGCGTCGGCCGCGGCGAGCAGACGGCCACCCACTGCACCCCCGGGTGCGGATCCGGGCCGCCGTAGAGTTCCGGAAAGATCCACTCGTTCGCCGCATCCGCCACGGCGTCCATCACGGCCGCGCCCAGGTGGCGGTGGTCCGCCGAGTTCCACATGCCGGGACCCCAGGTCTCCTCGAAGTTCAGCGTGATGATCCCGTCCGGTCGGTGCCGCCGGATGGCGCTGGCGAGTTCGCGCCGCAGCACGAGCGAGTGCTCCAGCCGGCCGTCGGCGAAATCGAGGAACTCCAGCGTGTCCACGCCGACCCGCTCGCAGGCGCGCCGCTGCTCGGCCTCCCGCACGGCTGCAGCCTCCACCGGATCGAGCCCGGCGATTCCGGCTTCCCCGCGCGTGGCCAGTACGTAGCAAACTTCCTTGCCCTCCGCGATCCACTGCGCGACCGCGGCCGCGGCGCCGTATTCGGGATCGTCGGGATGGGCCATGATGAGCAGGGCCCGCTGCCACTCGGAGGGCATTAACGACGACGTTTCCATCAGCAGTTCCTTCCCTCTGCCGCCCAGCTTAGCCCGCTTGTCCGGCGGGCGGCAGAGGCCGTGCTCAACCTAAGACTCGATGAATCGACGGAGACCACTTAGACTCTTTATCCATCATGACCGCGCTGCCGACCGCCCCCTCCTCCGTCCGGATCGATGCCTGGCTTTGGGCCATCCGCGCCTACAAGACGCGCTCGGCCGCCACGGCTGCCTGCCGCGCCGGCCACGTACGGCTGAACGGCAACCCGGCCAAGGCCTCGCAGACGGTGGTTGCCGGAGACACGATCCGGGTCCGCCAGCCGGGCTACGAACGGATCCTTGAGGTGCGCCGGCTGATCGCCAAGCGGGTCGGCGCGGAGGCGGCCTCGCACTGCTTCACCGACCACACCCCGGAGCGGCCGCCGATGCCGGCGCTCGGGCTGCCGCAGCGGGACCGCGGCGCCGGCCGGCCTACCAAGAAGGACCGCCGGGAGATGGACCGGCTGCGCGGCCTGCAGTAGGCCGCCGCCAGCGGGCCGCGGCGGGTCAGCCGCGCTCCCTGACCCCGTCCTCCGCCGTCGCGGCCGCCTTGCCCCGCCACCCGAGTTCCGGCGCGATGTAGCGGGCGATGTTCCCCAGCAGCTTGGCGTTGTAGGCGACACCGAGCTGGTTCGGGACCGTGAGCATCAGCGTGTCGGCCTCGCGCACCGCGGCATCCTCCGCGAGTTCGCGGGCCAGGATGTCCGGCTCGCCGGTGTAGGTGCGGCCGAAGCGCGAGAGCAAGCCGTCGATCATCCCGACCTGGTCGCTCCCCTCTCCGGCGCGGCCACCGAAGTACATCCGGTCCTCGTCGTCGACGATCGGCATCACGCTGCGGCTGACCGAAACCCGCGGCCGGAACCTGTGCCCGGCGGCCTTCCAGGCCTGGCGGAACATCCGGATCTGCTCGGCCTGCAGTTCGTCGAAGGGCACGCCCGTGTCCTCGGTCAGCAGCGTGGAACTCATCAGGTTCATGCCCTGTTCGGCGGCCCATACGGCGGTCTTCCGGGTCCCGGCGCCCCACCAGATCCGCTGCGGCAGGTCATAGGACGTCGGCTGGATCGGCAGCAGCCCGGAGGCGCCGGTGTACTGCGGGTCCGCCTCCGCCACTCCCCCGCCGACGATCGCATGCCGGAACACCTCGGTGTGGCGCCGCGCCATGTCCGCCGGCGTCTCGCCCTCGGCGGGCACGTAGCCGAACGAGGCGGCGCCGTCCCTCGCCGGTTCGGGGGATCCCCGGCTGATGCCGAGCTGGAGCCGGCCACCGCTGATCAGGTCCGTGGCGGCCGCTTCCTCCGCCATGTAGAGCGGATTTTCGTAGCGCATGTCGATCACGCCGGTGCCGATCTCGATCCGGGACGTGCGCGCCGCGATTGCCGCGAGCAGCGGGAACGGGGCCGCCTGCTGCCGGGCGAAGTGGTGCACCCGGAAGAACGCGCCGTCGATGCCGAGCTCCTCGGCGGCCACCGCCAGCTCGATTCCCTGCAGCAGCGCCTCGCGCGCCGAGCGGGTGCGGGACCCGCGGCCCGGCCCCCAGTGGCCAAAGGACAGAAAACCAATACGCTCCATGTCCGGCTCAACGCCGCACCGCCGTCGTCCATTCCGCCCGCTGTCCCGACGCAGTACACTCCCGGTGTGGAGAACGCCATCGTGAAGTGCCCGCACTGCGGCAAGGCCAACCGGGTTCCGGCCGCGGCCTCGGGCCGGCCCCGCTGCGGCAACTGCCACCAGGACCTGCCGTGGATCGTCCCGGCCGGTGACTCCGATTTCGCCGCCATCGCCGAGCAGTCGCCGGTGCCCGTACTCGTCGACTTCTGGGCGGCCTGGTGCGGCCCCTGCCGCATGGTCAGTCCTGTGCTGGACCAGCTGGCGCACGAGCGCGCCGGCAGGATCAAGCTCGTCAAGGTGGACGTGGACGCGGCGCCCGGGCTGTCCGCTCGGTTCCGGATCCAGTCGATCCCCACCCTCATGGTCCTCATCGACGGCCGGATCGCGGCACAGCAGGCCGGCGCGGCGCCGGCAGCGGCGCTGCGTGCATGGCTGGACCGCTCGCTGGCCTCCGCTTAGGACAGGCGGGACTGGCGCGGCTAGGGCACCGGCCGCGCCTCCACCACGAAGTCCCCGCCCGGGAAGAGCACCGACTCGTGCCCGTCGTCGAACCTCACGAAATAGGGCGGAGCCCCGTCCTCACCCCGTACTTCCAGGATCTCCCCGTGCCGGTCGGACGACTCCACGGTCCTGCCGCGGACGATGATCCTGTCACCCTGCGTTGCCTTCATTCCTGAACACCTCCCAGCCCTAGGGTACGAAGGGCCGGCGCGGGATGGAATACCTCAAACGGGGCTTTCGTCCTCCGCCGGTGTTTCGAGCAGCTCCAGCAGCCTGCGGACGGCCGGGTTGGTGTTGTTCTCGTTCCAGGCCACCTCGAGGTCCACCCGGTTCAGGTCCTTGACGCCGCGCGAGGGCTCGAGTTCCCGGAACTGCACGCCGGCCGGGGCGAACGACTGGGCCGAGGCCGGCACCAGGGTCAACCCGAGGCCGGCCTCCACGAAGGCCAGCAGGGCGGGGACCTGGCTGGCGTACTGCGTGACGTTCGGATGCGCGCCGGCGCTGGCGAAGAGCCGCAGGACCAGGTCGTGGAAGTAGCGGGCCTCGGCCGTCGAATACATCATCAGGGGCTGCCCCTCGAGCGCCCGCACCGGCAGGGCGCCCTCGCCGGAAAGCTCGCTGTCGGCCGGCAGCGCGATCACCAGCCGGTCCCGCATCAGGGGACGCGAAACAACGCCGGGCCGCGCCACGATGGGCCGCAGCAGCCCGATGTCCACCGTGCCCTTGACCAGGCCGTCCATCTGGTCCGTCGACACCAGCTCGCGCAGGATCAGCGAGACGCCGGGCTGCTCGTCCGCCGCCCGGCGCAGGAGCCTGGGCAGGGCGCTTTGGCCGGCAATCGCGGTGTAGGCGATGGTGACCGAGCCGGCCTCGCCGGTGGCAACCCTCCGCACGTCCAGCTCCGTCTTGACCGCCATGTCCAGGATCTGCCGCGCGCTGGGCAGCAGCGTCCTGCCGGCATCCGTGAGCTCCACCTTGCGGCTGGTCCGGTCGAAGAGCGGCGCCCGCAGTTCCTTCTCCAGCAGCTGGATCTGCCGGCTCAGCGGAGGCTGCGTCATGTTGAGCCGTTCGGCGGCCGCCCCGAAGTGCAGCTCTTCGGCGACGGCGACAAAGGACTGGAGCTGGATCAGGCTGAACATCAATACACTCCTCGCATCGTTCGGTCCATACTTTAGCTTGGACGCGCATAGATGCGGAGGCCTATCGTCGAAGCAACCCCGCCGGTGCCGCCCGAGAAGGAGCCCCTCCCCGTGACCCAGCCAGTCTTTCCAGAGCGCCCGCCGATGAAAACCGGTGCCGGCGTTGCGGCCGCGCAACCGCTGCGGATCGTGGTCACCGATCCGATCATCAGCCGGTTCGAGCAGGAGCTGAAGTACGACGGCGGTGCCCACCACTGGGTAATGGCGTCCGGCTGGAGCGCGGAGGACCAGCTGCGCGCCCTGGCGGATGCCGACGTCGTTGTGTGTTCCGCGCTGCCGCCCGAACAGGCGGCGGCAGCGGCCCGCCTGCGGCTGGTCCATGTGACCGGCGCGGGGTACGAGAAGATCGCCATGGACTCCCTGCCGCCGGCCGCCGCCGTCGCGAATGCCTTCCACCACGCGCGGCCCATCGCCGAACACGTGGTCATGGTGACGCTCATGCTCTCCCGCCGGGTGCTGGCCGCCGACACCGAACTGCGCCGCGGCCAATGGCGGACCATCGCCACCTCACCGGACGTGCCCTTCCACCCGACGCTGGATGGAATGGTGCTCGGCCTGGTGGGCCTCGGCTCCATCGGCGCCGAGGTAGCCCGCCTCGGCGCCGCCCTGGGAATGCGGGTGCGCGCCGTGCGCGGCAACCCCGGCGCGGCCCACCCCGAAGGCGTGCAGCCCGAGTGGGTCGGCGGCACGGCCGAGCTGCCCAAGCTGCTCGAAACGTCCGACGTGGTCGTCGTGACCGTGCCGCTCAGCGAGGAGACGCGCGGCCTCATCGGCGCCGCCGAACTGGAACGGATGAAGCCATCGGCGCTGCTGGTCAACGTGGCGCGGGGCCCCGTGGTGGACCAGGCTGCCTTGTATGCCGCGCTGTCCGAGCGGCGGATCGCCGGGGCCGGGATCGACGTCTGGTGGGGCGCCCCCGCGGACGGCAAGGTGCCGCCGTCGGAATTCCCGTTTGAACGCCTGGACAATGCGGTCCTCACCCCGCACCACTCCGGCCATGCGCGGACCACCTTCGAACGGCGCGCCGCCGACATCGCCGCGAACGTCGCCCGCCTCGCCGCCGGACGGCCGCTGTTCAATGTCGTGCGGGAGCCGCGCTAGCGGAGCCTAGGATTAGGCATGAAGCTCGCCGCTTTCGACTTCGACGGCACCATCATTTTCCGGCACGGAATCGATGCCGGCACCGTTGCCGCCATCCGCGCCTGGCAGGACGCCGGATACCTGGCCGTCGCGGCCACCGGCAAATCGCTATCGGCCACGCAGTACGCGCTGCAGGGATCCGACGTCGCCTTCGACTACTCGGTCCTCTACACCGGCGCCGTCGTCGCGGACGGGCGAGGGAGCCTGCTGCACTCCTCCGCGCTGGACGCCGGCACCGTCCGGCAGGTCGTCGAAGGGCTCACCGGCATCGACGGAATCGCGGTCTACGGCACCATGCTGGAAGGGCGGGACACGCGTTTCAGCTCGACCGTCCCCTCGGACCTGGAAACCACGATCCTGCGTGACTACCGTGAACTGCAGGCCCATGAAATCGACCTGCACGAGTTCATCGGCATCCCGATCTGGGTCCCGGGCGACGACGACCTGAGGCGTCGGATCCATTCCTGGGTCCTGGAAACATTCGCTGTCGAGTGCGTGATCAACCAGGACTTCGTCGACATCGTCCCCGCGGGTACCACCAAGGGGGCAGGGCTGCAGTGGCTGGTGGACCATCTCGGACTGTCGCGCGCTGATCTGGAGGTCTACACCTTCGGAGACTCCTGGAACGACCTGTCCATGCATTCCATCGCTGATCGTTCCTTTTCCTTCCCCTGGTCACCGGATGACGTCCAGGCTGCTACCGATGAAGTTATCGAATCGGTTGCGGACAGGCTTCCGCGGCTGCTCGCGCCGTGACTGCGGGCCGCCTCCGGCGTCAGCCGAGCAGGCTCTGCCCGGCCAGCAGCACCGCGCCGAGCCCGGACACGGACAGCGCGAGCAGCCGCAGGCGCCGGGCATCCAGGAAGCGGTTGACGAAGCGGGACACGGCGTAGCCGGCGAGGACGGCCGGAACCATCCAGGCCACCAGCACCAGGACCTGCGCCGTCACCGCGCCCGCCACGGCCAGGGCGGCCAGGGACACGGCCGAGCCGACCATGAAGAAGGCGCTCATGGTGCCGCGCAGGCGTGCGCCCTGGTGGCGCTGCCAGATGAGGGCCATGGGGGCGCCGCCGATCGAGGTGGCGGTGCCCATGATGCCGGAGGCAGCTCCCGCGGTGACCAGGCTGAGCCTCCGGGGCGCCGGCTGCCAGCCGAGAAAGGCCAGCACTACTCCCGCCAGCACGGTGGCGGCCACGAGCCAGGAGAGGCCTTCGCCCGGCAGCACGGCGACCAGCCAGGCGCCGCAGATGCTGCCGGGAATCCGGCCCAACAGTGCCCAGCCGGCGCCGCGCAGGTCCAGTTCCGACCGCTCGCGCGCGGTGACCATGATGGTCACCAGCAGCGCGAGCATGATGATCGAGACCGGCAGCAGCTTCGGGTCCACCAGCGCGATGATCGGGGCCGCGAGCATGCCCATGCCGAAGCCGATCGAGGCCTGCAGGCCGGCGGCGGCGAACACCGCGAGGGCGATGACCGCGTAGTCGGCCCAGCTCACGGCATGGGCGCCAGTTCCCCGCTCCGGACCTTGAGCGTCTCCAGCGGGAAGTGGCACTCGGCCAGATGCCCGGCGTCCTTCCCGGCCGGTTCGGAGCCGGGCGCCTGCTCCGCACAGACGTCCTGCGCCTTCCAGCAGCGGGTGCGGAAACGGCAGCCCGACGGCGGATCCAGCGGGGAGGGGATCTCGCCCTGCAGGATGATGCGCTGCCGCTCGGCGCCACTAACGTCCAGCTTGGGCGAGGCGGACATCAGTGCCGCTGTGTAGGGGTGGCGCGGATGCTCGAAGACGTCCTCGGTGCGGCCGGTCTCGATGATCCGGCCGAGGTACATCACGGCCACCCGGTCCGCCACGTGCCGCACCACCGAGAGGTCATGCGAGATGAAGACGTAGGAGACACCGAGGCGCTGCTGCAGGTCGTTGAGCAGGTTCAGCACCTGCGCCTGGACCGACAGGTCCAGTGCGGAGACGGGCTCGTCCAGGATGATCACATCCGGGTTGAGCGCCAGCGCGCGGGCGATGCCGATGCGCTGCCGCTGGCCGCCGGAGAATTCCTGCGGGGACTTCTTCGCGTCCGAGGGCCGCAGCCCGACCATGTGCAGCAGCTCGCGCACCCGGGCCTCGCGCTCCCGCGACGTCTTGTAGAGCCCGCGGTGGGCCTTCCACGGCTCGGCGATGATTTCGCCCGCCGTCATCCGCGCGTTCAGCGAGGCGAAGGGATCCTGGAAGACCATCTGCACGCGGCGGCGCCACTCCAGCAACTCCTTGCCGCGCAGGCCGAACGGATCGGTCCCGTCGAAGCGTACGGCGCCGGCGTCCGGCCGCTCCAGCATCATCAGCGTCCTAGCCAGCGTGGACTTGCCGCAGCCGGACTCCCCCACCAGGCCCAAGGTCTCGCCCCGGCGGACGGAGAGGTTGATGCCGTCCAGCGCCCGCAGCCGGCTGTTGCCGGAGGCGCTCTTGGCCACGTGGAAGGTCTTGGTGACGCCGTCGACCTCGATCAGCGGACGGTCATTGGATTGGATGCGGGTCTCGGTCATTTGTCCAGCTCCTCGCTGAAGTGGCAGGCGGCGGCCCGCGGGGTTGCGCCGTCCGCGGCTGCCGGCTCCTTGGAAACCACGGGCAGCAGCTTCGGCCGCTCCGCCCGGCAAACCTCCTGCACCAGCGGGCACCGGTCCTGGTAGACGCAGCCGGCGGGGATCTTGTGCAGCTCCGGCGGGCTGCCCGGGATCGAGTTCAGCTCCGCGCCGCGCTCGGCGTTGACCGGAACGGACTCCAGCAGGCCCTTGGTGTACGGGTGGCGCGGGCTGGCGAACACGTCGGCCACCCGGCCGGTCTCCACCACGTTGCCCGCGTACATCACGGCCACCGTGTCGGCTTCCTCCGCGACGACGGCCAGGTCGTGGGTGATCAGAACGACGGCCATGTCGCTCTCTTCGCGCAGGCTCTTCAGCAGCGCCATGATCTGCGCCTGCACCGTGACGTCCAGCGCCGTCGTCGGTTCGTCCGCGATCAGCAGTTTGGGATTCAGCGCGACCGCCATGGCAATCAGGATGCGCTGGCGCATGCCGCCGGAGAACTGGTGCGGATAGGCGTTGACCCGGGCCTCGGGCTCCGGAATGCCAACCCGGCGCATGAGGTCCACGGCCTTCGCCTTGGCCTCCTTGGCGGACAGCCCGTGGTGGATGCGGAAGGCCTCGCCCAGCTGCGCCCCCACCGGGTAGACCGGGTTGAGCGCGGTCAGCGCGTCCTGGAAAACAATGCCCAGCTCGGGGCCGGCGAACTTGCGCCGCTGCTTCGGACTCAAGCGGGCCAGGTCCGTGCCGTTGAGCAGGATCTCCCCGCCGTCGACGTCCGCGATCGGGTCCAGCAACCCGGCCACGGCCTTGGCCGTCATCGACTTGCCGCAGCCGGATTCCCCGAGCAGCGCCAGCGTCTGGCCGGCGCGGGCCTCGAAGCCCACGTTGTCCACGGCCCGCACGGTCCCGCGCGGGGTCCGCAGGTCCACGTTCAGGCCCTCGACCTTCAGCACCACCGGAAGGCTCCGGTCCGTCGTCGTTGTTTCTGCCGCTGTCACGGTGCTCATCACTTGTCCCCTTCAACGGTCTTGGCCGGAATCCGCGCGATCAAGCGCTTGCGCGGCAGCGCCAGTCGCCACCGCTGCGCCGGGTCCGTCGCGATCCGCAGCCACGCGGCCAGCATGTTGGCGGCGATCGTCGTGATGACGATGGCCAGGCCCGGGAAAATCGAGAGCCACCACGCGGTCTGCAGGTACTGCCGGCCCTGCGACACCATCAGGCCCCAACTGACGTCCGGCGGCTGGATGCCGATGCCGAGGAAGCTGAGCGAGGACTCGGCCAGCATCACGTAGCAGAACTCCAGCGTGGCCAGGGTCAGCAGCGTCGGCAAAACGATCGGCACCACGTGCCGGCCGATGATCGCGTTCGGCTTGGCGCCGAAGGTCCGGGCCGCGTCCACGAACGTGCGGCTCTGCAGCTCGGCGGATTCGGCGCGGGCGGTACGCAGGTAGATCGGGATGCGGGTAAGGGCCAGGATCAGCACGATGTTGGCGATGCTCGGGTTGAACACGTAGAGAACGACGACGGCGAGCAGCAGCGACGGGAAGCTCATGATCACATCGGCAACCCGCATCGAGACCGTCTCGCGCCAGCCGCGGTGGTAGCCGGCCCAGACGCCCCACAGCGAGCCGATGACCAGGGCGATCGCGACGGCGGGCAGCGCTACCGCCACGGTGGTCCGGGTGGCGATGACCAGCCGGGCCAGCACGCTGCGGCCCAGCGAGTCGCTGCCCAGGAAGTACTCCCAGCCGTTGGCCGGATTGAACGGTGGTTTGTTGGCGAACAGCAGGTTCTGCTTGGTCGCCAGGTCCCCCATCAACGCGGGGCCGAACACGGCGGTCAGCCCCACCAGGACCAGGACCGCGGCAGCCGCCGTCGCGAATTTATCCCGCAGCAGGAGGCGGAAGAGGCCCGGCTTCTTGTCCCCTGCCTCCGCTGCTTCCGCGGCGGGCGGCTCCAGCGGGGGAACTGCGAACGGTTCGGGAAGCGCGTCCGACGTGGGCGGCTGGTGTCCGGGCTGCACAAGTGGCGTGGCCATGGTTCCTCCTAGGCCTTCACGGTGGCCGGGCGGACACGTGCATCCAGCAGCGCGTAGCCCAGGTCGATGAGGATGTTCAGGACAAAAATTGCGACGGCGGTGAGCAGCACCGCGGCCTGCAGCACGGCGAAGTCCCGCTGCAGGATGGAGTCGATCATCAGCTTGCCGATGCCCGGCCAGCCGAAGATCGTCTCCACCACGACGGCGCCGTTGACCAGGCCCACGGTGAGGTCGCCCGCCACGGTCAGCGCCGGGGCCGCGGCGTTGCGCAGCGCATGGTGCGTCACGATCCGGACGTCGCCGGCGCCCTTGCTGCGGGCCAGCTTGATGTACGGCTCGGAGAGGGCGGAGACCATGGCGCCGCGGACGATCTGCACCAGCACCCCGAACGGGCGGAGCAGCAGCGTGGCGATCGGCAGGACCCAGGCCTCGGACCCGTTGACGCCCGATGTCGGGAGCCAGCCGAGGGTGATCGCGAAGATCCAGATGCCGACGATCGCCAGCCAGAAGTCCGGGATGGACGCCGCGGCCATGGACACGAAGCTGGAGATCCGGTCCGCCACGCCGTTGGGCTTGAGTGCCGCCCAGCAGCCGACGATCACGGCGAGGATGATGGCCAGCACCATGGTGGTGGCGGCCAGCTGGAGGGTGGCCGGGAAAGCCCGCAGCGCCATCGCCGCCGCGGACTCCCCCGTCCTCAGGGACTCGCCGAAGTCCAGCCTGAGGACGCCGCCGAAGTAGTCGGCCATCTGGACCAGCAGCGGCTGGTCCAGGCCCATCCGGGCGGTGAAGTCCGCCCGCATCTGCTCGGTGGCGTTCAGCGGCAGGTACAGGGTGGCCGGGTTGCCGGTCAGCCGTGCCAGCGCGAACACTCCCACAATCACCACCACCAGGGGCAGTGCGCTGGAGAGGATGCGCTTCCTCAGGTAGGTCAACATGAGTCCCTCGAATCCCTTGTCAGACCCGGCCGCTAGCTGGCCGGAGTCATTTCGGCCAGCCGCAGCTCATCGCCTGTCGACGAGTTGGGCTGGTAGTTCACCCCGGCCGCCTTGCCGATCATGCCGGTCTGGTGGGCGATGTGGGCGAACTGCACCACCTTGTCGTTCTGGTAGGAGAAGACCTCCTCGAAGGCCTTCTGCCGGTCCTCGCCGGTGGCGGCGTCGGCCTTCTTGATCAGGGCGTCAAGCTCGGGGGTGCCGAACGCGCTCTGCGCGCCGTCGGTCCGCATGTACTGGTCCACCGTGAACGCCGCGTCGCCGGCCTGGTTGCCGTGCTGCGTCATGAGCATCAGCGCGCCGTCGGACTTGGCGAACGGCCGGACCTGGTAGGTCAGGTGCTGGCTGGTCTCGAGCATCTGCAGCTTGACGTTCAGGCCGGCCTGGGTCAGCTGCTCCTGGAGCACCTGGCCCAGTTCCTCGATCTTCGGGAACTGCGCGCTGCGCACGACCATGTCGATCTGCGCGCTGGTATCAACGCCGTCGGCCTTGGCCTCGGCCACCAGCTGCTTCGCCTTCTCCAGGTCGAACGGCCAGGCCTGCAGGGACTCGTTATGCCCGACGACGCCGGAGGGCACCAGCTGCGCCGCGACCTTGTCGCGTCCGCCGTAGAGGCTGGCGACGATGCCTTCCTTATCGATGGCGTAGTTGACGGCCTGCCGGATCCGGATGTCGTTGAACGGAGCCGTGTCGCTGTGCATGCGCAGTGCGACCGTCTCGTTGTTCGGGTAGGAGACGCCCAGGTCGCCGATGTTGTCCTCGGGGCTCAGCCCGGTCGCGATGTCGGCCTCGCCGGAGGTGATCATCGCCGCGCGGACGCTGCTCTCGGCACGCCACTGGTACTCAGCCTTGGCGTACGCCGGCTTCTCGCCCCAGTAGCCGTCGAACCGGGCCAGGGTGATCTTCTGGCCCGCGTCCCACTGCTCGAGCTGGTAGGGGCCCGTGCCGATGGGCTCCCGGACCTTCTCCGTGTCCGAGGTTTCCGCCGGCACTACTTCCAGGAAGGACAGCCGCAGCGGCAGGATCGGGTCCGCCTCCTGGGCGGTGACCTGCAGGGTGGTGTCGTTGACGGCCTTCACGTCCAGGTCCTGGTCGCCGAAGACGTAGCCCTCGACGTTGCAGCCAAGCTTGGAGTTCACCGCGCGCTCGATCGTCGCGGCGGCATCCTCGGCGGTGAAGTCGCTGCCGTCGTGGAACTTCACGCCCTCGCGCAGGGTCAGCGTCCAGGCCTTGTTGTCCTTGGACTCCCACTCGGTGGCCAGCTTCGGCTCTAGCTCGCCGCTGGTCGGGTTGCGCTCGATCAACGGCTCGGTGATCGTCGAGCGGTCCACCACGCCGGTGCTCGTCAGGTTGGCCTCGCAGGGTTCCAGCGTCGGCGGCTCCTGCTGCAGCACCACGCGGATGGTGTCCGAGCTGGCGGCGGTCGCGCCGCCGGCGCTTTCCGAGTTGGCCACCGAGCAGCCGCTCAGCAGCAGTGTTCCGCCGGCAGCCACGGCGGAGAGCCGCAGGGCGAACTGCCCTTGGGTGCGAAGTGAAGACATCATTGAATCCTCCGGAATCTGGGTCACGCGCCCCACACGGTTGCGGCTTCGAAGCGATCTGTGCTCGAGGCCAGGGGTCGGTGCTGGCAAACAGCTTCCCGATGCGCCTTCAACCGCGTCAAGGGAGGTTTGTCCATGTCGGAGACGTGAAGGACTCCGCCGCCGATGGTTCTCCATGTGACAGCGGCCACACTTCCGCGGATTTCCGGGGGTTTTCGAACTGCCCCGAGAACCGATACCCCAAGGGCATTGATTCATCCAAATTCCGTGTTGGACCTGAATCGATGTCCTCACTACGCTCGCCGTATGTCTATGCCCCACGCCGTCCTCCAGGTAGGTCCGCTGATGCCGGCCGTCGGAGATGTCCTCATCCACGATTACGACGCCGTCCGGCTGCCGGACGACGCCGAAGGCCGCCGCATCTTCCTGGACGAGCGCGGCGCGGAGTTCACCGTGGCCGTCACGTCCGGACGATTCGGCGTCGGCACTGAACTGATGCACGCCCTGCCCAACCTGCAGGCAGTCATCAATTTCGGCGTCGGCTATGACACCACGGACGTGGACCAGGCCGCGGAACGCGGCATCGGCGTCAGCAACACCCCGGATGTCCTCAACGACTGCGTCGCCGACACGGCCATCGCACTCTACGTGGATGTGCTGCGCCGGATCAGCGCCGCCGACCGCTACGTGCGCCGCGGCGAATGGGAGGCGAAGGGCAACTACCCGCTGGCCACCAAGGCGAGCGGCAAGCGCGTGGGCATCCTCGGCCTCGGCCGGATCGGCAAGGTCATCGCCCGCCGGCTGGAGGGTTTTGACTGCACCATCGCGTACCACAACCGCCGCCCGGTCGAGGGCGTGGCCTACGAATACGTGGACTCCTTGGTGGAACTAGCCCGCCGCTCCGACGTCCTGGTCGTCGCCGCGGCAGGCGGACCGGCGTCGCAGAAGCTCGTGGACGCCGAGGTCCTGGCGGCCCTCGGCCCCGAGGACTACCTGGTCAACATCGCCCGCGGCACCGTCGTCGACGAGGCCGCCCTCGTCGATGCCCTGACCGAAGGCCGGCTGGCCGGCGCGGGGCTGGACGTCTTCGAAGACGAGCCGCGCGTTCCCGCGCAGCTCCTGGAGATGGAGAACGTGGTCGTGCTGCCGCACCTGGGCAGCGGAACCCACGAAACCCGGGCGGACATGGCCGCGCTGACCCTGGCCAACCTCCGGCGCTTCCTCAGCGAGGGCACGCTCGAAACACCCGTCAAGTAGCACCAGCGGAGAGAGGATCACCATGAGCGTTGCCGTGGGCTTTGTCCCGACCGACGAGGGCCGCGCCGCCCTGGCCGCAGCCATCGACGAGGCCGTCCTGCGCGGCACCGACCTGCGTATCCTCGGCCCGGGTTCAGCCGACAACACCGAGCAGGCCCAGGCCGAACTGGCCGGCCTGCTGGAGCGCGCCCAGGCCGCCGGCATTCCGACGAAGGTGCGCCACATGGTCGGCAATGACGACCCGGGAGACCTGATCGTCGACGTTTCCTATGAGGATGACGTCGAACTCGTCGTCATCGGCGTCCGCCGCCGCTCCCGCGTGGGAAAGCTGATCCTCGGCAGCACCGCCCAGCGCGTGATCCTCGAGGCCGGCTGCGCGGTGCACGCGGTCAAGCCGCTGGTCGGCCCCCGGAACTGACCGCCGCAGGCTCAGCCGGTCCGGCCGGCAGTCCGTTCCACCGCAGTCCGCTCCACCGCCGCCAGGATCGCCTGGCCGAGCTCGGCCGGCTTGGTGAACTGCGGCCAGTGCCCGGTCGGCAGGTCGACATACTCGACGTCCCGGATGCGGGCCAGCTCCGAAACGAACGGGTGCCCGGCGTCGATCCATTCGCGCAGCAGTGACGAGGGAAACTCGCAGGCGATAATCGTGGCGGGAACCTCGAAGCGACGCTCATCGCTAAGCCGCATCTTGTCATAGGCGACCCCCTTCGGCTGCGGGATGGCCCGGGCACGGAACATCGCCCGCAGCTCCTCGTCCAAGTCCACCAGGTCGCCGTCCTCGAAGCCCTCCCACGGCGGCAGCGGCACCTCGTCTCCCTCCGCCGGCAGTTCGTCATTGATCACGCCGCCCTCCGCCAGCGGCCCGGCGTCCACGTAGATGCAGCGCGCCACCGAATCCGGCCGCGCATCCGCCGCCCCGTAGATAATGGCGCCCCCGCCCGAGTGCCCCACCAGGACCACCCGTCCGCCGATCCGGTCCACTTCCTTGACGACGGCGTCGATATGGTCCCGCAGTCCGATCCCCTTCCGCGGCGCTTCCCGCGATTCCAGGCCGGGCAGGGTCAGCGGGTGCACCCGGTGCCCGGCGACCGTCAAGGGCGGCGTCACCTCCGACCATGACGAAGCATCCAGCCAGAACCCGGGAACAAGGATGATCTCCATGCGCCATAGAGTACCGCCGCGCTTCGGGAAGTAGGAGATGCAGACGCGCAAGGCGCCGCCCCTCTGCCAGGACGGCGCCTTGCGCTAGCTGGACGCACAGCTCAGCGGGAGGCGATGTCGACCGTTTCGTCGCCTGACGTCTGATCCGTCGTCGTCACAGCCCTGCGCTTCGGAATCAGGGCGACCGCAACGGCCGCCAACCCCGCAATTCCGGCAAAAATCATGAAGTTCCATTCGAAGGGCAATTCCGCGCTTCCGATCCACCCACCGATTAGTGGCCCGGAGATTGCTCCGATCCGTGCGAAGCTGAGAGCCCAACCGGTCGCCGTAGCCCGGATGTTGGCGGGGTAGTAGTCAGCGATGTACCCCGTGAGCACCAGCGAAGTTGAGATGGAACCAATGCCCGCGAACGCTACAAACAGCAGATTGACGACCATGCTGCCGGGGAACATGAGGAGCAGGATTCCCACGCCGCCAAGCAGGTAGAACACCACGAGAATGAGCTTCTGCCCATACTTGTCCGCAGCCCGGCCCAAGGCCAGCCCTCCGGCTGCAGAGGCAAGGCTGAACACGAGGAGGAAGGCCAAAGAGGAACCCAGGTCGTAACCTGCGGACTTCATGATGGACGGCAGCCAGGTATTCAACCCGTAGACCAGGACCATGCCGCAGAACAGGGAAATCCAGAAAAAGACCGTAGAGCGCAGGTACCGGGGCGAGAACATTGTCGTGATCGTCCGCCACCAAGGTTCGGCGGCGCCTCCTGCTGGTTTCGAGGCAACGGCCGGAACGTACGGGGCGATGCCCAACCGGGTTGCCAGTCGGTCGGCGTCGTCGCGCTTGCCCTTCGACTCCAGATAGTCCAGGGACTCCGGCAGCATCTTGGCTATGAACGGCAGCAAGACAACCGGCAGCGCCCCGATCGCAATGACCCACCGCCACCCGGCCACGGGCAGCAGGAACAGCGCCACCAAGGCCGCGGCTACGATGCCCAGCGAGTAACCGGAGTACATGACACCGTAGTTGTAGGAGCGTTTGTTCGGAGCCGAGTATTCGATGGTCAAGGCGGCCGCCACCGGGATCACGCCGCCCATGCCGAGCCCGCCCAGGAGGCGGAACAGGCCGAACAATTCCGGCGTCGGCGCCATTGCCGCCCCTAATTGCGTCAGCGTGAAGATCAGCATCGAGAGGAGCAGCATCCTCTTGCGCCCGTAAAGGTCGCTGAGCGTGCCGATGAACAGGGCTCCGAAAAGCATGCCTACCAACGCGTAGGCACCGAGTCCGCCGAGCTCCAGCGGACTCAGGTCCCAGGCACGGTACTCGGCCAGGGCGGGGAGGACGGCGCCGAGCACGCCGACGTCGTAGCCTTCGGCCAGGATGGCCAGCCAGCAGCAGAAAAGAACCAGCCGCGTGGTGCGCGGCGGGATATTCCAGGTGTTTACGGCAGCAGTTGCCACATGGATCTCATTTCGTCATTGGAGTGAGCAGGTGGTGCTAGGCAGGATGGCGGGAGGCAGTGTGAGCTGCCTCCCGCCTGGAACGCAGGTGAACCGCTTTCCGGCCAAGATTACTTGGCCAGCGCCGGCTCGCCGTGCCGGGGTGCCGTGGTCGGCTTCCACCGCAGATGGCTGGGCGATTGTTCGTCCTCGGTGTCGCGCAGCAGCGACAGCCGGGGCCGGACCGCGTCGGTGCGGGAGCTCGGCGGCTTACGCCGGCCGGCCCGGAACTGCGGAATCCACTCGGCGCCCTGGCCTTTGTATTCCTGCTCGGCGGCGGCGTGCAGGGTCCACTGCGGGTTGTACAGGTGGGTGCGGCCAAGGGCAATCAGGTCGGCGCGGCCCGCCAGGAGGATCGAGTTGGCGTCGTCGTAGGAGGAAATGGCTCCGACGGCGATGACGGCGATTCCTGCTGGTTCGGCTACTTCCTGCCGGATGCGGTCGGCGTACGGGGTCTGGTAGCTGCGCCCGTACGCCGGCGCTTCTTCCTTGCCGATCTGGCCGGTGGAGACATCGATCCCGTCGGCGCCGTGGGCGGCGAACGCCCTGGCGATTTCCACGGCGTCATCCAGGGTATTGCCGCCCTCGATCCAGTCCGTCGCCGAGATCCGTACGGTCAGCGGCTTTTCCGCGGGCCAGGCTTCGCGGACGGCGTCGAAGACGTCGAGGGGGAAGCGCAGCCGGTTCTGCAGGGAGCCTCCGAATTCGTCGGTTCGCTTGTTGGCGATCGGCGAGAGGAAGGAGGAGAGCAGGTAGCCGTGCGCGGCATGGACCTCGAGCAGGTCGAAGCCCGCTTCCGCGGCGCGCCGGGTGGCAGCCACGAAGTCGGCTTTCACCTTATGCATCCCGGCACGGTCGATCTCCCGCGGTGTCTGGCTGCCCGGGCCGTATGGCAGGGCCGAAGGTCCGACCGCTTCCCAGTTGCCGGATTCCAGCGGCTCGTCGATCCCTTCCCACATCAGGCGGGTCGAGGCCTTGCGGCCGGCGTGGCCGAGCTGGACGCCGATTTTCGCGCTCGACTGCCCGTGGACAAAGCCGACAATGTCCCTCCAGTTGTCCTTCTGGACGTCGTTGTACAGCCCGGTGCAGCCGGGAGTGATGCGCCCTTCTTCGGAGACACAGACCATCTCGGTCATCACCAGGCCGGCGCCGCCGAGCGCCTTGCTGCCAAGGTGCACCTTGTGGAAATCCCCGGGTACGCCGTCCACCGCGGAATACATGTCCATGGGCGAGACGATGATCCGGTTCTTCAGCTCCAGGCCGCCGATCGTGTAGGGCTGGAACATCGCCGGCGCCACCTGCTGCAGGCCCTGGGACTGGGCGAAGTGCCGCTCCACCAGCTCGGCGAATTCGGGATCACGCAGCCGCAGGTTGTCCTGGGTGATGCGCCGGCTGCGCGTGAGCAGGTTGAACGCGAACTGGGTCGGGTGCTGGTCCTTGTACTGACCGATCCGCTCGAACCATTCCAGCGACGCCTGGGCGGCACGCTGGGTCGATTCGACCACCGGGCGCCGCTCAAGTTCATAGGCGGCGAGCGCAGATTCCAGGTCCTGCTGCTCGTGCAGGCACGCGGCGAGGGCGAGCGCGTCCTCCATGGCCAGTTTGGTTCCCGAGCCGATGGAGAAGTGCGCGGTGTGCGCCGCGTCGCCGAGCAGCACGACATTGCCGTGCCGCCAGTTGCGGTTGCGCACCGTGGTGAAGTTCAGCCACTTGGAGTTGTTGGCCAGCACCTGGTACCCGTCGAGTTCTTCGGCGAAGATTCCGCGGATCTTCGCGATGGCCTTCTCGTCGGAGACCCCGGGCGGGAAGACGCTGTCGGCGGTTTCGTCGAAGCCGGCCGCACGCCAAACATCCTCGTGCATTTCCACGATGAAGGTTGAGCCGGCATCCGAGTACGGGTAGCCGTGGATCTGCATGACGCCGAACTCCGTCTCCTTGACGAAGAACTTGAAGGCTTCGAATACCTGGTTGGTGCCCAGCCACATGAACTTGTTCGGACGCGGATCAAGGTCCGGCCCGAAGGACTCGGCGTACTTCGCGCGGATCTGCGAGTTGATTCCGTCCGAGGCCAGCACCAGGTCGTATCCGGCCTCGAGTTCCTCCACCGGCGGAGCGATGGTCGAAAAGCGCAGGTCCACCCCGAGTTCGGTGCAGCGGCGCTGCAGCAGTTCGAGCAGTTCCTTGCGGCTCATCGCGGCGAAGCCCTGCCCGCCGACGGTGATGGTCTCGT
Source organism: Arthrobacter mangrovi (assembly GCF_026011795.1). Lineage (GTDB taxonomy): Bacteria > Actinomycetota > Actinomycetes > Actinomycetales > Micrococcaceae > Crystallibacter > Crystallibacter mangrovi. The sequence goes on along the minus strand of NZ_BRVS01000026.1, from coordinate 118,366 downwards.
TCTTGAAATGGATGTCGATGTCCGACCAGCGGGCGAAGCGGCGGCTCATGTAGTCGGCCACGACCGCGTCTGCGTTCCCGATCCCGCCGAGGGTTTCATCGGAAAACACGACGCCGAAACCGAACGTGTCGCTGGCCGCGTTGCGTTCCCATACGGTCACCTCGTGGGCCGGATCCAGCTGCTTCATCAGCGCGCCGAAGTACAGGCCGCCGGGTCCTCCACCAACGATTGCAATCTTCATGTCCGTAGTCCTTTCAGCGGCCCTGGCCGGCGCCGGCTAATTCTGCAGATTCGTCCCCGAGCGCGTCGCGCAGCCTGAAGTGCTGCAGTTTGCCGCTGGGGTTGCGGGGCAGTTCGGTCACGAACCGCACGTCCCGCGGATACTTGTAGGGCGCAATGGTCGCCTTGACGAAGTCCTGGATCTCCTTGCGCTTGGCATCGTCCGGCTGCACGCCCTCGCGCAGCACAATAAACGCGCACACAACGCTCCCGCGCTCCGGATCCGGCCGGCCGACCACGGCATTTTCAACGACGTCCGGATGCTGATCGATCGCCGCCTCCACCTCGGGGGCACCGATGTTGTATCCCGAGGAGATGATCATGTTGTCCGAGCGTGCCTGGTAGTAGAAGTACCCGTCCTCGTCGCGCACGAAGGTATCCCCGGTGATGTTCCAACCGTCGTGGACATAGTTCAGTTGGCGGTCATCGTCCAGGTAGCGGCAGCCGGTAGGGCCGATCACGGCCAGCCGCCCCGGCTCGTTCGGGCCGGCTTCGTTGCCGTCCGCGTCCAGGACCGTGGCCCGGAAGCCGGGCACCGCCACGCCGGTGGCGCCGGGGCGGATGTCCTCGCCGGCGGCCGAGATAAAGACGTGCAGCATTTCCGTGGCCCCGATTCCGTTGACCAGCGTGAGCCCGGTGGCCGACTGCACGGCTTCCCATGTTTCCTTGGGCAGGTGTTCGCCGGCGGACACAGCCAGACGCAGGCCTTTGAGCAGGTCGGCCCCGCCGTCCTTGAGGATGGCACGGTAGGCCGTCGGTGCGGTGAAGAGCACGGTCGCTCCGGCTGCGGCGGCGTGGCGGGCCAGCTCCATTGGGGTCGCCCGTTCGGTCAGCAGCGCGGAGGCACCGAACCGCAGCGGGAAGACCACCAGACCGCCCAGCCCGAAAGTGAAGGCCAGCGGCGGCGAGCCTGCGAAGACGTCGTCGGCCGTCGGCTTCAAAATGTGGCGGGCGAAGGTGTCCGCGTTGGCGAGTATGTCGCGGTGGAAGTGCATGGTGATCTTGGGCGTGCCGGTGGTGCCCGAGGTAGGTCCCAGCAGCGCGACATCGTCGGCGGCTGTGGCGACGTTGTCGAACGCCCCGCTCTTGGACGCACAGCGGGCGGTGAGGTCGCCGTCGTCGTTAGCTCCATAGGTAAGGACGACGGTGTCCGCACCCAGCGCATGCGGCAGTTCGGCTGCGAAACGGTGGTCCGAAATGGCCGCGACCGGGCGGGTCAGTTCGCAGATCTTGGCGACTTCGCTGGCGCGCAGCACGGGCATGGTGGTGACGACGACGGCGCCGGCCTTGAGTACGCCGAGCCAAGCTGCCACGAGCCAGGGGTTGTTCGGTCCGCGCAGGAGAACCCGGTTGCCAGGCACGACGCCGAGGTCCTCGGCCAGGACCTGGGCGACCTGGTTGGCGCGCTGCTGCAGTTCGCCGTACGTCCAGGTTTCCCCATCGGGCGTGTGCAGGGCCGGACGCTCCGGGCCGAAGGTTGCCACGGCGTCGTCGATGAGGACCGCCGCGGCGTTGAGGCGGTCCGGATACTGCAGTTCGGGGAGGGTGAATTCAAGCACTGGCCACTGCTCGGCCGGCGGGAGGTGGTCGCGCGTGAACGAGTCCACATGTGCTGACGGGGACAGTTCCATGGCGTTCCTTTCAGTGGGATGGATGTGAGGGCCGCGGAGCCTGGGTGGCATCGCCGATGGTAGGGATGCCGCCGGGGCTCAGCGTGCGGCGCGGATCATGCCTTCTTGGGCAACGGTGGCCAGCAGGCGGCCCGAGCGGTCGAAGAACCGGCCGGTGGCCAGCCCCCGGTTGCGTTGTCCGGAAACAGCTTCCTGGGCGTAGAGCACCCAATCGTCTGCGCGGCCCTCGCGGTGGAACCACATCGAGTGGTCCAGGCTTGCGGTGACTAGGCCGGGTTCTGCCCAGTAGTGGCCATGTGCCCGCAGGATCGGCTCCAGAATGGTGTAGTCGCAGACGTAGGCCAGCGCCGTGCGGTGCAGGTCGGCTCCGTCGGGCAGCTGGTCGAACGCCTTGACCCAGACGGCCTGCTGCGGGACCTGTTCGCCCTCGACCTCCACGTACACGGGGCCGGGAACATGGCGCATGTCGAAGCTGCGGCCCGTGGACCAGTAGGCTGCGGCGTCGCCCTCGATGCCGTACAGTGCTTCAGCGGCGCTCCGCAGCGACTCCGGTTCCACTGCCGCCGGCATCTCCGGCTGGAATTCCGGCCCCTCCTCGGGCACGTGGAAGGAGCCCATCGCGGCGAACACGGTCTTGCCGCCCTGGTAGCCGCGCACGCTGCGGGTGGAATAGCCGCGGCCGTCCCGCAGGTTCTCCACCTCGTAGCGGACCACGGCGCCGATATCGACCGGGCGCATGAAGTAGCTGTGCATGGAATGCAACTGGCGGTCCGTGCCGACGGAGCGCATCATGGCCGCCGCGGACTGGGCCACCATGTCGCCGCCGTAGGCCTTGGGCCACGGGACGTATTGCGTCGTGGCTTCGTAGGCCTCGTCGAAGACTTGCGGCTCAACGGCTTCCAAATCGACGGCGCGCAGGAAGGTTTCGGCAGTCAAGGTGCCTGTTGCTATGTTCATGCCCGCCGGTATCCTTCCAGCGATTCGTCCGCTACGTCCTCAAGGTTGACCACAATGTTCTCCGGCGTACGGGCCGTCAGCCACACCAGCTCTTCGGTGACCGACATGTTCGCCTCAACGTGCGGCATGAACGGCGGCACGAACACCCAGTCGCCGGTCTTCATATCGATGAACTCGGAGTAGTCCTCGCCGAAGTAGATCCGGCCGTGGCCGCGCAGCACGTAGCCCCCCGTTTCAGCCTCGCCATGGTGGTGCGGCAGGGAACGGTACCCAGGGACGTTGGAGACCTGGCCGAACCAGATCTTGGTCGCCGGCGTGTGCTGGATACTGACGCCGGACACCCGTACGCAGTCCCCGGACTGGGCGGTGTTTGTGTCCTCGCTGCCCCCGCGGGTTACTACGGGCACGACCTTGCCGTCAGCACCGGCGTAGATCGAGTTGTCTCCCTCGGTGCGGTATTCGGTAGCTGTCTCGCTCATGTCCTGCTCCTTCTCAGTTGTTCAGTGCCAGTTGACGGATCCGGACACGGTTTTCCAGCCGGCCAATCCCGTCGATTTCGGTCGTGATCGTGTCGCCGTCCTGCAGGAAGCGCGGCGGTGTCATGCCCATTCCCACTCCGCCCGGCGTCCCGGTCAGGACCAGGTCCCCCGGGCGCAATGTGGTGAATTGCGAGATGTAGGACAGCAGCCGCGCCGGACCGAAGACGAGCGTCCGCGTGTGTCCCCGCTGGACGAGTTCGCCGTTGACGTAGCCGCGCACCTCGAAGCCGCTGCCGTCGAACTCGTCAGCCGTGGCCAGCACCGGCCCCACCGGGGTGCTGGCGTCAAAGGCTTTGCCCTGGAACCACTGCAGGGTCCGGTTCTGCCAGTCCCTCATGGAGAGGTCGTTGGCCACCGTGTAGCCGGCTATCGCCGCGGCCGCCTGGGATTCATCGGCACGGGTGAGCGTCGCCCCTACCACCACGGCCAGCTCGGATTCCCAGTCCACCCTGTCGCTGCCGTGCACGTCGAGCTCGTCCGACGGACCGGCCAGTGTGTCGGCGAACTTGGCGAACAACGTCGGGTACTCCGGCAGTTCCCGCCCCATCTCCTGGATGTGGTCTCCGTAGTTCAGTCCGCAGCAAATGACTTTGCCGGCATGCGGCAGCAGCGGCGCCAGCTGCGATCCGGAAACCTGCACGACGGCGGATGCGGGTGCCGTGCGCACCGCTTCCTCCGTGCGCACCCGCCAAGCCGGGGCCGCGATCAAGGCGCCGACATCACTAGCGGGCAGCGGCAGGTAGGTCTCCGCGCCCGTCAGGACCGCCGCCGTCGTTGTTGCTGCGCCGGTGCGCAGAGTGGCTAGTTTCACGCTGTTGATCTCCTCCGGGTTTCGATGTGTCGACTTTTTTACGGCCGTCACATATGCTCAACGTAGCACGGTCGAAAGGATCTGCACAGAGGTTTTTTCGGAATTTTGTGAAATCGGACACACCGAGCCAAGGGAGCAGCAATGAGCAACCAGACCGCAGTAGCCAACCGCACCATCAACCCCGAGTCACTGCCCAAGCCCTCGGGCTACGCCCACGGCATCCTGGCAGGCAACACGGTCTACCTCGGCGGACAAACCGCACTGGACAAGGACATGAACATCGTCCCCGGCGGCATCGTGGAGCAGTTCAAGCAGGCCTTCTCCAACGTCCTGGCCACCTTGGAAGAGGCCGGCGGCCGCCCCGAGGACCTCGTCAGCGTGACCATTTACCTCACGGACGTGGACGATTACATGGCCAACGGCCGAGAGATCGGCAAGCTCTGGCGCCAGATGGCCGGCACCGAGTACCCCGCCATGGCGGGGATCGGCGTCAGCCGACTCTGGCAGAAGGAAGCCCTGATCGAGATCCAGGGCGTCGCGGTGATCCAGGACCGCTAAGTAACCGCCCAGGCCGACAGCGGCCCGGCCGGCATGTTGCCGGCCGGGCCGCTGTCGTTTGCCTGGCGAAGCTAGGCCGCCTCGGCTTTGGTGACCAGCGACATGGCGTGGACTTCGGCCAAGGGCGCGATCAGGTCATGGGTCCCGAAGAAGATGCGCCGTGCCTCGGGCCCCTGCCAGCCCTCGGGCAGATATTCGAGCGGCAGACCGGGGTCGCGGTAGGGCAGGCGCCGCCACAGCGTGAGCATGGGAACGTAGTACCGGAAGGCGTCGCGGCGCAGCTGCGCCGTAGATTGCGCCAGGGCCGCCTCCGGGTCTTGGCCCAGCACGCCTGACCAATCATCCAGCGCGGTCTGGTAGTACTCCATGAATTCAGCGATTTGGCTGCCCAGCGCGTCCAGGTCCCACCACTGTGCAACCCGCTGGCGCATGTCCCCCTCGGCGGCGTAATCGCCGGTGAAGAACTCGACGTAATCGGCCAGCCCGCGGGAAGAAAGCCGCCGCTTCGCACCTTCACGCACATCCGCCGGTGCGATCCACACGCCTGCTGCCATGGACCCGAAGCCCAGGCGCGTCAGTTCCGTCCGGAGCTGGTGCCGCCGGTCCCGCATCGACTCCGGAACGGAGAATATCGCCAGCATCCACTGGCCTCCGGGGGCTCCCCGATAGGGCGCGAAGATGCGCTCATCGCCCTCGTTGACCATTTCCAGCGAGCGCGGCGACAACTCGTATTTCGCCACCCCGCCCGACTTGACGCTGTTGAGGACGCCCTTGGCCTTCAGCCTCGACACAGCCGAACGGACACCAGGAGCATCATGGCCGAGGTCTCCGAGCATGTCGATCAGGACCGAGACCGGCAATGGCCCGCCGCCGCGCCGCCCGTACAGGCCATAAATAGTCAGGATCAGCTGCTGATGCTGCAGCGGAGGAGCGGGAATGTCGATCATTTTCAGTGGCCCTTGAAAGCTTCGGCGAGCCACCAGGCGCCGCCGTCGGATGCGATCCGCGCGTCGATGACCAGCGGCTTCTCCCGAGGCCCGCTAACCCAGCCGGCCACGGCGGCCAGATCCTCTTCGGTGCGCACGGTGACCGCTTCGGCGCCGTAGCCCCGCGCGATCGACGCGATGTCCGTCTGCGGGAACTTCACGACCTGCAGGTCCTCTTCGTCGGCGTCGAAGTGGTGTACTTCGGCGCCGTACGCGGAGTCGTTGTACACAATTGCCACCAGCGGGATCTGCTCCCGCACCGCGGTCTCCAGCTCCGAGATCGACATCAGGAATCCACCGTCGCCTGCACCGAGCACGGGCAGGCGGTCCGGCCGGGCTATCGCCGCGCCGAGCGCCGTGTACAGGCCCAGCCCGATCGACTGGAAAGCCTGCGTGAAGCAGAATCCATACTCGTCCGGCACTGACAGGTACGCGCTCGGATATCCCATGAAGTTTCCGGAGTCCACCGACACGATCCGCCCCATCGGCAGGATTTTGTCCAGCTCACGGCTCAGGACCCGCGGGTCGATTGCTTCCCCGGTCGAAAGGTCCGTGGTTTCCACGTCATTCCACCGGGACTCAGCCACAATGCGCGCCGCTGTCTCCGGCGTGCGCAGCCCCGAGGCCCGGTGCACTGCCGACTGCAGCTCCTCCAGGACGGCTGCCGCAGTCTCGGCGCAGTCGCCCAGCACGCCGAGGTCAACCGGCCGGTTGGCGCCGAGCGCGGCGTCCTCGACGTCGACCTGCACTACCTTCGCGTCCGCGCTAATCAGGGAGCCATGCCGCATCGTCCACATGTTCAGCGCGCACCCCCAGCCGACGACCAAGTCGGCGTCCGCAATCGTTGCGGCGGTGAAGGGCGAGGAAAAGCCGCCGGATATGCCGAGGTTGAAAGGGTCGCCGTTAAACAGTCCGTGTGCGACGGCGGAGGTCGCCACCAGCGCGCCGCTCGCCTCGGCCAGCGCGGCTATTTCCTCGCCGGCTCCGCGGGCTCCGCGACCGGCCACGAACACTGGCCGCTGCGCTGCGCGAATCAACCCCGCGAGCCGCGCTACGGCGTCGGCGTTCGGCCGCACCGTCTGCGGTGCCTCCAAGCGACCAATGACGGCCGAGGTTCCTTCCGGGACCGGCGCGGCCTGGATATCCGTTGGCAGTGAGAGCACCACGGTCCGCCGCTCGTTCACGGCGGTGCGGTAGGCCCGCACGGTGTCCGCCACCGCGCTGTGCGGCGAATGGATGCGCTCGGCTACCGCCCCGATACTGCGCGCCAGGCCGTCCTGGTCGATCTTGAAATTCGACCGAATGGCGGAGGCAGCGGTATCCGCCGTCAGTACGATCATCGGCGTGCGGCTCTTGGCCGCCTCCCCGATCCCAGTGGCCGCGTTCGTCAGGCCGCAGCCCTGATGGGTGGAGACGACGCCGACCTTGCCGGACATCCGCCCGTACGCGTCGGCCATGGTCGCCGCACCGCCCTCGTGCCGGGCAGCGGTGAACGGCACCCCGTGCCGCCGCAAGGCGTTAGTCACCACGAAGTTCCCGCTGCCGACGACGCCGAAGACGTGGCCAACCCCGAGCTGCGCCAGGGTGTAACCGACGAGTTCCGCAACGTTGGCGGCCGGGCGGGGCTCCGGGCGGGAGTGCAGAGCCCCTTCGGCAGCTCCGGTCGCGGCTGCGCCGCTCTGCGCGGCTTGGGTGCTGGTAGCAGTCATGAAAGCCTCCTCCTGGGAAAGCGTCTGGAAAACAGTCTGAATCGTCTGTCGACGTGGAACCTGTGGCCCGTTCAGGCCGGGACGGAAGTTCCGCGGGCGAGAGCGGCACGGATGTGTTCCGGCCAGGGCGCTGCCCGGTCGGCACCCTCGGGGACGTAGGCCGTAGTGAAGGTGCCGTACGCCGCGAGCCCGCCGGACGACTTTTCGTGCGGCTGGCCATGCACCTCGAAGGCGAAGGTCAGCGAGGTCCGGCCCACGTTCCGGACATGCAGGGTTGCCGTGACGCGCTGGCCGAACCACAGTTTTGCCTGATAGTTGATGACCTGCTGGACCCGAGGAGCGCAGGGAAAATAGTCCGGCAAGTCCAACCTGCGGAACAGCTCGGCCTCGGCCGCCTCGACCCAGCGCATGATCGCTGAGTTGTGCTGGTGCCCCGCAGCATCGGTATCGGCCCACTCGACGGTCCGCTCGATGCTGGCCCCGGTGCACTCCGCCTGCTGCTCATTCACCTGCGCGTCCATGGTTTCTCCTCTCCCGGGGGCATCCTCCCCGTTCGGGGAAGCCTTCCGGGTTCTGGCTACCATCGTATGTCGAAAAATTGACGATCGTCTAGCCGGAGCAATAGAAGTCGTGCGGGAACCTGGAAACGGCCGCACTTCGGTGATAGACATGGACGACCGCCGTCGCTCTGTGACCGGGGCCATGCCATCCCACGATCCGAAAGCTGGATGAATGTCTTCCGAAACCACCAATACCGTATCCCACCGTACCGGCGGCCCTCTGGTCGGTCTCCTCGACGCTCTGGCGGGCCATGACGTCGAAATCGTCGACCTCACTAACCGCCTCAGCCATGAGACCCCGACACTCCGGCTACCGGAGCCGTTCGCGAACCTCATCGATTTCAGCCTGGAGACCGTGAGCGAGTACGACGAGCCGGGTCCGTTCTGGAAGCACCAGAATATCCACACCGGCGAACATATCGGCACGCACATCGATGCCCCCATCCACTGGGTGACCGGGCGTCACAGCCACGACGTAGCGGACATTCCGCTCCCCCGCCTCATCGGCCCCGCCGTCGTCCTCGATTTCACGGCCGAAGCCGCCGCCGACCCGGACTTCCTGCTCGAGGTCGAACACATCCAGGCCTGGGAAGAACAGCATGGGCCCCTGCCCGAAGGCGGCTGGGTGTTGTACCGCACCGGTTGGGACGCCTTCGCCCGGGACCGCGAAAGGTTCCTCAACGCTGACGAGTCCGGCTCCCACACTCCCGGGGCCTCGGCCGCATGCGCCCAGTGGCTCTCGCGGACCGGCATTGCAGGTTTCGGAGTCGAGACCGTGGGAATCGACGCCGGCAAGGCAGGGACGCTGGAGCCGATCTTCCCCATGCATTACTACCTGCTCGGTGCGGACAAGTACGGCCTAACCTCCCTGCAGAACCTCGCCCAGCTGCCTCCGCGCGGGGCGATGCTGATCGTGGCTCCGCTGCCGATTGTTGGCGGAACCGGCAGCCCCGCGAGGGTGCTCGCCCTCGTGCCGCGCAGTTCCTGAGCCTGTCTGACCCAGAGCGCAGAAGGACCGGCGTCGTAACGACGCCGGTCCTTCTGTTGTCCGCGAAACCCCGTATTCCTCCGGAAGGGGCGGCATCGGAGCTTGCGTAACCCCGATGCCGCACCCCCGGCGGAGGTTCCATCAGCCGTTGTAGACGAACTTTTCCTGCAACCTGCTGGCCGTGCGGTCGGGGTTGAGCAGCAGGACGCTGCCCACTCCGACGACAATCAGGTAGATGCCGATCATCCAGAACGCCGAGTTCATGCCCTCGGCGAGCAGGGCCGCCATCTCGGCGGTTTCCCGCACCCCCTTCGGCGCCGGCACGTACCCGGCGCTGTCCATGAGCGATCCCACCATTGCCGGAGCTATGACCCCTCCCAAAGATGCCAACCCCGTCAGCGTTGCCATGACTGCTGCGCGCTGCTTGGAACAGACGGCGAAGGCCACTGCGGTAGGCGCCAGCGGGTAGGTCATTGCCAGACCGGCACCTAGGGTGACCACGATGACAGCGGGCGTGCCGCCGAGTCCGGGCAGCAGCAGGAAGCAGATTCCGGAGCACAGCAAGGTGGCTCCGAACAACGCACCGAGCGCCCACCGGACCGTAACCCCGCGACGCATCAGGAAGCGGGATCCATATCCTAGGGCCAGTAGAGCCAGAGCCCCGAGGATCCACGGGAAGGTCGAGAAAAGCCCGATCATTTCCGGCGGAAGCGCCACCACCGAGGCCAAATATTTCGGCGACCAGGTGGTCAGGAACCCCTGGGCCCAAAAGCAGCCTGCGCCGGCCAGCACCGCAGCGACGAACATGCGCGTGCCAAGGATTCTGCGGATGGGCACAATCTTTAGCAAGTCGGCTCTGTCGGCGATGCTGTTTCCCGTGCCGGCACGAGCCTCCGAGCCCGGGAGAGGCCCCGGCTTCGTCTCTTCCGCCGCAGGCTCTGCACCCTCCTCCTGCTTCCTGGTGTGGCTGTAGGGCCCGTCCCGTCCGACCACCAGCCAGCACAGGGACCACAGCAGGCCGACAATGCCCAGGAAGCCGAAGGCCCAGCGCCAGCCAAGGGCAGGGTTGGCGATAATCCACGCCAGCACCGGCGCAGCAACAATTGGCCCCAGAGTCGAGCCGATGGCGACCAGGCTGCTCGGCAGGCCCCGCTCCTTGGCGGGGAACCAGCCGTGGACGTGCTGCAGGCTGATCGGCGTCGCCGGCCCTTCCGCTGCTCCCAGCAGGATGCGGGTGACCAGTAGGACAGCGGCACCCCCGCCGAAGAGCATCGGGAACTGCAGGACTGCCCAGGAGATGCCCATCGTGAGGATGATCCAGCGGGTGGGGACCTTGCCGGCCAGGAAACCGACGGCAACGGCAGAAACCGCGAAGAGGAAGAAGAAGGCGCTTCCTATGAAACCGAATTCGCCTGCCGTCAGCCCCAGGTCCCGCATCGCTGGATCTGCGACGAGGCCAATGACCGCTTTGTCGGCGAAATTGATGATCTGGAAGACCACCAGGGCTCCGGTCACCAGCCACGCGCGCCGGTTCATCCGGCCGTGTACGACGGCGGCACGCAGGGTATGTGCCGGGATTTGGCTCTGCGTGGTCATGCCATGACCTCCGCTTCCTCACGCGGGGCGGACAGCGAAGGCGTCGATGCGATGATGAAGCAGTCATTGTCTTCCGCAACCTGCACCGGGCCAGAAAAATCCTTCGCGGCCCCCGCCTTGATCTTCTGCAGGTCTGCAGCACCAGGGGTATTCGGCACAATATGGTGCAGGACCAGCCTTCCCGCACCGGCCGCCTGGGCGACCTTGCCCACTTCCTCGAAAGACGTGTGGGATTCCCTCAGGTGGATCTCGATGCCGTCACGGGTGGGCCCATCAGGGAAGGTAGCCAGGATGGCGTCCAGGTCCATGACTTCGTGCAGGAGCAGATCCGCCCCGCGGGCAAGGCGGATGCAGTTCTCCGAGTAAGCGGTGTCGCCGGAGACCACCACCGAACCGTAGGCGGAATCCACGCGGAAGGCAAAGGCTGGATAACAGAGCCGGTGGTCTACCAGGATCGCCGTGATCGTCACCAGCTCGTCCTTATAGATCTCGAACGGGTCCATTGCCGGGTGGCGCGCTTCGACGGGATCCGCTGGCACTGAATCCGGGATCGCGATGTCGTGGGCTACCACCCAATTGTGCGGCTCTTCACGACCTTCATCTGCCATGCGGATGCAAATATCCGAGGCAAAAACCCGGTCCAGCAGCGCGTCGACCACCTCAACCGTACCCGCCATGGTCCTTCCGGCTGTCCGTTCATCAACCTGCGCGGCATGCTCTTGGTCCAACGCAGGAATCCGCTGCGGCCTGCCCGGCCCGAACACATGGATGGGGCGGCTGAAGGACTCCCCGGGGACTTGCCAGCCTGTGACCAGGAACGAGCCGAGGTCGTAGACGTGGTCTGAGTGGTGGTGGGTGAGGAAAATTCCTCGGAGATCCGACCATGCGCAGCTCGACCGGTAGTTGCGGATGCTGCCCATGCCGCAGTCGATGACATAAGCCGCACCGTCGACGCAAACCACGGTGCTTGTGCCGGCGCGGCTGCTGGAAACGATCGGGCCGCCGCCGGTGCCTAGTGTGTGGACGGACATTCCTGGTGCTGAATTGCTCATAAGTGCCCCTCGTCTTCCTTGATGGGTGGGCGGATACCGCGGCTGTCAGCGCAGCTGGCGGTTTGCAAGATTCACTGAGCCGGACCGGGCCGGCAGGAACGTGACACACATCATATGTAGTACTTTTTGCGATCGCAATAGCCATTGCATATCGATGGATCCTCTGCCATGCTGGCCGCACCGATGCTCGACGAAAGGATCTGTCATGGAAATGCAGCAAGAAACGGAAATTGTGCTGGGCGATCTGCCGAAAGGCATTACGCTCGCAAGCGAGGCCATGGGAAACAAGACCTGGAACGTGCTCGGCCACACGTACTTGGCGAAGGTCGAGAGCGCCTCCAGCTTCGCATGGCTGTCCCTGGATCCGACCGGCACCGGAGTTCCCCCGCATGTCCATCCGACGCAGGACGAGCACATATACGTGATGGAGGGCGTCTATACGCTCTACCTCGACGGCGAGTGGACGACGGCTGGACCTGGTGACACTGTGCGCATGCCCAAGGGCCTTCCCCACGCCTACTACAACAAGGGCGAAACTCCGGGAAAGTCGCTGTTCTGGGTCAGTCCGGCCGGCCGGCTCTCCCAGCTCTTCGACCAGCTGCATGATCTGGACGATCCGGAGGAAGTCGTCCGGCGTTCTGCATTGCACGACGTGGATTTCCTCCCGCCGGGCGCTGTCCCCGGAGCCTGACAGAAACCCGCCTCCGGTGCCCGGCTCGTCTACGTCGGGCACCGGACAACAGCAAAGGACAACATCTTGGAACCAGATCCTGCCACGCCAGTGCTGACGCTCAGCTACGGCCCTCATGCCCCGCAGACTATTCAATGCTGGGATTCTGCCGTACCCGGATCTTCCCGGGGCGTGGTTGTCTTGGTGCACGGCGGCTATTGGCGTGCCAGGTTCGATGCTTCACTCATGGTTCCCCTGGCGCGGGATCTGGTCCGGCAAGGCTGGGCAGTAGCCAACGTCGAATACCGGCGCGGAGGCAACGGCGGCGGCTGGCCCGAGACCGGTCAGGACGTGCGCTCGTCCGTCTCCGCCATCGCTGCTTCTGCCTGGCGCCGAGCCGCACCCGGCCCGCTGGTCGGCGTCGGGCATTCGGTAGGCGGGCAGCTGGCCTTGCTGGCCGCAGACCAACTGGATGCCGTCGTGGCCCTCGCTCCTGTCACCGACGCCGCGCGCACGCACAGGGAAGGCCTCGGCGAGAACGCTGCCGCGGAATTCTTCGGCGCATCGCCGGAGCAGGCCCCTGGGATCTATGCAGGCGCTTCCCCTGTCAGGCAGCTGCCGCTGGGTACGCCGGCGTTGGTGGTCCATGGCGCCGTGGACCAGCGGGTGCCGGTTGAGCACTCATTGGACTTCATTGCCCGGGCCCGGATGGCAGGCGACCGCATCGACTTCGTCTCTCCCTATGGCCTGGACCACTTGGACGCAATCGATCCGGCCTCGCCTACATGGCCATTCGTGCGCGGATGGATGGACAAGGTACCGGCCCAGGTTCACCGCGTCCGAAGCAGCTCATCTGCATGATCCTCCGCCGGCGCCCGAAGGATGCCGTGCAGCGTCAGGAACGCCTGCTTCGCGCGTGGCGCCTGCCAGCCCGCGGGCAGATATTCCAGAGGCAAGTTCGGATCCCGGTAGGGAAACTTCCGCCACAGGGTCAGCATCGGCACATAGGTTTGGAAGGCTTCCAACCGGTCAGCGCCGGACGGCAATTTCCCCGCTTGGACACGTTCCTGCCAAAGTCGGGCCAGGGATTCGTAGCTGTCGATGAAGGCCGAGTACTGCCTGTCGAGCAACTCCAGGTCCCACCATCGCGGGACCTGCGCCCTGATATCCCCGCCCTTCAGATAATCGCCCGAGAAATACTCCGTATATCGGTCCAGCCCCCGCGCGGCGAGCCGTTCCATGGCCTGGTCCATCACCATACTTGGCGCGATCGCGACACCTGCGGCCACGAATCCGAAGCCCAAGCTGGTCAGCTCCGACCGGAGTTCATAACGCCGGTTACGTTCTGCCTCCGGCACCGAGAAAACCACCAACGCCCATGGATCTTCAGGCCTGGACCGCTCCGGGGCGAAAATGCGCTGGTCGTCGGCATTGAATATGTCCAAGACATCGCCTGACAGGACGTAGCGTGCCACGCCGTCATCACGCCGGCTGAGCAGAGTACCTTTGGCCTTCAGCCTGGAGACCGTGGATCGCGCTGACTGTTCATCCACGCCCAAATCGGCGAGCATCGCGACAAGCGCTGCGACCCGGAAGGACCCTCCTGCCTTCCCTGCATACAACCCGTACAGCGTGACGACCAGCTGCTGGTGGAGTGGCCGCTGGGTGCGGGGCGGCGGCATGGCGTATGGCTCCTCGGTGTCGACTGCGGGGTTACGGCCATCATATGGGCATTCGCTGGAGCCGTTGGTGACCGTTCCAAGTGCCTGCTTCCCAAACGGGCCGGGCGGTGACCATGATTCATGCATGAAGGACCAAACATGAACAGGAACCGGCTGGAGGCCTTCAGCGACGGCGTCCTGGCCATCATCATCACGATCATGGTGCTCGAACTCCGTGTGCCTGAGGAGCCCACATGGACCGGCCTGGCGCAGGAGTTGCCGGGCTTTTACAGCTATTTGCTGAGCTTCGTGTACGTGGGCATCTACTGGAACAACCACCACCACATGCTCCATCTGGCGGGGAAGATCAACGGCACGATCCTGTGGGCGAACCTGCACCTGTTGTTTTGGCTCTCGCTCTTTCCGTTCACCACGCGCTGGATGGACGAATCCGGCTTTCCGCAGGTCCCCGTGCTCGTGTACGGGATCAACCTGCTGCTGGCGGCGGTTGCCTATTACCTGCTGGAATCGGCGCTCATCCGGCAGCAGGGGCGGGACGGTCCGCTGGCACGGGCCACGGGGCGGGACTGGAAGGGGAAGGTCTCGCCGGCCATCTACCTCGTCGGGATCGGGCTGTCGTTCGTCAATCCCCTGCTGGCCGTGGCCGCCTACACCGTGGTCGCCGCGATCTGGCTGATTCCGGACCGCCGGGTGGAGCGGTTCCTGGCCGCCGAGGCGGACCGGAAGGGCTGAAGACGGCAGAAGCGGGAGCCTGGAACCAGGCTCCCGCCATCCACCCGGGCTCCGCCGGCGTTATGGCCATGACCGGTATTTTCCGGCCATGGCCGGCATTCAGGCCAGGACCGAGGCCCTGGATTCCGTCCGGCCGAAGAGGTAGCGGTCCACCGAGTACGGGCCGGGCCCGATCAGCGCGATGGCCAGCGATGCGGTGCCGAGGAGCAGCACCTGCGAGTAGCCGCCGTTCTCCACATAGAAGCCGGAGGGCAGGTGGGCGAAGATCGCCGCGCCGATCATGTCGCAGACGAACAACAGCGCCAGCGGCCGGGTGAGCAGGCCAAGGATCAGTGCGGCGCCGCCGAGCAACTCAAGGTAGGCAATGAAGGGAGCCATCAGCTCGGGCAGGGGCACGCCGATCGAGGTGAAGTAGCCGGTGACGCCGGCGATCGTATTGGTGCTGATCTTCTGCCAGCCGTAGGCGACGAAGACCAGGCCAACGACGACGCGCAGCAGGGTAATGGCAATGTTCGAAACGGATCTGGTGGTGCTGGTGCTGGTAGGGATGGACATGGGACTCTCCTTATGGACAGAGCGGACCAGCGTCGTCAAAAGTTGACGCGTCCAGCATCTTCCGGAGGGTTGCAGAAACCTTGGGTCCCGGGAAGAGCTCCGGCACCTGTCCCCGGATCACCCCCGCCCAGGCGCTCCTGCCAGCCGGCGGGTCAGCAGCAGCGCCAGCAGGGCGATCGCGAAGGAGCCGCCGAAGGCCGTGATGAAGCCCCAGAGCGGCGCCACCGGCAGGAGGGCGGCAAAGGCGATGCTGCCCAGCGCCAGGTAGAGCGACTGCACCACCGCATCGTTGATCTGCAGCGCCGAACTGTTGCTGCCTTCTTCGCCGTCCGCCGAGTGGTCCAGCAGCAGCACCGACAGCGTGGAGAACGCCATGCCGATGCCCAGGCCTGCCATCGCCCAGCCAACAACAACGACGGCGACCGGCACCTGGGCGTCCAGGCTAAGGACCGCGAGGCCTACTCCGGCCGTGACCAGCCCGGTGCCCAGCCGCACCCGCATGACCTTGCCGGCGAGGAACGGCAGGTTGGCCGCCAGCCAGGACCCCGAGAACCAGGCGACCGCCGAGGTAGTCAGCAGCAGGCCGGCTTCGGTGGGCGTGAAGCCCCGGTGTTCCACCAGCGCCAGCGGCAGGTAGACCTCTGCACCGAAAAAGCCGGCTCCGATCAAACCGCGGACCGAGATCACCGCGGGCAGGCCGCGCCGGAACAGCCACGTTCCTTTGGGGAGCAGCCGGGGTGCGGCCAGCAGCACGGCCGCCACCGCCGCGACGGCGAGCACGATCCACCAGTCCAGGCTGCGCTGCCCGGCGAACCCCACGCCGAGGATCCCGGCGGCGACTATCGCCGCCCATGCCGTGCGCCCGCCGTCGTTCTTCCACACCCCTTCCTGCCGGGTGGTGCTCAGGGCCGGGGCGAGGGCAAGATAGGCGACGACGGCGAACAGCGGGGCGCCGCCGAAGACCCACCGCCAGCCCGCCAAGTGGTTGATCAGCCCCGCGATCGCCGGCCCCGCAAGCGCCGGCAGCACCCAGCCGCTGGTCAGCACGGTGAAGGCGCGGGCGCGCATGCCCTCGGGGTACGCCTTCGCGATCAGCACGTACAGCCCCACGCCCGCCAGCCCGGAGCCGAAGCCCTGGACCCCGCGGCCCACCAGGAAGACCGGCATGCTGGGCGCGAACGCCGCGGCGATGAGCCCGGCGACGAAGAGCCCCACGCCCGTGCGCAGCGCCGGGCCGGGGCCGCGCGCGTCGATCCAGCCGCCGGCCATCGCGGTGGCGATGACGCCGACGGCCAGGGGCGCGGAAAAGGCAATGGCGTACAGCGACAGGCCGTCCAGTTCGCGGCCGACCACCGGCATGACGGTCGCGACGGCGATCGCCTCGAAGGCGAAGAGGAAGGCGAGCGCGAAGATTCCGGCGGTGGTGGCGCGGTAGGTTTTGGACAGCAGCGGCGCCGGCGCCAGCTCCACGGTCATGCCAGGTCTCCTTCGGTCAGAAGCACTATTTTGCCGTATGTTTCCCTAGCCTCGAGCGCGCGGTGGGCCTCGGCGGCCGAGGCCAGCGGAAAGCTGCTGCCGACCAGCGGAACCCGCGATCCGTCCGCCGCGCGGGCCAGGGCCTCCGCCTCCAGTGCGCGGAGCCGCTCTGCGTTGACCGGCCCCAGCAGGCTGGCCGTGGTCTTGGCCGGATGCGAGTAGTCGTTCCGTCCACCCGAGGACCAGCCGAACACCAGTTGCCGCCCGCCCTCTGCCAGCAACTCGAAGGCAACCCGGCCCACGTGCCCGCCCACGCCGTCGAACACCAGCGTAGGCCGCGGCAGCCGTTCCAATTCTTCCGCCCAGCCGGGGCTGCGGTAGTTAACAACGACGTCGGCGCCTGCATTCCGCGCGATACGCACCTTTTCGTCCGACCCCGCGAGGCCCGCTATCCATGCGCCGGCGGCCTTGGCTGCCTGGACCAGCAGCACGCCCAGTCCCCCGGCGGCAGAGGGCACCAGCACGATGTCATCGGGCCGGATCTCCACCTGTTCCACGATGAGCGCGGCCGTCCGGCCGGTACCAATCGCCGCAACCGCCGTTGCCGCGTCCAACCCCTCCGGTACGGCGTGCAGCGAGGCCGCGGCGGCTAGGGCCTGCTCCGCATAACCGCCGCTGGCGGCGCCCAGATGCGCCACCACCGGGCGGCCCAGCCAGGCCGGGTCCACGCCCCCACCCACGGCATCCACGCGGCCGGCCACCTCGCGGCCGGGGACCATGGGCAGCTCCGGCTTGGGCAGCGCGCCGAAGCTGGTGCCGCTGCGGATACCGGCGTCCAGCAGGTGCACGCCGCTGGCCAGCACGGCGATCCGGGCCTGGCCCGGTGCGGACTGCAGCTCCGGCCGCTCCTCGAAGCGCAGGACGTCCGGACCGCCGAAGGCCCGCTGGATGATTCCGTGCATATTCTGCTCCGCTGTATCGATGGAACCGGGCCTTTAGCCGGCCGGTGGCCCGGCCGGATTCGGCCGCGTCTTGACCAGCCAACAACCTCAAGTACGCTTGAGGTCAAGCAGGAAGGGGCCGCGGTGGAGAAACCCGATTCCGGGCACAAGGAGCTCACCCCGGGAGAATTGTCCGAACGCACCGGCGCGGCGGTGTCCGCCCTGCACTTCTACGAGAAGGAAGGCCTCATCTCCAGCCGCCGCACGGGCGGAAACCAGCGGCGCTACCGGCGGGACATGCTGCGCCGGGTGTCCTTTATCCGGGTCTCCCAACAGCTCGGCATACCGCTGCGGGACATTAAGGCCGCGCTGGACACCCTGCCGCAGGACAAGGCGCCGACCAAGGCGGACTGGAAGCGGCTCTCCGCCGGCTGGCGCGAGCAGCTGGACGCCAGGATCGACCAGCTCCAGCGGCTGCGCGACGATCTCACCGGCTGCATCGGCTGCGGCTGCCTCTCGCTCCGGAGCTGCAAGCTCTACAATCCGTCCGACATCCTCGGCGACGCCGGGCCCGGCCCGCGGCGGCTGCTGCCCCCGGCCCGTCCAGCCGACTGAGCAGGGAAGCACAAGCACCGGCGTCGGCCGGCTCCGTCCGGCTCCATCCGGCGGCCGCGGCGCTACGCTGGAAAAGTGCCAGAGCAGCCGACGCGGCGCCACAGGACGGCGCGCTTCATCACCGAGGCCTTCGCGCCCACGGTGCTGGTCACACTCGTGCTGGCCGCGTCGCCGCTGATCCTGCCGGAGGTCACCCTGGCCGAGGTGGCCGTGGCCATCCTCTTCGTCACCGCGCTGCCCTTCGCCACCGTCTACGTGCTGGCGCGGCACGGGACGCTCAGCGACCACCATATTGGCAACCGGAGCCAGCGCGGACCGGTCATGGCCTTCACCGGCGTCTCGATCATCGTGGGCCTCTGGATCCTGTCCCTGATGGACGCGGCGCTGGCCTTCCACCGGCTGATCTTCACGGTGCTGCTCGGGCTCGCGCTCTCGATGGCGGTCAACCTGGTCTGGAAACTCTCGGTCCACGCCGCCGTCGCCGCGTTCTTCGCCGCCGTGCTCGCCTCCGCCTCCATGCCGCTGGGGGTGCTCTGGAGCGTGCTGCCGCTTGCCGTCGGCTGGTCCCGGGTCCAGCTCGGGGACCACTCGTGGGCGCAGGTGCTGGCCGGCTGGGCCTCAGGCCTGGCCATCTTCGCGGTGTACATGCTGTTCCTGCGCTGAGCTGTTCCTGCGCTGAGCCGCCGGGGCGCGCGACGGCTACGGACTAAGAAACAAGCATGGAAACGGCCGGCCCCGCCGCCGGGACCGGCCGCCTGCGCGTCAGCCGCGCTTCTTGATGTGGGCCACGGGATCCGCGGGACCTTCGACAATATGTTTAGCCCGCTTCTCGGCGCGCTTCTGCTTGATCGTTGCGCCCTTGGCCTGCTTCTTGGGTTCGTGCTTATGCGGTGACTTGTCCGGCATGGTCTCCTCCTCGAGTACCGACAGACCGGTGATCTGCTCCCCCAATCGGAAGGATACGCCCGCGCACGGCGGTTGGAAACGCCGTCGTTAGCGCAATTTCAGGACGCGGCGATCAGGGCTTGCGGAGCCGCCTGCTTCATCCGGGTTTTCAGCCAGTGCAGCTGGACCTCGGTCTCGCCGTCGCACCGGGCGATCACGTCCAGCAGTTCCGCGTCCTGCAGCCCCTGCGCGGCCTGCTTCACCATGGTCCAGGTGATATCCACGAGGTTGGCCATCAGGTACAGGTCCTGCAGGTCCCGCAGCAGTCCCACCGGGCCGGAGCGGGTTTTGGAGAGGCCCTCGTGGTGCAGCCGCTCGGGCTCGTCGTCTTCGGTGCATTCGCCGTAGCGCCCGATGATGGGCGCCAGCGCGTCCTGGTGGGCGTCGCACTGGCGGGCCAGCGTCAGGCAGAGGAAGTGGACATCGGGCTCTTCCCCGTGGCCTTCCGCCACCTGCCGGTAGGACTCGGCCAGGGTTGCTTCGGACTGGTGCAGCAGGCCGAGGTAGACGGGCAGTTTCATGCTGGTTCCTCCCTCGCCTCGGCGGCGGCCCCGCCGATCGTGGCGGGCACCGTCCCGGGCTGCGCCGGCCGCGACGCGGTGGTGGTCGGGGCCGGCGCCGGCCCGCTCCCGGCCGCAGCCTTTTCCAGCCGGACGGCGGCGGTCTTGAAGATCGGCTGCTTCGACACCGCGTCCCATTCGGTCATGGTCAGCTCGTTGGCCGCGCGGGGGTGGTCGTCCGGCGAGCCGCCCGTGTCCCAGTAGCCGAAGTGGAACGGCGCGAACACCGTGCCCTCGCGGACGTCGCCGATCCGCACCGGGGCGGTGATCCGTCCGCGGGCGGAACTCACGACGGCGATGTCGCCTTCGCCGATCCCGTACCGCTGGGCGTCGGCGGCGGAGAGCTCGATCCACATGCCCGGCGCGGCCGCGTTCAGCTGGGGTGCCCGGCCCGTCTTGGTGCGCGTGTGGAAGTGGTAGGCCGTCCGGCCGGTGGTGTAGCGCAGCGGGTACTCATCGCTGGGTTCCTCCGGCGGCGGCGAGTACGGCGCCGTCTTGAACAGCGCCCGGCCCGCCGGAGCCATCGCCCGGTAGGCGGTCGGTCCGACCGTGGCCCCGGTGGTCAGGTCATGGCCGTAGGTTTCGCAGTAAGCCGCATCGGTGGAGAAGGTCCCGTCCGTGTAGAGCCGATCCAGTCCGTCCGGGTGCTCGTCGTTGCAGGGCCACTGGATGCCGCCGCGTTCCCGGAGCATGGCGTAGGACATGCCGGAGTAGTCGCAGGGACGGCCGCGGCTGCATTCCTGCCATGCCCGGAAGGCGTCCTCGGGGCCGGTCCAGTCCAGCAGCGGAGAGCCGTCGTTGCGGGCGAAGCCCATGCGGCGCGAGTAGTCGAGGAAGATGTCCAGGTCGCTGCGGGCCTGCCCCGGCGGCTCGACGGCCTGGTCCGAGAGGTGCACGGTGCGGTCGACGTTGGTGAAGGTGCCGGTCTTCTCGCCCCACGCCGCCGCCGGCAGCACTACGTCCGCGTACTGCGCCGTCTCCGTCAGGTACAGGTCCTGCACCACCAGGAACAGCTCGGGCTTGGCCAGGATCCGGCGCATCCGCGGCAGCTCGGGCATGGACACCGCCGGATTGGTCGCCGAGATCCATAGGAACCCGATGGACCCCTGCTCGGCGTAGCGGAAGATCTGGGCCGCGTGGGTCGGCGACGCCCAGTGCGGGATCTTCAGCTCGTCGACGCCCCACAGCTCCGCCAGCTCGCGGACATGCTTCGGGTTTTCCCAGTTGCGGAAGCCCGGCAGGTCGCCGTCGGCCCCGCATTCGCGGTTGTTCTGCGCCGTCGGCTGGCCGTTCATCTGCAGCAGGCCGCAGCCGGGCCGGCCCAGCATGCCGCGCAGCAGGTGCAGGTTGTTGACCTGGCAGGAGGACGCCGTCGCCTGCCACGACTGGTAGAAGCCCTGCAGCACGGTCGAGAGCACCCGCTGCGAGGTGCCGAAAATTTCCGCCGCCCGGCGCACGTCCGCCGCCGCCACTCCGCAGGTTTCGGCCACGGCCTCGGGTGTCCACGGTTCCACCGCGGCGAGCAGGTCGCCGAACCGCTGCGTGTGCCCGGCGACGTAGTCCTCGTCGACCCAGCCGTTCGCGACCACCTCGCGGACCAGGCCGTGCATCAGCGCGAGGTTGGTCCCGGGCCGCACCGGCAGGTGGACGTCGGCGTGCCGGGCAACCTCGGTGTCGCGGGGATCCACGCACACGACCCGCGGCCGGTCCGGCCCGGCGATCCGGTCCAGCACCCGGGCCCACAGCACCGTCTGGGTCTCGGCCATGTTGTGCCCGTACAGGAAGATGGCGTCGCACTCGTCGATGTCGGTGTAGCTGCCGGGCTGCCCGTCCGCGCCGAAGGACTCCTTGAGCGATGCCGCCGCCGTCGCGGTGCAGAGCCGGGTGTTGCCGTCCATGTGCGGCGTGCCGATTCCGGCCTTGCCCAGCACGGCGAGCGCGTAGTACTCCTCGAGGAACAGCTGGCCGCTGGTGTAGAAGCCGTGCGACAGCGGCCCCTTCTCCTCCAGCAGCGCGCGGCTGCGCTCGGCGATCCGCCCCATCGCGGTGTCCCAGTCCGCCTCCACGAGGCGCCCGTCCTCGCGGACCAGGGGCACGGTAAGCCGGTCCCGGTTGTCCACCCCCTGCCAGCTGGCGAACAGCCCCTTGGGTCCCAGCCGCCCGTGGTTGACCCGGTCCTCCGCGCGGCCCCGGATGCCGACCATGCGGCCGTCCTTGACCGCGATGTCGCAGCCGCAGCCGTTGCTGCAGAGCAGGCAGGCGGACTTCACCCAGCGGTCGACGTCCGCCTTGGCGACGCCGTCGGCCAGCTTCGTGTCCACCCTCACCGGCCAGTTCCCGCCCTGTCCATAAGGGGTGCGGGTTCCCCAGATATCCGCGATTCGATCCGGCACGGGACACCTCACTGCACTCGGGAAACGGCGGCCACGCTCAGGCTATACCTGCCTATTTGTGCTGGCCAGAGGCAGGGCAGCCTTGTTTTCCTTAACGACGCCGACCGCCCCCTCGGGCGGGAGCGGCCGGCGTGCGGGCGGGGAGGATTACTGCACGAACTCGTTGGTGTAGGTCGTCGACAGGTCGATCTCCTTGTCGCCCACCTCGGGGTTGGCGATCCGCTGCGTCTTGAGCACGGCCTCGGCGCCCTCTTCGGTGAAGGCCCCGTCCTTGCTGAGGGTTGCCTTCAGCTCCTCGATCACCGCGGCGTACTGGTCGACGTCGCCGCCGGCGTACTTCTCCGGCATTTCGGCCGCGATCTCCTTGCCGGAGTGCGTCTGGATGTACTCCAGCGTGCGCTTGATCGCGCTGGCCAGCTTCTTGGCGTCCTCCGGATTCTGCTCGAGCCAGTCGGTCTTCGCGTAGAGGCTGGAGGACGGCCAGGCTTCGGTGCCGAAGACGGCCTTCAGGCCGTCCAGGGTGCGGACGTCCTGGATGATGACCGGGTCCTTGCCCAGGCGCTTGGCCAGCACGGTGACATCCGGTTCGAGCATGACGGCGGCGTCCACCTGCCCGTTTTCGACGGCGGCAACCGCGGAGGAGCCGGCGCCGATCGCAGAGACGGAAGCGTCCTCCTTCTTCATGCCGTTCTCCGCCAGCAGGTACTTGACGAACATGTCTGTCGAGGAGCCCGGCGAGGTGACGCCGACGTTCTTGCCCTTCAGGTCCGCGATGGACTTGATGCTGCCTTCCTGGTCCGGCGCCACCACGAGGGCGAGGCCGGAGGACAGGCCCATGTCGACGAAGGCCTTGATCGGCTGGTTCTTGGCCTGCATCTGGATGGTGTGCTCGTAGTAGCCGCTGGTCACGTCGGTGCTGCCGCCGAGCATGGCGGTCAGGGCCTTGGAGCCGCCCTGCAGGTCCTGCAGCTCGACATTAAGGCCCTCGTCCTCGTAGTAGCCGAGTTCCTGCGCGAGCGTGGTCGGCATGTAGGTCAGCAGGGTCTGCCCGCCGACGCCGATGACGATCTTGTCGCCGCCGGCGGCCCCGTCCTGGGCCTCGCCGCTGCCCTGCTGCCCGGGCGGAGCCGAGGCCGGCGCGCCGCAGGCGGCCAGCGCGAGGACGAGGGCCGCGGCGGCGGCCAGGGGCTTGAAACGGCGGAGCCGGCGGCTGCGGCGGTTCTCCGGATGGTTCATGGGATAGGTCCCTTCAGGAATGCGTGAGCGGAATGGTAGGGAATGCTAGGGATGGTCAGGAAGACTGGACCGGGCGCCACCGGAGCAGGTACCTCTCCAGCCGGTTGACCAGCAGGTCGATGATCAGCACCACGATCATGAGGATGAACATGCCGGCGAACACGCCCTGGGTGTCGAAGACGCCCTGGGCCTGGGCGATCGCGTAGCCCACGCCCGCCGAGGCGCCGAGGTATTCCCCGACCACCGCGCCGGTGATGGCGAAGCCGACGCTGATGTGCAGGCTTGAGAAGATCCAGGTCAGGGCGCTGGGAATGAAAACGTGGCGCAGCAGCTGCTTCTCCGAGGCGCCGAGCATCCTGGCATTGTCCACCAGCACGCGGTCCACGTTCTTCACGCCCTCGAGGGTGTTGAAGAAGACGATGAAGAACACCAGGGTGAAGCCGAAGGCCACCTTGGACCAGATGCCGAGGCCGAACCAGAGCAGGAAAATCGGCGCCAGCACCACGCGCGGCAGCGCATTGAACATCTGCAGGAACGGGTCGAAGAGCCGCTCCAGGAAGCGCACCCGCGCGAGCAGGAAGCCCAGGAACAACCCGGCGGCGGTACCGACCGCGAAGGCCAGCAGCGCTTCCTGCATCGTGATCCACAGGTGCGGGAAGACGTAGCCGGTGGAGATCCAGGACCAGACGGTGGCCAGGATGTCCGAGGGTAGCGGGAAGAAGAACTCGTCGATGATCCCCGCACGGCCGAGCAGTTCCCAGGCGCCGAGCACGACGGCGGCCAGGACCAGCTGGTACACCCGCATCATGCCGTCGGAGGTGCCGTTGCGCCGCCGCGCGCGGGCGGCAGTGGTGCCCTCGCCGGGAGCAGGCTTGAGGGCCTTGCGGCTGTTCAGGACGGTCACGCCACTTCACCTTCTTCCGCACGGGCGGCCTCGTAGGTCTTGGAAACTTCGATCTTCAGCCGGCCCCAGATTTCGCGGTGCAGTTCCACGAACTTCGGGTCGTCCCGGATGTCGAGCAGGTCGCGGGGGCGCGGGATCGTGATCTCGTAATTGCCGACGACGGTGCTCCCCGGCCCTGCGCCCAGGATGACCACTTCGTCGGAGAGCGCGATTGCCTCGTCCAGGTCATGGGTGATGAAGACCACCGCCTTGCCGGATTCCTGCCAGAGCGCCAGCAGCTCGTTCTCCATGATCTGGCGCGTCTGCACGTCCAGCGCTGAGAACGGCTCGTCCATCAGGAGGATGTCCGGATTGACGATCCAGGCCTGGGCCACCGCGGTGCGCTTGCGCATCCCGCCGCTGAGCTGGTGCGGATACCGGTCCGCGAAGTTCTTCAGGCCGACCTTCTCCAGCCAGCGCTGCGCCTCGGAATGGGCTTCGGCCTTGCCGACGCCGGCCATGGTCAGCCCGAGGCTGACGTTCTCGATCACGGTCTTCCACGGCAGCAGGGCATCCTGCTGGAACATGTAGGAGGCGCGGCGGTTGACCCCGTGCACGGGTGCGCCGAAGCTGCTCGCCGTCCCCGAGGACGGCTTGAGCAGGCCGGCGGCCATGTTCAGGATGGTCGACTTGCCGGATCCGGTCGGCCCGACGATCGAGACGAAGCGGCCCGGTTCGACCTTCAGGTCGATGTCCCGCACGGCGAAATAGGTGCCGCCGCCCGGCGTCGAAAATTGCTTGGTGCAGCCCTGCAGCTCCACCGCATACTGCGTCGGCGTTCCAGCCGAAGATAGCGTCATGATCTCTCCCGAGCCCCCAAGGACCCACGTTCCATTCAGGTTGAAGCGGTGCGGAAACCGCCTTCAGAGCTGTACCGGTCGGGGCCGGTCCGCGGCTCCGCAAGCGAACCTTGTGGGTTCACATTGTGGGTTCGCCGCCATAATGTGGACTCATGCTAACAGTAACCTTCGTCACATTCCAAGCCCGCCGCCGTCGTCCGTTACGTGTTGCCGCATCGGCCCGCCGGGGCTAGCCTGACTGCCATGCCCGCCCCGCAATCGCCCGCCAAGCCGGGAAACAATCCCCTGCTTGTGCTCGCCAAGATCAGCGCCATTCTGGACGCCTTTTCGCTCACCCGGCCCGTGCTGACGCTGGCCGGCATCCGCGAGGCCACCGGAATGCCGACGTCCACCGTGCAGCGGCTGGTCACCAACCTCACCGCCCAGGGCTTCCTGGACCGGGAGGACGACGCCTACCGGATCGGCCTGAAGATGGCGTACTGGGCGGCGCCGGCCACGCGTGGCAAGGAAATCCTCGACGTGCTCAACCCGCTGCTGAAGGACCTGCGCGATGCCACCGGCGAGACCGCATGCTTCTTCAAGGCCGAACAGCGGTACCGGGTATGTGTCGGGATCGCCGAGACCCGGCACGCGCTGCGGCGGGAAATGCACCTGGGCAAGATCATGCCGCTGCACGCCGGTTCCGCCGGCCGCGTCCTGCTCGCGTGGGACGCGGAACTGCTGGACCGCGTCCTGAAGGAGCCGCTGGAGTCCATTACGGAATCCACCATCACCAGCTCCGAGGACCTGCAGGCCGTGGTCAAGCAGACCCGCACCGACGGCTTCGCGATCACCACCGACGAGCGCGAGACCGGCGCCTCCGGCCTGTCGGCGCCGGTCTTCGACTCCTCGGCCGGATTGGTTGGGGCCGTGACGATCAGCGGCCCCACCCTGCGGATGCCCCGGGAGGTGTGCGAGGGCTGGGTGGAGACTCTGCTGCAGACCGCCGAGCGCATGACCAGGATCATCGGCGGCCGTTTCCCCGGCGAAGCCGCCTCCTGACTCCGTGGTTAGCTGCTCCGGTCGCAGGCGGGGTCGGGGCCGCCGGCGATGACCCATTCGAAGGCCTCGGCCTTGGAACGGGCCCCCTGCGCGGACTTGGACCGGTTCGGTTCGCCCAGTTCGGCCAGCAGCTTCTCCGACAGCTCCACCATCGCGCCGAAGGATTCCGGGGTCAGCCACCCGGGCCGGGTCGCGAACAGGATGTCCTCCGATGAGGTGTTGCCGCTCGCCCCGGGGGCAAACGGGCAGCCGCCGAGCCCGCCGAGGGCTCCGTCCACCAGCTCGGCGCCGGCCGAAATCGCGGCCAGTGTGTTGGCCACGCCCAGCCCCCAGGTGTCGTGCCCGTGGTAGACGATCCGCCGCGCCGGAGTTTCCTCCCTGACCCGCCGGATCAGCGACGCCACCTGGGCTGGAACCGCCTGGCCCAGGGTGTCGCAGATGACGATGTCGCAGGTGCCCTCGGCGCGCGGATCGTTGGCGATCGCCAGCACGCGGTCCTCGGGAACCAGCCCTTCGAAGGGGCAGGTGAAGGACGTGGCGATGCACAGCTGGATCCGCCCGCCGGCGGCCCGGGCATACTCGACCGCTTGCGGCAGCGCTGCCAGGCTGGCCTCGGTGCTGCGGCCGATGTTGGCCTGGTTGTGCGAGTCAGAGGCGGAGAAGCAGTACTGGAAATTGCGCGCGCCGGCCGCCGCTGCCTTGGCCACGTGGCCCGGGGTAGCGACCCAGATCCAGCAGCGCTCCAGTTCCTCCGGCGTCAGCTGCTCCACCACCTCCAGCGTGTTGGCCATGGGCGGTACCAGGTCCTCCCGGGCCATCGATCCGAGCTCGATCTCCGGTACCCCGAGGCGCACGAGTTCCCGCACGATCTCCACCTTCCGGGCGGTGGAGAGCATCTTCCCGGTCAGCTGCAGGCCGTCCCGCAGCGTCACATCCCGCAGCGCGGCCCGCGGTTCAAAGGTGAAGCTCATCCCTGCATTGCCTCCTCGCGGCCGGCGGCCGCATCGATTGCCTTCGCATCCATGCCCAGCAGCCCGCCGAGCACCTCGTCCGTGTGCTCGCCCAGGTCCGGCCCCAGGTTGCGGATCGGCAGCGATTCTCCGCCGATGACCGGCACCACGCCCGGGAAACCGACATCGCGCAGCACCTCCTCGCCGGTGGAGACGTCGAACTTCTGGACCATCCGGCGGGCGGCATACTGCTCATCCTCGACGATATCCGCCGCGGTGTAGATCGGACCGGCGGGCACCCCGGCAGCGTCCAGGGCCGCCAGCGCTTCCGCGACGCTGCGGCCCGCGGCCCACTCCCCGATCGCCTCATCCAGCTCCTCGCGGCGTGCCCAGCGGCCGTCGTTGGACTGCAGCCCGGGATCGATGCCCAGGTCCGGCCGCCCGATGGTGTCCATGTAGCGCTTGTAGATGCCATCGCCGTTGCCGGCCACGACGATGCTGCCCCCGTCCGCGCAGACATAGGCGTTCGACGGCGCAATTCCCTCCATCCGCCCGCCGACCCGTTCGCGGCGGACGCCGTAGCCCTCGTAGTCCGGGATCAGCGACTCCATCATGGAGAACATGGCCTCGTGCAGCGCCACGTCGACCACCCGCTCGCGCAGCGGCACCGCGGAAGTCCCCTGCCGCCGTCGTCCTTCCCGCTGGAACAGGCTCATCACCGAACCGAAAGCCGCGTACAGCCCAGCGATCGAGTCCCCGATGGACACGCCCACCCGCACCGGGGCCCGGTCAGGATCGCCTACCAGGTTGCGGAAACCGCTGTAGGCCTCGGCGACCGCGGCGAAGCCCGGCCGCTCCGACAGCGGGCCGGTCTGCCCGAAGGCGGAAATCCGCGTGATCACCAGCTCCGGATTGGCCTCGTTCAGCACCTCGGGGCCCAGCCCCCACTTCTCCAACGTGCCCGGGCGGAAGTTCTCCAGCAGGATGTCACACTCGGCCACCAGCGCCAGCACCGCCTTGCGGCCGGCCTCGGTGCGCAGGTCCAGCACCACCGACTTCTTGTTCCGGTTGATTGTCCGGTACAGCATGGACGTCTTGCCCCGGTAGAGCCGCCAGTTGCGCAGCTCGTCGCCGGTGCCCGGCCGCTCCACCTTGATCACCTCGGCGCCGAAGTCCGCCAGCAGCCTTCCGGCCGTCGGCGCCGCGATGTAATTGCCCAGCTCCAGCACGCGCACGCCCGCGAGCGGCGCAATCTCGTTCTCACTCATCGTTTTCCTTTGGTACTTATGTCTGGCTTGCAGCGGCGTCTAGAGGAACAGGCTCATCGGCAGGATCAGCAGGATAGCGACGACGGACGCCACCGAAACGCCGACCGTCACCGACTTCAGCGCGCCGCGGACGCTCTGGCCCAGCAGCGACTGCAGCAGCCAGAAGGTGTTGCTGGTGACGTGCACCATGAACAGCGAGCCGGCGCCGGCGGCGAGGGCGATCAGCACCGGATCGATGCCGAGTGCCGGGGCGATGGGCGCGAGCAGGCCCGCCGCCGTGATGGCGGACAGCGTGACGCTGCCGACGGCGATGTGCAGCACGGCGGCGATGCCCCACACCACGAGGAGCGGCGCCACGGTGCTGGCGGAGAAGAAGCCGCCGAGGATGTCGCCCAGCCCGGCGGCGGCGACCGTGGCCGCGAGCGAGCCGCCCACACCGGTCAGGATCAGGATCTGGCCGCTCTCCTTGAAGCCCGTGGTGATGGCGTTCTCCACCCGCGCCTGGCCGACGGTGAAGCGGCCCACCACGCCGGTGCCGATCAAGCCGATCAGCAGGGCGATCACCGGGTTGCCGAGCAGCTGCAGCCAGGCGATCTCGAGCTCGAGGATCTCCACGACGGCGCCGGCTCCGATCAGCAGCAAGGCGGTCAGCAGCGGGGCAAAGAGCACCAGCAGGGGCGCTTCCTTCTCCTCCGGGCGCTCCGCGACGGCCACCGCCGCGGGGGCGGGCTCGAGCCCTTCGGCACCGGAACCGCCCGACGGAGAACTAGCCCTGCCGGGGTTCGCGCCGCCAGAGGAGTTCCCACCGGCGGCTGCACCGGCGCCGGATGCTTCGCCGTCGTCCTCGATGAAGGTCGAATCCTCGTCCTTGGCCTCGTTCCAGAAGCCCTTATGGAACAGGAAGGACATGATCGCGATCGAGATGATGATGGTCGGAATAATCAGCACCAGGCCGAACACCAGCATCTTGCCCAGCGGCACGCCGAGCAGGCCGGCCAGGGCCAGCGCCGCGACGCCGGGGACCATGAACACAATGCCGCACTCCAGCGCGATCGCCATCGCCGTGGCCATCCGGGCCGTGCCGAGCTTGCCGATCTTCGGCGCCAGCCGGCGGGCCAGCGGAGCCGAAATCACCAGCAGCACGTCCAGGAAGATGGACTGCAGCGCCGTCCCGATGGCCAGGCCCATGGTGTAGGGCAGCCGCTTGGGCCCGAAGACCCGCAGGAGGTGCTCGACCAGGCGGCGGATGGCCCCGGTCTCGTTGAGGATGGAGCCCATCAGCACGCCGAAGGCGATCAGCAGGCCGACCTCCACCATGATCTCGCCGAACCCGCCGGTGATGGTCTCCACCGTTTTGGCCACGCCCAGCCCGGTGGAGAGCCCGAGGTAGACGGAGCCGATCACGAGCGAGATAACGGGATTCACCCTGAACCTGACGATCAGCACCACGGTGGCGAGGACGGCCACCGCGGTGTTGACCAGAACGGCAATGTCGGACATAGAGAAGGATTCCAATCGGACGGGCCCTCAGCGGTGAAGGCGTCGGCAACGTTGGCACTGTGACTGCGGCCACAAGACTGCAACCCATATTATGGGATTCGACTCACATTGCAAGCACCGGGAAGGGGCCGACGGCTCTGGACGGGCGCCGCCCGTGCTGGAAGCATGGGGACGTACCCCGCCGGAGCCGTTGAAGGGAATGCGGGCATGGTCAATGAAGGCAAGGACGCAGCGAGCGATCGGCACGCACTGGCCGCCGTCGAACACCACCACGCGCAGATGCTCCAGCGCATGCAGCACCTGACGGCCCTCCTGGCGGAAGCCGTGCAGGAGCGCGACGCTTCGGCCGCGCACGACGCCAAGGACACGCTGGTGGAGTGGTGCGAGAACGAGCTGCTGCCGCACGCCCTGGCGGAGGAGAAGTTCCTCTACGAGATGGCCCGGGAGCGGCCCGAGGCCTCGATGCTCGTCACCGGCATGCTGGTGGAGCACCGCACCATCGTCAACACCCTCGAGGAGCTGCGCGGCCTGTCCGATGTCCGCGCGGCGGCCGTGGCCACCGCATTGGAGCGGCTCTTCGCGCTGCATCTCGAGAAGGAGAACCGGCTCCTGCTGCCGTTCATCGTCGAGCAGCCGGATCTTTCCCTGGTCGCGGCGGTGCAGGGCCTGCACGAACTGACCGGCGAACTGCAGGCCGAGGGCAGCGGCCACGCGCACACCACCACCGAAACCAGCCTGGACTGACGGCGGACGTCAGCTAACGACGTCGAACTCCGCCTTGGCGGACAACGTTCCGTTTGCCTGGACCTGGATTCCGTGCCGTCCCGTGTAGTGGACGCGCGTGGTCATCTGCCGGAAAGCGTGGGTCTTGCTCAGCTGCCGGGACTCCCCCGGCGCCAGCTCCGCGACCGCCAGTTTGAACACCTTCGGCGCGAGCGAACCGTTGGCTTTCACGTAATGGACCAGGTAGTCCACGGCGACGCGCGCCGGCTCCCCGGAGTTATTAGTGACAACGACGGCGAAGCCGAGTTCCCCGGGCAGGTGCACGGTGCCGCGGTCCAGCTCCGGGATCGACACCGACACGCTGCCGGCGGTGAAACCGAGAAGGGCGAGCGCCCCGGGATGGGCCTTCTTCACCAGGGTCCGCAGCCCGTGCCGCACCACCCAGGCAGTGTTCGCCCCAGGATCCGCGCTCCAGCGTCCGGCCGCCGCCACCACCTCGTCCGGCGCGTGCCGGGCCACGTCGTTCAGATGGTTGGCCACCGAGCGCCTGACATCGCCGGACTTGTCGCCGTGCAGCGCGTCCAGGAGCGGGAGCGTTGCAGCAGGCCTGGCGATGATCTCCGGGACGCGCACGGCCCAGGGCAGGTAGGGCCGGGTTCCCTCGCTCGCCAGCCGCCGCACGTGCCCGTCCGGATGGCGCGTCCAGTCCGCGATGATGGCCAGCGAGCGGTCGAGATCCCCGATGAGCAGCCGCCGGATGGCGAACTCGCTGGTGAGCCGCGGGGTCAGCTCCGCCAGCAGTGCCAGCGCGTCGTCGAAGGACCGCGCGCTCCCGTCCCGCAGCGCCAGGGTCACCGCCGCCTCGCTGACCGGCCAGATCGGCCAGCCCGTGAACTGCGGATCCTCCAGCGCCGCCCGGAAGACGGACGCCGCCCGCCGGTAGCCGGCCCCGTCTCCGCCGCCGCTGATTTGGCCGGAAAGGTCGGACAGGAGCGCCGCCGCCAGCAGGTCCGCGCGGGCACGCAGCGCGAGCGGTTCGAGCCGCTCCGCCGCAGCGGCGAGCGCGGGCCAGTCCGGCCGGCCCGCTGCCCGGGCCAGGACGTCGCGCAGGCCCGCGACGGCAGGCGGACCCAGCAGGTCGTTCATCACGCCCATCGGGCCTCCGGATCTCCAGGCAACGCTTCGTCATCCAGAGTAGGCGGCCCCACCGTCAATTTCGCGGCTCAGAAGAACCCGTTGCCGTGCGGCATCTCGAACGGCACGGGCTGGATCACGTCCCAGTGCTCCACAATCAGGCTGTCTTCCAGGCGCCACAGGTCGTACAGCGCCACCGGGACGCCGAACTCGCCCTCGGCAACAGTCAGCACGAAATTCCCCTGCCCGACAATCCTGTGGATCATCCGGTGCGTCAGCGGGCGGCCCTGCGTCGCCCAGACCGCCAGCGCGGCTTCAATGCCTTCCAGCCCGTCGCCGGCCTCGGGATTGTGCTGGGCGAAGTCGCGGGCGACGTAGTTCTCCACGACCGCGTAGTCCCGCTCCATCAGGACCTTCTGCGCGAACTCGCCCACGAGGGCCTTGTTGGCGAGCGTCTTGTCCAGATCGGTGACCTCGGTCGGACCGTCCACCTGGGAGTGTCCGCTGACGGAGTCCTGGGCCAGCGGCGCCAGCACCTCCCAGTGCTCGGCCAGCCGGTCGCCGAGCACACGGAAGACGTTGAACGCGACCATCGGCGTCGGTCCGAGGCCGTGGTAGACGCAGTGGATGACCACCATGTCGCCGTCCTCGAGAATGCGCAGCGGTTCGAACCGGAAGTCCAGCGGCAGGTGCCCGACGAAGCGCCGCAGCGCCTCCGGCCCGTCCGGCGCCAGCGGGGAATGCTGGCGGTAGTTGGGCGCATAGTAGCGGTCCACGGCTTCGGGATCGCGGTTGACGAATAGCTCCGTTCCGGCTGAGCGGACGACGTCTGCACTGGTCATGACAGCACTCCCGAAAGAAGCGGGCCAACCGTTGATTAGCCCTCAGCGTACCGCCGGGAAGGCCGGTCAGGAAGGGCCGGAAGCACCGGATTTTCGTAGCTCCGGGCACGGTTCCAGGGCCTGGCCGCGGCGTGCCGCGGCCAGGCCCCTTGCGCGCCGGCCTTAGCGCCGTGCCGCCTGGGCTTCCAGCTTCTCCAGGTGGCTGTCCGTCAGGTAGGTCATGCCGGTCAGGATGTCCGTGATCTTCCGGCGTTCCGCCGGACTGAACCGCGTGTCGTCGAGGATGTCGCTGACCCACAGCCCGTCCATTGCCAGCCGCACGATGATGCCGATGATGCCCGCCGGGTCCTGCGGATCCAGGTCCATCCGGTCCAGCCGGCGGTTCAGGTAGATGAGCGCCTCGGCGAGGTTCGGCCGCCCGATGGCCGTGGCCAGCAGTCCAGCCTGGTCGCCGGCGCTGTTGGCGCGGGCGTCGGAGAAGGCCTTGATGTATGCCCGTTCCTCCGCCCCCGCGGGTTCCGGGTCCGCCTCCGCGGTCCTGCCCAGCTCGTGCACCAGCTCCGTGATTATCGATTCGACGTCCTCTTCGATTTCTTCGAGGGGCGCCCCCGGCCTGAACATCGTTCCTCCAGCTCTTCGGCATCGGTCGGTCAACGAGGCCAGTGTAGCCAACGCCGCCCGGAGAAAGCCCTCGGCGGCAAACCGGAGCCGAAAAGGAGCGGACAAACGAAATGGCCCGAAGTCAGGCCTCCCCAAGCCAACTCACTTCAAGCCATTTCGCGGGCTGCGATTCTCGGGTGTTGCCACCCCGGCCGTTACCAGCCGCCCCCAAGGAAGACGCTGCAACCACCTTCAGTCTGGTCGCTTGTAGAGCGTTTGACCACTGCCAAAGGACCCTAGTTTCGTTTACTGGGGTGGTTCTAGGATGACCCCGCCGCCGGCACCCCGATGCCCGACGCCGCCTCCGGCACGGCCGGCCCGCCCGAAGCAGCCGGCACGGCGGGCAGCCCCGGGACGCCGGAGTGGAGCCCCGACGTCGCGAGGTACTGGATGTGCGCGGCCGTCTCGCTCAGCGCTATCCGCAGCTGGAAGCCGCCGAGTGATTCCCAGCCGCGCGACCACCCGATCCGGCCCGCGACGCTGTAGACGGTCGGATCGGCCTGGGCTTCGAGGGCGGCAAGGACTTCGTCGAGCCGCTCCATCGAGTGCGCCCGCAGGGCACGGGCCCGGGCGCCGATGCCCCTGAACCGGTACTCGTGGGCCGGCAGCACCTCGTGGTCCTCCGCCTCCGCCGTGCGCTCAAGCGACGTCAGGTAACTGCGCAGCGGGTCGGGATGCTCGTGCGGAACCAGCGAGACGTTCGGCGTGATGCGCGGGAGGATGTGGTCGCCGCTGAGCACCAGCCGGGCGGCGTCGTCCCAGAGCATCAGGTGCCCGGGGGTATGCCCCGGCGTCGACTCCGTCCGCAGGACGCGGGACCCGACCGGCAGCTCCTCGCCGCCGTCCAGCACCAGGTCAACCGCCGCCTCCTCGCGGATCCGTTCGAACGCGCGCGGCGGCAGCAGTACCTCAGCCAGCTTTTCCGCTGGCACGCCCCATCCGCGGTACTGCAACCGGTCTTCCTCCATCGCCCCGCCCGGCTCCCCGTAGCCACGCAGGACGTCGCGGTCCAGCCGACCCACTGCAACCCATGTGCCGGCGGCGTCCGCCACCCTCCGCGCCATCCCCAGATGGTCCGCATGGTAGTGCGTCGCGAAGACCCCGGTGACTCCGGAGATCCCGGGACCGATCCGTTCCAGCGCCGCGCCGAGCTGGGCATAACCCGCATCCGAATCGAAGCCCGGATCGATGACCAGGCAGTCGCCGCCGTCGACCATCACATAGCTCAGCGTGTAGCGCATGGGATTGTTCGGGAAGACCACCGGCACGGACCACAGCCCGCCGTCCAGCTGCTCGACCGGCGGCAGCCGCTTGTCCATCCATGCCTGCCGCTGCAGGGCGCCCGTGATCTCGATCATGCACGCGACGCTACCAGCGCCCGCCGCAGCGCTACGCACCCGCACCGCGCATTGTGGCGCCCCGCCAGTCCGGGACCCCCTCAGTCCGTCCTGCGGCGGAGGAACTCCACGCTGAGCCGCAGCACCTCCCACGCCGCCTCCAGGCGCAGGTCGAACTGGTACTGGTGTCCCGGCCCCTTCTCCGTCCCGGGGAAAAACTCCTCCACCTCGGCACCCTTCGCCTTGAGCGCGGTCACCAGCCCCAGCGAGTGCGGCAGCAGCGGGTCGGCCTTGCCGGCGGAGACGAAGGCCGGCGGGAACCTCCCGTCCACGTGCTGGGCGACCGACGCCAGCGCGATGTACGGCCGCTCCAGGTAGTCCCTGGCCCCGGTGTAGGACCAGAGCACGGTGCGCAGATAGTTCTGGTTCCCGGCCTGGTCGGCCCCGGCGAGCGAGAGGTCGTAGGCCCCGCAGTGCAGCAGCACGGCGCGCAGCTTCTCCGCACCGATGGGCGACGCGATGCCCAGCTTCCCGGCATAGTCCGCGTCGGCGACCACCAGCGCCAGCTGCGCCGCGATCTGCGCGCCGGCCGAATCCCCGGCCAGCACGATCCGTTCCGTGTCGATGTGCAGCCGGCCGGCGTGCTGCTCGAGGTAGCGCAGCGCAGCGGCACTCTGGCGGACCGGGGCCGGATAGCGCCGCGTGTGGGCCAGCGAATAATCGACCCCGACGGTAGTGAAACCGTAGGAGGCCAGGATCCTGAGGTAATTGGCGACGTCGTTCTTGTTGCCTGAAATCCACGCGCCGCCATGGATCCAGACCACCGTCGGCAGGCGCAGCGACTCCTCCGCCGCTTCCCGGGGAAAGAACACGTCCAGGTAAGTGTGCACCCGGTGGCCGAGATAGTGCTGGTCCAGCAGTTCGGCGATCCCGTCCGGCACGTGCTGCGCCATTGCCTCCGCTGTGCGCCGCCCGTCGCGGTCCGCGAGGACCCGCAGCAGCACCGCCAGCGGAAGCGGGCTGAACCGCAGCCAGAGCAGCAGGCCCCCGGCCAGAGCCGCCAGGAGGGAGGCCGCCACGGCCGCGGCCCGCAGTGTCCGGTAACCGACCCGCATGGGTGCCTCCTGAGGCTAGGAAACAATCGTCCGCCCCCGCAGCCCGCCGGGCAAGCAAACAACGACGGCGGTTTCTCGCGAATGTTTGTCCACGTCACCGGGCGGAGGTTCTGGCTTCGGGCCGGATTCTGGGGAAGTATGGCCGCAGGAAGTGGATACGGCTCTTTCCCTCCCGGAGGATCTTTGACTCGGCGCAGCCAAAGGGAAATGATTGACGCATCAACAACTTGACGAGGAGCGTGGCATGAAGATCAATGCGCTGGTGGTCGAGGGCAAGGATGCCCCGTTTGTTAGCGAGGAGCTCGAGCTGGGGGCACCCGGGCCGGGCGAAGTGCTGGTGAAGGTCGCCGCCGTCGGACTCTGCCACACCGACCTGATCACCCAGGCGGGCGACATGCCGCTGCCGCTGCCGGGCGTGCTGGGCCACGAGGGCGCCGGCGTGGTCGAGGCGGTCGGCCCGGGCGTGTCCAACGTGGCCGTGGGCGACCACGTCATTATGGGCTGGCCGTACTGCGGCGAGTGCAAAAACTGCCTGCGCGGCGAACACCGGTACTGCCTGCGCCTGGGCGAGGCGCTGGTCAGCGGCGCGCGGTTCAAGGGACCCGACGCCGGCACGTCCGCGTACACCCGGGCCGACGGCAGCAGGATCTCCGGCCACTTCTTCGGCCAGTCGTCGTTCGCGGACTACTCACTGGCCCTGGCGTCGTCGCTGGTGAAGGTGGACCGGGACATCCCGCTGGAACTCGTCGGCCCGCTGGCCTGCGGCATCACTACCGGCGCCGGCGCCGTATTCAACACCGCAAAGCCGGAACCCGGCCAGTCCCTGGTGGTGTACGGAGCCGGTGCCGTCGGCCTCGCCGCCGTGATGGCCGCGAAGAACACGCCGGCCGCCACGATCATCGCCATCGACCTGCACGATTCGCGGCTGGAGCTGGCCCGCGAATTCGGCGCCACCCACACGATCAACTCCGGAAAGGTCAACGCCCTCGAGGAGATCCAGCGGATCTGCGGCGGACCGGCCGATTACGTGCTGGAGTGCACCGGCAACATCAAGGTGCTCGAAGAGGCGGCCGATGCGGTCGGAATGCTGGGAACGCTGATCCTGATCGGCGGCGCCCCCGCCGAGGCCCGGTTCTCCGTGGACCACCTGCGCACGCTGTGGGGCAAGCGGATCATCGGCACCCTCGGCGGCTCCACCACGTCCCAGCAGCTGATTCCCGGACTGATCGCGCTCTACAAGGCCGGCCGCTTCCCCTTCGACAAGCTGGTCAAGTACTACGGCTTTGACGAGATCGACCAGGCCGTGGCGGACTCCACCTCCGGCGGCACCATCAAGGCCGTGCTGAAGACGGCCGGCTAGCTCCAGAACGAACCAGCAAAACACCGAAAGGACGGCAAATGTCCCTGCTTGAAACCTCCCTGTGGGATGGCAAGATCTACGTCAACGGCTGGCGCGAGGGCGGCAGCGGAGCCGCAGACAGCATCGAACCGGCCACCGGCGATGTGCTGGGCCGCTACGGCGTGGCCTCCGTCGAAGACGTCAAAGAGGCGGCCGCGGCCGCCGCGGCGGCGCAGAAAGAATGGGCCGCTCGCAAGCCCGAGGAACGCGCCGCCGTGCTGCGCCGTGCCGGCCAGCTCTGGGAAGAGCACGCCGAGGAAATCCAGTCTTGGCTCGTCCGCGAGTCCGGTGGCATCGGTCCCAAGGCAGGGCTGGAGACCCACGTCGCGGCCAACGAATGCTACGAAGCCTCGGCGCTGCCCTCGCTGCCCGCCGGCGACGTCCTCACTACCAACGAGAACCGCTGGTCCTTCGCCCGCCGCCGTCCGGTCGGCGTCGTCTCCGTGATCGCACCGTTCAACTTCCCGCTGATCCTCTCGATCCGCGCAGTCGCCCCGGCCCTCGCGCTGGGCAACGCCGTGCTGCTCAAACCGGACCCCCGCACCGCCGTCAGCGGAGGCGTCACCCTGATGCGCATCTTCGAGGAAGCCGGACTGCCCGCCGGACTGCTGGCCCTCCTGCCCGGCGGCGCGGACATAGGCGCCGCCGTCGTCGAGGCCCCCGAGGTCCGCGTCATCGCCTTCACCGGTTCCACCGCCGCCGGCCGCAAGATCGGCGAATCCGCGGCCCGGAACCTCAAACGCGTGCATCTGGAACTCGGCGGCAACAACGCCATGATCGTGCTTCCGGGCGCCGACCTGGCCAAGGCCGCCTCCGCCGCCGCCTTCGGCTCCTTCATGCACCAGGGCCAGATCTGCATGACCACCGGCCGGCACATCGTCCACGAAGACATCTACGAGGACTACGTCGCCGCGCTGGCCGAGAAGGCGAAGAACCTGCCCGTCGGCGACCCGAAGACCGGCGCCGTCGCCATTGGCCCGATCATCGACGAGCGCCAGCTCAAGCGCATCGACTCGATCGTCCAGGACGCCGTGTCCGCCGGGGCCCGGCTCGCCGCCGGCGGCACCAACAACGGCCCGTTCTACCAGCCCACCGTGCTGGCCGACCTCGACGCGAACAACGCCGCGTGGAAGGACGAGATCTTCGGCCCGGTCGCCCCGGTGACGAAGTTCGCCACCATCGACGAAGCGGTGGAACTGGCCAACAACAACGAGTACGGCCTCTCCCTGTCGATCCTCGGCGACGTCGGCCTCGCTATGCAGATCGCCGACCGCGTCGACTCCGGCAAGGTCCACATCAACGAGCAGACCGTCTCCGACGAGGCCAACTCCCCCTTCGGCGGCACGAAGAACTCCGGCAACGGCTCCCGCATCGGCGGCCACCAGGCCAACATGGAGTCCTTCACCGAGCTCCAGTGGCTCACCGTGCGCCCGGAAATCGCCGACTACCCCTTCTAGCAAGCGCACATAACGACGGCGGTGCGGTGCGGCTGAGGAGCCGCACCGCACCGC
Source organism: Arthrobacter mangrovi (assembly GCF_026011795.1). Classification (GTDB taxonomy): domain Bacteria; phylum Actinomycetota; class Actinomycetes; order Actinomycetales; family Micrococcaceae; genus Crystallibacter; species Crystallibacter mangrovi. Next base: position 79,672 of record NZ_BRVS01000026.1, on the reverse strand, counting down.
CGTCGCGCCCTCCCGCCGTCGCGGGCTGGCGGCAGCCCCACGACCGTGCATTCCCGGTCCTGCCGGAGGGGTGTAGTGTTGGGCGGGAGCGAGACCGGCCGGTCTCGTTCCCGTATGAGGCTTTCTTTCGCTTAGCGACCGTAAGTATCGCTTCCTGTTTGGAAGGGCCCCCATGGAGCCATCCACAGAAACGCACGTTGTTTTTTTCTCACCCGGTTGCCACAAATGAGGCTGTAGAGCCCGCCGTACCGGATAACCCCCAAACCATCATCCAGCCCCGCATGCCCGAGGCCCTTTCTGCTCCGGCGGTCCTGCAAGTCTGGCTGGCCGCAGCCGACGTCGAAAGCACGCAATGGGCGCTGGACCAGGCGGAATATGACCTGTCCGAGAGCGTCCAGGCACTCATCGCCAAAGGCTATGAACCGGAAGCAATCGCGGTCGCCGCCGGCTTGACCCTTGCGGAGACACACGGCTTCCTCCAAGCGCCGGGGGGACAACACTCCCCTGAAGAGGAGCCAGGCACCGTCCTGCTCTGACCCGTCGGCCGCGCTGCCTTGCCTGCCTTGCTCCCTTCAAGGCTGGGGCGCATCAATTACCGGATTCTTCACCATCCGGGCGGGAGCAGAAGGGACCATGGACACGGCGTCGGGGTCAAGCAGCCGGCTTCGGCGTCCATACCCGTCCGTACCGCTGTGCGCGCCGCGGACCAAGCGCCGGCCCTTCATGCCTCGAATCTTCCCATGATTCTCTCAGGTCTTCCCAAGGTGGCGATGCTACGTTGGCCGTTCCCTATCAGTGAGTGGTAGGACGACCGGCCGGCTGCCTCTTCGCGGATTGCAGCCGGCCGTGTCGCACCACAGGGAAGAAGCCCGGTCCCGGCATCTGCACGGTCCTTCTTCCGCCCGGGCATGAGTGACGCGTCGCCCGGATCCCCGGTCAGGATCCGAGGGCTGTGCTGATTTGGCCGGCAGTACGCCTTACAGCATCGAGGACCAGCGCGGCTCTGTCGCTATCTACCCGGAAGATCGGGCACGGTGCGGACAACGTGCCGATTGGCCTGCCCTCGCTGCGGATCACCGCCGCCGCACTCCAGACGCCCTCGTCGATTTCCGCAACTGACTCTCGTGCCTGCACAAGGTCCTGACGCGCCGTATGGATCTTCAGGCGGTGGAACCGGTTTCGCTTCCACCGCCCTGTCCCGAATCGCAGCCTGGAGGCAGCCCTCCCGCTCCCCCACCAGCGCCGCTAGGATCGCCCACATGGAATTCGTTGTGATGTACCGGCTAAATCAGGGCGTCGACCGTTCGCGCATCTTCGAGACGTTTCCCCGCCACAAGGCTTACTACGAGGCATTCCAGGCCGACGGCGGGGGGCTCATCGCGCTCGGACCGTTCCAGGCCTCCGATCCCGCCGGCTCGTCGATGGGCATCTTCACTTCCCGCGAGGACGCCGAACGATTTATCGCGGGCGACCCGTTCACCACCGAGGGACTCGCGGACGCACGGATCCTTGAGTGGGACGTCGTGCGGTTCAAGTAACGGCTCGACGCAGTGCGGCAGGGAAGGTTATGACTCTGCCATGACCTTCCGCGGTTCCCGGCCGGCGGGTTCCCGGATCTCGCTCTGCCACTGGCACCAAGACCAAATCCGGCCCGCTTGTTCCGCCGCGCTCGCCCCATTGACTCTCAAGGATTGCCCGCGGTAGCGCAGTTCTACGTCGTTCCTCCCGGCCGGCCCGGAACCCGAGCAGTGCAGCATGGCAGTGAGTGCCGCGAAACGCAGGGTCACGGCCATGGAGCCGCCGCTTCGCTCGATGTGGGCAATTCTTACCGGAGTGTGGTTGCGGAGCTGGTCCAGCAGGTCGTGCATGAGCATGTTCCTCAAGATGCGCAGGAGAAGAGGTTGCGGGCGCCGTAGGTGCCCTACCAAAAGATATTCAACCGCGCGGCGGAAGGCTCTGTATCCAAAAGACCGGGTTTGTGGCGAAGTACACGGCATCGGGCAGGAACAATCGGGGCGGAGGCTTTGGACCCCGGCCCCTCGGGGACCGGGATCCAACAGCGTTCCGGGTTACGGCTTGAGCACCACCTTGATGCAACCGTCCTCCTTCTTCTGGAACTTCTCGTACATCTCCGGAGCCTCATCCAGGGATGCGGTGTGCGTTTTGAGGTCGAGAACACCGAGCGGATCAGAGGGGTCGTCGACCAGCGGCAGCAGGTCGTCGGTCCAGGACCTCACGTTGCACTGTCCCATACGCAGCTGGATCTGCTTGTCGAACATCGTCAGCATCGGCAGCGGGTCTTTCATGCCGCCATACACGCCGCTAAGCGAGATCGTGCCGCCGCGCCGGACGGCGTCGATGGCGGTGTAAAGGGCGCTGAGCTTGTCCACTCCGGCGGTCTCCATCGCCTTGCGGCCCAACGCAGACGGCAGCAGTCCCACTGCCTGGTGCGCCACCCCGGCAACGTGTGAGCCGTGGGCCTCCATCCCGACCGCATCCAACACGGAGTCCGGACCGCGACCGTCGGTGAGATCCCTCAACCGCTCGACCACGTCGTCCGAAGACTCCAACGTCTCGATGCCGTGGCGCTCCGCCATGGCCCGGCGCTCTGCGACCGGGTCGACCGCCAGCACCCGGTAACCCAGGTGCCGGCCGATCCGGGCGGACATCTGGCCGACGGGGCCCAAACCGAGCACGGCCAGGGAGCCGCCCGCTGGCGGAGCGGCGTACTGGACGCCCTGCCATGCAGTGGGCACGACATCGGAGAGGTAAAGGTAGCGCTCGTCCTCGCCGGTGTTCGGCACCTTGATCGGACCATAGTCGGCGTGCGGAACACGCAGGTACTCGGCCTGTCCGCCGGGCACCGAGCCATAGAGACGGGAATAGCCCAGGAAAACCGCGCCGCTGTTGTACTCACGGACCTGGGTAGTCTCGCACTGTGACTGCAGTCCCTGCTTGCACATGAAGCAGTTGCCGCAGGACACGTTGAACGGAATGACCACGCGGTCGCCGACCTTGATGTGGGTGACAGCCGAGCCTACCTCTTTGACAATCCCCATCGGCTCATGGCCGATGATGTCGCCCTTGTCCATGAACGGAGCGAGCACCTCGTAAAGGTGCAGATCCGATCCGCAGATCGCGGTCGAGGTGATGCGGACTATCGCATCCGTCGGCTCCTCGATCCGGGGATCCGGTACCTCCTCGACGCTTACCGAACGCTTTCCCTGCCATGTCAGTGCCTTCATACGTCCTCCTCCTCAAGGGCCGCCGCCCCGGCCGGAACGGCTGCTTACCGGCCTGCTCGGTGAACCGAACTCCCTATCGATCCCACCACAAACGGAGCAAATTAGTAAGTAAACTTGGCATTTGTGCACCAAGACACCCTCGCCATGACAGCACGCAAAAGTTCCCGGAAATCGGAGGAGTACGACGCCGCCCGGCGGGCTGAGTGCGCCAGGCGCCGTCGTCGGTGCATCAGACCGTTGTCACCTCGTGCGGCACGAGTTCGTGGAGTTCGATACCCCCACCCGGAATGCACCAGAAATGGATGCGGCGGGCGGCCGGGGCGTTGGACTCGACCGACATGCGCCAGCACCTGGCGCCATCCTCTGCACGGACAATCGGCGCATCTTCTCCGCCTTCGCCGATGCGCAGCTGGTGGAGCTGCCGGCCTTGCACCTTAGCCGCACGTCCGACGAGCAAATCAACCAACGCCTTGAGCGCCTTCCTTCGGTGCTCTTCAGAATGTACGTAGAACGACGTCAAGAGCTTGGGCCCAACGGCGAAGTCCTGAAGCCAAAGCGCGGATTTCTCCGCCGCGGACACCCGCTCCACCCAGGCCAGGTACAGCTCGTGCCGGAATTGCTCCTCTTGGGAAGCAAAATGCCCGGAACGATCCTGTACCCGGCGTAGCTTCCGTTCGGCTTTTTGTGCCCGCGACCTGCTTGCCATCAACTCAGCAGTCTTTTGCCGCGTCTCCGTGCGCAGCTTGTCCAGCTCCTCCGATTGTTTGTCCAGCTCACGCTCCAACTGGTCCACCTGCGCCAGCAGCCCGGCCATCTCCAGGACCGCAGACCCATGCTTCTCGGCGTCATCGCGCAGGCGCCGCATCTGCGCCTGGAGAGTCGCGAGCTGCAGCTGAACCTGCTTGAGCGCAGGACCGGCCACTGGCTGAGCATCTCCAGCAGGCAAAGGCTGCGCCGCTTCTTCGGCGGCCGACGCCTTGGCCGCCTCAGCCCGTTGATCCAGTTCGGCCGTTGTCGGCGGCAGAAGGTCTCGACCCAGTTCCAACCATGGCGTTCCACCTGCAATCAGCACCGGTGCGCGCACCGGGTCCTCGTCGTCGTCAACGTCAATGAGAGATAGCTTCGGGCGGCCGCACTGCTGTCGCAGCCGTGCAACGACGATCTGGCCGGGGGTCACCAAGTCGTCGGCCTGGTCCAGCGGGTTTGAGCTGATGTCCGCAAGCGGAACGGTTATCGTCTGGCCGGGCAGGACTGCCAGCTTCGCAGCCTCCGGTGTGGCCTCTTCCACGAGGCAAAGTACCAGCGAGTTCCACTGGTAAGCCTGCCCTAGTCTCGGGATATGGACAGCCGCTTCGAGGTGCAGGACCTTCGATTCCGGGTCGAGGCGGCCGCTGACCTCCTGGCCGGCGGCCAGCAGCCAATCCAACCGCACGTTCGGAACCAGGTCCTCCTGTCTGATGGCTCCGGTCACTCCGAAGGGAAACGAAACTATCGCGCGTTCCCCTCCGCCCAGGAAGCCAGTGATGGTGCCGGTGCGGATCGCCGGTTGGGCAGGTGTCTGCCGCTGAACCGAGCAATGCCGAAGCGCCGCGGGCGGCACCGGAAAGCCATTAACGAGGTCGATGAGTTCGTCCGCCTTGCTCCGGCGTTCGGCGGTTCTGAATGCTTTTACGAAGATGGAGGGGCGTCCAATTCCGGCGGACAGTTCGGCTGGATACGCGCGCGCCGAGTCACCGTAAACCCGCCAGTCCTCCGGGACCGATTCGGAGAGCCCATAGGTTATGGGACCTTGCTTCACCACGACGACGTCGGCGAGTCCCTCGAGTTCGGCGCCGACGTACTCGGCGTCCAGGTGCAGCAGGTCCGAGTCCGTCCGCTGCGAGATCACTACAAGATGCTTGTCCCGCCGGGCACGGATATGTTCAGCCAGTTCCGCACCGCTTCGTTCCCACGTTTCTACCGCCATGATCCGGTCCCCCAACCTGTTCCTTCGAGCCACCCGGAGAGACAGCCCGCCCATGCTTTCAAGGTACTTCCCGGGTCTGACAAAATTGCTGGGCGGCCGAAGCCGCCCAGCAACCGAGCCCAAGAGACCTACTTCATCTCCTCGATCGTCACGGTCCACGAGTCGATGTTCGCGGCCCGGACGTCCAGGAAGTACTCGCCGCCCGACTTGTGCACGGCCGTCTCCCCGCGCTCCGGCTTGTCCAGCATGAGCAGCGGGATACCGCCGTCCTGGGTCAGGTCCGTGCCCGCTTCTTCCAGGTAGGCCGCGACCACCACGAAGTCCTCGTTGCCCTCGAAGCTGTACTTCAGGCGCGTCTCGCCGCCGGTCAGTTCAAACGTCGGGCTGGCAGAATTCGCGCTTCCGGACAGCGTCACAACTCCGGTCCATTCCGTGGCCGCTCGGCTTCCTCCGCCGGGGTAGAACCGGCTGGTTCACGTCTTTGCGCGAAAGCAAACCTGTGAAACACTAGAGGCATCATCCATCCTGTCCCCACTGGGGGCAGGTCTTTTTTTGCATATCCCTCTCGCATAGCCGCGAAAGCGAAAGAAACGCAGCCCGGAGGCTCATCGGCCAGCCCACACTGTCAGAGTCCAGTGCGATACTCGCTGCATGGGGAATGAAACGATGAGTCTCGACAATTCAATCGCACGGTTGGTTGCGGCAATAGAAACCCAACTACCTACGCCACTGATGGACCGGCCTACTGGCTGGCCGGGGCAGATCGAGTCCGCGTTGATCGACGCGGTCTTGTCGATCAGAGCGAATTATGGCTCGCCGACAACAGGTGTACGCGCGGCCGTCCGCCGCTATAAGGACGACGTCCAGGATGACAAGCCGAATGACTTGCGACGCCTGGCCGAATTCGATCCCGATAAGCTCGCACAAGTTCTCGGGAACCGGCAGGTCATTTCTGGATCGCTTAAGGCCAAGTGCATCATTCAAGCTGCGGCCAACCTTGCCCGAATCGGTGTACAGAATTCTGACGACCTCGATGCACGCGATAAGGAGCACAAGCTTGCATATGTCTCGGTACATGGGCTGGGCTGGGTGACCTGGGAGTACTTCACCATGCTTCTTGGGCTTCCAGGCATCAAGGCGGATACGTGGATCGTCAGGTTCGTCAGCCAAGCGCTGGCAAGAACGGTGACGCCGGCGGAAGCCCGCTCATTGCTCGTTGCTTCCGCGGAGGTTCTCAGAATAGACGCTACGCAGTTGGACCACGCGATCTGGGACCACGTGCGCCGGAGGGCATCGTCGACCCGGGAAGGGTGACTAGGTCATGACGTCCCTGATCTCTTGGCTCGATGCCTCCACGGACGAGAACCAACGCATGCGCGAGCTGGTCAAGCTGTTCGGCTCGCCGGAGACGACCGATGATCTTGGGACTGGACAGTTGCGCGACGCCATCAGCAACAGCCTCTTCCCTGGAACGTCGGTACTGCATGTCGGCGCCCGCTACATGATCCTCGTGCCGTGGGCTTACCTCACCAGCAGGCACGGAGTGGCTCAGCCGGACCATTTACGGCTCCGCGTCGAAGAGTCGGAGCGGAGGCTGGTCGACCGGTTCAAGGAGATCGGCGTCCAGAGCTTCATCGGTCGTGACGCAGGCAGGACCGTGCAGCAGTTGCCTTCCGCCGCGTACTGGTCCGCCCTGAGGCGGTTCGGGATCGTGAATCCAGAGGTGGATCGGGCAACGGCGGCCCAGCTGATGTGTTCGGACCCGCCGGTTGCCGAGGAGGGGCAGGACGCTTTCTCAGTCTGGCACCCGAGCCTGCCCAAGCCACCGGAGGGATTTCCGGCTACGGAGGACCGGGGCCTGGAACTGACAAACCCTGAAGCCGAATGGCTGCAGGAACGGATCCTGAGTACCTGCTCGGGGACGATGCTGGCCCACCTGGTGACGGCCGGGAACCGCCCGGCTACAGCATTCTGGGCCCCGTGGCTGGATCCCGCCTGCCGCAGCGCGGAGGACGAGCCGAGCACCTGGCTGCGGGATGCCGAAGCCTTTTCGTTCGTCCATAACGGTGCCAGCATTCTCTACCAGCGGCTACTGGCCGAGCACGTCCCCGGCCATATTCCGAGCCGCGCCGACTTCCTTGAGAAGATGGAGGCCCTGCTGGACAACTGGGAAGGCGAACGGCCTTTCAAGCAGGAGCTTCTCGCAGCCTGGGACCTGGAGGACTTCCTGTCCCGGGCCCGGACCCTCAACCGCGGCATTAGTTCGAGCACCCTCGAGTTCGCCCGCGCCATCACCGAGTCAGCGCAGAACCCTTCCAAACTGATCGACAACACCGAGGTGCGCACCGCCGTCGAACGCCGGGAGCGGTTGATGAAGAAGGCGAACTCCCGGTTCAAGAATGAACGAAGGCTGCGGGCCTGGACACCACCGGGTTCCGTCAGCGCCCTGACCTTTCGCTGGCAGCAGGTCCGCCGAACAGTCCTCGACGTCCATGACGGCCTTGAGAAGGCACCGGAGGTCTCCCATGCTTGATCCAGGGAACCGTCAAGCGCTGACCGAGCAGCTGCGCCCACCTACCGGATTCCGGCTCTCACACGCCGTGGGCACCACTTTCACGCTGGACATGATCAGCGCCCTGTCGGTCCCGCTGAGTTTTGTTGCCGGTTCCGGCGAGGAATTCACCAACCCGGTGGCGGTGCTGAGCGCGCTGCGCAAGGTGTCGGACAGGATCGATATCTTCTGCCAAGCAGGCCACATCAAGGCCCCGAAGGACGCGTCGGACCTGCTCGCGCTGCTCGAGCCGATGGTGCACCAGGTGTCCGCGCCGCGTGGCGGGCTTTTCCACCCGAAGGTCTGGTTCCTGGAGTTCGAGAATGATGAGGAGCGCCAGTACCGCTTCCTCTGCAGCAGCCGGAACCTCACCCCCGACGCCAGCTGGGACCTGTTGGTCCGGCTCGATGGAGCACCGGCGGAGAATCCTGCAGCGACGGGGCCCAGCAGCGCAACACTGTCCCGGTTCCTTCTGCGGCTTCCGGCGCTGTGCACGGTAGATTACGACGGCGACCGGTTGGCCCGCCTGCGCGGGCTCGCTTCCCGCTTAGGATCCGTCCGGTGGGACCTGCCGGACGGCATCGACCAGCTGGCCTTCCGCCCCCTTGGCACGGGTGAGCAGCCGGAGACCGGATCCGTTGTGGCCCATATTGGTTCTCCCGACGCCTACCCCGGGTTGAACGGCAAGACGGGCAAGGAAGCCTTCCTCGGCGGGGAGAAACTGATCATCTCCCCCTTCCTGGACGACACCATAATCGGGCGTTTCCATGACCGCTGGACGGAGAAGGTCTATGTCTACTCACGCGCCGACCAGCTTGACCTGCTGGGCACGGAGACGGTCGAGGACGAGCGAACCGAGTTCAGCGCCTTCGACGAGCTCGGGATTCCCGAATCTTCCGCCACCGGCGTGGCAGATCCGGGCGCGTCCGGTCAGCAGGCCACTGCCGAGGACCTATCCGGCCTGCACGCGAAGGCGTACTTCTGCGACTACTCGCACTGGACCTATGCCCTGCTCGGCTCCTCGAATGCGACGCTGGCCGGATTCACCCGGAACATTGAGTTTCTCGTGGAGCTGCGTGGGAAGAAGAGCCGTCTCGGCGTCCAAACGATCCGTGAAAACCTCAAGAGCGTGCCCTTCGAGGACTACCTGGGCGACGGCGGTGCGGCAAGGCCGGACGAAAATGAGGCAGCCTTCCGCCTCGAGTCGGCATTGCGTGATGCCGCGGGCCGACTGTTCCTGCTGGACGCGCTCCCGGACGAGTGCCTCGGCGGCAAGCCCACCTACACGGTAACCGTCACGCATGACTGGTCGCCCGATCCCCGGTTCCAGGCCCAGCTCCGGCTGCTGTCCGTACCCCAGGCGAGCACCGCCGTCGTCCCCGCCGCCGGCCGGCAGGAACACGCCTTCCCAGGCATTCCTCTCGCGGACGTAACACCGTACCTGATCCTGACGCTGGAAGACCCCGAAAGCGGGATCAGCAAGAGCACGGTCGTGCAGGGCAGCCTCCGCACGGACCCGCAAGGCCGGCTGGAGGAAATCATTGCCCGCCAGCTCGACGATCCGGACAAGCTGCGCCAGTTCCTCTTGCTCTTCCTCACCCCGGAAACGGCTCCACCCGGCAGCGGCACCGGCGCCGCTTGGTCGTTTGCGTCAGGATTCGGTGGCAGCGGCACCGCGGGCCTCTTCGAAGCACTTGTCGGCGCTGTCGCGAACGCGGACGCGCCGGCGGTCTTCGCCGACTTGAAGATTGTCATCGATCGCCTGCTGGAGCTGCGTGGCGAAGAGGAAGAGATCCATTACCTGCACTCACTCTGGATGGCCGCGGTCGAGGCGACCGGAGCTGATCTTGGCAGTGCCCCGGAAGGAGCGAGCCGTGGGATTTGAAGCCGAACCTGTGCTGGCCGGACTGCGTGGCTTCCAGCGCAGAACCGTGGAGCACGTCTTCCGGCGCTTATACCTGGATAAGCAGTCCGCGGAGGCCTTCCTCGTCGCGGACGAAACCGGCCTCGGGAAGTCCCTGATCGCCCGCGGGGTCATTGCCAAGACGACGGAGCTGCTGGACCGCCCGGATTCGGGGGTGGACCGGATCGACATCATCTATGTCTGTTCCAACGCCGACCTGGCCAAGCAGAATCTCGGCAGACTCAATGTCACCGGACAGGCGGACATCATTGAGTCCGGCCGGCTGACGCTGCTGCCCTTGGCACTGAGCAAACTGGATGCTCAGCCGGCCCCGGGGACGCGCAAGCGGGTCAACTTCATCTCGCTCACGCCGGGCACGTCGTTCAACGTGGGCGGGGCGACCGGCCGCGCGGACGAGCGGGCGGTGCTGTTCCATATGCTGGCCGGGCTCAGGCTCTTTGAGCTGGAGGACCGCGGTGCGCCGATCGAGCTGCTGCGGGCCGGTTCGCAGCCCGGGAACTTTGCCTGGCGTGTCTACCGCGCTGGAATAAGCCTGCCGGCCGGTCCGCCCGCGGACGTCCTCAAGCGCTTTGAAGCCCTGGCCGACGCGAGCGGCAGCCTGGAGAAAATGCGCAGCGCACTGCGTCTGGCCGAAGAACGCGGACCGGAGGCTGCACGGGCCGGAATGCGGGAGATCATCGGCGGGCTGCGCGGCGATCTGGCCCAAGCCGGCCTCGAATGCCTTGAACCGGACCTGATCATCCTCGACGAATTCCAGCGGTTCCGGGACCTGCTCTATAAACCGGACAACGCCGAGGAGGACGCGGCCGCCGAACTGGCCCGCCAGTTCCTCAATTACGACGGCGCCAAGCTCCTTCTCCTGTCGGCCACCCCTTACAAGGCGCACACCTCGGCAAGCGACGCCGAGGGGGATGACCATGCCTCGGACTTCCGCCAGCTGCTCAAGTTCCTCGCCCGTGGACGCCCCGGGTACATCGAAGACCTGGTAAGCGACCTGGACAAACGGCGCGGACAGTTGATGGGGCACGTCGAAGATCACGGGCTGACCGGACGGATTGAAGAATCCCTGAAGCAATTCATGTGCCGGACAGAGCGGCCGCAGCTCGGCGACGACGACATGCTCGAAGTCATTCCCATGGCGCCGGTTGACGTGCGGGCGCGGGACCTCGGCAGTTTCAAAGCGCTGTCCGCCGTCTTCCGCGCCGGTAAAAGCGGCAGCGCGATGGAGTACTGGAAATCGGTGCCGATGTTCGCCCATTTCCTGACCGACTACAAAATCGGTCGGGTCATAGACGAACGTGTCCAGGGCGACGTGCAAGCCGTCAGGCCGCTGCTTCCACAGCTTTGCACCATTGATGCCGAAGCCTACCGCCGCTACGGCGAGATTGAGACGGACAGCGCCAAGTTCCGGGCAGTCCGGGACCACACCACAGGCCAGGGCTGGTGGCAATTACTGTGGATTCCGCCGTCGTTCCCCTACCTGGCTCCCGCCGGCCCGTTCTCCGAAGCAGGCAATGCTGTGACAAAACAACTGGTGTTCTCAGCGTGGAACGCAACCCCGAGCGCCCTGACCACCGTGCTCTCCTACGAAGCCGAGCGGCAGATTATGAAAGGCTCCGAGCTGCACGGCGAGAACACGGCGGAGGCCCGCAAGCGGTTCCGGGGACGCCTGCGCTACCGGGTCAGCGAGGGCGAGCCGCGCGCTATGTCGGCGCTCTCGCTGTTCGTACCCCACGCCGCGCTCGCCCTGGCCGGGGATCCGCTCGCCGCCGCAGCTTCCTCCGGTTCCGTCATTTCCGGCGAAGCCGCCCGCGTTGCAGTTGCTGCCGCAGGGCGGGCGATGGTTGGCTCGGCTGCAGTGGATGACTCGGCGCGAATGGGTCTCTGGGCCTCCTATTTCGCGATTCCCGGAGCCCTGCCGGCTCAGTGGAACGGACGGGTGGCCGTCATGCGCAGGCAGATCAAGGGCGTGGCCGACTACCTCATGTCACTCGGTCACGACAAGGACACCGAGGCCGGGCCGACTGACGGTCGCGATAGTGAAGCCAAGCTCTATCTCGCACATGTCGACCGAATGCTCGAGACCATCTGTTGTGACGTTCCGAAGTGGGAGGACGGGCTTGAGCAGTTGGCGCTGAATTCGCCCGGCAACTGCATGTACCGGGCGCTGGGCCGCATCCTGCCGGAGGACTTCGACCGAGCCGAGCTCTGGAAGGCCGCGCTCTTCGCAGCCACGGGCCTTCGCACGCTCTTTAACCGGCTCGACGCCACTGAGCTCCTGGACAGGCTCTATCCCGAGGGCGACTACTGGCAGAAGGTGCTCCGCTACTGCGAGGACGGCAACCTGCAGGCCGTTCTGGACGAGTACGTGTTCCAGCTCCGCAGCCAGCAGCCGCCAGGCGGGATCAGCAATGAACAGCTCTGGTCCATAGCCGACGAGATGCGAAGGGCGCTGTCGCTAAAGCCGGCCCAGCTGCTTGCCAAGTACCCAGACAAATCCCACGAAGACCTGCGCATGGGCGTGCGCTTCGCGGTCAGGTACAGTAACGCGAAAACGGACGACGGCGACACGAGCCGCATGCCGGACGTGCGGCGTGCTTTCAACAGCCCGTTCTGGCCCTTCGTCCTGGCCTCAACCTCAGTGGGCCAGGAAGGCATCGACTTCCACTGGTGGACGCACTCCGTCATCCACTGGAATGTTCCAGGAAGCCCGGTCGACTTCGAGCAGCGTGAAGGCCGCGTACACCGCTACCTCGGCCACGCGGTCCGCAAGAACGTGGCAGCGGCGCACTCCGACGCCGTACTGAAGCCCGGTGTCGGCAATCCCTGGGAGGCGCTGTTCCAAGCAGCATCAGACCACATCGCTGCCCAGCCGGATGGTCCCACCAAGGAATTCGCCCCGCACTGGATCCACTGCGGCCCGCACAAGATCGAACGTCGGCTCCTGGATCACCCCCTCAGCCGCGATGTCTCCCGCACCAACCACATGCTCTCCGGCCTGGCCAAGTACAGGCTCACCCTCGGCCAAGCCCGGCAGGATGACCTGCTCGGCCTAATCAGGGACGGCATCGATGTGAAGCCGCTGAACCTCCGGCCCTAGCAGGGCTCAACGTGTTTCGTCACAGCCCGCAGCTCCCGGATGCGTCGGCTGGCAGCTCCAGCTGCTGCCTAAGTTTCTGCGACAGCATCCCCAGTCGCTTGGTATCCGGCCAGCTGGACCACGTCGCCAGAAAATCGTCAGCACTAGCTGAATCTGCGAGAGCGTTGAAATGGGAGACTTCGACGAAATATTCGTCGGTGAAATCGAGCATCGTTTCCTTGGGTCGGCCGCTCCACATCTCCTCCTCCGCGACAAGCTGTTCAATCATTCTCCGGCCGTGATCCCGTGCGGCCGCAGCTGCTTCTCGCGAGGCTTGCAGGTCAAGCAAGCCCGGAAGATAGCCTCCTGCTGCCGCATCATAAGACTGCTCGACTACATCGCTGGCTGCTTGTTTGCTCTTATTTAGAGGGCAGATCGCACCTAGGTAGGATTCCCCGGCTTCTTCAATTGTCAATAACTGCGGAGTCGGGGCAACGCTTGCCTCGATCGTTGTCCTAACTGGTGATGGAACGGGCGAGGATCCCGGTATAGCGCTCGTTTCTGCGCCGCACGCGCTAACCCCCAACAACAAGCCCACAAGCGGCAACAAGGCTCTCTTCATATCCCCCAACCATCCTTCTATTCCTGCTATCTCAAATCGACGGTGAAGCCATTTCATCAGTCGCAGGACTGTCGGCGTAAGCCGGCCCCGACATACGCGCTGCCATGTCCGTCTCATTGCCTTCTTTCCCCTCTAAACAAATAGAATTCGCTGGACCAATCACAGTTGAAACAAGGGGCGGATCGATGGGGAGTCCAGAGGGCGATCAGACCAGTGTCATAGCTGGCGACATACTAGACAAAGCAATTGCGAAGGCGAGCTCACTATCCATTAAGAGAGTGAACCAGCTACGGAGAAAGTACCCTGAGGCCACAGAAGCGGATTTGATTCACATCCTCGACAAGGACTTCAAAGCGGCCTTGACTGGGCAGGGAGCTGCTGTTGGTTCTACAGCAGCCATACCTGGATTCGGTACAGCCGCAGGACTTGCGGTTGCGGGTGGAGAAGCAGTGCTCACTCTAAACGTCACTGCGTTCTACGTTTTGGCCTTGGCCGAAGTTCACGGGGTGACATTTGAGGATGTCGAGCGGAAACGAACACTCCTACTGACCGTGCTCCTTGGCAACGGAGCCAATCAAGCTGCCGCCAAAGTTGCCGGGCGCACAGGAAAGCACTGGTCAAACAAACTAGTTCAAAAAGTTCCCTTGAAGGCGATTAAGGCGATCAACGGCGTGATGGGCAGAAACTTTGTCACCCGATACGGAACCAAGCAAGGCATTATCGTGCTTGGCAAAGTCATCCCGTTCGGGGTGGGAATCGCAATTGGATCCGGCATGAACTACGCCCTTGCCGTGGGACTCGTCAAAAGTGCCCATCACGCATTCGGCGACCCCTACAACTTCGACAGCGATGCCGAAGACACCCTCATCGATGCTGAAGTCATTGACACTGACGATGACCTAGTTGGAGAAAAACAGACCGCAACTCCAGGTGACAACCTCTAGGCGTGCTCTCACGGCAGAGTACTTGCGCTCCGATACGTGGGAAACAGTTGTCCTTCGGGTTCAGCACGTCTCCCGGAATCTCAAGTGGGTTGCCGGCGTCGTTGGATTCGGCAACAGTTAAGGGCATGAACCGGGACGGCACGCGGTATCCGAGCTTTCGGACGATGATGCCGCAGCGCTACCGTCTGAGCCTGGGCGTGCTGGGGTTGGTGGTAACGGCGGGCCTGTTGGCGGGTGGGATCGATGGGCATCCCGCCCTGTTGTTCGCCGCGGCGGTGGTTGCTGCCCTCTTCGCGGCGATTGGAATGATGACCGCCCGCCTGCAACTGCGCGAGCACGACGTTCGAATCTCGGTCGCCGGGGGGTGTTCTCCACGGAAGTCCTGTACCGGGACATCACGGAGATCTCGGCCGGGCCGACTACCGGGCTACTGCAGGGAATGGGGTTGCGCATCCTCCCAAGGCAGGGCACGGGCTATCTGGTCGGCGGCCCCACCGTGCAAATCCGGACGGGCAACTCCACCCTGCTGGTGTCCTGCACGAGGCCCGAGGAGTTCATCGAGTGCCTGGGCAGCGCCTGTGCCGGGGGACACGCCACGAGGGGCTAGTGCCCGCCCGAGAACCCGAAGCTCAAGATTTCCTCAAGATTGCCTCAAGAGGCTGTTTCCGGGCCAAACCCGACTCCCTATTGGCATAGTGTCCTTGGAAGTGCCACGGCATCCCCCTGCCGAGTGGCACATCCGACGCCGGTGACGTGCCTTGGCTTTCCGCCGGGATGAGGTCGGAGCGCTGTCCTGTCCACGTCCCCCCGAGGACAGGACAGCGCCTTGGGATTCCGTTCCCTGGTCAGGCCCGCGGATTCCGCCGGGCAATGGCCGCAGTGAGCACGGTCGCGAAGGTGCACCACAGCGCGTAGGGTGCCAGCGCGGTGCCTGCGGCCCGGGAGGCGCGGCCTGTCCGGCGCACGAGGTCGGCGCTGCTCGCGGCCAGCAGGGCGCATTCGGCTGCCGCGATCCATGGCTTGCGGCTGCGCCAGAAGAGCCAGCTCCAGGCCGCGTTCAGCGCCAGGTTGGCGGTGAACGCGCGGAGGTACCGCCGTCGTTCTGCCTCCTGGACCCGCTCCTCCAGCCCGTCCAGCGCAGCGGCACCGGAGAGCGCGATGTCAGCGTAGAGCGCGGTCCAGACCACCGGAAACACAGCGGACGGCGGCTGGAACGGCGGCTTCCGCAGGCTGCGGTACCAAGCGCTGGACGGGTCGGTGGCAACCGAGCCGGATACCGCCGTGGCGGCGACGCCGGCGGCGGTCTTGGCGAGGGTGGATGCACGCATGGGATGCCTCCCGGCGGTCGGATTCGGGCTGTCCTTGCCTGAAAGGCTAGGCCCGGACCGCCGACGGCACCAGTGCCGCATGGCTTTCCGCCTCGACAGTGGCCGGCGCCAATGCCAGGACCACCAGCGCGGCGCCGATGACGGAAAGCCCGGCCCAGCCAAGGACCGACAGCCGCTCCCCGACGACGAGGACCGCAAGCACCGCGGCGACGGCGGGTTCGGCCAGCGTGAGGGTGGTCGCCGTGCTGGGCCGCACCCGCGCGAGCCCGAAGCCGAAGAGGAAGTACCCGGCGAACATGGGGATGAGCGCCATGTAGGCGGCCACCATGAACGACGACGGCGAGGCCACCAACGGCGCGCCCGTCACCGCGAGCACGGGGACCAGGAGCGCTCCGCCCGCGCCGAAGACGGCCCCCATGGAGGCGGCCCGGCCCACCCCTTGCTGCATCAGCCGGTGCACGATCCACGAATAGACCGCATAGGTAATGCCGGCGACCAGGCCGAGGCCGATGCTGGCGATGGTGCCCGGCACCGAGGCCGACGCCTCGCCGGCGCGCGACGTGCAGAGCAGCGCGCTGCCGGCGATGCCCAGGAAGGCGGCGAGCATCCACCAGCGGCTGAGGGCCCGGCGCTCCAGCAGCCGCTCCAGCAGTCCGGAGGCCAGCGGCGCCGAGGCCAGCGACACGACCGTGCCGATGGCGACGCCGCCCAGGTGCATCGAGCTGTAGAAGGCCAGCGGATAGATGGCCACGGCCAGGGCGCCCACGGCGACCAGACCCGCGTTCGCGCGCAATCGGCCCCGCTCGCTGCGAAGAGCGGGGACGGCGATGGCGGCCTGCAACAGCCCGCCGATACCGAGCGCGGCCGCCCCGATGGCCAGCGGGCCGGCGCCGGGCGCGAACGTGGCCGCCGTCCCCGTGGTGCCCCACAGGAACGACGTGACCAGGATGGCGGCGGCGCCGGCCGCTGCGCCCTTCGCAGCGCGGTTTGCGGTGCCGCTCACAGCGCGGCCAGCATTCCGGCGGCGAACTCCTTGGCGTCGAGCAGCCGGCGCGGTCCGCCCTCCAGGCCCGCCCTCGCCATCGCCCCCTCCAGCAGGAAGCAAAAGTGTTCGGCCAGCTGTTCGGCGCGGCGCTCCTCGGTCAGTCCACGCAGATGCCCGGCGAGGATTTCCTCGACCTGCTCCTTGTGCCGGCGCACCGCGGCGCGGGCGGGATCGTCGGCGGCAAGTTCGGCGGCGGCGTTCAACAGCCCGCAGCCGCGGAACCCGTGCTCGTAGCCGGACTCGGCGTGATCGATGTAGGCGTCGAACACGGCCAGGACTCGCTCCTGCGGTGTGGCCTTGTCCGCCACGCGCGCCCCGTAAAGTCCCAGCCACTCCTCGTGCCGCGCCTCGATGTAGGCCTCCACCAGCGCAGCCTTGGACGGGAAGTTGTTGTAAAGGCTCATCTTCGCCACGCCCGCGGAAGCCGTGATCGTATCGATTCCAGTGGCGGCGATGCCGTTCGCGTAGAAGCGGTCCGCCGCCGCCTGCAGGATCTTGGCGCGCGCGGAACCGCTCCTGCGCGTCGCGCCCTGCACTGAGCCGCTCTTTGCCGTCGCCATCCTGCGTTTCCTCCTCGACGCGATCGATTAGGTAGGCCAGTCTACCTAATCGAGACCAGCACGGCTACGGTCATTGACGGATGGGTGCTGGCGCAGAGGTAGTGCTCGCTGCAGCCGCGTGCGGGCAGCAGCCCGTCGAGGCGCGGCCCGGGCCAGGTCGGTTCGGATAAGGGATGCGGCAGGTCGGGGTTCAGGTCCTCAACCCGCGGGTCCTCAGCGGTCCAGACCTGGAGCACTACCCAGGCAACAGCGGCCAGCGTAACCGCTAGCACGGCACCCACAATGCCGGCCAAAATCGTGCGTCACAGTGTATTGCCCGGTTCCGGCTGCCTCGGCGCCTGCGGCCCGCATTTCCAGCGAAAATTGTTTCCCGCCTGCCGCTCCCCCGGACGTCTTCGACCGATTGTGCGCCTTACAGAGTAAGCGTACGCTTGACCGTTGAAGGGTAGGCCAGCTGGCCTGCCCTACGCCGAGGCCCTTCTTACGCTTAGCGACCGTAGTTTCGCTTCATTACCCCCGGCAAGGCGGCACTCATGCAGCCCTTCGACAACGTCACCCTCCCCCTTTCCGTTGCAGAGGCGGACCCCACCGTCCTTCGTAAACCCAACTCGACCCGACAGGCGCCTACGGGCGGTCCATCACAAGCATTAGTCCCTGATTCCTGGGAGGTGCACATGCTGGAGGCGCTTTCCGCCCGTTCCGCCGAAGTGGAAACAGCCGAATGGGCACTGGACCAGAACATGTCCGTTCGCAACGAACAGATCAAAGCAGCCCTTACCGCCGGTATACCGGTTCATGAAGTTTCCGCGGCGACCGGCCTGTCCATTGTGGAACTGGAGCAGATCGCCGACGCCCGGACGCCGAAACGCAGCAGCCCCATCGCCAGCTAGCACTGCGGCAAATCCTTGCGACGGCCTACCTCTGGCGCGGCGGCATCCACTGCAGGCAGTAGCCGAGGTTGGCGTTAACGGTTGCCGCCGCCGCGTCCGCGTCCCCTACCGCGATGGCGTCCGCCAGATCCTCGTGGCCGGCCCGCAGGCACCCGTCGAACCCGTCGCGCAGGCGCTGGGCCATCTTGGTCCCGTGGAAGACGTCGCCGAAACTCGAGTACAGCTCGTGCAGCAGCGGGTTGCCGGACGCCGCCGCTACGGCTTCGTGGAAGTCCCAGTCCGCGGCGATCCACTCGGCCAGGTCCTGCCGGTCCCACGCCCGCCGCCGCCTGGCGAGCATGTCCCGCAAAGCCGCCACGGCGCCGTCGTCCGCGGCCTGCGCGGCAAGCCTGGCCGCCTGTGTGTCCAGGGCGAAGCGGACCTGGAGCACGTCCTCGTCGTCGTACGCGCGGTAGGCGCGGCGGGCGGTGCCGCTGATCTCGCTCGTGGCGCGCACATATGTGCCGTCCCCGCGGCGGACCTCCAGCATCCCGGCATGGGCCAGCGCCTTGATCGCCTCGCGCAGCGTCCCGCGGGAGACGCCCAGGCGCTCCATCAGCTCCGGCTCGGACGGGATGCGCTGCTGCAGCGGCCACTCCCCCGAGGCGATCGCCTCGCGCAGCCGGGCGGTGACCTCCTCGGCCAGCGGCAGCCGGGCCAGCGGACCCCCGCTCACGGCTGCGCCGTCCGTTCCCGCGCGGTGATCCAGAAGCACAGCAGCAGCTGCAGGACCGAGCCGGCCAGCATCAGCACCAGGGGCGGGGTCCAGGAACCGACCGCGTCGTGCAGCAGGCCGAGGCCGAACGGACCGGCGGCGGCGAAGAGGTAGCCGACGGACTGGGCCAGCGTGGACAGCGCCGTGGTCTCCGCCGCGCTGGAGCCGCTGCGGCTGATCACCAGCATCAGCAGCGGGAACACCCCGAACCCGAGGCCCAGCAGCACCGCCGGGACCAGGCCCAGTTGCGCCGGCAGCACCAGCAAGGCCACATAGCCCGCCAGCGCACAGCTTGCCGTCAGCATGAACGCCGGGCGCAGCAGGCGCGGACGGGTGGCCATGGCCAGCAACACGATCACCGCGGGAATTGAGAGCACCTGGACCACGGCAAGGATCAGCCCGCCCGCGGCCGCATCAAGTCCGCGCGAGACCATGATGAACGGCAGCCAGCTCATCAGCGCGTACACCAGCAGCGCCTGGGTGGCGAACAGCGCGGTCGCCAGCAGGCCCTTGCGGGTCCGCAGCAGCGGCCAGGGGGACACGTGCCGCCGCCCGCCGGCCAGCGGGCGCGGGCGGGACACGGCGGCCAGCGGCAGGAACGCGGCCAGCGCCACCGCGCCCAGGAGCGCCCAGACCGCCAGCCCCCGCGTCGGGGAATCCAGCTGGGCGGCCAGCGGAACACTCACCGCCGCGGCCACGGTCGCCCCGGAGGCCATCGTGATCGTGAAGGTCCCGGTCATGGCCGACGTCCGGTGCGCGAAGTGCTCGCGGATGAAGGAGGGCATCGCGACATTGCAGATCGCCAGGCCGGACATCGCGACCACGGTGCCGGCCAGCAGCAGCCCCACCGAGTCGACGCCGCGCAGCGCCAGCCCGGCGGTCAGCAGGACGAGGGCAAGCGCGATCGACCGCTCCAGCCCGATCCTCCCGCTGAGCCATGCCGTGGCCGCCCCGGCCACGGCAAAGCAAAGGACCGGGATGGTCGGCAGCAGGGACGCCACCAGCGGCCCGTAACCCAGCAGCTGCTGGAGGCCGTGGAACAGCGCCGAAGCGCTGGTAATCCCGGCGCGGAGGTTCAGCCCGATAAGGACGACGGCGGCAACCGCCAGCCAGGTCGTCCACTGCCGGCGCGGAGCGGGGACGTGTTCATCAAGTTCGGGGGCAAGCGTCTCTTCGAGAGCCGCGCCCAGGGTTTCGGAAGCCACCCCCAAACATTAGACGTCTGATGTTTGAGATGCCAGCCCCCGGCTACGCCAGGACGTCCTTGGTGGCGAAGCGGCTGCCCGCGAGCGCGCAAAAGACGGCGATATAGCCGCCCTGCAGCAGCGCATTCGCGCCGAAGGAGTCCCAGGAGATGGGCTGGCGGATCAGGTCGGCGAATCCGACCCAGTGCTCGGTGAAGAGCCAGGGGTGCAGCCAGTCGAGCTGCGGCAGCGCGCCGAGGATCTGGGCGACCACGGCGAGGACGGCGGTGGCGGCCATGGCGCCGACGGGCACTTCGGTGAGGGTGGAGATGAACAGGCCGATGGCGGCGAGCCCGGCCAGCGACAGGCTGACGTAGGCGGCGACCAGCAGCAGCCGCAGCACCGATTCGCCCACGCCGATGGTGTCCCCGGAGAGCAACGTCACCGGCCCGACGGGGAAGAGCACGACGCCGACCAGCATGCCGGCGGCGACGAGGGTCAGGGCGGCGGCGATGCAGAAGGCGACGGCGGCCGCGTACTTGACCGCGAGCAGCCTGATCCTGCCGGCCGGGGCGGCCAGCAGGTAGCGCAGCGTGCCGAGGTTGGCCTCGCCCGCGATAGTGTCCCCGGCGGCCACGCTGACGGTCAGCGGCAGGAACAGCGGGATAGAAACGACCGTCCCGGTCAATGCGATGAACAGGCCGTTCTGGGTGACCCGGTCAAGGAACGGCGGGCCGTCCCCGGGTTCGATGTCCTCGGAGGTCAGCCGGACGGCGAGCCCGATCAGCACGGGGACGGCGGCCAGCGCCGCGAGCATCGCCCAGGTCCGCCAGCGCCGGAAGAGCACGCCGAGCTCGGAGCCGAGCAGCGCCCAGCCGGCCGCGGAGCGTCGCCGGACGGCCGGGGCCGAGTCCGCCTGCTTACTGGACAACGTCGAACCCCTCCCCGGTCAGGGCGACGAACCGCTCCTCGAGCGTGCTGTTTTCCACTGCGAACCCGCGGACCCGGACGCCCTCGGCGACCAGCGCCGCCACGATCTGCTCCGGCAGCAGGCCGTCGACCAAAGGCGCGGTCAGCTGCTCCCCGTCCCCTTCCAGACCCAGCCCCAATCCCCGCAGCACCCGCCCCGCGTCGGCGGGGTCCGGCGTCGTTAGCTTCATCCGTGCGCGGCCGGAACGCCGCATGCTCTCCAGGGTCCCCTGCGCCACCAGGCGGCCGGCGCTCATGATGGCCGCGTGCGTGCAGATCTGCTCGACCTCGGCCAGCAGGTGGCTGGAGACGAAGACCGTGGTCCCTTCGGCGGCCAGCGAGCGGACCAGGTGGCGCACCTCGCGGGTGCCCTGCGGGTCCAGGCCGTTGGTCGGCTCGTCCAGCACCAGCAGGTCCCGCGGCATCAGCAGAGCGTTGGCGATGCCGAGCCGCTGCTTCATGCCGAGCGAGTAGGCGCGCACCTTCTTGCCGGCGGCGTGCGAGAGCCCGACCCGCTCCAGCGCGTCGGCGACCCGGGCGCGGCGGGTCCTGGTCGGGGCATGCCGGTCCGCAGTGTCGAAGCGGCGCAGGTTGTCGGCGCCGGAGAGGAACGGGTAGAACGCGGGTCCCTCGACCAGGGCGCCCACCCGCGGCAGCACCTCGCGCAGCCGGGCCGGCATCTCCTCCCCCAGCACGCGCACGCTCCCGGCGGTGGCACCGGCCAGCCCCAGCATCACGCGGATGGTGGTGGTCTTGCCGGAGCCGTTGGGCCCCAGGAAGCCGAACACGGCACCGCGCGGGACGGCCAGGTCAATATTGTCGACGGCGGCCTGCCGGCCGAAGCGCTTGGTCAGGCCGCGGGTTTCGATCGCGGGTTCCTCGGAGGCGCCGCTCACCGGCCCTCCGCCGCAGCCTGCAGCCGCTCCGGGGTGACGGAGCCGGCGAACACACGGCCGTCGTCGGTCAGCAGGACGTTCACCAGCGCCGTGGACAACAGCCGCCCGCCGTCGACTTTCCGCAGGGCTTGGGCCATGGCGGGCGAGTCCGCCCAACCCTCCGGCAAACTCGTTGCAGAAAGTTCGACGACGGTGTCCCAACCGTCTCCGGTCTTTGTCGCCTTGCCATCCGGGTGCTGGGCGTCCGCGCCGTCGTCCCGTGCGTTCCGCTCGGCGCGCTGCGCGGCCTGGTCCGGCACGGTGTGTTCGGTGACGCTGGCGCCGGCCGGCGGCGTGAAGTCGAAGACCCCCGGGTCCGGGGCGCCGAGGCTCAGCTTCGTGTAGGCCAGCTCGAACGCCGGCTCCTGCTGCCCGCGCGCCTGCACGTCGACGCTGAGCGGCAGGCCGGTTTCGGCATCCACGGCGATGGCGACGGAATCGACCAGCGTGTCGGCGCTGTCCGGATCCAGCAGCAGCCGGTAGGCGTCCCGCCCGGCGACGCGGACGTCCTCGCCCACGGTCACGCGGGTGCTCGGCTCAGCCGCTTCGAGGAAACGGCTGGCCAGGCTCTCCGGCGTGTACCCGGCGTCGTCCCCGGACTTGTCCTGCACAGATTCCTTGGCTTCCTTGGCCGTCCGCTCCGGCAGCAGCGCGTGGACCGCCTCGTTCTGCCGGGAGCTGTAGAACCAGACGTCCCGGCCGTTGCGGACCACGTCCCGCTCGGCCAGCCGGTCCAGCACCTGCAGTCGGGCCTTGTCGTGTCCGTCGAGGTAGACGCGGGCGCTGTGCGAGCCGGCCAGCAGGTCCAGCATGGCGGCCGCGGAGGGGCCGGAGTCCGTTTCCTCGGTCTCGGGCAGCTGCGGCAGGCCCAGCTGCGAGGTCTGCTCCACCGTGCCGGAGAGCTGGCGGACGTCGGTGCCGGCGGCCAGCGCCAGCACCTCCTGGGGCGACTTGTCCGGCAGGTCCGTCGCGGCCCCGGCCTGGACGGTGCCGACGACGACACCGCCGGCGATCACGGCGGGAACCACCGCGGCGGGCAGCCAGCGCTTGGATGAACCCGGCTTTGATGAACGTGCCATGGCGATCGACCTTTCGACCTTGCAAGCCTTCTTCCAGCCTACGCCGGATCGGCCGCGGGCTCACCTGTTGATCCTGCGGCCGGCGCTCCTGCTGCCCTGGCGATTGCCCGCCTCGGTGGCGCCTCCTGCCCGCCTGTTTCCACAGCCGCCGGTCCGCCTGTTGTCTGTGCTGCCCGGGCGTGCTGTAGTGGTGTGAAGCAGACATTTCCGGTTTCCGCGGCTGCCGCCGCGGGGCCGGTCATGCAAGGGGGCACGGATGGGCGCAACACGGCTGCTGCCGTCGGAGGAGGCTCAGGACCTTCTGGACCTGGCCCGCGAGCTGGCCGCGAAGGAGCTGGCCCCGCGGGCGGCCGCGGCCGAGCGGGCCGGGGAATTTCCCCGCGAGGTCTATCGGACGCTGGGCCGGGCGGGCCTGCTGAGCCTGCCGTACGCGGAAGAATATGGCGGCGGCGGACAGCCGGCCGAGGTTTACCTGCAGGTGTTCGAGGAGATCGCCGCGGCCTGGGCGAGCGTCGGCGTGGGCGCGAGCGTGCACGCGCTGTGCTGCTTCCCGCTGGCCGCATTCGGCACGGACGTGCAGCGCAAGACGTGGCTGGCGGACATGCTGTCCGGCGAAACGCTGGGCGCCTATTGCCTGTCCGAAGCGCATGCCGGTTCCGACCCCTCGGCGCTTCGCACCCGGGCGGTGCGCAGCGGCGAGGGATACGTCATCAGCGGGGCCAAGGCGTGGACGACGCACGGCGGCGCCGCGGACTTCTACGTCGTTTTCGCCCGCACGTCCGAGGACCCGCGCCACGGCATCTCCTGTTTCCTGGTCCCCGGCGACGCGGCGGGCCTGACCGCGGCACCGCCGGAGCACAAGATGGGCCTCACCGGATCGGTCACGGCCACCATGAATTTCGACGCCGTTTACGTGCCGGCCGAGCGGCTCATCGGGCGGGAGGGGCAGGGCCTGTCGATCGCCTTCGCCGCGTTGGATTCCGGACGGCTCGGCATCGCGGCCGTGGCCACCGGACTGACCCAAGCCGCCCTCGACCTCGCCGTCTCCTATGCAAAGGAGCGCGAGGTCTTCGGCAAGCTGCTGATCGAGCATGAGGGCCTGGCCTTCCTGCTGGCGGACATGGCGGTCGGGGTGGAGACGGCCCGGGCCATGTACCTGTCCGCGGCCCGGCTGCGGGATGCGGGCCGCCGGTACAGCAGGGAGGCGTCGATCGCGAAGCTGGTGGCCACGGACAACGCCATGGCGGTCACGACCAACGCGGTGCAGGTCCTCGGCGGCGCCGGCTACACCCAGGACTTTCCCGCCGAACGGTACATGCGCGAGGCCAAGGTCATGCAGATCTTCGAGGGCACCAACCAGATCCAGCGCCTGGTGATTTCCCGGCAGCTGGGCCGCTGACCCCGATGCCAATTCGGCCGACGCCGGTTTTCCGCGCGTTAAAGAGCTTAGGGTGGAAGAAGAAGCGGCGGCTTGGATCCAGGGGGTTTGATGTCACGGCGTATGGCTGAAGAACAGTACCGGTCACAGCAATGGGAACGGCGGTTCGACGCCAACGTCGAAGCCGTCAACCTCCTCTGTGACGAACTGAGCCAAGGCCCCGGGGAACGGCCGGTCCCGTATGTCGACCCGATGCACGACACGGACGAGTGCCGCATCGTCAGCCTTTCGTCGAACCCGGGACCGGGCACCGAATCGGGCTTCATCTCCTGCGAGAACGACGACGACAGCGCCGCGCGCCTGGCGGCGGTGTACGAAGACGTCGGTCTCGACACCCGGTTCGTCATGCCCTGGAACGTCTACCCCTGGCACGTCCCCGACAAGCAGGACGGCAAGCTGACGAAGGCGCAGATTACCGAGGGCCTGCAGCCCTTCCGCCGCTTCCTCAAGACGGTCGAGCGGGCATCCGCCGTCGTCGCGCACGGCGTCGAAGCCCACAAGCTCGCCGGCATGCTGGACCGGACGGCGGACCGGCAGATCTTCGCCCGCGGCTTCAAGGTCTACCGCGTCCGGTCAACCGGCGGCCGGGCGTTCATCGGCAATCCTGAACAGCAGCAGGCGTGGCTGCTGGAGATGCGCGAAGCCTACTGGGACGCCATGGGCCGCGCGGGCATCCGGCCGGCCCGCTGATGCATGCCGGGTACCGCCGGCAGGATCAGGCGGCGCCTTTCAGCTTGGCCGGTTCCTCGTCGGCGGCGAGCAGGCGCCGGGCCTCGTTCAAGGCGGACTGCGAGTCCTTCTTGCCGAGCTGGGCAAGGGTCAGCAGGTTGGCGATGCGCTGCTCGCGGCGCATTCCGGAGACCTCGTCGGCGAATTCGATCATCGCGATGACCCGCGCGTGCGCACGGCGTCCGCGCGCTTCCGTGCTTGCATCGTCGGCGTCGATATCCCCCAAGATAGCGATCGCCTCGTGCAGACGTGCATTCATTTGTTGTGTTCCTCCAACACCCCATCGGTGGAAGCATTTGTGAGACAAATTGCTTTAATTGCTCCACCGAACCATATGCGAGTTCCATCACATTGGGAACACCTGGGCGCAAATTGAGCCGCAGATTACCGCTTGTTTGCTTTCATTGCCCGCGGTTTCCCGCGTATTACAGACCGCAGCCAGCGGCGACCTAGCCGACCTGCCCCTCGGGCTGG
Source organism: Arthrobacter mangrovi (assembly GCF_026011795.1). Classification (GTDB taxonomy): domain Bacteria; phylum Actinomycetota; class Actinomycetes; order Actinomycetales; family Micrococcaceae; genus Crystallibacter; species Crystallibacter mangrovi. The sequence continues at coordinate 53,956 of NZ_BRVS01000026.1, read as the reverse complement.
CCATCGTAGTCCTGGCGGGCCTGGAGGATCTTGCCGGCGTGCTCCTCGGACCAGATCCGGACGGCATCCAACGGGCCCAGCAGCGTCTCGCCCAGCGGCGTCAGTCGGTATTCGACCCGGGGCGGAACCTGCGCGTAGACGGTCCGGGCAACCAGTCCGTCCCGCTCCAGCGTGCGCAGCGTCTGCGTCAGCACCTTTGGAGTGACGCCTTGGATGGACGTCCGGATGGCGGAAAAGCGCCGAGGTCCATCCTTGAGCACCTGGAAGACCAGCGGCGTCCACTTGTCCCCAATCCGCTGCAGCACGACCCGCGACGGGCAGTCCGGCTCCATCACGTCGAACGGACGCTCCTCAGTATGCATAGGGTAACTGTATTACCTTGAGGTACTGGGTTTCCAATAGATACCATGAGCGCCAAGCCGGAAACGCCGGCGGGATGTCGAAAGGAACGCCATGAAGATCGCACTCTACGGAGCCTCGGGAATGGTCGGATCGGAAATCGCCGCGGAGGCCCTGCACCGCGGGCACGACGTCACGGCGGTTACCCGCAGTGGCTCCGCCATGGAAGGAGCGTCAGTGCGCGCCGCGGAGCTGGCCGATCTGGACACCTTCCACGAGTTGGCAGCCGCGCATGACGCCGTCGTCCTCTCTGTCTCGCCGGACCACACGGGCGGCCCGCACGAACCCCTCCTGGCCGCGCACCGCGCCATCGCCGCGAGCAACGTGCCCGCCCGTGTCTTCGTGGTCGGCGGAGCCGGGGCGCTTGAGGTCGACGGCGTGCAACTCAAGGACCAGCCCGGTTTCCCGGACGCCTACCTGGCAGAAGCCACGACCTTCGCCCAGGTCTTGGAGTCCTACAGGGAGGCCGCCGGACTGGACTGGACGATGCTGGCGCCGGCTCCCGTGATCGCGCCGGGCCAGCGCACGGGAGATTTCAAGCTGGGCCTGGACTCCCCGGTCGGAGACTCGATCTCCACGCAGGACTTCGCCGTCGCCGTCCTCGACGAACTTGAGGAGCCGAAGCACCGCAACCGGCGCTTCACCGTCGCCAACTGACCGCCGGGCGAACCACCCCCGCTCAGCGAGTGCGCCGCTGATGCCCTTTTCCGCCGCTGAAGGGCATCAGCGGCGCAGTCATTTCGGGAGCGGCGGCAGAGGCACGAGGTCCGGCCGCGGCCTTGGCGCCCGGCGGCAACTGTGCAACCGTGGAAGATGAACGTTCAAACCGCACAGTGTGAAAGGACGTGGTCCGCATGCCGAAGACGGACAAGGGCGGCAAGCCGAAGAAGAGCGAGCTGCCGAGCACGCTGAAGAAGTCCGGCAAGAAGGCCCAGGAGACGTTCGCCAAGGCCCACGATTCCGCCGCCAAAACCTACGGCGACGAGGGACGCGCGCACCCGGTCGGCTACAGCGCGCTGAAGCACACGCATGAGAAGGTCGGGGACCATTGGGAGCCCAAGGACCACCCCGGCCCCTCCGACCAGCAGGCCAGGGGCGGCAAGGACACCGCGCGTCCGACCAAGGGCGGTGTCGACGCGAACGCCTCCAAGGAGCACCTCTACGACCTGGCCAAGAAGCTCGACGTGCCCGGCCGGTCCAAAATGAACAAGTCCGAACTCGTGGACGCCGTCAAGAAGGCGAACGACCGCGAAACCCGCAAAAACCGCTGACCGGGCCGCCGCCGTCGTCCGTTCCTGCCCTAGCTGCCTGATGCTACAACGCCGCGGCGGTTCACTGAAGGCGTAGCGCCGGCGGGGATCAAACCCGCCCGATCTGCTGTTCCATGGAGAACAAGCAGTGCCGGAGGTACCCGTGAACGCGATCCCAGAACCACGGATTGAACCGTCCCGCGATGCCGTAGACCCGCTGGATTCATACTCCGAGTCGGTGGTCCGGATCGCGGAGACCGTGACGCCGCACGTCGCGGCCGTGCAGATGGAGGTACGACGCCGGGACAAGACTTTCCCGACCGGCGCGGGCTCCGCGGTGGTCTTCACGGAGGACGGCTATCTGCTCACCAACGCGCATGTCGTGGCGAATGCCGACGGCGGGCATGCGGCCTTCGCGGACGGAACCCGCACCGAGGTCGATGTGATCGGCGCGGATCCGCTGTCCGACCTGGCCGTGCTGCGCGGGCGGCTCACCGTGCCGCAGCCGGTCGAGCTGGGCGACGCGGCACGTTTGCGCGTCGGGCAGCTGGTGGTCGCGGTAGGCAATCCGCTGGGCCTGGCCGGCTCCGTTACAGCCGGCGTGGTCAGCGCGCTCGGCCGCTCCATTCCGGTTGCCGCCGGCCGGAACCGGCGCGTGATCGAGGACGTGATCCAGACCGACGCCGCGCTGAACCCGGGCAGCTCGGGCGGCGCGCTGGCCGACGTCGCCGGGCGGGTGGTGGGGATCAACACCGCCGTCGCCGGGATCGGGCTGGGCCTGGCCGTGCCGATCAACAGCACCACCCGGCGCATCATCTCCGCCCTCCTGGCCGACGGGCGTGTGCGGCGCGCCTACCTCGGACTGGTGAGCACTCCGGTGCCTTTGTCCACGCGGGACGGCCTGCGGACCGGCGAACGGCGGGGGCTGCGCGTGGTCGAAGTCCTGCCGGGCTCTCCTGCCGAACGGGCCGGGCTGCGGGCGGGCGATGTGGTGGTCCGGGCCGGCGGCCAGCCGCTGGCGAACGCGCAGAGCCTCCAGCGGCTGCTCTTCGCCGACGCGATCGGCGCCGAGTTCCCGCTGGCCGTGCTCCGCGACGGCGGCCTTCGCGAACTCATCGCCGTGCCGCAGGAGATGTCCGCCGGATAAGTGCCGTCAGGCCCGCGCGTCCTCCCGTACTGGTTCCTGCTCGAGCCCGGCCGGGGCCAGCGCCTGGACCGTCTCGTCGTAGAGGGGCGCGGGTCCGTCCGAAGGCAGGGGACGCCCGGCACCATCGCCGGCTCCGGCAGCAGGCCGGGCCTGGGGCCTGCGGGCCGGCGCGGGCGGCATGGCCGGCCCGAAGTCTTGGGGCATTTCATAGGCGGGCACTTCATGGGCCGCGTCCGCGCGGCGCGCCTCGTCCACCTCGGCGAGCTGCCAGTCCTCTTCATACTCATGCGCGTAGTAGCCGCTCGCCGCCAGCTCCGCCTCCGCGAGCGCCTGCTCCTCCGCGCGCAGCTGGGCCACCTCGGCCTGCTTCTGGTACATGTGCACGGTCAGGTGGGTGATCGCCAGCAGCACCACGGGAGGCATCGCCGCCACCAACGCGGACACCAGCGGCGGAATGTCCGTTGCCATCTTGTCCACCGTCAGGATGGCGTGCACCGAGTTCGCCGCCGTCGAAACGATCGCCCCGAAAAACAGCAGCGCCCACGGATAGATCATCGCCCGGCGGTCGTGCCCGTTCAGCGCGACGATGGCCACCGTCGCCGCCACGATCATGCCGTCCACAATGATCGGCCAGATCCACGCGAGCTGGGCGTCAATCCCCGAACGCTGGGCCAGGTCCGTCAGCGCCGCGAAGGAGAGCACGAAAGCGCCGACGGCGATGACCACCGTGGCACCAACGGCGGTCCACAGCACCGCCCTGTGAGGTTCGTTCGGAATCTTCCCGCTGCTCATCGAAGTCCATGCCTTGCTGTTGTCCGGCGGCGCTCCGGCCGCAGGCGGTGATTGCGCCCCCAAGAAGAATACCGAGCCATGGAACGTTTCCGCCCCGGCCGACCCCGGCCCGCAGTTCCCTGCGCAGACGCACTTAGCCGCTGCCCGCCGTCGTTCGTTTTGGGTAGGGTGCTGGAAGGGCGCGCAGCGAAACGGGGGAACATGAGGAGATTGCTCGGCATCTTGGTACTCGCTGTGGCGGCGCTGCTGGCGCCCGCGGCGACGGCGCTGGCGGACACGCCGACGGACGTCGTCGTCGAGGACAAGGCGGGCGTACTGGACCTCAGTACGCTCCGGCCCGCCATTGAAGGCACGGAGTTCTACGAACCGACCAAAGTCGCTATCTATACCTACCGCGGTTCGGCCTCGGACAACCTCAACGAGGAAGTCCTGCGCTTCGCACGCTCCGAGCATCCCGAGTGGATCAGCCAGGACGGGCAGAAGTGGGCAGACGGCCTCTACATCTTCGCGCTGGACCCGGAGGGGCGGCACGTCGGCACCTACTTCGGCGAGGACCGCAAGGTCTCCCCCGGGCAGCAGGCGGACATCCAGGACGCCACGAAGGACCTGTTCCGCCAGGCCCAGTGGACCGACGGAACCATCGCCGGAGTCCGGCGCGCCGCCGAACTGATCAACAGGCCGTGGTACCGCTCCGGCTGGTTCGTCGGCGGGAGCATCGCGGCCGGGGTCGTGGCACTTGGGGGCGCCGGCACCTGGATCGCAGTACGACGCCGGAACCGGGCGCGCGGACGCAGCGAACGTGAGCGCGGCGACCGAAGCTATGCCAACGTCACCATGGACCTCGAGGCGACGGAGGTCAACGCCCGCACCATCCCGCCGTCGTCCGAGTTCGGTTCGCTGGTCCTGGAGAAATACCGGGGGTTCATAACCCGGTACAACGACGTCAGCAAGCTCAACCAGCAGGTCCATTCCCTGGCCGACAAGGACTTTTCGTCCGGCAAGAACGTCACGCTGGCCGCCAAGTACGCCGACGCCGCCGCGGAGCTGGACACACTGGACGACGTCATCGCCGACTCCAACACCTTCCTGAACCTTGCATCCGGCTGGCCCAGGGCCTGGGACCGGCAGCTCTACCCGCTCCGCGAGGATCTGGACGGCCTGGACGAGATGCTCAAGGAGCCCAAACGTGCCGGAGAGTCCGCTACCGCCGCCGCGCTGCGATCCTTCCGCGACGCCACTCGGGACGACTTCCAGCGCTGGGCCGCGGAGCTCGAATCCGGAACCACGACGCCGGACACCGCCCTTCGCGGTCTTCGCACGCTCCGCGAGGAGTTCACCGACCTGCTCCGGCAGCACTCCAGGACGGTCATCGACGAATCCGCCAGGAACAAGAAGGAGGCGGACCTGATGCGGCATGACATGGACGAAGAATTCAGCCGGGGCGGCCGCAGCCGCTCGAGCATCCTGGACTCCGTCTACCCCGCCTCGCTCTTTTACTCGGTTGGTTCCTTCCACACCGGCTTCACCGCCGGGCAAAGCAGCATCGAGTCGGCCCGCGGCGGATCCAGCAGCACCGGCTACGGCAGCAGCGGGGGGAGCTTCTCCGGATCCGGAAGCTCATCGGGCTTCTGACCGACGCCCCTGCACAGACGCACTTAGCCGCTGCCCGCCGTCGGCGTGTTACGTCATCAAGGCGGCCGGCGCCGTCGTATTTCGCCACTCTTCGACTTCCTCGGCGGCGGAGTATTCTCGGTTCATACCCTTGACCGAGTAGACCTGCACGGACGCACCCGTCCTTACCAGAGAGACAATCTATCCCCATGTCCCCCTCCACGAAGACCAAGTCCGCCGCCTCCCGGAGCAAGTGGTCAAAACTGCTCTGGGTCATCCCCGCCATCCTGGTGGGGTTGTTCCTGGTGGTCCTTGCCGCCAAGGGACTGCGCGAACTGCCGGCCGTCCAGCAATTCGTCACCGACTACCCGGGCCACTCCGACCTTCCCGAGGGAGCCCCGGTGGGCTTCCCCGCCTGGCTGGCCTGGCAGCACTTCCTGAACACCCTGCTGATCCTGCTGATCATCCGCTCCGGCTGGCAGGTCCGCACCGTCACCCGGCCGCCAGGCTACTGGACGCGCAACAACCGCGGCTTCATCAAGACCAAGAATCCGCCGACCAAGATGAGCCTGCACCTCTGGTTCCACCTGAGCCTCGACGCGCTCTGGGTGCTCAACGGGCTCGTCTTCTACGTCCTGCTCTTCGCCACCGGCCAGTGGACGCGCGTGGTCCCCACGAGCTGGGACGTCTTCCCCAACGCTGCCTCCGCCGCCCTGCAGTACGCGTCGCTGGACTGGCCGCTGGAGAACGGCTGGGTCAACTACAACGCGCTGCAGCTGCTGACCTACTTCGCCACGATCTTCATCGCCGCTCCGCTTGCCATCATCACGGGACTGCGGATGTCCTCGGCGTGGCCGAAGCAGGCGGGGATCAACAAGGCCTATCCGATCGAGCTGGCCCGTGCGGTGCACCTGCCGGTGATGTTCTACTTTGTCGCCTTCATCATCGTCCACGTCACGCTGGTGCTCACGACCGGCGCCCTGCGCAACCTGAACCACATGTATGCGGCAAAGGACGACGACGGGTGGCTGGGCTTCTGGATCTTCGCGGCGTCCCTCGTGGTCATGGCAGGGGCCTGGATCGCCGCCCGGCCCATCCTCCTGCGGTCCGTCGCCGCCCTGACGGGCAAGCTCAGCCGCTGACACTCCGAACGGAAGGACACCCATGGCCGGCCCACCCTGCGCCGAACTGCACCTCCACATCGAGGGCACGCTAGAGCCCGAGCTGATCTTCGACCTCGCGGAACGCAATGGCATTTCGCTGCCCTACTCGGACCTCGACGAACTCCGGGCCCGGTACGAGTTCACGGACCTGCAGTCCTTCCTCGACCTGTACTACCGCAACATGGATGTGCTGCGGACCGAGGCGGACTTCGCGGACATGACCCGTGCGTACCTGCGGCGGGCCGCTGCCGCAGGGGTCAGGCATTCCGAAATCATGATGGACCCGCAGGCCCACTTGGCGCGCGGCGTCGCGTTGGAGACCTGCGTCAACGGGGTTGCCTCAGCCTTAGCGGACAGCGAGTCCGAGTTCGGCATCAGCACCGGACTGATCGCGGCGTTCCTCCGGGACCGTCCCGCCGAGGAAGCCCTGGAGGTCCTGGAACAGCTGCTCGATATGGAGGCGCCGATCATCGGCATCGGGCTGGATTCGGCCGAGGTCGGCCATCCGCCCAGCGGCTTCGTGGACCTGTACGAGCGTGCCCGGGCGGCAGGACTGCGCCGCATCGCGCATGCCGGCGAAGAGGGCCCTCCCGGGTACATCACCGAGGCCTTGGACCTGCTCGGCGCGGAACGGATCGACCACGGCATCCGCTGCATGGAGGATGACGCGCTGGTGCAGCGCCTCGCCGCAGAGCAGGTGCCGCTGACCGTCTGCCCGCTCTCGAATGTCCGGCTCCGCGCCGTGGACACCCTCAAGGACCACCCGCTGCCGGCCATGCTCGCCCGTGGCCTGAATGTCTGCGTGAACTCGGACGATCCGGCCTATTTCGGCGGCTACGTGGACGAGAACTTCGCCCAGCTGGGCCGGACCTTCACGTTCACCGCGGACGATCTCGCGCGGCTGGCGGTCAATTCCGTCCGGTCGGCGTTCATCGGCGCGGAGCGCCGTTCCGCCCTGCTGGCCGAAGTCGATTCCTGGCGCTCCGCCCAGGGGTAGGCCGCCGAAAACACAACGGCGGGGCTTGCGCAGGCTTTTCAGCCCGCCCAAGCCCCGCCGTTGGCTAGTCGCTTGTTTGCCTAGAGCGGGCGGATGTTCTCCGCCTGCGGGCCCTTCTGGCCCTGCACGACTTCGAATTCCACCTTCTGGTTTTCCTCGAGAGACCGGTATCCACTGGTCGCGATTGCGGAGAAGTGCGCGAACACGTCCGCCGACCCGTCGTCAGGCTGAATGAAGCCGAAGCCCTTTTCAGCGTTGAACCACTTGACGGTTCCTGTTGCCATTATTTTTTTCCTCTGCGTTTCTTCAACCGACGACAGCCAGGTCGGCTCCCCGGTCTTATCAACCTAGGGGCAGATGGCTGAACTGACAAGGGGCGGAGTGAAGGATGGCGTAATCATCAGAAACCGTGCGGGACGATGACCGCGCGTCCGGAGAGCTGGCCGGCCTCGAGCCGGCGGTAGGCCTCCAGCCCGTCGTCCAGGGAGAAGCGCTCGATCTCCGGCGTGATCTGGCCGGCCTTGTACATGTCGACGACCTCGTGCAGGTCTTCGATGGTGCCCCAGTACGTGTTGGTGAGCTGCGACTCGTAGGGCGTGGTGAAGAAGCTCCACTCGTAGCTGCCGCCGGCGATACCGACGATGGTGAGCTTGGACTGCCTGGCCATCACGGCTGCCGCGGTCTTGATGGTGGGGGCGACGCCGACGAAGTCGAAGGCGGCGTCGACCCCGCGGCCGCCCGTCAGTTCGCGGATCCGCTCCGCCTGGCCGTCGCCCCCGGGCACCGTGATGGCCCCGGCCGCTTCCGCCGTGCGCATAGCCTCCTCTTTCGTGTCGGTGGCGATGACCGTGGCGCCGGTGAGCGCCTTCAGGATCTGCACCGCGATCTGGCCGAGGCCGCCGAGCCCGATCACCAAGGCGTACTTGCCGCCGCCGTTGAGGTGCGGCAGCGCCTGCTTGATGGCGTGGTACGGGGTCAGCCCGGCGTCGGCAAGCGGGGCGGCGGCAATCGGGTCGGCGTCCCCGAGCGGCACCAGGTTCCGGACCGGCACGGTAACGTACTCGGCCATCCCGCCGTCGCGTCCCAGACCGACGCCGAGGTAGGGCATGCTGGCGGCGTTCTCGCAGTAGGTGTCCTGGCCCCGCGAGCAGGCCTTGCAGCGGCCGCAACCGATCGGCCCGTAAACCAGGCAGGCGTCGCCGGGCCTGACGCCGGTCACTCCGTCGCCGAGTTCCTCGACCCAGCCGGAGTTTTCGTGGCCCAGGGTAAACGACGGCGGGACGGCTCCCCGGGTGTCCTTTTCGAAGTTGTAGATGGCCACATCCGAGTGGCAGGCGCCGGCGCCGGCCACCTTGAGCAGGACCTCACCCGGCCCGGGCGTGGGCACCTCGACGTCCTTGAGTATGGGGAACTTCTGCCAGTCTTCGAACACGATCGCGCGCATGAATGCCTCTTCCGTTCCGGGGTCTTTCGGCTGATGCACTTCCGACGGTATTAGCCCGCCGGCGTGCATGTCAGCCTCCGGAGCACATCCGCTCCGGCACCGGCCGTCGAGCGTGGGGCGGCGTCCCGCCGTTCACTTCGGCGCTACCGCCCGTCAGGCTGCTCGTCAACCTCCAGAAACGGTTGTCCGACACAGTGATCCCTGCATTCCGCCCCTTCAACAAAGGACTTCCCGTGTTCAAGCACACCGCAGCGGCCCTCCTGGCCACCGCAGCCGCCTTCTCCGGCACCGCCCTGCCCGCCACCGCCGCCCCGCAGGAGGAAACTGCAACCGCGCCCGCCGTCGTCCTCGGCACACCGCAGGACCAGGCGCACGCACACAACGACTACGAGCATGACCGCCCGCTTCTCGACGCGCTCGAGCATGGTTTCACCTCGGTGGAGGCGGACGTCTGGCTGGTGGACGGCGAGCTGCTGGTGGCGCACGACCGCGAGGACGTCGAAGCCGGCGTGACGCTGGAAAGCCTTTACCTGGATCCGCTGACGGAGCTGGTCAAAGGCAACGGCCGCAGCGTCTACCCGGGCTGGGACGGCGAGTTCCAGCTGCTGATCGATATCAAGAGCGAGGGCGAGGCAACATACGCCGCCATCGAGGAGGAACTGGCCGAACACCGCCAGATCCTCACCCGCTACACCCACGGAGAGACCAAGACCGGCCCCGTCGCGGCCGTGATCAGCGGTAACCGGCCGCTGGAGACCATGCAGTCCGCGCAGCAGCGCTTTGGTTTCTACGACGGCCGTGCCTCCGACCTGGACTCGGGCGTATCCGCGGACCTGATGCCGTTGGTCAGCAATAACTGGACGCAGCTGTTCACCTGGCAGGGCGTCGGCCCGATGCCGGAGGCCGAGCGCACACGGCTCCAGGAGTACGTCGCCACCGCCCACGAGCAGGGCTTCCGGGTCCGCTTCTGGGCCACGCCGGACCAGGCGGGAGCGGCCCGCGACGCTGTCTGGACCGAGCTCTACGACGCCGGCGTCGACCACATCAACACGGACGACCTCGCCGGGCTGGAAGAATTCCTCGCCGCACGCGGCTGACCTGGGGATCCGGACCGGGAAATAGACGACGGCGGGAAAGGAAGGCCTTTTGGCCCGCCTTTCCCGCCGCCGTCGTTGCCTGCACCCCCCGTGCAGCCCTTGCTCAGCCGACCGGTACGGACTTGTCCGCAATCCGGGCGGTCGCCGCGACTTCGCGCGCATCGCGGATGGCCGCGACCACGCTGGCCTTCTCCTCAAACCCCTCGGAGACGGCGATGACGCGGTCCTTCTCCATCATCCGGAACCGGTACTTCTTGTTGGCATCCCGGTAGATTTCGAACATGTGCATTCCCCCTGATCTTTGTGTTGATCCCCCCGCGGCCCCCTTTTGTGCGGCCGGCGTACGGCAGGCTTGTGCGGCCAGGGCGCCATTGCCATGGCCGTAACACAAGGGTAGGGCCAATCATGGTTACTCCCGAGTACGGTTCTGTAATGTTTGTCACATCCGGTAAAACGCTGAATTCCTGCTGGTAAAACCCTCTGAATGACGGCGGAAGGCTTGTCACTCCGTCTCCCGCGCGCTGCGCCGCCTACGATCAAAAGGACGGGGAGGAGGTGCAGGAGTGGCGGATGGGCAGGCGGGCGCCGGGCCCGATAACGCGTCCCACAACGACGGCAGGCCGGATGACGCCGCGACGAACCGCAGCAGCCATGACGGCTCCGCGGGCAACGGCGGCGGGCAGCGCGGCGCGCGGGATCCGGGCCGGGACAACCTTGCGCTGGCCCGTGTCTCGCCGGACCCCGGGGGCGTCGGTTTGGTTGATCATCCGGTGCGGCTGCCGGGGCCGGAGGAAGTGGAGTTCCGGGTCGCGCTGTGCGGGCTGTGCGGTTCGGACGTGGTGGTTTACGACGCCGATCCCCACTTCGGGTGGGTGCGCCCGGGGACTGTACTGGGCCACGAATCGGTGGGCACGGTGGGCCGCGTCGGCCTGCTGGTTCCGGAGGAAATAGCCCCGGGGATGCGCGCGGTGCCCGTTTCGAAGGTCCGCTGCGGCCGGTGCAGCGAGTGCGCCGCGGGGCGGGTGGAGCAATGCCGGCGTCCCGCCACCCTGGGCCTGGGCCGGCACGGAACGGCGTGCGGCAGGACCATCATTCCCTGGCACTGCCTGGTCCCGGTGCCGGACGGGCTGCCGGACACGACGGCGGTACTCGTCGAACCGACGTCTGTCGCCTGGCGCGCGGTGGTCGAAGTGGCGCAGGTCAGGGCCGGCGAGCGCGTCGCCGTTTCGACCACCCGGGCGATCGGCCTGCTGGCGGCCCTGATCGCGAAGGCCCGCGGCGCCGACGTCACCATGGTCGGCCGCTCGGGCCCGGAATACGAGGCCAAGCGGGAGCTCGCGGTCCGGCTGGGACTGCGGAGCACCACGGCCCCGGATCCCGGCCTGTTCGACACTTGGGTGGAGGCCTCCGGCTCCGGCAAGCAGCTGGCCACCGCCATGGCATCGGTCCGCTCCGGCGGCAAGCTGGTGCTGGTTGCGATGTACGCGAGCGGCACCCGGCAGCCCGTGAACGCCCGGGCCCGCAAAGATGTAGACATCCTGACCAGCTACTCGTCGGTCCGCGCCGATTTCGAGGAGGCCGTCGGCTTCCTGCTCACCGTGCCCCAGGTCGGGGAGCAGCTCATCACGCTCTTCCCCATGGACCGTGCGGTGGAGGCACTGCGCCTGACGGCCCGCGCCGCGGCCACCGAGGACGGGCGGCCGCTCATCAAGGCCGTCCTGCAGCCCGGTGCATGGAATCGGGACAGCGGCGCCTAGTACTTGCGGCAGCCTTAACCCTCGACATGTGACCATATGGTCACCTATCATGGAGGCGTGGACGAGGTGTTCAAGGCGCTGGCCGATCCCACCCGCCGGGAGTTGCTCGACGAGCTCTTCCGCCGGGACGGGCAAAGCCTGAGCGCGCTTGGTGAACGCTTCGAGATGTCCCGCTTCGGAGTGATGAAGCACCTGAAGCTGCTGGAGGAAGCAGGCCTGGTGGTGACCCGGCGCCGCGGCCGCGAGAAGCTGCACTTCCTCAATCCGGTGCCCATCCGGCTCATTCACGACCGGTGGGTCAGCAAGTACGCCGAGCCATGGGCCGCTGGCCTCAGCGACCTCAAAGCCACATTGGAGAGTCCCGTGGAGAACACCGCACAGATCGCGAAGATCTTCGAAATCTACATCCGCACCAGCCCGGAACGCCTGTGGGAAGCCATCACCGACAGCGAGACCCGGAGCAAGTACATGTTCGGCAACCGGATCGAGACAGACTGGCAGCCCGGCTCTACCTTCCGGATGACGAACCCGCGTGCCGACGGCCCGCTGGGCGAGGGCGAGATCCTCGAGGTGGATCCGCCCCGCCGCCTGGTGCAGACCATGCGCGCCCTCTGGGGCGAGGATGTCAAGGCCGAGGGAACGTCCCGCGTCACGTGGGAGATCGAGCAGGTCGAGGACTCCTGCCGGCTCACTGTCACCCATGACCAGCTGCGCCCGGGTGCCAACGAGCAGCTCTACGGCGGCTGGCCCATGATCCTCTCCGGCCTGAAGACGTGGCTGGAAACCGGCGAGACCCTGACCACGCCGGGCTCGATCATGTATACCCGCTGAGCAGAGCCGGAAGGGTACTGGCTCCCGGGTCGGCCCGGGCCCGGACTACGACGGCGGAACCTGGCGTTCGCCGTCGTCCTGGCTTTAGACGGTGGAGCGGGTTTGCGGCCGGGCAGCGGGTTCATCGATGCCGGCGGCGAGCAGCTCGCGCAGGCCCTCGCGGAATTTGACCTTGCCGCCGTGGGCCGGATGCCGGACCTTCGGGGCGCTGTGGCCCCCGGCGAGGACGCTGCGGTGGCCGATGTTGCCGACGGCGACGACGTTTCCGATCCCGAAGATCCGGGCCAGTTCCTGCCACAGCGGCAGCCCGGCCCTGATCTCGGCGGCCGAGGGCGTTCGGTTGGAGAGCGGCCGGCCCGGCTGGTGCGGGTGCAGCGGATAGGCGCTCCAGAGCAGCGGCAGGAATCCGAGCTCCGCGAGCACGTCCCACATCACCGTCGCGGTCGGTTCGGCGGCCACGATGCCGGCGTCGGGCGGCAGGACGAAGCCCCTGCCCGGGCCGAACAGGCCGAACGGGTCCGCCCGGCCCTCGATGATGGCCGGGTTGCTGAAGGGGACGCCGGTCATGCGCATGCCGCGGTAGCCGGGCGCCTCCCCGACCAGCAGGACCGAGGGCCGGCGCTCCAGCATCTCAAGCAGGTACAGCTCGAGGTTCCGGCGCCGCAGGGCATTGCCGGCGTCGCTGTAGTCGAAGAAATTGGTGCTGGCGGGACCGGCTTCCGTGCGGGCCAGCAGTTCGACGAACGCCCGGACCGGCTTTTTCGCTGACATGCCTTGACGTTATCGCTTTCCGCCCCGCAGCTCCCGGGGATCGGCGTCCGGGCCGGTGGCGGACGGTCCGGAAGCAGGAGGGTTGCGGATCCCCAAGGCCGAGACGAGTCCTCCCGCGAAGGCCAGGAGCGCCACGACCACCAGCATCCGGCGGAACCCGTCGGCGTCGAGCGCTCCGCCGAGGATCACGCCGGCGAACGCCACGGCGATCAGCCCGGCGATGCGGGAGACGGCGTTATTGATGGCGGAACCGATCCCGCTCTCCCCCGGCCCCACGGCGGCGAGGATGCCGGCGGTCAGCGGCGCGACGGTGATGGCGAGACCCAGTCCGCACACCAGCAGGCCGGGCAGCACTTCGGCCGGGAAATCCAGCGGCGTGCCCGCCGCCGTCATCAGTAGGTAGCCGGCGCCGAGCACCATCGGGCCGGCCGCCATGAAGAGCCGCGGGCCGTACTTTCCGGCCAGGCCGCCAAAGGTGCCGGAGAGCAGCAGCATCAGCACGGCGACGGGAATCGTGGCCAAGCCTGCCTGCGTCGCCGAGAATCCTCCGACCTGCTGCAGGAACAGCACGATCATCAGCATGCCCAGCGACAGCGCGGCGTAGATGAACGCGGTCGCGATGTTCCCCACCCCGAAGTTGCGGACCCTGAACAGCCGCAGCGGCATCATTGGATGGGCCGTGCGGCCTTCCCACCACAGGAAGGCGGCGAAGGACGCGAGCCCCAGGGCCAGCGAGCCGGCTATGACAGGATGGGCCCAGCCGAACCGCTGCTGCTCGATCAACGCGAAGACCACCCCGGCCAGGCCGAAGGCGGCCAGCACGGCGCCGACCAGGTCCACCGGCGGACGGCTCCGGACGGAGGGCCCGGCCTTGAGGCGCCCGAGGATCAGGAGCGTGACGGCGATCGGAAGCACGTTGATAGCGAAGATCCAGCGCCAGCTGGACAGGTCGACCAGGAGCCCGCCGAGCAGCGGGCCGGCGACGGCCGAGGTTCCGGTCCACCCGGTCCAGATCCCGATGGCGCGCGCCTGGGCCGCTCCCCGGTAGGACGACATGATGAGCGCCAGCGAGCTGGGCACCAGCAGGGCGCCGCCGGCTCCCTGCACCGCGCGCGACGCGACCAGCACCGCCCCGGTCGGCGCCAGCGCGCAGGCCAGCGACGCCGCCCCGAACAGGACCAGGCCCAGCCGAAGGATCCGGACGCGGCCGAAGCCGTCGGACAGGGACCCCGCGATCAGGATCAGGGCGCCGAGGGTCAGGAGGTAGGCATCGACGACCCACTGCTGCAGGGCCAGGCCGCCGCCCAGATCCTCGCCGATCGCAGGCAGCGCGACGTTCACGATCGCCCCGTCCAGGAAGGCGATGAACGAGGCCAAAATCGCCACCCAGAGCACCGGCCGGAGCGCCGGATCGAGCCGGTCGGCTGCAGCCGGCCGGTGATTCCCGCGGACCCGTTTCATCAGTGCCTCCTCCTGCCTCCCCGTGCCTCCCCGCCGGCCGGCTCCTAGTGCGGCCGCGGGGCGACGACGGCGTCGTCCGAGCGGTCGCGGTGCATGGCGGCAACCAGGTCGCTGAAGAAGGAGCGCAGCCGCTGGACGGCGGCAGCGTGGTCGCCGCCGTCCAGCAGTCCGGCGGTATCGCCGAAGGCCTCGCCCCACAGCGGCAGCAGGTGGTTGGAGGGATAGAGCTGGATGCGGTTCAGCGAACGGAGCAGCACATGGTCCGTCACCGCCCGCAGTTCGTCGTTGTCCGCGGCGTCGCAGATCAGTTCCGCGATCCGCCGGAAGGCCTCCCCCGATCGCTGCAGCATGTCCGGTTTCAGTTCTGCCTGGAACGCGCGCACGGCGGCGGCGAACCCGTCCAGCCACTCCCGGTCCAGGCGGCCCTCGGCCCGTTCCAGCCCGGCGACCAGCACGGCACCCAGCACGTCCATCAGGTCGATCGCCTGCTTCTGCGTCAACACGGCTACCCGGCGGCGCTTGTTCGGCAGCGCCTCGATGAAGCCCTCGCTGATCAGCTGCGTGATTGCTTCGCGCACCGGCGTCACGCTGAGCCCCAGCCGGGCCGCGAGCTCGGCGTCCTTCACGGGCGCGCCCGGTGCCAGCTCACCGGAGAGCATCTCGCCGCGCAGGCGCTGCACCACGGCATCCTTGCGGGACAGGGGCAGCTCGAAGGCCATGCCGTTCCCCTTTCCCCTCGGATTTCCTCGCTGCGAGGGCATATCCAACTCTACCGAGGGTTCGCAAAACAGAGGCCTCGGACCTCTTCCTCCGCAAAACAATGCATTCTATAGTGATGTGACCTGCATCACTGGTGCGGGTTCGACAATCCGCTCAACGAAGAGAGATTGACATGGCGCTTGATGAAGCCACCATCCAGTTCCTGGCCGCCGCAGCAGAAGCAGCGGGCCCCGATGCCAAGCCGATGTGGGAGATGGAGCCCGCGCAGGCCCGGGCCACTTCGGCGGCAATGAATGAAATGTTCGGCAAGGGCCCGGACATGCACCGCACCGAAGACCACACCCTGACCGGCTACGACGGCGGCACCTTCGCCGTCCGCGTCCACGTGCCGACGAAGCGCCCCGCCGGCCTCTTCCTCTACCTCCACGGCGGCGGCTGGGTCGTCGGCGATATCGACGGCTACGACACGCTGGGCCGCCAGTTGGCGGAAAAGACGGGCAACGCCGTCGTTCTGGTCAACTACCGCAAGGCGCCGGAGAAGCGCTTCCCCGCCGCCGTCGAGGACTCCTGGACCGCCCTGCAGTGGGCGGCCGCGCACCTCGAGGACATCGCCGGCTCCCGGGTGCCGCTGTTCGTCGGCGGCGACAGCGCGGGCGGCAACCTCTCGGCCGTGATGGCCCTGCGTGCCCGCGACGAGGGCGGCCCGCAGCTCGCCGGCCAGATGCTGATCTACCCGGTCACCGACGCCGATTTCAGCCGGCTGTCCTACGATGAGCCGGAGAACCAGACCCTGCTGACCAAGGAATTCATGATCTGGTTCTGGGACCATTACGCCCCGACCCCGGAGGACCGCGCCCACCCGCACGCCTCGCCGCTGCGGGCCGACAGCCTGGAGAACCTGCCGCCGGCCCTGGTCGTGACCGCGGCCCACGATGTGCTCCG
Organism: Arthrobacter mangrovi; assembly: GCF_026011795.1. Lineage (GTDB taxonomy): Bacteria > Actinomycetota > Actinomycetes > Actinomycetales > Micrococcaceae > Crystallibacter > Crystallibacter mangrovi. The sequence continues at coordinate 37,574 of NZ_BRVS01000026.1, read as the reverse complement.
CGACGAGGGCGAGGCCTACGCGCAGCGGCTCCAGGAGGCCGGCGTGGACGTCGAGTTCCACCGGTGGCCAGGCCAAATGCACGGCTTCTTCTCGATGGTCAACGTGCTGCCGGCGAGCGCCGAGGTGATGGACCTCGTGGCCCGCCGCGTCCGGGACCTCTCCGCCGAGCCAGCCCTGGAGGCATGATGGCACGCGTGCGCGAGGTGGACGCCGTCATCGTCGGCGCGGGCTTCTCCGGCCTGTACATGCTGCACAAGCTGCGCGGCCAGGGGCTGTCCGCCGTAGTGTTCGAGAAGGGCGACGGCGTCGGCGGCACCTGGTACTGGAACCGCTACCCGGGAGCCCGCTGCGACGTGGAGAGCCCGTACTACTCCTACTCGTTCGACCCTGAACTGGAGCAGGAGTGGGAGTGGACGGAGCGCTACCCGGCCCAGCCGGAGCTGATGCGCTACCTGAACTTCGTGGCGGACCGCTACGACCTGCGGCGGGACCTGCAGCTCGAGACCACCGTGACAGCGGCGGAGTACGACGGCGGGACGAACCGGTGGCGGGTGTCGACCAGTTCCGCCCGGGGCGACGAGGTGACGCAGGCCCGGTTCTGCATCATGGCCACGGGCTGCCTGTCGACCAGCCGCATCCCGGATTTCCGCGGGCTCGAGTCGTTCCGCGGGGAGGTCTACCACACCGGCGCCTGGCCGCACGAGGACGTGGACTTCACCGGCAAGCGCGTCGGCGTGGTCGGCACCGGCTCCTCCGGCATCCAGTCCATTCCGGTGATCGCGGCGCAGGCCGAGCAGCTGACCGTGTTCCAGCGGACGCCCAACTTCAGCGTCCCGGCCAAGAACGGCCCGCTGGACCAGGAATTCTGGCGCCAGGTCAAGGCCGACTACCGCCGGATCCGGGAGGACGCGAAGCACACCCCCACCGGCCTGCCGTTCCCGCCCGGGGCCGACGCCGCGCTGGAGGCCGCCCCCGAGGAACGCCAGCGCGTCTTCGACGAGCACTGGACGCTCGGCGGATTCCGGCTGGCCCAGTGCTTCTCGGACCTGGCCGTCAGCAACGAGGCCAACGAGACCGTCGCCGAATATATCCGGACCAAGATCGACGAGATCGTGGATGACCCGGAGACGGCGCGGCTGCTCAAGCCGTACGACCATCCCGTGGGCACCAAGCGCATCTGCGTCGACACGGAGTACTACGCCACCTACAACCGGCCGAATGTGCAGCTGGTCGACGTGCGCTCGGCTCCGATCGAGGAGATCACCCCGACGGGCCTGCGCACCGCGGAGCAGGAGTACGAGTTCGACGCGATCGTCTTCGCCACCGGCTTCGACGCCATGACCGGGGCCCTGCTGGCCATCGACATCCGCGGGCGCGACGGCGTCGCCCTGCGGGAGAAGTGGGAGGCCGGCCCGCGGGCGTACCTGGGCGTGTCCATGGCCGGGTTCCCCAACCTGTTCACGGTCACCGGCCCGGGCAGCCCGTCCGTGCTGAGCAACATGGTCACCTCCATCGAGCAGCACGTGGACTGGATCGCGGCGCACATCGAGTACCTGGACGCCAACGGGCTGCAGTCCTCGGAGCCGCTGGCGGAGGCGGAGGATGCCTGGGTCGAGCACGTCAACGCCCTGGCGGACATGACGCTCTTCCCGCAGGCGAACTCCTGGTACCTCGGCGCCAACGTGCCCGGCAAGCCGCGCGTCTTCATGCCGTACGTCGGCGGCGTGGGCGCCTACCGCGCCAAGTGCGACGAGGTCGCGGCGAAATCCTACGAAGGGTTCGCGCTCGCCTAGCACCGGCAGGGGGAGGACGACGGCGGGAGGCAGCTTCCGCCGTCGTCCTCCCCCGTGCACGATGCACAGGAGGCACGACGCACAGGAGATTCGTAGGTCCGATTCCTTGCCCGTTCCAAGATTGCACTGGTAAACCCGGGTGCTATGGACAAGATGCCGGTTCGTCTCGCCTCTCTTTCGCTCGTCTTCGCGGCCGCCCTGGCGGGTTGTTCGAGTCCGGGGGCAGGCTCTCCCGCGGCCGCCCCGACGACTGCCGCGCCGCCGGCCGCCTCGGCGCCCGCTTCGCCCGACACCGCCAGTCCGTCTGCCGCCAGCCCGTCCGTGCAGACCGTCGACCCGAACACGGCGACGACCGAGGAGCTCACGGCGGCATTGGCCTCGGCCGGCGTCGACAATCCGGAGCGCTGGGCCGAGGAGGTCCAGGAGTAAGGCCCCTACACGGCCGAGAACCTCGAGCCCACACTGACCGAGGAGCTCGGGAAGTACGGCATCTCCGACGACCAGCTGAGCAGGGTGCTCAGCGCACTCAAGGTGGAGTGAGCGCCATGGCCAGCACCGTAGAGACAAAGACCGACTCTGTTGCCCTGGTCGCCGCCTACCGCCGCATCCTGACCTGGCTGGGCATCGGCACCGCCCTCGGCGCCTGCGTCGAGCTCGCGATGCTCCGCCACTGGCAGGACATATTCCAGCTTGTGCCGTGGGCGGTCCTGGCCGTCCTCCTCGCTGCCGCGGCGGCCTGGCTGGTGCGGCGCGCGGTGGCGACGGCGCGGATCCTGCAGGGGACCGCGATCGTTGCCGTCCTGGGCAGCGCGTTCGGCGTGTACGAACATGTCAGCGCGAATTTGGAGGCCGGCCCGCTGAGCGGACGGTACTCCGCCGTCTGGGATTCGATGTCCGCGGTGTCGCAGCTCTGGGCGGCAGCCACCGGCTCGGTCGGCGCTTCCCCGGTGCTCGCTCCCGGCATGGTGGGGCTGGCCGGCGTGCTGCTGTGGCTTGCCGCGTTCCGCTGGGGCCCCGCGCGAGAGCTGCCTTAGCTCTGGCCTTGGGCGCCCGCACCCCCTAGTCTGGCGACGGCGGGCGCCAAGTTCCGCCGTCGCCTTCGGCGAGGGCTGCGTGCGTGCCACGGACCTGCACATTCCTGCGGAAGGAAGCATCATGACGGACATCACCATCATCGGCACCGGCAACATGGGCTCCGCGATCGCCAAGCGCGCCGCGGCCGCCGGCCGCTCCCTCCAGATCCTGGACCGCACACCGGAAAACGCCGCCCGCCTCGCCGGCGAACTCGGCTCAGGGGTGATCAGCGGCGGACTCGCCGAACCGGCCCTGGGAGACATCGTCGTGCTCGCCCTGTACTACGGGCCCGCCCAGGAGGTCGTCACCAGGCTCCGCGGCTCCCTGACCGGGAAGACCGTGGTGGATATCAGCAACCCCATCGACGTGGAAACCTTCGATTCCCTCGTCGTCGGGCCGGGCACGTCGGCCGCCGAAGAACTGGCGAAACTGGCGCCGGAGGCCAGCTTCGTCAAGGCCTTCAACACGACCTTCGCCGGACCGCTGTCCGAGGGCTCGGTCGACGGCCAGCCGCTGGACGTCTTCATAGCCGCGGATTCGGAGGAAGCGCGGAAGCAGGTCGCGGACTTCGCGAGCGCCGCGGGCCTGCGGCCGCTGGAGGTCGGCGGGCTGCGCCACGCGCGCGAGCTCGAGGGCTTCCAGCTCCTCGTCATGGCGCTGCAGGCCAACCCCGCCTATGAAAACTTCAACTGGGGCACGGCGCTGAAGATCCTCGGCTGACGGTCTTCTTGCGGCAGCCTGGTCCGGTGCCGGACGTTCACCGGTTCCGGCGCTGGAACAGGCGCAGTGCCCAGTAAGCGGAGGCACCCATCAGCAGGAAGCCGAGGATCCCCACGACGGCCACCTGGGCGGCGACTCCAACTATCAGCAGCACAAGGCCCGCTATCCAGACCAGGGTGGCCAGCAGCCCGCGGGACTGCCGGGGCCACAGCGAACCGGACTCCAGTTCCCGGGCCAGCCTGGGATCCTCCGCGGCCAGCTCTTCCTCCAGCTCCCGCAGCTGTTTCCGTTCTTCATCCGACAGTGGCATCGCGCGGTCCCTCCCGCCAGCCCGGCAGTACTCTAAGACGTCTGCCGCCCGGAGCGGTTCCCGGCAGTGCAGGTCCGATAGAGCCATGATGCTCCTCGAACGCGGGACACGCCAGCCTTGGAAAAACCGGCTCCGTGCCCGTGTTCCCGGCCCCTGCCCGGCCCGCCCGTGCCGTCTGCCCCCGGCGTATGATCGACGCCAAAGCGAGGAGCAGCGATGCCGATCGACAACGAGCTGTACGACCGCCTAGGCGGGTCATGGTGGGACGAGGACAACCCGCTCAACCTGCTGCACGGCAGCCTCACGCCGGCGCGGATGGACTATTTCCGGACCGTGCTCCGGCACCGGCTTGGCGGCGCGCCGGCCAGGCTGAAAGCTCTGGACATTGGCTGCGGCGCCGGCCTGCTGGCCGAGGAGTTCGCGCGGTTCGGCTGCGAGGTGACGGGCGTGGACCCGTCCGGGCCGGCGCTGGCCGCGGCTCGGCGGCATGCCGCCGAGGGCGGCTTGGACATCCGCTACCTGGCCGGTAGCGGCGAGGTACTGCCGCTCGAAGACCGAAGCTTCGACGTCGTTCTCTGCTGCGACGTGCTGGAGCACGTCGCCGACCTGCCGCGGGTCATCGCCGAGACCGCCCGGGTCATGAAGCCGGGCGGCCTGTACCTCTTCGACACGGTCAACCGGACCGCCGCCAGCTGGCTGCTGGCCATCAAGATCCTGCAGGACTGGCCGCAGACCCGGATCATCGATGCGCAGCTGCACAGCTGGGAGATGTTCATCAAGCCCCGCGAGCTCGCGCACTTGCTGCAGCGCAGCGGGCTGGAGCCCGGCGGGCTGGCCGGCCTGGCCCCGCGGGCGAATCCGCTGGCGGCCCTCTCTGCTCTCCGCTCCGCCCGCCGCGGCGCGATCAGCTACGGGGAACTCGGCCGCCGGCTGGACTTCGGCCAGGTCCGGACGACGGCCTTGTCCTACATGGGCTACGCGGTGAAGCCCGGCTAACCAACCATCGACTGTGCAGCAGATGCCCTTTCGGCGCGAAAAAAGGGCATCTGCTGCACAGTGGGCGGGGTGGGTAGCCAGCCGGGCCGTTGCGCGGCGCCGCGGGACGTAACCCTGGGTCATGCGGCGTCATTGTGACGTCATGTCCGGCCGCGGGAAAGTCATATGAATTCACTGCGCTCCACAAAGATTCCGGCCGCAGCCGAGGATGCGTAGATTCTTCCCTACCTCCTGCGGGGCGGCCGCCGGGCCGGACATTTCCCGCCGGAATTGAACTGCCGCGAGGCTTGAGAAGCCTCGTTGAACACTAGCCGGTGATTGCAGAGCCCGAGTCTTCGGGTGCGCCCGGCGCCGTGTGCAACGGGCCGAACGGAAGACCGGAACATGAACCATCGCAACGCCCCTTGGGCGCCCACGGCCGCAGCCGCCGTCGTGCTTCTGGCGCTCACCGGATGCGGCGGCAGCGCCAGCGCGCAGCCGGCGGACGACACCTTCGTTTTCGCCACGGGCAAGGACATTTCCTGCCTGGACCCGCACGTGGACGGCGACATGCCGCAGGCCTCGATCGCCGCCAACTACCTTGACTCGCTGGTCTCGCAGGACAAGGACGGCAGGATCCACCCGTGGCTGGCCGAGTCGTGGAAGGTCTCAGAGGACGGGCTGACCTACACGTTCAAGGTCCGCGACGATGTCACCTTCACGGACGGCACCAGGTTCACGGCGGAGGCGGTCAAGGCGAACCTGGACCACATGGTGGATCCGGACACCCAGTCCGGCACCGCCGGCGGCTACCTCAAGCCCTACGAGAGCACCGAGGTGGTCGATGACGCCACCGCGGTGGTCACCCTGAACCGACCGTACGCGGCGTTCCTCGAGGTGCTCGCCCAGCCGTTCCTCGGGATGGAATCGCCGACGGCGCTGAAGCGGCCGCAGGCGGAGAACTGCAACTCCCCGGTCGGCACGGGGCCGTACAAGATCGTCGACTACGTTCCGCAGTCCAAGGTCTCGCTGGTGCGCAACGAGGACTACAACTCGGCGCCGCCGTTCGCGCAGCACCAGGGGCCCGCCTACATCAAGAACCTCGAATGGCAGATCGTTCCGGAGGACTCCACCCGCTACGGCCTGCTCCGCGCCGGCCAGGTGGACGCGCTGGACCTCATGCCGTCGGTCCACTTCGCCGAGGCGGAGGCGGACAAGAACGTCGCACTGGTGCTGCAGGACCGGCCGGGCAACCCGACCAACCTGATGCTCAACACCACCCGCGCGCCGTTCAACGACCTCCGCGTGCGCCAGGCCTTCCTGCGCAGCGCCTACGTGGAGGCCGGCATCAACAGCGTCTACTTCGGCACGGTGACCCAGGCCGGCGGCCCGCTGGCCAGCACGACCAAGTTCTATTCGCCGGACTTCGAGGACGCGTACCGGCCGGATCCCGCCGAGGCCGCGCGGCTGCTCGACGAAGCAGGCTGGACCGGACGGGACAAGGAGGGTTACCGGACCAAGGACGGCAAGCGGCTCATCGTGCACTTCCCGTACACCCCGGCCGTCTGGCCCACGGCCCACCAGGCCCTGGTGACCCAGCTGCAGGCGAGCGCGAAGCAGGCCGGGATCGACGTGCGGATCGAGACGGGCGACTTCGCCTCCGTGAGCGAGCAGGGCAACAACTTCGACTACGACCTGCGCGCCGACTACTGGAACACCAACACGGCGGACGTGCTGCGGATCGTCTTCTCCTCCGAGTACACCGAGTCGGCCGGCTTCGTGCCGAACGGCTCCGGCTTCCGGAACAAGGAATTCGACAAGATCGTCAACGACGCGCTGGCCACCGACGATCCGGCGGTGCGCGAAAAGCTCTACTACCAGGCGCAGCGGATCGTCAGCGACAACGCCCTGCAACTGCCCCTCTACAACCAAGCCAGCCAGCTGGCCGTCCGGACGGACCGCTTCGCCGACCTCACGCTGGAGCCCAGCCTGTCCCTGCCTTATATCTACGACGTCTCGGCGGTGAAGCAATCATGAGTGCTGCAGCAACAACCTCCCACACAGGGCTCCCAAGGACGACGGCGACCGCCGGGTCCGCGGGGCGGGTCATCCTCAAGCGCGCGGCCGGCAGCGTGTTCGTGCTCTGGGCGGCCGTGACCCTCACGTTCTTCGTGCTCCGCCTGACGCCCGGGGACCCGATCACGGCGATCCTCGGCGGCGCCGGATCCTCGCCCTCGCCGGAAACGGTGGCCGCGGTCAAGGCCCAGTACGGGCTGGACCAGCCGGTCTTCGTCCAGTACCTGGACTACCTGGCCGGCCTGGCCACCGGGAACTTCGGCACCTCGTACATCTTCAAGGTGCCGGTGCTGGACATCCTCGGGCCGCAGATCCTGCCCACCTTCCAGCTCGCCGGACTGGCGATGGTCTTCTCGTGGGCCATCGCGCTCGCCTTCACCCTGCTGACCGTCGGCCGCGGCCGGGTGCTGGATGGAATCGGCCGCGGCACGGAGGTCCTCTTCGCCGCGCTGCCGCCGTTCTGGGTCGGCATCATGCTCGCCGTGGTGTTCGCCGTCATCCTGGGCTGGTTCCCGGTGGCGGGCGACGACGGCTTCAAGTCGCTGGTGCTCCCGGCGCTGGCCCTGGCCATCCCGCTGGCCGGTTTCATCGCCCAGGTCACCCGGTCCTCCTTCGAAGAGGCGCTGGCGCAGCCGTTCGTGCTCTCCGCCCGGGCCCGCGGGCTGTCCGAGCTGGCCGTGAGGCTGGGCCACGCCCTGCGGCACGCGATCCTGCCCGGCCTGACCCTGTCCGCCTGGGCGGTCGGCTCGCTGGTCAGCTCCGCGGTGGTCGCCGAGATCATCTTCGCCCGCCCCGGCCTGGGCCGCTCCCTCGTGGACGCGATCATCAACCGGGACCTGCCCATCACCCTGGCCGTGGTGGTCATCATCGCCGCCGTCTACATCATCGTGACCCTGCTGGTCGACGTGCTCTACCGCGTCATCGACCCGCGCATCAGCGAGAAGGGAGCCACCGCATGAGCGTGGCGCTTGAACCCAGCACCGCCCGGGACAACCGGCCCGGCACCCCCGATCCCGGACCCCTGTCCACCCGGCGCAGCACGGCGGCGAAGGCCGCAGCGGCGCTGCGGAAGACACCGATCGGCGTGTGGATCGCGGCGGCCCTGCTCGCCTTCCTGGTGATTGCCGCCGTCGTACCATCCCTGCTGATCCGGCAGGACCCGTACGTCATCGACCCGGCCACCGCCTTCACGGCGCCCGGCGCGGAGCACTGGTTCGGCACGGACCAGAACGGCCGCGATGTGTTCTCGCGGGTGGTCGCCGGCACCGGGCAGTCGCTGCTGCTCGGCCTGGCCGCCACCGCCATCGGCCTGGTCCTCGGCGGCCTGCTCGGCATAACCGCCGGCGTTTCCGGCAAGTGGCTGGACTCGGCGATCTGCCGCTTCGTCGAAGTCCTCTTCGCCTTCCCTGGCCTGCTGCTGGCCCTGATCGTCATCGCGGTCTCCGGCACCGGCATCGTCACCGCGGCCGTCGCAGTCGGCGTCGGCACCGCCCCCGGCTACGCACGGATGCTGCGGACGCAGACGCTGCAGGTCATCGCCTCGCCGTACGTGGAAACCGCCCTGTCGCTGGGCCGCTCGCGCCCGCACATCCTGTGGCACACCATCGTGCCGAACGTCGTCCGGCCGCTGTTCGTGCTGGCGACCCTCGGCGTCGGGCAGGCGATCGTGTGGGCCTCCTCGCTCAGCTTCCTCGGCCTGGGCGCGCAGCCGCCGGCCGCCGAGTGGGGCGCGATGCTCGCGGACGGCCGCAACTACATCCAGCTGGCTTGGTGGATCGCGGCGTTCCCCGGCATCTTCATCACCCTCGCCGCGCTGACCACCACCGTGGTGGGCCGGCACCTGCAGCAGCGTCTCGAAGCGGAGGTCTAGGACATGACTGTCACCAATAACGACGGCGGAACGCCCGTCCCGCAGGAGGCTCCCGCTTCGCTGCTGCTGGGCATCGAAGGACTCAATGTCTCCTTCTCGACGCCGCGCGGACGGGTGGACGTGGTCCGCGACGTCTCGCTGGCGCTGGCACCGGGCAAGGCCCTGGCGCTGGTCGGCGAATCGGGCTCCGGCAAGACCGTCACGGCGCGGACCCTCGTGGGACTGAACGCGGCCAATGCGAAGGTCACCGCGGACCGGCTCGAGGTCCTCGGGCGGGACGCGCTGGCGTTGTCCGAGCGGCAGTGGCGCGGCGTCCGCGGCAAGGAGATCGGCTACGTCCTGCAGGACGCGCTGGTCTCGCTCGACCCGCTGAACACCGTGGGCCAGGAGATCGACGAGGCGCTGCGGGCGCACGGCGTGCGGGGCAAGGCGGAGCGGCTGGAGCGCGTGCACCAGGCGCTGCGCGACGCCGGCATCCCCGACCCCGAACTGCGGGCGCGCCAACGCTCCGGCGAGCTCTCCGGCGGCCTGCGGCAGCGGGCCCTCATCGCGCAGGCTACGGTGCTGAATCCGCAGCTCGTGATCGCCGACGAGCCGACCACCGCGCTGGATGCCACGGTGCAGGCGCAGATCCTTGAGCTGCTCGAAGGGCTGAAGGAGCAGGGCCGCGGGCTGATCTTTATCTCGCACGACCTGGCCGTGGTGGGTCGGCTGGCGGACGAGATCGCCGTCATGCAGGGCGGGCGGATCGTCGAGTCCGGCCGTGCCGCGGAGGTCCTCGCGGACCCGCGGCACGAGTACACGAAGGCCCTGATCGACGCGATCCCGTCCGGTGCGGCCAAGGGCACCCGGCTCTCCGCCGCCACGCGGGTCCGGGCCGCCGCCGAGCCCGACCGTGCCACGGAGTTCTCGGAAACGGCCCCCGCCGTGGAAGCCCGCGGGCTGTCCAAGTCCTACCCCGGCCCGGGCGGCACCCGCCGGACCGTGGTCGACGACGTGTCCTTCACCCTGGAACGCGGGAAGACCCTCGGCATCGTCGGCGAATCCGGCTCCGGCAAGTCCACCACGGCCCGGATCGCCCTGGGCCTGACCCGCCCCGACGCCGGCACCGTCACCCTAGGTGGCTTCGCCTGGGCCGGCGCCGGCGCGGACGAGGTGGGCGAAGAGCAGCGGCGCCGGCACCGCCCGGACATCCAGCTGGTCAACCAGGACCCGCTGAGCTCCTTCGACCCGCGGTTCAGTGTCGGCCGGGTCATTACGGACGCCCTCGAGGCCGGCTCGATCGGCACGCCGCGCGACCGGACCCAACGCGCCCTGGACCTGCTCGCCCGGGTCGGCCTCCCGGCGTCGTTGTTCGACCGCCGCCCGCTCACGCTCTCCGGCGGACAGCGCCAGCGCGTCGCGATCGCCCGGGCCCTGGCCCTGCAGCCGCGGGTGCTGCTGCTCGACGAACCCGTCTCGGCGCTCGATGTGTCCATCCAGGCCCAGGTCCTCGACCTGCTCGCCGACCTGCAGGAACAGCTCGGCCTCAGCTACCTCTTCATCAGCCACGACCTCGGCGTCATCCACCACGTGAGCGACGACGTGCTGGTCATGAAGGATGGCCACGTGGTGGAAAGCGGCACCGCGGCGGAGCTGTTCGTCAACCCGCAGACCGACTACACCCGGCAGCTGCTCGCCGCCGTGCCCGAACTCCCCGCCCGCGCCTGACCCGGCGGGCTGACCTCACCTTTCCCATCCCTCCAGGAGGAACCATGACCATCACCGCAGACCCGACAACTGCAGGTCCCGCCGCCGCGTCCCCCGCCGCCGCGCACTTCGCGCCGGCCACCGGCGCTTCGGCCCCGAGCTATGCCGAGCTGGCGGCCAAGTACCGCCCGATCTTCGAGGGCATTGCCGCCGGCGCCGCCGAGCGCGAGGCCAACCGCGAACTGCTGCACCGGCAGGTCGGCGAGCTGGCGGCCGCCGGCTTCGGCGCCGTCCGGGTGCCGCGCGAGTTCGGGGGCGACGGGGCCACGGCGGCCCAGTTCTTCCGCCTGCTGGTCGAACTGGCCGCGGCGGAGTCGAACATCGCGCAGGCGCTGCGCTCGCACGTCGCGTTCGTGGAGGGCCGGCTGTACGCGAACGACGCCGAGTGGCTGCGGAAGGTGGGCGAGGGCCGGATCCTGGGCAACGCGTGGACCGAGACCGGCCCGGTGGCGGTGGGCGGCGTCTCGACCAGCATCGCGCCGGACGGCGACGGCTACCGGATCAACGGCACGAAGTACTACACCACCGGCAGCCTCTACGCGGACTGGATCCAGACCGGGGCGCGCGACGCCGCCGGCCGGGACATCATCGCGATCGTCGATGCGGACGCGGCCGGGGTGTCGATCAGCGACGACTGGGACGGCTTCGGCCAGCGGCTTACCGCCTCCGGCACGACCGTCTTCGACAACGTCTACGTGCCGGCGTCGCACCTGGTCGTGGAGGCCGAGCAGGCCCCCTACACCACCGGCGTCTACCAGCTGATCCACGTGGCGACGCTGGCTGGCATCACCCGGCGCGTGGTCCGGGATGCCGCGGCTGCGGTGCGGGGACGCTCCCGCGTGTTCAGCCACGGCAACGGGGTTCCGCCGCGCGAGGACATCCAGGTCCAGCAGATCGTCGGCGAACTCTCGGCCAAGGCCTTCACCGCCGAGGCCGCCGTGGAGCGTGTGGCCAACCTGCTGCAGGACGCCATCGAGCTGCGTGCGGCCGGGGCCGACCCGGCGGCGTTCGAAGAGGCCGTGCACCTGGTGGAGTTCGGCTCCTCCCAGGCGCAGATCGTGGTGACGGACCTGGCCCAGCGGGCCTCGTCGTCGTTGTTCGATGCCCTCGGCGCCTCCGCCACGAAGACGGAACTGCAGCTCGACCGGCACTGGCGCAACGCCCGCGTCATCTCCTCGCACAACCCCGTGGTTTACAAGTCGCGGATCGTCGGCGACTGGGAGATCAACGGCACCGTGCCCGAGTTCGTCTGGCGCTCCGGCACGGCCGCCGGCTCCTAGTCCGGGTCTCCAGAGACGCTCCAGCCACCATCCAACGTCCGGCACACCCGCCGTCGCCCATTCCCGTCCCATCCTTCGAACAGGAGCCTCCCATGGGAAAGCCGCTGCACTTCAACGCCTTCGTCATGAACACCGCCTCGCACATCCACCACGGCCAGTGGCGCCGGCCGGACGCGGGACAGACCGAGTTCAATGACATCGGCACCTGGGTCGACCTGGCCCAGAAGCTGGAGGCCGCGAAGTTCGACGCCATGTTCTTCGCGGACGTCTCCGGGCTTTACGGCGACGCGGACGCCGACTTCGACGTCTACGCGCACGAGGGGCTGCAGATCCCGTCCAACGACCCGACCGTGCTGCTGGGCGCGCTGGCGGTCAAGACGGAGCACATCGGGCTGGCGCTGACCTCCAACGTGGTCCAGAACCACCCGTTCAATTTCGCCCGCCAGGTTTCCACCCTCGACCACATCTCGCGCGGCCGCATCGCGTGGAACGTCGTGACGGGGATGCAGGACAACGGCGCGCGGAACTTCGGGCTGTCGCGGCTGACGGACCACGCGGAGCGGTACGAGTGGGCCGAGGAGTACGTCGACGTGGCCTACAAGCTCTGGGAAGGCTCGTGGGACGAGGGCGCGCTGCTGAAGGACAAGGAGCGCGGCGTCTTTTCCGACCCGTCGAAGATCCACAAGATCTACCACCAGGGGCCGCGCTACCGGGTGGAGGGCCCGCACCTGCCCTCGCCGTCGCCGCAGCGCACGCCGCTGCTCTACCAGGCCGGCTCCTCCGCGTCGGGCCGCGCGTTCGCCGCCCGGAACGCCGAGGCGGTCTTCATCATGGCGCCCTCGCCGGAAATCGCGGCCCTGCAGATCGCGGACACGCGGCGCCAGGCGGCGGAGGCCGGCCGGCGTCCCGAGGACATCAAGTTCTTCCAAGGCCTGTCCTTCATCATTGGCGGCACCGAGGAAGAGGCCCGGGCGAAGGAGGAGTACTACGACGGGTTCGTCAGCATCGACGGCTACCTGGCCCACGCCGCGATCGTGGACAAGACCGGCCGGGTCTACCCCGCCGCGACCCCGCTGTCCGAGGTCGATACCAACACGAGGAAGGGCACCGAGTGGGTGTCCCGGCACATCACGGACCGCGAGCCGGTGGTCGGCGACCTCGCCTGGCTGCAGGCCCGCAACTCCCGCCTCGTGGGGACGCCGGAGCAGATCGCGGACCGGCTCGAGCAGTGGCAGGCCGCCGGCGTGGACGGCATCAACGTGATCAATTGGGTCGTCCCCGGCTCCTTCGAGGAGTTCGCCGACCAGGTCCTGCCCGTGCTGCGCGCCCGCGGCCTCGCGCAGAGAGAGTACGCCGATGGCCCGCTGCGGCAGAAGCTCTTCGGCGCTCCGCTGCTCAACGAGCGCCACCCCGCGGCCCGCTACCGCGGCGCCTTCACCGACGGCCCGGCCAGCTGGGAGGAGGCCGCAGCCGCAGTCCCCGCGGCGCGCCCCTAGCGTCAGGCGCTTGCCGGGAAGAACCCCTCGGGCCCGAAGGCCAGCCGGGCGAACCGTTCCCCGATCAGCTGGTGGGTCGCGGCGTCCGGGTGCAGCGCATCGGGGAGGGGAAGCTCGACGGCGTCCCGCTCCCCGTACAGCTCCGTGCCGTCCAGGAGATACAGGTTGGGATCGTCGGCCGCGCGCTGGCGGACGATGCGGTCCAGCTCCTCCCGGATCGCGCCGAGAGTGAGCTTCCCGGCCGCGCGCTCCCCGGGATCCCCGGTGGCACGGAACCGGACCTGGCCGGCAGCGATGGCTTCGAGGTCGAAGGCCCCGGGACCCGGCGTGTCCTCGTGGATCCCGCAGTAGATCGGCGAGACCACGAGCAGCGGGATGTCCGGGTGCCCGTCGCGGATGGTGTCGAGGAAGCCGTGGACTGCCGAACCGAACGCGCGGCGACGCATGACGTCGGAGTTGACGAGGTTGATGCCGATCTTCACGCTGATCAGGTCCGCCGGGGTGTCCCGCATGGCCCGGGCCGTGAACTGGTCGAGCAGCGCGCTCCCGCCGAACCCGCGGTTGACCAGTTCGACGCCGCCCAGGCGTGCGGCTGCGGCCGGCCAGGTCCCCGTCGGACTGGCCGCGTTGGATCCCTGGCTGATCGAGCTTCCGTGATGCAGCCACACCGGCCGGCCGGTGTCCGGCGCCGGCTCGACCGGGGCATCCGTGCGCAGCTCGAGGAGCTCCGTGACCTCATTGTGCGGCAGCCACAACTCGATGGTCTTTGGGCCCTCCGGGAGGTCCGCGAACCTCGTGGTGCACACCGGGCCCTGCGCCTGCTCGACGGCGCCCGTGGCCATGTCGATCGTGACGGTGTTCCCGCCGCTCGTCGCGGCACCGCCGGCGACGCGGCCGTCCACCACCAGGTCGATCACGCCGTCGGGCCGCGGCGGGACGCCGGCGTACGTGGTCCTCGTGCGCAGCGTGTCCAGCTCGAGCCCGGTGGCCGAGGTGCGGACGGCGATCCGCACGCCCGAGGGCTGCGATTCGGCCATCAGCACCTGCGGATCATTGGACTGGGCGCGCGCGGTTGCCGGAAGACGGTGGGGCAGCACGCCCCGCGCGGTGCGTTCCAGCTCCTCGGCGCCCCGGACGAGGGACATGTCGATAGGCGTGGTGATAATCCGGTTTTCCATAGTCCTGTCTTTACAGCCCGGAGCGGACGTAGCCGCGCTGCTTGTCCACCTGGTTGGCGAGCGGTTCGCCGGCGAGCCAGCGGTCCAGGTTGGCGAGGAACTGTTCGGCGAGGGCGTCGCGCCAGCCGACGACGTCGCCGCTCATGTGCGCCGAGATGTGCACGTTCTCCATGGCCCAGAAGGGGTGGTCGGCCGGCAGCGGCTCCTGCTCGAAGACATCCAGCGAGGCGGCGGCGATCCGGCCGGCCCGCAGCGCCTCGACGAGCGCGGGCTCGTCCACCAGTGCGCCGCGGCCGACGTTGACCAGGTGCGCCGTCGGCTTCATCGCGGCGAGCACCTCGGCGTTGAGCATCTGCCGGGTCTGGTCCGTCAGCGGAGCGATCAGCACGACGTGGTCCGCCCACGCGACGTGTTCGGCGAGTTCGGCGCTGGGGACCACGGAGCCGAAATCGTCGTCGTACTCCCTCGCCGTCCGTCCGGCGCCGCGCACCGTCAACCCGACGGCGCGCAGCAACCGGGCGGTGGCACGGCCGATCCCGCCGGTGCCCACCACCAGCGCCTGGGAGCCCGCCGTCGGCGTGAGCTCGCGGTGCTGCCACGTGGCCTCGCGCTGCAGGGCCTTGCTGCGGTGCAGTTGTTTATCGTGCGCCAGGATGGACGCGAGCACGAACTCCGCGATCGGCGTATCGAACGTGCCGTGCGCATTGGTCACCGCCACCTCGGATTCGCGCAGTCCGTCGAACAGCATCGCGTCCACGCCCGCGGCCGCCACGTGCACCCATTTCAGCGCGTCCGCCTGCGGCCACGCCTCGCGCAGCGCCGAGGAGAAGAAGTCCCACAGGAACAGTGCCTCCGCACCGCGGATCGCCTGCGGCAGGTCCGCGGCAGGCGCGATAACGACGTCGGCGCGCGCCTTGATCGCGTCCAGATTGTAGGGGCGGGGCTGGCCGTCCTCAGCCAGGATCACCAGGCTGGGACGGGGTTCCGAAGCTCGATTGGTCACCCCGCCACGCTACGCGCTCCAGCGATTGTTGACAATAGACAGACTGGTGCCACCATGTTGCAGGCGCCGGATCCCGGCCATGATCACGTCCGGACGGAAGAAAAAGCGGGTCCTGCCGTTTCAGGCAGGACCCGCTTACGTCCTTTTGCGGCAGCTATCCCACCAGGGGCTCCACGGGGTAGTCGACAACGACGGCGCCCTGCGGGGCATAGTTGGGCACATCGGCAGCGACTGCCTGGCCTTCCGGCGAAGACATGGCTGCTACGAGGTCGTCGTGGCTGTCGAATTCGGCCTCGAAGACGGCGAAGTAAGGCGATTCCGCGCCCGCGACGCCGAAGGAGTACCGGGACGCTTTCAGTCCAGGCAGCTTGGCGGCCAGTGGCAAGTGCTTATTCACGTAATAGTCTTCGAAGGCTGAACGGTCGGCCGGTTCGGGATACAGGACCAGGAGCTTATGCATTGACGTTCCTTTCTGACGGAGAAACTGCGAATGAATTCGGGATCCGCCGCAAGGCTGCGATCGCAACGAAACTGATGACGCTGAAGGCGATCATAAAGGCGGAGACCGCATAGACGGTCCCGGTCGCACCAAACAGGGCGGTAGCGATCAGCGGGGAGAACCCTCCGCCCAGGCACGCGCCCACCGCGTAGGCGAGCGAGACGCCGCTGGCCCGCACCCTGGCCGGGAAGAGCTCGGCGAACAATGCCGCCTGCGGACCATAGGTGGCGGCCAGGCCGAAGGTCAGGACCATCACGGCCAGCAGGATCAGGCCGACGTTGGCGGTGTTGAACAGTGCGAAGAAGGGGATCGCCCAGACAGCCAGGATGCCGTAGCCCAGGAAGTAGACCTTATGCCTGCCGATCCGGTCGCTGAGGTTGGCGAAGTAGATCATTGAGGCGAACCAGGTCACGCAGCCCGCGAGCATCACGTTCAGCATGGTGTTCCGTGCCAGGCCAAGGGTGGTGGTGCCGTAGGCGGTCATAAAGGCCAGGAAGATGTAGCCGACTGCGTTGTTGCCGATGAAGGACAGCACCGCAAGGACGACCCGCGTCTTATGGCTGCGCAACAGTTCGGCCAGCGGAATCTTCTCCAAGGTCGAGTTTTTCTCGAGCGCTTGGAAGACCGGGCTTTCGTCGACTTTCGCGCGGATGACGAAGCCGATGACGACCATGACGGCGCTGAGCAGGAAGGGGACCCGCCAGCCCCAGGCCTCGAACTGGTCCTCAGCCAGCATGAACGTTGCTCCCAGAATGACCACGTTCGCCAGGAACATACCGGCGGGCGTGCCGAGCTGCACGTAGTTGCCGAAGCGGCCGCGCTGGTTGGCAGGAGCATGCTCCACCGCCATCAGCGATGCACTGCCCCACTCGCCGCCGGCGCTGAGTCCTTGCAGGAGCCTCAGGACGACAAGCAGGACGGGTGCTGCTGCCCCGATCTGCGCGTACGTAGGGAGCATGCCGATCAGCATGGTGGCCGCCCCCATAAGGGTCAGGGTGATCACCATGACCCTCTTGCGGCCGATCCTGTCCGCGAGATGCCCGGCAAGGATGCCGCCTAAGGGCCTGGCGATGAAGCCGACCGCGAAGGTAGCGAAGGCCGCCATGGTGCCTGCGAGCGGAGAGATCTCCGGGAAGAACAGCTTGCCGATCACCAGCGCGGAAGCGATGGAGTAGACGTGGTAGTCATACCACTCCACACTGGTTCCGACAGCACTGGCCAGGGCGACTCGCTTCTTCTGACGGTTGTCGATGCCTGCAGCAGTTGTGTTTGTTTGGGTCTGCATATCAGTTCCTCACGATTCCGAATGGACCGCGGATGCACCGGCCCGAAGCTGCTCCCAATAGGTCATCGCTGCCGCGTGGTCCACATTGCCCAAGTCCGCGAGCGCGTCATTGAGCGTGGCCGAGACGGCGTGGCACACCGGCGCGGGCTGGTCCAAAGCCTCCGTCAAGTGCCGGGCGATTCCCACGTCCTTGGCGTAGAGCCCGAGCGCGAAGCCGGTATTGAAAGTGCGGCTGACCACGTGCTGGCCCAGGACATTCGTCGTCACCCAGCTCTGCCCGGTGGAGGCATTGAAGATGTCGACCATCGTCTGCTGGTCCAGGCCAAACCGTTCGCCGGCAATCAGCGCTTCGCAGGCCGCCGTGGTGGCCGCTGCAGCCACATAGTTGTTCAGCGCCTTCATCGCGTGGCCGCTGCCCAACTTGCCGGTGCGGAAGACCGTCTCGCTCATGGCCTCGATCACGGGCAGCGCCCGCTCGAGCGCTTCCTCGCTGTCGCCGCCGAGCATGATGGCCAGGCTTCCCGCCTCGGCCTTCAGCACGCCCCCGGAGACCGGTGCGTCCACAAGGGCGACACCGGCTTCTGCCAGCCGCTCGCCGAGGTCGACTGTTTCAGTCGGGTCCGAGGAGCTCATGTCGATGACCACCGCGCCGGCGTCCAGATGCGCGGGAATGCCGCCATCCCAGTCCAACAGTGCCGATGCAACGATCCGGCTGGTCGGCAGCATGGTGACAATGGCATGAGCCCCCGCGAAATCCGCGGGAGTCACGGCCGCTTGTCCGCCAATATCCTCGGCAAGCCGCTCGCGAACGGAGGCATCGACGTCGTAAACAACGACCTCATAGCCGGCTTTGGCTAGATTTCGTGCCATCGGTGCGCCCATGGTTCCCAGCCCGATGAACCCGACTATTTCACGCATTGGCTGTCTCCCTGGACTCCGCCAGGATTTCTTCGGCGGCACGGAACCCGTCCATCGCCGCGGGAATCCCGCAGTACAGGAAGGAGTGAAGCATCAGCTCGCGGATCTCTTCCTCAGTCAATCCGTTGGCGATCCCGCCCCGCAGGTGGATGCGGATTTCATGCGAGCGGCCCGTCGCCACCAGCATTGCCAGCGTGACCAGGCTCCGGGTCTTCCGGTCCAGGCCTTCACGCTGCCAGATATCCCCAAAGCAGTACCTGGTCACAACCTCCTGCATCTTGTCGTTGAGGTCGGTCGTGTTTTCCACCTGGTCCTCGGCGCCGGCGGCGCCGAACATGTGCCGGCGCAGTTCCAGGCCGGCATCATATTGGCTGTCTTTAATCATGTTGATTCCTTTGATCCTTCGACCTGCAGCCGGGGTGGCCGGCTGCCTTGTTGACCAGTATGGAGAGAGGCACGCCGCGGCTGCTTGCCCGAGCGCGCAGGCCGTTTGCCCTCCGCTGCAAAGCGATGATCCGTTGTGCCCCGCAGTGCAAAAGGGTTGACCGGGAGTGCAAATCAGCCTGCCGTGACCAACGCGGCGGGCGTTCGCGCATGCACCTCGCTAGACTGGCTGCTGCTATGACGTACCTCACAGACGCGAGTGGCGTCCCGGAACAAGGAGCACCGTGGCCAGCGAAAGAATGACCGTCTCCACCCTCGGCGGAGCCAACGTGTTTGAGGCGAACAGCTTTGAGGAATGGCAGGAACGGATGTCCAACCGTTTCGTACGCCTGCAGGTGAGCACGAACCGGCCCGAAAATTTCCATGCCCTGCTGCACGGACGCAGTTTCGATGACATCTCGCTGTCCCGCATTGAGTCCGACGCCCACCAGGTGGACCGGCTGCAGGACTTCATCTGCCAAGGCGAGTCGAAATATTTCAAGCTCAGCATGCTGCTGGGCGGCGCAGGCCTGGTCGTGCAGGATGGCCGTGAGGCCGTGCTTGGCCCCGGCGACATTGCCATCTATGACACCAGCCGGCCTTACAGCGCCGTGTTCGAGGACGGCGCCGAGAGCCTTGTGATGGTTTTCCCGCAGGAGGCCCTGAGCGTCTCCAGTGAAGGCGTCGCAGCCCTCACGGCGACAACCTTGTCCCGGGGCAGCAGCATGGGCAGGCTAATCGGGCCGTTCCTCGGTGAGTTAGCCGCCAACCTCGATGGCTTTTCCGGCCACGCAGGCATCATGCTGGCCCACAATACGCTCGACCTCATCAATACCTTGATCTACACCGAGCTCGGCTTGGGGGCCAAGCGGGCAGACCACAAGGCCGACTCCCTGGCCGAGGTCAAGGAATACATAGAGCGGAATTTGGGCAGCCCCGGCCTCGGCCCCGCGGCCATCGCCGCAGCCCACTTCATGTCCACCCGAAGGCTCCACTACCTCTTCGAAGGGGCCGGAACCACCGTGACCAGCTGGATCAAGTCCCGACGGCTGGAGCGCTGCCGGCTGGACCTGCTGGACCCCGCCCTGGGGTCCGCGACCATCACCCAGATCGCGATGCGCTGGGGCTTCCTCGACTCCGCGCATTTCAGCCGCACCTTCAAGGCGGCTTTTGGAGCCACGCCCAGTGAGTACCGCCGGATTCATTGAGAATGACGGGCCTGACGCGCTGGTTCGGGCCGGCGGTCGCGAGGTCCGGAGGTCCATTTGGCCACGCCACCACGCTACGCGATCAACAGATTGTTGACAATAAACAGATGTGACCTACACCATGGGTGCATGACTTCACTCAGCCCCGCGCTCAAGCAGGCCACCCCCGTCGTCGTCGACCACGCCCTCGGCAGCTGGATCTACGGTACGGACGGCAAGGACTACCTGGATTTCACCACCGGTATCGGCGTCACCAGCACCGGCCACTGCCACCCGAAGGTGGTCGCCGCGGCGCGGGAGCAGGTCGGCAAGATCATCCATGCGCAGTACACCACGGTGATGCACCAGCCGCTGCTGCAGCTGACCGAGAAGCTGGGCGAAGTGCTGCCGGCCGGGCTGGACTCCGTCTTCTACGCCAACTCCGGCTCCGAAGCGGTCGAGGCCGCGATCCGCCTGGCGCGGATGGCCACCGGGCGTCCGAACATCGTGGTCTTCCAGGGCGGCTTCCACGGCCGCACCGTCGCGGCGGCGTCGCTGACCACGGCGGGCACCAAGTTCTCCGCCGGCTTCGCTCCGCTCATGGCCGGCGTGCACATGTCCGCCTTCCCCTACGCCTACCGCTACGGCTGGGACGAGGCCACCGCCGTCGAATTCGCCCTAAAGGAACTGGACTACCTGCTGCAGACCCGCACCGCGCCGAACGACACCGCGGCGTTCCTGATCGAACCGGCCTTGGGCGACGGCGGCTACTTGCCCACCCCTCCGGCCTTCATGGAGGGGCTGCGCGAGCGCGCGGACCGGCACGGCATCACGCTGATTTTCGACGAGGTGCAGGCCGGCGTCGGGCGCACCGGCAGGTTCTGGGGCCACCAGCACTCGGCCGCGTCGCCGGACATCCTGATCACGGCCAAGGGCATCGCCTCCGGCTTCCCGATCTCCGCGATCGCCGCGTCCACCGAGACCATGTCGAAGGCGTGGCCGGGTTCGCAGGGCGGCACCTACGGCGGCAACGCCGTTTCCGCGGCGGCAGGCGTCGCCACGCTGGAAGTAGTGGAGGAAGAGGGACTGGTGGAGAATTCCCGGCTGCGCGGCGAGCAGCTGCAGGCCGGCCTGCTCGAGATCCAGGGCAGGTTCCCGCAAATCGGCAACGTCCGCGGCCTGGGCCTGATGCAGGGCATCGAGTTCACCGGAGCCGACGGCGCCCCGGACGCCGCGACGGCCGCCGCGGTCCAGCAGGCCACCACCGAGCAGGGCCTGCTGACACTGACCTGCGGTCCGGCCGGCAACGTGGTCCGGCTGATCCCGGCGCTCGTGGTCACGCCCGAGGAAATCACCACCGGCCTGGAACGCTTCGAGGCGGCCGTCGCCGTCGCCACCGGAGCCGTCCCCGCGGCAGCGACGGGAGCCTGAAACACCACATGAGCGAAGCCGTCCTCCCCGACACCACCCGCACTCCGGACCGTCCCGCCGGCACCCCCGGCGCGGACCGGCCCGCCGTCCTCTCCGCGCTGGCCGCAGCCGGCATCCCCGCCGATGCCTCGCCGCGGCGGCGCGCCGAGTATTCCTTCGACGCGTCCAATTACCGCATTCCGCCGCTCGCCGTGGTTTTCCCGCAGAGCGTCGAGGACGTCGTCGCCGCCGTGCAGGCCTGCCGCGCCACGGGCACCCCGCTGATCGGCCGCGGCGGCGGCACCTCGATGGCCGGCAACGCGATCGGCCCCGGGGTCGTGCTGGATTTCTCCCGCTACCTGAACCGGATCCACCGCGTCGACGAGGCGGCCGGGACGGTTTCGGTGGAGCCCGGCGTGGTGCTGGCGGCGCTCTCCGCCGAGGTGGAGCGCGCCACGGACGGCCGCTTCACCTACGCCCCTGACCCGTCCTCGAAGAACCGGGCCACGGTGGGCGGGGCACTGGGCAACGATGCGTGCGGCAACCACTCGGTCCGCTACGGCCGAACCTCCGACCATGTGGAGGAGATCGACGTCGTGACGTCCGACGGCGCGCGGCTCACCGCGGATGCGGAGGGGCTGCGGGCGACGGATCCGGAGGACACCGCCGCGGCCCTGCGCGCCGCGCAGCTCACCGCGGAGCTCAAGGAACTGGCGCACGCCAACCTCGCCGGGTTCCGCACGGAGCTCGGCCGGATCCAGCGGCAGGTCTCCGGCTACCACCTGGCCAACCTGCTGCCGGAAAAGGGCTTCAATGTGGCCCGTGCACTGGTGGGTTCCGAGGGCACCTGCGCGGTCATCGTCGGGGCGCGGATGAAGCTGGTGCCGAAGCCGGCGAGCGCGCTGCTGGTCTGCATCGGCTACCAGGACGTGGTCGAGGCCTCGCGCGACATTGGCACCATCCTGGAGTTCTCCCCCTCGGCGGTCGAAGGGATCGACGAGGCGATCGTGGACACCATGCGCTTCCGCCGCGGCGACGGCTCGGTGCAGGGCCTGCCGGAGGGCAGGGCCTGGCTGTACGTCGACCTCGACGGCGACGACCCGGACGAGGTCGCGGCCGAGGCCGAGCGGCTGCTCGCCCGGCTCAGGGAGAACGGCCGCATGATGGACGGCCGCCCGGTGCCGGATCCGGTGGAGCGTGCCTCGCTCTGGCGCGTCCGGGAAGTCGGCGCCGGCCTGTCCTCGCGGCTGTCCACCGGCGGCGAATCTTGGCCCGGCTGGGAGGATTCCGCCGTCGCGCCCGGGAAGCTGCCGGAGTACCTGGCGGACTTCCGCGACCTGCTGGCCAAGCACAGCCTGACCGGTGTGATGTACGGGCACCTCGGCGCCGGCTGCATGCACATCCGGATCACCTACGACCTGCGCAGCGACGCCGGCCGGGCCGTCTTCCGGACCTTCTCGCGCGAGGCCGCGGAGCTGGTGGTCCGGCACGGCGGCTCGCTCTCCGGCGAACACGGGGACGGCCGCGCCCGCTCCGAGCTGCTCCCGATCATGTACTCCGCCGCGATGCTGAGGGCCTTCTCCGACTACCGCCGGATCTGGGACCCCGCGGGCATCCTCAACCCCGGCTCGCTCACCGAACCGGACCCGCTGGACGGGCACTTGGCACTGGCCGGCGTGCCCGAGCGGGCGTGGCGCACCAGCTTCGACCTCCGCCCGATCGGAGCGGGCGGCAGCGCCAGCGCCGAGACCGACGACCCGTCGGACGAGTCCGCCGCCGGGAGCAACCCGTGGGTGCACGCCGTCCAAGGCTGCATCGGCGTGGGCAAGTGCCGCTCGGACACCGCCGGCGTCATGTGCCCCAGCTACCGCGCCACCCGGGACGAGAAGGACTCCACCCGCGGCCGCGCCCGCGTCCTGCAGGACATGGTCCGCGGTGCCCGCAGCATCGAGGAAGGCTGGCGCTCAGAGGAAGTCCGCGAGGTGCTGGATCTCTGCCTGTCCTGCAAGGCCTGCTCGAGCGACTGCCCCACCGGCACCGATATGGCCACCTACAAGTCCGAGTTCTTCGACCACTACTACCGGGGCCGGCGGCGTCCGCTCTCGCACTATTCGCTCGGCTGGCTGCCGCGTTGGCTCAAGCTCACCGGCCGCATCGCTCCGCTGGTCAACGCCGCGCTGGCCACCCCGCTGGGCAAGCTGGCGGCGGCCGCGGGCGGCATGACCACGAAGCGCGCGCTGCCGAAGTTCGCGGGTGCGAGCGAGTGGCGCAAGCAAGTGGCCGCGGCAGGGCTCCAGCCCGGCGAGCACGACGGCGGCGCCCGCCACCGCGCGGACCGCACTTCCGGCGTCGTTCTCTTCGTGGACACTTTCACCCGCGGCTTCCGCCCGGAGGTCGCCGGTGCCGCCGCGCGCGTGCTTGCGGGCGCCGGGCAGCCGGTCGAATGCTCGGCGGATGGGTGCTGCGGCCTGACCTGGATCTCCACCGGCCAGCTGGACACCGCGAAGAAGCTGCTCCGCGGGGCTGCAGAGGCGCTCGACGACGGGACGGACCGTCCGATCGTCGTCGTGGAACCCAGCTGCGCCGCGGCCCTGCGCAAGGACCTGCCGGAGCTCGTGCATACCGAGCAGGCCCGCCGGGTCGCGGCCCGGGTGCGCAGCTTCGCCGCCCACGTCGGCGAGCTGGCCGCGGGCGGCTGGAAGCCGGCGCCGGCGGAGCCGCTGCCGGAGCAGGTGGTGCTGCAGACGCACTGCCACGAGTACGCCGTCTTCGGCGCCGCAACCCAGCGGCAGGCCCTGGCCGCCGTCGGCATCGAAGGCGTCACGGACGCCACCGGATGCTGCGGCGTCGCCGGCAACTTCGGCTTCGAGAAGCAGCACTACGACGTGAGCATGCAGGTGGCCGAGCATGCCCTGGCCCCCGCGCTGCGCGGCAGCGGCCCGGTCGTGCCGGTGCTGACGGACGGCTTCTCCTGCGCCATGCAGGTCAACCAGCTCGCCCCGGACAGACCCGGCCGGCATCTCGCCCAACTGCTGGATCCCGGACCCGACCAGACCACCGAGAAGCAGACCACCGACCAGAAGGACTCTCCCGCATGACCACCGATACCACCGTGACCACCAGGACCGCCGACCGCACCGACGCAGCCACCTCGCAGGCGGCGCGCGACGCCGTCGCCAAGGTCAGCACCGGCGTCTTCATCGACGGCGAATGGAGCGAATCCGCCTCCGGCGCCCGCTTCGACGTCGTCAATCCCGCCACCGAGGAAGTCATCGCCACCGTGGCCGACGGCGGCCCGGAGGACGCCCGCCGCGCCATCGAAACCGCCGGCCGGGTGCAGAAGGAGTGGGCGAAGACCGCGCCGCGGGAGCGCAGCGAGATTCTGCGCCGGGCCTACGACCTGATCATGGCGCGGCAGGACGAACTGGCGCTGGTGATGACCACGGAGATGGGCAAGCCGTTCGCGGAGGCCAAGGGCGAGGTGGCCTACGCCGCCGAGTTCTTCCGCTGGTTCTCCGAAGAGGCCGTGCGGATCGGCGGAGACGTGACCACCACCGGCGACGGCAAGAACCGCATCCTGGTCTCCAAGGAACCCGTAGGCCCGTGCGTGCTGGTCACCCCGTGGAACTTCCCGCTGGCCATGGGCACCCGCAAGATCGGCCCGGCCATCGCCGCCGGCTGCACCATCGTGTTCAAGCCGGCCAACCTGACCCCGCTGTCCTCGCTGGCGCTGGCGGACATCCTCGTCGAGGCCGGCCTGCCCAAGGGCGTGCTCAACGTCGTCTGCACGTCGAAGGCCTCCTCCGTGGTCACGCCGTGGATGGAGAGCGGCATTGCCCGCAAGGTCAGCTTCACCGGTTCCACCGAGGTCGGCGTGAAGCTGCTCGAGCAGGCGGCCAGGCACGTCATGCGCTCCTCGATGGAGCTCGGCGGCAACGCACCCTTCATCGTGTTCGAGGACGCCGACCTGGACCGCGCCGTCGAGGGCGCGGTCGCCGCCAAGATGCGCAACATGGGTGAGGCCTGCACCGCGGCGAACCGCCTGTTCGTGCAGCGGCCGGTCGCCGAGGAGTTCGCCCGCCGGCTGGCCGCGCGGCTTGGCGCACTCACGGTGGGCGACGGCGCCAAGGATGGCACCGACGTCGGACCTTTGGTGGAGGAGAAGGCCCTGGTGAAGGTGCAGGAACTGGTGGACGACGCCGTCGCCAAGGGCGCCACCGTGGTCTGCGGCGGCTCCCGTCCGGAACGCCCCGGCTACTTCTACTCCCCCACGGTGCTTTCCGATGTCGATCCGGCCGCGGACCTGATGAGCGAGGAGATCTTCGGCCCGGTGGCGCCCGTCATCCCCTTCGACACCGAGGAGGAAGTCACCCGGCTGGCCAACGACACCCCGTGGGGGCTGGTCGGCTACCTGTTCACGCAGGACGTGGACCGGGGCTTCCGGATGGGTGAGGCTCTGGAGGTCGGCATGGTCGGGCTGAACACCGGCATCGTCTCCAACCCGGCCGCGCCGTTCGGCGGCATCAAGGCCTCCGGGCTGGGGCGCGAGGGCGGGCGCGTGGGAATCGAGGAGTTCCTCGAGTACAAGTACATGGCCGTTCCGCGCGGCTGACCGGCCGTCCTTTGCGGCGCAACTGAAGGGCTGGAACAAGGGACCGGCCGGCCACCCTTGTTCCAGCCCGTTTTCTCCCTGTACATTGTTTACAATCTACTATTTTCCGTGATGCACATCACGGAAAGCATGTTGAGGAGTCCATGTGGAACCAAACGGCATCGCCCCGATGCTCTTCTCCATCGAGGAGTACGAGGCGCGGCTCGCAGCGGTCCGGCTGCGCATGGAGGACCAGGGCCTGAGCGCCCTGGTTGTCACCGATCCGGCCAACATCTACTACCTGACCGGCTACAACGCCTGGTCCTTCTACACCCCGCAGATGGTGTTCGTGCCGGCGCAGGGCGACATGATCCTCTTCACCCGGCAGATGGACGCGAACGGTGCCTTCCGGACGGCGTGGCTGCCCGAGGAGTGCATCGTCGGCTACCCGGAGAGCTACATCCACCGGCCGCACATCCACCCCTTCGACTGGGTCGCGTTCGCGCTGCGCGAGAGGCACCTGATCGCGCCGGCGGCCAAGGGCTGCGTGGGCCTGGAGATGGACTCTCACTTCTTCGCCCCGAAGGCCTACCGGGCCCTGGTCAACGCCATCCCGGAGTGGACGCTGGTGGACAGCTTCGAGCTGGTGAACTGGGTGCGGTCCGTCAAGTCGCCGGCGGAAATCCAGCTGATGCACAAGGCCGCGGTGATCACCAACAACGCGATGGCCGCCGCCGAGGAGGCCATCCGTCCGGGGGCCAGGCAGTGCGACATCGCGGCTGCAATCACCGAGGCGCAGATCTCCGGCACCGAGGAATTCGGCGGCGATTACACGGCCATCGTGCCGCTGCTGCCGACGGCGGAATCCGCCGACACCCCGCACCTGACCTGGAGCGAGCGTCGGCTGCGCGGGGACGAGGCGGTCGTCGTCGAACTCGCCGGCGCCTACCGGCGCTACCACGTCCCGCTGAACCGCACCTTCCTGCTCGGCCAGCCGTCCGCTGAACTGAGCCGCGTTGCCGAAGCCACGGACGCAGGCCTCAACGCCATGCTGGACGTGGTCGCCGCCGGAGTGCCCGTGCGCGAGGTCGCCGCCGTGTGGAACCGGACGATCTTCGAGTACGGCTACGAAAAGGACTCGCGGCTGGGCTACTCGATCGGCATCGGCTACCCGCCGGACTGGGGCGAGCGCACCATCAGCATCCGCAGCGAGGACGAGCGGATCCTGGCCGAGAACATGACCTTCCACCTGATCTGCGGGATGTGGATGGACAACTACGGCTACGGCCTCTCCGAATCCATCCGCGTCACCGCCACGGGCGTCGAAACGTTCACCACCTACAAGCGGGGCCTGCTCCCCATCAACAGCTAGGACTTCCCATGACCCTGCGCAACCTTCCCCTCGCGGCCCGGGCCGGCGACCTGGTCGGCTCCGTCATCGACTCCAGCACATCGCTGC
Source organism: Arthrobacter mangrovi (assembly GCF_026011795.1). Taxonomy (GTDB): domain Bacteria; phylum Actinomycetota; class Actinomycetes; order Actinomycetales; family Micrococcaceae; genus Crystallibacter; species Crystallibacter mangrovi. The sequence goes on along the minus strand of NZ_BRVS01000026.1, from coordinate 10,277 downwards.
TGGCCAAGCAGACCCACGACATCGTGCGCTTCGCGATGGGCGCCCCTGCGGAGGAAGCCGTGCCCGTGGAGCTGTTCAACAGCGTGCCGGCCGCGGTCTACGACGCCTCCTCCTACACCTACGGCGCCACGGAGGGCGAGCCGCACCTCATCGACGCGCTCACCGAGTATTTGTCGACGACGGCGGATCCCACTGCCCGCGAACGCATCACCATCACTTCGGGCGGCATGCAGGGGCTGGACCTGGCCTTCAAGATCTTCGTCGACCCCGGCGACCTGGTGGTCGTGGAGAGCCCGACGTACACCAACGGCTCGGCCACCGCGCTCAGCTACGGCGCGGAGCTGCTGGAGGTCCCGGTCGACGAGGACGGCATGGACGTGGACCAGTTGGAGGCGCTGGTGGCGGCCCGAGGGAAGACGCCCAAGGCCATCTACACCATCCCCAACTTCCAGAACCCCTCGGGGACGACGCTTTCGCTGCCGCGCCGCAAGCGGCTGCTGGAGCTGGCGCATCAGTGGAACGCCGTGATTGTCGACGACGACCCGTACGGCCTGCTGCGGTTCGAAGGCGCGGAAATGCCCACCTTCAACCAGCTCAGCCCGGACGATCCGCTGATCTTCTCGGTGCGCACCTTCTCCAAGATCCTCGCCCCCGGCCTGCGCGTCGGCTGGGTGGAGACGGACCCGGAGCTGCAGCACCTGGTCATCAACGCCAAGCAGGCCATGGACACCTGCACCAACGTGCCGGCCCAGCACCTGGTGGCCGAGTTCATCCTGCGCGGCGGCCTGGACGACCACCTGGCCTGGCTGCGCCGCGAGTACCAGGGCCGCAAGCACGCCATGCTGGAGAGCATCGAACGGCATCTCGGGGACCGCGTGCGCACCACGGACCCCGACGGCGGCTTCTTCCTCTGGGTGACGCTGCAGGGCGAGGACGCGAAGATCAATACCCAGCGGCTGTTCGAAGTCGCGCTGGCCGAGGGCGTGGCGTTCATCCCCGGACCGGCGCTCTCGCCGACCGGCCGCTTCGCCGACGCCTTCCGGCTCTGCTTCGCGTCCTCGTCGCCGGAGCGGACCGAGACCGGCATCGTCCGCCTCGCCGCGGCCATCGACAAGGCCCGCGCCGAGGTGTCCTTCGGCACCGCCGCCTCCTCGGGAGCGCGGTAGGTGGCGCCGGCACCCGGCGAGGCAGCCCAGCGCGCGCTGACCGCCACCGAGCGGGCCATCCTCGACGCCGTCGACCTGGACCGGATCGTCGGTCTCGCCGCCCGGCTGATCGGGGCCGGCGGCGAGAACCCCGGGGATACCGAGGCAGCCACCGTCGCCGTGCTGGAAGCGGCCGCCCGGGAACTCCGGCTGGACATCGCCGTCCAGCCCGCGGCCCCCGACCGCCCGAACATCCTGGTCACGTTGCTGCCCGCCGGCCCCGCCGGCGACGCGCCCGGCCTGATGTTCCTCGGACACTCCGACGTCGTCCCGGCCGGGCCCGGCTGGAGCCGCCAGCCCTTCCAGGCTGCCGTCGACAACGGCCGGCTCTACGGGCGGGGCGCCACGGACATGAAGGGCGGGCTGGCCGCGGTCCTCGGCGCCATGGCGGCGCTCCAGCAGTCGGACGCCCCGCTCTCCGGTCCCGTCACGCTGGTCTGCACCGTGGACGAAGAGGACCTCGGCCTCGGCATCCGCACGCTGGCTGCCTCCAGCCTCCCGCATGACTACCTCGGCTGCGTCGTGGCCGAACCGACGGACCTGGAAACCGTCGTCGGCTGCCGCGGCGACAGCTACCTGGAACTGGAAATCACCGGCCGCCCCGCACACTCCGGCCGGCCGGCGGACGGGCGCAACGCCATCGCCGCCGCCGCGCGGATCTGCGAACTCATCCGCGCGGACCACGAGCGGCTGCAGCGGGACCAGGACGAGCTCCTCGGAGCCGGCAGCTGGAACGTCGGACTGATCGAAGGCGGCCAGGGCACCTCGGTGGTGGCGCCGTCGTGCTCCCTCTCCCTGGACCGCCGCCTGATGCCGGACGACGACCCGGACCGTATCCTCGCGGACCTGCTGGCCCGGATCCGCGAAGCCGGCATCGACACGGACGGGATCTCCGTCGCCGGCCGCGTCAGCATGCAGATGCCGGGCTTCCGCACTCCGGCGGACCACCCGCTGGTCGCGGCGGCCGTGGCCAGCGTGGAAGCCGCCGGGGGCAGCACCCGGATTGGCGGCTGGACGGCAGCGTGCGACGGCGGCTTCATCGTCCGCGATTTCGGCGTGCCTGCCATTGTGCTCGGCCCGGGCGGCCTGAACGACCAGGCCCACCAGGCGGACGAATCGGTCGGTCTGGACGAACTGGCCATTGCCGCGCGCGCCTACGCCCTCCTCTGCCTGCGGACCCTCAACCACCACGCGGCGCCAAGCCCGTAACCCGCACCAGCCACCATCCAACCCGAGCCACCGTCCAAAGGGGCTCCCATCAGCTGCCTAGCCAGCTACCCGGCCCGGACAACGCCGTCCGGACCGCTTGAGTGAAGGAGCACTTCATGAGCACCTCCGAATCCCTGCGCAACAACCGGCCGGAGCCGAAAACGGCGCCGGGCGCCGAACCAGGCACGCCCGAAGGCAAGCGCACGCTCAACCGCGCTATCCTCGGCTCCGCCCTGGGCAACGCCGTCGAATGGTTCGACTACGGCGTGTACGGCTACCTGACCATCTTCATGGCCGTGAACTTCTTCGGTTCCCAGGAGGGCGACGGAGGCCTCGGCGTCACCCTGACCCTCGCTACCCTCGCGCTGTCCTTCCTGGTCCGCCCGCTCGGCGGCATCATCCTCGGCCCGCTCGGCGACAAGGTGGGCCGGCAGAAGGTCATGGTGCTGACCGTGATGATGATGACCCTGGCCACCGGCGCCATCGGCCTGCTGCCCACGCTGCAGACCGTCGGGGCGCTGGCGCCGGTCCTGCTGCTGCTCTGCCGGCTGGTCCAGGGCTTCTCCGCCGGCGGCGAGTACGGCGGCGCCGCGGTCTACATGGCCGAATCCGCCCCGGACCGCCGCCGCGGCTTCCTCGGCTCCTTCCTGGAGTTCGGCACCACCGTCGGCTTCATGCTGGCCGCCGTCGTCTGCACCACGCTCATCACCGTCGCCGGCGAGCAGGCCGTCCAAGACGGCCTCTGGCGCATTCCGTTCCTGCTGACGATCCCGCTCGGCCTGACGGCACTCTGGATCCGCACCCGGCTGGGCGAAGCCCCGGTTTTCTCCGAGGCTTCCGCACAGCACGAAACCACCCGTTCCCCGCTGCGCCACGTGATCGTCCACAACTGGCGCCAGATCCTGGTCCTCGCCGGGTTCGTGGTGCTGCTGAATGTGGCGTTCTACCTGATCCTCGGTTACATGCCGACGTACCTCAGCGGCCAGCTGGGCCACAGCACGGCCCAGGGCAACTGGATGCTCGTAGGCATCATGGCCCTGATGCTGGTGGCGATCCCGCCCATGGGCGCGCTGTCCGACCGGGTCGGCCGCAAACCCCTGCTGCTGGCAGCCGCCGGCGGGTATGCACTGCTCTCGGTCCCCGCCATCATGCTCCTCGGCGTGCCCAACCTGCTGCTGCAGTTCCTCGGCCTCGCTGTCCTTGGCCTGCTGCTGGTGGTCCTGGTCTCTTCTGTCTCCTCCACCCTGCCGGCGCTGTTCCCCACGGCCGTGCGCTACAGCGGCTTCGCCATCGGCTACAACTTCTCGACGGCGTTCTTCGCCGGCCCGTCCCAGACCGTCGCCAACCAGCTGATCGAAAGCACCGGCAACCAGCTCGTGCCGGGCTGGTACATGGCCATCGCCGGCGTCATCGGCTTCATCAGCATCCTCTGCATGCGCGAGACCTCCCAAGCCACCCTGCGCGGCGAGGAACTCCCCGGCCTCCCGGAATCCACCGGGCTGCCCAGCCTTCGCCACGTCGAGCTCAACCGCGAGGACGCCCGCGCCCGCCGCGAGGCCTTCCACAACGCCTAGGCCGGCAGCCGGGCGCGAGGCCTTCCACACGCCCGAGGCCGGCAGTCGGGCGCGAGGCCTTCCACACGCCCGAGGCCGACAGCCCGCCCCCCGAGCCTTCCACGACGACGACGCATAGGCATTCAGCCCGCCGCCAATCCCGACACGGATCGGCGGCGGGCTTCGCCGTGCCCGTCGCGCCGGACGTTTTCGCCGAGCCCGCAGCGCCGCACGTTCCGCCAGGCCGACCTACCCACAGTCAGCCCGTCCTAAGCTGGATAGCATGACGGCGACGTTCGCATATCCCGTGGAGATCCTGCACCTGTTGGTCTCCCCGGGCCATGCCTATTTCGGCCGCGCCCGCGACGGCGCCGCCGACGTTCCCACCTCGGACCTCGAGCAGGTCGAGGTGGTCGCGGGGAAAGGCATCGTCGGCGACCGCTCCTTCGGCAAAGCCGCGCACATGGACGCCGCGATCACGCTCATGGCCGTCGAGGCCCTCGAATCCATCGCCGCGGAGCTGGAGACGTCGCCCTTCGACCCGCTCCTGGCCCGGCGCAATGTGGTCCTCAGGGGCGCCCAGCTCGCCCCGCTGGTCGGCGAGGAATTCACCCTGGAATCCGGCGGCGGCTCCGTCACCCTGCGCGGCGGCCGGCAGGCCCACCCCTGCGCCTGGATGGACCGGATGCTCGCCCCGGGAGCCCACGCCGCCATGCGCGGACGAGGCGGCATCCGCTGCCAGCCCCTGACCGGCGGCATCCTGCGCCGCGGCCCGGCCACCCTGCTAAGCCCGGTCCCGCTGGAACCCGATCACGCCGGCACCCAAGCCCTGCTCCGGAAGACGCGCCTGCCCTAACCCGAGCCCGGCGCGCGCCGCAGCCCGGGTCCTGCGCCAGTCCCCGCCCTATCAGCCGCGCGCCGTCCTTCCCCGCGCCACTCCCCCCCGTCAGCAGTGCGCTGTCAGCCGTGCACCGTCAGTCCCCGCGCCGGTCCCCGCGCCGCAGCCGCCGCCACCAAGGACGCTTGGGCTCCGGCTCGGGTTCCGGCGGCAGCGCCGCCCGGCGGGCCTCGCGGCGCTCCTGCCAGCGCCGGACCTCGCCGTCCACGTCGCGCGTCTTGGTGATGACCGGCGGCCCGCCCTGGAGCTGGCGCCGGGCATCGATGACCCGCGCGTTGAAGTCCTCGACGATCTCGCGGACCTGCTTCTCCGTGTAAACGCGGTCCAAGGTGCCGTCGAGTTCGGCATCCTCGGTCCGCAGCAGGATCGCCTTGGGTCCCAGCCCGGTCAGGTTCTCGCGCTGGATCAGTCCCTTGACCCACCAGTCCGGATCGTTTCCCTGCCCCAGCCCCGGGATCGGCTTGCCCGCGTACTTCAGGTTGTCGAACTCGCCGCGGGCCATCGCGTCGCGGATCAGGTAGTCGGCCCTCGCAGCGCTGCCAAGCTTGCGGCGCTTCTCCTCGAGCTCCTCCTCCGCCGCCGCGGCCTGCGCTTCCGCAGCGCTACCGCCCGAGGCACGCACGGAACGCACCTCGGCAGCCCGTTCCAGCCGTCGCTTGTATTCGTCAGACGCCCTGCCCATCAGGCCCACCGCCTCCGGTTGTTCCAGCTCCGGTTGATTCCAGCCCCGGTGACTCCAAGGTTCCGGTTCACACGGAGCTTACGCCTTCCAGCTGCCCGGAGCCCGCCTTCCGGTTCACCCGGGACCAGGGCCTTGGCTTCGTCGGCTCCGCCCGACCTCGGCCCCGGCCGTTACGCTACCGGCTCCGGCGCCGCCCCTTTGGCGGCCGCCGCCGGCACCACGCCGCCGTCGTTCTCCCCCGCGGTCCCCGGCGCATTCTCTCCTGCGCTCTCCGGCGCGTTCTCCTCTGCGTTGCCCGGCGCCTTCTTTCCGGCGGTCTGCGGCGCGTTCTCCCCGGCGCTCTCCGGCGCGCTCTCGAGCGCCCGCATGCTGCTGGAAATCTTCTCCACCGCATCGTCCATGTGATGTGCCAGCAGCTTGTGGAACAGCGGCACATTCGCCGCTCCGATCGCGTCCGCGATGGCCTCGTGCTCGGCCAGCCGGTCCTCCGGGGTGTAGCCGGTGTCCTCGAGTGCCGCCATGCACATCCGGGTCTCCGTCATCAGCGTCTGATGCATGCGCGAGAGCCGGCCGCTGTCGGCCATCCTGACCAGCAGTTCGTGGAACTCGATGTCCAGGTCGCTCAGGACGCTGCCCCGCTCGCCGGCGGCGACGGCCTGCGCCATCTTGTCCGTCACGGTCCTCAACGCGGCGGCCACCTTCTCGTGGATGCCGACGACCTCGATGACCTTCAAGCCGGCGGCACGTTCGACGGCGGTGCGCGCCAGGTACATGTCGGCGATATCGTCCGGGCCGAGTTCCGTGACGAAAATGCCGCGGTTCCGGATGCTGACCAGCAGGCCTTCCTGGGTCAGCCGCTGCATCGCCTCGCGGAGCGGCCCCCGGCTGACACCCAGCTCGCGGGCCAGGTCCGCCTCCCCCAGCTGCTGCCCCGGCTGGAGCTCGCCGTGCCCGATGGCGTAGCGCAGCTTGCGCGCGATGATGGCCGGTGTGGACTCCTGGACCAGCGGCTCGATGAATCGGTGTGCCATGGGCTTCCTTGCTCTCGGCATTGGCTGCTTAGCAGGCGTCGGAGTACCGCCGCCTGTCCATTGCAGACAATCTTACAACTGCTTCCGGGAGCCGGGCTAGAAAGCCAATAGGAAAAGCCGCGGGGGCGGATGCACCGGATTCGGTGCACCCGCCCCGCGGCGTGATGTTTCTATTGAGATGTCAGCCCAGGGAGGCTGTCGACCCAGGACGTTGCGGGCCCATGGTTGTGGGCCTATTTGAAGGAACCGGGTCCTCGCGAGGGCACTGGGTCCTACGCGTTGACCAGCTCGCCCGCCTCCGCCAGCTCGAGGCCGAAGGCTTCGGCGACCGAGCGGTGCCGGACCTGGCCCGCCGAGACGTTCAGGCCGGCGGCAAGCGCCGGATCCTTGGCCAGCGCCGCGTCCACGCCGAGGTCGGCCAGCAGGGCCGCGTAGCGCAGCGTGACGTTGGTCAGCGCGTAGGTGGAGGTGTTTGCGACGGCGCCCGGCATATTGGCCACGCAATAGAAGAGCGAGTTGTGCACGGTGAAGGTCGGATCCTCGTGCGTGGTGGGCCGGCTGTCGGCGAAGCAGCCGCCCTGGTCCACCGCGATGTCCACCAGGACGCTGCCCGGCTTCATCTTCGCGACCAGTTCATTGCTGACCAGCTTCGGAGCCTTGGCGCCCGGGATCAGGACGGACCCGATCACCAGGTCGGACTCAACCACGGAGCGCTCGACCTCGAGGCTGTTGGAGGCCACGGTCTTCAGGCGCCCGGAGTACTGGGCGTCCAGCTCGCGCAGCCGGTTGACGTTGATGTCCAGGATGGTCACATCCGCGCCGAGGCCCAGCGCCATGGCGGCCGCGTTGGTGCCGGCCACGCCCGCACCCAGCACGGTGACCTTGGCCGGGCGGACGCCCGGCACGCCGCCGAGCAGCACGCCGGGGCCGCCGGCGGGCTTCGTCAGCGCAGTGGCACCGACCTGTACGGAGAGCCGTCCGGCCACCTCGCTCATCGGGGCGAGCAGCGGCAGCGCACCGTTGGCAGTCTGCACTGTCTCGTAGGCGATGGCAGTGACGCCGGAGTCGAGCAGCGCACGGGTCAACTCCGGCTCGGCGGCCAGGTGCAGGTAGGTGAAGAGCACCAGCCCGTCACGGAAGTGGCGGTACTCGGAGGCGATCGGCTCCTTGACCTTCATGACCATCTCGGCCCGGGCCCAGACCTCGTCCGCGCCGGCCACGATCTCGGCGCCGGCAGCGACGTACTCGGCGTCCTCGATGCTGGAGCCGACGCCGGCACCGGCCTCGATCAGCACCTGGTGGCCGCGGCCGCGCAGTTCGTGCACGCCGGAGGCCGTGATGGCCACGCGGAATTCGTTGTTCTTGATTTCCTTGGGAACGCCGATGATCATCGGGGTGCCTCCGTTTTCGTGGGTGGGATTCTGTGCCGGAACCGGCCGTGCATCAACTGTAGGGCCGGAAATTACGACGCCGGCCGGCCCCTCCCGCGGGCACCGCGGCACCGGTTGCGGCAGCGCGAGGCAACCGGCCGCCGTCGTCCGCTTCCAAAAACGGCCGCGACGCGCGGATCCGCGCGGCGAATCGGACCCCGCCCGGTCCGGGCAGTCCTGTACTCGCTGTGACGGCTACCACAGCTATGCTGGAAGCTGCAATCGACAATTGTCGAGTCGCGGCGCAGCAACTGTCGCCCGTTGTCTACGTGGTCCGGGCCACTCCCAGCCAGCCGCCGGCCGGCATTTGTCGGCCGGCGCCGTTTCTACCAGGAGAATGCGTGCAGAACCCCACCACCGAGCAGGCCGTCGAGTCGATCGCCCGGACCCTGGACCACGGCGTCTCCGTCGAGGACCTGGACGGAGACCTCATCGCGTACAGCAGCCACCGCGCGTCGGCGGACCCGGTGCGGGTGAACTTCCTGCTCACCAAGAAGGTGCCCGAAGACGTCAGCGCCTGGCAGCTCAGCCACGGCATCGCCACTGCCGTGCGACCCGTGGTGGTCGGCGCCAATGAATCGCTTGGCATGCTCGGCCGCGTCTGCGTGCCGCTGCTGGTGCGCGGGTTCCGCGTTGGCTACCTGTGGGTCCTGCAGGAACCCGGCGAAGCACCGGACTCCATTCTGGCCGCGCTGCCGCAGGTCCGGCCGCTTCTGGACGGCCTGGCCGAGGAACTGCTGGACACTAATACCCCCGAGTCCGAAGCCCGGCGGCGCCGCGAAGCGCAGTTCCTCGCCGCCTGCGCAGGCGACAGCGCGGCCATCGAGGACGTGGGCGGCTGGCCGGAAGTGGGCGGCCGGGAGCCGTGGGCACTCGGCGTGGTCATGGAGCGCATCGATGACCCGGACGTGGCAATGGCCGAGCTCGCGGACCCGGAGGCAGCGGTGCTGCTCCAGCGCGTATCCGCCCTGCAGGCCACCGTCGGTATACGTCCCGCACTCTTCAGCGCCGGCGCCCGGCAGCACGCCGTGCTGCTGTTCCGGGACCTTGCCGGGCGCTCCGAACACCAAGAGGTGCTGCAGCGCTACGGCCATGAAATCTCGCTGCGCGGCGGGCACCCCGAGCGGCCTGACATGCTGGGCCTCAGCGAACCCTTCACCGACTTGCGCCGGCTGCCGACCGCCTATCGGGAAGCGACGACGGCGGTGCAGGCGGCTTCCGTGGATCCGCGCGTTGGGCAACTGGTCGACTACCGCGACACCGGCGTCTACCAGTTCCTCGCCGAAGCCCGCGGGCTCCTGCCGGCCGGCTCCGTGCATTTCCGCGAACTCGCCGAGCGGGACCGGAACGGCGAACTGCTGCCCGTCCTCGAGCTGCTCTACGACACCGACGGCTCGGTCGCCGACGTCGCCGCGGGTTTGCACCTCCATCGCAGCAGCGTCTACAACCGGCTGGCCAAGGTCCGCTCCATCATCGGCGCAGACCCTCTCAAAGGCCATACCCGGCTGGAGCTGCACCTCGCCCTCAAAGCCGCCCGGTGGTCCCGCCGCCCGCGCCTCACGGATTGAGCGGCTGCCTTACGGCCTAGTGCGCCCGACGTCAGACCAGCATGCGCCGCGGCCCGTGAAAGCGCGACAGATGCGTACCTCTAGGAGGCCTGTTCGCGCCTCACGGACTCGAGTTTGTCCGCACCTCCCGGACTTGGGTTTGTGCGCGCCTCCCAGCTAGCGATTTGTCCGCGCCTTCGCCCGACTCGGGATCTGCATGCGCCTCCGCGCGCCTCGAGATTTGCGCATGCCTCCCGGCGAGCGGCCTATACTGCGCCTTCCGGCGAGGCGCTGAGCCGCCCGCGTTCCGCTCATGAATCTGTTCGCGCAAGGTCCCGCTGTTGAGCGTTCGCCCCCGGAGACCTCCTGCCCGCTTACCCGCGACATCCCGCCTGCTGGCCCCGACATCCCGCGCTCCTAGAAGGGTGGTGGGGTGGTGTCGTTGAAGGGGTCCGGTGGCGGGGGCGGGGGTGGTTGGAGGCCGTTGCTGATCCAGGAGCCGTCGGGGTAGCTGGTGTAGGTTTGGCCGGTCCTGGTCTGGTGGCGGATGACGCCGTGGGGTTGCTGGGTGGTGTGCCAGTCGTCGTTGTGTTTGGCCAGATGGTCCGGCTTGCAGCGCAGGGCGAGGTTATCCAGTTCGGTTTTGCCGCCGTGTTCCCAGGCCAGGGTGTGGTCGAGTTCGCAGTGCTTCCAGTGGGTCCTGCAGCCCAGCCCGCGGCAGG
>NZ_BRVS01000025.1 GCF_026011795.1 Arthrobacter mangrovi | reverse complement strand
GCCAGGTGGGTGACCGGCTCATACACCCCGAAGAACATCAGGCCGATCCCCATGCCGGCACTGAACATCATGGCCACCCAGGACAGTGTGGAGAACTCGGCCTCCTCCCCCTCGCGGGAGAGCGGGATATTGCCGTAGCGCCCGAAGGCCAGCACCAGGGAGAAGACCACGAACCCGGTGGCGCCCAGCACGAACAGCCAGCCGAACGACGTCGTTACCCATGCCAGCGCGGCGCCTGCCGCGGCCTCCACCGCCTCCGTGAAGAAGATTCCGAGCAGGCAGACCACCACGATGATGCCTACGGAAACCCCGAAAACTGTTTTATCCACCGTCGCGAATCCCTTGGCTGGAGGCGCGGAAACGGCGTCCCCCAGCCTGGATTGTGCGCTTTCACCGGACGGTTCGTTGCTCATGAATACCTCGCTGGTAGCGGTCGGTTCCTTGCCTGGCGGGACGGGATGTCCAGTCGTTCCTCTCTTCGACGCCGGCATCTTCCTTACGTATAGTTTCAGCCATGGACGAGCATGACGCACCGCTTCCGAACATTCCGGCAGAGTCTGCCACGACCGGCGACTACGGCCGGACCGACTTCGGCGGGCACGGCAACGTTTCCAAGAACGACGCGCGGGTCCTCGCCTACGACGAATGCGATGCGGGGAACGCTGCCATCAGTGTCGTGATGGCCAGCGAGGCGGTGTCGTCGCACATCGGGGCTACCTTGCTCAGCATACAGAACGATCTCTACGACCTCGCGGCCGACCTGATGCAGCCAACGGACAGCCAGGAGCCGGCGCAGGCGCGCATCGTGCCGGGCCACACGGAGCGGCTGGAGCGCGCGATCGAGCACTTCTCGCAGGACGCGGAAGACCTTAGCGGAATGATCCTTCCCGGCGGCACGCTGGCGGCGGCGCTGCTGTACCAGGCCCGGGCCACCGTGCGGCGCGCCGAACGCGCCGTCTGGGCGGCAGTGGAGGAATTCCCGGACAACGTCAACGCAGAATGTGCCCGCTACCTGAACCGGCTCTCGAGCCTGCTGTTCGTCCTGGGCCGCGTCGCGAACGCCGAGCACGGCGACGTGATGTGGGTGCCCGAGGCCTCGGTCCGGCCGGTCGATCCGGACCCGGAGATCGTCGAGGACTAGGCCGCGTCCCCACGGCCGCAAGCCGCTTTCCGGAAGGCCCTCGGCCGTAACGGACATCTCATCCATCCGCCCCGTGTGGCTTTCCTGCTGTGGTGACGACCACAGCTCCGGCGGATCCCGCTGCACACCAGGTGGCGCCGGCGCCCCCGGCGGCTCGGTGCGCGCGCTGGTCCGCGGACTAACATCAGGCCGTGCCCGGCGGGTGGAACAGGACTGCGCCCTCTAGTCATGCATTTGGCCGAGACATGGGCCAAATGATGATACTGGAGGTTGCCCCAAGCCACCGATCCCGGTCAGACCGGAAGGATTCCACTCGTGAACGACCAACTCTTCCAGTACATCGCCATGGCCCTGTACATGGCCGGCATGCTCGCGATCGGCTGGTGGGCGTACAAGCGGACCAGCGACCTCGACGACTACATGCTCGCCGGCCGCGGCCTCAAACCCGGCGTGGCCGCCCTGAGCGCAGGCGCCTCCGATATGTCCGGCTGGCTGCTGATGGGCCTGCCCGGCGCGCTCTACCTGAACGGCCTTTTCGAAGCCTGGATCGCCATCGGGCTGACCGTCGGAGCCTGGCTGAACTGGAAGTTCGTGGCACCGCGGCTGCGCTCCTACACCGAAGTCGCCAACGACTCCATCACCGTGCCGAGCTTCCTGGAGAACCGACTCAAGGACAACTCACACATCCTGCGCGTGGTATCCGGCCTGATCATCCTGGTCTTCTTCACCTTCTACGTTTCCTCCGGCATGGTCGCCGGCGGCATCTTCTTCGAATCCTCGTTCAATTCCACCTACACCATCGGCATGCTGCTGGTCGGCGGCGTGACCGTGCTCTACACCCTCTTCGGCGGCTTCCTCGGCGCCAGCTACACCGACGTGGCGCAGGGCCTGCTGATGTTCGCCGCCCTGCTGGCCGTGCCGATCGCCGGCCTCTTCGCCACCGGCGGCCTCGGCGCCACGCTGGACTCCGTCCGCGAGGCCGACCCGGCCCATCTGAGCCTCTTCGCCGGGGGCGCGGTCGCGGGCATCTCGGCCGCAGCCTGGGGCCTGGGCTACTTCGGCCAGCCGCACATCATCGTGCGCTTCATGGCCCTGCGCTCCCCCGCCGAGGCCAAGGCGGCGCGCCGGATCGGCATCGGCTGGATGGTCATGACCGTCCTCGGCGCCGCGGCCACCGCGCTGATCGGCATCGCCTACTTCCGCCAGAACCCGCAGGCCACGCTGACCGATCCGGAGTCCGTCTTCCTGGACCTGGCCCAGATCCTGTTCCACCCCTTGATCGCCGGACTGGTCCTCGCCGCCGTCCTCGCCGCCATCATGAGCACCATTTCCTCGCAGCTCATCGTCTGCTCCTCCGCGCTGGTCGAGGACCTGTTCAAGATCGTCGCGAAGCGCGAGGCCTCGCCGAAGACGCAGGTCATGCTCGGCCGGCTCGGCGTACTGGTGGTCTCCGTCGTCGCGGCCATCCTCGCCTGGAGCCGCAACGACACCATCCTCGGCCTGGTCGCCTTCGCGTGGGCCGGCTTCGGCGCCTCCTTCGGCCCGACCATCCTGCTGTCCCTGTTCTGGCGCAAGCTCACCATGCCCGGCGCCCTTGCCGGCATGGTCGCGGGCGCGGTCACCGTCTTCACCTGGGGCAACTCGGAGCTGACCGACACGATGTACGAGATCGTGCCCGGCTTCGTCCTCAACGTCGTGGTCGCGGTCGTGGTCAGCCTGCTCACCTTCCGGCACAAGCCGGAGATCGAGGCGGAGTTCGACGCCGCGCTCGGCGGACTCAAGGCGGAACCGGTCGGCGCCGGCACGCGCTAGGAGCTGACGACGGCGGGGCCCGGCCGCGTGCCGGGGCCTCCGGGGCCTTCACGCGCCACAGCGGACGGCGGGAGCACCGGACAGGGTGCTCCCGCCGTCGCCGATTAACGCGGTAAGTGGTTTGCGCTTCCCAATCACTTGGGTGGATACTGGTGTCCCGCCCCACTTCCAAGGGAAAACCGTGTCCTTGCCCCGCGCCATGCGCCCCTTCGTCCACCGCGATTACCGCGTCCTGATCGCCGCCCTGGCCATCTCGATTTTCGGCACGGGCATGTGGGCCGTCGCCATGGTCTACCAGGTCATCCACCTCGGCGGCGGGCCGGTGGAGCTCTCCATCGTCGCGACCGCCTCCAGCATCGGCCTGCTCGCGTTCGTTCTGCTCGGCGGCATCGCCGCGGACCGGCTGCCCCAACGACGGCTGATCATCGCCGTGGAGGCTGCCAACCTGCTGGCTGTCGGCACCGTGGCGGTGCTGGCCGCCACGGAGCTGCTGCAGCTATGGCACCTGGCCGCCGCCGCGTTCCTGCTCGGCGTGGGCGCGGCGTTCTTCTTTCCCGCCTACTCGGCGATCCTGCCGCGCATCCTGCCCGCGGAAGACCTGCTGGCGGCCAACGGCATGGAAGGCACCATGCGCCCGCTGCTGCAGATGGCGGCCGGGCCCGCCGCGGCCGGCATGATCGTGGCCGCCTTCTCGCCCGCGAGCGCGGCGGCCTGGATCGCCGGGTGCCACCTGTCGGCACTGATCATCCTGACTTTCCTGAGCCGTGCGGTGGCGTCCGCCGCGCCGGCAGCCCCGGAAGGACCAGCCGGTGCGGGCAGCGGCATAGACGGGCACGGCACAAGGGCCAAGTCGTCGGTCCGGCGCGACCTGCGGGAGGGCGTCGCCTACACGGTGAAGACTCCGTGGCTGTTCTGGACCCTGCTGTGGGCCGTGGTGTGGGTGCTGCTCTTCATCGGTCCCATCGAGGTGCTGCTGCCGTTCGCGGTCGCCGACCAGCTCGGCGGGGACTCCAGCACGTTCGGCTTCCTGCTCGGCACCTACGGCGCCGGCGGGGCGGTTGGCGCGCTGGCGACGGCATCCTTCCGGCTGCCGCGGCGCTACCTCAGCGGCATGCTGCTGCTTTGGGGCTTCGGTTCGGTTCCGCTGGCCATCACGGGCTTCGCCACGAACTTCTGGGTGCTGGCCGCCGTCCTGTTCGTGGTCGGCCTGACCGGCGGCGCGGGCCAGGTCATCTGGGGCACGTTGCTGCAGCGCCGCGTCCCGCCACACCTGCTCGGCCGCATCTCCAGCCTGGACTTCTTCGTTTCCCTCGCGCTGATGCCGGTATCGATGGCGCTGGCCGGACCTCTGGCCGCCGTGGTGCCGATCTGGTTGATCTTCCTGGTGGTCGGACTCATCTCCCCGGTGCTGTCCGTGCTCGCCATCGGTTTCGGCGGCATGCTCAGGGACGAGATCGACCATCCGCTGGACCGGGAGGCGGCACCGGTCGACTGACCGCCTGGGTCATACCTAGAACTGCTATGCTTCATGCGTAGTAGATCTAGGTATGGGAGGCGCAGTGCGCATCGATAAGGACCTGGTCGCCGCTTCGGCCACCCCGCTGGTACTGGGGATCCTGGCGGAGGGCGACCTGTACGGCTACGCGATTATCAAGCGCGTGAGCGAGCTGTCGGGCGGCGGCATGCAGTGGACCGACGGGATGCTCTACCCACTGCTGCACCGGCTGGAGCGGCTCGGCTACGTGTCCTCGTCGTGGGGAACGTCGGAGTCTGGGCGTCGGCGCAAGCACTATGTGATCACCGCATCGGGCCGCGAGGCCCTCGCCGACCGGCAGGAGCAGTGGGCCGTCGTGGCCGACGCGCTGCGGCAGGTGTGGCAGTCCGCCCAGCGGCCGCCCGCCGTTGCCGAAGGGTGGGCCTAATGGAAACGCATCCGGAACTCGAAGCGCAGATCGGGCGGTGGCGCGGGTACCTCCAGCGGCGCCAGGCGATCTCCCCGGCGGACCTCGATGAACTCGAGGACCACCTGCGCGAGCAGATCGCCGACCGCCGGGCCACGGGGCTCGATGACGAGGAAGCCTTCCTCGTCGCCATCAAGCGCATGGGCAATCTCGACGCGGTCTCCCGCGAGTTCGCGCGCGAGCACTCCGACCGGCTGTGGAAGCAGCTCGTCCTCGTTCCGGAGGCCGCAGGCGACGCCGGCGCCGGGCGCTGGCGAGAGCTGGCGGTAGTCCTGGCCCTGGCGATCGGCGCGGGGCTGACGGTCAGGGCCGGCCTGTCCTGGCTCGGCAGCGGAAACGCCTTCGCCAGCAATGCCGGCCTGCTCGTCATCCCGTTCGTCACCGCCTACCTCGCCTGGAAGCGGCGGGTCAGTGCGCGGCTGGCGGCCGTGCTGCTGGCCGGCTTCGCCGCGCTGGCAGTGTTCCTCAACGCCTATCCGTTCTCCCCCGGCGGCTCCACCGAACTGCTGGCCGCACTGCATGCTCCCGTGGTGCTGTGGCTGCTGGCGGGAATCGCCTACGCCGGCGGGCGCTGGCGGTCCGACAACCGGCGCATGGACTTCGTCCGCTTCACCGGAGAGCTGGCCATCTACTACACCCTGCTGGCGCTCGGCGGCGCCGTCCTGATCGGGCTGACGTTCGCGGCGCTCCAGATTGTCGGGGCCGACTTCGAACCGGCGCTGGAGGGCTGGATCCTGCCGTTCGCCGTCCCCGGGGCGCTCGTCGTCGCCGCCTGGCTCGTCGAGGCCAAGCAGAACGTCGTCGAGAACATCGCACCCATCCTGACCCGGGTCTTCACGCCGCTGACCATCGCCATGCTGCTGGCCCTGCTCGCCGTGCTCACCGCAGCCGGCGGCTTCGCCGAGGTCGACCGCGGCCTGCTCATCCTGATGGACGCCATCCTCATGCTGGTCCTGAGCCTGCTGCTCTACTCCATCTCGGCGCGCGACTCGCTGGCCGCCCCCGGGCTCTTCGATGTCCTGCAGCTGGTCCTCGTCCTCGCCGCCCTCGCGGTGGACGCGGCGATGTTGACTGCGATGCTGGCACGGATCGCGGAGTTTGGCACCAGCCCGAACAAGATCGCGGCGCTGGGCCTGAACCTGCTCCTGCTCGTGCACCTGGTCCGGACGGGCTGGCTCACCCTCGGATTCCTGCGCGGCCGGCGCCCGTTCGGCGCTCTCGAGCACTGGCAGACCCGCTACCTGCCGGTCTACGGCGCCTGGGCCGCCGTCGTGGTGGTGGTCTTCCCGCCGCTCTTCGCTTTCAGCTGACCGGCGGGGGTCAGGACGCCGCCGGGGCGGGGAGCGCGGCGCAGGCGGCCGCGACGGAATCCAGGAAGGCTTCGGTGGAGACGCCCCGCACCCCCGGCCCGGACAAGGCCGCGAGATCGTCAGTCATGATGCCGCGGCGGACGGTCCCGGCCACGGCGTCCTCCACCGAAGCGGCGAACTGCGCCAACGCCTGGTTCCCGTCGATCCCGGCCCGGAAGGCCAGCGCCCGGGTCCAGGCGAACACGGTCGCGATCGGGTTGGTCGAGGTGGTCTTCCCGGCCAGCCGCCGCTCGTGGTGCCGGCGGACGGTGCCGTGGGCGGCCTCGGTCAGCTGGATCCGGCCGTCCGGCGTGGCCAGCACGGACGTCATCAACCCGGGCGAACCGAAACCCTGCGCCACGATGTCCGACTGGACGTCGCCGTCGTAGTTCTTGCACGCCCAGACGTAGCCGCCCTCCCACTTCAGGGCGGACGCCACCATGTCGTCGATGAGCCGGTGCTCGTAGCCGAGTCCGGCCGCTTCGAACCGCGGCCGGAATTCCGCGGCGTAGACCTCGTCGAAGATGTCCTTGAACTGCCCGTCGTAGGCCTTCAGGACGGTGTTCTTCGTGGACAGGAATACCGGGTACCCGCGCTTGAGGCCGTAGGAGAAGCAGGCGCGGGCGAAGTCGCGGATGGAGTCGGTGTAGTTGTACATGCCCATCGCCACTCCCCCGCCCGCCGGGAACGAGGTGACCTCGCGGCTGACCGCCGGCGAGCCGTCGTCGGGCGTGTAGGTAAGCGTCAGCCGGCCGGGACCCGGCACGGCGAAATTGACGGCGGAGTACTGGTCCGCGTGGGCGTGGCGGGCCACCACGATCGGCTTCCGCCAGCCCGGCACCAGCCGCGGCACGGAGTCGATGATGACCGGTTCGCGGAAGATTACGCCGTTGAGGACGCTCCGCACCGTCCCGTTGGGCGAGGGCCAGCGCCGGGAGAGCCCGTACTCGGCGACCCGCCCGGCGTCCGGGGTGATGGTCGAGCACTTGGTGCCGACCCGGTGCTCCGCCACGGCCGCGGCCGCCTCGTGGGTTACGGCGTCCCCCGTCCGCTCGCGGTTGGGCAGCGAGAGGTCGAACCGCAGGATCGGCACGTCCACATGCGGCAGGATCAGCTTCTCCTTCACGATGGTCCACATTGTGTGCGCCATCTCGTCGCCGTCGAGCTCGACGAGCGCGCCGTCCACTTTGACCTTGTCCATGCCCTGCTCCGTTTTCCGCGGCCCTTAGCGGGCGGCCTCGATGGTGCTGCGCAGCAGCGACGGGATGACGCCCCCGTCGTGCAGCAGCTTGACGTCCAGTTCGGTTTCGACGGCGGCACGCGCCGTGAAGGCTTCCCGCCCGCCGTCCGCCGTGTGGAGTACGACGGCGATGTCCGCGCGGGGGCGCAGGGCACCTTCCGCCGCATCCACTTCCAGCCGGTCGCCGGGCCGCAGCCCCTGCAGCCGGGGCAGGACCGCGGCCGGGGCGACCAGCGGCAGGATGCCCATGCCGACCAGGTTGGAGCGGTGGATGCGTTCAAAGCTTCCGGCGACGACGGCGCGCACGCCGAGCAACCGCTGGACCTTGGCGGCCCAGTCCCGGGAGGACCCGGTGCCGTACCGTTCGCCGGCGACGATCACCACGGACTCGCCCTCGCCGCGGTACCGCTCGGCGGCCTCCCACAGCGGCATGACGTCCCCGCTGGGCGCGTGCACCGTGTGGGCGACGGGCAGGCGGACGCCGAGGTCCGCGCCCAGCCGGTTGTCCACCGTTTTGCTGTGGAAGGCGCCGCGCAGCATCACCTCCCAGTTGCCGCGCCGGGAGGCGAAGACGTTCAGGTCGCCGCGGTCCTCGCCGCGCTCCACCAGGAAGTCCGCCACCAGGCTGTCGGCCGGGATGCCGCTCGCCGGGGAAATATGGTCGGTGGTGATGTCGTCGCCGAGGACGAGCAGCGGATGCGCCACGTAGCGGCCCAGCTGGCTGCCCTGGTCCGTCGACGCGAAGGGCGGCCGGCGGAGGATGGTCGACGCCTCATCCCACGGAAACCGCGTGCCTTCCGGGGCTTGGAGGCGCGACCAGAGCGGGTTGCGCACGGCGAGCTCGAAGTCCCGCGAGAAGTCCTGCGCGTCATGCCCTGCCGCCCACGCCGCATCGATTTCCTGTTCCGACGGCAGCAGGTCCGACAGCCTGGCCGGCCTGCCGGCGGGCCTGCTGCCACTGGCGGCGGCCGCGAACTCGTGGGTGGTGAGGTCGACGTCGGCGCGCCCGGCCAGCGCGAAGGCGACCACCAGCGGTGGGGACATGATGAAGCCCAGGTCCAGGTCGGGATGGACTCGGCCGGGGAAATTGCGGTTGCCCGACAGCACGGCGACCGGGCGGACGCTGCCGGCCTCCAAATTGGCCTTGACCGGCGCGCTCAGGGGCCCGGAGTTTCCGATGCAGGTGGTGCAGCCAAAGCCGACGATGTCGAAGCCGAGCGACCCGAGGTCCTCGAGCAGGCCGGAGCGCCGCAAGTAGCTGGCCGCCGCGGGCGACCCGGGAGCCAGCGACGTCTTGACCCACGGCGGCACCTGCAGCCCGAGGGCCCGCGCCTTGCGTGCCATCAGGCCGGCGGCGACGAGCAGCCGCGGATCGGTCGTGTTGGTGCAGCTGGTTATCGCGGCCAGCGCGACGGGGAAGGCTGGCAGGTCCCGGCTGGCTGCGGTGAGCTGCCGGCCCTCGTCCGCGAGCGCGGCCGGAATGCCGGCCAGGGAACGCAGGTCCTGAGGTCGGCGCGGACCGGCGGCCCGCAGCTCGACGGACGCGAGGTCGATCCGCAGTACCTGCGTGTAGTTTGGCTCCGCCGCCGGATCGAACCAGAAGCCGGCGGCCTTGGCGTACGCCTCCACCAGTCCGCATCGGGCCTCGTCGCGGCCGGTCTCCCGCAGGTAGTCCAGCACCCGCTCGTCGATCGGGAAGTAGCCGGTGGTCGCTCCGTATTCCGGCGCCATGTTCGCGACGACCGCCCGCTGGCCGACCGTCAGGGTGGATACCCCCGGACCGAAGAACTCCACGAATTCCCCGGAGACACCGAGCCGGCGCAGCTGCTGGGTCACGGTCAGCGCCAGGTCCGACGCCGTCGCCCCCGGCGGCAGCGCCCCGGTCAGCTTCACGCCGACGACGTCGGGGATGCGCAGCGTGATCGGCATGCCTAACATGACGGTCTGCGCCTCGAGCCCGCCGACGCCCCAGCCCAGGACGCCGAGCCCGTTGACCATGGGCGTGTGGCTGTCGGTGCCGATCATCATGTCCGGTGCCGCCGTGGCCCATGAGGCCGGCCCCTCGCCGTCGTCCGCCACCGAGACCACCGTGGCCAGCTGCTCCAGGTTGATGGTGTGCATGATGCCGGTGCCGGGCGGGTTGATGTGCACGGTCTCCATCGACTGCGCCGCCCACTTTAGGAACCGGTAGCGCTCCTGGTTGCGCCGGTACTCGACGGCCAGGTTGCGCGGCGCAGCGTCGGCCCGGCCGTACTCTTCCACCGCCAGCGAATGGTCGATGGACACGTCCACCCGCAGCATCGGGTTCAGGACGGCAGGGTCCGCTCCGGCCTCGGCCAGCGAGTCCCGCATGGCGGCAATGTCGACCAGCGCCGGCGTGCTCGTGGTGTCATGCATCAGCACGCGCTGCGGCCGGAACTCCAGCTCCTCCTCGGAGGTCCGCCGCTCCAGCCAGGCCGCCAGGTTGCCCACGGTTCGGGCGCTTTCCTCCGGCCCCGAGTTGCGCAGCGTGTTCTCAGCCAGCAGCCGAAGCACCACCGGCAGCCGCCCGAAGTCCGTACCCAGGGCCGAGCGCACATCCATCGCCCGATAGGTGCGGCCGCCCGCCTCGAAGAGTAAGCTGCCGCCCGGCGCCCCGGCCTCCCCCGTCCGCACGCCAGCCCCGGCACTCCGTGCGGCAGCCGCTGCCGTCCGCGCACCAACGGCCGCACTCTCTGCGCCAGCCCCCGCGGTCCGCCCGTCGAACGCCGTATTCCGCGCGCCGATAGCTGCTGCCATGGTCCCTGCCTCCATTGTCGCCGATTTTATAATCTATAAAACAGGACGAGCCGGGAGGAGTCAAAGCTATATTCTGTAATCCACACATTCGAAGGAAGGACGCCGGCATGGCCATGGGGCGGGCACTGACCAAGAACGCCTACGCCTACGAGGAGGTGCGCCAGCGGATCCTTGTCGGTTCATTGGAACCCGGGCAGGCCCTCGCCCAGTCCCAGCTCGCCGCCGAGCTCGGCGTCAGCCTGACCCCGATGCGCGAAGCCCTCCGGCGCCTCGACGCCGAAGGCCTGGTCTTCATCGATGCTCACAAGAATGCCCGCGTGGCGACCCTGTCCGCCGTCGAGGCCACCCACCTTTTCGAAGTGCGCGAGCGCATGGACCCCATGGCGGCGGCACTGGCCGCCGAACGGCGCACCGACGCCGATATCGCCAACATCAAGGCGGCGGCCGCCAACCTCAAGCCCCTGGAGGACAAGGCCAGCCTGGACGCCCTGACCGCCCACCGCCAGTTCCACCGCGCCGTCTACACCGCCTCGCACAACGACCTCCTGATCAACCTGCTCGAAGGCCTCTGGGACAAGGCGGACCGGTACCGCCAGGTCGGCCTGAACGCCCGCAAGGACAGCGCCGCCGACCGCAAGCGGGTCAACCGCGAACACGAAAGCATCATGCGCGCGGTCATCAACGGCGACGCGGCCGCCGCAGAAAAGCACATGCTCGCGCACGTCCAGGGAAGCCTGGGCCGGCGGGCCATCGACGAGCTCGCCAAGAAACAGTAGCCGCCCAACAGCGGCCCAGATCCACCGCCCCTTAGCGCTCCCGCCGCCCGGGCCAGCCGCCGTCGTAATCCCTTTGACGCTTGTACAGATTATAAAACGTAATCTATAGTCTCTAACCGTGGTGGCCGTCACAGGTCCAGAGCCGCGGCCGCCGCCTCCGTACCTATGTTGGAAGGACCCATGGCAACGACACCTAGCCAGAAGCCCCCGGCCCGTTCCGCTTCCCACCGCCGGCTGTGGCTGACCGTCTTCGCGGTCTTCGGGGCGGCGGCGGTTGCCCTCGCTTCCGTCAACGCCTCCGCCAGCGGCGCCGGCGACGACGCGCGCAGCCGGCTCACCCTGATCGCGCCGGCCGGGGCGGGAGGCGGATGGGACGGCGCGGCCCGCGAGGCCCAGCAGGCCATGCGGGCGCAGGGCATCGTCAACAACGCACAGGTGGTGAACATCCCCGGCGCCGGCGGAACCATCGGACTGACCAAGTTCGCCGGGATGCAGGGCGAGAGCACCACAATGATGGTCACGGGCATCACGATGCTCGGTGCCATCAACCTCAACGGTTCCGAGGCCACCCTGGACGACGTCACGCCGATCGCCCGGATCACCGAGGACTACGACGTCCTGGTTGTGCCGGCCGATTCGCCCTACGACTCCGTCGAAGACCTGCTCGCCGAATGGAAGAAGAAGCCCGGCTCCTTCGCCTTCGGCGGCGGCTCGCTGGGAAGCGTGGACCAGATGATCATCACCCAGCTGGCCCAGGCTGGCGGCATCGATCCGACGGACGTCAACTACATTGCCTACTCCGGCGGCGGCGAACTGGCGACCTCGCTGATGTCCGGCACCATCAAGGCCTCGGTCAGCGGCTACGTGGACTTCGCGGACCAGATCGAGGCCGGCAAGCTGAAGGCCCTCGCGGTTTCGGCCCCCGAACCCGTCGCATCGATCGACCTGCCCACCTTGAAGGAACTCGGCTACGACATCGAGCTGACCAACTGGCGCGGCATCGTCGCCGCGCCCGGGATCACCGCGGAGGAGAAGCGCGAGCTTCAAACCATCGTGGAGGAAATCGTCGGGACGCCCGAATGGCAGGACGCGATCGAGCGCAACCAATGGACCGACACCTTCCTGGCCGGCGAGGACTTCGAGGCGTTCATCGCCGACGAGACCCGGTCGGTGAACAAGATCTGGAACGAACTCGGCTACTAGGCCGCTCCCCCAAACCCCTGGAGACACCATGACAATCCTGGTCGGATACACCAGTACCCCCGAGGGCCACGCCGCCCTCCGCCACGGGGTCGAGACAGCCGGAAGCACCGGCAAACCCCTGGCGATTTTCCCGCTCTCGGACCGGGCCGAGGGTACAGGCGGCGACGCCTCGCTCGAGGCCGCACTCGGTGCCGGCGCCCGGCTGCTGGAACGCGACCCCCAGGGGCGGCATCCCGCGGAGGAGCTGATCGACACGGCCCAGGAAGCCGGGGCGGAGCTTGTCGTCATCGGCGTCCGCAACCGCTCCCGCGTCAGCAAGATCCTGCTGGGCTCCGATGCCCAAAGCATCATCCTCGGCTCCCCCGTTCCCGTCCTGACGGTAAAGGCGGCCACCGATGAGCGTTGAGGCAGGCGGCGCCGTCCGCACCGAGGCCGCGAGGGGCGGGACCGGGCGGCCCCACGACAAAGGGGCCGGGTTCTGGTTCGGACGCAGCGGCCTGGTTGTCGCCGGAATCCTCGCGGCGATCGGCGGATACCTCGCCATCGGCATCGCGACGATGGACGTTCCCGAGGGCGCCAAGGTGCCCGGACCGCAGTTCTTCCCGACGCTGATCACCATCGCGATTTTCGTCCTCGCCCTGCTGCTGGCCGTCCAGACGCTGCGGCACCCCGAACACGTCGTCGAGCCCGCCGCCCGGCACCGGTTCCATACCGACTGGAAGTCGCTCGGACTTGTCTTCGGCGCGTTCCTCGCGTTCGCCTTGCTGCTGGTTCCGGTCGGCTGGATGCTCACGGCCGCCATGCTGTTCTGGTGCGTCTCCCGTGCGCTTGGCAGCCCGCGGCCCCTGTTCGACGTCGGATTGTCCCTCGTCTTCTCGTCCTGCATCCAGCTGGCGTTCGGCGCCGGTCTTGGGCTGGCCCTGCCCGGCGGAATCCTGGAAGGAATCTACGGCTGATGGAATCGTTGTCCCTGCTCCTCGAGGGCTTTTCGCAGGCCCTGACCCCGATCAACCTGCTGTGGGTGTTCGTCGGCGCGTTCCTCGGCACGGCCGTGGGCGTGCTGCCCGGGCTCGGCTCGTCGATGGCGGTCGCGCTGCTGCTGCCCGTCACATTCAGCCTCGACCCGGTCGGCGCCTTCATCATGTTCGCCGGCGTGTACTTCGGCGGCCTGTTCGGCGACTCCACCATGGGCATCCTCATGAACACGCCCGGCGGCTCCACGGCCATCGCCACCACCTTCGAGGGTCACCGCATGGCCAAGGACGGACGCGCTCCGCAGGCGCTGGCGCTCTCCGCGATCGGCGCGTTCATCGGCGGCCTGATCGCCACCACGCTCGTGGTGTTCTTCGCGCCGAAGCTGGCGGAATTCGCCGTACTCTTCGGCCCTGCCGAATACTTCGCGCTGGCGATCTTCGCGTTCATCGCCACGGCGTCGGTCGTCTCGGACTCCACCATCAAGGGACTATCCGCCCTTGCGATCGGCCTGGCCCTCGCCGTCGTCGGTATCGACGGGATCTCCGGCGCCTCGCGGTTCACCGCGGACCTGCCGCAGCTTTTCGACGGCGTCAGCATCATCGTGATCACCGTCGGCATCCTCGCGCTGGGCGAGGTCTTCCATGTGGCCTCCCGCATCCACCGCGACCCCAAGCTCTCGGCGATCCCCGTCGCCGGCAGGCCCTACCTGTCGAAGCGGGAGTTCCGCGAAGCGCTGCCGGCCTGGCTGCGCGGCACCGCGTTCGGCGTGCCCTTCGGCGTAATTCCCGCCGGCGGGGCCGAGGTGCCCACCTTCATGGCCTACGGCACCGAACGGCGGCTGGACCGCCGGCGGCGCGACCCCCAGTTCGGCAAGGGCGCAATCCGCGGCGTCGCGGCGCCCGAGGCGGCCGGCAACGCGACCTCCGGCACGGCCATGGGCGCGCTGCTCGCCCTCGGGCTACCGACCTCAGCGACGGCGGCGATTATGCTCGCGGCGTTCCAGCAGTACGGGCTCCAGCCCGGTCCGCTGCTCTTCGAACGCAATGCAGACCTGGTCTGGGCGCTGCTCGCGAGCCTCTTCGTGGGCCTCGTGATGCTGCTCGTGCTCAACCTGCCGTTCGCACCGCTCTGGGCGAAACTGCTGCTGATCCCGAAGCCCTACCTGTACGCCGGCATCACCGTGTTCTGCGGGCTGGGCGTGTACGCGACCAGCGCTGCGGTCTCGGACCTGATCATCGTCCTGGCCATCGGCACGCTCGGCTTCGTCCTGCGCCGCTACGGCTTTCCGCTCGCCCCGATCATGATCGGCGTCGTCCTCGGCCCCCTGGCCGAGACGAGCCTGCGCAACGCCATGATGTCCAGCGGCGGCGAACTCAGCGTGCTGGTACACAGCCCGGTGACGTGGGTGCTCTACGGAGTCCTGGCCCTCGTCCTCGCCTATGCCTTGTGGAAGCGTGTGGCCGAGAAGACCCGCCAGGACGTCTAGCACGCACGGAACCGCAGGAACGGGCGGCGGTGCCGGAGGCCTCGGCCACCGGCACCGCCGTCGCTATTGCGAAGACGCTAGCCCACGGTGACGCGTTCCCGTTCGGGGCGGACACGGTTCCGGGCCACCGGGCCCAGCATCCGCACTGCAACCGCGGCCACCAGCACGACGGCCCCGACGCCCAGGTACAGCTGGACCGGGCTCCACGCGGCGTCCAGCAGCGCGCCGGTGATCATCGGCGCGACAATGGCGCCGGCCCGGCCGATACCGATGGCCCACCCCACCCCGGTGCTGCGGGTACGGGTGGCGTAGAGCCCCGGCGTGACGGTGTAGAGGCCGGCGATGCAGCCGTTGATGAGCATGCCCACGGCAACGCCCGTAACGAAGGCGAGCGCCAGCACCGCTGCAGTGCTGATGAACAGGACCATGGAGGCCGCCGAGAGCACGGCGAACACGATGAAGACTCCGCGGCTGCTCCATTTGCCCGCCAGCACGCCGTACAGAATGGAGCCGAAGGTGCCGCCCAGGGTGAGCATCAGGCCGCCGACAACGCCCTGCTGCTCGGTCATGCCGGCCTCCACCAGGAGCCGCGGCGTCCAGCTGTTGACGAAGTAGAAGCCGAACATCGTGGCGAAGAAGGCCAGCCAGATCAGCAGGGTGGCCCGCCGCTGCCCGGGGGCCAGCAGTTCACCCACCCGGTTCCGGCCGGAAGCCCCGGCACCGGCCGCGGGGGCCGCCAGCTCGCCGACCGCCGGCTGCCCCAGGCGGCGCGCGATCTTGTTGAGGCGCTCGACGACGTTGCGGGGCCTCTTCGTCAGGAGGAAGTCCACCGATTCCGGCAGCAGCACCGCGAGCAGCGCCAGTGCCAGGGCCGTGGCCGTGCCGCCGAAGACAAAGACCGAGCGCCAGCCATAGCTGCCCTGCAAGGCCACCGCTGCCATGCCGCCCAGCGTCGCGCCGACACCGTAGCCAGCGGTGTAGATGCCGATGCACAGTCCGCGCCGCCGGTCCGAGGAGTACTCGCTGGCGATGACGTTGGTGCAGGCCAGGATGCCGCCGACACCGAGCCCGGTGACCGCGCGCCACAGGCCCAGCTCGCCGGCGGAATGCGCCGTGGCGGACAGGAACATGCCGCCCGCGGCCAGGGTCAGCGACACGAGGATCAGCGGGCGGCGTCCGAAGGCATCGGCGAAGGGGGCCAGGCCCAGCGAGCCGATGGCCATGCCCACCAGCCCCGCGCTGAGGAGCAGGCCCAGTTCGGTCCCGCTGAGGCCGAAATCGTTGGTCACGCTGGTGGCGGTGAATGCCATGGCCATCACGTCGAAGCCGTCCAGGGCGTTCAGCAGGACGCAGAGTCCGATGATGAGCCACTGGTACGGCGACATGGCCGACTGGTTGATCCGGTCGCGCAGTTCCATTCGTTCTTCCTTTTGGTGCAGCCGGAGTCCGGCGTCAGGATATGTCGATAGTGATGACGGCGGGTCCGGCGGGCGAGGCGTCCGCCTTGGCGCCGGTTTTCGAGGTGACGCCGCGGGAAACGCAGCAGCACATTTTCTCCGTGGCCTTCTGCTGGCGCTCGCTGTAGAACACGTCGCGGTGGTCGATGCCGCCGTCGAGCGCCAGGACCCGCACCTCGCAGAGGCCGCATTCACCCTTGCGGCAGTCGAACATCATGTCCGCGCCGGCGTCTTCCAGGGCCTCCAGCATGGAGCGGCCCTGCCCGACCTTGGCCTCGATGCCAAGCCGGGGCACCTTGACGATGAACTCCTCCGGGTCGTACCAGCCGCTGTTGCCGAACGTCTCGTAGCGCAGGTTCGGGGAGTCGAGCTCGCGCTCGGACCAGGCCCGGCGGACTGCGTCCATCAGCCGGATCGGCCCGCACATGTAGAGCTCCGTGTCGAGGTCCGCCCCGGCAACGAGTTCGTCCACCTTCAGCGAGGTGCCCTCGTCGTCGACATGCACCACCAGGTTCTCCCCGTGCCGCTCCTGCAGCTCGGCCAGGTATGCCATCGCGGTGCGGCTGCGCCCGGCATACACCAGCGTGTAGCTGGCCTTGAGCCGCTGCAGGACGGCCGCCATGTTGGCGATGGCCGTGATGCCGATGCCCCCGGCGAGCAGGATGTAGCGCTCGGCGCCCACCCGCAGCGGGAAGTTCTGCAGCGGCTGCGTGATCTCCAGCTGCTGCCCGGTCTCCAGCCCGTGCATAAAGACCGAGCCGCCGCGGGACTGCGGAGCCCGCATCACGCTGATCACCAGCCGGCCGGCGTCGTCGGACTCCACCACGGAATAGGAACGCTTCTGCTCCTCTCCGCCGATGCTGACCTTCACATCGATATGCGATCCCGGTTCCGCCGCCTTGGGCAGGGCGGGTTCCAGCACAATGCGCCGGATGTCCGTCGCGACGGTGTGGATTTCGACGACGGTGGCCCGCTGCCAGACTTCGGTATTCGTTGCTGCCATTGTTCTCTGCCTGTCTCTCGATTGGCCGGGTCAGGCGGTCGGGACCAGGCGGCCCTCGGCGTCGAGCATCCGCTCGATCAGCCGCCGCACCCACATGCCGCCGGCGTCGATGTTGAGGTTGTAGAACTCGTAGTCCGGGTTGGCGTCGATGGCCTCCTGCTGCGCCTTGAGCATCTCCTCGTCTTCGCCGAACACGCCGTGCACGCCATTGCG
Organism: Arthrobacter mangrovi; assembly: GCF_026011795.1. Taxonomy (GTDB): domain Bacteria; phylum Actinomycetota; class Actinomycetes; order Actinomycetales; family Micrococcaceae; genus Crystallibacter; species Crystallibacter mangrovi. The sequence goes on along the minus strand of NZ_BRVS01000025.1, from coordinate 18,256 downwards.
CAGCTGGGTCGTGATGAGCTGGCTCTCCAGCCGGTAGTTGCGCATGAACGCCCAGAAATAGTGGCAGGACCGGTCGGTTTCCGGGGTGATCGTGTTCATGACGAAGCCGTTGACGCCCTGGCTGCGGTCGCCCTCGGGCGCGCCCGTGCCGGCGGCCGCCACCCCGACGTCGATGCAGATGGTGGAGGGCGCCTGGAAGGTGATGATCTGCCAGCGGTCCACCTTGCCCTCGAAGCCGGGGAACTTGTCCCGCATGTTCTTGAGCCAGAACGGCGGCGCATCGATGTCCAGCATCCACCGCGAAACCGTGACGGTGTTGCCGTCGTGCGAGACGACGAAGTCGGACTCGCTGAGCTCCTCCTGGCCGATCGAGGACGAGTGCACGAACTCCTCGTGTGTGAGGTCCATCAGGTTGTCCAGCACCAGCTGGTAGTTGCACGGGGCGTGGATGGTCTCGCCGTCCCCGGCCCACTCCTCGGACGACATCTGGTGCATGTCCGGCACCAGCTCGGGGTCCGCCTTGGTCGGATCACCGAGCCAGACCCACACATAGCGGTAACGTTCGACGACGGGAAAAGACGGGACGGTCGCGCTCGGGTTGATCGTCTCCTGCGCCGGCATCGACATGCAGCGGCCCGCGGAGTTGTAGACGATGCCGTGGTACGGACACTGGATCCCGTCCTTGCCGACGGTCTTGCCCATCGACAACGGGGCCAGGCGGTGCCAGCACGCGTCGGCGAGCGCCACGGCCTTGCCGTCCTCGGTCCGGTAGAGCGCCACCGGACGGTTGGCGATCCGGCGGGACATCGGAGCGCGCGTGACTTCGTGGTCCCACGCCGCCACGTACCAGGCATTCAGGGGGTGTCCGAGCACCTTATTGGTCGTCGAGCTCTGGGACTGGACAGCGGTCACGGCGGATCCTTTCGGCGGGTCGAACTATCTATCTCCATAGATAGTGCTCTGGGTCACCAGAATAACTATCGATATAGTGATTTGCAACACCCGACAGAAGGAGGCCGAAAGCCCGTGAGCCTGCGATACGCCCTGCTGGCGCTGCTGAGCGTCGAGCCCATGACCGGCTATGACCTCTACAAGGAATTCGAATCCTCCGTGGGCCACGTCTGGCACGCGCCGGACTCGCAGATCTACCCCGAGCTGCGGCGGATGGAGAAGGACGGGCTGCTCGAGGGCGAGGAGGTCGCCTGGGGCCAGCGGGGGAAGAAGCGGCAGTACCACATCACGCGCGCCGGAACCGAGGCCTTCCGGGACTGGATGAACAGCACCCTCGAATACTCCCGCGAGCGCGACCCGGCCCACCTCAAAGCGGCCTACCTGGAGTGGGCCAAGCCGGAGGCCGCGCGCGAGCAAATGCGGGCACACATCCGGCACCACGAGGCCCAGCTGGAGCAGTGGCGGGACAAGGTCCGGGAAATCGAAGAGGGCTCCAGCCCGATGCTGGCCAGACGGCTGGCCAGCCTTCCGACGTCGGACCGGGAAAAGACAACGGCGTTCAAGAAGTTCACCTACCAGGGCCTGATTTCCCGGGCGGAACAGGAAATCGCCTGGGCGCAGCAGGGCCTCGCCCTGATCGACGAGCTCTACCCCGGCGGCTGACGGCTGCCCTTCTCCGCCCGGCGAAAACCGGCTAGTGTTTCGGGCAATCCAGCCGAGGTCGGAGGAAACCATGGATACCGTCAGCGTCCGCTACATCGTCGACGACATCGACGCCGCCGTCCGGTTCTATACCGGCCTGCTCGGCTTCGACCTGCGAATGCAGCCCGGCGGCGGATTTGCCATGCTCACCCGCGGCAGCCTGCGCCTGCTGCTCAACACTCCGACGGGCCCGGGAGGCGCTTCGCAGCCGATGCCCGACGGCCGCCGCCCGGAGCCCGGCGGCTGGAACCGCATACAGTTCGAAGTCGGGGACCTGGCCGCGGAGGTGAACCGACTGCGCGGCCAGGGCGCCAGCTTCCGCAACGAGATCGTCTCCGGAATCGGCGGCCGGCAGATCCTGCTGGAGGACCCGGCCGGAAACCTGGTCGAGCTCTTCGAATCCGGCCGCCCTGACGCTACGCAGGCGGCACCCTAGCCCGAGTACTGCTTCCGCAGGTCCGCCTTGCGGATCTTGCCGCTCGCCGTGCGCGGCAGGTCATCGACGATGACCACGCTCTTGGGAATCTTGTACCGCGCCACCCGCCCCGAGAGGTGGTTGACGACGTCGTCGCCCGTGAGCTGGAAGCCGTCCCGGACGGTCACGATGGCCCGCGGGACCTCTCCCCACTTCTCGTCCGGAACACCGATCACGGCGACGCTGCTCACCGCCTCGAGCTCCACGATGACCTGCTCGACCTCGGCCGGATAGATGTTCTCCCCGCCGGAGATGATCATGTCCTTCAGCCGGTCCGAGATGAAGAGGTACCCCTCGTCGTCGACATACCCCATGTCCCCGGACCGGAACCAGTCGCCGTCGGCATAGCTGTCCGCCGTGGCATCGGGGCGCTGCCAGTATTCCTTGATGACATTGGGGCCCTGGATCTGGATCTCGCCCACCTCGCCCGGACCGGCCGGCCCGCCCAGCGGGTCCATGATCCGGACGTCGGTGAAGAAGTGCGGCAGGCCGGCGGAGCCCGCCTTCTCCCGCGACTTATCCGCCGCGAGCGTGGTGGCGCCCGGCGCGGTCTCGGTCATTCCGTACCCGTTGGTGAAGGACAAGCCGCGTGCCTCGTAGGCCTCCAGCACGCGCATCGGAACCGCGGAACCGCCGCAGGTCAGCTTGTTGAGCGAGCTGACGTCCGTAATGCTCCACGCCGGATGCTCGCAGATCAGCTGGAACGTCGTCGGCACGCCGCTCAGGGTGGTCACCTTGTACCGCTCCACCAGCTGCAGCGTCCGCCCCGGATCGAAGCGCGGCTCCAGGATGACGGTGGCGCCCTTGAGCAGCGACGGCAGCACTCCCATGCCCAGCGACGCCACATGGAACATCGGCGCAATCATCAGCGACACGTCCCTGCTGGACAGATCAAAGTCCACCAGCACGTTGAAGCTGTTCCACGTCATGTTCGCGTGGGTCAGCAGGGCCCCCTTGGGGCGGCCCGTGGTCCCGGACGTGTAGAGGATCATGGCCGGATCATCGAGCGCCACCTCAAGGTCAAGGTGCGTGTCGCCTCCGGAGGCGATGACATCTTCAAAAAGTTCGACGGCGATCCCGGGCACTTCCTCCCCGGCGCCCTGCGCCGGGACGTCTTCCACGACCATCCGGCGCCCGACCCGGGTATCCCTCACCCCGCCGACCGCCAGCCCGTCCAGGCTGCGCGCGTTGACCAGGATCCGGCTGCCCGAATTCTCCAGCGCGAACTGGATCTCGGGCGGCGCCAACCGGGTGTTCAGCGGAACGAAGACGGCACCCAGCGTGCCGCAGGCAAAAAAGGTCTCCAGGAAGGCTGCGTGGTTCTCGCCCAGGTAGGCGACCCGGTCGCCCTTGGCCACGCCGCGGTCCGCGAAAGCATTAGCCAGGCGGTCCACGCGGCTGGCGAAGTCCGCATAGCTTAGCTCGGCCCCGCTGCTGACGAGCGCCACCTTATCGGCGAACTTGCGCCGCCGGCGGTGAATCCACGTTCCAACCCCTTGGTTGTGCATCGTTACACGTACCCTTCGCTGTGCGTTCCGACGACGGACTTTCGGACCAAGTCCGCCCACCCGATCGGGCGGGTGAGTCCCGTCACATGTTCCTACCCATACGGTAAGAAGTATTGATTGAATAAGTCAATAGTTGTGAAAACGCTGAATAGCGGGCCGGGCCCGATAGACCGTTGACAATTTCAATCGATGGTGATGCACTGTGTCTCGCACCACATCACGGACACTCCGATCAGCGTGGATCAATAGGCCACACTTAGCTGGTCCTTCGATCAGCTAAGTGACGCTAATAATTCCCGGTGTGGAACGCCGGGAAGACACAGGAAGAGACCACCATGCACAAGACCTTCAAAGCAGTTACAACGCTGGCTGCCGCTGGCCTCCTGCTCACCGCCTGTGGCGCCAGCCCCAACGCCCGCACCGACGCGGCGAACGCGGAAGGCCAGGCGCCGGATTCCCTGGTCTTCGCCGTCGTTCCCACGGATGACAGCAAGGAACTGGAAAACAGCTTTAAGCCGATCGTCGCTGCCATCGAAAAGGAAACAGGCCTGCCGACCAGCATCGAAGCGGTCAGCAGCAACGCGGGCGTCATCGAGGCCCAGGTGGCCGAACGCGTCGACGTCGCCACCTATGGCGCCTTCTCCTACTACCTGGCCAAGGACGTCGCGGACATCACCCCGGTGGCCATGGACCAGCGGACACCGGAATCCGGCTCAGGAGCGGTCCAGTCCCTCGGCGTCGTTGCCGCCGGATCCGATATCGCCGAGCTGACGGACGTGAAAGGCAAGGACGTCTGCTTCACCGATCCGGCTTCCAGCACCGGCTACCTGGCGGCCGCGGCGGGCCTGATCGAGGCCGGGATCGATCCCGAAAAGGACATTAACCCCATCTTCGCCGGTTCCCACGACGTGGCCGTGACCCAGATGCTTGCGGGCGACTGCGATGTCGCCTTCGTGGCAGGAACGTTCATAACCGACCTGCTGCCGGCCCGCGGCATCATCAAAGACGGCGACGTCGAGACCGTATGGACGTCACCGGACATCCCCGGGACACCCCTGGTGGTGGGCAATTGGCTGCCGGAGGAACTGCGCACGAAGATCACCGACGCCGTGTTCAAGTACAACGCTGTCACCGGGGCCGCAGCGGGCCTCTGCCCGGACAACCAGCGGGAGGCGCCGGAAGCGTGGGGTGACGAGTACGTCGGGGAGATGGCCTGCGAGTGGGGCGGCACCGGAGCCTTCGCGTTCGAGCCCGCCGCGGACGGGGATTTCGAGTCGATCCGCGAAATCTGTGAAACCACGCAGTCCGAAGTCTGCCGCAGCGAGTAAGACCCAAGGAGCCGCACCATGACCGCCACCACCCGCCGCCGACAAGTCCCGGAGCCGCGTCCCATGGCCACCGCACCCAGTACCGGCATGGCCGAAACAGCGCCGCCCAGCGTCGTCCTGAACGGACTAGGCATGAGCTTCAGCGGGAAGCATGTGCTCCGGGACGTCGACATGGAGGTCCGTCCGGGCCAGTTCGTAGCCCTCGTGGGCCCCTCGGGAGCTGGAAAATCCACGCTGCTGCGCCTCATCAACGGCAGCCACCGCCCCACCCAGGGCTCTGTCTCCGTTCTGGGCGTCAACCCTGCCATGTGCAGCCGAAAAGACCTGCAGCTGCTGCGGACCCGGGTCGGCTTTGTCTTCCAGCAGTTTGGCCTCGTCGGACGTCTCAGCGCGCTCGAGAACGTGCTCATGGGTGCGCTCGGCTCGCTGAAGCTGCCGCGCTATGGCATCTCCACCTACCCGATCGCGCTCCGGGAAAGAGCGGTGGCTAATTTGGAGCGCGTCGGCCTCCTCGACGAACGCTTCCAGCGCTGCGACACACTCTCCGGCGGCCAGCAGCAGCGCGTAGCCATCGCACGGACCCTCATGCAGGAGGCCGAGATCGTGCTGGCGGACGAACCTGTTGCTTCCCTGGACCCCAGCGCGAGCCTGTCCGTCCTGAGGACCCTGAAGAAGCTCAGCGCCGAGGACGGCTTCACCGTGGTTTGTTCCCTGCACCAAGTGGACCTGGCCCTGCAGATCTCCGACCGCGTGGTCGCCGTCCGCGGCGGTTCGCTCATCATGGACACCCCCACCGCCGAGGCATCGGAGGAGGCCATCCGGGCCATCTACCAGCAGGCGAAGGACGACCGGTCATGAACAGCACCTTGCAGGACCGGCGCTCCGCCCGGGAGGGCACGCGTCCTTCGCCCATGCCGGCGCCCGTCGCCAGGTGGCCGCGCGCCTCGGCCGCCACCCTCGGCATTCCGCTGGCCTATTTGGCGGTCACGGCCTTTGGCACGTGGTGGATCGACATCCGGCCGGAGGCGCTGGCTGCCGGCTTCGGCGACATCGCGCGGCTCCTCGAACGCATGGTGCCGCCCACCACGGGGCCTCTCCCGGATCTGCTGGCGCTCGCCCTGGAGACATTGTGGATCGCCATTGCCGGCACGGGTTTGGCTACCCTCGCCTCGGTTTTCCTCGCCGCGGCAGCATCACGCCGTTACACCGGACCGCGGGCGATCCAGTGGCTCGCCCGCACGATCATCATCGTGACCAGGGCCGTTCCCTCGCTCATTTTCGCCATCCTGTTCGTCCGCATCTTCGGACTGGGCCCGCTCGCGGGCGGCCTCGCCATCGCGTTCCACTCTGTCGGCATGATCGGCAAGATGATGGCCGATGTCTTCGAGGAGCAGGACCCCGCTCCGCGCGAGGCGATTGCCGCCGTCGGCGCCTCCCGGACGCAGAACTTCGTTTCGACGACGCTGACGCGCGCCCTGCCGGCGCTGGCGTCGCTGGTGCTGTACAGGCTGGATATCAACATCCGGGCCTCCGCGGTGCTGGGCCTCGTGGGTGCGGGCGGCATCGGCGTCGCGCTCCAGACGGCGATCGGCTCGTTGAACTATCAGCGTGCGGCAGGAATCATCGCCGTGATCGTGGCCATGCTCCTGGTCCTGGAACTGGTCTCCTACTTGGTGCAGCGCGCCGTCGCCGAGCATGCCGGTGAGCATACGCAGTCGCAGCTGTTCCGGGCCGGCCGTCAGCCCGCCAGCCCTGGCTGGGACCGCGCCCGGATCACAAGGACCGCAGGCGCCGTGGCCGCCGTCGCGCTTTTCCTCTACTCCCTGGGCCAGCTCGCCCTCAACCCCGCACGGCTCGGCCAGGCGTGGGACAACGCACTGGCACTGCTCTCGGGCTTCGTGCCGCCGGTGTTCACCGCCGACGTCGCGCTCGGGATCTTCGAGAGCGTCATCATGGCCCTCACCGCCACTTCCTTCGGCGTGGCCGCAGGGCTGGTTATCGCAGTGCTATCCACCGGGCACCTCGTTCGATTCGAACCGCTCGCCGTCGGCCTGCGCGGCATTGTCGTCGTCCTGCGCGGAATCCCCGACATCATCTACGCCCTCGTCTTCGTTGCCGCACTGGGCCTGGGACCCTTCGCAGGCTTCCTCGCACTGTCCCTCTCCTGCACCGCGCTGGCGTCCAAATTCTTCACCGATTCCCTGCAGAACGTCGACCCCGCACCCCTCCGTGCGCTGGAGGCCACCGGGGCCAACCGGCTCCAGGTCTTCGTCAGCGGAGTGTGGCCGCAGTTCGTGCCGAGCTTCATCGGAAACAGCCTCTTCACCTCCGATCTGGCGCTGCGCGAATCCGCGGTCCTGGGCATTGTGGGCGCTGGTGGAATCGGATTCCTGCTGGACGAGTCGGTGGCGACGCTCCACTACCAGCAGACCGCCGGAATCCTGATCGGGCTGATCGTGGTGGTCGTAGCCCTCGAATCCGTCGCCCGCTGGGCGCGCAGGAAGGTGATCTGACATGGACCACCGCCCTATGGGCTCCAGCACGGGAGTGCAGGAACAGATTGCGGACACCCAGCCGCAGCACGGCCGCGGCTCCGAATGGTCACCGGCGCTGGATGAAACCTTCGGCAGCGCGCACCGTGACTACGCGCGGCTGCGGCAGGAGAACGCCTTCCCGTGGAGCAAGGACTTCGGCGGTTTCTGGGCTGCCACAACCTACGCGGACATCGCCCGGATCGCCCAGGACGACGACTTGTTCATTACATCGGTGCAGAACGTCGTCCCGCATGTGCCGCGCTCCTCGCGCCGACCACCGCTGCACTTCGATCCGCCCGAGCACACGGCCTACCGGGTGGCCATCGATCCGGTGCTTCGCCGTGCCGTGGTCCGTGAACACGAGGACGCCTTCCGTGCCAGTGCGCAGGAACTGGTCACCGCCATGCTCAGGTCCGACGACGTGGACGGGATCCGGGATTTCGCCGCACCGTTCGTCATGGACTGCTTCGCAGCGTTCCTAGGGGTCCCGCCCTCCTTGACCCGGCATATCCGGGAGATCGGCGTGCGCTATGGCTTCGCGATCCAGGACATGGACAACGAGGTCATCGGCGAATGCAGTGCCGAGCTGTACCGCATTGCCGAGGAGGTCTACCGGGACCGCCTGGCCGCGGACGCGGACGCCGGCCGGGACCTTGTGTCCAGCCTCCATCAGGCCGTCCTAAGCCCGGACAACCACATCACGGAGAAGACCGCTATCGCCACCATCCGGCAGATGATCGTCGCTGGGATGGGCGCCCCGCAGGCCGTGCTGGGCAGCTGTCTCGTGCATCTGGCCCAGGACCAGACGCTGCAGCAGCACCTGCGGGACCATCCCGAGGACCTGCCGGCCGCGATCGAGGAGTTCCTGCGCCTGCATGCCCCCTACCGGGTCTTCGCCCGCACGGCCCGGCGCGATACGGAAGTGCATGGGCGGATGGTGCGCGCAGGCGAACCGATCGCCCTCATTTTTCCCTCGGGAAACCGGGATGAAGCTGTCTTCTCCGACCCGGATGAGTTCGTGCTGCGCCGCCAGGGCAACTCCCATCTGGCCTTCGGACGGGGTTCCCACAAATGCCCCGCCGCCGCGATGGGCCGCCTCGAGCTGCGGATCGCGCTGGAAGTGCTCCTTGCCCGCACCGATTCCTTCGGGCTCACGGGGGAAGTCGTCATGATGAACTGGCTGGAGTACGGACCGCGTGCAGTGCCGCTGAACCTGAGCGGAAGAGCCACCGCGACAGGCGTCCGCTCCGCGGCCCGGACCGGGCAATGACAGAATCAAGCCATGTCCACTCCAGCCCCGAGCCTGCCGCGCTTCCAGCAGGGAGCACGCCCCCAGCAGCTGCTGACCGTCCTGTTGGGGGACTATTGGCACACGCGCAACGAGCCGATACCGTCGGCCGCGCTGGTCGAGCTGCTCCAGGTGTTCGACGTGACGCCGACCGGAGCGCGGGCGGCGATCCAGCGCCTGGCGCAGCGCGGCTTCCTGGTAGGGCAGAAAGCGGGACGCCAGACTGCCTATGCGGTGCCGCCGATGAGCCAGGAGCGGATCAACGCGCATGTGCGCTCGCTTTTCATGAGCCATTTGCCGCAGGAATGGGACGGCAGCTGGACACTGGTGGGCTATTCGCTTCCCGAGGACGCCAAGGTCACGCGGCGGGCCTTGCGGGAACAGCTGCGCCAGCTGCGCTTCGGGAACCTGTACGACGCCGTGTGGATCCGTCCCGGCGACCAGCTGGCCGTAGTGGACGGGATCGTGGCCGGTCTGGGCGGAGAACTGGATCCGGAACAGATCACGGTCTTCACCGGTGCCCGCCTGCCGCAGGGCACGGGGCGCGGGGCCGTGGCTGCTGCCTTCGGCCTTGCGGAGCTGGCCGACCGCTACCGCGAGTTCCTGGACCGCTGGGAGCCTGTCGCGTCGCGTCTTCCGGACGGAGTGGAAGCAGCCCTGGAGGTCTCCCCCGAGGCCGGAGCACGTCCCGGGGACGCGGCCCTCCGCCTGCGCACCTCGATCATGGCGGATTGGCGCACCCTGCGCAGGCTCGACCCCCGCCTGCCGCACGAGCTGCTCGGTGAGGACTACCCCATGCACCGCGCCGTCGCAGCCTGCTGCGCCCTCTATGACAGCCTCGGGCCCACCGCCGAGGCCGCCTTTCGCCGGATCCTCCGACCACACGACGAGTCTCTGGCCCAGCTGGTCACGCACCACACTTTCGCCGCCTCAGCCTCCCTGCTTTCGTAAACCGGCCCCTTCGCGGGCCGGCGGCCACTGAGGCGCAGCGGCACTCCGACCTTTCATGTCTTTCGCCATGCGGCGGCTCACTGCTGAGTTGCACCGCAGGAAGGATCCACCATGCCCCAACAGATTTCCCGCTGTCGACGCGCACCACGGCCCAGGCGCAGAATACTGGCCGCAGCGGCCACGGTAAGCCTCGCGCTGGCACCGCTGATTACAGCAGCGTCCCCGGCGGCTCCTTTGCCGGCATACGCAGCACCGGCTACCGCTGCCGGCGGCGTCACCGCCGAGAAGCGGGGCAGCCTGCCCGGCGGCGGCAGCTACGTCCTTTTCGAGCCCGCACGGTGGAACGGCACTCTGCTGGTGTGGAACCCCGGGTACGGCGGCAGTGGCGCGGCAGCGGCCTCCGCCGGTCCGTCTGCCGCGGTCAATGAATGGCTGCTCGGCAAGGGCTACGCGATAGCCGGCACCACCTCCTCCACTGGCGGCTGGGCAGTCAAGGATCTCATTGCCAACCAGCCCGACGTCCTGGCTGTCGTCCGCGCGGAGCTCGGGGAACCGGAGGAAGTTATCGCGTGGGGCTCGTCCATGGGCGGGCTCACCTCCGCGGCCATCATGGAAGCCCACCCCGATTCCTTCGACGCCGCGCTGCCCCTCTGCGGGTCAGTTGCCGGTTCCCTCCCCATGCTCAACGGCAATCTGGACGGCTCCTTTGTCCTGAAGATGCTCCTGGCCCCCGGGGACGAGCGGCTGGAGCTGGTCAACGTGCAAAACGAGGCGGCCCGGCAGGCCGCCTTCCGGGCGGTGCTCGAAGAAGCCCAGTCCACCCCGGAAGGCAGGGCGCGCATCGCCCTCGCCGCCAGCGTGGCCCAGATTCCCACGTGGACCCAGTCCTCGCAGCCCGAGCCTTCCGCACGCGACTTCGCCGCCCAGCAGGAACAACTCCATGCCGCCTTCATGTTCGGCGTGATCTCGCCCCGGCAGCCGCTCGAGGCGCGCGCCGGGGGCAATTTCTCCTGGAACACAGGCGTAGACTACGCCCAGTCGCTGGTCCATTCCGGCAACGCCACGCTGGTCCGCGCGCTGTATTCCGACGCCGGTCTGTCCCTGGCCGACGACCTGGGCGTTCTGGCCTCGGCAGAGCGGATCACCGCCGATCCGGACGCCGTTGCCTACATGCAGGCCAACGCCACTCCCACGGGAGACATCGACGGCCCCGTTTTGACTCTCCACGAAACCGGCGACACGGCACCGACTGTCGCGCAGGCCGGAACCTACTCGGAGCGTGTGCGCTCGAACGGCGGCAATGGCCTGCTTCGGCAGGCATTCGTTGACCGTCCCGGGCACTGCGATTATGCGGATGCCGAGATTGCGGCCCTGGTCACCGCGCTCCAGCAGCGCCTCGAAGAGGGCAGCTGGGCCAGTCTGGCGCACCCGGCCTCGCTCAACGCCCTCGCCGACCGCATCGCCGCCGAAGACGGCCTCGACCGCGGCGGCTCCTTCACCCACTACAAACCGAACAGCATGCTCCGTCCCGAGCGGGAGGTAGGACAATGACCAAGACGCCCCAGACCACCTCGAGGAAATCCACCGCAGCGAAAGCCCTGCCCTTGGTGGCGCTGCTGGCCCTGGCAGGACCGGGCGCGGTTTCTCCCGCGGCCGCTTCGGAGAGGCCAGCCTCTGCCGGATCGTCCTTCTCCGGGGACTTCGCCCCCGGCCTGGAAGTGGTGGGGCAGGGCGCCCTCGAAGGGGACGCACCGTACTCGCTGGTCAAGCCTGCCGAGTGGAACGGTGCCATCGTCGTCATGCCGGGCCGCCCGAACCTCAGCGGCACAACGGCGCAGTGGCTCATCGAGCAGGGTTATGGCGTAATCGGCTATGACCTTAGCGATGGCTGGGACCTGGTGCAGGACCGCCGCAACGCCGGCGCCGCGGTGGAGACTTTCACCAGCGTCGCCGGCAGCCCGGAGACGGTCGTGGTCAGCGGCCGGTCCCAGGGCGGGCTGGCCACGCGCATCATCGCAGACTCCCAGCCGGCCTGGCTGGACGGTGCGTTGCCGATGTGCGGAGGCGGCGCCGGTGCGGTGAGTACGTGGAACTATAAGCTGGACACGGCTTTTGCCCTGCGCGAGCTGGTTGATCCGGAATCGCCAATGCAGATCCAGAACATCACCGACAGGGCTGCCGAGCTGCGTGCGATGAACGATCTGGTTGCCAAGGCGGCTTCGACTCCGGAGGGACGGGCCCGCGCTGTCCTCGCCGCGGCGCTCAGCAAGATCCCGGCTGTGGACCCAGTGTCCGACCAGGAGATCCCGGCCGGCGATCTCGAGGCACGCACTGACAGGTACCTCGACCACTTGCCGTTTGCCATGGGCTCCCACGTCCGGGCTGGCTACGAGCAGACGGTGGGCGGAGCGTTCTCGTGGAACACCGGCGTCGACTACGAAAAGTCGTTGAAGGGGTCGGGACGCTGGTCCGAGATCACCGCCGCCTATCAGGCCGCCGGGCTTTCGCTCGCCGAAGATCTCCAGACACTGGCGTCGGCGGAGCGCCTTGCGGCAAACCCGGAAGCCGTCGGCTTCGTCGAGCGGACCGCGACTTTCACAGGCGAGCTCTCCGTTCCCGTGCTGTCCCTCCATACCAGCGGCGACGGCGCGGGCACAACTGCCGACGACGAGGCCTACGCTTCCGTTGTGCGGTCCACCGGCTCCGCCCCACTGCTGCGCGAGCTCTACGTCTCCTCCGATGGGCACTGCACGTTCGCTCCGATCGAGGAGATCACTTCCCTCCAGGTTCTCTTCGATCGGATCGATGACGGCCGCTGGGGCGCGACTTCCCCGCAGGCCCTCGCCGAGGTGGCCGACGGCGTGGCGGAGCGTTCGGAGCTGGAGCTCGGTGGGCAACGGTTCGCGAAGGTGTCCTCTACCGGCACGCCCGCCCGCCTGTGGGACGCGCGGAACTGGGGGAGCTACACCGGCTGACGACGAAAACCGGCGGGCGAACGGAAAGGGCGTTGTTGCTGCCGCAGCGGCTGTGGCAGCAACAACGCCCTCCGGTTCAGGAATGCCCCGGCGGGGCGGCAGATTGCCGCCCCGCCGCCGTCGTTGTCTTACTGGTGCGGCAGGAGGGCCTCCATGTCGGGCTTCTCCTCGATCAGGTTGTCCTGCAGCGAGATGTCGGCGATCGTATTCAGAGAGTCCGCATTGACGTCCTGCGCAAACTTGGGCAGGGTCAGCTGTTCGATGACAGCCGGATCGAGCTGCGTGTACGTGGGCAGGATCTCGCGGACCTTGTCCGGGTTGGCATCCGCGAAGGCCTGCGATTCCTTCATGGCCGCGGTGAAGGCCTGGGTCTCCTCCGGCTTCTGTTCGGCGATCTGGTCCGAAGTGAAGTACACGGCGACGGTGAGGTCGTCCACGGGGTGGGCGTAGTTGGAGAAGACCGGGGTGGCGCCGTCGGCCTTGGCCATCGTGACGAAGGGTTCGACGGCGGCGATAGCGTCGACGTTGTCCTTCTCCAGCGCGGCGCGCATGTCCGGGAAGGGCATTTCGACGTAGTCGATGCTGGAGGCGTCTCCCCCGGCCTCTTCAACCGCGGCGCTGATGGTGGAGTCCGAGATGTTGTTCAGCGTGTTGACGGCGATGCTCTTGCCGGCCAGGTCCGCGATCTCCTTGATACCGCTATCCGGCTTGACCATCACGGCGGCGAAGTCGGCATCCTGGTCCCCTGTGGAGGAGGAGCCGCTGGCGAGGATCTGCAGCGGCAGCCCCTTGGACCGGGCGATGATCAGCGAGGTGACGTTGCTGAAGCCGAAGTCCATCTGTCCACTGGTGATGGCCGGAACGATGGCGGCGCCGCCCTGGGCCGGCGTGAGTTCGACGTCGAGCCCGTGCTTTTCGAAGATGCCCTCCTGCACGCCAAGGTAGATCGGTGCGACATCCACGATGGGAATGACCCCGACACTGACCGGCGTGAGATTTCCACTGGCCCCGGGGGACGCAGCCGTCTCCTCACCGCCCGAGGGGCTCCCGCCGCCGCATGCCGTCAAAGCCAGGGCCGCCGTCATCGCCAAGGCCGCAGCCAGTTTCTTCATCTTCCTACCCCTCAAAGTCCCCACGGCACGGGTTGTGCTGTGCGCCACATGCTAACTATTGCCATAGTGAGTGGTCAATGGAACCCCGCTTCGCGCACGGCCGCCCGGGCGGGCGCGGTGCGGGAATACGCACGGGCTGCAGCACGGGGGACCAGGCTGTGGTCAGATGAGACCATGCGCGTTGACATTTCGCCGGAGGAACTCGGCCCCAAGGACTTCTACAAGTTCCTGACATCGGTCGTCATCCCACGGCCCATCGCCTGGGTCTCGACGGTCAGCGCGGACGGCGTGCTGAACCTGGCGCCGCATTCGTTCTTCACCGTGGCGTCGACGGATCCGCCGATCGTGCAGTTCACTCCGACAGCCCGAAAGGACAGCCTGAACAACGCGGAGGCGACGGGCGAGTTCGTGGTCAACTTCGCGCCCGAGGCGTTGTTCGCTGAGATCAATGGCACGGGCACAAACTTTCCGCCGGAGGTCAGCGAGTTCGACGCCGTGGGGCTGGGGACGGAGCCGAGCCTCACAGTGCGTCCACCGCGGGTGGCGGAGTCCCCCGTGGCCCTCGAGTGCCGCGTGCACGAGATCATCCCGGTCGGCAATTCGTGGCTCGTACTGGGGCGGGTCCTGCACGCCGCCATCAACGAGGAGATGATGGACGGCGCGCACCCCGAGGCGACCCGGCTGAAGCCGCTGGCCCGGCTTGGCCGGAATGAGTGGAGCCGGCTGGGCGAACTTGTGAAGATCGACCGGATTCCGTACCGCGACTGGCCGAAGAACCAGCCGGCCCCGAAGGACCGGGGCTGACCTAGAGCTTCTTCCAGGCGGCGACCGTGGTCTTCTTCCGGCCGAAGAGGAAGTAGGCGGTGGGACCGATGAAGCTCACGAATGAACCCACGGCCCAGGCAGCCTTGGGTCCGTTGATTTCCGCGGCGGGCCGCTTCCTGAGGTCGGTCAGCGCGGCGGCCAGGAGGCTCAGCTGGACGCCGATGGAGAGGAGGACGGACCCCTTCTGGACGGTGGTCAGTTCGTTCCAGGACTTCTTCTGCCGCATGGCTGCTCCCTGTCATATTCGCTGGTGAGCCCAGTGTACGGTCAGCGTCGGCGGGCATAATAGGGCCCATGAGCATCATCAAGATCAACGCCATCACCGTGCCCGCGGACTCCGGGGACGAGCTCGCCAAGCGATTCGCCGCCCGCGCCGGGGCGGTGGACAACCAGGACGGGTTCGAGGGTTTCGAACTGCTGCAGCCGACCGACGAGCGCACCACGTGGCTGGTCATCACCCGGTGGCGCGACGAGGAGTCGTTCGAGAGCTGGAAGAACTCCAAGGCGTTCGGCCACGGCCATGCACAGGCCGAGGGGGAGAGCCCGCATAAGCCCGTGGGCATGTCCGCCGAGCTCTGGAGCTACAAGGTCGCCGGGGGCTCGGCCGGCGGCCAGGCCTAGCCCAAGCCGGCCTCAACCGTCCGTACGCTGGTAGCTCCAGGGCAGCGAGCTGACGTCCAGCCGGTGCCGGGCTCCCGGCCCGGGGTGGCCGGAGGCATCGGCGTCGGGATAGTCCGCGTCACCTGACCAGAGCACCAGCTTGCGGCCGTCCGCACCCTGCCGCTGGCGGCTCTGGTAGGTTTCGGGCTGCCCCGTCCGGGCACGGCCCAATGCGGTCTCGGCATCCGCGCAATGGGACAGCCAGTGCAGCGTCACCCAGGTCGGCGGGACCAAAGACATGGTTCCGGCAGCGTGCCGGGACAGCGCCTCCTTCGGGCTGAGCCATGCGTAGTCCTCGAGCTCTCCGACGTTCAGGACGATCTCCTGGGCGGGCACCGGCGCAGGCGCAACAAAAAAGTAGGTCCGGAAGCGGCGTGGCTGCACGGAGTCCGGAATCCACACGGACAGCTGGACCAGCTCGTCGGCGTGCACCCGAAGCCCGGTCTCTTCCCAGGCCTCCCTGACGCCGGCACGGCGGGCGGCGAGCACTTCATGCCCGTCCGGGGCACCGCCGTCGTTAGCGCCCTGCCTGCCGGAACCAAAATCCTCCGGATCCACCTTTCCGCCCGGAAACACCCAGGCGCCCGCAAAGGAGCCGGTGTGCTGCGGCCGCTCCAGCAGCAGGACCTCGAGGCCGCCGGGCGCATCCCGCAGCAGCACGACAGTGGCGGCCAGGACCGCTGACGACATGATCGGACCCCTTCTTTTCGACGTACGGTTGGCTCCAAACCTACCGCGCGGCCCGGCCGCTGCGGGCGATGGAAGGCGCGGTGCGGAGCCTACAACAATGCGGCGGCCGCCCGGAGAATCCGGGCGGCCGCCGCATTGGGATGGTGGTGAAGCCTAGTTGGCCGGGTCCAGCACGAAGTTGTAGATGACTTCGCGGCCGGAGCCGTCCGCCTTGTCCTGCGGGTCCAGGACGAGCTCGGGCTTGACGGCCGAGGCAATGTCGTCGGACAGGTGCTCGTCGCCGACGAAGTAGAGCTGGGCGGTGATCTCCTGGTATCCCTCGGCGTGGACCTTGACGTGGATGTGCGCGGGGCGCCAGGCGTGCCAGCCGGCCGCGGCGATCAGCTGGCCGCATGCGCCGTCCGTCGGGATCTGGTACGGAGCCGGCTGCATGGTGTTGATCTGGAAGTAGCCGTCGGCATCGGCCACAACGGTGCCGCGCAGGTTCCACTCGGGCAGGCCCGGTGCGTACTGGGAGTAGAAGCCAGCGTCATCGGCGTGCCAGATTTCCACAATGCCGCCGGGCAGCGGTTCGCCGGCCACGTTGGTGATGCGGCCTT
This sequence comes from Arthrobacter mangrovi, assembly GCF_026011795.1. GTDB lineage: Bacteria > Actinomycetota > Actinomycetes > Actinomycetales > Micrococcaceae > Crystallibacter > Crystallibacter mangrovi. Next base: position 1,658 of record NZ_BRVS01000025.1, on the reverse strand, counting down.
CCCAGAGCAGCGGGGTGCCGGCCTCGTCTTCGCGCATCGGCAGGGTCGCCGGGGACTCCAGCTTCGGGGCGTCCGGGACGTAGTACGGACCCTCGATGGAGCCCTTGCTGCCCTCGCGGTTCTCGTTGGCCACTTCCTCCACGGAGTGCTCGACCCAGACGTCGAGGAACAGCGGCCATTCGCCGTCTTCGCCGACCTTGATCAGCCATGCCTTGAAGGCGTTGTACTCGTCGTACGTCACCTTCTCTTCGAGCACAGTGTCGTTGACGGCCTTGACGAGGCGCGAAGCCAGGAGGTTGACGCGCTCCTGGCTGGTGCCGGCGGCAAACTTCTTGTTTTCGTGGAAACGCTCGGTGGCCTTGGCGCCGGAAGCGGCGGCAGTGGCTTGGGTTTCAGCAGTCATGTCGATTCCTTCTCTCGTACTCTTCCGGGCCCCTTCGCCCGGCAGCGGCTGCCCGAACGTCCTGCAGCCGTGCAACCCCAACAGTGGGCCCGGGCAGATCTGATTTGCCCTGAAGTAACCGTAGCCACATTTTTTAGGACCAACAAATACAAATATGACCCCTATTAGTATGCCTCACGTCTCAATCCGACCCTTGGCCAAGCCTAGGGGTGACCCTAGTGTGAGCCGCGCCTCCTGCTGGAACAGTTATCGCTAAATGTCGAGCAGCATGTGACAGCCACCACGCCACTCAGTGGTGGTGGCCATAGATGAAGGAGACGTACATGACCCGGACACTGAGCGCTATCGGCGCAACCCTGGACGATGCCGTTGTAGAGGATCACGAGAACGGGGTTCATCGGGCGAAGCGGCGGATCTTCACGGATGAGGAGCTGTTCGAGCTGGAGATGAAGCATATCTTCGAGGGCAACTGGGTGTACCTGGCGCATGAGAGCCAGATCCCGGAGGTCGGGGATTACTTCACCACGTATATCGGCCGGACTCCGGTGGTCATTTCCCGGTCCAAGGACGGCGAGCTGAACTGCCTGGTCAACGCGTGCAGCCACCGCGGGGCGATGCTGTGCCGGCGCAAGACGGACAACCGGACCAACTTCACCTGCCCGTTCCACGGCTGGACGTTCAACAACAAGGGCAAGCTGCTGAAGGTCAAGGACTCCCGGGATGCCGGCTACCCGGAGCAGTTCAACAAGGACGGCTCGCACGACCTGACGAAGGTCGCCCGTTTCGAGTCCTACCGGGGGTTCCTCTTCGGCTCGCTGAAGGCCGACGTGCTGCCGCTCGCCGAGCACCTGGGCGACGCGACGAAGATCATCGACATGATCGTCGACCAGTCCCCTCAGGGCCTGGAGGTCCTGCGCGGGTCCTCGACCTACACCTATGACGGGAACTGGAAGGTCCAGGCCGAGAACGGCGCGGACGGCTACCACGTCTCGGCCACGCACTGGAACTACGCCGCGACCACGGCCCGGCGCACCGCGGGCGAGTCGGCGAATACGACGAAGGCGATGGACGCCGGGACCTGGGGCAAACAGGGCGGGGGCTACTACTCGTTCGAGCACGGGCACCTGCTGCTGTGGATGTGGTGGGGCAACCCGCAGGACCGCCCGCTCTACGAGCGCCGCGAGGAACTGGCCGAGGAGTTCGGGCCGGAAAAGGCCGAGTTCATGGTCGGCGCCTCCCGCAACCTGTGCCTGTA
>NZ_BRVS01000024.1 GCF_026011795.1 Arthrobacter mangrovi | reverse complement strand
GACTGAATAAATGTAACGGGGCTAGCGGTCCGCGGCCTGGGCGCGCAGGGCACGGACGATGCCGTCCCGGTTCTCCAGCACCAGGCGCCGCAGCGAGGGCGATTCGGAGCCAAGCTGGCCGAGGAACTCATCGGTCAGCCGGATGGTCTCATCGTTCGTCAGGAGGGAGGGGTAGAGGCCGACGGCGATCTGCTGGGCGATCTCGTGCGTCCGGGTGTTCCAGACGTCCCTGACCGCGGCGAAGTAGGCCGCCGCATACGGCTCGAGCAGCGTACGGTCGTGGACGCGGTTGAAGCCGGCAATGATGGACTGCTGCGTCGCGTTGGGCAGGTCCGTGTTCACGACGACGGCGTTCCAGGCTTCCGCCTTGGCGCTCGCCGTGGGAATGGCGGCCTTCGCCAGGGCAGCGGCCCGCGCCCCGGTCGCCGTGGAGTCGCGCTCCAGTTCGGCGTCGATCTCGGCCTGGCCGAACTCGCCGCCGGCGACGAGCGAGGTGAGCAGTTCCCACCGCAGATCCTCGTCCACGGTCAGACCCGGAAGCGTGCGCCCGCCCGAAAGCAGCGCCGCGACGGTCTCCAGGTGGGCCGACGAGCGGGCGTGGGCGGCGAAAGCCTTGACGAACTGGAGCTGGTTGTCGGAACCGGCCGCGGCTCCGTCGCTCAGGTCCCGGAGCCGCTGGGCCGCGCGGCCGGTCAGCTCGTCGCGGTGGTCAGGGTCCACGTAGAAGGCCAGAGTGGTGGCGAGCTGGCGCAGCAGCACCATCACGACGGAGGAGTCCGTCTCGTACGCGATGTTGTTCAGCACCAGCTCCACGTACTCGCGGGCCGGGCTCTCGCCGTCGCGGGTCGCATCCCACGCCGAGGCCATCACCAGGGTCCGGGGCAGGGACTCGCTGATGTCCTTCAGCCGGGTGGTGGAGGTGGCCAGCGACTCCTCGTCCAGCCTGATCTTGGCGTAGGCGAGGTCGTCGTCGTTGAGCAGCACGAGGTCGGGCCGCTGCAGCCCCGCCAGCGCCGGGACCTCGGTCCGCTCGCCGTCGACGTCGAGCTCCTCGCGGTGGGTGCGGACCAGCTTGCCCTGTGCATCTGCGTTGTAGAAGCCGACGGCGAGGCGGTGCGGGCGGATCGTGGGGAAGTCCGGAACCGCGGACTGGAGGATCGCGAACGAGGTGATGGCGCCGCCGTCGTCCGCTTCGATCTCCGCGCGGAGCGTGTTGACTCCGGCCGTTTCCAGCCACTTGGCCGCCCACTCCTTCAGGTCGCGCCCGCTGGAGGCCTCCAGCTCGGTGAGCAGGTCCGCCAGCTCCGTGTTGGTCCAGGCATGCTTGCGGAAGTATTCGCGCACGCCGGCCATGAACTCCTCCTGGCCCACCCACGCCACCAGCTGGCGCAGCACGGAGGCACCCTTGGCGTAGGTGATGCCGTCGAAGTTGACCTGGACGTCCTCCAGGTCCTTGATCTCGGCGACGATCGGATGGGTGGAGGGCAGCTGGTCCTGGCGGTAGGCCCACGACTTCTCCATCGAGGCGAAGGTGGTCCAGGCCTGCTTCCACTCGGTGGCCTCGGCCGCGCAGAGCGTCGACATGAACTCGGCGAACGACTCGTTCAGCCACAGGTCGTTCCACCAGCGCATGGTGACCAGGTCGCCGAACCACATGTGCGCGAGCTCATGCAGGATCGTGATGGCCCGGCGCTCCACCATCGCGTCCGTCGGCCGGGAGCGAAAGACGTAGTTCTCGAGGAAGGTGACCGCGCCGGCGTTCTCCATGGCGCCCGCATTGAACTCCGGCACGAACAGCTGGTCGTACTTGGAGAAAGGGTAGGCCCTGCCGAACTGCTTTTCGAAGAACTCGAAGCCCTGCCGGGTGAGCTCGAAAATGTTCTCCGCGTCCATGTACTGCATGAGCGATTTGCGCGCGAAGACGCCAAGCGGGATCGTGCGGCCGTCGGAGCTCGTCAGTTCGCTGCGCACGGACTGGTACGGGCCGGCGATGAGCGCGGTGATGTAGGAAGAGATGCGAGGGGTGGGGTCGAACGACCAAGTGGACCGCTCGGTTCCGTCGGCGGCGGTGCCGGCGGCCTCGGGGGCCGGCGTGGGGGAGTTCGAAATGACATCCCAGTGCGACGGGGCGGTCACGGCGAACCGGAAGGCCGCCTTCAGGTCGGGCTGCTCGAACACGGCGAACATGCGCCGCGAGTCCGGCACCTCGAACTGCGAGTACAGGTAGACCTCGTTGTCCACCGGGTCCACGAAGCGGTGCAGCCCCTCGCCGGTGTTCATGTACAGGCCATCGGCCTCGATCACCAATTCGTTGGACTCGGCGAGCCGGGGCAGTTGGATGCGCACGCCGTCGGAGACCTCCGCCGGATCGAGGTCGACGCCGTTGAGCGTCACCTTGTGCACCGTGTCCGTCACGGCATCGATGAAGGTGGAAGCACCGGCAGAGGCGGAGAACCGCACGACCGTGGTCGATCCAAATACCTTGGCGCCGCGGGTGAGGTCCAGGGAGACGTCGTAGGAGTCGACGTCCAGCAGGGCCGCGCGCTCGCGGGCCTCGTCACGGGTGAGATTCAAACCTGGCACGGTGGGGCCTCCAAAGTCGGACTGGGACGGGACACAGGTTCTCGCGCGCAGATACGTGAAAGAACCCTTGAACAAGACGGCCATTGTCTCACTTTCCGCGGCGGAGGCCACCGGATGCTGGAATGTGTCCCCGCAGGGTGCCGGGCCCGCCGGCGGCTCCGTAGAAGGGCGACCTAGTAGGCTGGAAGCCGAATTCTCCCCGCCACCGACGAAGGATCTCCATGCGCGTCCACATTGCCACCGACCATGCCGGCCTGGAACTGAGCCACCACCTGATCGAGCATCTGGGCGGGCAGGGCCACGAGGTCATCGACCACGGTCCCAAGGAATACGACGCCGAGGACGACTACCCCTCGTTCTGCATCAATGCCGCGCTCGCCGTGGCGGCGGACCAGGCCTCCGGCACGGAGGCCCTCGGCATCGTGCTGGGCGGCTCCGGCAACGGCGAGCAGATCGCCGCGAACAAGGTCAAGGGCATCCGCGCTGCCCTTGCCTGGAACCTCGGGACGGCCAAGCTGGCCCGCGAACACAATGACGCGAACGTCGTCGCCGTCGGCGGCCGCCAGCACAGCGTCGAAGAGGCCACTGCCATCATCGAGGCTTTCCTCGCGGAGCCGTTCAGCCGGGCCGAGCGCCATGTGCGCCGCATCGGCAAGATCGCGCATTACGAAGAGACGGGCGAGGTCCTCGCGTAGGGGCGCAGCCGACGATGCCTGAAGGCCACTCCATCCACCGTCTTGCCGCGCAGTTCGAATCCGTCTTCGCGGGCCAGGCCCTTGCCGTCAGCAGCCCGCAGGGGCGGTTCGCGGCCGGTGCGGCGCTCATCGACGGCCACAAGCTGGAAACCGCGCAGGCGCACGGCAAGCAGCTCTTCCTCGGATTCTCCAATGCCCTCATCCTGCGCGTCCACCTCGGCCTTTACGGGGCCTGGGACTTCGGCGGGGACAGCACCTTCCGCGGTGCATCCAGCATCGGTGCGCCGCGCCGGGTGGGGGAGCGGGAAACGTACGACGCCGGGGCCCCTGCCGTGTACGACGGTCCGCCCGCGCCGGTCGGCCAGGTCAGGGCGAGGCTGGTGTCGGACCATGGCTGGGCCGACCTGCGGGGGCCCACCGCGTGCGAGGTCATCACCGAAGCCGAGCGGGACGCCGTCGTAGGTAAGCTCGGACCGGACCCGCTGCACACGCATGCGGACCCGGAGCAGTTCGTCCGCCGGCTCACGGCGAAGGGGAGTGCGGTCGGCACCCTGCTCATGGACCAGTCGGTGGTCGCCGGCGTCGGCAACATCTACCGCGCCGAAAGCCTGTTCCGGCAGGGCATCAGCCCTTGGACGCCGGGGAAGTTCCTGTCCGCAGGGCAGGCGCTCGACCTGTGGCGGGACCTCGTGGTGCTTCTGGCGGACGGTGTGCGGGACGGCCGCATCGTAACGACGAGGCCCGTCCACCGGTCCGACCCCGAGGGCCCCGCGTCGCCGGCGGACGCCCATTACGTATACCAGCGGCAGGGGATGGACTGCCGGGTCTGCAGCACGGCGGTCCGGCTCGAGGACATGGGCGGACGGAAGCTCTACTGGTGCCCGGGCTGCCAAGGCAGCCCGGCCTGAATGCGGCGGCGCCGCAGCGGCGATTTGTGAACCAGGCCGGACGTCGTGCTAAAGTTTCAACGTCCTGGGGATGTAGCTCAATGGTAGAGCCTCAGTCTTCCAAACTGATTACGCGGGTTCGATTCCCGTCATCCCCTCTGCGCGAAAAGGCGGGTCCGCAAGGGCCCGCCATTTTTGTGTACGCGGCTTTTTTGGCCGCACCCAATTGTGCACCGGCACGGCTTTGGCCGTAGACTTGCCTGTGCACTACGGGGCGTAGCGTAGTGGCTAGCGCGCCTGCTTTGGGAGCAGGAGATCGCAGGTTCGAGTCCTGTCGCCCCGACTCTGTATGTGTGGTGCAGATCCCATCCAATAGCAACAGGAGTTCTAACGCTGTGAAGAGCGCTGTCGAAAACCTCACCCCGACCCGGGTCAAACTCAATGTTGAGGTTCCCTTTGAGGAACTCAAGCCCAGCATCGATGAGGCCTACAAGACAATTGCCTCCCAGATCCAGGTTCCTGGCTTCCGCAAGGGGAAGGTCCCTGCCCGCCTGATCGACCAGCGCGTTGGCCGCGGCTACGTCATCGAAACGGCCATCAACGAGGGCCTGAACGGCTTCTACCAGGACGCCGTGCAGGAAAGCGGGCTGCGTCCGCTGAGCCGCCCCGAAGTGGAAATCACCGAGGTTCCGGATCCCGCCGCCTCCGAGGGCCAGCTGGCCTTCCACGTCGAGGTCGACATCCGCCCCGAAATCGAGCTGCCGGAGTACGCCGGTCTCGAGGTCACCGTCGAAGCTGCCGAAGCGTCGGACGCCGACGTCGAGAAGGCGATGGATGACCTGCGCGGCCGGTTCGGCACCCTGAAGACCGTTGAGCGCCCCGCGGCGGCCGACGACTTCATCACCATGGACCTGAGCGCCAAGGTGAACGGCGAAGAGGTGGACTCCGCTGCCGATCTCTCCTACCAGGTCGGTGCCGGCACCATGCTGGACGGTCTGGACGAGGCCGTCACCGGCCTGAGCACGGGCGAGGACGCCACCTTCATGACCAAGCTGGCCGGCGGCGAGCACGCCGGTGAAGAAGCCGAGGTCAAGGTTGTCCTGAAGGCCGTCAAGGAGCGCGAGCTCCCCGAGGCCAACGACGACTTCGCGCAGCTTGCCAGCGAGTTCGACACCATCGCCGAGCTGAAGGAAGACCTCGCCAAGCAGGCTGCCGACAGCAAGGTTATGGAGCAGGGCGTCGAGGCCCGCGACAAGGTCCTGGACAAGCTGGTCGAGCTCATCGAGGTTCCGGTTCCGGAGTCCGTCATCGAGGAGCAGCTGGAACAGCACTTCCGCCCGGAGAACAGCCACGGTGAAGACCACGACACCGAGGAGCACCGTGCCGAGGTCCGCGAGAACACCGAGCGCGCCTTCCGCAACGAGATCATCCTCGACGCCGTAGCCGACAAGGAAGAGGTCGGCGTCAGCCAGGCCGAGCTGATCGACTACATCGTGTCCTCCGCCAGCCAGTACGGCATGGACCCGAACCAGTTCGCCCAGCTGATCGACCAGAGCGGCCAGGTTCCGATGATGGTCTCCGAGGTCCGCCGCCGCAAGGCGCTGGCCAAGGTGCTGGAACTGGCGAAGGTCACCGACAACAACGGTGCCGAGGTCGACCTTTCGGACTTCGTCCGCCCCGCCGGCGGCGAGGACGAGAGCAACGTCGAGGAAATGATCCAGGCGGCCGAGGCCGAGGCCGCCGGTGCCGAGGGCACCGAAGAGTCCGCCGAGGAAGCCTCCACCACCGAGGCAGAAAAGAAGTAGCGGCCCACGGCCGAAGAGGCGGACCGCCGGGCTCCCGAAAGGGGACCGGCGGTCCGCCGCTTTAACGCCTCCTTGATGGCTCGCGGGCGCGCCCCGGCGTCGTTATCCTGCTGCATGCCGGGCGGCCGTCCGCCCTGTGGCGGGCCCGATGCGCCGTCAGCGAACAGTGCGGCGTCAGGGAGGAATCGGGCAGCCGAACACGTTACTGTCCAAGTAAGTAAACGCCCCGAGGGCCCGCGACAACGGTAACTGCCCGGGGAAGAAGCGAGAGGTATTTCAGCATGTCGAATGAATCCGCCACTCCGATGATGGCTACGGTCGATCCGGCCAGCCGCGAAGACTACATCTACAACAGGCTGCTCAAAGAGCGCATCATCTGGCTGGGCTCCGAGGTGCGCGACGAAAACGCCAACGCCATCTGCTCCCAGCTGCTCCTGCTCTCGGCGGAAAACCCGGAGAAGGACATCTACCTGTACATCAACTCTCCGGGCGGTTCCGTCACGGCGGGCATGGCGATCTACGACACGATGCAGTTCATTCCGAACGACGTCGTCACGGTGGCCACGGGCCTGGCCGCATCGATGGGGCAGTTCCTGCTCTCGTCCGGAACCAAGGGCAAGCGCTATGCCACTCCGCATGCCCGCATCCTGATGCACCAGCCTTCCGGCGGCATCGGTGGAACCGCGTCGGACATCAAGATCCAGGCCGAGCTGATCCTCCACATGAAGCGCGTGATGGCGGAACTGACGGCCGAGCAGACCGGGCAGTCGGTCGAGCAGATCCTCAAAGACAATGACCGGGACAAGTGGTTCACGGCCGAGGAGGGTCTGGAGTACGGCTTCTTCGACCACATCTCGGCCCACGCCGGCGGGGTGACCGGCGGCGGCGGGACGTCCCAGGATTCGTGACGGCGGCTGGCAGCCGACTTCCTTCCAGACCTTCACAAGCAGGAGCATGAACATGACCCCCAACTTCGCAGCCGCAGCCGGCGGCTACGCCGGCAACCTACCCACCAGCCGCTACGTCCTGCCCCAGTTCGAGGAGCGGACGCCGTACGGCTTCAAGCGCCAGGATCCGTACACCAAGCTGTTCGAGGACCGCATCATCTTCCTCGGCGTCCAGGTGGACGATGCCTCGGCCGACGACATCATGGCCCAGCTGCTGGTGCTCGAGTCGACGGACCCGGACAGGGATATCACCCTCTACATCAATTCGCCGGGCGGCTCCTTCACGGCGATGACGGCGATCTACGACACGATGCAGTACATCCGTCCGGAAATCCAGACGGTCTGCCTCGGCCAGGCGGCCAGCGCAGCGGCTGTGCTGCTCGCGGCCGGCACCCCCGGCAAGCGGCTCGCGCTGCCGAACGCCCGAGTACTGATCCACCAGCCGGCGCTGGGCGGCGGCGAGCGGGGCCAGGCTTCCGACCTGGAAATCCAGGCCGCCGAGGTCATGCGTATGCGCACCTGGCTGGAGGACACCCTCGCGCTGCACAGCGGCAAGACCTCCGCCGAGATCAACCAGGACATCGAGCGGGACAAGATCCTGACCGCCGAGGATGCCCTGTCCTACGGCCTGATCGACCAGGTGCTGGATTCCCGCAAGATCAATAAGCCGGCGATCAACAAAGCCTAGCTGTTGTGTGCAGGTAGCCGGATGGCCCGCGGTGCGTAACATCGCCCCGCGGGCCATCGGGTTACTGAAACTGTCAGTGAAGTGATTTAGAGTGGAAGCTAGTCAGCAGCCTCCACCGCTCGAATCGGGTATCCGTCGAGGATGTCCCGGGGGTTGACCATCTCCAGTAGGACCAGGTAAAGGGGACCGAATATGGCTCGCATTGGCGAGAGCGCTGATCTGCTCAAGTGCTCTTTCTGCGGCAAAAGCCAGAAGCAAGTCCGGAAACTGATTGCCGGCCCCGGCGTCTACATCTGCGACGAATGCATCGAACTCTGCAACGAGATCATCGAGGAAGAACTCTCGGAGGTCGCGGACCTCGGCTCGTTCGAGCTGCCGAAGCCTCGGGAGATCTTCGATTTCCTGCAGGAATACGTCATCGGGCAGGAGCCGGCCAAGCGGGCCCTGGCCGTCGCGGTCTACAACCACTACAAGCGCATACAGTCCGGCCACGCTCCGAAAGGCTCCGCGAACCTCTCCGATGCCAGCCCGCTGGAAGACGTCGAGGTCGCCAAGTCGAACATCCTGCTGATCGGCCCCACGGGCTGCGGCAAAACCTACCTGGCCCAGACCCTGGCGCGCCGCCTCAACGTTCCGTTCGCCGTCGCGGACGCGACCGCCCTGACTGAGGCCGGCTATGTCGGCGAGGATGTGGAGAACATCCTGCTCAAGCTGATCCAGGCGGCCGATTACGATGTGAAGAAGGCCGAGCAGGGCATCATCTACATCGACGAGATCGACAAGATCTCCCGCAAGAGCGAAAATCCATCGATCACCCGCGATGTGTCCGGGGAGGGTGTCCAGCAGGCGCTGCTGAAGATCCTCGAGGGCACCGTTGCATCGGTTCCGCCGCAGGGCGGGCGCAAGCATCCGCACCAGGAGTTCATCCAGATCGACACGACGAACGTCCTGTTCATCGTGGCCGGAGCCTTTGCCGGGCTGGAGGAAATCATCGGGTCCCGTGCCGGCCGCAAGGGAATCGGCTTCGGGGCCCCGCTCAGCGACGCCAGCAAGGATAAGGACTCCTACGGCGAAGTCATGCCGGAGGACCTGCTCAAGTTCGGCCTGATCCCGGAGTTCATCGGCCGGCTTCCCGTCATCACGACGGTCTCGAACCTGGACCGCCAGGCACTGATCCAGATCCTGACGGAACCGAAGAACGCGCTGATCAAGCAGTACCAGAAGATGTTCCACCTGGATGGTGTCGAGCTCTCCTTCGAAACGGATGCCCTTGAGGCCGTGGCGGACCTGGCCTTGGAACGGGGGACGGGGGCCCGCGGCCTGCGCGCCATCATCGAAGAGGCCCTGCTTCCCGTCATGTTCGACCTCCCGAGCCGGGACGACATCGCGTCCGTGGTAATCACCGCTGACGTGGTGACCAGCAAGGGATCGCCCACCTTGATCTCGCATGACGTGGTTGCCAAACGCAGGAACAAGTCCGCCTAGCCTGGCACCAGGCAGGAATACAAACACTCACTGCACCCGAGGAGTTCCACCATGTCCGCAAGCACCGACGTTTCGACCGTTGACTTCTGGTTCGACCCGGCCTGCCCGTTTGCGTGGATCACGTCCCGCTGGATCCTGGAGGTCGAGCAGGTACGCGACATCAAGGTCGAGTGGCACGTGATGAGCCTGGCGGTGCTGAATGACGGCCGCGACGAGCTGCCGGACAACTACAAGGAATTCCTGAAGTCGGCTTGGGGTCCCGTCCGCGTGATCATCGCGGCGCGTGAGCTGCACGGCAACGAGTACGTCAAGAAGCTTTACGACGCGATGGGCACACGCACCCACAATGAAGGCAACAAGGACACCTCGGCCGTCATCGCGGCGGCTTTGGAAGAAGCGGGCCTGCCGGCCGGGCTGGCCGACTACGCCACCTCGACGGAGTACGACGAGCAGCTGCGGGCCAGCCACGAAGAGGGCATCTCGCTGGTGGGCGACGAGGTCGGGACCCCGGTCGTGTCGTTCAACGGCACTGCCTTCTTCGGGCCGGTGCTGACCAGGATCCCACGTGGGGAGGACGCGGGCCGGATCTTCGACGGGGCCGTCGCCCTCGCCGGTTTCCCGTACTTCTACGAAATCAAGCGGTCGCGCACCACCAGCCCCGAGTTCGACTAGGACTAACGTCGGACTGTCGGCACGCCGGAGCATTTCCTGCGGAAAAAAGCACGAAACCTATGGCGTGTCGGCTTGCATGCGAGTATAAATATCTATACGCATCCCCCAAAAGATGCGGGAACGAACACCAAAGATCCAGAGACTAGTTATACGGACCAAGTTCCGCTAACAGCCAGTCCGTGACGGGACTCGGAAGACCTGGAATTCCAAGGAGTTCGGGAGATTCCAATCGTCACTAGGAGTCATAGAGTCGAAGCCCCACCAACGGCTAAACGCTGATGGGGCTTCCCCTATTTAAGCCGGTTGCTAGGCGGGTGCCTCCGCAGGTGCCAGATCGACACCGGTCACGGCCAGCTCGCCGTCGGCCTCGACGATCTTGAGTTCGCGGGCGTTGCCCGCCGCCTTGAGGTCTTCCAGACCGGCCTCAAGCTGGCCGACCTGCAGGGCCGAACCGCTGATGATCGCGGTCAGGACCTCGGTCCGCTGCTTGACCTTGGCCTCCGACTTCGCCTTGCGGATTCCGCCGAGCGCCTGGCCGACCGTGCCGAGCAGGCCCTTGTCCGCGGCAGCCGCGATCGAAGCTAGGGCGCCGGTGGCCGGCCATTCCGCGCGGTGCACCGACCCGGCACGCCACCAGCTCCACACTTCTTCCGTCGCGAAGGGCAGGAAGGGAGCGAACAGGCGCAGCAACGCGTCGAGGGTGGTGGCCAGCGTCGCCAGCACCGAGCCCTGCTCCGCGTCGCCCGCCGCACCGTAGGCCCGGTCCTTGACCAGCTCCACGTAGTCGTCCGTGAAGGACCAGAAGAACGACTCGGTGATCTGCAGCGCGCGTGCGTAGTCGTAGTTATCGAAGGCCGCCGTGGCCTGGTCGATGACGTCGGCCAGCTGGCCAAGCAGCGACTTGTCCAGCGGGTTCGTCACGGTGGTGGCGTCGTCAGTGATGACCGAGGCTTCCGTGGCTCCGAGGTTCAGGACGAACTTCGAGGCATTCAGCAGCTTGATGGCGAGGCGCCGGCCGATCTTCATCTGTGCAATCTCGTACGCGGTGTCCGCACCCAGCCGGGCCGAGGCCGCCCAGTAGCGGACCGCGTCCGCGCCGAACTGCTCCAGCACATCGGTGGGAACCACCACGTTGCCCTTGGACTTGGACATCTTCTTCCGGTCCGGGTCCAGGATCCAGCCGGAGATCGCCGCATGGCGCCACGGGGCGCAGGACTGCAGGGCATCGCCCCGGACCACCGTGGAGAAGAGCCAGGTCCGGATGATGTCATGGCCCTGCGGGCGCAGGTCGAACGGGAAGACCTTGCCGAAGAACTCTTCGTCGCGGCTCCAGCGGCCGACGATCTGCGGTGTGAGCGACGACGTCGCCCAAGTGTCCAGAACGTCGGCGTCGCCCGTGAAGCCGCCGGGGACATCGCGCTGGTCCTCGCTGTAGCCCGGGGCCGCTTCCGCGGCCGGGTCCACGGGAAGCATGTCGTCGGCGGGGAGTACCGGGTTGTCATAGTCCGGGTTGCCGGCCAGATCCAGCGGATACCAGACCGGAATCGGCACGCCGAAGAACCGCTGGCGGGAGACGAGCCAGTCGCCGTTGAGCCCCTCGATCCAGTTCTCGTAGCGGGAGCGCATGAAGGCCGGGTGGAAATCGATGTCGCGGCCGCGGCCGATCAGCCGTTCCCGGCGGTCGGCGTCCCGCCCGCCGTTGCGGATGTACCACTGGCGGGAGGTCACGACCTCGAGGGGCTTGTCGCCCTTTTCGTAGAAGTTGACCGGATGCGTCATCTTCTTCGGCTCGCCGTCGAGTTCTCCGGCGGCCTGCAGCAGCTCGACGACCTTCTCCTTGGCGGAGAACACCGTCTTGCCCGCCAGCTCGGCGTAGTTCGCCTTGCCTTCCTCGCTCGTGATCCACTCCGGAGCGTCCGCGGCGATGCGTCCGTCGCGGCCCACGATGGCCCGGGTCGGAAGCTGCAGCTCGCGCCACCAGGTGACGTCCGTCAGGTCGCCGAAGGTGCAGACCATGGCGATGCCGGCACCCTTGTCCGGCTTCGCGAGCGGATGCGCCTTGACCTCAACCTCGACGCCGAAAAGCGGGGAAGTCACCGTGGTGCCGAAGAGCTTCTGGTAGCGCTCGTCGTCCGGGTGCGCCACCAATGCCACACAGGCCGGCAGCAGCTCGGGGCGGGTCGTCTCGATGTGGACGGCCTCGCCGTCGTGGGTCCTGAAGGCGTAACGATAGTAGGCGCCGGGCATCTCGCGGTCTTCGAGCTCCGCCTGCGCGACCGCGGTCCGGTAAGTCACGTCCCACAGCGTCGGTGCTTCGGCCATGTAGGCGTCCCCGGCAGCCAGGTTGGCCAGGAAGGCCCGCTGCGACACGGCGCGGGAAACGTCGTCGATGGTCCGGTAGGTCAGGTCCCAGTCGACCGACAGGCCCAGTGTACTGAACAGGTTCTCGAAGACCTTCTCGTCCTCGACGGCCAGCTGCTCGCACAGCTCAATGAAGTTCCGGCGGGAGACGACGTCGAAATCCCGCTGGTTTTTCGCCGGCTTGGCCGGCGGCTGGTAATCCGCTTCGTAGGGGATCGCCGGATCGCAGCGCACGCCGTAGAAGTTCTGGACGCGGCGCTCGGTCGGCAGGCCGTTGTCGTCCCAGCCCATCGGGTAGAAGACGTTCTTGCCGCGCATGCGCTGGTACCGGGCAAGCACGTCGGTCTGCGTGTAGGAGAACATGTGCCCAACGTGCAGCGAGCCCGAAGCCGTCGGCGGGGGAGTGTCGATCGAGTAGACGTCGCTGCGGACCGTGTCCGGGTTGAACGCGTAGGTCCCTTCCTCGCGCCAGCGGCGGGACAGGACAGCCTCGAGGCCCTCGAGGGCCGGCTTGTCGGGGACGTTAACGGAAACGGGCGTGTCTGTGCCCGGGGTATGTTCTGCCATGCTGGCCATTGTTTCATGCCGGGCGGGGAATGTTGATTCGTACGACGGCGGTGCAGCACCTTCCTGCCCCGCGCGGCCTCGCGTAGCATGCGGCCATGGTGAACGTTCAGATCAAGCGGGTCTACGAACCGGCCGACGACCAGGACGGCTACCGGGTCCTGGTGGACCGGATCTGGCCGCGCGGAATCACGAAGGACGACGCCCGCCTGGACCTCTGGCTAAAGGAAGCCGGCACGTCCGCGGGACTGCGCAGGGAGTTCAGCCACAGACCCGAGAAGTTCCAGGCCTTCGCGGCGGCCTACCGCCGGGAACTGGAGGGGACGGAGGCGCTGGAAAAGCTGGTGGAGCTCGCCCGGGAACAGCCGAAGCTTTGCCTGCTCTACGGAGCCAAGGACGAGACGCACAACCAGGCCGTCGTGCTGCGGGAGCTGATCCTGGAAGGACTCGGCGGGAGCGAGCGCTGACCCTCGGCGCCGGCTGCCGCGATGGGAGCGGACGACGCCGGGTGGACGCCGGGCGCGACTGCCCGGAGTCGGCGCGATGAGCATGGCAGCGTCGCGCGGTGGCGGCACCGTCGGGGGCCTCCTGCCGGGCCGCTACGCTAGGGGCATGACCAAGCGCGCAGTAGTAACGGGAGCAAGTTCGGGAATCGGTGCGGCCTCGGTGCGCGCCCTGTGCAAGAGCGGCTGGGACGTTGTTGCCGTGGCGCGCCGCGAAGAGAAGCTGGCCGAACTGGCGGCCGAGACCGGCGCCGTCGCTATGGCCGCGGATATCACCGATGCCGCGGCAGTGGAACGTCTGGCCGGCGACGTGCTGGACGGCGGCGGGATCGATGCCCTGGTGAACGTGGCCGGCGGAGCCTTCGGCGTGGACACGATCGCCGACGCCAATTTCGCCGATTGGGAAAAGATGTACAGCGTCAACGTGCTCGGCACGCTGCGGATGATCCGGGCCTTCCTCCCGGCACTGCGGGAAAACGGCGAAGGGTCGGTCCTGCTGCTGACCTCGACTGCCGGACTCGTCGCGTACGAGGGCGGCGGCGGTTACGTGGCGGCCAAGTTCGCCGAGCACTCGATGGCCAACACGCTCCGGTTGGAGGAGGCCGAGCACAATGTGCGGGTGATCGAGATCGCCCCGGGGCTGGTCCATACCGAGGAATTCTCGCTCAACCGCCTCGGCGGTGATCGGGCGGCGGCGGACAACGTCTATGCCGGGGTGGAGAAGCCGCTGCTCGCCGAGGACATTGCCGACGTCGTGGCCTATTCGCTGAACCTGCCGCACCACGTGAACCTGGACCAGATTGTGATCCGCCCCGTGGCGCAGGCGGCCGCGCACAAGCTGATCCGTTCGGACCGGTAGGCGGACCCCGGGTGGCGCTGCACGTAGTGGCCTGTGCCCACGGGACGGACGATCCCGCGGGCCGGCTGCTGATCGACGGGCTCCGCGCCGGTTTGGCGGCCGAGGCGGGACGCCGCGGGCTGGACGTCCTTGTCCACGAGGCGTACGTCGACGTCCAGCAGCCGGCCCTAGACGGTGTCGTCGCCGCCCTCCCGCCGGGGGAACCCGCCGTCGTCGTCCCGCTGCTGCTGTCCACGGGGTTCCACACCCAGGTCGATATCCGTACGGCCGTGGACTCGCGTCCCGGGACAACGGCCGCTGCAGCCATTGGACCGGACCGCCGGCTGGCGGCAGTGCTGGCCGAGCGGCTAGCCGCCGCTGACCTCGCGGAGGGGGACTGCGTCGTGCTGGCCTCGGCAGGCACCCGGGTGGAGCGCGGCACGGCGGAGGTGGAGCAGATGGCCGGGTGGCTGTCCGAGGAGATCGGCAGGCCGGTGGCGCTTGGCTTCGGCGCGGCCGCCGAACCGCGGATCGGCGCTGCGGTCGAGGCCGCCCGCTCCGAGCCGGGCTGCCGGAGGGTGCTGATTGCCTCCTATCTCCTCGCGCCGGGGCATTTCCACTCGGTGCTGGGCCGCGCCGGAGCGGACGCTGTCACCGCCCCGCTGCTGCCGTCCCCCAGCGTTGCGGAATGTGTCGTCGACCGGCTGTTCGAGGCGCTTAACATGACGCGCTAAGTCGTCATTCATTGCCCCTCATTGCGACGTATTGAGCGCCACGACGCCGCATGAGGAAACAGTTGAAGGGCCCGGATCGCCGCCCCTACGGTGGCTGCCATGACTCAGGCAATCGAGACACAGGCGGACCCGCACACGGCGCCGCAAACCAGGCGACGCCCGTCCGCCAAGCCCCACGGCCAGTGGAACGTCGACGGAAAAGCCCCGCTGAACCACAACGAGGAATTCAAACAGCGGGACAACGGCCTGAATGTGCGCGAGCGCATCGAGACGATCTACGCCGTCAAGGGCTTTGACTCGATTCCGTCGGACGACCTCCACGGCAGGTTCCGCTGGTGGGGCCTGTACACGCAGCGGAAGCCGGGGATCGATGGCGGCAAGACGGCCACCCTCGAGCCGCATGAGCTTGAGGACCGCTACTTCATGCTGCGCGTGCGGATCGACGGCGGAGCGCTGACCACCGAGCAGCTGCGCGTCATCGGGGGCATCTCCGTAGAGTTCGCCCGCGGCACGGCCGATGTCACCGACCGGCAGAACATCCAGCTGCACTGGATCGACGTCACCGACGTGCCGGAGATCTGGCGGCGCCTTGAATCCGTCGGGCTCTCCACGACCGAAGCCTGCGGCGACGTCCCGCGCGTGATCCTCGGATCGCCGGTTGCCGGCATCGCGAAAGACGAGATCATCGATCCAACGCCGGTCATCCGCGAAATTTCGGCCAGGTTCATCGGCGACCCGGAGCTGGCGAACCTGCCGCGGAAGTTCAAGTCCGCCATCACGGGGCACCCGTCGCAGGACGTCGTGCACGAGATCAACGACATCTCCCTGGTGGGCGTGGTCCACCCCGAACTGGGCCCGGGCTATGACCTGTGGGTCGGCGGGGGACTCTCGACCAGCGCGCGCCTCGCCGAACGCCTGGGAGCCTTCGTCACTGAGGAGCGGGCGGCAGACGTCTGGCATGCCGTGGTGCGGATCTTCCGGGACTACGGCTACCGCCGGCTCCGGAACAAGGCCCGGCTGAAGTACCTGATGAATGACTGGGGGCCGGAGAAATTCCGTGCGGTCCTGCAGGACGAGTACCTGGGGTATGAGCTGCCCGACGGGCCGGCGCCTTCGCGGGCTGGCTCGCCCGGGGACCATGTCGGGGTCCATGAGCAGAACGACGGCAACTTCTATATCGGCGCCGCGCCGGTTGTGGGCCGCGTCAACGGAACCGTGCTGACGGGGCTGGCGGACCTTCTGGAGCGCAACGGGTCCCGCCGCCTGCGCACCACGCCGCACCAGAAGATCGTCGCACTGGATGTCGCGCCCGGGAAGGTGGACGCCGTCGTCGAGGGTCTCGAAGCGCTGGGATTGAGCAGCGCCCCGTCGCTGTTCCGCCGTTCGACCATCGCCTGCACCGGCCTGGAGTTCTGCAAGCTCGCCATTGTCGACACCAAGGACACAGCCGAGCGGACGGTCGCCGGCCTCGAGGAGAGCCTGGCTGACATCTCGGCGCGGTTGCCGGAACAGCTGAGCCTGCACATCAACGGCTGCCCGAATTCCTGCGCCCGGATCCAGACGGCGGACATCGGCCTGAAGGGGCAGCTGCTGCCGGACGCGGACGGAGGGCAGACGCCCGGTTTCCAGGTGCACCTCGGCGGGGGACTTGCTTCCAGTGACAGGGAAGAGGCGGGCCTGGGCCGCACCGTGCGCGGGCTGAAGGTGACGGCCGACGGCCTGGTGGGCTACGTGGACCGCGTCGTGCGCCGCTACGACGAACAGCACGCAGAGGGCGAGACCTTCGCCGAGTGGGCACACCGCGCGGACGAGGAGTTCCTGAAGTGAGCGGCGGCATCCGGACGGTCCGCACGCCTGCCGAAACCGAGGGACTGCGCCGATTGGCGGCCTCGGGCGCCGAGGAACTGGGCTTCGAAGCATCCGCAGAAGACGTCGTGGCCTGGGTACGGCGGAATTTCGCGCCCGCGGACGCCGCGGTCGCGTGTTCCATGGCGGACGCCGTGCTGCCCCATCTGGTGGCGGCCCAGCTTCCGGGCGTCGATGTCCTGTTCCTGGAAACGGGTTACCACTTCGCCGAAACCGTGGCCACCCGGGACGAGGTAGCCCGCAGGCTCGACGTCAACGTTGTGGACGTGCTTCCGGAGCAGACCGTCGCCGAGCAGGAGGCAACGCACGGGCCGGACCTGTTCGCGCGCGACGCGGCCCTATGCTGCCGGCTGCGGAAGATGGACCCCCTCGCCACTGCGCTCGCAGGCTACCGGGTCTGGTTCACCGGCGTCCGACGCGACGAGGCGCCGACCCGCACCAACACGCCGCTGGTGGGCTGGGATGAGGCCCACGGGCTGGTCAAGGTGAATCCGGTGGCGGCGTGGAGTTTCGAGGAACTGACCGGCTACGCGTCACGCCACGCCGTGCCGCTCAACCTGCTGCTGCAGCACGGCTACCCGTCCATCGGCTGCCGCCCGTGCACGCGGCCCGTCGCCCCCGGCGAAGATCCCCGGGCCGGGCGCTGGGCAGGCTTGGCCAAAACCGAGTGCGGCATCCATTCCTGACCTTCGCCCAACCATCTGTGCCTTCCCTTCCCCGACACGCAAGGACCCGCGATGACCCTGACCCATTCCTACGACGCGCCGGCCCCGGCCCCCGAGCGGCTCGGCGTCCTGGACACGCTCGAGGCCGAATCAATCCACATCATCCGCGAAGTGGTGGCGGAATTCGAGCGGCCCGCGATGTTGTTCTCCGGCGGCAAGGACTCCGTGGTCATGCTGCACCTGGCAGCTAAGGCGTTCTGGCCGGGGCGCGTGCCGTATCCGGTCCTGCACGTGGACACCGGGCACAATTTCCCCGAAGTCCTGGCCTTCCGTGACCGGACAGTGGAGCGCCTGGGCCTGCGGCTCGTCGTGGGCTCGGTGCAGGAATACATTGACCGCGGGGAGCTGAAGGAACGGGCCGACGGCACCCGGAACCCGCTGCAGACCGCGCCGCTGCTCGACACCATCGCCGGGCACCGCTTCGACGCCGTCTTCGGCGGCGGCCGGCGCGACGAGGACAAGGCCCGTGCCAAGGAGCGCATCCTGAGCTTGCGCGATGAGTTCGGCCAGTGGGATCCGCGCAACCAGCGCCCGGAACTCTGGAACCTGTACAACGGCCGCCACGCCGCGGGCCAGCACGTCCGGGCCTTTCCGATCAGCAACTGGACCGAACTGGACATCTGGCGCTACATCGCCCGCGAGCGCATCGAACTGCCGTCGATCTACTACGCCCATCCGCGCGAGGTCTTCCGCCGCGACGGGATGTGGAGGGCCGTCGGGGAATTCTCCCGGCCGGGCCCGGAGGACGAAGTGTCCGTCCGGACGGTCCGCTACCGCACCGTCGGAGACATGTCCTGCACCGGCGCCGTCCTCTCCGAGGCGGCAACCGTCGAGGACGTGGTGCTCGAAGTCGCCGCGTCCACCCTCACCGAGCGCGGCGCTACCCGCGCTGACGACCGGATTTCCGAGGCGGCCATGGAAGACCGCAAGAAGGATGGGTATTTCTAATGACCGAGGAACTTTTGGAACGGCCTGCCCTCGCCACCGGGACGCTCTTCCGCTTCGCCACCGCGGGCTCCGTGGATGACGGCAAGTCCACTTTGGTCGGCCGGCTGCTGCACGACTCGAAGGCGATCCTGGCCGACCAGCTGGAATCCGTCGCCCGCACCTCGGCCCAGCGGGGCTTCGGCGGCGAGGGCGGACTCGACCTTGCGCTGCTGACCGACGGCCTGAGGGCCGAACGCGAGCAGGGCATCACCATCGACGTCGCCTACCGCTACTTCGCCACCGGCCGGCGCACCTTTATCCTCGCCGACTGCCCCGGGCATGTGCAGTACACGCGCAACACCGTCACCGGCGCTTCGACGGCCGACGCCGTGGTGGTCCTCGTCGACGCCCGCAAGGGGGTCCTCGAGCAGACCCGCCGGCACCTGAGCGTGATCGCGCTGCTGCGCGTGCCGCACGTCGTTGTCGCCGTGAACAAGATCGATCTCGTGGGCTACGCCGAAGAGGCCTTCGCGCGCATCGAGGCCGACGTCCGCCGGGTGGCCGCGGACCTCGGCCTGACCGACGCGGTTAGCATCCCGGTGTCCGCCCTGGACGGCGACAACGTGGTGGAGCGTTCGGAGCGCACTCCCTGGTACGGCGGGCCGACGCTGCTTGAGCTGCTGGAGTCCCTTCCGGGCACCGATGACGAGGACGACGCCGTTGCCTCCTTCCGCTTCCCGGTCCAGCTGGTGCTGCGGCCGCAGGGGGCGCTGGCGCCCGGGCTCGACCCGGACGCGTTCCGGGATTACCGCGCCTATGCGGGCCAGGTCGTCGCCGGCACCGTGCGGGTGGGCGATGCCGTCTCGGTCCTGGCTCCGGGGCATCCGCCGAGGACCACGACGGTCGCGGGGATAGACGCCGCGGGCACCGAACTGCGGGAGGCCTCCTCCCCGCAGTCGGTGGCGCTGCGCCTGGCCGGGGAATTCGATGTCGCCCGCGGGGACCTGATCGCCGCCGCGGACGGCGCCCCGGCCGCTTCGGCGGACCTGCCGGCCTCGGTGTGCTGGCTGGCGCAGCAGCCGCTGCGGGCGGGCTCCAAGGTCCTGGTCAAGCACGGCACCGCCACCGTGCGTGCCCGGGTCGAGGCCATCGAGGGCCGGCTCGACCTCGAGGCACTGCAGGCCGGGCCCGCCGAGGAGCTGGGACTGAACGACATCGGACACGTGGCGCTGCGGCTGTCCGCCCCGCTCCCGCTCGAACCCTACGCCGTCCAGCGGCGGACGGGGGCCTTCCTGCTGATCGATCCGCAGGACGGAACCACCCTGGCAGCCGGGATGATCACCAGCGGCGGTGCCCGATGAGCCATGACCGGCATACCCCTAGGACCGTCCGGATCACGGCGGCCGGTTCGAAACCCCGGCGGCGGCGCGGCTGGGACATCGCGGTGGCACTGCTGTTCTGCGCGGCCATCGCCGGCTCCGGCGCGGCTGCCCTCTCTGCGGCGGGCAACGGCGCCGGCGAGCCCGCGGACAGCGCGGCCTCGTCCGCGGCCGAACTGCGGCTGGGCTATTTCGGCAACGTCACGCACGCCCCGGCACTGGTCGGCGTCCGGCAGGGCTTGCTCGCCGAAGCCCTGGAGCAGGGGACCGGCACTACCCTGAGCACGCAGGTGTTCAACGCGGGCCCCGCCGCAATCGAGGCCCTCAATGCCGGGGCCATCGACGCCGCGTACCTGGGGCCGAACCCGGCCATCAATTCCTTCGTCCAGAGCCGCGGCGAATCCGTGGCCGTCATCGCCGGGGCCACCTCGGGCGGTGCGCAGCTGGTGGTCCGGCCCGGGATCCGGGACGCGGCGCAGCTCAAGGGCAAGGTGCTGGCCACCCCGCAGCTCGGTGGTACCCAGGACGTGGCCCTGCGCTCCTACCTGGCATCCCACAGCCTGGCCGCCACCCCGGACGGCGGCGGGGACGTGACCATCAACCCGACCGAGAATGCCCAGACCCTGAAGCTGTTCCAGGACGGGAAGCTGGACGGCGCCTGGCTGCCCGAACCATGGGCCTCCCGCCTGGTGCTCCAGGCCGGTGCCGAGGTCCTCGTCGACGAGGCGGACCTGTGGGACGGAACGCTGGCGGGGAAGCCCGGCCAGTTCACCACCACCGTGCTGGTCGTCAGCCGGAAGTACGCCGCGGATCATCCCGGGACGGTCGAGGCGCTCCTGCGGGGCCACGTCGCAGCCATTGACTGGCTCAATGCGGCCGCCCCGGCGGAAAGAGCCGAGGCCGTCAACGCCAGCCTCAAGGAAGCCGCGGGCGCGGAACTGCCGCGCGACGTCATCGACCGCGCGCTGCGCAACATCGAATTCACGCCCGACCCGCTGGCCGGGACGTTCCCCCGGCTGCTCGAAGACGGCGTGGAGTCCGGTCTCACCAAACCGGCGGACCTGGCGGGCCTGTTCGACCTCCGCGCCCTGAACCAGGTGCTCGCGGAGGAACCCGGGCACTCGCGCATCGGCGCCGCGAAGCTGGGCACAGAGTGAGGCGGGCGGCGCAATGACGGTAGTGCTGGAAAACCTCGGCAAGCGCTTCGGCGGCGGGCCGGCCGTGCTCGACGGCGTGGATGCCCGGTTCGGGCAGGGGGAGTTCGTCGCCCTGCTCGGTGCCTCCGGCTGCGGAAAGTCGACACTGCTCAACATCATCGCGGGCCTGGAGCTGCCCAGCTCCGGTGCCCTGGAGGTTCCCGCGGAGGGCGCGGCCTTCATGTTCCAGGATCCCGCCCTGTTTCCGTGGCTCACGGCCCGGGGCAACGTGGAGCTGGCGCTGAAGCTGCGCGGCGTGGGCAAGGCGGCCCGGCGCCGGCGCGCCACGGAGCTGCTGGAACTGGTCCGCCTGGGCGAGGCCGTCGGGAAGCGGCCGCACGAGCTGTCCGGGGGGATGCGCCAGCGCGTCGCCCTCGCCCGGGCGCTGAGCCAGGACCGGCAGCTGCTGCTCATGGACGAGCCGTTTGCGGCGCTCGACGCCATTACCCGGGACCTGCTCCACGAGGAACTGGAACGGATCTGGCGTGAGACCGGCCGGACCATCGTCTTCGTCACGCACAACGTGCGGGAGGCCGTCCGGCTGGGCCAGCGCGTCCTGCTGCTCTCCTCCCGTCCCGGCCGGGTGGTCCGGGAATGGGCGGTGCCGGCGGAAGCGCGGACCGAAACCGCCTGCGCGGCGGCCCTGGCCGCCGAAGTCACCGCACGCTTGAGGGAAGAGATCCGACGCCATGCCACGTAATGCAACCAACCTCGAACCGCGCCCGCTGGCGCCCGAGGGTGTGCAGGCGGCTGCGCCCGCTCCCGCATCAGCCCCGGGCGTTCCGCCGACGGAACAGCCGCCGCCACCGGCAGGAGACGAGCTCCGCGCCGTCGAGACCGGGCTGGACACCCTGCAGTCCGGGGGAACGTCCCCGCAAAGGGACTGGAGCCGGATCCTGCTGCCGCTCGCCGCCGTCGTTGTTCTCCTCCTGGTCTGGCAGCTCCTGGTCTCGATGGACCTTAAGCGCCGCGACCTGGTGCCCGGCCCGCTGGACGTCTTCGCGTCCCTGGGCCGGCTGTGGACCGAGGGACTGGTGCAGGAGTCCGTGGGCACGTCGCTCCAGCGCGGACTGGCCGGCTTCGCTGTCTCCGTGGCCGTCGGCACCCCGCTGGGCCTCTTGCTCGGCCAGGTCGCCGTGGTGCGCCGCGCCTTCGGGCCGCTGGTCTCCGGCCTGCAGGTCCTTCCCTCGGTGGCGTGGGTGCCGGCGGCCATCATCTGGTTCGGCCTGACTGACGCCACCGCCTATTTTGTGGTGCTGATGGGCGCGATCCCGTCGATCGTGAACGGCCTGGTGGCGGGGATGGACCAGGTCCCGCCGCAGTACCGCAGCGTGGCGCGGGTGCTAGGAGCCTCGCGGCTTGAGACGGCGCTGCAGGTAGTCCTGCCGGCGGCCTTGCCGGGCTACGTCGCCGGCCTGAAGCAGGGCTGGGCCTTCTCCTGGCGCTCGCTGATGGCCGCGGAGATCATCGCCGTCGGCGGCACCATGGGCTACGGCCTGGGCTCCCTGCTGGACCAGGGCAGGACCCTCTCCGACATGGGAATCGTGATGAGCGCCGTCCTGGTCATCCTGGCCGTCGGCATCCTGGTCGAACTGCTGGTCTTCGGCCCCGTGGAGCGGCGGCTGCTCAAGCGCCGCGGCCTTTTGGAAGGAAGTACACGATGAACGGACTGGATCTCTACCCGGTATCGCTCCGGCTGCTCGGCAAGCCGGTGCTGCTGGTGGGCGGCGGCCGGGTCGCCGGCCGGCGCGCCCGGGCGATGCTGGACGCCGGCGCGGCGGTTACTGTCGTCGCCCCGGCGGCGGGGAACGACGTCGGACGCCTGGCCGAGGCGGGACTGCTCACCTGGGTGCGCCGCGGCTACGCGCCGGCAGACCTCGACGGCGTGTGGCTCGCCCAGACCGCGACCGGGATTCCGGGAGTGGACCGGCAGGTGGCGGCCGATGCCGAAGAACGCCGGATCTGGTGCGTCAACGCGTCCGACGCCGAGGCCTCCGCCGCCTGGACGCCGGCGGTCGGCCGCGCGGACGACATCACCGTCGCGGTCAATGCCGGGGGCGATCCGCGGCGGGCTAAGGCACTCAAGGACGCGATCATGCTCGCGCTCCGGACGGGGCGGCTGCCCCTGCGCCGCCGGCGCCCGGCGGACACCCGCCCGGGCCGCGTGGCGCTGGTCGGCGGCGGTCCCGGTGACGCGGGCCTAATCACGGTGCGCGGCCGGCAGCTGCTCGCCGAGGCGGACGTGGTCGTCGCGGACCGGCTGGGTCCCCGGGACCTGCTCGCGGAACTGGAAGAAAGCGTCCGTGTCATCGAAGTCGGCAAGGCGCCGGGCAACCATCTGGCGGGCCAGGACGAGATCAACACGATCCTGGTCCGCGAGGCCCGGGCCGGCCGGCTGGTCGTCCGGCTCAAGGGCGGCGATCCGTACGTCCTCGGCCGGGGCGGCGAGGAGGCCCGCTTCTGCCGCCGGCACGGCGTGGACGTCGAAGTCGTCCCCGGGGTCACCAGCGCCATCTCCGTCCCCGCGGCCGCCGGGATCCCGGTCACGCACCGGGGCGCGGCGGCCGGCTTCAGCGTCGCCACCGGCCACGAGGAACTGGCCGAGCTGCCGGCGCGGGCGGACCACACCCTCGTCCTGCTGATGGGAGTGCGCCGCCTGCCCCGGATCGCGGCCGCGCTGCGCTCGCGGGGGCTGGGCCCGGAAACGCCCGTCGCCATCGTCGAGCGCGGCTGGCTGCCGGACCAGCGCGTGACCATCGGCACCCTGGACAGCATCGCGGCGCAGGCGGCGCGCGTCGGGGTGGAGAATCCGGCAGTGATCGTGGTGGGGGATGTGGTGCGGCTGAGTCCGTACGCGCCCGCGGAACTGGCCGGCGAGCCGGCAGGACAGCCGGCAGAATCCCCTGTCGGCGCGGCTGCGCGCTGATACCGCCGGCGTCCCGCCGGACCCACACTTTTGACCAACAGGAAGGCACAAGGAGTACCCGCATGAGTGAAGACACCATCGATAACAACAACAACGTCCACGGACGCCTGCGCATCGCCGTGGTGGGGGCCGGCCCGGCCGGAGTCTACGCGGCCGACCTGCTGACCAAGAGCGAGGCGGCGGTCTCCGGCGGGCTCAGCCTGAGCATCGACCTGTTCGACCGCTACCCCGCACCCTATGGACTCATCCGCTACGGGGTGGCGCCGGACCACCCGCGGATCAAGGGCATCGTCACCGCGCTGCACAAGGTGCTGGACCGCGGGGACATCCGCTTCTTCGGGAACGTGGACTACGGTACCGACCTCGACCTGGAGGACCTGCGCCGCCACTACGACGCCGTCATCTTCGCGACCGGCGCCGTCAAGGACGCCGACCTGAACATCCCCGGGGTCGAGCTGGACGGATCGTTCGGCGCCGCTGACTTCGTCTCCTGGTACGACGGACATCCCGACGTGCCGCGCGAATGGCCGCTGTCCGCGAAAGAGGTCGCCGTGATCGGCAACGGCAACGTTGCGCTCGACGTCGCCCGCGTCCTCTCGAAGCATGCCCCGGAACTGCTTCCCACCGAGATCCCGGACAACGTCCACGCCGGGCTCAAGGCCTCGCCGGTCACCGACGTGCACGTGTTCGGCCGGCGCGGACCGGCCCAGGTCAAGTTCACGCCGCTGGAGCTGCGCGAGCTCTCGCACAGCCACGACGTGGACATCGTGCTGTACCCGGAGGACTTCGAGTTCGACGAGGCCTCGGACGAGGCCATCCGCGGCAACAACCAGACCAAGACCATGGTGGCCACGCTGACCAACTGGCTGGTGGAGCAGGAGGACCGGGAAGAACGGCAGGAACAGGAAGGGAGCCGCGGTGCCTCGCGCCGCCTCCACCTGCACTTCCTGCACACCCCGGTGGAGATCCTCGGGGACGAGGCCGACCCCGGCTCCGTGGCGGCGGTCAGGTTCGAACGCAACGAGCTGGACGGCACCGGAAACGTCCGCGGCACGGGCGAGATGGTCGAGTACCCGGTGCAGGCCGTGTACCGCGCCATCGGCTACTTCGGTTCGGCGCTGCCCGGTCTCGAATACGACGGCCGCCGCGGCGTCATCCCGAACGAGGAGGGCCGGGTGCTCGATGCCGGCGGCCGGCCCGTGCCCGGTCTCTACGCCACCGGCTGGATCAAGCGCGGTCCCGTGGGGCTGATCGGGCACACGAAGGGGGACGCCCTGGAGACGATCACCCATCTCCTCGCCGACCGGGACGCGCTTCAGATGGCACCGCGGCCGGAGGAGGAGGAAATAGTCCGGCTGCTTCAGGCCCGCGGCATCGAATACACCACTTGGGAGGGCTGGCTCGAGCTGGATGCCCGGGAGCGGGAACTCGGCGCCGCCGCCGGCCTGGTGGAGACCTCCCGCGGTCCCGTGCCCCGGGAGCGGATCAAGGTGGTCCCGCGGGAGCAGATGGTCGCCGCGTCGCGGCCTGCCCGGAGCACCGCGCTCGCCGCCGACGGCGCCCGGTAGCCCCGGGATGGCCGGGTGATTGCCGGGTTTTCGCCATTGCCCCGGGCTGGCCTAAACTGGGGAGTAGCAGCGTTGACCCGGCCATCACCGGTGAGCTTCCGGAAGAACGGCGCAAGCCCAGTAGAACCGGACGGGTAAGCCCGTCACAGCAGCGAATGAGTGGCAGCCACGGCGCACGGGATCTGTGCGGCGGCGGCGGCAAGTGAGGTGGTACCGCGGGCTTCTCGGCCGGGCGGCCAGGCCGGAGTCCCGGCCCGGCGGCCAGGGGAGGGCACGTCCTCGCATAAAGTGTCCACGCTCCCAGCCGCCCAGGATGATGAAATGCCACAGACCTATCCCAAGGCCGCTGCCGCCGGTGCAGCCGCAGCCCAGAGCTCCCCGAAGTTTCCCGAAGTCGAAGAGCTGGTACTGAAGTACTGGCAGCAGGACGGTACCTTCCAGGCCTCGATCGACGCGCGTGATGCCGGCAGCAACGGCTCCAACGAGTTTGTCTTCTACGACGGCCCGCCCTTCGCCAACGGGCTGCCGCACTACGGACACCTCCTGACCGGCTACGTCAAGGACATCGTCGGCCGCTACCAGACGCAGCGCGGCAAGCGCGTGGAGCGCCGCTTCGGCTGGGACACCCACGGGCTGCCCGCCGAGCTGGAGGCCATGAAGCAGCTGGGCATGACGGACAAGGCCCAGATCGAGGCCATGGGCATCGACAAGTTCAACGACGCCTGCCGGTCCTCGGTGCTCAAGTACACCCGGGAGTGGCAGGACTACGTCACCCGGCAGGCCCGCTGGGTGGACTTCGACAACGACTACAAGACGCTCAACGTCGAGTACATGGAGTCGGTCATCTGGGCGTTCAAGCAGCTGCACACCAAGGGGCTGACCTACAACGGCTACCGCGTCCTGCCATACTGCTGGAAGGACGAGACGCCGCTGTCCAACCACGAACTGCGGATGGACGACGACGTCTACAAGAACCGCCAGGACCAGACGGTGACGGTGACGTTCCCGCTGCTGGCCGGAGAATCGGAGCTCAGCCGCGAGCTCGCCGGCGTGAACGCCGTGGCCTGGACCACCACGCCCTGGACCCTGCCCACCAACGAAGCCCTCGCCGTCGGACCTGCCATCAGCTACGCGGTGCTGCCGGCGGGTCCCAACGGCACTACGGCTGCGGGGGAGCGGTTCCTGCTGGCGCAGGACCTGCTGCACACCTACGCCAAGGACCTGGGGTACGACGACGGCGCTGCCGCGGCGGAGGCGGTGACGGCCATCTTCGCGGGCGCCGAGCTGGAGGGCCTGCGCTACGAGCCGCTCTGGGACTACTACGCGGACGCGGAGAAGTGGGGCACCGGCAACGCCTGGAAGATCGTCGTCGCGGACTACGTCACCACCACCGACGGCACCGGCCTGGTCCACCAGGCGCCGGCCTACGGCGAGGATGACCAGAGGATCTGCGAGGCCAACGGCATCCCCGTGATCGTCTCGGTTGACGAGGGCGCCAAATTCCTCCCTTACTTCGGCCAAGGGCCGCTGGCCGAAATCGCCGGGCTGCAGGTCTTCGAGGCGAACAAGCCGATCACCAAGGTGCTCAAGGCGGACGGCCGGCTGCTCCGCCAGGCCAGCTACGAGCACTCCTACCCGCACTGCTGGCGCTGCCGCAACCCGCTGATCTACCGCGCCATCTCGTCCTGGTATGTGGAGGTCACGAAGATCAAGGACCGGATGGTCGAGCTGAACCAGCAGATCAACTGGATCCCGGAGAACGTCAAGGACGGCCAGTTCGGCAAGTGGCTGGAGAACGCCCGCGACTGGTCGATCAGCCGCAACCGCTACTGGGGCAGCCCGATCCCGGTCTGGGAATCCGACAACCCGGACTACCCGCGCCAGGACGTCTACGGCTCGCTGGCCGAGCTGGAGGCGGACTTCGGCCGGCTGCCGCTCAACGCGGAGGGCCAGCCGGACCTGCACCGGCCCTACATCGACGAGCTGACCCGGCCCAACCCGGACGACCCCACGGGCCAGTCCACCATGCGCCGCGTGCCGGACGTGCTGGATGTCTGGTTCGATTCCGGGTCGATGCCCTACGCCCAGGTGCACTACCCGCACGAGAACCAGGACTGGTTCGAGCACCACAATCCCGGCGACTTCATCGTGGAGTACATCGGGCAGACCCGCGGCTGGTTCTACACGCTGCACATCCTGGCCACGGCGCTGTTCGACCGCCCGGCGTTCCGGAACGTGATCAGCCACGGCATCGTGCTCGGCTCCGACGGGCAGAAGATGTCCAAGAGCCTGCGCAACTACCCGGACGTTTCCGAGGTGCTGGACCGCGACGGGTCGGACGCCATGCGCTGGTTCCTGATGTCTTCGCCGATCCTGCGCGGCGGCAACCTGATCGTCACCGAACAGGGCATCCGCGACGGCGTCAGGCAGGTCATCCTGCCGCTCTGGAACGTCTGGCACTTCTTCAAGCTGTATACGAACACGGCGAACAACGGCGCCGGCTATGAGGCGGTCACGGTGGCCGGGGACGCCGCCCGCATCGCCGGCCTGGATTCGCTGGACCAGTACATCCTGGCGCACACCGGGCAGCTGGTCCGGGATATCACCGCCAGCCTGGACGAGTACGACGTCAGCGGCGCCTGCGACGCGCTGCGCGAGTACCTGGACACCCTGACCAACTGGTACGTCCGCCGCAGCCGCCAGCGCTTCTTCGACGAGGACGCCGACGCGTTCGACGTGCTCTACACCTGCCTGGAGACCGTCTGCCGCAGCGCCGCCTCGCTGCTGCCGCTGGTGACCGAGGAGATCTGGCGCGGCCTGACCGGCGGCCGTTCGGTGCACCTGACCGACTGGCCGGACGCCGGACTGTTCCCGGAGCAGGCCGACCTGGTTGCCCGCATGGAGAGCACCCGGGGCATCTGCTCGGCCGGCTCGAGCCTGCGCAAGGCCGCGAACCTGCGCGTGCGCCTGCCGCTGTCCGAACTGACCGTGGTCGCTGCCGGTGCGGCGGAACTGGCCGGCGGCTACGAGGAGATCATCAAGGACGAACTGAACATCAAGACCGTCCGCCTGGTCGACGCCGGCAGTGCGTCGCCGGAGGAGTTCGGGATCGAGCAGAAGCTGGTGGTCAACGCCCGCGCCGCCGGTCCGCGCCTGGGCAAGAACGTCCAGACGGCGATCAAAGCCTCCAAGTCGGGGGACTGGTCGGTGGACGCCGACGGCAAGGTCACCGCCGGCGGGCTCGCGCTCGAGCCGCAGGAGTACACCCTGGAGACCGTCGTTGCCGAGCAGGCGGGCGGGGCATCGGCATCCGTGGCCATGCTGCCCGGCGGTGGCTTCGTGGTCCTGAACACCGAGGTCACCCCTGAGCTCGAAGCCGAGGGCCTGGCCCGCGACTTCGTGCGCACCATCCAGCAGGCCCGCAAGGACGCCGACCTCGTGGTCAGCGACCGGATCCGCACCACCGTGGCGGCCGGGCCGGACGTGCTCGCGGCGCTGGGCCGGCACCAGGACCTGGTCTCGGAGGAAACCCTGACCGTAGAGCTCGTCCTGCTGCCCGGCGACGGCCAGCAGGTCACCGTAGAGAAGGTGGAGGCACAGGCATGAGCGACGAGTTCGGCGTCGAAAGCGTCTATGCGGAACTGCTGAGCAGGGCCCCCGAAAACAAGATGGAGCCGCGGATGGAACCGCTGTTCCGCGCCATGGAGATCCTCG
This sequence comes from Arthrobacter mangrovi, assembly GCF_026011795.1. Lineage (GTDB taxonomy): Bacteria > Actinomycetota > Actinomycetes > Actinomycetales > Micrococcaceae > Crystallibacter > Crystallibacter mangrovi. The sequence continues at coordinate 40,957 of NZ_BRVS01000024.1, read as the reverse complement.
GCGAGCCGCAGAAGGCGTTCGCCAGCATCCACCTCACGGGCACGAACGGCAAGACCTCCACCGCGCGGATGATCGAGGCCGGCCTGCGTGCCCACGGCCTGCGTACCGGCCGCTACACCAGCCCGCACCTGAGCAAGGTGACGGAACGGATCAGTATCGACGGCGAGCCGGTTGCCGACGAGACCTTCGTGCGGATCTGGGACGAAATCCGGCCCTACCTGGAGATCGTGGATACCGAACTGGCCGGGGCCGGCGAGCCGCGGCTGACCTACTTCGAATGCGTCACCATCCTGGCCATCGCGATCTTCGCCGATGAGCCGGTGGAAGTCGCCGTGATCGAGGTCGGACTGGGCGGCATCACCGATGCGACGAACGTCGTGGACGGCCAGGTCTCCGTCGTCACCCCTATTTCCCTGGACCACACCGACCTGCTGGGCGACAGCGTCGAGGAAATTGCGGCGGAGAAGGCCGGAATCATCAAGCACGGCGGTTTCCTGGTCAGCGCTGCGCAGCCTGCAGAGGCGGCGCAGGTGCTGCTGGAGAAGGCCCAGGAGACCGGGGTGCCGTTCCGCTTCGAAGGCGTCGAGTTCGGGGTGGAGTCGCGCGTGCTGGCCGTCGGCGGGCAGCAGCTGGTCATCTCCGGCCTGGCCGGCCGCTACGAGGACATCCTGCTGCCGCTGCACGGCGCCCACCAGGCCCAGAACGCCGCCGTCGCCGTTGCCGCCTTGGAGGCGTTCCTCGGCGGCGGGACCAAGGAGCTCAATGCGAATGTGCTCCGCGAGGGCTTCCGCCAGGTGACGTCGCCAGGCCGGCTGGAGGTGGTCCGCACCGCGCCGACCATCATCGTGGACGCCGCGCACAATCCGGACGGCATGAAGGCCTCCGCCCTCGCGCTGAAGGAGGCCTTCAACTTCACCCGGCTCGTTCCCATCGTCGGGGTGCTGCACGAGAAGGACTCCGTGGGCGTGCTCGAGCAGCTGCGCGAACACCTCGGGGACTGGGTGGACCAGATCTGCGTCACCGCATCGGACTCGCCGCGCGCCATCTCCGCGGAGGACCTCGCCGAGGACGCGATGGCCGCCGGTTTCGCGGAGGAGTCCATCCACGTGGCGCCGAGGCTCGACGATGCCATCGAATGGGCGGTCGAACGCGCGGAAGAACTCAACGACCTCTCCGGTGGCGTCCTCATCACCGGCTCCATCACCCTCGTGGCGGATGCCCGAATCCTGCTCGGAAAGTGAAACGCATCAGAACATGGCACGACTGACCAAAGCACAGCGGGAATGGCGCCCGGACATGCCCAAGAAGCGGCGGTCCATCAAGGTGACCTTCTGCTCGATGGTGCTCACCCTCGAAGCCTTCGTGGTGTTCTTCGCCACCTTGGTGGCCTTCGGACTCCACAAGGACCGCTTCCCGCAGCCCGTGGTGCTGGGCGTGGGCCTCGCGCTCAGCCTGCTGCTGGTCCTCGACTGCGCCTTGCTGCGCCGGCCCGCCGGCTACGCCATCGGGTGGATCCTCCAGCTTGTCATCATCGCCACGGGCTTCGTGGAGCCGATGATGTTCATCGTCGGCCTGATGTTCGCCCTCTCGTGGTGGTACGGCGTCCGGACGGGCATCCGGCTGGACCGCGAGAACGCCGAACGCGACGCCGAGCAGGCCGAGTGGGAGCGGAACAACCCGCCGGCCCCGGAGCAAGGCGCCTGACCGGGGATCCGGGCCGTTCGCATAGGATGGACCGGGAAACTCTGCAGCCGCAGGCCAAGCGAATTGAGGAGAGCTACGTGAGCGTTGAGCGCACTTTGGTACTGGTAAAGCCCGACGGCGTTGCCCGGGGTCTGACCGGCACCATCCTGGCGAGGGTGGAGGCGAAGGGCTACAAGCTCGTCCAGCTGAAGCTGGTGGATGCTACCCGCGAACTGCTGGAGCGCCACTACGAAGAGCACGTGGGCAAGCCGTTCTACGAACCGCTGGTGGAATTCATGCTGAGCGGGCCGACCGCGGCGGCCGTGTTCGAGGGCAACCGCGTCATCGAAGGATTCCGGTCGCTGGCCGGAACCACCGAGCCGACCCTGGCCGCCCCCGGAACCATCCGCGGCGATTTCGGCCGCGACTGGGGCCTGAAGGTCCAGCAGAACCTGGTGCACGGCTCGGATTCCCCGGAGTCGGCCGAGCGTGAGATCGGCATCTGGTTCGGCTAGACCCGCCGGCCGCCGCAGCAAAAAGGCCGCCCGCATCCGAGTGATGCGGGCGGCCTTTCCGTTCAACAATAAGGGCAGTCAGCCGCCGAGGAAGGCGTTCATGAAGCGGATGAACACGCTCGCCGCCGTGGCAATCCAGAGCACAGCGGTAATCGTCCAGGCCCAGTCGCCGGCGAAGCGGACCACGGACTCCGGTGCTTTGATGACACCGTGCGCCAGGTTGCGCACCGTGACCATGACGAACATCGGAATCATCATGGCCCAGACGACCATGCAGTAGATGCACAGGATGAAAATGTCGAAGAGCGCCTGGCTCCAGAGCCAGACGACGAAGATGAAGCCCAGGGTGACGCCGGTCTGCAGGCCGATCCAGTACCATCGCCGGAACCTGGCGCCCGCGAGCATGGCCATCGCCGTCGTAATGGGCACCACGAAGGCCACGATGCCGATCAGCGGATTGGGAAATCCGAACAGCGCGGCCTGCCAGGTCTTGAAGACGGCGCCGCAGGAGACCCAGGGGCTGACGTCGCAGCTGGTGACGTAATCCGGACTGACGTACGTGGCTATGCGCTCGAGCACGAGGATCCCGGAGGCGATCCAGCCCACCGCACCGGTCACGAGGAGCAGCCAGGCGAACGGCTTATGCCGGGCAGGCGCCGCAACGCTCTCGTCCGCCGCGTGTGCGGACGGTATGACAGCGGTTCCAGTCCCGGACCGGTCAGGAATAGTGTTCACCGGAAGAAGTCCTTTTCCATCAGGGATGATGTTCGATTCTATCCACAGTAGAAGTGGCAAATAACAGCCAAACGGGCGCCTGTGTGAGAGAATGGCTCTTGGCTGGTAATGGAACCACATGCCACTACCGGTCCAGCGACAGGCTTCCAGGTTTGTCGGCGATGCTTCCGGTTAGCAAGGCCCATCATCCGGATGGGACCCGCGGAATCCGCCAGACAACCCTACCGATGAAGAGAATATACGCGGTAGTAGGAAAAGCGCCGCTGGTCCCCGGGTGTGCTGCGCTCCCTAGATGGCGCGAGCCCGGGCGATATAACAATGACTTCCGGTGACGGGCGGCCGCAAGGCCCGAAGAATAACCGGCAAACCGCCCTTGGGGGCGCCGGAATGTGGCTGGCGCCAGAGGGGGCTGGAGTGCAGAGCTACAGATGGAAATTGAACAGCAGAACCCGGAAGCACAAGGCGACGCGGCCGTAGGGACGGGGATGGAGCCGGCCGCACCGCCGGCAAAGCGGGCGGTGCGGACCCGCCGGAAAGCCGCGGTGGAACTGGACCTGGCGGCGTCGTCAGAGGAACTGCCCCTGGAAACGCCGGCGCCCGCCCGGCCCCGCGTTCGCCGCACCCGCAAGCCGGCTGCCGCATCCGCCGGTGCCGAGGGCGCTGTAAGCGTTCCGCCGATGCCGGCCGAGCCGCCGGCCGTTGGAGAGGCGGACGCGCAGGGCGACGCCGTTCCGGCGCAGGGGCCGGAAGGCCTGGCGACCGAAACCGAGGCTCCCGCCAAGCCCAAGACGACCCGCCGGCGGAAAGCCGCGCCCAAGGCCGCAGCCCAGGCGGCCGAGACCCGCTTGGCCGAGGCTCCGGGGGGCCAGCCCGCGGCCAACGCCGCCGCCATAGAAGAAGCCGGCCTTGAAGGGGCCACTGTGGAGGAGGTCCCCTCTGTCCAGGCACCGGCTGCGGAGGAATCCGCTGCCGTCGAGCCGACTGCCGGGGCGGCCGCTGCGGAGGAACCCGCTGCCGTTGAGCCCGCCACCACCGAGCCCGCCGCTGCACCGGCGCGGACGCGCCGGACCCGCACGTCGACCCGGAAGAAGCCGGCGGCGAAAGCTGAGGAAGGCGCGGAAGTTTCCGAGCCGCCCGCTGCCGCCGCGGAGGCCGAGTCCGCCGGGTCCGCTCCCGCCGCGGTTGGCGAACCGGCTGTCGAGGCCGCCCCCGCCCGGCCGGCCCGGGCAGAGGCCGGGGATGCACCCCGGAACCAGGCATCCCCCGCCGCCGGCGCAGATGCCCAAGAGGAGACGGCTGAGGACGAGGCTGGCCAGGATGCGGCAGCGCCGCTGAACCCGTTCGCCGTGCCCGAGTCGCCGGTGTCTCTGCTGTTCCATGCGCCTGACCTGACCACGGTCCGCCCCGCCCGGCCCGCTGAAGAGCCCGAGCCGGCCGAAGCAGGCGACGAAGAGGAGGGCGGCCGCCGCCGAAGCCGGCGCAACCGGCGCTCGAAGAGCAAGACCCGCACCGAGGCTGTTGAAGAGACCGCCACGGAAGAAACGCCTGCCGCCACTGCGGAGGAAGCCGCGCCGGAAGCGGCGGACGGAGTGACCGCACGCCGCCGGCGCCGCCGCCGCCGCGGCGACCAGGACCTGGAGCTGACGGGCGGCCACGACGATGATCCGCCCAACACGGTCACGCGGGTCCGCGCGCCCCGGCCGGTCAGCGAAACCGCCCCGAGCAACCGCGTTTCTTCCGTCAAGGGCTCGACCCGGCTCGAGGCCAAAAAGCAGCGGCGCCGGGAGTCCCGGGAGTCGGGCCGCCGCCGCCAGGTCATCACCGAGGCCGAGTTCCTCGCCCGCCGGGAGTCCGTGGACCGGCAGATGGTGGTCCGCCAGCGCGATGACCGCATCCAGATTGCCGTCCTCGAGGACGGCGTCCTGGCCGAGCACTTCGTCTCCAAGACCCAGCAGGACTCGCTGATCGGCAACGTCTACCTGGGCAAGGTGCAGAACGTGCTGCCGAGCATGGAAGCCGCGTTCGTGGACATCGGCCGCGGCCGCAACGCCGTGCTCTACGCCGGCGAGGTCAACTGGGACGCTGCGCATCTGGACGGCCAGCCCCGCCGCATCGAGAATGCCCTCAAATCCGGCGACTCCGTGCTGGTGCAGGTCACCAAGGACCCCGTCGGCCACAAGGGCGCCCGGCTGACCAGCCAGATCTCCCTGCCCGGCAGGTTCCTGGTCTACGTGCCGGGCGGGTCGATGACCGGCATCTCGCGCAAGCTTCCGGATGTCGAGCGCAACCGGCTCAAGAAGATCCTCAAGGAGCACGTTCCCGAGGGTGCCGGCGTGATCGTGCGCACGGCCGCCGAAGGGGCCAGCGAAGAAGAGTTGATGAACGACATCAACCGCCTGCGCGCCCAGTGGGAAGGCATCGACGGCAGGGCCAAGTCGAACAAGACGCTGCCCCCCGAAATGCTCTACGCCGAGCCCGACCTCACCATCAAGGTCGTGCGCGATGTGTTCAACGAAGACTTCTCCAAGCTCATCGTCTCCGGCGAGGAAGCCTGGGACACCATCGAGGCGTACGTGACCTACGTGGCGCCGGACCTGGTGGACCGCCTGGAGAAGTGGAGCGCGGACGAGGACATCTTCGCGGCCAACCGGATCGACGAACAGATCCACAAGGCGCTTGAGCGCAAGGTCTTCCTGCCCTCCGGCGGCTCCCTGGTGATCGACCGGACCGAGGCCATGACCGTGGTGGACGTCAACACCGGCAAGTTCACCGGCTCGGGCGGCAACCTCGAAGAAACCGTCACCAAGAACAACCTCGAGGCGGCGGAGGAAGTCGTCCGGCAGCTGCGCCTGCGTGACATCGGCGGCATCATCGTCATCGACTTCATCGACATGGTGCTCGAGGCCAACCGCGACCTGGTCCTGCGGCGGCTCGTCGAGTGCCTCGGCCGTGACCGGACCAAGCACCAGGTGGCCGAGGTGACCTCCCTGGGCCTCGTGCAGATGACGCGCAAGCGCATGGGCACCGGACTGCTGGAGGTGTTCGGCGAAAACTGCGAGCACTGCGGCGGCAGGGGCGTCGTGACCCACGACGAGCCGATCGAGCACCGCCGGGCGGCAGTCGCCGCGGAGCACCATCAGCACCATGTGCGCGCGGAGAAGGCGCCGCGCCCGGAGCGGCAGTCGCGCAGCGAGAAGCGCCGTAACCGCGGCCAAGGCAACCAGGAAGCGGGCCAGGCGGCGCAGGCCGCCCATGAGGCGCCGCAGCCGGACGACGCGGAGCGCCAGGCCAAGGCCCAGGCCACCAGGGCCGCGCTGGCGAATATTGCCGCCGCAGCCCAGGCCGCGCATGAGGCCGAGGACCATGCCCACGAGCTGGCCGAGGCGGGCGCGGCCCCGTCCGCACCGGTCCTGAAGATCAACGGCGAGGAAGTGGCGCTGCCGCGGGCCGAGCACAGCCCGGCCGCCGCCAGCGAAAAGCCGGCCCTGACGCTCGAGAACCTGACCGAGGCCTTCGACCGTGTCAGCCCCGAGGTCAAGGCGGAGAAGCCCGCTCCGGCCGAAGCCCGGCCGGGCACCGCGCCGGAGCCGTCCACAGCGGGTGCCGAACCCGCCGCCGAACCAGTGCAGCCGGCACCTGTGCAAGCGGCACCGGTCGCGGCGCCGACCCAGGCGGAACCGGCTCCGGCACCGACCCAGGCGGCACCGGCTCCCGCACCGGCGGGCCGGCGCCGGCGCCATCGAGCCGCCGTCCGGCCGCAGGGAGCAGCCAACGCCGAACCCGTCCAGCAGCTTCCGGAAGCCCCGGCGCCCGCGGCTGCCGACGGGGCCGCCGCGGCCTCGCGCAGGGTGTCGGTCTCCGCACAAGCGGCCAAGCCGGCCCGGCCGGAGAAGAAGGCCGCCGAGCCTATGATCCTTGGTGTGGGAGTCCCCGCGTCCGAACTCTGATCGCGGCAGCCATGACGCCGCCGGGTGCCTGTTGCTAGGCACCCGGCGGCGTTTTGCTATGCTGGCGTCAGTGACACGGGGTGCCGGCAACGCCGGCTGAGATGGATACCCGTTGAACCTGAACCAGTTAGGACTGGCGGAGGGATTGTCACACGGCTCCACCGGCGTTGCCTCTGTGTTTCGCGTGTTCCGCCGCGCTGCCGTGCAATATTCGCTCCGCCTCTGATCGATGGAGCCAGCAGTGGAAACCCGCAGCATCCCCAGGGTATTGAGCATCGCCGGAACCGACCCGACAGGTGGCGCCGGCGTCCAGGCGGACCTGAAGAGCATCGCGGCCAACGGCGGGTACGGCATGGCCGCCGTCACGGCGCTGGTCGCACAGAACACCCGGGGCGTGCGCAGCGTGCACACGCCGCCCGCGTCGTTCCTCTCGGAGCAGCTGGCGGCGGTCAGCGAGGACGTCGAAATCGACGCCGTGAAGATAGGCATGCTTGGCTCGGCGGACATTATCGGTGCGGTCAGGGAGTGGCTCGCGGAAACCGCGCCCGCCGTCGTCGTTATTGATCCTGTGATGGTGGCGACCAGCGGCGACCGGCTGCTGGAACCGGCCGCGGAGGAATCCCTGCGCCTGTTGCTGCGGCACGCCCATCTAGTGACTCCCAACCTTCCGGAACTCGGGGTGCTCCTCAACGAGCCGATGGCCGAAGACTGGGATGCTGCGCTGGCCCAGGGCCGCAGCCTCTCGCGCCGCTACGGGACCATCGTGCTGGTGAAGGGCGGGCATCTGCCCGGCGGCGACTGCCCCGACGCGCTGGTGGACGTGCACGGCCGCCTCGCGGAGGACGTCGTGGAATTCCGCTCATCGCGCGTGGCCACGGCCAACACGCACGGCACCGGCTGCTCCCTCTCTTCGGCGATGGCGACGGTGCAGGCACGGACCGCTGACTGGACCGAGTCGCTGAAACAGGTGAAGGAGTGGCTCTTCGGCGCGCTGGTCCGCGCCGATGAACTGGAAGTCGGGCTGGGCAACGGGCCAATCCACCACTTCCACCACCACACCCCGCGGCCGCCCGCCGCCTTCAGCGCCGAGTGCTGGGAAGACATCGCCGGTCTGCGCGAGGGCATTTTCGACCTTGGCTTCATCCGCGAGCTTGGCGACGGATCGCTGCCGGAGTCCGACTTCGGCTACTACCTCGCACAGGACGCGCTCTATCTGTCGGGGTACTCGCGTGCGCTGGCGCTGGCCAGCAGCCTGGCGCCGACGGCGGGGGAGCAGCTGTTCTGGGCGAAGGGCGCCCGCGAATGCATCGAGGTGGAGGCGCAGCTGCACCGGGAGTGGCTCAGCGACCGCGAGGTGTCCTGCGGACTCGGGCCGGTGACCAAGCAGTATGTCGACCATCTGTTGGCGACCGGCGCTTCCGGCGGCTACGCCGAGCTCGTTGCGGCCGTCATTCCGTGCTACTGGCTGTATGCGCATGTCGGTGGGGAGCTCCATGGCGCCTACCGTGCATCGGGTGCGGCCGGGCATCCGTACGGCGCCTGGCTGGAAACCTACGCGGACCAGGGGTTCGCGGAGGCGACGCGGCAGGCGGTCGGTATCATGGACGATGTGGCCGCCCGTTCAACCGAGGACGTGCGGCAGCGGATGCTTGAGGCGTTCCGCGAGTCCTCGCGCTATGAACTCCGGTTCTTCGACGCACCGCGGCTGTATGCCGGCGGGACGCCCGCCTGAGCAGGGGCGCAGGCGCCGGGATCCGCCACGCCGGACCGGCCGGTATTTGCGGGTTTGAGCGGATATAGCGTAATCTAGATCTTCGGTGCAAACGCCTTCGAAGGGATTATCCCGTTGGCGTGTCTGCACAGCGCTGGCGTGGAGCTAATCAAGCCCGCAGAAGAGCGCGTAAAGGTATCAAACGTCGAGAGAAGTGAGTTCCCAAGTGGTGTACGCGATTGTCCGCGCAGGCGGCCGCCAAGAAAAGGTTTCCGTAGGAGACCTCGTGACCCTTGACCGCGTCCCCGGTGGAGCCGGCAGCACCTTCGAGCTGCCTGCACTGCTCCTGGTCGATGGCGACAAGGTCACCTCCGCAGCTGACGAACTGGCCAAGGTCAAGGTCACTGCCGAGATCGTTGAGAATCTTCGCGGCCCGAAGATTGTCATCCAGAAGTTCAAGAACAAGACCGGCTACAAGAAGCGCCAGGGCTTCCGTTCCGAACTGACCAAGGTCAAGGTCACCTCCATCGCTTAATTGCGGTCGGCAGGCTTCCAGCAGTTTCCAGAGACACAAAGGTAGGCATAGCAAATGGCACATAAGAAAGGTGCGAGCTCCACTCGCAACGGTCGCGATTCCAACGCTCAGCGTCTGGGCGTGAAGCGCTTCGGTGGCCAGGTGGTCTCCGCTGGTGAGATCATCGTTCGCCAGCGCGGCACCCACTTCCACCCGGGCGCGAACGTAGGACGCGGTGGCGACGACACCCTGTTCGCCCTGGAGGCCGGAGCCGTTGAATTCGGCACCCGCCGCGGACGCCGTGTGGTCAACATCGTCGCTGCTGCAGCCGCCGAGTAGTTTTCGGCTGTAGACAGCTTTCCAGTGAGGCGGGCCGGCAGGTCCGCCTCACTGGTATTTAACCCGACTAGAATCACCCATGGACCGTCCATGCGCGACAGGTCCGCCGCACGCAAGAGGAGTTGAACGTGGCAACTTTCGTTGACCGGGTTGTACTGCACGTATCCGGTGGGGACGGCGGCCATGGCTGCGTTTCCGTAAGACGCGAAAAGTTCAAGCCACTGGGCGGTCCCGACGGCGGCAACGGCGGCAACGGCGGCGACGTCATCCTCCGGGTCGACTCCCAGACCACCACCCTGCTGTCCTACCACCATGCGCCGCACCGCCACGCCAGCAACGGCGACTTCGGCAAGGGCGACATGCGCCACGGCAGCAACGGGGAAACCCTCGTCCTGCCCGTTCCGGACGGTACCGTCGTCAAGACGAAGGACGGCAAAGTTTTGGCCGACCTGGTCGGCGAAGGAGCCGAGTACGTCGTGGCCGCGGGCGGCCAGGGCGGCCTGGGCAATGCGGCGCTGTCCTCGCAGAAGCGCAAGGCGCCGGGTTTCGCGCTCCTCGGAGTTCCCGGGGACGAGCGGGACGTGCTGCTGGAGCTGAAGACCATCGCCGACGTCGCACTGGTCGGCTATCCCTCAGCGGGCAAGTCGAGCCTGATCGCGGCCCTGAGCGCGGCCCGGCCCAAGATTGCCGACTACCCGTTCACCACCCTGGTGCCCAACCTCGGCGTCGTGCAGGCGGGCGATGTCCGCTTCACGATCGCGGACGTCCCCGGACTGATCCCCGGCGCCAGCGAAGGGCGGGGCCTGGGCCACGAGTTCCTCCGGCATGTGGAACGCTGCGCGGCCCTGGTGCATGTGCTGGACTGCGCCAGCCTGGAGTCGGACCGGGACCCGATCACCGACCTGGAGGTGATCGAGGCGGAGCTGGGCGCCTACGCCGTCGACATGAGCTACGCGGGCAGCGAGGGTGTGGTGCCGCTGAACGAACGGCCGCGGCTCGTCGCCCTCAACAAGGTGGACGTCCCGGACGGGCGGGACATGGCGGAATTCGTGCGGCCGGAACTGGAGCGCCGCGGCTACCGCGTGTTCGAGATCTCCGCGGTCAGCCACGAAGGCCTGCGCCAGCTGAGCTTCGCCATGGCCGAGATCGTTTCCGCCGCCCGCACCAACGCGGCCTCCGCCCCCGCTCCGGCGAGGGTCGTGCTGCGCCCGAAGGCGGTCAACGAGGCCGGCTTCACCATCCGCAAGGAAGAGAAGAACCTCGAGCCGCTCTACCGCGTCCTGGGGGAGAAGCCCGAGCGCTGGGTGAAGCAGACGGACTTCAACAACGACGAGGCCGTCGGTTACCTTTCCGACCGGCTGGCGAAGCTCGGGGTCGAAGACCAGCTGTTCAAGGCCGGCGCCGTGCCCGGCTCGACGGTCGTGATCGGCGAGGACGACGCCGTGGTCTTCGACTGGGAGCCGACCATGATGGGCGGCGCGGAGCTGCTCGCCGGCACCCCGCGCGGCACGGATCTGCGCCTCGCGGACTTCAGCAGCCGGCCCACCCGGAGCCAGAAGCGCCAGGAACAGCAGGACCGCAAGGATGCCAAGGCCGCCGCCCGCGCCGAGCTCGAAGCGGAGCGCAAGGCCGGCCTCTGGACCGAATCGGCCAACTACAAGGGGGCCGCTTCGGAAGACGGCGATGACCAGTAGGCATCCCGCGGCGGACCGGTCCATGCTGCGGACCGCGCGCCGCCTGGTCGTCAAGGTCGGGTCGTCCTCGCTGACTTCCGTGGCCGGCGGCATCGCGGAAGACGCGCTGCTGGACCTGGTGGAGGTGCTGGCCGCCCGGCGCAACAGGGGCACGGAGCTGATCCTGGTGTCCTCGGGGGCGATCGCGGCGGGGCTGGCCCCGCTGGGCCTCGCCCGCCGCCCGCGGGACCTGGCCACCCAGCAGGCCGCCGCCAGCGTCGGCCAGGGCCTGCTGATGGCCCGCTACACGCAGGCCTTCGGCGCCCACGGCGTCGCCGTGAGCCAGGTGCTGCTGACGGCCGAGGACCTGATGCGCCGCCAGCAGTACGCTAATGCATACCGTGCGCTGAACCGCCTGCTGCACCTCGGCGTCGTGCCCATTGTCAACGAAAACGACACGGTGGCAACGCACGAAATCCGCTTCGGGGACAACGACCGGCTGGCCGCCCTCGTCGCGCATCTGGTCAAGGCTGAGGCGCTCGTGCTGCTCTCCGATGTCGACGCGCTCTACGATGGCCCGCCCAAGGCCGGTGCCAAGCGGATCCCGCAGGTCAGCGGCGCGGAGGACCTCGAGGGCGTTAGCATCGGGAGCACGGGCAAGGCAGGGGTCGGAACCGGTGGCATGGTCACCAAGGTCGAGGCCGCCACCATCGCCGCCGAATCCGGAATTCCTGCGCTGGTCACCTCGACCCCGAACGCCGCGGAGGCGCTGGAAGGGAACGACGTCGGCACCTGGTTCAGCGTCAACGGTTCCCGCCGGCCGGTCCGGCTTTTGTGGCTGGCGCACCTGGCCACCGTGCAGGGGCGCCTGACCCTTGATGACGGCGCCGTGCAGGCAGTGCGCGAACGCCACCGATCGCTGCTGCCCGCCGGGATCACCACGGTCAAGGGCACCTTCGAACCCGGCGACCCGGTGGAACTGGCGGATCTCGAGGGCCGCATCGTCGCGCGCGGCCTCGTCAACTTCTCCTCCTACGAACTGCCGCGCATGCTAGGGCGTTCCACGAAGGAACTCGGCGCGAGCCTGGGCCGGCAGTACGAGCGCGAGGTCGTGCATGTTGACGACCTGGTGGTCCTGTGACGCGTCCGTAACGCTGGACGGCGCGCCGCTCCGCACCGGCTAAAATCGCAGTATGACCCAGACAGCTCCCTCCCAGGCAACTTCCGGTGACGAGCAGGCCGCTGCCGAGCGGCCGGATGCCGTGACGGCCGTCCGGGCCATCGCGGACCGGGCGCGGACCGCTTCGCGCCGCATGGCCAGGGCCAACCGGTCCTGGAAGGACAAGGCCCTGCTGGAGATCGCCGACTCGCTGCTGGCGAAGCGGGACCTGATCCTGCGGGCCAACCGCCTGGATGTCGAAGCCGGGCGCGAAAACGGCACCAGCGCCGCGTTGCTGGACCGGCTCAGTCTCTCGGCCGACCGCATCGGTTCGCTCGCCGACGCGCTGAAGAACCTCGCGGGACAGCCGGACCCGGTGGGCACGGTCATGCGCGGCCAGACCCTGCCGAACGGCCTGCGCCTGCGCCAGGTCCACGTGCCGATGGGCGTGGTGGCCGCCATCTACGAGGCCCGGCCGAACGTCACCGTGGACATCGCCGGCCTGGCGCTCAAGAGCGGCAATGCCGTGGTCCTGCGCGGCGGCAGCGCGGCGGCACAGACCAACGTTGCGCTGATCGGAGTCATCCGGGATGCCCTGGACCGTGTCGGCCTCCCGGCCGACGCCGTGCAGAGCGTCGACGAGTACGGCCGGGAGGGCGCCAACGCACTGATGCAGGCCCGCGGCCGGATCGACGTCCTGATTCCCCGCGGCGGCCGCGACCTGATCCAGACCGTGGTCAACAACGCCAAGGTCCCCGTCATCGAGACGGGCGAGGGCAACGTCCACATCTTCCTCGACGAGTCGGCCAACACCGAGATGGCCATCGACATCCTGCTCAACGCCAAGACCCAGCGGCCCTCTGTGTGCAACACCGTGGAGACCCTGCTGCTGCATTCCAATGCCCACGCGGCCGCCGAGGTCCTGCGCGCGCTGTCGGAGGCCGGAGTCCGGCTGCACACGGACCAGCGCGCCGCCGAGCTGCTGCCCGAGGGCGCGGTCGCCACGCCCGCCACCGACGAGGACTGGGCGCAGGAGTACATGGACCTCGACCTGGCGGTCGGCGTTGTCGATTCGATGGACGAGGCCCTGGAGCACATCCGGCACTGGACCACCGGCCACACCGAGGCGATCATCACCAACGACCTGGCCAACGCCGAGCGGTTCATCGCCGAGATCGATTCCGCCGCCGTGATCGTCAACGCCTCGACGCGCTTCACCGACGGAGGCGAGCTGGGGCTGGGGGCCGAAGTGGGCATCTCCACGCAGAAGATGCACGCCCGCGGCCCGATGGGGCTGCGCGAACTGACCACCACCAAGTGGATCGTCCAGGGCGAAGGCCAGGTCCGCGGCTGACCGGATGGCCGCAGCCCGGCGGCCCGCCGATGCGGGCTTGCCGCCGCTCACCGCGTAGGATTAGACAGAAGCAGACCCGCGCCGCGTAATGGCGCTCGACGCACTCTGAAGAGGGAGAACAATGCTGACTCAGGTATACAGCGCCGCACTGGCGGCAGCCGAACCGCATGTTGAACTGCCGGTTCCGGCCGAGGCAATCGGGGGAGGCATCTTCGTGGTCTTCCTCGTCCTGATGTTCGCCACGATGGCGTTCACCAGCGTCGGCCACCGGCACCCCGCGGTCGAGGAACACGTCGACCCGCACCGCCAGCATCCGAACAAGCACGACCACGGCCAGGCCCGCCACTAGCATGCCCTTCGCGTCACCCGCGGATGCGGCCTCCCGCTCCGCGGGGGACACCGGCCGGCGCGTCCGGCTCGGAGTGATGGGCGGGACCTTCGATCCGATCCACCACGGCCACCTCGTGGCCGCGAGCGAGGTCGCCGCCGTCTTCGACCTGGACGAAGTGGTTTTCGTGCCGACCGGCCAGCCGTGGCAGAAGTCGTCCCGGGACGTCTCGCCGGCCGAGCACCGCTACCTCATGACGGTGATCGCCACCGCATCGAACCCGCGGTTCACGGTCAGCCGCGTGGACATCGACCGTCCCGGCCTGACCTACACCATCGACACCCTGCGCGACCTGCGGGCCGCCCGGCCGGACGCCGAGTTGTTCTTCATTACCGGCGCGGATGCCATGGCGCAGATCCTGTCCTGGAAGGACATCGATGAGCTGTGGTCGCTGGCGCACTTTGTCGGCGTGACCCGGCCGGGCCATGTCCTCCACGACCTCGGTCGCAAGGATGTGAGCCTGCTGGAGGTGCCGGCAATGGCCATCTCCTCCACGGATTGCCGTGACCGCGTCGCCGAAGACCAGCCCGTCTGGTACCTGGTGCCGGACGGCGTAGTACAGTACATAGCCAAGTACGGCCTGTACCGCTCCGCACTCCCGGGAGCAACAGAATCACAGAACTAGCCGCAGACGAGACCACATGGGTGATTAGCAGAGCATGAGCAAGGAATCGCAGCAGCCTCGCAGCCGGAGGGAACTTCGGCTGCAGCGCAGCGAAGCCGCCGACCATCCCGAGGACCGGGAACTCACCGCGACGGAGGCCGCAGCACCGGAGGTTCCTGCCGGTGCACCGGACGCGCCCACCCGGGATCCCGAGGCGGGAAAGCAGCGCCCCGCCGAACGCTCCTCGCAGGCACGGGCCCGCGACCGCGAAGCACACCAAGCCTTGAAGGCACTGACCGAAGCGCTGCCGAAGATTCCCGCTCCCCAGGAACAGCAGAACCCGCCGACCCGCCGGCAGCTGAGGCTGCAGCAACTGGAGCGGGAACGCGGTGCCCAGGGCGCCGGCAAGCCGCCGGCCAAGCCGGCTGGCGGTCCTCCCGTTCCAGATGCTAACGACGGCGCCGCGTCCGGTAACAAGGGTGGCGGTACCTCGGGCGAGGCAGACGGCGGGATGACGGTTGACGCCGGCTACCGTCCCCAGCATCCGCCCGTGGAGGGCGGGCGGCGCGACCGCCGCCAGCGCGAGCAGCCCATGCAGCCGGACGGCACCGCGGCGACGGCCGCCGTTCCGGAGCTTCCCCCTGCCGCAGCCCAGGCAGTCGAGGCGGGGGAGATGTCCGTCGAACAGGCGCTGGCCGCCCGGGAACTCTTGATTGGCCAGGCCAGGAACATGGCGAATGTGCTGGCCACGCAGCAGCAGGACCCCCGCAAGGTGGACCTGGAGGTGCTGGCGCAGCAGAAGGCCCTCGCCGAACGCGCCGCCGTACTCAACCGGCGCGCCGCCGACAAGCAGCGATTGAGCGCCGAGGCCCGCCAGCAACGCACCACCGCCACGGGGCAGCCCCCGGTCAAGGACCTGGCTTCGGCTCCGATGGAATTCGTGCGCATGCCCGGGGGCGAGAAGCACGTCCTGCGTCCCTCGACCACCTCGCACGTGCCGATTGTGGCGGACCGGCTGCAGAAGGCCCGCCCCGCCGGCCGCCCGGAGAAGGTCACGGGGCCGGCTACGCCGCTGCCTGCTGCCCGGACCAAGGCGGCGGCGGGAGCGGCGCCGGCGCCCGCCCGTCCTGCTGATCCGGGCAAGACGGCAACGCCCGCACCGCCCCGGAAGGACACCCTGTCCGCGGCGCAGCAGAACAAGCCGGCGGCCAAGCCCGCGCCCCGCAAGCCCGTGGCGCCGGAACCGGCCGGGCCAGCACCGCGGTCGCGGCTGCTGGCCCACGCCGAAAACGTTGCAGACAACAAGATCCAGCCGCTGCGCGCAACCAACGCGCACGGGCTGGACCCGCTCGACGCACGAACGGCAGGACTGGGGCAGGCCAACCGCATGCGGATTGCCGTCATAGCCGCCCTTGCCCTGGGTGCCTTGGCCTTCATCGCCGGCATCACCATGATGATCATCAGCTTCAGCGGCTAGACCGCACTAACCAAGGGGACCTCAGTGACCGCTTCCGAAAATTCCATCTCCATCGCCCGCGCAGCAGCCCGTGCGGCCTCGGACAAGATCGCCAAGGATATCGTGGCGATCGACGTCAGCGAACGGCTGGCCATCACCGACGTTTTCCTGATCGCGTCGGCGCCCAGCGAGCGGCAGGTCAACGCCATCGTCGACGGTGTCGAGGAGGCCCTGCACAAGATGGACCTGCGCCCCGTCCGCCGCGAGGGCCGTTCCGAGGGCCGCTGGGTCCTGCTCGACTACGCCGAGGTCGTGATCCACGTCCAGCACGAGGAGGACCGCGTGTTCTACGCCCTCGAGCGCCTGTGGAAGGACTGCCCGAGCATCGACCTGCAGCTGGAAGCGCAGCCTGCGCCGGCGGACTCGGAGTAGCCTGGAGCCGGGGACGGATGCTCCGCGCGGCCGATTTGGCATCCCCGGCAGCTTCTGCATAGAATATTCAAGTTGCCCCGGACGGGGCGGCAAGGAAATACCACCGAATACGGGGCTGTGGCGCAGCTGGTAGCGCACCTGCATGGCATGCAGGGGGTCAGGGGTTCGAGTCCCCTCAGCTCCACTCGTGGAAGCATCTGCAACAGATGGAACCACGCCGTGGAACACAACAGTCCGGCATCATCCGCCGGCAGTATTTCCTAACGGGGCTGTGGCGCAGCTGGTAGCGCACCTGCATGGCATGCAGGGGGTCAGGGGTTCGAGTCCCCTCAGCTCCACCAACGAGGCCTATCGTCCGCCGGAGAATAACCGGCAGGCGGTGGGCCTCATTTCGTTTTCAGGGCAACCCCGCGCCGGATTGCGTGCGGCGGCTCAATCGTCCACGGTTCCCCGGTACGCCTTCACCGCATTGTTGGTGGTCGGGAAGAAGTGGTCCGGACCGAACCGGCTGCCGACGCCGAACCTGACGAGCCGGTCCTTGATCGGACCCTTCATCTCGGCAAACACCAGATCGATTCCTTCGCGCTCCAGATGCTTGTCGAGTTCCACCAGAGTGTCCGTGGCCGAGGTGTCCAGGCCGGTGATCGGCTCGGCCGCAACAATGACCATCCGCACCGGCGGGGGAGCTTCCTCGACCAGCGTCCTGATGTGGTCGCTGAACAGTGCGCTGTTGGCGAAGAACAGCGGGGCATCGAAACGGGCGATGACAAGCCCGGGAATCCGTTCGCCCTCCGGATGCCTGTCGACGTCATGGAAGCCCGGCACGTCCTGCACCTTGACGAGTTCGGTGCGGTACGGGCTCCAGGCCTGCCGGACGAAGGCCAGCAAAGCCAGGCCGACGGCTATGGCGATGCCTTGGAGGACGCCCACGAAGACGACGCCCAGGAAGGCAGCGATGAGGAGGACGGTTTCGGTTCGGCTCATGCGTGCCAGCCGCACGAGGGTCCTGATGTCCACCAGGGAGGCCACGGCCGCGATGACGACGGCGGCGAGGGTGCTTTGCGGCAGGTACGCCATGAGGCCCGGTGCCAGCAGCATGAAACCCGCGACGAGCAGCGCCGCGACGAAGCCGGCCAGCTGGGTGCGGGCCCCGGCGTCGATGGACACCGGGGTGCGCGAGGTGCTGCCGGAGATCGGGAACCCGCCGAGTAGGCCGGCCGACACGTTGGCCATGCCCAGGGCGCCCATCTCCTGGCTGCCGTCCACACGATAGCCGTAGCGGTCCGCCAGCGTGCGGGACAGGACGCCGGTATCGGCGAAGGTTATCAGGGCGATCCCGGCGGCCGGGGCGACCAGGGCCAGGACGTCAGCGGGCCTCAGCCCGGCGAGGGCCGGCGCCGGCAGGCCCTGAGGCAGCGCCCCGACCACCGGGACCACGGACGCAAGCCCCAGCGCCGCCGTCGCAATCATGGACCCTGCAACCGCGACGAGGATGCCCGGAATTTTCCACCCCAGCAGCTTCGGAACCGCGATCCCCGCCAGCGATGCCAGGCCGATCGCCAGCGCCGTGCCGTTGACGCCGCCACCGATGAGCGCGCCCGCGGCCCGTTCGAAGTTCTCCCAGGTCGAAGCCCCGGAGCCCTGGACGCCCATCAGTTTGGGAAGCTGGCTGGCGAAGACCACAAGCGCAATGCCGTTGAGGTAGCCGGAACGGATGGGTTTGGAGAGCAGCCCGGTGACGAAGCCGAGTTTCAGCGCCCGGCCGGCGACCAGGATGAGCCCGGTCAGCACCGCGAGCAGGCCGGCGAGGGCAACGGCACGGTCCTGGTCCTCCAGGGCCAGGGGGAGCACGGCGGCGGCGATCATCGGTGCCAGCGACGAGTCCGGCCCGATCACCAGCAGCCGTGAGGGGCCGAAGACCGCGTAGGCCAGCAGCGGGACGATGGTGGCGTAGAGCCCGGTGACCGGCGGCAGCCCCGCGGCGGAGGCGTAGGCCATACCTGCCGGAATCAGCAGGGTGAACAGCGCTGCCGCGGCCACCAGGTCGGAGCGCAGCCAGGAGCGGTCATAGCGCAGGACGACGCCGATTCCGGGGAAGAACCTGTCGATCCACTTGGGCTGTCCCACTCGAGCCCTGCCTCACGGTCGGTCGGTACGGACGCTCCGGCTGCGCGCCCGGGGCTGAGCTTATTATCCACCGCACCCTGCGGGGCCAGCCACGGTTGCCTCGCACGGTTGCTGCCGCGCGGGGCAGGCAGCAGGCGCATCCCGCGGGCCCCCGGGCGCCTGCGGCTCCCGCGGTTCAGCGGCGCCTGGGGGCGATGCTGGACTCGTGCAGGATGCCGGAGAGCCGGTCCATGAAGACATCCAGCCGCGGGTTCTGCCGGTCGTTCAGGAGCAGGGCGAAGATGTTCCGTGCCAGCCTCACCTCGGGGACGTCGATGACGACGATGCCGTCCGGTCCGTTCTGCAGGGCCAGTTCCGGAACCAGTGCCGCGCCCAGGCCGGAGGCGGCCATGGCCAGGCTGGCGTTGAAGTCGTCGCAGTAGGCGGCCACGCGCGGATGCAGGTCGCAGCTGGCGAAGAGCCGCTCGATCACCGTCGCGTCGCTCGTCCCGGGGTGGTGCATGATCCACGGCATTTCGGCGAGCTGGGAGGCCGTTACCGTGGCGCCGTGGCGGATGCCCCAGGACTGCGGCAGCACCACCCGGTAGTTGTCGTCCCCGAGCCACTGCCGGCTGATGTTGTGCGGCCAGGCCAAGCCGCCCTGTCCGACCTGGAAGACCAGGGCGACGTCGAGTCCGCCGCCGCTCCGCAGCCCTTGGATCGTCTGGCCGGGTTCGGCCACGTAGACCTTGAGTTTGATGCCGAGGCCGGACCAGTCGGAGGCGCTCAGCAGGCGGGGCAGCACATACGTGGCCAGGCTGGGGAAGATGCCCAGCTTGATTTCCTGTGCGCTGGCATCGTGGCTGCCGGCCGTTGCGGCGAGCAGCGCCTCGATGTCGGTCAGCACCTTGGCGGCGTGCCGCGACATGATCTGCGCCGCTTCGGTGGGCTGGACACTCCGGGCCGATCGCTCGAAGAGCTTGACGCCCGTCTCGCGTTCCAGCGCCGACATCTGCTGGGACACGGCCGATGCCGTGTAGCCCAGCTGGCCGGCGGCGGCCGCGAAGGAGCCGCGCCTGGTCACTTCCAGGAGGGTGCGCAGATGCACCGTATTGACCATTAGCTCTCCTGACGAATGGAAGGATGCCCCATCACAGCATCTTAGGCACGAAAGCGCCTCTTCCGGTGCCGGGAGGGGATGAAGCGACGGTCCGGCCAAGGCCGCGCCGCCTGCGGCGGGCAGCCGCGGCACAGGAATGGATTGCCGGCCGCGGGTGTTCTACTTAAGGCTGGCTGCGGGAGCGGCGGGGGTCGCTCGGGCGGCACGGCATGGGCGGAACGACACGCCGAAGAACATGCGACACGAAGAATTTCCGAACCTGTTGGCAAGTCCGTCCACAGCCTGTGGATGGCGTTCCGGCGGAGGCGTCGGAACCGCGGAAAATCAACGGTTTCATCACTCATCGAATCCCGGGTTCCTGTGGACGACGCGGGGGATGAATGACATACTTGTAATACATCATCTAGGGGTCGCGGCGAGATGCGTGCACTAGATGTAGTAGATTGAAAGCCGCTGGCGGGTGAATGGCAGGACCAGCCGGTGTGACGGCGGGACGGCACCGGGCGACAGCGAAGAATAGCCACAGACTTTACGGGAGAGGGACCATGACTGTAACGGTTTACACCAAGCCGGCATGCGTGCAGTGCAACGCGACTTACCGGGCGCTGGACAAGAAGGGCATCGCCTACGAGACCGTTGACCTCTCGCAGGACCCCGCAGCCCTGGACCGCGTCCGGGCCCTGGGCTACATGCAGGCTCCGGTCGTCGTTACCGAGCAGGACCACTGGTCCGGCTTCCGCCCGGACAAGATCGAGGGCCTCGCCCAGTCCGCGGCCGCTACCGTGGCCTAGCCGGAACGGAATCGGAAAGGCGGTCTCCATGACGGCTCTCCTGGCGGCCTGTGGGGCCATCGGGCAAGGGGCCGGTGGCGGCCCCGGTTCCACCACGGCTGCATCCCTGATCTACTTCTCGTCGGCCTCCGGGAACACGCACCGCTTCATCGCCAAGCTCGGTGTGGAGGCGGCGAGGATACCGGTTTTTTCCCGGGACGAAACCATCTACGCCCGCCGGCCGTACGTCCTGGTCATCCCGACGTACGGCGGCGAGGACGGCCGGAATTCGATTCCGCCGCAGGTCCTCAAATTCCTCAAGCACGAGGGCAACCGGAACCTGCTCCGCGGAGTCATCGGTTCCGGCAACACGAACTTCGGCACCACATACTGCCTGGCGGCAAAGAAGATCGCCGCGAAGTGCCAGGTGCCGCATCTATACAGCTTTGAACTAATGGGGACGTCCGACGACGTGGACCGGGTCAAACAAGGATTGGAAGACTTTTGGAAACGACAGTCGCAGACGCGGCCGTAGCCGCTAAGGAACTGCCCGCAGCGTACAAGGGGCTCGGTTACCACGAGCTCAATGCGATGCTGAACCTCTACGGACCGGACGGCAAGATCCAGTTCGAAGCCGACCGGTGGGCGGCGCGCCAGTACTTCCTGGAGCACGTCAACACCAACACGGTCTTCTTCCACGACGTGGACGAGAAGCTCGATTACCTGGTCAAGCACGACTACTACGAGCGCGAAACGCTTGACCAGTACACGATGAACTTCATCCGCGACCTGTTCAGCCACGCCTACAAGAAGAAGTTCCGGTTCGAGACGTTCCTGGGCGCCTTCAAGTTCTACACCTCCTACACACTCAAGACCTTTGACGGCAAGCGCTACCTGGAGCGCTACGAGGACCGCGTCTGCATGGTGGCCCTGCACCTGGCCCGCGGCGATGAGGACCTGGCGACCCGGCTGGTCGACGAGATCATCGAGGGACGGTTCCAGCCGGCCACGCCGACCTTCCTGAACGCTGGCAAGAAGCAGCGCGGCGAGCTGGTTTCCTGCTTCCTGCTGCGGATCGAGGACAACATGGAGTCCATCGCCCGCGGCATCAACTCGGCCCTCCAGCTGTCCAAGCGCGGCGGCGGCGTCGCGCTGTCCCTGACCAACATCCGCGAGCACGGCGCCCCGATCAAGCAGATCGAGAACCAGTCCTCCGGCGTCATCCCGGTCATGAAGCTCCTGGAAGACTCCTTCTCCTACGCCAACCAGCTCGGTGCGCGCCAGGGCGCCGGCGCGGTGTACCTGCACGCCCACCACCCGGACATCTACCGGTTCCTCGACACCAAGCGCGAGAACGCGGACGAGAAGATCCGGATCAAGACCCTCTCCCTCGGCGTGGTGATCCCGGACATCACTTTCGAGCTCGCCAAGCGCAACGAGGACATGTACCTGTTCTCCCCGTACGACGTCGAGCGCGTCTACGGCATGCCCTTCTCCGACGTCTCGGTCACCGAGAAGTACTACGAGATGGTGGACGACGCCCGGATCAAGAAGACCAAGATCAACGCCCGCGAGTTCTTCCAGACCCTCGCCGAAATCCAGTTCGAATCGGGCTACCCGTACATCATGTTCGAGGACACGGTGAACCGGGCCAACCCGATCGCCGGCAAGATCACCATGAGCAACCTGTGCTCGGAGATCCTGCAGGTCTCCACCTCCTCCGAGTACAACGAGGACCTGACGTACGCCGAGGTCGGCAAGGACATTTCCTGCAACCTCGGGTCGATGAACATCGCCAAGACCATGGATTCCCCGGACTTCGGCGCTTCCATCGAGACGTCCATCCGCGCCCTGACCGCGGTCTCGGACATGTCGTACATCAACTCCGTGCCCTCCATCGCGGCAGGCAACGCGCAGTCGCACGCCATCGGCCTCGGCCAGATGAACCTGCACGGCTACCTGGCCCGCGAGCGGGTCCACTACGGCTCCGAAGAGGGCCTGGACTTCACCAATATCTACTTCGCGACCGTGCTCTTCCACTGCCTCCGCGCGTCCAACGCCATCGCCAAGGAAACCGGGGAGACCTTCGGCGGCTTCGAGAACTCGAAGTACGCCACCGGAGAGTTCTTCGATAAGTACACCGGGCAGGACTGGCTGCCGCAGACCGAGAAGGTCAAGGAGCTGTTCCAGAACATCCACATCCCGACCCGGCAGGACTGGGAAGCGCTGAAGGCCTCCGTCATGGAGTTCGGCATCTACAACCAGAACCTGCAGGCCGTGCCGCCGACGGGTTCGATCTCCTACATCAACAACTCGACCTCTTCCATCCACCCGGTGGCTTCGAAGATCGAGATCCGCAAGGAAGGCAAGATCGGCCGCGTCTACTACCCGGCGCCGTACCTGACCAACGACAACCTGGAGTACTACCAGGATGCATACGAAATCGGCTACGAGAAGATCATCGACACCTATGCCGCCGCCACGCAGCACGTGGACCAGGGCCTGTCGCTGACGCTGTTCTTCAAGGACACCGCCACCACCCGCGACATCAACAAGGCCCAGATCTACGCCTGGCGCAAGGGCATCAAGACGATTTACTACATCCGCCTGCGCCAGCTCGCCCTGGAAGGGACCGAGGTGGAGGGCTGCGTCAGCTGCATGCTGTAGTAGCTTCGGGCAACTAAAACGTACGACGGCGGGTGACCGCCCGCCGTCGTACGCTTTCCCTCCGGTACTCCGGCGGGGGAGGCCGCATGCGGAGGGGCCGGAGTGTCACCGCCGCGAACTAGACTTGAAGAAACACCAAAGGAATCCGAGGGTAAAAATGACGGAGAAGGTCAAGCTCCTCCACCACGTTGAGGCCATCAACTGGAACCGCATCCAGGATGAGAAGGACGTGGAGGTCTGGAACCGGCTGGTCAACAACTTCTGGCTGCCGGAGAAGGTGCCGCTGTCCAATGACGTGCAGTCCTGGCACACGCTGACGCCGGCCGAGCAGACCCTCACCATGCGGGTGTTCACCGGCCTGACCCTGCTGGACACCATCCAGGGCACCGTCGGCGCCGTCAGCCTGATCCCGGACGCGCTGACCCCGCACGAGGAGGCCGTGTACACCAACATCGCCTTCATGGAGTCGGTGCACGCCAAGAGCTACTCCTCGATCTTCTCCACCCTGTGCTCCACCAAGGAGATCGACGAGGCCTTCCGCTGGTCGGTCGAGAACCAGAACCTGCAGAAGAAGGCGCAGATCATCACCGATTACTACTACGGTGACGACTCGCTCAAGCGCAAGGTCGCCTCGACCCTGCTCGAGTCCTTCCTGTTCTACTCCGGGTTCTACCTGCCGATGTACTGGTCCTCGCGCGCCAAGCTGACCAACACGGCCGACCTGATCCGCCTGATCATCCGCGACGAGGCCGTGCACGGCTACTACATCGGCTACAAGTTCCAGAAGGGCCTGGAGCAGGTGGACGAGGCCAAGCGCCAGGAGCTGAAGGACTACACCTTCGAGCTGCTCTACGAGCTGTACGACAATGAGGTCCAGTACACCCACGACCTGTACGACGGCGTAGGGCTGGCCGAGGACGTCAAGAAGTTCCTGCACTACAACGCCAACAAGGCCCTGATGAACCTGGGCTACGAGGCCATGTTCCCGTCCACCGTGACGGACGTGAACCCGGCCATCCTGTCGGCGCTGAGCCCGAACGCGGACGAGAACCACGACTTCTTCTCCGGCTCCGGCTCCTCCTACGTGATCGGCAAGGCCGTCAACACCGAAGACGAGGACTGGGACTTCTAGCCTCCTTCTTCCCGTCTCCCTGTCAGTGCCCCGGCTGGACATGTCCAGCCGGGGCACTGGCGTATCCAAGGGACACTCCGGCCGGTTCAGCCGGGCTTTCGACCGCGGTGGAAGCCGGCGGAACTGAGGGAGGGGAACTGGCGTCGGCGGCGGGGCATTGTCGCCGGGGTCGACTCCTCTGCCGACGGATGCGCGGCGGCGTGGACCTCGTACCACCGATGGTAGAGGGCGACCAGCGGGACCGAGCTGAGGCCGTGGAGAATGACGCTGAGCGCTACCGTGATGACCGCCGTCGTGAACACGACCTGGCCGTCGGGAACCCCGCGCTCGAAGGCGAGCAGCGCGAACACGAGCGAAGCGAGGCCGCGCGGACCGAACCAGCCGATGAACGCCGTCGTCGGGGCTTTCACGCTCTGCCCGGCGAAGGCGATCGCGACGGGGACCATGCGCACGAGTGTCAGGCTGAGCACAGCGTAGAGGACCACCTGCCAGGTGATGTGCGGGACGGCCCAGGTCAGCGCCAGGGCTCCGAATCCGATCCAGGTCACGGCGGCCAGGAAATCGCCGGACTCCTCGGCGAACAGGGTGACCAGCGAACCGCGTGCGCCGGACGCCCTCCCGAACGCGATGCCCCCGACGAACGCAGCGATAAAGCCGCTGCCGCCAAGCGCCAGCGCGAGGGTGTAAGCCAGCAGCGCCACGGCCATCGTCACGACCTGGCGCCACTCCGGGCTGATCCATTCCCGCCGGTCTGCGGTGCGGAACAGCAATCCGCCCAGGATTCCCGCCGCGAGTCCGCCGGCGAGTCCCCAGCCGATCTGGGCGGCCATGTTGCTGACGACCGCCCCGGTGACCCCGGTCGTGAGTTCGGCGTTGGCGATCTCGAGTGCGACGAGGAAGAACGGGACCGCCAGGCCGTCGTTAAGGCCGCTCTCGACGTCCAAAGCCTGCCGCACCCGGGCCGGTACGGCAGTGTCGGCCACGACCTTGCGGCCCAGGGCGGCGTCGGTCGAGGCCAGCATGGTGGCCAGCAGGGCTGCAGACGCGAGCGCCATGCCGGGGAAAACGAGGGCTCCGACCCATGCCCCGGCGAGCATAGTGAGCGGCAGGCCGATCAGCAGCAGGCGGCTTGGCCATCCCAGTTCGCGGCGCAGCGAGCGCAGGTCGAGCCGGGCGGCATCGCTGAACAGCAGCAGCACGAGCGCGAGTTCCGCCACGCGCTCGACTACCTCGGCCTCGAGCGCGACGTCAAGCATGCCGAGTGTCGAGGCGCCGACGGCGAATCCGGCGGCCGTCAGGAACAGGGCCGACGTGACGCCATAGCGGTCAAACGGCCTGGAGATCGCGCTCCAGAGGATGATGATTCCCAGTATCGTCGCCGCCGTCACCATGCGGATCCTGCTCTCGATCGCTGCGTCGCAGTCCGGGCCGGCTGGTTCAGCCGGACTCGCCGTCGGGTGCCGGTCGGGTCGCCGCCTGTTCCGCCTGCACCGCCCGGTGGACGTTCCCGTGGATCATCTGCGCGCCGAGGCGCTCCACCACGCCGTCCCTCTCCAGGGTCGCGCGGACGGCGGGCTTCAGCCGGGCCAGGCGCAAGTTGATGCCGGCCTCGCGGGTCAGGTGCACAACGTCCGCCAGCTTGGCTGCACCCTGGGAATCGATGAAGTTGATCCCCTCGCAGTCGAGCACGATACCGGTGAGCTGGGGAGTCGATTGGATGGCCTCGCGCAGGCGGTCCTCGAGAGCGTCGGCGGTGGCGAAGAAGAGTCCGCCGTCGAACCTGACCACGGCGATGTCGGGAAGCACTTCGTCGCCGGGGTGGCCTTCGGTTTCGCGGAAGACCTGCGTGCCCGGCTGGCGTCCCAGGACCGGCATCTCGGGGTGGGTGGCCACCGAGATGAGCCAGAGGAGCGACAGCCCGATGCCGATGATGACGCCCGCGAGCACGCCGAAGACGACCGTGCAGGCGATGGCGGTGACCGCGATCCAGAAGTCGAACCGCTGCACCCGGGCCAGCCGCCGCATTTCGCGCAGGTTCATCATGCCCATCACGACGGCTTCGATGATCAGGGCCGCCAGCACCGGCTGCGGCAGGTTCGAGAAGAGCGGGGCCAGGAAGAGCAGCGTGAGCAGGACGGTGGCGCCCGAGGTCAGGGACGCCAGGCCCGTCCTGGCCCCGGAATGGTCATTCAGCGAGCTCGCCGACAGGCTCGTCGAAACCGGCATCCCCTGGAACAGGCCGGCCGCCGTGTTGGCCAGCGACTGGGCCGTCGACTCCTGGTTGATATCGATCCGGTAGTGGTGCTTCGCGGAGAAGGCCCGCGCGTCTCCGGCGGTCTGGGAGAAGCCGATCAGGGCAAGCGCCACAGCCGCGACGGCGACGATGCCCACCTTGTCCCACATCAGCTGGAGGTCCGGGACCTGCACCGAGGGCAGCCCGCTGGGCACGTGTCCCACGAGGGCCACGCCCTTGTTACCAAGGCCGAACACGGCTGATGCGAGAAGACCGCCGACGACCAGGACCAGCGCACCCGGGATGCCGGGGGCGACCGCCCTCAGGCCGAAAACCACGGCCAGCGCAATCGTGCCGACGAAGAGCGTCGCGGGATGCGTTGCGCCTAGGGTTCCGAGCCAAGAGATAAATTCCTGGATCGGATTGGAGCCGGTCGCGTCGGTGCCGGTGAGCTTCGGCAGTTCGCCGACGACGACGTCGATCGCGGCGCCGAACAGGAAGCCGGTCACCACGGCCCGGGAGAGGAACTGGGCGATCCAGCCCATCTTGAGGACCGCGACGAGCAGGAAGAGGATCCCCGAAGCCAGGGTGATTCCGGCGACAAACGAGGCAATATCCTGCGGACCGGTGAGGCCGGCGGCGAGCACGGCGCTGGCGGCCACCGCCGCGAGGCCCGAGCTGGGCCCCATCGAGATCTGCCGGCAGGTGCCGAAGATGCCGTACGCGATTGCACCGGCGGCGGCCGCGTACAGTCCGTTCTGCAGCGGGATCCCCGCGATGCCGGCATACCCCAGGTTCTTCGGAACGATCAGGGCCGCGACGGTGATCCCGGCTGTCAGGTCGCCGCGCAGCCACGTGTGGTCGTAGGAACGGAGCTGTCCGATCAGTGGCACCAGGGGCCGGCCCCTGTGCTGGGACCTTTTCATGGTCCAGTCATACTCCCGGGCGCAGTGGTCCACCAGAGCCATCCTCTCCGGAACCTTCCGGCAGAGGACAGCAGCACGGGCCTACTTCAGCTTGAGCTTGGCCAGGACCATGTTGTGGTCCGATCCTGGAGTCGAGAGCAGCCGGCCCGCGGCGTCGATGTCGAGGACGTTTTCGTAGGAGACGGTGCCAGGGATGCTCTTTGTGAAGACGTAGTCGATGCGCCCGAACGTCGATGCCTGCTGCTTCCGGAAGCCGTTGGTGGTGGGGTAGAGGAAGTCGGTCTTCACAGCTGAGGAGGCGGTGTCGGTCCAGCCGGCCTTGATGAAGGCCTCGTGCGGGGCGTTGGAGGGCAGCTGGTAGAAGCTGGAGTTCATGTCCCCGCCGACAACGACGGGCCGGTTGCGGGTGTTGATCGTCTTCAGCTGCCGGTCTATGGTCTGCATGACGGCGGTTTTGGAGACGGAGCCGGTCAGCGGCAGCTTAGGGTCGACGTGGTAGGAGACGGCGTAAAAGATCTTGCCTGTCTTCTTCGATTTCAGCGCCACCCAGGCGGCGCCGCGGCGGTCCTGGCCCGCGGGGGTGGGCAGGGCGAACGTGCCGCGCTTGACCACTGAGTACTTGGAGCTTTTGTAGGCGACGCGGTTCCAGTAGTGCTTGGTGCCGGCCTTCTCCGGTGTCCGGTCCAGGGCGTAGCCGATGGTCTTCAGCCGGGCCTGGAAATCAGTCATGGCCTTGGTGCTGGCGGTGCCCGGGATGTTCACGTTCATGGCCTCCTGGAGCAGGAGGACGTCCGGGTTCTTCGCCTTAATGGTTTTCAGGTGGGTGAGCTTGCGGGTGTTCCAGTGCGGGGCGCCGGTGACCGTGCAGCTCGCGCACAGCAGGTTCTGGCTGGCTACGGCCAACGGTTCGGTTCCCGCGACGGCCGGGGCAGCCGGGTAGGCGGTGAGCCGGGCCGAGGTGCGGGTCTTGTAGGTCTTGTTGTGGGCGTAGACGCGGATGAAGCTCGGCATGGAGGAGCGGGAGCCGTGGGTAAGCCCGGTGATCTTCAGGCTCGTGCCGGCGACGTTGGAGAAGGTGCGCGGCCGCAGCGTCATGGCCATGTTGTCGGCAATGGTGACTGTGTAGTGGGTGGTGTCCGCGGTGCGGTTCCAGCTGACCGTAATGCTGTCCTGCCCGCCGGTCGTCTTGAGCGTGGTGAACGCACCGGGGTAGTTGGCCTGGGTGGTTGCCTTCAGCGTGGGGGACCATGCGGAGCGGACGTATTCGCCGTAGTCGCTGCCGGGCTCTCGGTACAGCGCCCGGTACTGGATGTAGTAGGTCGTCGCATCCTCCAGGTCGCCCAGGTACCGGCTGTGGACCTTCTCGACGACGGGGGCGCCCAGCAAGTCGGACCGGGTGGAATAGCGGACCTCGTAGCGGTTGGCCCCGGTCACCGCCTCCCAGTCGAGGGTAAAGCCGGTGTAGCCGGCGGAGACCAGCTTCGGGGCGGCGAGGATGGCCGAAATCTCCGCCGTGACCGTAAGGAGGGGCGAAGCCGCGGCCGGGCCGGGCACGGAAACAGTGGCGCCAAGCAGTGAGGCGGCGAGCAGGGTGGCCGCGGCGCGGCGCAGGGGAGTGAAGTCCATGATGCTCCTGAGCGAGTGGGTGGTCCCTGGCAGGAGACGTGCATCGAACCCCCGAAGCCTCCCCCGGCAAAAGTATGACGGGCGGAAACCCGTTTGCGAAACGATTCACCGAAGGAACTTCGGGCTGAGCCTGCATTTCGGCGCGGCGCCCGCCACAATCGGGTGTTTTGCCTGCTCAGCGCCTGCGTGAGCACCAACACATGTCACGGGTTTGTAACGATTCAGCAGGGGCGATACGTTAGATGGCGCCATGCTCCGGACGGTGCCATGGCCTGGTGCGCACGCCGAACTCTGCCAGCGTACCTGTCCGTTCAATTGCACTGGCAGAGGTGGAGGAACCATCATCGGCGCCACCGGCGCCTTGGGGTGAAGTGCGGCCAGCCTCAGCAGCTCCTGCTGTGCGGCGGCCGCGCCGGGATGCTCTCTCTCGAATCCGACAGCTAACTTCTCAGGCGTGTAGAGAGGATTCCCGTGAAGATTCACTCATCGCGCGGACGCCGGCGTGCCGGCTCCGCCGTTCCACCCGGCCGCCGCTCCCGTGGCCGCCGAAGCGCCGCCGCAGCCTCCTCTGCGACCGCACTCTCCCCCGTTCGGAAGCCGGTGGCGTTCACCGGCATCGCCGCCGTCGCCACCGGGTTGGCAGCAGCCGTGGTCCTGCCGCTGATTCAGCCATCGGAACCGGAAGCTGCGGGGAGCCCTTCGGACACCAAGACGTTCACGACGACGGGATCGGTAGCGGCGTCGACCAGCAGCACGACGCCCGCCTACGACCGGCCCACGGTCGACAGCAAGGCGGCCTCCACCGAGGCTGATCCGATGCCGGCAAGCGACGTGCAGCCGACCGCCGGCGCCGTTTCTCCGCAGGTTCCCGCAGCAGGAACGAACGGCGTTTCCAACGAACCGGCTGCCGTTCCGACCAGCGATGCCCCGCGGGCCACGGGTACACCGGGGACCGCGAGCGCCCCGGCCACCGGCTCGACCCGGGACCAGGCGGCGGCCGGCGCGGCCCAAGCACCCACCGCAACTCCCACGGCGGCACCGGAACCGACAGGCACGGCCAGTACGGCGTCGTCCGCGTCGGAGAGCCCGCGACCCACCGCATCCGCCACCCCCACTGAGCGGGCCGTGCCGTCTCCGACCGCTCCGGCCCAGCGCAGCGCGCGCGCCACCGCGCCGGTGTCTCCGAAGCCTGCTCCGTCCACCGAAACGTCCGCTCCCGGCGGTCCTCCCGTGCCCGGGGTTTCGCTGGAAATCGGCACAGACAAGGGCGAAGCGGCGCTGCGGAAGCTTCGGGCAGTGCGCGGCGGGACCGTCGACGACCCGAACTGGCGCTGGATCCGCTCGCATCTGGACGGGCGCGAGGAAGAGGACAGCCGCTAGCCGGCCTTGGTACTGGTCCGCGGGGCAGAAGTCCCGCGCCTCTGCCTCGGAACCGCGGCGGAAAGTACGACGGCGGAACTCACGTTCCGCCGTCGTACTTGCTTAAGGGAGGGACCGCGGAAGGCCGCTCGACCGATGCCCGGCTGCGGGATTACCGTTGAGATGGAGTCCGATGATGGACGATTTCAACGCACTGGTGGATACAGCGCGGGCGGCATACGCCCGCGGGGACTGGTACGCCGCCTACCGGGACTTTGCGAGCGCCAAGGAACTCTCCGGATTGCCTGCAGCGGATCTTGGCCTGCTGGGCAGCGCCGCCTGGTGGGTAGGGGAGGTCCAGGAATCGCTGTCGCTGTCCGAGGAGGTGTACCACCGCTTTTTGGACGGCGGCGAGCCGGCCGAGGCGGCGATGAAGGCCTTGAACCTCGGCCTGTTGTGGTTCATCCGGGGCGACCTTGTGATTGCCTCCGGCTGGGCCAGCCGGGCCCGGCGGATCCTTGCCGACATGCCGGAGGGGCCGGCGCAGGGCTACCTGCTGTACCTGGACGCCTCGATCGCCTTCGACTTCACCCCCGGGGGTCCGGCAGCCCGGGCCGCGGCACGGCTGCAGGAGCTGGCCCGCCGGCACCGTGCACCGGAGCTGACGTCGTTCGGGCTGGTGCTGTCCGGGCTGGTCGACCTGCGCGCCGGCAGGACAACGTCCGGCTTCGCCCAGCTGGATGAGGCGATGCTGCCGGTGCTCGCCGGGGCGATCCCGCCGGAATGGGCCGGGGACATCTACTGCACGGTCATCCACGCCTGCCATGAACTGGGGGACCTGCCGCGCATGAGCGCCTGGACCCGCGCCACGGAACAGTGGTGCCGGCAGTTCCAGGGGGAAGTGGTCTACGCGGGCATCTGCCGCATCCACCGGCTGCAGCTGCTCAGTGTGGAAGGCCGCTGGGGCGAGGCCGAGGCCGCCATCGAGCGCAGCGGCGCCGAACTGGTCGGCCGGAACAACTGGGTGGCGGGCGAGGCCTTCTACCAGCTGGGCGAGTTGAGGCGGCTGCGCGGCGATGCCGGCGGAGCGCAGGCAGCCTACGCGCGCGCCCGCGAGCTGGGCACGGACCCGCAGCCGGGGGAGTCCCTGCTGCAGCAGGCGGCGGGCCACAGCGACGCGGCTTGGGCCGGGCTGTGCTCGGCGCTGAGCGGGCGGGACCGGCTGGCTTGCGCGCGCCTGCTTGAGCCGGCGGTCTGCATCGCGCTTGCCCGTGGGCTGCGGGACGAAGCGGAGCGGTTCTGCACCCAGTTGGAGGAAACGGCGGACGAGTTCGGTACGGCCTGCTTCCGCGCGTGGGCCGGACACGCCAGGGCGGAAGTTTTGATCGACGCGGCGGACTTTGCGGGCGCTCTGCCCCGTCTGCAGTCGGCGGCCGCCGGATACCGGGCGCTGCAGGCGCGGTACGAGACGGCCAGGCTGTACGAGCTGTCCGCCCGGGCGCACCGCGGGATGTCCCAGCCGGCCGTGGCCGACGCCGACGAGGCCACGGCGCTCGCAATCTACCGCGAGCTCGGCGCGCTGCCGGACATCCGGCGCTTCGAGCGGACCCCGTTGCCCGGCGGCCTGACCGAGCGGGAAGCCGGCGTGCTGGCCCTGATCGCTTCGGGGGCCAGCAATAAGGACACGGCAGAGGCGCTGTTCATCAGCCAGAAGACGGTAGGCCGGCACGTGGCCAACATCTTCGCCAAGCTCGGAGTGTCGTCCCGCACTGCGGCTGCCGCCTGGGCCCATGAGCACGGCCTGCAGCCGGCGGAAGCCCGCCGGATACCGGGCTCTGCATGAAATGAGCCATACGGCCGCCGGAGGAAATGGGTAATCATCCCGACGCCCCGGTTTCCGCCGCTTCGTAGCGTTGATGGTGCACAGCCAGTGCACACAGCGTGAAGGAGCAGCAGCGATGGATATCGATCTGGCGATCCTGGCCGGCGGTGTCTCCACCGTCATCTTCGCCGGCAGCGTCATGCCCATGATCGTCAAGGCGGTGCGGACCCGCGACCTGGCGTCCTACAGCTTGGGGAACCTGCTGCTGAGCAACACGGGGAACCTCGTCTATGCCGTGTACGTCTACAGCCTGCCGGCCGGTCCGATCTGGGCGCTGCACGGTTTCTACATCCTTTCGACCGCCTTCATGCTGGCCATGTACCTGCGCCACGGGGCGTTCGCGGACCGGCGGCACGTCCGTCCGCGCACCGGATCGGATGAGCGGCAGCCGCGGCAGGGCACCGAGGCCCTGTCCGAACCCCGGCAGCCCGCCGCCTCAGGAACGCTGGTCCCGTAACGAAGGTCCTCTGCAGGAAAGGAAAGAACCATGACCATCGACCAGGAAACAACTCGTGAGGAATTCGGGAGCGGCCACGATGCCGCGGCGGCTGCCGCCGCGGGAGCCTACCTGGAGATCCTCAACAAGGCTGCGATCGCCCTGCTCACGAGCGTCGGGCACCAGACCGGCCTGTTCGAGACGCTGGCGCAGCTGCCGGCGGCGACGAGCAGGCAAATCGCCGACGCGGGCGGCCTGGACGAACGCTACGTGCGGGAGTGGCTGGGCGGGATGACCGCGGCGGGGATAGTCCGCTACGATGCCGCCGGCCGTACCTACCTGCTGCCCCGCGACCAGGCGGCCGTCCTGACCAGGGCCGCGGGCCCGAACAACATGGCTCTGCTGATGCAGCATATTTCGATGATGGGCGAGGTGGAGCAGAAGATCATCGACCGCTTCCACCGCGGCGGCGGGCTGGCGTACGCCGAGTATCCCCACTTCCACCGCAACATGGCCGAGACCAGCGCGGCAGTACACGACGCGGCCCTGCTGGACGTGATCCTGCCGCTCGCGCCGGGCCTGCCGAATCGCCTGGCCCGGGGCATCGATCTGTGCGATATCGGGTGCGGCAGCGGCCACGCCGTCAACCTGATGGCCAGGGCCTTCCCCGCCAGCAGGTTCACCGGCTACGACTTCTCGGCGGATGCCATCGCGGCGGCCCGAGCCGAGGCCGGACGGATGGGTCTGGAGAACGCGTCCTTCGAGGAACTGGACGTGGCGGCCCTCGACCGTGTGCAGGCCTTCGACGCGGTGACCGCCTTCGACGCGATCCACGACCAGGCGCACCCGGCGCAGGTGCTCGCGAACATCCGCAAGGCGCTGAGGCCCGGCGGCGTGTTCCTGCTCGTGGACATCAAGGCCTCCAGCCACGTCGAGGACAACGCCGCCCTCCCGTGGGGCAGCTACCTGTATGCCATTTCGATGTTCCACTGCATGAGCGTCTCGCTCGGGCTCGACGGCGCCGGGCTGGGCACGGTCTGGGGCCGGCAGCTGGCGCTGTCCATGCTCGCGGACGCGGGCTTCGGCCGGGTCGAGGCCAAGGAGATCGAGTCGGACCCGTTCAACCTGTACTTCGTGGCAGGGCTGTAGTCAGCCGCGCGGGAGGATGTGGCGCCGTTTCGGGAACCGGATCCTGTCCAGGTCCTCGGCCGCGAGGACCTTGGTGCCGCCCGCCCGCGCGCCGGCCTGCTCCGCCAGCACGGACATGTCATCCCCGTAGCGGGAGGAGAAGTGCGTCAGCACCAGCGTGCCCGCCCCGCCGGAGGCCGCCAGCGCACCTGCCTGCCCCGCGGTGAGGTGGCGATACTGCGATGCCAGCCCCTCGTCGTCGTCGTTGAAGGTGGACTCGGTAACCAGCAGGTCGGCGCCGTCGGCCAGGTCCTCGGCACCGGGACACACGGCGGTGTCCATGATGAAGGCGAAGCGCTGACCGGGGCGGTACACGCTCACGTCCTCCAGGCGCACGCCGTTGAAGCTGCCCTCACGCTGGAGCCGTCCGACGTCGGGCCCGTCGATGCCGGCCGCCGCGAGGCGCTTGGGCAGCAGGGTGTGCCCGTCCGGTTCGGTCAGGCGGTAGCCGTAGGTCTCGATCCGGTGCCGCAGCTCGCGGACCTCGAGCCCGGCGGCGACGGGACCGGCGGAACCGTGCGGGCAGAGCCGAAGGTCGATGCCGGGGGACGCGACCGAGACCAGCGCGCGGACCACGTCCTCGCCGGAGGCCGGATAGTGCAGATAGACCGGATGGGGCACACCGTCCAGGGCCATGCGGGAGAGCACGCCGGGCAGGCCGTAGCAGTGGTCCCCATGCACGTGCGTGAGGCAGATCCGTGTGATCCGGGTGGCGGAGACGCCGGCATGGATCATCTGCCGCTGCGTCCCCTCACCCGGGTCGAAGAGCAGGCCCTCGCCGTCCCAGAGCAGCAGGTAGCCGTTGTGGTTCCGGGTCCTCGTGGGGACCTGCGACGCTGTGCCGAGAACGATCAGTTCGCGCATGCCACCGAGTGTGCCATGTGATTGGCGGCTGCGGGACGTTACCGGTTTACTGGTAGGAACGGCCCAAGCGGCACGAGGGAGAAGAACATGGTCAGGGCAGTATGGCGCGGCGCGGTGATCGCCGAATCCGAGGACACCCTGGTGGTAGAAGGCAACCACTACTTCCCGCGCGACAGCGTCAAGGACGAATTCCTGGTTCCCAGCAGCCACCACTCCGAGTGCGGCTGGAAGGGCACGGCGCACTACTACTCGCTCGACGTCGACGGCGAGCGCAACCAGGACGCTGCCTGGTATTACCCGCTGACCACCCCCGAGGCCGAAAAGATCCGGGGCCGGGTGGCCTTCTGGCGCGGAGTGACCGTTGGCGACTGAACTGGCGGCCGGCGAAGCGGCGAAGCAGCCGGACGCCTCCGCGCCATCGTCCGCCGCTCCGGCGAAGGCCTGGCCGGGTGACCTGGACCGGTCGCTGTCATGGGTCCGGCAGGACGTCTCCTTCGGCGCCGCGGAAGACCTGGACTACGGGCTGCGGATGCTGCAGGCGGCCAAGGCCGGCAGGCTGGGCGCGACGGTGCGGATCTACCGGCCGGAGCCGAGCGTGGCCTTCGGCCAGCGCGACACGCATCTCGCCGGCTTCGCCGAGGCCGCGGAGCGCTGCCGGGCACTCGGATTCGAGCCGCTGGTGCGCAAGGCCGGGGGACGCGCGGCGGCCTACCACCGCGGGTGCCTGGTCGTCGACCACGTGCAGCCGGAAGCGGACGCGATCGCAGCCTCCCGGCACCGCTTTGCCTACTTCGGCGAACTGCTGGCGGCAGCGTTGCGGGATGCCGGCGTGAGCGCCCGCATGGGCGAGATTCCGGGCGAGTACTGTCCGGGGGAGTACGGCGTGCACGGGGTTCCCGGGTACGACGGCGGGACGCGGGTCAAACTGGTGGGCACCGCGCAGCGGGTGGTCGCCGGGGCCTGGCTGTTCTCCTCCGTGATCGTGGTGGAGGACTCCGGGCCGCTGCGGGAGGTGCTGGTCCAGGCCTACGACGCGCTGGGGCTGGAATGGGACCCGGCGACCGCGGGCGCCGCCGATGACCTGGTTCCTGGTATCGGGGTGGACGCGGTCGAGCGCGCCGTGCTGGCCAGGTACCGCAATGACTGGGAACCCGAGGAGTCCGGTTTCCGGGCGCTGCTGGAGCGGACCGGGCGGCCGGAAGAGTAGGACCGTGAGCGGCGGGACGGTGGAAGATGGGTCGGTCGATCTCCCCGAACAGGTCCGGCGGGCACAGGCACCGCCGTACGGCGCCCACGCCGGCGCAGGAGCGCTGGGCCCGGATCCTGACCTGGCTCTACGCGGTGGCGACGCTGACCGCCGTCGTCCTCTGGCTGGCCCGGCTCGCCGGGCTCCCGTCGCGGCTGCCGGTGGTGGTGTTCGGGGCGCTCAACATCCCGCTGACGCCCTCCCTCGTGTCCATCGTGGTCCTGGCGCTCGTCACCGGCGCGCTGTTGCGGCGCCGCCGGGTGGCGCTGATGCTGTTGGCGGTCTTCGCCGTGCTGGGGCTGATCGTCTCGGCAGCCATCCTCGCCGGGCTGTGGGAACGCCGCCCCGGTAGCCGGCCGGCGGCAGCGCTCGCCGCGGGCACCGCCGTCGAACTCATCGGGATCGTTGCCTCCCTGCTGACCCTGTGGCTCGTATGGTGGGTGCGGCCGGCGTTCCCGGCGCGGACCCGGGCCGGCGCGGCGCGGGCGGCCATCCTGACCCTGGTCGGCGGAACGGTGCTGTCCGTGGGGCTGCCGCACGTCCTGCTGCGCGCCGGGACCGGGCCTGCCGTGGACGGACTGGACGTGCTCGGCATGGCGGTGCTGCGCGCCCTCGGCCTGCGGGTGGCGCCGGCCTTCTACCGGCAGATCCCCGCGGGCATCCCGCTGCTGACGTCGATCCTGCTGTCCGTGACGATCGTAGCCACCGTCTTCGTCTTCCTGCATTCGGGCCGCAGGCCGGGCGCCTGGACGAGCGGCCAGGAGATCGCCCTGCGCGGCCTGCTTGCCGAATACGGCGGCCACGATGCGCTCGGCTACTTTGCGACCCGGCGGGACAAGGAGCTGATCTTTGCCCCGGACGGGCGCGCCGCCGTGGCTTACCGGGTGGTTGGCTCAGTGTGCCTGGCGGCGGGGGATCCGGTGGGGGATCCGGCGGCCTGGCAGCCCGCTGTTGAGGCGTGGAAGCGCCACGCCCGCGGATTCGGCTGGACTCTGGGCGTGGTGGGCGCATCGGAAGAGGCGGCCCGGGTGTTTGCCGCGGCCGGGCTCGGCGTCCTGGTGCTCGGTGACGAGGCGGTCCTGTATCCGGACCAGTTCTCGCTGACCGACCGGAACCTGGCCGATGTGCGGCGCGCCGTGCGCCACGCCCGCAGGAAGGGTCTCGAGGTCCGCATCCGGCGGCAGTCGGACGTGCCGCCGGCAGAACTGGCAGCCCTGGGGGAGTTGGCGGACAAGTGGCGGGGGAGCGCAAGCGACCGCGGCTTTTCCATGGCACTCAACCGGTGGGGCGATCCCGCCGACGGGCGCTGCCTCATCGTCACCGCACACGGCGACGATGGTGCCGTCACGGGGCTCCTGTCGATGGTGCCGTGGGGGAGGAACGGGCTCTCGCTGGATCTCATGCGGCGCTCGCCGGAGGCCGCCAACGGGACGACCGAACTCCTGGTCGCCCGCCTGATGGAGCAGGCCAAGGACCTCGGGATTACCCGGATTTCCTTGAACTTCGCGATGTTCCGGGGGCTGTTCGCCGACGCCGACCGGCTCGGCGCCGGAGCGGTGACCCGGCTTAATACGTCCTTGCTGGGTTTCTTCGAACGGTTCTTCCAGTTGGAGCGGCTCTACCGGTCGAATGCCAAGTACCGGCCGGAGTGGTTC
The DNA here is from genome assembly GCF_026011795.1 of Arthrobacter mangrovi. Taxonomy (GTDB): domain Bacteria; phylum Actinomycetota; class Actinomycetes; order Actinomycetales; family Micrococcaceae; genus Crystallibacter; species Crystallibacter mangrovi. The sequence goes on along the minus strand of NZ_BRVS01000024.1, from coordinate 3,237 downwards.
CCCCGCTATCTGTGTTTCGACGGTCTCCTGGTGCTGCCCAGGGTGGCCCTGGCGGCGGCGCAGGTCGAGGGTTTTGTGCCCGGGCTGTGGCACCGGGAAGCCCCGCAGTACCGGCTGACGGAAGCGGAGCTTGAGTTGGTGGGCGCCCTCGAGACGGCTCCGCGCCGCCCCCGCGGACCCGCCCGCAGGCTCTCTGCACAGACCCGGCACCGGCTGCGTCACGCGCAGATGCTCCGGGAGGCGGGGATGGAGCCCTACCCCGTCGGGATGGCGCCCGCAGTCCCGGTTGCGTCTGCCGACGGTGGACCGGGACAGCCTTGCCTGGTCTTCGGACGCATCCGCGGGCTGCGGCACCACGGAGGCGTGCTGTTCGCCGACCTCACGGACGGCGGGTGCACGGTGCAGGCGGTTCTGGAGCGCGGCGTCCTCGGCACGGAGCGGCTGCGCCTGCTGAGCCGGGCGCTGGACGTCGGCGACCTCGTGGTGGTCACGGCCACTGAGGCGCAGTCCCGCAGCGGCACGCCGTCGTTACAGGTCTCGCAGCTGCAGGTGGCCGCGAAGGCGCTGCATCCCGTGCCGTACGTCCGCGGGCCGGCCGGGCCGGGCAGCCGTCCGCGGCACCGTGAGATGGACCTGCTGGTTCGCCCGGCGGGAATGGATGTGCTGGTGCGCCGGGCTCGGGTCCTTGGGGAAATCCGGCGCCTCCTCGGGGAGGAAGGTTACCGCGAGGTCGAGACACCCATCCTCGCCGCGGCGGGCGGCGGTGCCGCGGCGCGCCCCTTCCGCACCTACAGCAACGCCTACGGAACCGATCTGACCCTGCGCATCGCACCCGAGCTCTATCTCAAGCGGCTGCTGGTCGCCGGATCCGGCCGCATCTTCGAGATCGGCCGCAACTTCCGCAACGAAGGGGCCGATGCCACCCACAGCCCGGAGTTCACTTCCCTGGAGGCGTACAGCCCGTTCGCGGACTATACGGACATGAAAGAGCTGGCCGAGCGGCTGGTCAAGGCCGCGGCCACGAAGGTGCACGGCGCGGCAGTGATGCCGCTGCGCCGGGCACAAGCCCCGGGGGAGCCTCCGGAACTGACGGATGTATCCGGACCATGGGCGTGGGTGAAGGTCCTGGACGCCGTCTCCCAGGTACTCGGCCAGCGCGTATCCGCTGACTCGGACCCCGATCTCCTGGTGCGGCTCGCCCGCCGGAACGGGGTCGCCGTCGGTCCCGGACCGGGTGCCGGAACCGTGCTGGAGGAACTTTACGCCCGGCTCGTCGAACCGGCCACGGTCCTGCCCACGTTCTACTACGATTTCCCGGCCGAGAGCACGCCATTGGCGGCCCCGCACCGCAGCAGCACCGGTTTGGTGGAACGCTGGGACCTCGTGGCCAACGGGATGGAGATCGGCACCGGCTATTCGGAGCTCACCGACCCGCTGGAACAGCGTCGCCGGTTAACCGAGCAGGCCCTGCACGCGGGCGCCGGGGCGGGCGGCGGGTACGGGGTCGATGAGGACTTCCTGGCCGCGCTGGAAACCGGGATGCCGCCGGCGGGCGGGCTCGGGCTCGGGATCGACCGGCTCATGATGCTGCTCGAGGGAACCGGCATCCGGGAAGTGCTGAGCTTTCCGTTCACCAAACCGGGAGCCGGGCCGTGACCGCTGCTGCCCGCGGTGGCCGTCCGGCAGTTCAGCGCACGAGGCCGGCCACCAGGTTGATGGTCGTGGCGAGAACGACCGTGCCGAACACGTAGGAGAGCATGGCGTGGCGCAGCACCGTGGCACGGACTGCGTGCCCGCCGCCAGCGGCCCCGCCCGCCGTAATCCACAAACGGCAGGCAGCCAGTGTCCCCGGCCGACGGCGGAGGCCACACTGATCCCACAGCAGGTCACTTCAAGGAGGCAGCATGTGCGATATCTGCAACGGCATGTCGGTGCGGCAGCTCAAGGAAAAGATCCGGATGAACATCGCGCGGCACGGCTGGCACGCCGCGCTGGTGGAGGGCGGCCCCGAGTATCCCGCCTTCGGCTACACCGTGGGTCTGACGGAGCTGCGGCACGCGGAGATCCTCATTACCGGCAGGGAACCGCGGGAGATCTACCTGATGCTGGCCGAGATGGCGCACATGGTGCTCGGCCACGGCACCCGGCTGCTGGCCACCCTCAACGTGCCGCTCAGTACCCGGCGGGTCTATCTGGCGCCGGTGGAGGAGCAGGACCAGGCAGACGTGCTGCTGTATGCCCACAAGCTGTACGGGCGGCGGCTGCGGGCGGTGCAGGCCGTGTGGGCGGATGACAGCGGCCGCCTCCCGTGGCAGCAGGACGTCGTCGACGTGCTGACCCAGCCCCTCTACGGCACGCCGCCCGGCCTCACTCCCATCAGGGAATGATGCCGGGCGGCGGTATCACGGAACGGCGCTCCTGCGGTCTAGTGGCCGCGGGCGATCCATTCGTCGAGGTGTGGTGCTTCGGCGCCGATGCTGGTGGCGTCGCCGTGGCCGGTGTTGACGGTGGTTTCGGCGGGCAGGGTGAGCAGGCGGCTCTTGATCGAGTCGATGATGGTCTCGAAGCTGGAGTAGCTGCGGCCGGTGGCGCCGGGGCCGCCGTTGAAGAGGGTGTCGCCGCTGAATAGGACGGCCTCGGAGGGCAGGTGGAAGCACACGGAGCCGGGGGAGTGGCCGGGGGTGTGCAGGGCGGTCAGGGTGGTTCCGGCGATGTCGAAGGTGTCGCCGTCGTTGATGGCGTGGTCCGGGGCGGAGTCGGGGTAGACGGCGTCCCAGAGCATGCGGTCGGCGTCGTGGAGGTAGACCTCGGCGCCGAGGAGTCGGCGGGTTTCGCCGGCGGCGCGGATGTGGTCGTCGTGGCCGTGCGTGAGCAGGATGGCCTTTACGGTGCGGTCTCCCACTGCTTCGGCGACGGCGGCCGGGTTGTGTGCGGGGTCGATCACGATGGCTTCGGAGTCGTCGCCGATGATCCAGACGTTGTTGTCGACGTCCCAGGTCCCGCCGTCGAGGGAGAAGGTGCCGGAGGTGACGAGGTTCTCGATGCGAACGCTCATGCGGCGGCTCCTGCGGGTTCGATTTCCACTACGGAGCGGAGGACTTTGCCTTCGTGCATTTTGTTGAAGGCTTCTTCGATTTGGTCGAGGGTGATGCGTTCGGTGACGAAGGCGTCGAGGTCGAGGTTGCCCTGCTTGTAGTGGTTGACGAGCATGGGGAAGTCCCGGGAGGGGAGGCAGTC
>NZ_BRVS01000023.1 GCF_026011795.1 Arthrobacter mangrovi | reverse complement strand
CGGGGGTCCCCTCCTTGTCTGTTGATCTGTCCGGGTTCCTTGAGCCCCTCCGGGAGCCGGCGTAGCTTGTAGGAACCACCCGTTCCCGAAGCCGAGGCGAAGCGCATGAAGGCCAACGCGGGCCCTGGCCGCAGCATCGCGGTGCCACCGGCGCTGCGGCGGGCCCTGCCGGGGCTTTTGGCCGTCATGTTCCTGGCGGCCCTCGACCAGACCATCATGGCGGCCGCGCTGCCAGCCGTCGCGGGGGACCTCGGCGGGCTCGACCGGATGTCCGCGATCATCACCGGCTACCTCGTCGCTGCGACCGCCGCAATGCCCCTCGCGGGCAAGCTCGGCGACGCCTACGGCCGCAAGCGGGTGCTGCAGGCGGCACTGGTGGTGTTCCTGGCCGGCGCTGTCCTCTGTCCGCTCGCCCGGAGCATCCCGGAACTGATCGCCTTCCGGGCCATCCAGGGAATCGGTGGCGGCGGACTGATGATCGGGGTGCAGGCCGTGATCGGCGAGCTGGTCAGCCCGCGGGAGCGGGGCCGGTTCCTGGCCGTGGTCGGCTCGGCCTACATCGCCGCCGCGGTGGCGGGGCCGCTGGCCGGCGGCGCCGCCGTGGACCTGCTCTCCTGGCGCTGGATCTTCTACGCCTACCTGCCGCTGGGCCTCGCGGCGCTGCTCTTGGTCTCGCTGACCCTGCACCTGCCGGCGGCTCCGCGCGGCCGGAACATCGATTTCCTGGGTGCCGCGCTGTTGACGCTGGCCATCGTCGCCTTTGTCCTGCTCTGCAGCACGGGGAGCTACCGCGGTCCTGCCTGGCTCGCACCGGTGCTGGCCGTGCTGGCGGCGGCCGGGACGGCCGGTTGGCTGGCCTCGTCCCGCCGGGCCGCGGATCCGATCGTCCCGCTGGTCCTTTTCCGGGAGCGCGGGTTCGCGATCCCGGTGGCCATCAGCGCGCTGGTCGGGTTCACCATGTTCGGCGCCGTCAGCTATCTGCCGGCCTTCCTGCAGGTCGGCATGGGGATGTCGGCGACGGTGTCGGGGAGCCTGCTGCTCGTGCTCATGCTGGCGGTCCTGCTCGCGGTCGTCGTGTCCGGGCTGCTGATCACGCGCACGGGGCGCTATAAAATCTTCCCGATCGCCGGCACGCTGGTGGCCGCGGGCGGAATGCTGGTCTTCGCCGGGGTACGGCCCGGCAACAGCCTTGCCCGGGTCCTGCTGTCGGTTGCGCTGATCGGCCTCGGTCTTGGGCTGGTCATGCAGGTCATGGTCCTCGTGGTGCAGAACACCGTCCCCCGGGCGGACCTCGGCGCGGCCACTTCCACGGTGACCTTCCTGCGGCAGATCGGGGCCGCCGTCGGCGTCGCCATCCTGGGGACGCTGATCACGCTGCGGTTCAATGCCGCGCTGCCCGACGCGGTGGCAGCGGGCCTCGGCGGCCGGCTGGACTCGGTCACGCCGGAGCTTCTGGCGCAGCTGCCGGCCCCGGACCGGGCCGCGGTGGCGGCGGCTTTCGCCGATGCCGTACCTCCGTTGTTCGGCTACACCGGCGCGATCCTTGCGGTGGCCTTCGTGCTGGCGCTGCTCCTGCCCGAGCGCCGGCTCCGGACCACTGCGTATGCGGAGGTTCCGCCGCCGGAAGGAGCCGCCGATGCGTGAGGAGCTGACGGCGCCGCTGCTGGAGTCCGGAGCGGCGGACGTGGCGGCCGCGGGCGGCAAGGGGGCCAACCTCGGGGAGCTGGTGCGCGCCGGTTTCCCGGTGCCACCGGGCTTCGTCGTCACCACCGCCGCCTACCGGCTGCTGCTCGAAGAGACCGGGCTGGGCGGCGAACTGGCGCGTCTGCTGGAGGCCGGCGAACCACCAGGCCCGCCGGGGACGGAAGATCCCTGGGCGGACGGGACGGCTGCCGGTCCGGCGGGGCAACCGGTCGCCGGCCTGGATGGGGCCGCGCTCCGCGATCTTGTCGCCGGCGCGGGAATGCCCGACCGGCTCCGCGCCGCGATTGCCGCCGCCTACCGGGAACTGGGCGGTGGCCCGGTGGCGGTGCGCTCCAGTGCGACGGCGGAGGACCTGCCCGGGGCTGCCTTCGCCGGCCAGCAGGACACCTTCCTCGACGTCGACGGCGAGCAGGCCGTACTCCGGGCCGTGGCCAGGTGCTGGGCCTCGCTCTGGACCGACCGGGCCATGGCCTACCGGGCCCGGAACGCGATCGACCCGCACCAGGTGGGCATCGCCGTCGTAATCCAACGCATGGTGCCGGCGGAGGCCGCGGGCGTCCTGTTCACGGCGAATCCCCTCACCGGAAAGCGGGGCGAGCTGGTCGTGGAGGCGGCGGCCGGGCTCGGGGAGGCCGTCGTCTCCGGAGCGCTCACGCCGGACCAATACGTGCTGGACGTCAACGGCGCGCTGCGGCGGTTCACGCCGGGGCACGGCGGGGCGGTGCTGGGTCCCGAGCAACTGGCCGGGCTGGCCGACCTCGGCGGGCGCGTGCAGGAGCTCTTCAAGCGCCCGCAGGACATCGAGTGGGCCCTGGCGGCGGGCAGGCTCTATGTGTTGCAGGCCCGGCCCATGACCGCGCTGCCGCCGGAGCCGCCGCGGCTGAACCGCCTGCAGCGGCTGGTGGGGCCCTTCTTCCTCGAGATGTTCCAGCAGCGGCCGTACCCGTTGGATGTGTCGGGCTGGATGCAGCACGGGATCGGGGCGATGCTGGAGCGGATGGCCGGCAGCGTCGGCGCGCGGTTTCCGCCGCTCCCGCGGCTCCTGCCGGAGGAGGACGGCGTGGTGGTGCAGCTGATCCTGCCGCTGCCCCGGCCCACGCTGCGCATGCTGGCGGCGCCGCTGTCCGTGCTGCGCCGCGCCCGCCGGTTCGATGCGGCGCTTTGGACCGAGGACCCGCGGTTTGCGGCTTTCCTGGCCGAGGTCGGGCGGCTGCGTGCCGCGGACCTGTCCGAACTGCCGGTGCGGGCCGTGCTGGGCGCGGCGGAGGACGCACTGTCGGCGATGTCGCTGATTACCGGGCTGCGGGTGTCCTACCTGCCGTCCGCCTTCCTGCCGCTGGGGAAGCTGCGGCTGCTGCTGGCCCTGCTCGGCGCCGGACGGCTCGGACCCGCGCTGATCGCCGGCGCCGAGACCCGCACCAGCCAGGCCAACCGCGGGCTGGAGGCGCTGGCCGAGCAGGTGAACGCCCGACCGGACCTGGCGCGCGCTTTCCGCGGACTCGGGCCGGCTGAGCTGCTGGTCCGGCTGCGGCGGGACCCGGATTTTGCCGGCGTCCGGGAGGCCCTCGACGCGTTCCTGGCCGAGTACGGGCACCGCGAGACCGTGAGCATCGTGCTCAGCAGCGCGCCGACCTGGGCCGAGGCACCGGAGGTGGTGCTGGGCCTGGTGCGTTCCATGCTCGGCGAGCGTCCCGCAGCGCGCGACCAGTCGGGGGAAGCGATGGCCAGGCTGTGGCGCCACCCCGCGCTGCGGTTCGCCCCGCTGCGCCGCGCCGTCCAGCGCGCGGTGGCGGAGGCGAGGTGCGGCATCGCGTTCCGGGAGAATACGCACTTCTACGCCACCATGGTGCTGCCGGTGCTGCGGCGGGCGTACAGCGAGCTCGGCCGCCGCCTGGCCCGTGCAGGCGTGCTGGCGGAGCCCGCCGAGGTGTACCACCTGCGGTTCGGTGAGCTGGGAGAGCTGGTCCGGCAGGCGGACGACGGCGGCGCGCTGCCGCCGGCGGTAGCGGAGCGTTACCGGGCGGTGGTGCGGGCGCGGGCGGCGAAGCGCCGCGAGCTGCAGGGCGTGCCGTTGCTGGACCCGGCGGTCCTGTTCGCCCGCCGCACCCCGCCGCCGGGAGTCCTGGTGACCGGGACCGGCGCGAGCCGCGGCCAGGCGGCCGGACGGGTGCGGCTGGTCCGGGGACCGGAGGAATTCGGCCTCCTGGACAGCGGAGAGATCCTGGTCTGTCCGTACACCAACCCGTCGTGGACGCCGTTGTTCCGGCGGGCGGCGGCGGTGGTGGTGGACCTGGGCGGCCTCGGGTCGCACGCGGCGATCGTGGCGCGCGAGTACGGCATCCCTGCGGTGATGGGGACCGGCAACGGCACCGCCGTGCTGTACGACGGGCAGCACGTCAGGGTGGACGGCAACCGGGGCACCGTCACGGCGGCAGGTTAACGGGCGCGGCCGCCCGGGGGATGCCGGGCGGCCGGTCGGAATCGCGGTTCGGGCCGGGAACCGCTCCGGGGCAGGGACTAGTTGGCGGAGGCCAGCCACAGATCGGGTCCGAAGACCTCGTAGTGGATCCTGGTGGCCGGAATGCCTGCCTCGATCGCCTGGCTTCGGATGGACTTCATGAACGGCAGGGGACCGCAGACGTACACGCTGGCCTCGGCGGGCAGCTCGACGTCCTGCAGCGACATGAAGCCGCTGTTGTACCCCTCCGTCGGCTCCTCCAGCCAGAGCTGGAGGTTGGCGCCGTCGAGCTGTTCGATGTCGCCGACCATCTGCTCGCGCAGCGCCCAGGCCTCGAGGCTCTTCTCCGCATGCAGCACCATGACTTCGCGGTCCGAGCCCCGCTGCGCCAGCGAGCGGAGGGCCGAGGCGGAGGGGGTGCAGCCGATGCCGGCCGTCGCGAAGACCAGCGGGCCGTCGCCGTCGTCCAGGGTGACGTCGCCATACGGGTTGGACAGCTCCAGCACGTCGCCCACCTGCACATCGTTGTGCAGCACCGGGGAGACCTCGCCGCCGTCGTCGCGCTTCGTGGTGAAGACGCGCCGCGTGGTCGAATCCACGTCGGCGGAGAGCGAATACTGCCGGCACTGCCGCAGCCCGTCGGGCAGGGTGACCTTGACGCTGACGAACTGGCCGGCAACGGCGCGGGTGACCGGGGTTTCGTCGGCGGGTTCGAGCACGAAGGTGACGCAGCCGGCCCCGGCAAAGGTCTTCTCAACGACCCTCCAGGGGGCCCACATCTTGTCGTTGGCCTGCCGCGCGTAGAGGCCCTTTTCGATCTTGATCAGGGCGTCGGCCATCAGCCAGTACACCTCGGTCCAGGCCTCCGCGATCTCCGCGGTGATGACGTCGGCGAGTTCCTCGGCGATGGCTTCGAAGAGGTAGTTGTACACGATCTGGTACTGGTCCTCGGTGATGCCCAGGGAGGTGTGCTTGTTGGCGATGCGGCTGAGCATCTGCTCGGGTACGAGGTCCGGGTTCGCGACCAGCGCCGACGCGAACGCGGCGATGGAGCCGGCGAGGGCCTTCTGCTGCTCTCCGTTGCGCTGGTTGGCCCGGCTGAAAAGGCCGTCGAGCAGTTCGGGGCGGGCAGCGAACATGCGCCGGTAGAAGTTGGGGGTGATGGCCCCGAGCCGCTCGCCGACGAGGGGAAGAGTGGCTTCGATGATGGGGCGGGACTTCTCCGAGAGCATCGTTACTCCTTGGGTCAGAGGTGTTTGACGCCTCAAAAGTAGCACCGCAAATGCTGGTTTAAATCCATGCTTCTACGACGCGTAGAAAAGTTCCTTGAATTAGCGGGGAAGCTCCGGACGGCGTGTGTTCAACATCACAAAAACGGGCTCCATTTGTGACTGGTGCGGCAGGCTCGAGACCACGATGCCGTCGAGTTCGCGGTAGAAGGCTTCGCGGGCACGGCGAAGGGCCCCGCGCAGGCCGCAGTTGTTGTTCAGCGGGCAGCCCCGGCCCTCGGTGCTCTCGCACTCGACGAGGTCTTCGCGCTCGTCCAGTTCGCGCAGCAGCCAGCCCACCGTCGTCGTACGTCCCCGCGCGCTCAGCCGCACGCCTCCGGACCGTCCGCGGACGGCGTCGACGAGTCCCAGCGAGCGCAGCTTGAGGACCGCCTTGCTGACGTGGTTGTACGGGGTGCCGACGCCGTCGGCGATCGCCTGCGTGGTCAGCAGTTCGCCCTCCGGCGACGCGCTGAGCAGCATCAGGGCGCGCAGGCACACATCGGCGAAGGCATTGATCCGCATGCAGGCATTTTAACCCCGCGGGTCAGTTGCTGCCGCCGCCGGCCGGCCAGACGATGCGCTCCTGCGGGTCGATGAACGGGTCGGGATAGATCCACCTTCCCGTGTCATCCGTGCTGTAGGGCTGGATGGCGGCGATGGCCGTGCCCCGGCTGTGTTCGGTGGCGACGTGGATCGCGTCGGTGTCGTGGTCCGGCAGGTAGATGTCGCTGATCACGGCGACGGCGCGGAAGCCGTCCTTCTGCTGCTGCAGCGCGGCGTAGATGTCCTGGATCATCGCGTCCGCGTCCACCTCGCCGGACTCCTCGCCGTCGCCGGTCTCCGGCGGTGCCACGGCGATCAGGCGCAGCTCGCCGCCGTTGTCCAGGACCAGGGCGGCAGGCAGGAAGGCGCCGTGCTCTTCCAGCTGCTCCTGCGCCATGCCCAGGCCGGTGCCGAAGAGCGTGTCGATGTCTTTCAGGATTTCGGGGTCGACGCCGTCGCGCCAGGACACGCTCATGCGCCCTGCCTTACGAGGCTGAGGACCTGGTCCCGGATGCGTTCCATGGTGGCCTTGTCGCGGGCTTCGCCGTTGTAGCGGAGGAAGGGTTCGGTGTTGGAGGGGCGGAGGTTGAACCAGAAGGAGCCGTCGGTGGCGGTGACGGTGGTGCCGTCGAGGTTGTCGATGGTGACGTCCTGGCCGAGGCAGGCGTCGAGCACGTGTTCGATGGCTGAGTCCTTGTCCGCGACGGTGGAGTTGATCTCCCCGGAGGCGTGGTAGGGGCTGTATTCGGCGGCGAGCTCGGAGAGCGGCTTGTCCTGGTGGCCGAGGGCGGCCAGGACGTGCATGGCGGCGAGCATGCCGGTGTCGGCGTTGAAGAAGTCGCGGAAGTAGTAGTGCGCGGAGTGTTCGCCGCCGAAGACGGCCTGTTCGGCGGCCATGACGGACTTGATGAAGGAGTGGCCGACGCGGGTGCGGACCGGGCGGCCGCCGTCCGCGGCGACGAGTTCGGGTACGGCGCGGGAGGTGATCAGGTTGTGGATGATCACGGGTACGGGTTCGCCGGCGGCCTTGGCGCGGGCGATTTCGCGGCGGGCGACGAGCGCGGTGATGGCGGACGGGGAGACCGGGGCGCCGGTTTCGTCGATCACGAAGCAGCGGTCCGCGTCGCCGTCGAAGGCCAGGCCGAGGTCGGCGCCGTGCGCGGTGACGGCGGCCTGCAGGTCGGCGAGGTTTTCCGGTTCCAGCGGGTTGGCCGGGTGGTTGGGGAAGGTGCCGTCGAGTTCGAAGTAGAGCGGTTCGATGTGAAGCGGCAGGGCGGGGAGGATGGCGTTGCCGAGGACGGCGGGGGTGGTCAGGCCGGCCATGCCGTTGCCGGCGTCGACGACGACCTTCAGCGGCCGGATGCCGGTGAGGTCGACGAGCGAGCGCAGGTAGCCGGCGTAGTCGGCCAGGACGTCGCGTTCGGTGATGCTGCCCACGGCGCCGGAGCCGGGGATGCCCTCGGCGAGGTAGCGGGCGGCGGCGTCGCGGATGTCGAAGAGGCCGGTGTCGGAGGAGACCGGCCGGGCGCCGGGCAGGGCCATCTTCATGCCGTTGTACTGGGCCGGGTTGTGCGAGGCGGTGAAGACCACGCCGGCGGCGGACAGGGTTCCGCAGGCGAAGTAGAGCTCGTCGGTGGAAATCAGTCCGAGCATCACGGGGTTGGCGCCGCGGGCGGCCGCGCCCCGGGCGAAGGCGGCCGCGAAGCCGGGGGAGGAGGGTCGCATGTCCCCGCCGACCAGCACGCTCCGGCCGGCCAGGCCGAGGACGTCCACGAAGGCGGCGCCGGTGGCCTCGACCGTGGCCGCGGTGATCGTCTCGTCGACAATCCCGCGCACGTCGTAGGCCTTGAAGGACTCCTGGAAAGAAACACTGAGATCGAGACTGGTCACCCGGCCAGCATATAAGGAATGCCTGTGGACAACCCACCGGGACTGTCAGCCGCGGCTGTAATACTGGGGGACATGGCTGAAACCGAGAGCATGACAGTTCCGCTGGTCGACCAGGCGACGGAGATCCTGCGCCGACTGGTCGGCAATGAGGAGGCCCGCTTCCACGACGGCCAGTTCGAGGCCGTGGAGGCGCTGGTCGCCGGCGGACGCCGGGCCCTGGTGGTGCAGCGCACGGGCTGGGGCAAGTCGGCGGTGTACTTCGTGGCCAGCCTGCTGCTGCGGGCGCGCGGTGCCGGCCCGACCCTGATCGTATCGCCGCTGCTGGCCCTGATGCGGGACCAGGTCGCCGCGGCGGAGCGTGCCGGTGTTCGGGCGGCCGCCATCAACTCGGCCAACCAGCTGGAGTGGGAAGAGGTCCAGGCGCGGCTGGCGGCGGACAGCGTCGACGTGCTGCTGGTCTCGCCCGAACGCCTAAACAATCCCAGATTCCGCGACGAGCAGCTGCCCCGCCTGGTGCAGAGCTCCGGCCTCCTGGTGATCGACGAGGCGCACTGCATCTCGGACTGGGGCCACGACTTCCGGCCCGACTACCGCCGGATCCGCGACCTGATCGCGCAGCTGCCGCCGTCGGTGCCGGTCCTGGCGACGACCGCCACGGCGAACTCCCGCGTGGTCCATGACATCGAGGAGCAGCTGGGGTCCGCCGCGGGCACGGGCGGCGGGGTGCTGACCATCCGCGGTCCGCTGGCCCGGGAATCGCTCCGCCTGGGCGTGCTTCGGCTTTCCGGTCCGAAGGCCCGGCTGGGCTGGCTGCTGACCCATCTGGAGGACCTGCCGGGCAGCGGCATCATCTACAGCCTCACAGTGTCCGCCGCGGAAGACACCGCCCGGCTGCTGCGCGAGGCCGGCCACCAGGTGCTCGCCTACACCGGCCGGACCGATCCCGCGGACCGGGAACTGGCCGAGGCGGCGCTGAAGGAGAACCGCGTCAAGGCGCTGGTGGCCACGAGCGCCCTCGGCATGGGATTCGACAAGCCGGACCTGGGCTTCGTGGTGCATCTCGGCGCGCCGTCGTCCCCGGTGGCCTATTACCAGCAGGTGGGCCGTGCCGGCCGCGGCACTCCCAACGCTGACGTACTGCTGCTTCCAGGCACGGAGGACCGGGACATCTGGGAGTACTTCGCGACCGCCTCGATGCCGAACGAGGGCACCGCCAACGCCGTGCTCCGCGAGCTCGCGGCGCCCGGGACGGTGCTCTCCACGGCCGCTCTGGAGACACTCGTCAACCTGAAACGCTCGCCCTTGGAACTGCTGCTGAAGGTCCTGTCCGTGGACGGGGCGGTACGCAAGGTCGGCGGCGGCTGGGAAGGCACCGGACAGCCGTGGACGTATGACCGCGACCGCTACGAGCGGATCGCGAAGGCGCGGGTGGCCGAGCAGAACGCCATGCTTGATTACGAGAACACCGGCGGCTGCCGGATGGAGTTCCTCGCCCGGGAGCTCGACGACCCTGCGGCCGCTCCATGCGGGCGGTGCGATACCTGCGCCGGGGCCTGGTATCCGGACACGGTGGCCGCCGAAGCGACCGAAAGCGCCGGCGCCTCCCTGCAGCGCGCCGGCGTCGAACTGGAGCCCCGGGCCATGTGGCCCTCCGGGATGTCCCGGCTGGGGGTGGAGGTCAAGGGCAAGATCGGCCCGGCCGAAGCGAATTCGACCGGCCGCGCGCTGGCCCGGCTAACGGACCTCGGCTGGGGCGGCCGGCTGCGCGAGATCTTCGGCCGGGACTCCGCCGACGGCCCGCTGGATCCGCAGACGCTGCAGGCCTGCGTGCGTGTCCTGGCCGAATGGGGCTGGACCGAACGCCCCGTGGCGGTCGTGAGCATCCCCTCCCGCAGCCGCCCGCAGCTGGTCCACTCGCTGGCCCGCGGCCTGTCCGAGATCGGCCGGCTGCCCTACCTGGGCGAGCTCGCCGTGCCCGGCGGCGGTCCGAGGAACGGCCCGGGCGGTAACAGCGCCTTCCGGCTGGCGGACGTCTGGGACCAGTTCCAGGTGCCCGACGGCGGCGAGGCCTGGCTGGCCGAGAACCCCGGACCGGTGCTCCTGGTCGACGACCTGGCCGACAGCCGCTGGACGCTCACCGTCGCGGGCCGCGCCCTCCGCCGCGCGGGCGCCGCTTCCGTGCTGCCCTTTGTGCTGGCACTCAAGGCCTAGCAGGTCGCGCCTGGCGCGGGGCCGGCCCGTGCCGGGCGCGACCTGCCAACGCAAAAGGCCCCTGCGGTGTCCTTTCGGAACCGTCAGGGGCCTGGCGCGGAGACGGGGGGATTTGAACCCCCGGTCGAGTTTAACCCCGACCCTTCATTAGCAGTGAAGTCCATTCGGCCGCTCTGGCACGTCTCCAGGTGCTGTTGCCAGCCCATCAAGACTACCCAGAATTTCCGGCCAGATCAAAACCAGTCCCGGCTGCGGGCGAACAGGGGCGGGGCCGTCCGCCGCGGCGGGTCAGTCCGTGAGCGCGCGCCACAGGAAGGCGTGGGAGAGTGCCTGCAGCCGGGCCGCCTGCCGGTTGTCGCTTGCACCGGCGTGCCCGCCTTCCAGCGCCTCGTGGAACCACACGTTCTCCACACCCAGCTCCAGCATCCGCGCCGCCATCTTCCGGGCCTGCACCGGCCCGACCCGGTCATCCGAGGTGGCCGTCCAGATGAGCGTGTCCGGGTAGTGGGCGCCGGCCTCGAGCAGATGGTAGGGGGAGAACGTGCGGATGAACTCCCACTGCTGCGGATCGGCCGGGTCGCCGTACTCGGCGATCCAGGAGGAACCGGCGGACAGCTGTGTGTAGCGGGCCATGTCGAGCAGCGGGACGCCGCAGGAGACGGCGCCGAACAGGTCCGGGTAGCCGGTGAGCATGTTGCCCACCAGCAGCCCGCCGTTGGAGCCGCCGGAGCAGCCCAGGCGTTCGCGCGAGGTTACCCCGCGGCTGATCAGGTCCCGGGCCACGGCGGCGAAGTCCTCGTAGGCGCGGTGGCGGTCGGCCTGCAAGGCGGCCCGGTGCCAGCCCGGCCCGTACTCGCCGCCCCCGCGGATGTTGGCCAGCACGTACACGCCGCCGCTTCCGGCTTCGTCGGTCCGCTGCAGCCAGGCCCGACCGGTCACCCCGCTGTAGGCGGGAGTGCGGCTCACCTCGAACCCGCCGTACCCGGCCAGCAGGGTCGGGTTGCCGACGTCGTACTCCATGTCCTTGGGTCCGACCTGGAAGTACGGCACCTTGGTGCCGTCCGCGGACACCGCGAAGTGCTGCTCCACGCTGTAGGCGGCGGCGTCGAAGAACGACGGCGACTGCTTGACTTCCGTTGCCGGCCCGCCGATCGTGCCGCGCGAGAGGGTGGAGGGGGTGAGGAAGCCGGTGGCCACGAGCCAGTAGTCGTTGCCATCCTCCTCGTCCACCGCGTAGGCCTCCACCGCATGCAGCGGCGGGCAGTCGTCCAGTTCCCCGGCGGCCCAGCCCGCCGCGGGATCCAGCACGAGGATCCGGGAGGAGACGTCCTGCAGGAGATTCAGCAGCAGGTAGTCGGCGGTCCAGCTCCATGACTGGAGCGAGGTGCTCGCGTCCGGCCGGAAGAGCACGGCCAGGTCCCGGCTGCCGGCCAGGAAGTCGTCGAGCCCGATAGCCAGGAGCGATCCCGCCGGGAAGGTGTCCTCGGCAGGCCGCCAGTCCGTCTGCGGCCGCAGCGTCAGCCACTGCCGGTGCAGGCCGACCTCCACGTCAGTCGGCACGTCGATGGGCAGCCAGTCACCGCCGCGGCGCAGGTAGGTGCGGGCGTTGAAGAAGTCTATGACGTCCACCGCGACGTCGCGTTCGAAGCCCGGTGTGGGATCGTGCACGGCCTGGGCGAGCATGTGCTCACCGGGGATCTCGAAGTACGGCTCGGCATTCGCCAGGGCGGCCCCGCGGCGCAGGACGCGGCTGGTCCGCGGGTAGGACGAGCCGGTCAAGGAGCCGGGGCCGTAGTCCGTGCCGAGCAGCAGGCTGTCCTCGTCCAGCCAGCTGCAGCGGCTCTTGGCCGCGGGGATGTCGAAGCCGCCGGGCACGAACCCACGCGCCTCGACGTCAAACTCGCGGATCCGCACCGCATCTCCGCCGTCCGGCGAGAGCCGCAGCAGTGCCTTCCGGTAGCTGGTGCCGTCGGCGGGGCGCAGGAACCCGGCCCCGGCGAAGACCCAGTCGATGCCCTCGTCCGCCGCAAGCGCATCTACGTCCAGCAGGACCTCCCACTCGGGGTCGTCCGCGAGGTAGCCCGCCCAGCTGGTCCGGCGCCACAGGCCGCGCGGGTTCCGGCGGTCCCGCCAGAAGTTGTAGTAGTAGCCGCCGCGCTTCGTGACGGAGGGGATCCGGTCCTCGGAGTCCAGCACTGCGAGGATGTCTTCCTCTAGCCGCAGGAAGTCCTCGTCCACCAGCCGGGCTTCCGTCCGCGCGTTCTGCCGGTGCACCCACTGCAGCGGCTCCGGGCCGTGGATGTCTTCGAGCCAGATGAATTCGTCCGCGGGAAGGTGGCCGTGCTCCGTCATGCCTTCCATCCTAGGCAAGCCCGGCCCCTTGCCCGGGCAGCCACGGTCGCTGCCGCGGGTGACCGGTCGCTGCACCTGGCAGGCCGGCCCTGTGCCGGCGGCTCCGTTTTGGCGTCCTGCTCCGTTTTGGCGTTCCCGCTCCGGCTCGAGCGGGAGCTTGGAACCGAACCGGAGGCGACCCCTCCCGCCGATAAGCTAAGGGCTATGGATTCCCAGCACGGCCACCGCGTGGCGATTGTGGGCGCCGGTCCTCGCGGCCTCTCCGTGCTGGAACGGCTCCTGGCCCGGCTGCGGCAGCGGCCGCAGGATCGGAAACTGCAGATCCACCTGATCGACCCGTTTCCGCCCGGCCCGGGCCACGTCTGGCGGCACGGGCAGTCGCGGCTCTTCCTGATGAATACCCCGTCGCTGTTCCCCACGGTCGTGCCCGGGGACGGGTTCGACGCCGGCGCCGTGCCTTCCGTCGCCGGCCTCACCTTCGATGCGTGGCGCGAGGGGGTGGCCGCCGGGTCGATCGGCGGCGTGCCCGCGGACGACCGCGACGAGGCGGCGGCTCTGGCGCCGTCGGACTTCCCCAGCAGGCTGCTCTACGGACGCTACCTGGCGTGGATTTTCTCCCGGCTGGCGGAGGAAGCCGGTACCCATGCGGCGCTCTCCGTCCACACCACCGAGGCCGTGCGGCTGCACCGGCACGACGGCGGCTACCGGCTGGACCTGGCCGACGGCGGCGAAGTGGAGGCGGACAGCGTCGTCCTTGCGCTCGGGCACCTGCCCACCGCCCTGAACCCGGAGCAGCAGCGCCTCCAGGACGACGCCGCCCGCTTCGGACTGCACTACCTCCCGCCGAACGTGCCGCCGGACCTGGACTTCGGGCGGATCCCGGCGGGCCGCACGGTGCTGGTCCGCGGCATGGGACTGAACTTCTTCGATGTGATGATCCAGCTGACGGAAGGCCGCGGCGGAAAGTATCTGCCGGCGTCGGACTCCGGACCGATGCGCTACCTGCCGTCGGGCAAGGAACCCCGGTTCGTGGCCGCGTCCCGCCGCGGCACGCCGTACCGGGCCAAGGCCAAACTGGAAAGCTACCTGCCGTCGAGCCTGGACATGCGCTGGTTCACCCCGGCGGCGGCGCGGCTGTTCGCCGAGACCGGCGTGCAGCCGGGCTTCGACCACGACCTCTGGCCGCTGCTGCAGCGGGACGTGCTCTGGGCCTACTACTCCACGCTGGTCCGGGTGGAACCGCTGGCCGTGGCCGTGCCCGCGCGGGATTTCCTGGACGGCCTGCAGGAGCTGTTCGCGCGGAAATCCGCGCCGGGCAGCCGGGTGCTGTTGAATGCCGTGCACGCCTATCTTGCCGAGCGGGTCCTGCCGGACCGGCTGCTCGATGTCGAGGCGCTGGCCAAGCCGTTTGCCGGCCGGAAGTTCGCCTCCGCCGAGGAGTACCAGGCGGCGATGCTCGGGTACCTGGACGCGGATGCGGCCGGATCGGCCGACGGGGAGGACGACCCGCTGAAGATGGCCATCGGCGCCCTGAATGCGGGCCGCAGCCTGCTGAAGGAGGTGGTCGCGGACGGAGGCCTGACCGAAGAGTCCTGGCTGGCCGAGCTGCGCGGCTGGTTCGAACCGCTGGTGGAAGGGCTCGCCAGCGGCCCTCCGGCGCAGAGGATCGAACAGCTCGCGGCGCTGGCTCGCGCCGGCCTGGTGGACTTCGTCGGGCCCGATCCGCACTTCGAGGTGGAGCCGGAGACGGGCCGCTTCCGCGCCACCTCGCCCTGGGTGGATGGAGCCTCCTATTCCGCGGCCCACCTGGTCGAAGCGATGATGCCCGCGAACCGCGTGGCCCACAACGTCTCGCCGCTGCTGCGCCACCTGCTCGAGGACGGCCTGGTCCGGACCAAGCTGATGCTCGGACCGGACCGCCTGCCGGTGCCCACCTCCGGACTGGACGTGACCCTGCCGCCCTACCGGGCGGTCGGGGCCAGCGGCCAGGCCACCCGCGGCCTGTACGTCCTGGGCCTGCAGCTTTCCTCGGCTCAATGGGGGACCGCGATCGCCGCCGAGGCCGGAGCGCCGCCGGAGCAAGGCAGCCGCACCCTCAAGGATGCGGACGACATCGCCTCGCATATTCTGGCTGCGGCCGAAGGCCCGCTACCGGTTGCGGGAGGCTTCATCCCGCCGCGTCTTGATGAAGGTATCGACGACGTCCCATAGCGTGAAGCCGGCGATGCACGGCAAGGGCCGGCGTCCGGAAGAATCCCGGGCGCCGGCCCTTGCGGTCCATTGCCTGCGCAGTCAGCGGCAGTCAGCGGCTGTGCGCCTCCGCCTTCGCCGTCGGCAGGTCCAGGCCGACGATGAGCGGGTCATGGTCGCTGGCCCGATAGGCATCCGGCGCGTAGAAATTGGTGGCGTTGTAGTTGTAGCGGCTGTACTCCAGCGCGACGGACTCGACCGAGTTGATGTTCCAGACGTCGGCACCGGCCACGGCGGCATCCGCGGACGGCGAGGCGAAGATGTGGTCGAGCGAGCCGACCATGCCGTCGAAGCTGTAGGTGTGCTCGCCGGTCTTTTCGCCCTGGTCGATATAGCCGGCCTCGCGGAGCACCCGGATGGGATCTTCCTGCGCATAGGAGTTGAAATCGCCGGTCAGGAAGACCTTGTCCGTGCTGAACTGTTCCTGCAGCCCGTCGGCGAAGGCCACCAGGGACTCGGCCTGGGCCGTCCGCGCCGCGTTCCAGGCGCCCTGGCCGTGGTCCGCGTTTTCGCCGGTGGCCCCGCCGGAGCCCTTCGACTTGAAGTGGTTGGCCACGACGATGAACTTGGTGCCGGCGCCGCCGTGCTTGACCTTGAAGGTCTGTGCCAGTGGTTTGCGGGCATTGGCGAAGGCGTCAGTGTCGTTGTGGATGACGGACTCGTCGATGGTCTGGACGGCGTCCTTCTTGTAGATGAACGCCGTGCGGATGAAGTCCTCGTCCGCCAGCGCCGGCAGTTCCCCGGGCGACCGCACGTAGTCCCACTCCGCGGGTTCGCCCTCGGCGGCCAGTGCCTCGTTCAGTGCGGCGGTCAGGGTCGCCAGGGCGGCGTCGCGGTCCTTGCCGAACTTCGCGGAGTTCTCGATCTCTTCGAGCGCGACAACGTCGGCGTCGAGGGCGTTGATGGCCGCGACGATCTTCGCTTCCTGGCGTTCCAGGTTCTCCGCGTCGTAGGCGCCGCGGGCGTCGCAGTTGCGCGCACTGACCGGATTGCCTTCGCGGTCCGTGTAGGCGGCACAGCCCGCAAGCTGGTCGCCCGTGGTGGTGAAGTAGTTCAGCACGTTGAAGGAGGCGATGCTGACGTTTCCGCCGACTTCCTCCGGCGCCGCGGTGCGCGTGTTGGAGAACGACGCCGGCTGCAGGCCTGCGCGGTCGTCTCCCGTCAGTTCGCCCACGGGCTGGAAGCGCCACAGGTCGAAGCGGTAGTCGAGGATGACGTCCCCGGTGAAGTCGGCGGAGGAGCCGATGCGGACCGGGTCCTCGGGGGACAAGTATGGCAGCGGGATGTCCTTGTTCCGGTCGCTGCCGAGGAAGTTGGTGGTGGCGCCGTCGTCCAGGGTCACGGCGAGGGCCGCGTTCTTCTCCGTCTCGGCCCAGAAGGCGTCCGAGCCGTATGCGCCGACTGCGGTGGGCTGGACGAGCGGCTTTTCGCCGGCGGCCAGGCCGACCTCGCCGTACTGGTTCAGCGAGTAGTTGTCCGTGACGGTGAAGGCGCCCTCGGGGCGCAGCAGCATGCCCTCGAGCTTCTCCCGCTCCGCGTCCGTGGCGGGCCATGCGACGGCCGCAGCCTTCACGGCCTCGGCCGGCTGCGCAAGCTGGGCGAGGCCGCCGTCGTCCACGCTCAGCTGGGTCATGCCGTAGTGCTCGCCGACCTTGCCGGTGACCTCGACGTAGTCGCCGATGGCAACGTCGTCCACCGTGGCGGGGGAGTAGACGAAGATGCCGTCGGACGCGGTACGCGCCGTGGGGTCCTGTTCGCCGCCGGTGCCCGGAGTCTGCAGGTAGTAGCCGTTGAAGCCGCCGCTGGGGTAGGCGGCGGTGACCACGCCGCGGGCGGCCACCGTGTCGCCTGCAAGCGGCGAAACGTTTGACGTGCCCTGTATTTCGGCGATGGTCCGCAGGGCGGGAGCCTCGGGCTCGGGTTGCGGCTCCGGGGCTGTCCCGTCCGAGGCGACCGGCGTGACGGCGTCGCTGAGGGCGAAGTCCGCGGCGTTGTTGTCGCTGTCCACCCCGCCGGAGCGGTTCATCGAGAGCGGGTTCATAGTGCCGTTGGGGGAAGCGGCCGCGGCCGTCTCGAAGGTGTTGGAGCTGCCGTAACCGAGCAGGTCCACCACCCGCTCGTCGTCCAGTACCGAGCCTGTCGCGAGCCCGGTCAGCGCGGTTGCCTGGCCAGCCAGCACTATGGTGCCGGAGCTGCCCGACGGGTTGAGCGCGCCGCTGGCCTGGTCCGCTTCGGGCAGCGCCGCGCCGGTGCCGCCGTTGCTCCCGCCCTGGACCAGGAAGTAGCCGTTGGCCGGGATGGTGCCCTTCAGCGCGACCACCCCGGTGGGCGCTGAGGTGCCGCCCGAGGAGCGGTACTGCAGCGACATGCCGTCGAGTGTGACCGGCGCGTCGCCGGGATTGAAGAGTTCGACGAACTTGTGGGTGTACGGCGCGTTGGCGCTGCCGCCGTTGACATACGCCTCATTGATCACGACGGCGCCGGCAGCGGCCTGCGCAGCCGAGGCGGCGGGTGCTGCGGTAGCGGGCAGCGCGGCGAAGCCGGATGCCAGGACGCCAGCGGCGATGGCGCCGCAGGCGGCCGGTTTCCAGGTGTTCCTGGTCATGGTTCTCTTTCCTTGGGTGCGGGTGGTGGGAATTGGTCAAAGGGAGGGGGCCTCCTTCGCGGAAGGAAGCCCCACGGGAAAGCGCTAGCGTCCTGCCTGCTTGCGGCGCCGGACGGCCAGGACGGCGGCGGTGCCTCCGCCGATCAGGACCAGCGCCCCGATGCCGAGCGGCAGCAGGCCGCTGGCGCCGGTGAACGGCAGTGAGCCGTCGGCCGGGGCGGGCGGGGCCGACGCGTCCGGACCGGCGGTGCCGCCGCCGAGCGGGCTGGTAGTGGGCGCGGAAGTCGGCTCGCCGCCGCCCGGCTGCGGCTGGTCCGCCGGCTCTTCGGCGCCGGGCTGGTCCGTCGGCTGTCCGCCGCTACCGGCCTGCCCGCCGTCCTCGTCCGGGAGGCCCGCCGTCGGGACCTCGATCGGCAGCCGCACCAGCGTGCCGGACGGCGCGGCCGTCAACGTGAAGGCCCCGCCGCGCAGCTCGGACGGAACGGTAAAGGAAACCGTTGCGCCGCCGTCGGTAACGTCGAAGGTGCCCAGCTCCGCCGGCAGCGCCGCGGCGGGAACGGCACGCGAGAAGGCGCTGGCGCCGCTGTCCGCGGGCTCGTAGCGCAGCGTCAGGGTCTTGTTTTCCGGCGCCCCGAGCGAGGTCAGATCCAGTTTGGAGACCTGGAACGAGACGTCCTGGCCCGGTTCGACCGCCGCCGGGACGCCGGAGACCGCGGCCGCACGCCGCTCGAACGATGGGGCCAGCGGGCTGTTCTTCTCCAGGTAGGAAATCCAGGCATCGCGGTCCACCAGCCCGGAGTCCCGGGTGTTGGCGCCGTCGGCGAACACGTGGAAGTTGTCGCCGCCCTGGGCGAGGAAGCTGAAGGTGCCGATGCGGTACTCGCGCTCCGGATCCAGCTGCTGGCCGTCGATCCAGACGCCGGTGATGTGGGAGCCCTGGCCGGCGTCGGCATCGTAGGTGTAGCTGACGTTGTCCGAGAGGCCCAGCTGCAGGTAGGGACGGCTGGGGACTTCGCCGTCCGCGGTCAGCTGCCACTGCTGCTCGAGCAAGGTCTTGAACTGGGCACCCGTCAGCGTGGTGGTCCAAAGGTTGTTGACGAAGGGCAGGACTGCGTTGGCTTCGCCATAGCTGACTTCGCCGTCCCGGCGCCCGTCATCATCCAGCGCCGGGTCGTCGACGTAGTAGAGCTCGGAGCGGAGGCCGCCCGGGTTGACCACGCCGATTTCGGCCCCGCCGAGTTCCTCCGGGGAGAGGGTATCCGCCAGGGAATCCGCGACGAGGTTGCCCAGCGTCGATTCGGAGGCGCGGTCGTCACGCTTGCCGTCCGCGAACGCGGTGGTGATGTCCGCCGTGACGGAGCCGACCGGCTGCGCGCCGACTGCCTTGGCCTCGGCGAGCGCGGTGTCGACGATCTTCTTGACCTCGGCCACCCGCGGATAGGCTTCGGTCAGGGCTGCATCGTCGGCAGTGGAACGTTTGACGATGTCCATCGAGTAGTCCGTCACGTCGAACGTCGGTTCGCCGCCTTCCTCGCCCTCGGTCACCGTGAGCTGGATTCGGCCAACGTTTTCACCGTACTGCCCGGTCTGTACGACGGGCCGGGTCTCATCGCTGCCCGGGATCGGGGCGTCGAAGGCATACCCGAGGTGTGTGTGACCGTTGAAAATAGCGTCGACTTCGGGGGAGGTCTCGTTGACGATCCGTTCGAACACGGGGCTGGCTGCGGTGGCGGTGCCCAGGTCTGCGGACGTGCTCGCACCCTCGTGGTACGACGCGACGATGATGTCCGCTTCGTCGCCCTCGCCGTCGGAGAGTTCCGCCGCCACCCGGTTGACTGCTTCCACCGGATCGCCGAAATCGATGCCGGAGATGCCGCCCGGACTGACCAGTGTCCGGGTGTCTTCGGTAACGACCCCGATGATGCCGACCGTCAGTCCGTCGGCCTCCGCAAGTTCGTATTCGTCCAGCGCGGGTGTCCGGGTGCCCTTCTCGTAGACGTTGGCGCCGAGGTACGCGAAATCGGCCGGGTCCGGACCGGAGATGACATCGCCGGCCAAGTCCTCGTAGCCCTGGTCGAACTCGTGGTTGCCTACGGCCGAGGTCGCGAGGCCGAGCGCATCGAGGACGTCGATGGTCGGCTGGTCGTCCTGCGCCGCGGACGCGAAGAGCGAGGCGCCGATGTTGTCGCCCGCGGACGTGAAGACCGTGCCCTCTGGGTTCTCGGCGCGCAGTTGCTCGACGGTGCCGGCGAACTTGACGGTGTTGGCATCGATGCGGCCGTGGAAATCGTTGATGCCCAACAGGTTCAGCTCGTGGGTCCCGCCGGCGGCGGGGGAGGGCGACCGGGGCTCCGGTTCGGTAGCCGCAGCCGCGGAAGGCAGGGCGGCGAAGGGAAAGGCCAGCAGGCCGATCGAAAGTGCGGCGACCATCGAGGCCTTCGCGGGTGAAGCAGCCTTTGGCACTTTGTTCTCCAGTCTCATTCCCCATCAGGTGCGGCGGCGCGGCCGGCAGGGGAACGCCGGCCGCTGCGAAAGGATGCGGCGCGCGCGCAGGCCCGTTCCACCCCATCGCGACGGGATGAACTGCAGGTTACCGGGCGGTAAGAACACGGGGAATAGTTTCCTGAAACATTGCCTTCAGGACATGCTGTTCGTCATGCCTCCCCTTGACTGGGGGAGCGAAGGCCTATTTGACTGTGCTGATCATGAACGCCGCGCCCGTCGGATCCGCCACCTGGGCCATGCGTCCGTAGGGCGAATCCCACGGTTCCCGGAGCACGGTGCCGCCGAGCTCCAGTACCTTGGCGGCGCCGTCGTCCGCGTTCGCCACGGCCAGGTACACCTGCCAGGTCGAAGGAGCGCCGGCCGGCAGATGGGCCGCGGCATCGTAGATGCCGGCACTTGACTCCTCGAAGGGAGCGTTGAGGGTGTAGCGGAAGTCGGCCGCATCGCTCATCTCTTCGGTTTTCCAGCCGAAGACCTTTTCGTAGAACGTGACAGCGGTGTCGTGGTCGCGGGTGGAGAGCTCGAACCAGGCGGGCGCGCCCTCGTCGCCCTCGCGGCCGAAGCCCTTCATCTGGTCCGGCTGCCAGGCGCCGACGACCGCGCCGGTCGGGTCGAGGAAGACGGCCATGGAGCCCTGGTCCCCGACTTTCATGGGCTTGGCCAGGAGCCGGCCGCCCGCTTCGGCAGCGGCATCGGCGGTGGCCGAGACGTCTCGGCAGGACAGGTATACGGACCACGAGTCGGGCTGGCCCTGCTGTTCGTTCCTGGCCAGGCCGGCCACCGGACGGCCGTCTTTGGAGAAGATGACGTAGTTGCCGTACTCCTCACCGGATGTCTCGGCGGTCCAGCCGAAGAGGCCGGTATAGAAAGCCCGGGCCTTGTCCGGGTCCGAGCTCATCAGGTCGATCCAGCAGGGAATGCCGGACGGGAAGGTTTCGCGGTCTGACATCTGGAGCTCCTTTGCTTCAAACGCAGGGAGACGGTCCGCTCAGGGGCCGGAAGGAGTGTGGAAATGTGGCTGGCGGCGCGCAGGCGGGGCCAATTCCGACAATAGCGGCGGCGGGAAGGACGGACAAGAGCCGTCCGGGCGTCCTGCGGCGGACAACGGACGGCTTCGCATAACGGAGGCCTGTCCACGGAGGAAACCGGTTGGTTAAACGGAAAAGGCCCCGTTGCCGGGGCCCTCGCCGTTCTCAGGAGCGGAAGGTATGGGATTTGAACCCATGAGACGGGGTTGCCGCCTACTGGTTTTCAAGACCAGCTCCTTCGGCCGCTCGGACAACCTTCCCTGACTAGTAGTGTGGCATGGAGGCGCTGGTGATATCAAAAGACCAGCCCGTTTCCCCGAGGTTCCAGGAGGCGCAGATGAAGGCCGTTTTCTACCAGGGCGCAGGCGGACCCGAAGTGGTTGAGCTGCGGGATGTTGCGGCCCCGGAAGCCCGGGCAGGCGAGGTGATTGTCGACGTCGTTGCCGCCGGCCTGAACCGGGCCGATGTCCAGCAGCGCCGTGGTGTCTATCCGCCGCCTCCGGGCGCGAGCGACATTCCCGGCCTTGAGGTCTCCGGCCGGATCTCCTCCGTGGGCGAGGGCGTGGAGGGCTGGAAGGCCGGTGACGAGGTCTGCGCCCTGCTGTCCGGCGGCGGCTATGCCGAACGGGTGGCTGTTCCGGCCGGGCAGCTGCTGCCGGTGCCGCCCGGGGTCTCCCTGGTGGATGCCGCGAGCCTGCCGGAGACCGCCGCGACGATTTTCTCGAACCTGTTCATGGCCGCCGGCGTGCAGGCCGGCGAGAGCGTCCTGATCCACGGGGGCGCGGGAGGCATCGGCACGATGGCCGTGCAGATGGTGCGGGCCTTCGGCGGGATCCCGATGGTGACGGCCGGCTCCCAGGCGAAACTCGACGTCGTACGTCCGCTCGGCGCGCAGCTGCTGATCAATTACCGCGAAGAAGACTTCGTCGAGAAGGTCAAGGAAGCCACCGGCGGGCGCGGGGCGGACGTGATCCTCGATGTCGTCGGCGCTAAGTACCTGCAGCGCAACCTCGACGCGCTGGCCACGGCCGGCCGGCTGGTGGTCATCGGGCTGCAGGGCGGGGCCAAGGCCGAGCTCGATTTGGGGAAGCTGATGGCGAAGCGTGCAGCGGTCATCGGCACAACCCTTCGCGCGCGGCCGGTGGAGGAGAAGTCGGCCATCGTGCGGTCGGTGCGTGAGCATGTCTGGCCGTTGGTGGCTTCCGGCGATATCAAGGTGCAGGTCGGCCGGACTTTCCCGCTGGCGCAGGCAGCCGCGGCGCACGAGTACTTCGATTCCGGCGACCACATCGGGAAAGTCCTCCTAACCGTAGCGGAATAACCGCAGGTCAGCGGGATGGTCCTCGACCGGAGCCAGATTTAGCGACCAAACGCTGTGACCCATAGCATGCTGCTGTTAGCCTGCAAATATAAGGTCGCTTCGTTGATCGAGGGAGCATCATGAGCCAGACATCCGCACCACTGCCTGGACGGGACCCGGACCCGGATTCCACAGTGTTGGTCCAGGACCCGAACCTGCCGCCCGTCGCCCTGGATCCGGCGGTGGTCGACGCCGAAGACCGGAAATGGACGCCCGGGAAGATCGCCATCTGGATCGGCATCGCCCTGCTCGGAGGCGTGAGCTGGAGCATGATTGCCTTTGTCCGCGGCGAGACGATCAATGCCATCTGGTTCGTCTTCGCCGCGGTCTGTACTTATTTCATCGCCTACCGCTTCTACTCGAAGTACATCGAGAACAAGCTCACGAAGCCTAACGACATGCGGGCGACGCCGGCCGAGTACAAGGCAGACGGCAAGGACTACGTCGCCACGGACCGGCGGGTGCTGTACGGCCACCACTTCGCCGCGATCGCCGGCGCCGGGCCCCTTGTCGGACCCGTGCTGGCCGCGCAGATGGGCTACCTGCCCGGAACCATCTGGATCATCATCGGCGTGATCCTGGCCGGTGCGGTGCAGGACTACCTGGTGCTGTTCTTCTCGATGCGCCGCGGCGGCCGCTCGCTGGGCCAGATGGCGCGCGAGGAGCTCGGGCTCATCGGCGGCACGGCCGCGCTGATCGCCACGCTGGCCATCATGATCATCATCGTGGCCATCCTCGCGCTCGTGGTGGTCAACGCGCTGGGCGAGTCCCCGTGGGGCGTCTTCTCCGTGTCGATGACCATCCCGATCGCGCTCTTCATGGGCATCTACCTGCGCTTCCTGCGTCCGGGCAAGGTCAGCGAGGTCTCGATCATCGGGTTCGTGCTGTTGATCGCCGCCATCGCCGGCGGCGGCTGGATCGCCGAAACCGACTGGGGCTCGGCCCTGTTCACGCTGGACCGCACCACCATCGCCTGGGGCATCATCGTCTACGGCTTCATCGCCGCCGTACTGCCGGTGTGGCTCCTGCTGGCCCCGCGCGACTACCTGTCCACGTTCATGAAGATCGGCACCATCATCATGCTGGCCGTGGCCATCGTGCTGGTCCGGCCCGAGATCAACGTCCCGGCCTTCAGCGAATTCGCGGGCCGGGTGGACGGGCCCGTGGTTCCCGGTGCGCTGTGGCCGTTCCTCTTCGTGACCATCGCCTGTGGCGCCCTGTCCGGATTCCACGCGCTGATTTCCTCCGGCACGACGCCGAAGATGCTGCACAAGGAAAGGCAGAGCCGCTTCATCGGGTATGGCGGCATGCTGATGGAGTCATTCGTGGCCATCATGGCGCTGGTTGCGGCGCTCTCGATCGACCGCGGGATCTACTTCGCGATGAACTCCTCGGCCGCCGCCACCGGCGGTACCGTGGAGGGCGCAGTCGCCTTCGTCAACAGCCTCGGTTTGGCCGGGGTGAACCTGACGCCGGACATGTTGACCCAGTTGGCCGAGAACGTCGGCGAGGAATCCGTCGTCTCTCGTACCGGCGGCGCGCCCACACTTGCCGTCGGGCTTGCGCAGATCATGCAGGGTCTGATCGGCGGCCTCGGCATGATGGGCTTCTGGTACCACTTCGCCATCATGTTCGAGGCCCTGTTCATCCTGACCGCGGTCGACGCCGGGACCCGGGTGGCCCGGTTCATGCTGCAGGACACGATCGGCAACTTCATCCCGCAGTTCAAGGACGTCTCGTGGCGGCCGGGCGTATGGATCTGCACGGCCATCATGGTCGCCGGGTGGGGGTACATCCTGATCCTCGGCGTCACGGATCCGCTCGGCGGCATCAACACGTTCTTCCCGCTGTTCGGCATCGCCAACCAGTTGCTGGCCGCCATCGCGCTCGCGGTTTGCCTGGCCATCGTCGCCAAACGCGGCGCCTTCAAGTACATCTGGATTGTGGCACTGCCGCTGGCGTTTGCCTCGGTGATCACCATCTGGGCGTCCATCCTGAAGATCTTCTCCCAGGATGTGCGCGTGGGCTACTGGGCCAATAACGCGGCGTACCGGAACGCGCTGGCCTCCGGCGAGACCAGCTTCGGCAACGCGAAGTCGGTGGCGGAGATGGAGGCGGTTGTCCGCAACACCACGGTCCAGGGCACGCTGTCCATCGTGTTCGTGGTGCTGACCATCATTGTAATTGCGACGGCGATCGCCGCCACGATCAGGGCATGGCAGCGGGGCGGCGGAATCTCCAACGAGGAGCCCGCCACCGTCTCGGCCACCTACGCACCGGCCGGCCTGATCGCCACGCCGGCCGAACGCGAGCTGGAAAAGCAGTGGAACCAGCTGCCGGATGAGCTTCGGCTGGAGCGTGCGCACCATCACGGGCAGCGGTCATGAACCACGCACTGGAACGCGCGCGCGAGGGCTGGCACGGATTTGTCTGGTTCTTCAAGGGAATGATGGGTGAGAACGCCTACCGGGACTACCTGGACTTCCACCGGCGCGCCCACCCCGGCGTCGCACCGATGACCGAGCGGGAGTTTTGGCGGGACAAGACGGACCGGCAGGACCGCAACCCCCAAGGCCGCTGCTGCTGACGCCACCGGCACCCTCCAAGGCACCGCCCGCTGGCGCACAGCGTCCGGGCGGTGCCTTCTTCTGTCGCGGTACGTCGGCGGGACCTGCCCATGTCAAGCCGGAATGTTCCGATCCTCTGGCAAGATGAGACCATGACTGACGAGCAGACACCGCAGGCGGACGATCCGGTGCTCGAGGGCGCGCTGGCGGCCGGCGAAACGGACGCCGACCGGGCCCCGGCCAAGGAGAACGGCACCAAGAAGGGCACCTCGCTCCATGACCTGGTGGACGAGCCGGCCAAGGTCATGCGCATCGGCACCATGGTCCGCCAACTGCTCGAGGAGGTGCGCAGCGCCCCGCTGGATGACGCCGCACGCACCCGCCTGGCGGAGATCCACGAGCGGTCCATCAAGGAACTCGAGGACGGCCTGGCGCCCGAGCTGATGGACGAGCTCGAACGCATCAACCTGCCCTTCGGCGACGACTCGATCCCCTCGGATGCCGAACTGCGGATCGCGCAGGCCCAGCTGGTCGGCTGGCTCGAAGGCCTCTTCCACGGGATCCAGACCGCCATCGCGGCCCAGCAGGCGGCAACCCAGCAGATGGCCGCCCGCCTGCAGCTGCGCCAGCTGCCGCCGGGAACCGTCATCGCGCCCGGCGTCGTCATCGGCGAGGACGGCGAGCCCCGCCGCGCCGAAGGATCCGAATCGGAGAACGCACCGGCCCACCCGCGCCCCGGCCAGTACCTGTAGCGGATGGAGTTCTTCGGCGCCGCCCGGCAGGCCCGCCGGGATGACAAGGAGCTGGGCAAGGGCATCTGGCGGCGAACGCACGACCGCTTCATGCGCGGATTGGACCGCTACCACCAGGTCCTTGAGGGCGTAGCGGACGACGCACTCTATGACGAGCTCGTCGTGATCGCCAACGAACTGTCCGCGCAGCTGCCGCAGGTCCGCGGGTGCTGCGCGCAGGCCCAGAAGCTGCACCCGAGCGACGGACTGGACATTCCCGGCGGCAGCCTGTCGGCCGTCCACCGCTGCCTGTCCAAGGCCGGAAATTCCCTCGCGGCCGCCGCCGAGGCAGCGGCCATGGCGCGGCTGGCGACCGATGCGGCAGGTTCGGCCCGGGCAGCGGAAAGCGTACGACGGCGGGCGGCAATCGTCGTCGAGGACGTCGCCGAGGCGGTCCGGCTGCTGGAGGGGCGGGACGCGCGCTAGCAGTGCGCCGAAACGAAGAATCCCCGCTTCGCACGGAAGCAGGGATTCGGTTCGCCCGGCGCCCGGGGCACCGCGTGCGGAGACATCAGACCACAAGCGGGACCGGGTGTACCTCATCCGCGCGGTGGCCGGCGCGCTCGTGGATCCGTTGCACAGCGTCGGCTGACGGCGCTTCGGACAGGCAGTAGACGACGCCGCTCTCGGGATCTGCCCAGGCCTGTTTGAAGACGACCTTCTCATCGTCCTGGATCGCAAGGTCCGCATTGTGCGCTTCCCTCAGCGCCTCGGCGGTAATCCCGACCATGTTGTGATGAACATCCATGAACTCAGGCATGATGACGTTCCTTTCTTGGCCATGTTGCTGAACGGGCGCTGTTCGGCGTCCGCTGTTCCGGAGGATGGCGGTTGGCGCCGGCACCATCAGGAACGGCGCGGATTCGACAGGTCTGCCCAGGAATCCTAGTTCCATAGTGCTCTTCCCAGCGGAACCATGACAATGGCCCGCGGCGGGAACCTGAGGGGTCAGGCAACAGGCCGGTCCAGCCAGCCGCTGACCGGTCCGGGGGCAGCGGATAAGGAAAAAGCCCTCGGAATCCGGCCGGATTCCGAGGGCTTTTGTTCGGAGCCCCCTGCCAGAATCGAACTGGCGACCTTTTCATTACGAGTGAAACGCTCTACCGACTGAGCTAAGGAGGCGGAGGATTCACTCGGCTGCGCCGGGCGGAATCCACAAGGAATAACTATAGGAGAGCATCCGCGCGCGGGTCAAAACAGGTTCAGCAAACCGCCCCGTCCTTCGGCATCGTGCCGTCGATGAAGTAGGCGTCCACGGCGTCCTGGACGCACTTGTTGCCGCGGCTGTAGGCGGTATGGCCCTCGGCCTCGAAGGTCAGCAGGGACGCGGATTCGAAGGACGCGGCCATGGATTCGGCCCACTCGTACGGCGTCGCCGGATCTCCGGTGGTGCCGACAACCAGGATGGGATCCGCGCCCTCGGCCTTCACCGGTGCCGGCGTCCGCACGGCGTCATAGGACCAGTTCTCGCAGGTTGTCCCGCCGTAGGCCAGGTAGCGGCCGAGGGTGGGGGAGGCGTCTTCCAGCGCCTTGGCTTCCTCGCGCATGGCGTCCAGGCCCGACTCCATCGGGTAGTCGAGGCAATTGATCGCGGTGAAGGCCTCGGTGCTGTTGCCGGTGTAGCTGCCGTCGGGCTGCCGCTCGGCACCGAGGTCCGAGAGCCTCAGCATCTCCGTCGGGTCCCCGCCGAACGCCCCCTTGAGCGCCGCGGTCAGGGCGGGCCAGTTCTGGTCGTTGTAGAGCGGGACGATGAAGCCGGAAACGAACATGCCGACGGTGACCAGCCGGCCGTCCGCGGCCGTCATCGGGTTGTCCTCCACCGCGGCGATCAGGTCGCGGATCTGCCCCACCGCGTCGTCGGCGGTCCCGTCCATGGGGCAGTCGGACGACTGCAGGCAGCTCTCCGCGTAGCTGTGGATGGCGGCCTCGAACGCCTTGGCCTGCCCCAAGGTGACTTCGGCATTGCTCAGCGACGGATCCAGGGCGCCGTCCAGCACCAGGCGGCCCACTCGCTCGGGGAACAGGTCGGCGTAGGTGGCGCCCAGGAAAGTGCCGTAGGAAAAGCCGAGGTAGTTCAGCTTCGCGTCGCCCACCGCGGCCCGCAGGATGTCCATGTCCTTGGCGGCGCTGACCGTGTCCACGTGGCCGAGCACCTCCCCGGTCTTCTCGGCGCACTCCTGGGCCAACTCCTTGGAGTCCCGCGCGGCCTCGGCCAGGCCTGCGTCCGTGTCCAGGTCGTACTGGACCTGCCTCGCTTCGTCCTTCTCCTTGTCCGACATGCATTTCACCGGCGCCGAGCGCTTCACGCCGCGCGGGTCGAAGCCGACGATGTCGTAGTTCCGGCGCAGCTCCTCGGTGGTCATGTATGCGAGCGAGTCCTTCACCGTGTCATAGCCGGAGCCGCCCGGGCCGCCCGGATTCAGCAGAATGGAACCCTTCGAGCCGTTACCGGCCGAGCTGCGGATGGCCGCGATCTCGATCCGTTTGCCGTCCGGCTCGGCGTAGTCCAGCGGTACCTCGACCTTGGCGCACTGGAACTGCTGCTCGCAGTCCTCCCAGGCGACGTCCTGCGTGTAATAGGACTTGAGCGCCTGGTCGACCGTGCCCGGATCCGCGGCGTTCCCCGAGGCCGACGGCCCCGGCGGCTGGGGGAGCAGCCCGCAGCCCGCAAGCATCAGGAGTACGACGGCGGCCGCTCCGGTTGTGAGGGCACGGCGGCTTCGGCGCGGTGATTGGCGCATTAAAGGATTCCACTCCTGGGTCGTCGGCAAGGGGGAGTCGGGGACCGGACGCTGCTTCACAGCAGGCTGACCACCATGGCTTCCATGGCAAGCACGGGCGCCACATTGGTCTGCAGGCGCTTGCGGGCCTGGGCAATCGCGTCCAGTCTGTCCAACGTCTGTTCGGGGGAGGAT
This sequence comes from Arthrobacter mangrovi, assembly GCF_026011795.1. Taxonomy (GTDB): domain Bacteria; phylum Actinomycetota; class Actinomycetes; order Actinomycetales; family Micrococcaceae; genus Crystallibacter; species Crystallibacter mangrovi. The sequence continues at coordinate 33,404 of NZ_BRVS01000023.1, read as the reverse complement.
TGTTCCGCGAAGGCCGACAGCTCGGGCCTCAGGTACTCGTTGACGAGCTCCGTCCGGGTTCCCAGCTGCAGCGTCAGTACGTCGCGGAAGAACGTGGTCAGGTCGATCATCACCCGGTCCAGCGAGTCGCTCACGCTGCGTTTGGCCCGGCGCTTCTGCTCTTCCTCCAGCGCCTTGAGCTGGCTGCGGATGGCCGGCGGCAGCGTTCCGGTTTCCGGTGCTCCCAGCGTGTGCAGCAGGGCCTCCCGCTCGGCTGCATTGCGTTCCTCGGCAGCCGCCGCCGCTTCCGCGTTGGAAAGTTCCACCAGTTCGCCCGCGGCCATCACGGCGTCCGAGACTCCGCGGAGGCGGAGGGGGAGCCGGACGATGGTATCCCGGCGGGTCCGGGCGTCCTCGTTCCGTGCCAGCCGGCGGGCCACGCCGATGTGGCTCTGCGAAACGCGGGCGGCAAACTCGGCCAGCTCGGGGCTGGCCCCGTCCCTGCGGACCAGCAGTTCGGCCACGTCGCCGATGGACGGTATCCGCAGGCCCACCGGGCGGCAGCGTGAGCGGATCGTGACCAGGACGTCCGCCGGGCTCGGCGCGCAGAGGAGCCAGACGGTCCGCGGCGGAGGCTCCTCGATGGCCTTGAGGAGTACGTTGGTGGTGCGTTCGGTCATCCGGTCCGCGTCTTCGATGATGATCACGCGCCAGCGTCCCGAGGACGGCTTGTCCTGCGCCTTGGTCACCCACTCGCGCACGTCCTCGATCCGGAAAGTGACGTTCTCCGTGGCCATGACGGACACGTCCGCGTGGGAGCCGGCCAGCGCCGTGCGGCAGGCATGGCATTCCCCGCAGCCGCGGTCCTCGGCCCGGGGCTGCTCGCAGACCAAGGCGGCAGCGAAGGAGCGGGCCGCGTTGGAGCGGCCGGAACCGGGCGGCCCGGTGAACAGCCAGGCATGGTGCGGGTGCTCGGCGGCCGCGGCACGGCCGAGCTGCTCCACCACGGCGTCCTGCCCGGGAAGGTCTGTCCAGACGCTCATCCGGGCATCCCGCAGATCCGTTCCATGATGGCCTCGGTCAGCTCGGCCCGGTCCTGCCCGGCGTCCAGCACCAGGTAATGCTCCGGCCTGGCGGCCGCAAGCTCGAGGAAGGCTGCGCGGATGCGCGAGTGGAAATCGTCCGGCTCCGATTCCATCCGGTCTTCGGTGCCCTCCGCAGCACGGCGGTCGCGGCCGCGTTCCGGGTCCACGTCAAGCAGGACCGTGAGGTCCGGAAGGACTCCGCCGGTTGCCCACAGATTGAGTTCGCGGACGGCTTCGAGCCCGAGCCCGCGGCCGGCGCCCTGGTACGCCACCGAGGAGTCGATGAAGCGGTCGCACAGGACAATCTCCCCTCGTTCCAGCGCGGGCACGATGACCTGCCGGACATGGGCGGCGCGCGAGGCGGCGAAGATCAAGGCCTCGGTGCGCGAATCGATGTCCCCTTGGCCGTGCTCGAGGACCAGGGCACGCAGCTTCTCGCCCACCGGTGTTCCGCCGGGCTCCCGGGTGCGGAGCACGGTACGGCCGATCGATTCCAGGCGGGCCTGGACCGCGGCAGCCTGCGTGGACTTTCCGGCCCCGTCGCCTCCTTCGAAAGCGATGAACAAGCCGCCGTTCCTCGCCGGCGCGGCGGCCGCCGCAGGGACAGGCAGGGGATGGCTCACGGAAGTCACCAGACCAGCCTATCGGGTCCGGCGGGGCGCCGAAGAAGTCACAGTTATCCTGTGGAGAGCCGCCGGGTCTACCCTTCTTGCATGACCCAGCACGCGTCCCAGCATCCCGAATTCCTGGCGCCGGACACCGTTGTGGTGGCCGGCGGCCGCCCCGACCGAACCCACGACGCCCCGGTCAACCCGCCGGTGGTGCTGTCCTCGACGTTCGTCGGCCAGGGCGAGGTCTATGAAGGGGACCGTGCCTACGGGCGCTACGCGAACCCGAGCTGGGATCCGTTCGAGGAGACCCTCGGCCAGCTGGAGGGTTCGGAGCTTCCCGCCCTCGTCTTCGCCTCCGGCCTCGCCGCCGTCTCCGCCGCGTTGTCGCTGGTGCCCTCCGGCGGCGTCGTCGTGATGCCGCGGCACAGCTACCAGGGCAGCCTGGCATTGTCGCAGGACCTGGCCGATCGCGGTGCCCTGACGGTCCGTCCCGTGGACATCGCCGACACCGAGGCAGTCAAGGCGGCCCTGGAGGGCGCCGACGCCCTGTGGCTGGAAAGCCCCACCAACCCGATGCTGGAGATCGCCGAGATGGGCGTCCTTGCCGCGGCGGCGCACGACGCCGGGGCTTTGGTGATCGCCGACAACACCTTCTCCACCCCGCTGGGCCAGCGCCCCATGAACAGCGGAGTCGACGTCGTCGTACATTCGGTCACCAAGTACCTGGCCGGCCACTCCGACGTCGTACTCGGCGCAGTGGTGACCTCCGATCCCGCACTCCGCACTCGCCTGCTGTCCTACCGCTCGCTGCGCGGCGCGATCGCCGGGCCGTTCGAGGTCTGGCTGGCCCTGCGCGGTCTGCGCACCCTCGCCCTGCGGATCGAGCGCTCGCAGGCGACGGCCATGGAGCTGGCCCGCAAGCTGCAGGAACACCCCCGCGTGGAGGCCGTGCGCTACCCGGGGCTGCCCGGCGACCCCGGACATGAGCGGGCCGCCGCCCAGATGGACGGCTTCGGCTCCATCATCGCCATCACGGTCAGGGGCGGCGCCGAGGCTGCGGACGCGGTGGTGGAAGCCCTGCAGTTGTGGACCCCCGCGACGTCGCTGGGCGGAGTCGAGTCGCTGATCGAGCGCCGCCGGCGCCACGCCAACGAGCCCGCCTCGGTGCCCGAACACCTGCTGCGGCTCTCCGTCGGAATCGAGAACGCCGCGGACCTGTGGGCCGACCTCGACCGGGCACTGCAGAAAGTGCAGGACTAACCGGACCCCGACCCGTTAGGCTGGAGACGTGCTGATTGCGTATGAGATTCAGGAATGGCTCTACCGGTGCCTGGGCTACGTGGCCCTCGGCATCGAACTGTGGGCGCTCATCGACTGCGTGGGCCGCAAGGGCGAGCACTTCCAGGCCGCTTTCAAGCGCACAAAGGGTTTCTGGATCGGCATGACCGCCGCGGCGACCGCGGTCGGCGCGCTGTCCCTCTTCGGCGGAGGGTTGGGCACCTGGATGCTGTTCCAGCTGGCCGCCGTGATCGCAGCCTCCGTCTACCTGGCGGACGTCAAGCCGGCGCTGAATGAGCTCAAGGGCTCCGGCGGCAGCGCCTACGGGCCCTACGGCCCCTGGTAGGCAGGGGACGTCCTAGTCCGGGCGCACGGCCGCCCAGCCGACGGTGATTTCCCCGAGCCGCCACCGCGCCGGGCCGTCCTGCACGGGCCAGCCGGCCTTCCGCATCATCCGGCACATGGACAGCCACCGCTGGCGGTTCCCGAAAGGCGCGACGGCGGCGGATTCCGCCCAGCACCGGTCCAGCGCCTGCAGGTAGGTGTGGACGCGTTCGCCGGAAACATTGTGGTGGATCAGCGCCTTTGGCAGCCGCTCGGCCACATCGGAGGGCCGCTCGAACGCGCCGAAGCGCAGCGAGATGCTCAGCGAAACCGGGCCGCCCGGCTCCACCGCGACCCACGTGGCCCGGCGCCCGATCTCGTCGCAGGTGCCGTCGATGAACAGCCCGCCCGGGGCCAGCCGCTCCCGCACGGTGTCCCAGTGCGCGCCGTACTCGGACTCGGCGTACTGCCGCAGGACATTGAAGGCCCGTACCACCGCGGGCCGGCGCCCCGGCACCGGGATCTCGAACCCGCCCTGCCGGAAGCTCAGCCCGGGGCGTTCCAGCGGCTTCGCCCGCAGGACGCGGTCCGGCTCGATCTCGACGCCGATCACCTCCACGTCCGGGCGCAGCCGGGAGACCCGGTGGTGAAGTTCGACGGCGGTGGTCGGCGATGCGCCGTAGCCCAAGTCGATCACGAGCGGGTCCGCGGCCGTGCGCAGGAGGGCTCCCCGCGGACCGCACAGCCAGCGGTCCATCCGGCGCAGCCGGTTCGGGTTGGTGGTGCCCCGCGTGACCGCTCCGATCGGCTTGGCGTTTTTCGGGCGGACGGCAGCTGCGGGACGGGAGCTCGGCACGAGAAAACAGAATAGACGCCGCAGGCGCCCGGTTGTTCCATTCAGCAGGCCCGAGTGCGTAACGTCACGGCACGGGAGAGGGCCCGGCATGGGCTGGCGGATAGGATGAACGCCATGACTGCCTCGACGAACTACAAGTTGATTCTGCTGCGGCATGGCCAAAGCGACTGGAACGAGAAGAACCTTTTCACCGGCTGGGTGGATGTTCCCCTGACCGACCAGGGCCGGGCCGAGGCCAAGCGCGGCGGCGAGCTGCTGGTCGAGGCAGGCATCCTCCCGGACGTGCTCTACACCTCCCGGCTCAAGCGTGCCATCGTCACCGCGAACATCGCCCTTGAGGCCGCTGACCGCGACTGGATCGACGTCAAGCGCAGCTGGCGGCTGAACGAACGCCACTACGGCGCCCTGCAGGGCAAGGACAAGACGCAGATCCGCGAGGAGTTCGGCGACGACCAGTTCATGCTGTGGCGCCGCTCCTACGACACCCCGCCGCCGGAGCTGGACGACTCGAGCGAATGGTCTCAGGCGAAGGACCCGCGCTACGCAGACCTGGCTTCGGTCCCGCGGACCGAATGCCTCAAGGACGTGCTGGAGCGCTTCCTGCCTTACTGGGAATCGGACATCTCCAAGGACGTACTCAGCGGCCGCACCGTCATGGTCACCGCGCACGGCAACTCCCTGCGCGCGCTGGTCAAGCACCTCGACGGCATCAGCGACGACGACATCGCGGCGCTGAACATTCCGACCGGCATCCCGCTCGTCTACGAGCTGGACGAGAACCTGAAGCCGGTCAAGGCCGGCGGCACCTACCTGGACGCCGACGCGGCAGCCGCGGCGATCGAGGCAGTGGCCAACCAGGGCAAGAAGTAGCAGCCCCGAAACACACAGAAGGCCGGTTCCGCTGCAGCGGAAACCGGCCTTCTGCCTGCTCGGATGCCGGCTAGACGGCGTCGCCGTTGACGGTCCACTCGCCGGTCACCAGGTAGGTCACCTTGCGGCTCACGGAAATTCCGTGGTCGGCGAAACGTTCGAAGTAGCGGCTCGCCAGGGCAACATCGACGGCGGTCGCGGGCGAGCCCGAGAAGTCCGGGGCGGCAATGGCCTTGAAGATCCCGGCGTGGAGCTCGTTGACCCGGTCGTTGCGCCGGGCGATATCGCGGGCGAGGTCCAGGTCCCGGGTATCCAGCAACTGGGTCAGCAGCCTGGAGATGGCGATGTCCTGCTCGGCGAACTCGTCGAAGGTCGGGCGCAGGTGCTCGGGGACCACCAGTTCCGGGTAGCGCATCCGGGCCAGCTGGGCGATGTGGCGCGCCAGGTCGCCCATCCGCTCGAGCGAGGCGCTCATTCGCAGCGAGCCCACGATGACGCGCAGGTCGGAAGCAACCGGGCCCTGCAGGGCCAGGATCTCGATGGCGCGTTCGTCCAGGTTGTTCTGGAGGAAGTCGATCCGAGCATCGGAGGCGATGACGTCCTGCGCGAGTTCGGTATCCGCAGTAGTGAAAGCCGTGTTCGCCTTCTCGATGGCCTCGGTCACGAGCCGCGAGATCTCGACCAGCTGTTCGCCTACCTGATGGAGCTCCGCTTGAAATACCTTTCGCACAGGCCGTCCTTTCATTTTGTCTTTAGCCACACTCAGTCGACCGCGCAGTAGTCACAGTCACAGTGGAGACTGCCACCGCGCCGTTAACATCCGGTGCTTCTCTAAGTGAACGTTAGTTGAACCCCTGACCGAATGCCACCAAATCCGAGGAGGGTGACGTCCGCGGCGGCATAAGCTAGAGGCGTGGAACCTCTGATGATCGCCCTGCTGGCCGGGCTGGTCGGATTGCTGCTGGGCGCCTTCGGCGTGCTGTCCTTCCGGCTCAGCGAACGCCAGCGACGCCAGGTGGAGGTTGCCGAGCCCACCATCCGTGAAGGCGCAGCGGAAGTCCTCGCCGTCGTCGGACGTGCGTACGTCATCGTGGACGTGATCGACGGCGTGGTGCGGGCAAGCCCGGGCGCCTACGCCTACGGGCTGGTGCGCGGCCACACCGTGGTCCATAAAGAACTCCTGGAGCTGACCGCGAGGGTCCGCCGCGACGGCGTGATCGAAGAGCGCCAGTTGGAACTGCCGCGGGGCCCGTTCGGGCAGGGCAGCATCATTGTGCAGGTTCGCGTGGCACCGATTGGGGACGACTACATCCTGCTGCTGGCCGACGACCGCACGGAAATCACCCGCACCGAGGCCATGCGCAACGACTTCGTGGCCAACGTCTCGCACGAACTGAAGACTCCGGTCGGGGCGTTGTCGCTGCTCGCCGAGGCGATCGAGGGCGCTGCCGACGACGAGGAGGCGGTCCGCCGGTTCGCGCTGCGGATGCAGAAGGAAGCTGCGCGGCTGGGCGCGCTGGTGCAGGACATCATCGAACTCTCCCGGCTGCAGGGCGCCGACGTCGTCCAGACAGGCACGGCCGTGGACCTGAACTCGGTGGTGGCCGAGGCAGTGGACCGCAACCGGCTGACCGCGGACAGCAAGGACATCCGGATCATCGTCGGCGGAAAGGTCGAGGAGAAGGTCTATGGGGACCCCGACCTGCTGATGACCGCCCTGCGGAACCTGATCGAGAACGCCATCCGGTACTCGCCCGAACACTCCAAGGTGGGCGTGGGCCTGCGCTTCCGCGAGGGGCTCGCCACCATCTCCGTAACCGACCAGGGGCCCGGCATCACGGCCGAAGAGCAGGAGCGCATCTTCGAACGGTTCTACCGCGTGGACGCCGCCCGCTCCCGCCAGACCGGCGGAACCGGCCTCGGGCTGAGCATCGTCAAACACATCATTTCCCAGCACGGCGGGGAGGTGTCGGTGTGGTCGCAGCCCGGGCAGGGATCGACCTTCACCGTCCGCCTGCCGGAGATGGACCAGGCCGAAGAGGAAACGGAGGCCGGCGGCGAGCCGGCTGAGCCGACAAAAAAGGGCTCCAACGGGGCCCGTGAGCAAGGAGTTAGTGCTTGACCCGCATTTTGGTTGTCGAAGACGAAGAGTCGTTGAGCGATCCGCTCAGCTATCTTCTGGGGAAAGAGGGCTTTGAAGTGCAGGTTGTCGACAACGGGCTGGACGCCGTTGTCGAGTTCGACCGCTCGGGCGCCGACCTGGTCCTGCTGGACCTCATGCTTCCGGGCCAGTCCGGCACGGAGGTTTGCCGCCAGCTGCGCCAGCGCTCGAACGTGCCCGTCATCATGCTGACCGCCAAGGACGCCGAAATCGACAAGGTCGTCGGCCTGGAGCTCGGCGCGGATGACTATGTCACCAAGCCGTACTCATCCCGCGAGCTCGTCGCGCGGGTCCGGGCGGTGCTGCGCCGGCAGGGCGAGCCGGAAGAGCTGATTTCCAACACGGTGCAGTCAGGCCCCGTGCGGATGGACGTGGAACGGCACGTGGTCAGCGTTTCCGGGGAACCGATCTCGCTGCCCCTGAAGGAATTCGAACTGCTCGAAATGCTCCTCCGCAACGCGGGCCGGGTCCTCACCCGCGGGCAGCTGATCGACCGGGTCTGGGGTTCCGACTACGTCGGAGACACCAAGACGCTCGACGTCCACGTTAAGCGCCTGCGCGGGAAGATCGAACCGGACCCGTCCGCACCCCGGTACCTGGTGACGGTCCGCGGGCTGGGCTACAAGTTCGAGCCCTAGGCAGACGCCTCGTCCGGCGCGCAGAAGCGTGGACGCAGGGGCTCCCGCCGGCGAAGCAAACGAAAAGGAGGGCCGCATCCGTTCAAGGATGCGGCCCTCCTTTTCGTGAGTCCGGTAGGGGCGATGCCCTATTAGTGACCGGCCTCGGCTGCTTCAGTGGTAGCGGAACCGGAGGGAGCCGGGGCGCCGCTTTCGGCAGGCGCAGGGGTGGCCGACCCGGAGCCCGGAACGAAGGGCTTGTACTCTGCCAGCGCCCCGTCCAGTACGGGGACACCGAGCTCGGTGGACTCCGAGTTGACCTTTACATCGATGTTCACCAGTGCGCCCGGATCCGCGCCAGGGGTATCGACGATTGTTTCGTTCTCATCCTGCTCAAAGCGGATCTGGCCGTTCGCGGGAACAGTGACGCTCGCCGTGCCGCCCGTGCCGGTCACCGTAAGCTGCACGGGGGAGTCGGAGGTGTTGCTGGCCGTGCCCAGCACCCGTGCCTGCGAGTCGCCGTCGGCGGCAACGAGCATTAGGTTGCGCAGCAGGATCGGGCCGACGTTGGCCACGATGCCGTCGCTTGCGGCGTACGAGTAGGTAGTCGCCTGGTCGTTAATGGTGCTGCACCCAGCGGACCCCAGGAGGGCTAGCGCGGCGGTGCCGACTGCTAGGGCACGCTGCACACGGTTCTTCGGCGCAATCTTCACGGCAGGGACTCCTCATTCAAAGGCTTTACATCGAGCGGGAGCTGTACACAGCTCAGCCATAGCCTACCGGCAGTCCCGGCAAAAGTTTGATTCCTCCGGCGTAACCAACCCGGCCGCATGCACCAAAGTCGCTCTTCGTCAAGGGGTGGCCAGCGCCGAATCGCTGCAATGGCGCGGATCGGGGCCCGACCGGCGGCCCGGGGAGACCGTAAGCGGCATGATAAACTTGTCTGTGGGAAAGGGGAAAGTCCACATGGTATTTGAGGTCGGCGAGACGGTTGTTTACCCTCACCACGGTGCTGCGAAGATCGAAGAGATCAAGATGCGCACCATCAAGGGCGAAGAGAAGATGTATCTCAAGCTCCGAGTGGCTCAGGGTGACCTGACCATTGAGGTTCCGGCGGAGAACGTAGATCTGGTAGGCGTTCGTGACGTGGTGGGCAAGGAAGGCCTGGAGCACGTGTTTGACGTACTCCGTGCCGAGTTCACCGAAGAACCCACGAACTGGTCGCGCCGCTACAAGGCCAACTTGGAGAAGCTCGCATCCGGCGACGTTATCAAAGTTGCCGAGGTAGTGCGCGATCTGTGGCGGCGGGAACAGGACCGCGGCCTGTCGGCAGGCGAAAAGCGCATGCTGGCCAAGGCGCGGCAGATCCTGGTTTCGGAGCTGGCCCTTGCGGAAAAGACAGACGAAGACAAGGCGGCGGCAGTGCTGGACGAGGTGCTTGCGTCCTAGCAGCCTAGACTGCCCCTGAAGGCCCCGGCGGCCGGTCCCCACGGACCGGCCGCCTTTTTCGTGCCGGTAGGCTTGACGCGTGCCTACACCTCCCACGCTCCGTATTGGCGTCGTCATCGTGGCCGCGGGTTCCGGCCAGCGGCTCGGCTACGGCATCCCCAAGGCCGAGGTCGGACTGGCAGGACGCACCCTGCTGGAACATGCGCTCGACTCGGTCCTTGCCTCCGGCGTGGCCGCCTGCCTCTGCGTTGCGGTTCCCCCGGGCGACACCAGGCTCCGCGGCATTTGCGCGCGCGCCGGCGGAAAGACCCCGGTAACGGTGGTGGAGGGCGGCAGCAGCCGGGCGGATTCCGTCGGCAGGGCGCTGGCCGGGCTGGGGCCCGGGCTGGACGCCGTCCTTGTCCACGATGCCGCACGTGCGCTGACGCCGCCCGAGGTCTTCCGCCGCGTCGCAGCAGCGCTGGCTTCCGGGGCGCAGGCCGTCATCCCCGCCGTCCCGGTGGCGGACACGATCAAGACGGCGAGTCCGAGTTCGCCGCAGGAGCGCAGCATCGCCGGCGAGAAGGTTGCCGGGACTCCCGAGCGGGCCATCCTGCGCGCGGTCCAGACCCCGCAGGGCTTCGATGCCCGGATCTTGGCCGAGGCTCACGGCTGGCTGGAGTCCGCAGGCGAAGACGCCGAAGGAATCACGGACGACGCGATGCTCGTCGAGCGCAGGGGAGTGACGGTTTTCCTGGTGCCCGGTTCCGAAGAGGCCCTCAAGATCACCACCGAATTGGACTTGATGACGGCGGAGGCGCTGGCGGCCCGCCGGCTCGCCTCGGCTGCGGCACCCGGACAGGAAGGCCAACAATGAGCGGCTCCCCCAATTTTCCGCGCACCGGCATCGGTGTCGACGTGCACGCCTTCGCCCCCGACGACGAGCCGCATCCCCTCTGGCTGGGCGGGCTGCTTTGGGAAGGCGAGCGCGGCCTGTCGGGGCATTCGGACGGCGACGCCGTCGCCCACGCCGCCGCGGACGCGCTGTTCTCCGCGGCCGGCTTGGGCGACCTCGGAACGCATTTCGGTACAGACCGCCCGGAGTATGCCGGCGCCTCCGGTGTCCGGCTGCTGGGTGAGGCGGCGCGGATCGTGCGGAACGCCGGCTTCGAGATCGGCAACATTGCCGTCCAGGTCATCGGCAACCGGCCCAAGTTCGCACCCCGCCGCGGGGAATCGGAGGCGGTGCTGGGCAAAGCGGCCGGTGCAGTGGTCAGCGTTTCGGCGACCACGAGCGACGGGCTCGGCTTCACCGGCCGCGGCGAGGGCATCGCAGCCGTCGCGACCGCCGTCGTCATGGCAGTTGCGCCCCAAGCCGCAGGCGCGGCTAATCTGGAGCGGTGAGCCTGAGATTCTATGACACCGCCGCCGCAGAAATCCGCGAGTTCGTCCCGCTGGAGCCGGGCAAGGTAGGCCTGTACTACTGCGGAGCCACGGTGCAGGGGGATCCCCACGTCGGCCACATCCGCTCGGGCATCGCCTTCGATCAGCTGACCAGGTGGCTGCGCTACAGCGGCTATGAGGTCACGGTCGTCCGTAACGTCACGGACATCGATGACAAGATCCTCGCCAAGTCGGCTGCCTCGTTCGAACCCTTCGACCCCGCCGACCAGGACGCGCCGACCATCGCCAACGAGCCCTGGTGGGCGCTGGCCTACCGCTACGAGCAGGCCTTCCAGCGCGCCTACGACACGCTGGGAGTCGCGCGGCCCACCTATGAGCCCCGCGCCACGGGGCACATCCCGGAGATGCACCAGCTGATCCAGCTGCTGATCGACCGGGGCCACGCCTACCCGGCGCTCGACGACTCCGGCGACGTCTATTTCGACGTGCGTTCCTGGGCGGAGTACGGCTCGCTCACACGGCAGAACATCGAGGACATGCAGGCCGCGCCCGACGCCGGTCCCCGGGGCAAGCGCGATCCGCGCGACTTCGCGCTGTGGAAGGGGTACAAGGAGGGCGAACCTGCCACCGCCAGCTGGCCCAGTCCGTGGGGCACGGGCCGCCCGGGGTGGCACCTCGAGTGCTCCGCCATGGTCACAAAGTACCTGGGCACCGCCTTCGACATCCACGGCGGCGGGCTGGACCTGCGGTTCCCGCACCATGAAAACGAGGTGGCGCAGTCGCGGGCGGCCGGCCACGGGTTCGCCAGCTTCTGGATGCACAACGGCATGGTCACCTACGAGGGTGAAAAGATGTCCAAGTCGGTCGGCAACATCGTGACTCCGGCCGAGATGCTTGCGATCGCCCGTCCGCTGGTGGTGCGCTACTACCTCGGACAGGCACAGTACCGTTCCGCGCTGGACTACAACCCGGGCTCCCTCGCGGAGGCCGCGGCCGCCGTCGAACGCATTGAAGGCTTCATGCAGCGGGCGCTGGCTTTCCTCTATGGCGAGGGGGCCGCGGTGCCGGCATCCAGGGAGCGGGTGCCGGAGGCCTTCGAAGCGGCAATGAACGACGACCTGAACGTCCCGCAGGCGCTGGCCGCCGTACACGAGGCGGTCCGCGCCGGCAACACGGCCCTGGACGCCAAGGACAAAGATGCGGCGGACCGGGCCCTGCACCAGGTGATCGCCATGACGGACGTGCTGTACATCAATCCGCTGGATCCGCACTGGCGCAGCGACGCCGGCGACGGCCTCGAACACCAGGCCCTCGACGCCCTCGTCCGCGCGCAGCTCGAGGAACGCCGCTCGGCCCGCGAGGCCAAGGACTGGGCGCGGGCGGATGCCATCCGGGACACCTTGGCTGCGGCCGGGATCACGGTAGCGGACTCCGCGGACGGCGCCACGTGGTCCGTGGCGGACCGCTAAACTCTATTTGACCGGCATCATCCCAATGCGACCGGCGTCCGCCGGGTCCGGTGCAGACGCTGCCAGCTGATCGAAGGTAAGTAACATGGCCAACAAACCCCGCCCCGGAGCGGTGCGCAAGTCCAAGAAGGGCCCCACCACGGGCACCGGAGGGCACGGCCGCAAGGCTCTCGAGGGCAAGGGCCCGACGCCGAAAGCCGAGGACCGGCCCTACCACAAGGCGTACCGCGCCAAGCAGCTGGCCGAGCGTTCCTCGGCCCGCCGGGCCAGCGGCAAGGCCGCTCCCGCCCGCCGGGCCGGCGGCAAGGCAGCCGAGGAGATGGTCACCGGACGCAACTCGGTGGTGGAAGCGCTGCGCGGAGGCGTGCCGGCGAAGGCCCTGTATGTCGCAGTCCGCGTGGAGATGGACGACCGGGTCAAGGAGTCGCTGAAGATCGCGGCCGAGCGCGGCATCCCCGTGCTCGAGGCGCAGAAGCCGGAACTGGACCGGATGACGGAGGACGCCGTCCACCAGGGCCTGGTCCTGCAGGTGCCGCCCTACGATTACCCGGATGCGCTGGACCTGGCCGAGGAAACCATGGCCAAGTTCACCAAGGGCTACATCCGCAATGCCCCGCTCTTCGTCGCGCTGGACGGCATCACCGATCCGCGCAACCTGGGCGCCATCATTCGTTCGGTGTCCGCGTTCAGCGGCCACGGCGTGATCGTGCCCGAGCGCCGGGCCGTCGGCATGACGGCCTCGGCGTGGAAGACCAGCGCCGGTGCGGCCGTCCGGGTCCCGGTGGCCCGCGCGGCCAACCTGAACAACACCCTCAAGGCCTTCAAGTCCATGGGCATCTTCGTCCTGGGCCTCGACGGCGGCGGCGACGTGTCGCTGCCCGGACTGGAGCTGGCCACGGAGCCGATCTGCCTGGTCGTGGGTTCCGAAGGCAAGGGCCTCTCGCGCCTGGTGCGCGAGCACTGCGACCAAATTGTGTCCATCCCCATCGATTCCGACATGGAATCGCTGAACGCTTCCATGGCCGTGGGCATCAGCCTCTACGAGGTCTCCCGGCAGCGCGCCGGGCAGTAGCCTTTCACCGGAAGCAGAAAGCCTTGGCCGAACCACAAGAGAAGATCCCCGCCGAACCCCGGCTCCGCCGCGACCACCTGTCGAGGCCTTTTCCGCTGGGCGTCAGCGACGCGGGGATCGATGCCGGCGGCCTGGTGAACGTGGCCGTCTTCGCTCCGGAGCTGAAGGCCGTGGATGTCCACTTCACAGCCGGCGGACAGTGGCGCAGCGCCCCGTTGACCGAACTGACCGACGGCATCCACCACGGGGTGGTGTCCGGCCTGGGGGAGGGGAGCCGCTACGGCTTCTGGCCCCGCGGCGGCCAGGTGAAGCACCGCCAGCTGCTGGTGGACCCGTACGCGCGTGCCATCACGGACGACGGCGGGATCTTCCATTCCGTGTTCGTCGAACCTGGCTTCGACTGGGACGGCGCCCGGCCGCCGCAGGTTCCCTGGCGCGACACCGTGATCTACGAGTGCCACGTCAAGGGCCAGACCATGCTGCACCCGCAGATTCCGGCGGAACTGCGAGGCACTTATGCCGGTTTGGCCCACCCCGTCATGGTTGAGTACCTGCTGAACCTCGGCATCACTTCGGTCCAGTTGCTGCCCGTGCACTTCCACCTGGACGAGCCGCATCTCCAGGAGCTCGGCCTGTCCAACTACTGGGGCTACAACACCCTCGGCTTCTTCGCTCCGCACGAGGCGTACGCGACGGCCGCGGCGCGCCGGGCGGGGCCCAAAGCCGTGCTGGACGAATTCAAGACCATGGTGAAGACCCTGCACGAGGCCGGGCTCGAAGTGATCCTGGACGTCGTCTACAACCACACGGCCGAGGGCGGCAAACACCAGCGCACCTATTCGTACCGCGGCCTGGCCGACCACGCCTACTACCGCCACGAGGTACACGGCAACTACCTGGACACGACCGGTTGCGGCAACACCCTCAACCTCAACGAGCCCCGGGTGCGTCAGCTCGTCGTGGATTCGCTGCGCTACTGGATCGAAGAATTCCAGATCGACGGCTTCCGCTTCGACCTGGCCGTCTCCCTGGCCAGGGACGGGAACAACCACTTCGACCCGAACCACCCTTTCCTCCAGGCAGTAGCCGCCGACCCGGTGGTTTCCAGGGCCAAGCTGATCTCGGAGCCGTGGGACGTCGGCCCGGGCGGCTGGCAGACGGGCAACTTCCCGCAGGGCTGGGCGGACTGGAACGACCGGTTCCGGGATGCGGCCCGCAGCTTCTGGCTGGAGGACGCCAACGCGCTGAACCACGGCGGAAGCGGATCCTCGGTGGCGCGGCTGGCCAGTTGCCTCGCCGGCTCGGCCGAGGTCTTCTCCGGTTCCGGCCGCGGGCCGCTGGCTTCGGTAAATTTCGTCACCGCCCACGACGGCTTCACCCTGGCGGACCTGACGGCCTTCGACCGCAAGCACAACGAGGACAACGGCGAGGAAAACCGGGACGGCTCCAACTACAACCGCAGCTACAACCACGGTGTCGAAGGGGCCACCGGTGACAGCGCCGTGCTGGACGCCCGGGCCCGCGCGGCCCGGAATTTGATGGCCACCCTGCTGCTTTCGCTCGGTGTCCCGATGATCACCGCCGGGGACGAGCTTGGGAGGACCCAGCACGGCAACAACAACGTGTACTGCCAGGACAACGAGCTTAGCTGGCTGCACTGGCTGCCGGACGACCGGCAGGAGCAGATGTTCCGGACCACCCGGCGGCTGCTGCGGATCCGCAGGATCTTCCTGGCCAACCAGCCGTATGGGTATCCGGCCACGGAACACGGCTCGTACCTGCTGTGGTTCAACGAGGCCGGCGAGCCCATGACCCAGGACCAGTGGACGGACCCGTCCAGCCGCACCGTCCAGCTGCTGATGGGATCTCCCAACGGCAGCATCGACGGGCTCGTGGTCGTCAACGGCCGGCTCGAGCCGCGGAAGATCCTGATGCCCAGCTCCGCCGCCCTGCGGGATTTCGGCGTCGCCGAGAACCATGGCCGGACCTTCGAGCTGCTCCTGACCACCTCCGACTATGACGACCGCCGCCGCGGAGCCCGGATCGCGAGCGGGGAGCGCGAAATCATCGGCGCCAATTCGATCAGCATCTACCGCGCCTGAATCCCTCCTGCCGCACAAAGGCGGCAACGACGGCGGACGCCAAGGTCCGCCGGCGTTGCCGCCTTCAGTGCAGCCTGCGCCTTAGTACTGCCGCGGCTGGTCCTCCTGGACGTTGGTGCGGGCCTCGTCGGCACGCGACTTCACGTCCTCGGCGGCGTACTTGCCTTCCTCCTTGACGTGTTCGGCGGAATCCTGCGCCGAGGACTTGAGCTGTTCCGCCGCCTCGCGGGCCGGCTCCTTCAAGCCCTGGGCTACCTGCTGGGCCGAGCCCTTGGCTTCCTCCACAAGCGGCTGGGCCTCTTCCTTCACGCGCTCGGCAGCGCGCTGTTCCGCCCTGGTGGCCGGGAACAGGGAGGAGACCAGCATGCCGGCGCCGAAGGCGATCAGGCCGGCCGCCAGCGGGTTGCCCTCGGTCTTGCGGGCAATGGTGTGCGGCGCCTCCTGCACGGCGTGGCCGGCGTCGTGGGCCGCGGAACGGGCGGAATCAGCGGTGTCATGGACGGTGGACCTGGCGGAGCCGAGGGTGTCGTCCGCGCTCCCCATGACCTTGTCCTTGGCCCGGCTGAAGGTGCCCTTCACCTTGTCGGTCTGCCGGTGCACGATGTTCGACGGCGAGACCTTCTCGGCGACGGCGTCTACATCGGTGCCCAAGCGGCCGCGGGTGCGTTCGATATCGGCCCGGATTTCTTCAGGTGACTGGCTCATCGTGCATCCTCACTTGGTTTGAGAGTTTCGGGAATTTTCTTGACGGATTCCTGCGTCCGCGGAATACCTTGGACGCTCTTCAGCTGCTTCTTGCCTGCGGCCGCGAGAATCGCTGCGATGATCGCCCAGATGACGGCCACGATGATCGCGGACCAGACGTAGCCCGAACCTTCATCCAGGGCGAGGCCGAGCCCCCACCAGAGGGCGATCGAGAGGAAGAGCAGGACGAAGTGGCCGGCGATACCGGCGCCGGTCAGCATGCCTGCGCCCTTGCCGGCTCGGGTGGCTGACTCCTTGGCCTCGGCCTTCGCCAACTCCAGCTCCTGGCGCATCAGCACGGACATGTCGCGTGAGACGTCGGAGAGCAAGTCTCCAAGAGAGCTGGTTTCGGCCTTGACTTCGGCTTCTGTCGGCGGAGGGTTGCCGGCTTCCGGGTAGCGCTCACTCATCGGCTGCCACCGCCTTCAAATGGATCCCGCTCCGGGATAGCCGTGCCGCGACCGAGATCGGTGTCCGTCTCCGGGTAGCTGATGCTCTCCGGCGATCCTGCCGCACCGCCGACCGAGCCGGAGGTGTCGTACCGGTCCGTGGCGCCGGTCGGGGTGGCGGTCGGGTAGCCGATGGTTTCCGGGTAGCCCGGGGCGCCGCCGTAGCCGGATCCGGCCGGCCTGTCCGGGGCTGCGAAGCCCCTCGCGCTCCGTGTGTCGTACTCCGTCCCGGTCCTGCGGGCCGATCCCGAGGTGCCGCTGTCCGCGGTCAGCCCTCGGGTGAGCCGGCCGGCGACCAGTCCCGCGCCGGCGGCGATGGCCAGGAAGGCCCCGGGCCGCTGCCGGGCGAACCGCTTGACCTCGTCAAGCAGCGATCCCGGATCCCGATTGTCCAGCCAATCCGCGACCGAGTGGGCCTTGTCGGAGGCCTGGCTGACCAGATGGGTCGCGTTGCCGGACTGCTCGGAGTTCCGCGCCATGGACGCGAGCTCTTCGCCGATGGACCGCAGGCCCGAAGCAACCTTCTGCTGCTGCGTGCCGGCCTGGCTGTACACGTCGTCGCCGAGCTGGGACATCAGGGAGCGGGCCTGCTCCTTGGCCTCGTGGGCAACCTGCTTCGCTTCGGTCTTGGCGGTTTCCGCCACGTGCTGGCCGGCGGCTGCGCCCTCACGGCCCACTTCCTTGGCCTCCTGCTTGGCCGTTTCGGACTTGGACTGCTCCGGCTCGTAGGTCGTTACCGGTTCGGTGAGGGGCTCGGCCGGCCGTGCCGGCGGGAGGGTCTCGCCGCCGACTCCGCCCGGACGTCCAAAGGTGCCGCCTGTCGGGCCGAGGCCTGCGGTGTCGTCGTCATAGTTACCTGGGGTGTTGGTCGTCATAGCAGTTCCTTCTCCTGGTTCGGTCAGTCGATGGGGCGGATGGGCAAACTAGGTGCGCCTGCTGTCCTCGCGGCTCTCGCCGAGGTCGCGGCGCAGCGAACGTCCACGCTCTATGTCCTCCTTTTCCTTTTTGAGTTGCTTGTCGCTCTTGCGGGTATCGCGCGGCGGCAGCTGGATGGTCTCTTCCGCCTCGATGCCTGCCTGCAGCTGGCGCCCGCGCTCGGCCTCAGCGTCGAATTCGGCGCCGAAGAGCAGCGACAGATTCGACAGGTAGAACCAGAGCAGCAGGACAATCACGCCGCCGATGGCGCCATAGGTGCGGTTGTAGTTGGAGAAATTCGCGACGTAGAAGGCGAATCCCAGCGTGGTGACCGCCAGGACCAGCAGGGCCAGGAACGCGCCCATGCTCATCCAGCGGAATTTCGGCTGCTTCACGTTCGGCGTCGCGTAGTACAACAGGGCGACCACGAGGACCGCGAAGGCGACGAGGACCGGCCATTTCGCGATGTTCCAGACGGTCAGCGCCGCCTCGCCCAGGCCGATGGTCGCGCCGATCGCCTCGGCAACCGGTCCCGACAGCACCAGGATCAGCATCATGACGGCTGCGAGCAGCACGACGACGAGCGTGACCGCGAGCATCGTGGGCCGGAGTTTCCAGAAGGGCCTGCCTTCATCGACCTCGTAGATACGGTTCATCGCGCGGCCGAACGCCCCGACATACCCCGAGGCGGACCACAAGGCGCCCGCAATACCGACGACGAGCGCCAGCCCGGCCGTGGGCGCGTTCGCCAACTGCTCGATCGGCTGCCGCAGGGTGTCGGCGGCCTGCCCGGGGGCTACGCGCTCAAGCGTGTCCAGCATCGCCGTCGTCGTCTGTTCCCCCTGGCCGACAATGCCGAGGATGGACACCAAGGCGAGCAGCGCCGGGAACAATGACAGCACCGCGTAGTACGTCAGCGCCGCGGCCAGGTCGGTGCACTGGTCGGCCGAGAACTCGCGGACGGATTTCCGGAAGATGTACTTCCACGAGGGCTTCCGGATCTCCGCAGGAGTGTCCGGCTTCCGCTCATCCTCCGGATGGGGGGCCGTAGCGGCCTTGGACGAGCTGTCCTCCTTTTCCATGCCTCCTCCTTTCGGCGGTTTCGTTAGTAACGGGCGCAACAAGACTCATGCTATTTCTAAGTATGCTTATAAGTAAGGGGTATCGGCAGAAAGGCCCGGAATGAGGAAGCCCACAGCGCGAGGTCCGCTGAGCAGCGCAGTATTAGCGAACCTTGCCGGAACGCCGCAGGACCAGTTGGCGGAAGCGCTGCCGCTCCCCGGCCCGGATGCCTGGCCGGAACCGGAAGATTTTGTGTACGACGGCGACGTGCAGCTTGCGCTGTTCTGCCTCTATGAGCTGCATTACGGGGGCCTGGACGGCGTCGACGACGGCTGGGAATGGCACCCGGAGCTGATCCGGGCGCGGACCGGCCTCGAGCGCAGCTTCGAGGGGGCCCTGCGCCGGATGGCTGACGTGCCGTCGCTGCCCGAGCCCGCTGCGGAGCCCGTGGCCGCAGGGCTGTTCGCCCTCACCGCGGACGACGGCGGTCCGAGCCTGTCGCGGTACGTCGCCAAGGAGGCAACCGGCGAGCAGCTGCGCGAGTTCCTGATCCTCCGTTCGATCTACCAGCTCAAGGAGGCGGACCCGCACAGCTGGGCGATCCCGCGCCTGGACGGACGGGCCAAAGCGGCGCTGGTGGAGATCCAGTCGGACGAATATGGCGGCGGCCGGCCCGAGCGCATGCACTCGGGGCTGTTTGCCAGGGCAATGCGTGGAGCAGGGCTGGACGATGCCTACGGTGCCTATGTAGATGCCGTCCCTGCCGTGACCCTCGCGGCGGTCAACATGATGTCGCTGTTCGGCCTCAACCGGCGGCTCCGCGGAGCGATCGTGGGGCATCTGGCCGCGTACGAGATGACGTCGTCGATCCCCAACAAGCTGTACAGCCGCGGGTTCCGCCGGCTGGGCTACGGAGCGGACGTCCGCGACTACTTCGACGAGCACGTCGAGGCGGACGCCGTGCACGAACAGATTGCGGGGCGCGACATGGCAGGAGGGCTCGCCAAAGCGGAGCCCGCGCTGCTGGCGGACATCTTCTTCGGCGCTGCCGCCGCGCTCGCGGTGGACGCACTCGCCGGCCGGCACCAGCTGGAGGCCTGGCAGGCGGGGCGGTCGGCGCTCCTGGTCCCCGCCGAAGCCCCGGCATGACGGCCTCGCCGGACCTGGCGGAGGCGGAGTACATCCTGCCGCTGCGCTGGTCCGAGGACAGCAGGCTCGAAGAGCTGACCGAGTACCTCCGGGTGCTTTCCGGCTGGATCCGCGTCACCGTGGTGGACGGCTCGCCGCCGGAGGTGTTCGAGGCACACCGGCGTGCCTGGCAGGGCCTGGTCCGGCACATCCGTCCGGAACCGGGTATCGGCCGGAACGGCAAGGCGGCCGGCGTTATTACCGGAGTGCGCAGCAGCGGGAGCGAGTTCCTGGTCCTGGCGGACGACGACGTCCGGTACACGCTGCCCGGACTGCGCCGGTTGGTGGCCCTCCTCGGGGACGCAGAGCTCGTGCGGCCGCAGAACTACTTCCTCCAGTGGCCATGGCACGCCCGATGGGACACCGCGCGGTCGCTGCTCAACCGGGCCTTCGGCTCCGACTATCCCGGGACGCTCGGCGTCCGGCGGAGCATACTGGAGGCCGCCGGCGGCTACGACGCCGATGTCCTGTTCGAGAACCTGGAGCTGATCCGCACGATCGAGGCCGCAGGCGGGCGGCAGATCCGGGCCGACGGCCTGTACGTCGGGAGAATCCCGCCCGCATCGGCGCACTTCCGCGGGCAGCGGGTCCGGCAGGCCTACGACAGCTTTGCGCAGCCGGCAAGGCTTGCCGCCGAACTGTCGCTGCTGCCGCTGTTGTGCTGGGCGGCGCGCCGGCCCGCGCGGCTGGTCGCGGTGCTTGCCGCCTCGGTCGCCTTGGCCGAGGCCGGGCGGCGGCGGCACGGCGGCGCCGCGGTCTTCCCGCCGGGTTCGGCACTGTGGGCGCCCTGCTGGGTGCTCGAGCGCGCGGTCTGCAGCTGGCTGGCCGTCGGGCTGCGGTTGGCCGGCGGGGTGCACTATGCCGGCGGGCGGATTCCACGGGCCGGGACATCGGCCCGGCAATTGCGACGGCGACATCGGACGCAGGCCGCCGCTGCACCGGTCCAACGACGAGGAGGCCAGCAAGCATGGCTGTAAGAGCAACGAACCCCGAACCCGCTGCGGCAGCGGAGCAACCGGAGGAAGCCGAAGCAAACCCGGGGCTGCCCGCCGCCGGGCAGCCGCCGGAAGAGCCGGCCGGCGAACCGCGCCGCGGGCCGGCGGCAGCGACGCTGGTGGCCTGCCCGAACGGACCGCTGCTGTTGCGCGGAGACGTCGAGATCCTGACGGAAACCGGGGAACCGGTGCCGCGCCTGCGCCGGACCGTGGCCCTGTGCCGCTGCGGCGCGTCCTCCATCAAGCCCTACTGCGACGGCACGCACAAGCTCACCGGCTTCACCACCGGGCCGACGCCGACTGCGGCCGGCCCGGCACAGGACGGCTGAGCGTCCCGCCGGCGCCCAAGGTCAGGCGTTGGTGACCAGGCCCAGTTCCGTCTTGGAGGCCAGCGACGGGTGCTGCGGCAGGACCCGGACCGTGTAGCCGAAGGAACCCGAGCGGTCGATCTGGACCTCCCCGGAGAACAGGAAGCGGCCGTCGCCGAGGTCTTCCTTCAGCATGAGCTGGTCGAACGAGGTATCGAGGAGCTCATCGCCTTCGCTGACCTTGCCGTGCGCGATTTCCACGCAGACGTCTTCGGGGGCCAGGGAACCGAGCTGGATGAACGCGCTGACCCGCACGAGGTCGCCGATCTGCGGGTCGTCCTGCATGCCGAGCGAGTCCACATGCTCGACGGCAACGTCCTTCCACGCATGGTGGACCCGCGTCGTCCAGCCCGCAAGGTTCCGCGCCGCCGCGAATTTGTTGTTCCTGATTGCGCGGCCGGACATGGAGGCCGGCGTATACAGCTGGCGCACGTAGTCCTCGACCATCCGTTCGGCCGAAACGGCCGGCCCCAGGTTCGCCAAGGTGTGCCGGATCATGGCAATCCACTGATGCGGCAGCTGGTCGTCCGTCGCCAGCGGCTCGGACGGCCCGGCGGCGCCCGCGCCCTCGGCTGCTTCGTCCGCGTAGAAGCGCGGCGCCACATGGTTCTCCAGCAGGCCGTACAGCGCCGAGGCCTCGATGTCGTCCCGCTCGTCGGCGGTGAACAGCGAATCGGCCCCGCTCGCGGTCGACGGGTTGGCGGTCGGGATCGCCCAGCCGTTGTCGCCGTCGTACATTTCGTCCCACCAGCCGTCCAGCACGGATAGGTTGAGGCCGCCGTTGATGGCCGCCTTCATGCCTGAGGTGCCGCAGGCCTCCAGCGGACGCAGCGGGTTGTTCAGCCAGACGTCGCAGCCCGGGAACAGCGTGCGGGCCATGGCAATGTCGTAGTTCGGCAGGAAGACGATCCGGTGGCGGATCTCCGGGTCGTCCGTGAAGCGCACCAGGTCCTGGATCATGCGCTTGCCCTGCTCGTCCGCCGGATGCGACTTGCCGGCGATGACCAGCTGGATCGGATGCTCCGGATGCAGCAGCAGCGCCTTCAGCCGCGCGGGATCCCGCAGCATCAAGGTCAGGCGCTTGTACGTGGGGACGCGGCGGGCAAAGCCGATGGTCAGGACGTCCGGGTCCAGCACATGGTCGGTCCACGCGAGCTCCGCGTCGGTCGCCCCGCGCTTCTTCCAGGAGGAACGCAGCCGGCGCCGGACATCCTCGATCAGGTTGCCGCGCAGCTCACGCCGCAGCTGCCAGATTTCGGCGTCGGAGACGTCGTAGACCTTGTCCCACTGCCGCTCCCGGACGCTGCCGTTGCCGAACTTGGCCAGCGCCAGTTCGGCGATGCGCGGATCCACCCAGGTCGGCACGTGGACGCCGTTGGTGACGGAGGTGATGGGTACCTCGTTGGTGTCGAAGCCCGGCCACAGCCCCGAGAACATGCCGCGCGAGACGACGCCATGCAGCTTGGCCACGCCGTTGGCCCGCTGCGCCAGCCGCAGGCCCATCACGGCCATGTTGAACTTGATCGGATCCCCGCCGCTGTAGTTCTCTTCGCCGAGCGCCAGGATCTTGTCGATGGGAACGTTCGGTGCCAGCCCAGCCCGGAAGAAGTGCCCCACCTGCAGCCGCTCGAAGCGGTCGATGCCGGCCGGCACGGGAGTGTGCGTGGTGAACACCGTGTTGGCCCGGCCCGCAGCGAGGGCTTCGTCCCAGGTGAGCCCCTCGTCCATGAGTTCGCGGATGCGTTCGATGCCGAGGAAGCCGGCGTGGCCCTCATTCGTGTGGAAGACCTCGGGAGCGGGGCAGCCGGTCAGCCGCTGGAAGATGCGCAGCGCCTTGACGCCGCCCATGCCGAGCAGGAGCTCCTGCTGCAGACGGTGGTCGCCGCCGCCGCCGTAGAGCCGGTCGGTGATGTGCCGGGCAGCCTCGTCGTTGCCGGCCACGTTCGAGTCCAGGAGCAGCAGCGGAACGCGTCCGACGTCGGCGCGCCAGATGTGCGCGAGCAGGCGGCGGTCGTTGGGGAGCGGCAGTTCCACCTGTGCCGGGGTCCCGTCCGCCTCGCGGAGCAGCGAGAGGGGAAGCCCGTCCGGGTCCAGCACAGGGTAGGTTTCCTGCTGCCAGCCGTCGCGGCTCAGGGATTGCTTGAAGTAGCCGGCGGCGTACAGCAGCCCGACGCCGACCAGCGGTACGCCCAGGTCGGACGCTGCCTTGAGGTGGTCGCCCGCGAGGATGCCCAGGCCGCCGGAATACTGCGGCAGCACAGACGTGATGCCGTACTCGGGGGAGAAATAGGCGATGGAGGTCGGCGCATCGGGGCCCAGGCTCTGGTACCAGCGGCTGCCGGTCAGATAGCGGTCCAGGTCCTGGCTCACCTCGCGGACCCGCGCGACCAGGTCCTCGTCAGCCGCGAGCGCCTGCAGCTGCTCGCGGCTGAAGGAGCCGAGCAGGGCCACCGGATCGTGGCTCTGCCGCCACAGCTTGGGATCGAGGCGCTCGAATAGCTGCTGGGTTGGCCGATGCCAGGACCAGCGCAAATTGCTCGCGAGCCGCGCCAGCGGCTGGATGCGCTCGGGAAGTACAGTGCGGACGGTGAACCTGCGGATTGCCTTCACCCGGCCTACGGTAGCGCAGATCACGGCGGTGCATGGTTTCGAATTTGTAAACGCGAAGCGAACGCGTCGTTTTTGTTCCGGCTTCCGGCTTGGCCTTAGCAAACGGCCCTTTTTGTCGCTAACGTCTAGCGTGTGAGCACATTCACCGAGGATCCGCGCCCAGCCCCGTCCCAGGCCCACCTGCGTTTCGGCAGGATTCCGATCACCGATGTCGCCCCGGTGATCGAAAGCGGCCGTTTTCCGGCCAAGGCGATCGAGGGCGAAGACATCCCCGTTGCCGCCACGGTCTTCCGCGAGGGCCACGACCGGATCGGCGTCACGGTTGTCCTTTATGACCCGGACTCCAATGAGGTGCAGCGCCGCCAGTTGGATCCGCCCGCCAAGGGCCTGGACCGCTGGCACGGCGTCGTCCGCCCCGGTGCCCCGGGACTCTGGAGCTTCGCGATCGAAGGCTGGGCGGACCTGTACGCCACTTGGCACCATAATGCCGAGGTCAAGATAGCCGCCGGCGTGGACGTAGACCTGATGCTGGCCGAGGGCGTCCACCTGTTCAACGAAGCCGCGGCACAGGAGGGGAGGCCGGCGGACAACGCCGAAGTGCTGCGCCAGGCGGCCGGCATCCTCGCGGACGGCGGCCGTTCGGTGGAGGAACGACTGGCCGCAGGCGGCTCGCATGAGGTGCTTTCCGCGGTCCGCAGCCATCCCATCCGCAGCCTCGTCACGACGTCGGAAAAGTACCCCCTGCTGGTGGAACGCGAGCGGGCCGGGCGCGGCGCCTGGTACGAGTTCTTCCCGCGCTCCGAAGGCGCGGTCTTCGACCACGTCGCGAACACCTGGACGTCGGGTAACTTTACGACGGCGGCGCGCCGCCTTCCGGCCGTTGCCGCCATGGGCTTCGACGTCATTTACCTGCCGCCGATCCACCCCATCGGTTTCACCAACCGCAAAGGACCGAACAACACCCTGCATGCGGGTCCGATGGATCCGGGTTCGCCGTGGGCCATCGGCGCCGCATCCGGCGGCCACGACGCCATCCACCCGGACCTGGGCAACTTCGACGATTTCGATGCCTTCGTCGCGGCCGCCGCGTCGAACGGCCTCGAAGTGGCGCTGGACCTGGCGCTCCAGGCTGCGCCGGACCACCCATGGGCTACCGAACACCCGGAATGGTTCACGACCCGGCTGGACGGCACCATCGCCTACGCGGAGAACCCGCCGAAGAAGTACCAGGACATCTATCCGCTCAACTTCGACAACGATCCGGACGGCCTCTCGGAGGAAGTGCTGCGCATTGTCCGGCTGTGGATCAGCCACGGCGTGAAGATCTTCCGCGTGGATAACCCGCACACCAAGCCGGTCTGGTTCTGGGAATGGCTGATCGGAGAGGTCAACCGCACCGATCCGGACGTCGTTTTCCTCGCCGAGGCCTTCACGCGGCCCGCGATGATGCACGCGTTGGGCCGCGCCGGTTTCCAGCAGTCCTACAGCTACTTCACGTGGCGCAACACAAAGCAGGAGATCGAGGAGTACTTCACCGAGGTCAGCCACGAAAGCGCCGATTACTTCCGGCCGAACTTCTTCGTGAACACCCCGGACATCCTCACCGAGTACCTGCAGTATGGGGGACCGGCCGCGTTCAAGATCCGCGCCGTGCTGGCCGCGACCGGCAGCCCGCTGTGGGGCGTCTATGCCGGTTATGAACTGTGCGAGCACGTCGCCCGGCCCGGTGCCGAGGAGTACATCGACAACGAGAAGTACGAGTACAAGGCCCGCGACTTCGCCGCCGCCGAGGCCGAAGGCCGCTCGCTCTCGCCCTACCTGACCAGGCTCAACGGGATCCGCCGGTCCCACCCCGCCCTCGGCGAACTGCGGAACCTGACCGTCCACAGCAGTACGGACGACGCGACCGTGGTCTACTCCAAGCACAAGGAGGAACTGCCGGGCGGGGGCAAGGACACGATCATCGTCGTCGTCAACGTGGACCCGCACAGCGCCCGCGAATCCACGGTCAGCCTGGACCTGGGCGCGCTTGGCCTCGACCCGCAGGACCTGGGCGATGACGGCCTCTTCTGGGTGGATGACCTGATCAGCGGCGAGAGCTGGCGCTGGGGCGAGCACAACTACGTCCGCCTGGATTCCTACCATGAGCCCGCCCACATCCTGCATATCCGGAGGAGCCGCTAGTGGCCAATCCGTTCCAACTGCACGCACCCGGCCTGGCCCATGACCCGCACTGGTACCGCAAAGCGGTCTTCTACGAAGTGCTGGTCCGCGGGTTTGCCGATGCGAACGGGGACGGATCCGGCGATTTCTCGGGCCTGATCGAGAAGCTCGACTACCTGCAGTGGCTGGGCATCGATTGCCTGTGGATCCCGCCGTTCTTCAAGTCGCCGCTGCGCGACGGCGGCTACGACATCGCGGATTACTACGATGTGCTGGACGAGTTCGGGACGATCAGCGACTTCAAGCGGCTCGTGGCCGAAGCCCACGCCCGGGGCGTGCGCGTCATCATCGATCTTCCGCTCAACCACACCTCGGACCAGCACCACTGGTTCGAGGCTTCGCGGCGGGAACCGGAAGGCCCGTTCGGCGACTTCTACGTCTGGAGCGACACGGACGAGAAGTACCAGGACGCGCGCATCATCTTCGTCGACACCGAGGAATCGAACTGGACGTTCGACCCGATCCGGCGCCAGTTCTTCTGGCACCGCTTCTTCAGCCACCAGCCGGACCTGAACTACGAGAACCCCAAGGTCATCGAGGCGGTTTTCGACGTGGTCAGGTTCTGGCTGGACCAGGGGATCGACGGCTTCCGGGCCGATGCAATTCCGTACCTGTTCGAGGAGGACGGCACCAACTGCGAGAACCTGCCCGCGACGCACCGGTTCCTGCAGGACCTGCGCGCCATGGTGGATGCCGAATACCCCGGCCGCGTCATCATCGCCGAGGCGAACCAGATGCCGAACGAAGTGGTCGAGTACTTCGGGCAGCGGGACGAGGCGGATGGCTTTATTCCGGAATGCCACATGTGCTTCCACTTCCCGATCATGCCCCGGCTCTTCTACGCACTGCGGGACCAGAAGGCCGCGCCGATCATCCGGACCATGGAGGAAACGCCCGAGATCCCCGCAGGGGCGCAGTGGGGTACCTTCCTGCGGAACCACGACGAGCTAACACTCGAGATGGTGACTAACGAGGAGCGGGAGGCCATGCTCGGCTGGTATGCCCCGGACTCCCGGATGCGCGCGAACATCGGCATCCGGCGGAGGCTGGCGCCGCTGCTGGACAATTCCCGCGCCGAACTGGAACTCATCCACGCGTTGCTGCTGTCCCTACCGGGCTCCCCGTTCCTGTACTACGGGGACGAGATCGGGATGGGCGACAACATCTGGCTGGACGACCGTGACGCCTCAAGGACGCCCATGCAGTGGAACCCGGACCGCAACGCCGGCTTCTCCACCGCGGACCCCGGCAAGCTCTACCTTCCGGTGGTCCAGTCGCTCGTCTACAACTACAACTACGTCAACGTCGAAGCCCAGCTGGCGCACAGCAGTTCCCTCCTCCACTGGGTCCGGCAGATGCTCGCGGTCCGCAAGTCGCATCCTGCCTTCGGCCTCGGCACCTACCGCAACGTGCCGACCGAGGCGGAAACGGTGCTGGCGTTCCTCCGGGAAATTCCGCCGGATGATCCCTCGGGCGCGGAACCCGAGGCCCTGCTCTGCATCTTCAACCTTTCCCAGCACCCGGTCGCGGCGCCGCTGCGGCTGCCCCAGTTCGCCGGACGCGGCCTCCGCGATCTTTTCGGCGGCCTGCCGTTCCCCGTCCTCGATGACGCCGGCCAGGTGACATTGACCCTGGGAAGCCACGATTTTTTTTGGCTGCGCATCCGCTCAGCCCGATCCAATCCGGCATCGCCGGTGACCGAAGCCATCCCCGTGATCACTCCGGTGAGCACCCGAACAGAGGTGGAATCCCCGTGAAGACTCCCGTAATGACGCTGCCCGAACTGCTGCGCGACTGGCTGCCCGGCCAGCGCTGGTTCCCCGCGCAAGGCAAGGACATCTCGCTCAAGCGCCTCGGCGGGGTGCGGCTGCAGGACCCAAGCGGCGAGGCCGGCCTTGAAGTGCACATTGCCGCCGTCGAGACCGACGAAAACTCCCTCGTCGTCAACGTCCCGGTCAGCATCCGCACGCGCCCCCTCGAAGGCGGGGACCAGGCGCTGATCGGCAAGCTCGGGCCGGACGCCGAACACGTCGACGAGCGCTGGGTCTACGACGGCACCCACGACCCGGTCTTCATCGCGGCCTGGCTGGAGCTGATGAGGGCGGAGTCGGAGACTTCCGACGGCCGGACCCGGGGCCACGCCGGCGCCGGCTTCGCCGACCGCCAGCCTTTCACGCCGCCGCTCGACGCCTCGGTGCTGACCGGCGAACAGTCCAACACCTCCGTCGTCGTCAAGCGCGGCAATGAAGCCCTGATCGTCAAGTTCTTCCGCGTGCTCGAAGCCGGACCCAACCCTGATGTGGAGATCGGCGCGGTCCTCAGCGAAACGGGGGCCCGCGAAGTGCCGGCCACGTACGGCTGGGTCACCGGCGGCTGGCTGACTCCCGGGCAGGACGACTCGTCCGAGGCCGACGAACTGTGGGACTCCGGGCACCTGAGCGTGCTCCGCGAGTACATCAGCAACAGCGAAGACGCCTGGCGCAGTGCCTCAGCGGCGGCCCTGGCCAACACCGACTACTCCCGCGAGGCGGAGGAACTGGGCCGCACCACCGCGCGGATCCACCGCCGGCTGCGGGACGGATTCGGCGGCCACCAGGCCACGGACGAGGAGTTCGCGGTCCTGGTGGGCGACCTGCAGGAGCGGATCCGCTGGGGCTGGCAGCAGGCGGCCGCCGAAGTCGGTCCGTACAACGACACCGTGGAGGACCTGCTGACCCGGCTCGCCGAACTGAAGGACCGGCCGGAAGTGCAGCGCATCCACGCGGATTACCATCTGGGCCAGGTACTGCACTCCGCCGAGCGCGGGTGGGTCGTGCTGGACTTCGAGGGCGAGCCGCTGAGGCCGCTGAGCAGCCGCGGCGCCGATGACCTGGTGCTGCGGGACGTGGTCGGCATGCTTCGGTCCTTCGACTACGCCGGTGGCGTGGCCGTCACCTCGGCCAGCGGCGCTGGGGCGGCGGAGACGGAAGCCGCCGCGGAGCGCTGGGTCGATGCAGCCACCCGGGCCTTCACCGCAGGTTACGAGAGCGAATCGGGCATGCAGGTGGACAGCGGCTCCCCGTTGTTCGTCGGTCTGTGGCTGGACAAGGCGCTGTACGAAGTCGTGTATGAGCAGCGGAACCGTCCCCAGTGGCTTAACGTGCCGGTCAAGGCCGTGCGCCGCGGCCTGGAGCAGCTCCGCGGCGGAACCAGCGGGACGGCAGGCCGGACCGACGGGCCGAAGCATGCCGCCGAACCCGCCGCGGCGTCCCTCCCACTCGCGGAGACCTCCGCCCTCGCTGGCGATCCCGTGCCCGTCGACGCACACGTCCTCGCCGCCGTCGCGCATGGAAGCTATTACCAGCCGCACGCCGTGCTGGGCGCGCATCTCGACGACCATGGCAATGTCACTGTCCGGACGCTGCGGCCGCTGGCCGATTCGGTCACGCTGGTCACCCCGACCGTGCGCGTGCCGATGAGGCATGAACAGGACGGCATTTGGGTCGCCACGCTGCCCGCCGAACGCGCCGGCCATGTTCCGGACTACCGGCTGCAGGTCGCCTACAGCGGCGGCGCCCCCGAGATCGTGGACGATCCGTACCACTACCTGCCGACTGTCGGCGAGATCGACCTGCACCTGATCGGCGAGGGCCGGCACGAAACGCTCTGGACCGTCCTGGGATCCCACGTGCGGCACTACACCTCCACACTCGGCGAGGTGACCGGGACGAGCTTTGCGGTGTGGGCGCCCAATGCCCAGGCCGTTCGTGTAAAGGGCGATTTCAACGGCTGGAACGGAACCGTCCACGGCATGCGCTCCATGGGCGGATCGGGCGTATGGGAACTGTTCATTCCGGGCGTCGCCTCCGGCAGCATCTATAAGTACGAACTGCTCGGCCGCGACGGCCACTGGCACGAAAAGGCGGACCCGCTGGCCCGCTGGACCGAAGTGCCTCCGCTGACCGGCTCCCGCGTGGTGGATTCGCGCTACAACTTCACGGATTCGGAATGGATGGCGCGCCGCGCGGCCCGGGATCCGCACAACTCGCCGATGAGCGTCTATGAGGTCCATCTCGGCTCCTGGCGGCTCGGGCTGGACTACCGCGACCTGGCCGAAGAGCTGGTCGACTATGTCCGGTGGCACGGCTTCACGCACGTCGAGTTCATGCCCGTGGCGGAGCACCCGTTCGGCGGGTCCTGGGGCTACCAGGTCACTTCGTACTACGCGCCGACCTCGCGGTTCGGCCACCCCGACGACTTCAAGTACCTGGTGGACAAGCTGCACGCCGCCGGGATCGGCGTCATCGTCGACTGGGTGCCTGCGCACTTCCCCAAGGACAGCTGGGCTCTCGCCCGGTTCGACGGGGAACCGCTGTACGAACACTCGGACCCGCGGCTGGGCGAGCACCCGGACTGGGGCACGCTCATCTTCGACTTCGGCCGCACGGAGGTGCGCAACTTCCTGGTCGCCAACGCGCTGTACTGGCTCGAGGAGTTCCATATCGACGGGCTGCGGGTCGACGCGGTCGCCTCGATGCTCTACCGCGACTACTCGCGCAAGGAAGGCGAATGGTTCCCGAACGTCCATGGCGGCCGGGAGAACCTGGAGGCGATCTCGTTCCTGCAGGAAGTCAACGCCACGGCGTACAAGCGCGTTCCGGGCATCGTTACCATTGCGGAAGAGTCCACGGCGTTCGACGGCGTGACCCGGCCAACCAGCGCCGGCGGCCTCGGTTTCGGGCTGAAGTGGAACATGGGCTGGATGCACGACACCCTCGAGTACATCGCCGAGGACCCGATGTACCGCGTCTACCACCACAACAAGGCCACCTTCTCGATGGTCTACGCCTACACGGAGAACTTCCTGCTGCCGATCAGCCACGACGAGGTCGTGCACGGCAAGGGCTCGATGCTCCGCAAGATGCCGGGGGACCGCTGGAAGCAGCTGGCCAACCTCCGTGCGTACCTGGCGTTCCAGTGGGCCCATCCTGGTAAGCAGCTGATCTTCATGGGCACGGAATTCGGCCAGGAATCCGAGTGGTCGGAACAGCACGGGCTGGACTGGTGGCTCGCGGAAAACGTGCCGCACAAGGGCCTGCAGAAGCTGGTCCGCCAGCTGAACACGCTCTACACCGGGACCCCCGCCCTGTACGAGCGGGACAACGAGCCCGCGGGCTTCCAATGGATCGATGAGAACGACGGCACCCGCAACACCCTCTCGTTCATCCGCTGGGACACCCACGGGAACCCGCTGGTCTGCGTCGTCAACTTCGCCGGACATCCTCATGAGAGCTTCCGCCTCGGGCTGCCGTGGGCCGGCAGCTGGAGCGAGGTGCTCAATACCGACGACGAGGAGTACGGCGGGTCCGGGGTCGGCAACCCGGGGAATATCGAAGGCATCGAGGGTGCCTGGAACGGACATCCGGCCTCCGCGGTTGTCAACGTTCCGCCGCTCGGCGCGATCTACCTCAAGCCCACCCCGCAGGCCTGACCCCGGGTCGATACGACCCACGGGCCAAGCCTGGGATGCTCGGGCCGGCGGGGCCCAAAAAGCCCCGTCGGCCCGTCGTTTGGCGGCGAAACAGGCAGGCCTTGCCGAGGCACGCCACCCGGAATTTACATTCCCGTAACCGAGGTGTATAGTTTTTATCGCGCTGAACGGAACGTTGACAGCCCCAATCCCGCATGTAGCACCGATCGGAGATCGGCTGGTACGAAGCGGGGCGGGACGATTTGACAGGAACGGGAAGCGCGGGTAAGTTAGAAAAGTTGCTCCGGAGCGATGCGGGGGCCCTTGAGGGGTTGTCGTTGGTGCCGGGTGCTCCTGTTGTTTGAGAACTCAATAGTGTGCCAAGTTTGTTGATACCAATTTTTTTGTTGGTTGAGATTGTGTCGTGGTGTGCCACCCCCGTGGTGTGCTGCGATGTTTTTCAGTCTGGATTTGAATTTTGTGCATGCCCGGCCGGCTAATTTTCCTTGGCTGGCGGGTGTGTGTCTGTTGGAACATTAACGGAGAGTTTGATCCTGGCTCAGGACGAACGCTGGCGGCGTGCTTAACACATGCAAGTCGAACGATGATCCGGTGCTTGCGCCGGGGATTAGTGGCGAACGGGTGAGTAACACGTGAGTAACCTGCCCTTGACTCTGGGATAAGCCTGGGAAACCGGGTCTAATACCGGATATGACTTCCTGCCGCATGGTGGGGGGTGGAAAGATTTTTTGGTTTTGGATGGACTCGCGGCCTATCAGCTTGTTGGTGGGGTAATGGCCTACCAAGGCGACGACGGGTAGCCGGCCTGAGAGGGTGACCGGCCACACTGGGACTGAGACACGGCCCAGACTCCTACGGGAGGCAGCAGTGGGGAATATTGCACAATGGGCGCAAGCCTGATGCAGCGACGCCGCGTGAGGGATGACGGCCTTCGGGTTGTAAACCTCTTTCAGCAGGGAAGAAGCGGAAGTGACGGTACCTGCAGAAGAAGCGCCGGCTAACTACGTGCCAGCAGCCGCGGTAATACGTAGGGCGCAAGCGTTGTCCGGAATTATTGGGCGTAAAGAGCTCGTAGGCGGTTTGTCGCGTCTGCTGTGAAAGCCCGGGGCTCAACCCCGGGTCTGCAGTGGGTACGGGCAGACTGGAGTGCAGTAGGGGAGACTGGAATTCCTGGTGTAGCGGTGAAATGCGCAGATATCAGGAGGAACACCGATGGCGAAGGCAGGTCTCTGGGCTGTAACTGACGCTGAGGAGCGAAAGCATGGGGAGCGAACAGGATTAGATACCCTGGTAGTCCATGCCGTAAACGTTGGGCACTAGGTGTGGGGGACATTCCACGTTTTCCGCGCCGTAGCTAACGCATTAAGTGCCCCGCCTGGGGAGTACGGCCGCAAGGCTAAAACTCAAAGGAATTGACGGGGGCCCGCACAAGCGGCGGAGCATGCGGATTAATTCGATGCAACGCGAAGAACCTTACCAAGGCTTGACATGGGCCGGATCGCCGCAGAAATGCGGTTTCCCTTCGGGGCCGGTTCACAGGTGGTGCATGGTTGTCGTCAGCTCGTGTCGTGAGATGTTGGGTTAAGTCCCGCAACGAGCGCAACCCTCGTTCTATGTTGCCAGCGGTTCGGCCGGGGACTCATAGGAGACTGCCGGGGTCAACTCGGAGGAAGGTGGGGACGACGTCAAATCATCATGCCCCTTATGTCTTGGGCTTCACGCATGCTACAATGGCCGGTACAAAGGGTTGCGATACTGTGAGGTGGAGCTAATCCCAAAAAGCCGGTCTCAGTTCGGATTGAGGTCTGCAACTCGACCTCATGAAGTCGGAGTCGCTAGTAATCGCAGATCAGCAACGCTGCGGTGAATACGTTCCCGGGCCTTGTACACACCGCCCGTCAAGTCACGAAAGTTGGTAACACCCGAAGCCGGTGGCCTAACCCGTTTGGGAGGGAGCCGTCGAAGGTGGGACCGGCGATTGGGACTAAGTCGTAACAAGGTAGCCGTACCGGAAGGTGCGGCTGGATCACCTCCTTTCTAAGGAGCGCCTCGAACCGTTTTGCGCGGCCTTCCAGTGTGTTGGTTGCGGGGGTTCGCAGGAGAGCCCGTTGCGGATGCGTTTGT
>NZ_BRVS01000022.1 GCF_026011795.1 Arthrobacter mangrovi | reverse complement strand
CCGGTCCCGCACGACTCGGAGCACCCGCTCTTCATCCTGTACACCTCCGGCACCACGGGCAAGCCCAAGGGCATCCTGCACACCACCGGCGGCTTCCTCGCCCAGGGCGCGTTCACGCACAAGGCGACCTTCGACCTGCACCCGGAGACGGACGTCTACTGGTGCACCGCGGACATCGGCTGGGTCACCGGCCATACCTACGTCACCTACGCCCCGCTGATCAACGGCGCCACCCAGCTCATGTACGAGGGCACGCCGGACACCCCGCACCAGGGCCGCTGGTGGGAACTGGTGGAGAAGTACAAGGTGTCCATCATGTACACCGCCCCGACGGCCATCCGCACCATGATGAAGTGGGGCGAGGACATCCCGGCGAAGTACGACCTGTCCTCGATCCGCGTCCTAGGCTCGGTCGGCGAGCCGATCAACCCGGAGGCCTGGATGTGGTACCGCCGCGTCATCGGCGCGGACAAAGCCCCCATCGTCGATACCTGGTGGCAGACCGAAACCGGCGCCCACATGATCGCCCCGATGCCGGGTGTCACCGAGACGAAGCCGGGCTCGGCCCAGGTCGCGGTGCCCGGCATCGCCGTCGACGTCGTCGACGAACTGGGCGAACCCGTGCCCAACGGACACGGCGGCTACCTCGTCGTGCGCGAGCCGTGGCCCGCCATGCTGCGCGGCATCTGGGGCGACCCGGACCGCTACAAGGACACCTACTGGTCCCGGTTCGACAACATGTACTTCGCCGGGGACGGCGCCAAGAAGGACGACGACGGGGACATCTGGCTGCTGGGCCGCGTCGACGACGTGATGAACGTCTCCGGGCACCGGCTCTCCACCACCGAGATCGAGTCCGCCCTGGTCAGTCACCCGTCGGTCGCCGAGGCCGCCGTCGTCGGCGCCACGGATGACACGACCGGCGAGGCCGTCGTGGCGTTCGTGATCCTGCGCGGCAGCGCCGCGGAGGACCCGGAGATCGTGACGACGCTGCGCAACCACGTCGGCAAGGAAATCGGCCCGATCGCCAAGCCCCGCCAGATCCTCGTCGTCCCGGAACTGCCCAAGACCCGCTCCGGCAAGATCATGCGCCGCCTGCTCAAGGACATCGCCGAAGGCCGCGAAGCAGGTGACGCGAGCACGCTGTCCGACAACACCGTCATGCAACAGATCGCCACCTCGCTCAAGGGCTGACACCTGCTACCGCGGCCTCTAGCCCCTGACCCAGAAACGACGTTGCGTGACACACCACCGTTGCAAAATCACCCTCAAGGCAGCTGCCGGTAGCGCCTGGAGTGCCCTCCAGAACCAGCTGCAGACCGCCCATAAAGAAGTCCGGTCCCCGGCCGTTTCCGGTGGAAGATACCGTACGAATTACCCGACACCGCCATGCTGCCTATCCGTCGCCGTAAGCCCTGAGGTTCCCTACGGCATGACCTATGAGCGGAACAAGCCCGGAATTTCCCCCCTAGGAATACCCCGCTGCCACACCCCGCACCCTACCGAGACCTGACGGCGCCTGACTCGGCGCCGTCGGAGACGGGCGCCTCCGCCACGGACACCGCCACCATTACCCCTGCAGGTGTTCCCCAGGCGACCGTTCCGCCGGTCACTACCCGGCAGCCACGCTGGATCCGGATTCCTATCCCCCTACAGGGGTCCGGATCCAGCGTCGGACACAGCAACGTTTATACCGACGGCCAGGCTCCGCCGCTGCCGCGCGAACCGCTCCGTCGCTGGAAACTTCCGCACGGGTTCCACCGGGGCAGGACCTTGGCCACGGCGTCCTGCCCCGGGCCCTGGATCGCATGGGTCGCCCCGAAGCCCCCTGTCACCTCTGCTTTTGACGGCTGCGCCTCCGACAGATACCACCACACCCACCCCGCCTCGCCGGCACCGGCCTACAGAAAGGCAATGGCACCATGACAGACAGCACCGGCAGTGCTTTCGACTCCGCCGTCCTCCGCCCCGGGGACCGCATCGACGTCCACAGGAGCGGGTACGTTCCCCGCAGTGGATACGTCGAAGACACGATGCCGCAGCTTAACATCGTCTGGATCCGGGAAGTGCGCACCGGGGAACGCAGAATGATCTCCACCGACGAGTGCCTCATCTTCCGATACGAGATCTGAACGATCAAGCCGATCAGCCAAGCACCTCCCAGCTCCCCCTATGGAAGGACTACGACCCATGACGCGGCAACACATCAGCGCAACCAGCGCCGAGGAGGCAGACAAACTCCTTAACGACGTCGTCGAAGAACTTCTGCATCTGGCCTGTCAGCAAGGCGGTCCCGGCATCCTCGTCACTAGGACAGGCCCGGGACAGTTCAGTGTCGAACTCAGCGACAACGTGCCGTACGGCCTCACCTTCGAGGCCATCGCCTGAGCAGGGGCCCACCGGAGCCGTACGGTAGCCGGATGGAACGCTTTGCAGGGTTCATCGCGGGTCTGGGCACCAGCACGGGTCGCCGACTGGTGGTCGGGCACTGGATGGACTCACCGCTCGGCGCCTTCACGGACGTCATGATCGAGGGCCGCGACGGGCTGCGGACACTGCTCGCCCCCAACCGGGCGGTGGCCGACTATGTGTCCGCGACCTACCGCTTCGACGACGTGGTGGTGGCGCCGCTGGACGCCAGCCTGAGCCCCGCCGGCGAACGGAGCGCGGAACCGGGGAACGGACCCGGGACCGCCGCACTGGTCCTCCGCGTTTCCGGAGGCCCGCTGGAGCTGCGCGCCGACCTGGGCCCCGTGACAGCGTTGGGCCGGATGCTGCAACTGGTCCCCGCCCGGATCGCCGTCCACCCGGCGTGGCTGGCAGCAGTGAACCGCGCCGCGGGCATCCTGCTCCCGGGGGTGGCCACCGCCGGGACCGCCGGAGGCGGACGTCGGGAGTACTATGGCGTGCGCTCCATCCGTAGCGTCGAGCGCGCCACGGTGAGCTGGAACGGGGCCGGCCTCGGGCCCCTCGCGCCGGTGGATCCGCCCGTGGGCTTCGGCTTCAGTTCCGTCCCCCGCACGCCGCAGGCCGTGGCCGTCACGACGACGATCCTCCCCGCCCGTCGCTGAGGCGGGACCGTAGCGGAAGGAGGTTAGCGGCGTTCATGGCCGGAGACAACAAGACCTATCCCTTCTCAAGGTTGGGAGTTGATCGCCTGCGAGTCGCATAAGCCAGTGGCGAGTTCAAAGGGTCGTCGCAACGCCGCGTTTTGATGTGAGGTGTTGTGTATGGTTTCCCGACGGGATTTGGCGGGTATGCGGGCCGCGTTTTGGGTGTTGATGGCCGGGGGTTCCACATTGACTGCGGCGTGTGATGCTGTGGGTGTGAACAGACAAACAGGGCGGCGTTGGCGCCTGGCAACCGGCGGACGAATACCGCGGAGACGCCTCAAACCCTCCGGGCGGTATCTGTCATTGGATGAACGCTTGCAGATCGCAGATCTGCGGTTGTCCGGTGCCTCGGTGCGTTCGATTGCCCTCGGGATCGGGAGGTCGGCTTCAACCGTAAGCCGTGAGCTGCGTCGAAACGGCAGCACCCGTAATGCCTATGCTCCTTATGCCGCGCAGAAGCGGGCAGAGTTCCGCGGACGCCGGCCGAAGGCCAGTAAGTTTGACTATCCCGAGCTGGCATTACTGGTGCAGACCAAACTGTGCGTGAAATGGAGCCCGGAGCAGATCAGTCTCCACCTCGATGAAAATTTTCCCGACCAGAGCCGGATGCGGGTCTCCCACGAAACCATCTACCAGGCCCTGTTTGTTCAGGGGCGCGGCGGGCTGCGCACCGGCCTGCACCAGCATCTGCGCACCGGCCGCGCGGTGAGGCGGCCGCGCGGACGCACCGGAAAACGCCCATCAAAGATCCCTGACATGGTCCTGATCAGTGAACGCCCTGCCGAGGTCGCTGACCGTGCCGTGCCCGGGCATTGGGAGGGCGATCTAGTTCTTGGCTCGAACTGCCGGTCGGCCATCGCCACTTTGGTCGAACGCAAGACCCGCTACGTGATGCTCGTCCATCTCCCTGATGACCACGGCGCCCCGGCCGTCCGCGACGCGCTCCTGGCCGTGATTGCCACCCTCCCGACACACCTGCGCAAGTCCCTGACCTGGGATCAGGGCACCGAGCTGGCCAGGCACCGGGAGATCACCCTGGCTACGAAGATGGACATCTATTTCTGTGACCCGCACAGTCCTTGGCAACGCGGCTCCAACGAAAACGCCAACGGCTTGCTGCGGCAGTACTTCCCCAAAGGGACCGACCTGTCCGTCCACGCCCCGGAGCGTCTGCTGGAAGTTGCAGCCGAACTGAACGACCGGCCCCGCAAGATTCTCGGCGGAATCAGCCCCGCACAAGCCATGCAGCGGCTACTGTTGGACCCCGAAGTGCCCCTCGTTGCAACGACCGCATGAATTCACCGGTCCTTCACCGCAATACTCGATCGCCGCTCCCCTGCCGAAGAAAATTCCATACAACTACTGGGCTCGTCGATTCGCATATACCCCGCCCGTTAAAAAGCCCGGTTAAGGTGCCCCAACCGCTACACTCAGTCGGGTGACTGCACACCTCGTCGGATACGCCCGGGTTTCAACTAATCAGCAGGACCTCACAGCCCAGCGCAACGGGCTAGCTGCCCTCGGTGTCCCCGAGGATCGGATCTACACCGACCACGGGCTGACCGGAACGAATCGCGCCCGCCCTGGATTGCGCGAGGCGATTGCCGCGGTCCGCGACGGCGACACCCTGGTCGTGACGAAGCTTGACCGGCTCGCCCGCTCTGTCCCCGATGCCCGGGACATTGTCGAAGAGCTGACGAAGAAGGAAGTGAAGCTCAGCATCGGCGGCTCCGTCCATGACCCCTCGGATCCGGTCGGCCGGCTCCTCTTTAACGTCCTGGCGATGGTCGCCGAGTTCGAAGCCGACCTCATCCGCGCCCGTACGCGTGAAGGCATGCAGGTCGCCAAGGCCAAAGGCCGGCTCCGCGGTAAGCAGCCCAAGCTCTCCAAGAGTCAGGAAGCCCACCTTGTCTCCCTATATAAGGGAGGCAACCACACGACCACGGAGATCGCGGAACTGTTCAAGGTTGCCCGCAGCACGGTGTATCGGATTGTCCAACGAACTCCCTAACTCAAAAACACGCTCAACCCACGGCAGACGCCGCGACGAGGCAAAGCCCTCGACCAGGGACAGGGACAGTAATGCAATCCGCTGACCGGATAAAAACGCGGGACCGGCAGGTCCCCCGGCTGGCTCGTCTTTTCCGGTGACGCCCTTGATGGGCGAACATGGTGATGTGACCGATCGTACAGACGGGCTGATTGACGCCCGTGCCCGGATCGCCGGCCTGCTTGATTCCGCCGCCGACGGAGCCGAAGAGCTCAGCCTTCGCGCCATCCTGCAGCGACTAGTCCGGGTCGCCTGCCGCCGGACCGGAGCCGGCTACGGGTTGCTGGATTTTGGTGCCGCCAACGGCCGGGACACCGGCCGCTTCATCGCTGCTGCCGGCGGAGCAGCGGCCGGGTCCGGGGTCCTGCGGCCAGAAGATCTCGTGGCTTCGTGGGATAACACAGCTTCAGGTCAGGCGGCCGGCGGTGCCGGGATCCTCAGGCTGCCCGTCCGGACGCGCAGAGCCCTCTACGCCTACCTGTACCTGGCGGATTTGCATCCTGAAGCAGGCATTGGCAGCCAGGCTGAAGAATCGGCCGGCGACCTGGCCGGACTGGCCGGCGCCGCGATCGATAGCGCCTGGCGCCGCAGGCACTGGCTGGCATCGATCATGGAACTTCCCCGGCGGCTTCCAAGGGAAGGAGACGTTCTCCGGCTAATCACCGAACAGGCCCTGAACGCCGGACACGCCGAGCTCGTCCTGGCCGCGGCACCTACCAGCGGGGGCGGGCTGCGCTGTCGGGCAGCAGCCGGGACAAACCG
This sequence comes from Arthrobacter mangrovi, assembly GCF_026011795.1. GTDB lineage: Bacteria > Actinomycetota > Actinomycetes > Actinomycetales > Micrococcaceae > Crystallibacter > Crystallibacter mangrovi. The sequence goes on along the minus strand of NZ_BRVS01000022.1, from coordinate 47,314 downwards.
CGAGCTTTACGTCGGCAGAGATCTGCCGGCTGCAGACAGACCGGCAGATAGCTTTCCGGCAACCGACCGGCCCATCCTAGGCACGAGCGTGCACTGGCTGGGTCCCGCGCACCCGGCATCGGCTAGGTGCGCCCTCGTCCCCCTACACCTTCCCGGGGAACCACCCGGACTCCTCCTGCTGTTCCGCAGCCCCGGGGCCGAAGACTTCTCACCGGTTGACCTCGACATGGCCGCCGCGTTCTCCGAGCAGGCCGCCCTGACCGTGGAACTGGCCCGCGCCGAACGCCTGCGGGAGGCGCACGCGCTAAGCGCCGAACGCGACCGGCTCGCCGGGGAACTCAACGACCTGGTCATCCAGCGCTTGTTCGCGGCAGGCCTGGGCCTGCAGAGCCTGCGCCGATTCGCCAACGAGGACGAGGCCCGTCAGCGGATCAGCGCCCTGACCTCGGAGATCGACCACGCGATCACCGAACTTAGAGCTGCAATCTACGCGCTGGCACCCGAACCCGCCGACGCGGAACCGCTCAGCCGGCAGATCCTGCGCACCATATCCGACACGCCCCCTGCTTCCGGCCTCAGGACCACCGTAGACCTCAGCGGCGACCTCGACGCCGCCTCTGCCAGCCCCGCCGCCGATCACCTTTTATCCGTGCTCCGGCACGCCCTCGCGCACGCGGCCAAGACCGGGGACATCGCGGATCTGCGTGTATCTGCCGCACTCCAGGACCGCCTGCTGCGGCTCGGCCTCGAAACCAACGGACCCGCGATCGGCCTCACGGCCCTGGCCGCACAAACCGGCGCCGCCCGGCACACACTGCACATGACGAAGACCGCAGACAACACCACCCGACTGGAATGGGCCATTCCCTGGACGCCAGACGCCGCCGAAGACCCTTTACGGGACTAAACCCGCACCGCCCCGCACCCTGGGTGAAACGCCTACCCGTCGACAGAGGCTCCGGGAGACGGGCAGCGTTCTGCCTGTTCACCCGTCCGTCCGGCCTGTCCAAACAAAGGCCCAGGTCCGCTATAGCTGGGAATAGGAGCGTGAGACTCATTGATGAGACAACCTAGCCCCAAAGTAACCGCGGCTACGCGACACCACCAGTCGGCCGGCGCCCAGTCCTGATAACCGGTTGTATTTCGAGACTCAGCAACGGCACGGATAGGGCATCTTGCGTGCTTTTTTCATCGTGCGGCCTAAACGTGCATCCAAGCAGCACAAATGGACTGAGAGGTCGCATGGACGTTAGCCAGCTCGACGGCGGACCGTGCTCTTTGTGCTCGGGAGTCACGGTCGTCGCTTTGCTGCGTCGGCGAGCTTGTCTAGTGAATCAGGGTCACCCGCGATCTCCACTCTGCCTGTCTCTGTCACCACAGTCATAGCCTGGTTCCCCAGGCCAGAGACGTACTTCCGCTCCCTGCCGCTGATAGCCCGGCGCTCGGGACGCACCTCCAGAACCTGGATCTTCATGGGGCGCCCCGATGGTTCTAAGGTGTCATACACGGCGGGCTGAAAGTCGATCCATCCAACCTGAGGCGTCGCGATGCCCATATTCCAGATTCCGCTGAGGGAGCCCGGACGCGAGTCGGGGTAACGCACATAGGCCAGAACTTGGCCATGCTCGTCGAGGCGGGCTGCTGTCCTGCGAGATCGCCGAGATTCGAACGCCCACACTATGCCAGAAGCTGCGGTCCACATTCCTGATTCGATGCTCGCGTCTAGTAACGGACGCCCGAAAAGCAGGAAGACAACCGCCAGGATCAACCACTCAACAAGCAACGCCAGTGCCGTTGCCCACCGGGGATGCAGTCGGACCCATTGCTTCATGGCGAGATCTTAGACAACTGAGCTTCCAAAAACCTCAGGCACCGGTGTCGATGGGCAGCCTCATCGCAGGGGGGCGCGTTAGAGGGCCTTCTGGTAGTCGATCCCCTTGCGGGCTGCGAGGTGACAAATAGCGCTGCACAAAGACCGCCATTTACCGTTGCGAGTCACACAATATGTTGTTCGCCGATCGAAGGTGAAGGTTGAAGAGGAAATGGTCGTCTGTTGTCCATATGGCTCGCTCTGCCTTTGACACGGCTTTGCACCGCGTCCGGTTTGGGGTAGGCCGGGACAAATACTACTTCCAGCCCGCTTGGTATTGGCGAAGCTTCTTAGTTGTCTCCTTCGAAGCGCTCCCGCTCACCCGAATGAAATCACTCATCTCGGCGGCTGCGTCCCTTTCCCAATTCTCCAACTCCTGTTCCCATCCCTCGATGGTCTGGGTTAGCTTCTCAAGCTGTTCTTTCACGCCAGCCGAATAGGGATTGCCTGGGGCTAGGGATACACGACCATCACGGGCAACGAAAGTCCGGTCCGGATTCCTAATGACGTGCTCCGCCATCTCCAGTCGGAGCCCAGCTCTCATATCCCTTAGCGTGGCGATATTCTGCGCGAGTTTCTTATGCTGCTGGCGGGACTTGCGCCTTCGGGCCCCCAGGCGCAGCAGCTGGAACACACCTCTCCATGAGAAATCGGCGAATACCACCAGCCACAGCTGAGTCGCTGGAAGAACCATGACACCGAAAAGCCCGAAGTACATGGCCCAGAAGGCAAGCTTTCGCGTGAAGGGGAAGTCGAGGCCCTGTGATTCTCCCAGTAGCACCTGCAAGGATGTGACGCCGGCATAACCTAGGCCAAGAGCACGGACGAGGCAAAGAAGCCTAGACCGTATCGCCTGAGAGGTAGGAGCTTGTGCCAGCGAATAAGACGGATTTCAACGACGGCTGCTAAACCAAGCACAGGAACGATTTGTGCAACGACGGTCCAGTAGGCAACGTTGTCCTGCTGCATTTCGCTGAATCCTTATGACAATTTGCTGGTTAATCTTCGCTCCGGTGCTGTGCTACCCCAGCACCGTTCCAAATCCAGTTCAATGCAATAGCGAGCAGAGCTCTCAGTCCGGGTAATGCCGGGCCTTATTTTGCTGGACTCGGATCAGAGCGGCGAGGTACTCGCGGGCTTGCTCGCGGTCACTGTCCTTCTCACTATCGCTCAGTTCTGAGTACGGAGTGGATAGTTGCCTGCTCCACCGGTCTACGAGTGTCGCCGGAATGAGAAGGCTGCCATCCTGACCTTCGATGCACTGAGCATGCAGGTACCGCTGCCAGTGCGCCCACCGGTCATGCTCAACTGCAGCAACCGCTTCAAGGGCCGCTTCGGTTTGTAAGAAATCGACAAGGTTGGATTCGGACCGCATCATCAAATCAGCCTCTGGTCGACGAGATTCCAATAGTGCTGGCCAAGTACGGTGAGCTCGCATGCCTTGCTTCCCATGGCCGCATGGTACATATGCGGAGCATCCACTGGGCGGACTAGGTTTACCTTGACGTAGTTTTGCAGGATCTTGAACGTCGCGTTCCTCGCTGGATTCGGTGCTGGGATTGATGGGTCAGCCGTTTGTTCAGCGGATCGTTCGGGTTCGTAGGACGGATCAAGGGGAAGCTGGTACTCGGGAACTGGGAAGATCGATGTGAGCTGCTGCAACTCCGTGAGTGCGACTGGGGCTTTCGCGCGCCGCAACGATACGAAGGTCTTCACATTCGTCTTGAAGACGGGCCGTTGCTGCCACGGCCCCAGCGACTGGTCGATGTGTGCATAGACGCTACCGGGAGTGATGTCCCCGACCAGGTTTGCTGCAGCCCCATTCAACGCGTCCACGAGGAGGCTGGTGAAAACTCCCGAGCCGCCTTCCTCCATCGCGTACTGATCCGCCGTTGACGCGGCCAAGATCGTGACCCCGTCCCGGATTTCTGCCTGCCGGGCATCGATAGGGTCGGTCGCCGCAGCACCGCTATGACAGCTGTCAAGCATGATGACCTTGTTCGTCGCTGGCGATTGATTGGCCAGAGTCATCACCTCGCTCAGAGAAAGTCCATCGTCGCCAGTGCGGGCATCACTGGAGCATAGGAAGCCGCCTGTGTCTTCGAGATAGCCGTGCCCGGAGAAATAAAACAGCGCTACTTCAGCGTCGTCACGAAACAGTTCTCGGACGGCATCCTTTAGCTCCGACCGCCTAACAGCAGCTCCAGAACCTGTGCTGGTCAGCAGCCGTGGATTTGGAAAGTTGAGTGTCCCGTCTGCCTGTCGCTCCAGGACCGCGTTCACACTGTGGGCGTCATTCACGCAGCCGCGAAGACCCCCAATGTGCTCGTAGTAGTCGATTCCGACAATGAGTGCTTTACGCATCTGCTTCTACAGGGAATCGATAAAGTCGCTGATGTTCTTGTCACTCCAGGTGACCGTGCGAACGCCGGCGACGGAGGTGCGGTCGTTGGAGTAGGCCCAGATACCGAGAATGGGCTTTCCTTCCTCTTTCGCGCAGGAGATCTCCCACTTCTGGCCGGAAGATGTGAGTGAATTACTGCTGACTAGCACTATCACGCCGTGCGATCGCTTGATTCGCGTGCGGACTTTAGCCTTCCAATCAGAGTCGTACGCTTCCTTCACCGACATATCGATGAACTCGTAGGGCGCTCGGGGGGACAGCGACTGCCCCTTCAGGAAATCCCGCTGCCGCTCATCCTCAATTGCGAAAGCAACGAAAACGATCTTCTTGTCTGTCATTCCCCTTAATCCTTTCCCCAACACCATCACCGTCTCAGCCTATCGACTGGTCCTGACAAAAAGTGGTGGATCGGTTCACCGTGTAAGAGCCCGGACGATTGCTCCCCCTTCAACCGCCCGGGCAGGAACGACAATACAAACCGTTCGGTGAGACTTTCCGAAATATCCCGATAACCCCCCTTATCAGCAAATTGCAACGGAAGCGTTGCGGCTCACAGTTAGGCTGGCTCCGTTACCACCCAGGGAAATGCGAGAATGGACGACGCGCGGAAGGGGGATCAGTGCAGACACAAGCGCGCGTTCAGCTGCGCCTCACCCTTACCGACATCGCCCTGCTCACCCGGGTCCAGCGCCCGGTCGTGTCCATGTGGCGAACCCGAAGCCGCGACACCGCCGCGCCTTTCCCTGCCCCCGCCGACGTTGAAAACGCTTTGGAACTCTTCGATGCCGCCGAGCTCTTGGACTGGCTGGCCGCCACCGGCCGCGGAAACAACCCGAACGCTGCCGAGGACATTGCCGCCTTCGCGGCTCTAGACGGTTTCCGCCGGCACCCGGGTCGGCATGTAGCCGGCATCACGGCTCTGCTCACGCTCCGCAGATTGTTGGACCGGCCGCTGCACGGCCTGATCACCGACGATCTGCTGGATGAGGCGGACGCCGTCGACCCGGACGACGGATTCCTCTACTCTGAGCTCGAAGCTCTCGGAGAAGACTTGCCCCGGATTGCCGCCTACACCGATCTGCTGGCCGATGCCGCCTACAGCCCGGAGGCCGCGTTCGAAAAGCTGATGGCGGACCGCTTCCGCAACGGCCAGCGGGAACAGGCCGCCGCCGCATTCACTCAAGAGGCGATCGACCTGTTGGCGGCCGCCGCCGTCGAACTGGGTTCCAGCCAGCCGAACCGGGAGGTGCCGGTGTTCGTTGACGGCACCGCTGGCGGCAGCGACCTGCTTATGCAGATCGTGCGGTACTCCGGCGAGGACGCGCATCTGACTTTCATGACCACAGCCAACGACGACGACGTTTCCCGGCTGCTGCGGCGAAGGCTGCGGATCCACGGAGTGCAGTGGAAGAACCTGGAGGGGGACGCGGCCGGACGTTTCGGCCTGACCGGCCCGGTGGTGCATGTGGCCCAGTTCCCGCCGCCCGGTCACCGGGACATGTCCCCCGTGCAGATCCTGACCACGGTGGAGAACATCATGCTGCAGATGAACGATGAACAGCGCGGTGTGATCATCGGCCCGGCCGGGGTACTGGTCGATGCCCTGGCATCTCAGGAAGCCGATGATCTGCGCTCTGGCCTGCTGCGCCTGGGCACCCTGCGTGCCGCGGTCCGGCTGCCGCAGGGGCTGCTGAAAATGAAGCCCCGGCAGGCCCAGGCTTTGTGGGTGCTGGGACCGTCGCAGCGGGACGTGGACATCGCCGAGCGCTGGACCATGGTTGCGGACCTGTCTGGACAGGACCTGACCGCGGACGTCCGCGAGGACGTGATCAGCGACCTCGCCGCCTCCATGGGTAGCCGCGCGGTTTTGCGGGCGCACTCGTTCCGCTTCGCCCGGCTCGTCTATACCCGCACCCTGCTGGCCGGCCGCGGATCCCTGCTGCACACGGCAACACCGCCTTCTGCCACCGCGTCCGGCTCCGAAGCCGCCGCACGCATCGATGCCTTGGTGGGCGCCCTCAATGAGGAACCCGCACCGACACGGCTGGAACTGGACCTAGAAGCTGCGAATTCGGACGTGTACCCCGCACCGTCCACAGTGGGTGAGATGATCGCTGCCGGGAACCTGAAATACCTGCCGGGCAACCGCTTAGATGAAAGACTCCTGATGAGCCGTGGAACGGGACGCGTGTGCCTCCTCGGTCTCCCGGAACTGCTCGGACAGACCGAGCCTGGTGACCGGCGTATCGACCAGCTGGTGCTGGCCGCCACCTATCCAGCCGCCCGCCGGACCGAACCCGGGGACGTCGTGTTCTGTACCGGGGAGCGGACCGCAGCATGGGTGGACGCTAAGGGCGGCGCCGTCGTGTCTTTTCCGGTCCGGGTGCTGCGGATCAGCGATACCGATCCCGGCGGCCTGCTGGCCGAGGTGTTGGCCGCTGACATCAACGCTGCACCATCCAACGGCGGCCGGTGGAAGCGCTGGCCCGTCCGCCGCCTGCCCGAAACCGCGCAAGCACCGTTAAAGGCGGCGCTGCATGAACTACGAGAAGTGCGCGAGCAGGCCCGGCGCCGGCTGGACGCACTTACCGAACTTGAATCCCTGATCGTGGACGGCGCGACCGGCAGCCGCCTGAAGATCGTGTCAATGAAAGGAACCGGCTGATGCCTCCAAAGAAGAAGGTGGATGCGCTGCCATCGACCATGAAGGAACTGAAGGACACCCTGTGGAAGGCCGCGGACAAGCTGCGCGGCTCCATGGACGCGTCCCAGTACAAGGACGTGATCCTGGGACTGGTGTTCCTCAAGTACGTCTCCGACGCATTCGATGAGCGGCGCGAGCAGATCCACGCCGAGCTGGCGGGCGAAGGGATGGACGAGGACCAGATCGCCCAGCTGATCGACGACGTGGACGAGTACACCGGCCGCGGCGTCTTCTGGGTGCCCGCCTCCGCCCGCTGGGTCTACCTGGCCGAGAACGCCAAGGGACTGCCCGCCATCGGCGGCGAGCCGGCCAAGTCGATCGGCCAGCTCGTCGATGAGGCCATGGACGCGCTCATGACCGCCAACCCGTCGCTGGCGGCAACCCTGCCCCGCCTGTACAACCGGGACAATGTGGACCAGCGCCGACTGGGCGAGCTGCTGGATCTCTTCAACTCCGCCCGCTTCACCGGCGAGGGCGCTAAGAAGGCCCGCGACTTGCTGGGTGAGGTCTACGAATACTTCCTGGAGAAGTTCGCCCGTGCCGAGGGCAAGCGGGGCGGGGAGTTTTACACGCCCGCCGGCGTCGTTCGCGTCCTGGTGGAGGTGCTGGAGCCGACCAGCGGTCGCGTCTACGACCCGTGCTGCGGTTCCGGCGGCATGTTTGTGCAGACCGAGAAGTTCTTGGAGGCCCACCACAAGGAGGGCTCGGATATTTCCGTGTACGGGCAGGAGCTCAACGAGCGCACCTGGCGCATGGCCAAGATGAACTTGGCCATCCACGGCCTCAACGGCAACCTGGCCTCCCGCTGGGGCGACACCTTCGCCCGGGACCAGCATCCGGACATGCAGGCGGACTACATCATGGCCAATCCGCCCTTCAACATCAAGGACTGGGCTCGCTCCGAGTCCGACCCGCGCTGGAAGTACGGCGTGCCCCCGGCCAACAACGCTAACTACGCCTGGATCCAGCACATCATCTCCAAGCTCGCCCCCGGCGGTTCGGCCGGGGTGGTGATGGCCAACGGCTCGATGTCCTCCAACTCCGGCGGTGAAGGCGAAATCCGTGCCCAGCTGGTGGAGGCGGATCTGGTCTCCTGCATGGTGGCCCTGCCCACCCAGCTCTTCCGCAGCACCGGCATCCCCGTCTGTACTTGGTTCTTCGCCAATGACAAGGGAGTTGGAGCGCGCGGTTCCGTGGACCGGACCGGTCAGGTGCTCTTCATCGACGCCCGGCACCTGGGCCACATGATCGACCGCGCCGAACGTGCCCTCTCCGACGAGGACATCGCGAAGATCGCGAACACCTACCACGTATGGCGCGGCACCGCTTCCGCGGGGCACTCCGGGCTGAAGTACGACGACGAACCCGGCTTCTGCTACTCGGCCTCCCTGGCGGAGATCAAGGCTGCGGACTACTCGCTGACACCCGGCCGGTACGTCGGCACCGCAGAAGCGCAGGACGACGGCGAGCCGATCGAAGACAAGATCGCACGGCTGAACAAGGAGCTGTTCGAGCAGTTCGAGGAATCAGAGCGCCTGGCCAAGGTTGTGCGAGAGCAGTTGGGAAGGATGCAGTGAATATCCCTGAAGGCTGGCAAACCAAATGCCTTGCGGACGTCGTGGAAATCCAGCGGGGATTCGACCTGCCGCACCATGCCCGCCGCCCAGGGCCCTATCCCGTACTTACGTCCGGTGAGACAGGTGGGTTCCACGACGAAGGGCCAGTTGAGGGGCCCGGTGTAACCATCGGCAGGGCGACGAACCTCGGAAAGCCGAAATGGTCTGATGTCGACTTTTGGCCCCACAACACGACAATGTTCGTGAAGGACTTTAAGGGAAATAATCGGCGCTGGGTCTATCACCTATTCGAAAATACCGATCTTGCTGGCTTTGACTCCGGTTCTGTGCAGCCGATGCTGAACCGAAATTACATAGCTAGGGTTCCCGTAGCCGTTCCACCAATTCACGAGCAGGGGGCGATTGCGGAAGTACTTGGGGCCCTCGACGAGAAGATTGCCGCCAGCGCCAAGCTTGCAGGCATTAGCGATGAACTTCTGGCAGCAAGGTTTGCAACATTAGCTCAGCACGGTTCCGAAGAAGTGGCTTTAGGTTCCATCGCGAGAGTCAATGCAGAGACGCAAAAACCCGTTCCCGGAGGCCTACTGCGATACATCGACATATCTACTGTCGATGTCGGCTCATACAGCTTTCCCGAGATCTCTTCCTGGGATGACGCGCCTTCTCGTGCGCGCCGAAAGGTGAGCAAGGGTGACACAATCTGGTCAACGGTGCGCCCCAACCGGCGATCACATGCCTTGAACCTCTCCGACGATCCGTTACTGGTCGGTTCAACAGGATTGGCTGTTCTTTCTCCGGTCAAAGTCGGATTCGCCTATCTATACGAAATAACCAGACTTCCCCAGTTCACTGCATACTTGGAAAACGTCGCTGAAGGAAGCGCATATCCTGCCGTACGTGCGGATCGTTTTGCCGATGCACTAGTTCCGTTACTCCCAGTGGAGGCCAGAAACGAGTTCGAATCACTCGCTGCTCCTATGAGAGAACATATCCACTCCCTTACTGAGGAAAACATGAGACTGGATGCCACCCGCGATGCGCTGCTTCCAAAACTGATGTCAGGCAAGCTACGGGTAAAGGACGCGGAGACAATGGTCGACGACGTCGCATGATTCTGGTTAGTTGGCCACTTTCTGCAACACAGGTTGCTGGAATTTGGTACAGCATCGAGGTTGTGGATTCACAACTTTGAAAGCGCGCAGCCATGCAGCAGTAGTGTGCATAGAACAGAACTCAGTCCCTGGGGAGGACATCAGCAATGACACAGACAGTCACGAGCTTCACGGAGGCTGAGTGGGAGGGCCTGGCCCTGGACCAGTTGGCCGAGCCTCTTGGGTGGAAGCGGGCATCCGGTGATGCCATCGCCCCGGGTTCCGGTATGCGGGAGTCATGGGATGAGCTGTTGCTCCGCCAACGCCTGCTCGAGGCACTGCAGAAGCTGAATCCCACGGTCCCGGCGCAGTATCTGAAGCAGGCTTTGGCGGAGATCACCCAGCCCAAATCTAATGATGCGGTCACTGAGAACCACCGAATTCACCACTACCTAGTGGACGGATTCCGACTAACCTACATCGACTCGGACGGCACGGAGTCAAATCCGACCATCCGCCTGATCAGCGCGGATCCGGACGAGAATGACTGGCTGGTCGTCAACCAAGTGACCATCGTCCAAGGCGATTACCGGCGCCGGTTCGACATCGTGCTCTACTGCAACGGTATGCCGGTTAGCATCGTCGAGCTCAAGAAGGCCGGCAGTGCGGCGGCGGACGTTGCCGCCGCACACGCCCAGCTGCAGACCTACCTGCGCGAGTTCCCCATGGCTTTCCGCTTTTGCGTGCTCACGCTGGCCTCGGACGGGATTCTCGCTAAGTACGGCACGCCGTTCACACCGCTGAACCATTTCTCGCCGTGGAATGTCGACGACGACGGCACCGTCGTTCGCCCAGGCGATCTGCAGGACGGTGAGCCCACCACGGGTTTGGAGACCGCGTTGCTGGGTCTGTACAACCAGGAGCGGTTCCTGCAGCTGCTGCGAAACTTCACGGCCTTCGACCAGGGCTCCGGCGGGCTGGCCAAGCGGATCGCCAAGCCGCACCAGTACTTCGCGGTCACCAAGGCGGTCGGCAGCACGGTCCAGGCGGTGGAGAGCAACGGCAAGGCCGGCGTCGTCTGGCATACCCAGGGCTCGGGGAAGTCCATGGAGATGGAGCTTTACGCCAACCTTGTCAGCCGGCACCCAAAGCTGAAGAATCCCACCCTGGTGGTGATCACTGACCGCAACGAGCTGGACGGACAGCTGTACGAGACGTTCGCGCGCAGCCTGCTGCTGCCGGAGGACCCGAAGCAGATCCGCAAGCGTTCCCAGCTGCGGGAGGAGCTGAGCAACCGGACCACTGGCGGCATATACTTCACCACATTGCAGAAGTTCGGCCGCAGCAAGGACGAGAAGGACGCGGGCTTTGACCATCCGTTGCTGTCCGAGCGACGGAACATCATCGTGGTGGTCGATGAGGCGCACCGCAGCCACTACGACGACCTGGACGGCTACGCCCGGCACCTGCGCGACGCGCTGCCGCACACCACCCTGATCGCGTTCACCGGCACTCCGATCTCTTTCGATGACCGCAACACCCGCGAGGTATTCGGTGACTATATAGACATCTACGACCTCTCCCGGGCCGTGGAAGACGGGGCCACCGTGCCTGTCTATTTCGAGCCGCGGCTGATCAAGGTCGGGTTGGCGGAAGACGTAACCCAGGAGGTCATCGACGAAGCCGCGGACGAAGCCACGGTCGGGCTGGACGAAACGGAACGGGCGCGCATCGAGAGGAGCGTCGCCGTCGTCAATGCCGTCTACGGAGCACCGAAGCGCATTGCGGCCCTGGCCGAGGACCTGGTGACCCACTGGGAGAACCGCAGGGAGCAGATGTGCAAGTTCATCGAGGCACCCGGCAAGGCACTGATTGTGGGCGGCACCCGGGAGATCTGCGCCAACCTGTACACGGCCATCACGGCGCTGCGTCCGGGCTGGCACTCGGACCAGCTGGACAAGGGCAAAATCAAGGTCGTCTATTCCGGCACCGCCTCCGATGTACCGCCGGTGTCCGACCATGTGAGACGGGATTCCCAGAATGCGGTGATCAAGGAGCGGCTCAAGGACGTCAACGATGAGCTGGAGATCGTGATTGTCAAGGACATGATGCTCACGGGATACGACTCCCCTCCCCTACACACTCTGTATCTGGACCGGCCGCTGAAGGGTGCACTGCTGATGCAGACCTTGGCCCGGGTGAACCGCACCTTCCGCGGCAAGGAAGACGGCTTGCTGGTCGCCTATGCACCGCTGGCAGAGAACCTTGCCAAGGCGCTGGAAGAATACACCCGCACCGACCAAGAAAAGAAGCCCGTCGGCAAGAACATCGACGAAGCAGTGGCGTTGACGGTCACCCTGGTGGAGACGCTGCGCGGGCTGTTGGCCGGATACGACTGGAAATCGGTCTGGCTGAAGGGCGGACCCAAGGGCTTCCTCAACGCGGTCACCGGAGCGGTCAACTACCTGCGGAACCCCGCCACCCCCGGCAACCAACCATCCTCTGACGGGGAGGAGACCGTGGCCTCAAAGTATCGGCGGTTCTCCGGCCAACTGTCACGGGCCTGGGCCCTATCCTCCGGATCCGAGACACTGGCCGAATTGCGGCCGGAGATCCAGGTATACGAGGAGATCCGGGTCTGGATGGCCAAGTTCGACGCCGACGAGCGGCAGTCACGCGGCGAGCCCATTCCTGCCGAGATCCAACGGATGCTCAACGAGTTGATCGCCACCGCCACGGAAACCGGCGAGGTCCTGGACATCTACAACGCCGCCGGCATGCCCAAACCTTCGCTGGACGACCTCACACCAGAGTTCATCGCTAAGACGAAGCAGGCCCGCAACTCTCAGCTGGCGATCGAGGCCCTACGGAAGCTGATCACCGATGAATCAGCGAAAACGACCCGGAACAACCTGGTACGTCAGCGGGCGTTCTCGGATCGGATTACCGAGCTGATGAACAAGTACACAAACCAGCAGCTAACCTCGGCCGAGGTCATTGCCGAACTGGTAGAGCTGGCCAAGGAAGTGGCAGCCGAGGGCAACCGTGGTGAACACTTCTCGCCTCCTCTGAACAACGACGAGTTGGCGTTCTACGATGCCGTGGCCCAGAACGAATCCGCGGTCGAGGTCCAGGGCGAAGGCGTGCTCGCCGACATTGCCCGGGAACTGGTCTCCGTCATGCGCCGGGATGTACGGACCGATTGGACCGTGCGGGACGATGTACGGGCGAAGCTGCGGTCCTCCATTAAACGGCTGCTGGTCAGGTTCGGGTACCCGCCGGACAAGCAGCCCGCCGCCATCAAGCTGGTCATGGAACAGATGGAGTCCATGGCACCACGGTTTGCAGAAGGACGTGGGGTACATGCCAGCTAATAAGCCCGATAGTGGCGTCGCCTCAGGCGGACCCTTGAATTTAGACTCTGGAAACCCACTTTTTGTCGCGCAAAACGCACCGGCACAAGCCGACGTTCACCGCACAGGAGGCGCTGCGTGAGCACTCTTTTTAAACCCGTCGGTTGGAACGTCCAGAGCCTGGTGGACAATGTCCACAGCGGAGTTATTCAGCTGCCCGACTTGCAGCGCCCCTTTGTGTGGCCGAAGGCAAAAATCCGTGACCTGCTCGACTCGATGTATCGCGGATACCCGGTGGGCGAGCTCATGTTCTGGAATGTCTCCCAGGAGGACACGTCACGTGCCATTTCCGGGGCAACGAACCGCGCCGGTTCACATCAAATCATTGACGGCCAGCAGCGCTTGACCAGTCTCTACGCGGTATTCAAGGGCTCACCGGTCCGCGATGCCGATTACAACTCACGCAGCATGGTCATAGCGTTCAACCCCTTCACCGAAAAGTTCGAAGTCACCAACAGGGCCATCGAGAACTCTGCCGACTGGATCCCAAACGTCTCGGAGTTCTTTCTCAACCCGTTCAAAATCAAAAAGGCCTTCAAAAAACGCTACGAAGAGGCCAAGGAAGAGCTCAACGAGGAGCACGAGGAGCTGCTTGAAGACCGCCTCGGAAAATTGGACCGGCTCCGCAGCTACGAATTCACCGTCGTGGAAATCCAGCCCTCGGCGGACAAAAAGGTGGTTGCGGATATCTTCGTGCGCATCAACTCCGAAGGAGTGAGCCTCAAGGCGGCCGATTTCATCCTCACGTGGCTAAGCGTGTTCTGGCCCGAAGGACGAGAACAGCTGGAAGCGTTCGCCCGAGACTCTCGTCTGACACCGCAGCGGGCCAGCGAGATCGCCGACCGGCCGGTGGCCTGGACCCCGGTCAATAACTACCTGGCCGTGGACGCGGGCCAGCTGGTGCGTGTGCTGGTCGCCGTCGGGCAGAATCGCGCCAAACTGGGCGATGCCTACAACGCCCTACAGGCCAAGGACCGCCACACCGGTTTCGTCAACGCCGAGCGTCAGGAAGTCGAACTCAACAAGCTGCGTTCAGGCCTGCCCCTGGTGCTCAAGGAACTTCACTGGACCGAATTCATGCGCTGCCTTGCAGTGGCCGGCTTCAAGTCCCGCAAGATGATCACCTCGGATATGAACATCCTCTCCAGCTACGCGCTGTGGATCATCGGGCGAACCCGCTTCAACGTCGACTTGGCCGTCCTACGCAACCTCATGGCCAGGTGGCTGCTCATGTCCCAGCTCTCCGGCCGGTACACGGGCAGTTCCGAGACCCAGCTGCAAAAGGATCTGGACCGCCTCACTGCACCGGACAGCCGTGATGAATCGGCCTTTGTCTCGACCCTGGAGTCCATCATCGCGGCGGAACTCTCGGACGATTTCTGGACTCTGCGAATGCCGGATACCCTGATCACCTCCTCCGCAGCGTTATCCCCGGCGTACCAGACCTATCTGGCAGCACTGAACATCCTGGATGCCGATATGTTCATGCTGAACAACAAGGTTCAGCAATGGATGGATCCGTCTCTGCCTGCGCCGAAAGGCACCGAGGGACATCACCTCTACCCGCGCAAGTACCTGGAGAAAGTGGTCGGGATCAAAGACCTGAAAAAGATCAATCAGGTCGCCAATTTCGCCCCAACCGACTGGAGCACCAACCTCTGGATCTCCGACCGTGCCCCCAGCGAATACTGGCCGGCCCTAATCCGGGAGCGTGATTTCAGCGGCAGTGAGTTGGGCCGGCAAATGTTCTGGCATGCCTTGCCGGAAGACTGGGAAACACTGAGTTTCGACGAATTCCTGCAGGAACGCCGGATTCTCATGGCTCAGGTCACCCGTGCCGGCTACGAGCAACTTAAAACAGGCCGAGCAGCCACAATCACTGCCCCGCAGCCCGCCGTCGTCACTCCTTCCCGCTTTGCCGGACCGGCCGAAGTATCAGACCTCATCGAGGCCGGAGTCCTGAAACCGGAAGACTTCCTCACCCCGGCGGATGAATCCCTCCGCATCCGGGCAGAAATCTCGGAGGACGGTGCCGCAATCATCGATGGTCACGAATTCGCTTCCCTGGATGCCGCCGCCCATCATGCCGGCGCCGACAACATCCCAGGCCTCGAATTCTGGCAGCTAGAGGTAGACGGCGACATGGTACCTATCCTCGCTCTGCTGCAGCGGACGCCAAGGCCTCCAGTAGCGACTAGCATTCATCCCGCATCAGGCCCGGGCTCCCTTTGAGATAAGTCATTAGTATGGGTTAGTGCTTTCAGCACCGTGAAGGACAGAGGCCGCCGGACACGTCGTCAGGCAGCAGGTTATGGGGGGGGGATCTGATGGCCGATAGCGGCTTCGTCGGTTCAGATAATGTTCGGGACCACGTGCTTGAGCTGATCGATTTTCTGCAGGCCTACGATGCACAACGCAACAAGCCCGTCAGGAACATCGCTCAGTTCTCGATGTTCCGAGTGACCGAGCCAGAACTCCCTGTACACCATGCCGTTAGCCTGCCCCGCTCTGACTCAGCCTGGCTGACCGTCGACTTCATCGACTTGCCGCCAGCACCCAAAATCCCGGCTCCCCTACAGCAGCTGATCAACGCCGGACTCCCGGTAAAAGCCGATGATAGGCCTTCAATTGTTCCGCCATGGCCGAAAGAGGATTCCCAGGCCTCTGAAGACGCCGGAGAGGATTTCCCCACCCTCAAAATCACCGAAGAAGAACGTCAGCGTCGCGCCAACCTGCTTGAGCAGGCCAAAACCTGGATCGACACCGTGTGGGAACCGTGGAGTAAAACGTGGACCGCGGGCGCTGCGGTCAAACATCTGCACCGCCAGCTCTTCGAACAACGGGAAAGTCTGATGTTGGATCGGGAGTCGCTGGAGCTCATCTGGGGCTTCGGCCGTGGTCGGTGGATCAAAGACGACTACTCCATTGATCATCCGCTGATTTCATTTCCTGTTGAAATCGACTTGAACCCGGACACCCAGCAGATCTCTGTACGGGTCGCAGGTCCCCACCAGATTGAGGCAATGTATCTTGCCGGGCTTGATATCCATGACCGAACGTCCTTTACAGCCGCCCGGACAGCATCGAACGAACTGGAGCTCGATCCCTGGTCAGAGGAGGAGGAAGCTAAGGATCTCATTACCCGTCTGGCTCGCTTTATAGATGACAATGCCGTTGTCGTCGACGATGTGGCCACGCCAGGGCCCCACTTCCAGGCCGATGCCTCCTGGACCTTGTTCATGCGCCGCAAAGTCGCGGACTCGCAGGGGTTCCTGGAACAAATGCGCCGGAGCTATCTGGACCCTGAGGGCCTCATTCCGGCACCCCTGCAGGACATCGTTGCCCTTCCGAACGACTCCTCGGCTGTGTCAACCAGTGACACAAATTCGGGCAGCACGGCCGCCTCTGAGCCTCTCATGCTGCCGTTGGCCACCAATGAACAACAGCAGCGCATTCTGCGGCTGGCACAGACCTATCCCGGTGTCACCGTGCAGGGTCCTCCCGGAACGGGAAAGTCACACACCATCGCCAACCTGATCAGCCACTTCGTCGCCTACGGTAAACGCGTCCTCGTGGTCGCTGAGAAGGAACAGGCGCTGAAGGTGCTGGCTGAAAAGGTGCCCGAAGGCATTCGTGATCTCACAGTCTCTGTTCTTGGAGCGGATGAAGACAGCCGGAAAGAACTTGAGAAGTCAATTTCTAACATTCAGGCACATGTCAGCACCCTCGATAAGGATGATGCCGATGAACACATTCAGCGGCTCCGTACCGAACTCGATGCCATAGACCGTGGCATTGCCAGCACGACCAATGACATGCTCGACGCCCGGGCAGCGGAAACAGTTGTCTTCGAAGGGAGCTGGCAGGCAGGGCAGGACCCAACCCCGCAACAGGTCGCGGAATGGCTTCGGCTCAATCAAGGCAAATACGGGTACATCGAGGACCGCATTGCTCCTGCCGTACCTGCTCCGCTGACACCGGCGGAACTTCATGAACTCATTTCCCTTCTCGAATCGATAGGTCTGGCGACCGCCGAGCACGCCGTCCAGACACTGCCCGAGCCTGCCGAGCTCCCCCAAGGATCTGAACTTCAGTCTTTGGTGGCCGAAATACGAACCGGTCAGGGTCGCGCAAGTAAGGTTCGGTCTGCATTCGGGCACTGGGAAACTTTCGAGGCGGCGGACCCTCGCGCGATTTCCGCTCTGAAGTCTGAACTAACGCAGACAGCTGACTGGCTTCAGAGCATAGAAGAATCACCCTACGAAGCGGTTCTTCAGCATGCCTCTGATGCCTTTCGCGCCCATGAATGGGGTACATATCACCGCGGCCTTACCCAGCTACGCGAGGAAGCGTATACGCTGCGCGGCCCATTGCTCTCACATACGCTCGCCCTGCCTGCCCTCATTGATGAAGGGCTCCTCCACCGGCTTCAAGAGGCCCACTCCCTGCTCGTCGCGAACGGCAGGCTGGGATTTTTCGCACGGCAAGCCAAGAAGACGGTCGAATTATTTACCGTCGATAACCGAGTGCCGGCTACTGCCGATGACATATCACTGTGTATCCGTGCCGTGTCCCTTGAACTGATCCGCAATCGGATCCGCGCGCTGTGGCGGAACCAGTCTCCTGCCGGCACATCGCAGGAGCTGTCACCGCGGCCGGAGGATGATATCGCCGGCGAACTGGCAACACTGGATCGGATTTTTCAGCACCATGACGCACTTCAAAAGCTGATCACTTCCCTTGACCAGATGGGGTACAGCCGACTGCACTACGTCGACTCGGCAAGCCTGGCGACGGCGGCAAACCATCTCTCTGAAGGGCTACACTTTCACGCTGTTTCCAGCGCCATTGAACGGCTCAGCGCCCTGCAGAACAACTTGCGTTCAACAGCCACCGATGCCGGTGTTTCGCCGCTCTTCCAGCAACTGGCCGACGCCCTGGCTGCCGAAAATTTCACTTCCTGGGATGAACTTCGTAAGGAGTGCCTACGTCTTCATGAGGCCAAAGAGACCTCCAAACGGCTTCTCGAACTCAGAGCCAATTTGTCGACCGAAGCTCCGGTCTGGACGGCGAAAGTTCTGAGTGACAGCAAAGCTGCCGGAGATCCGCAGGACTTTCCGATCGCATGGGAATTCCGGCGGCTTGAATCGTGGGTTCGCGAAGTTACCAATAAGACCGACCCCGGTCAGCTTCAGTCCCGGATCGATGACTTGTCCCACCAGCGTCGTAAGGTTGTCACCGACCTGGTCAGCCAAATGGCATGGCGCCGGCTCGCCGATAATCTCGGCTCAAAAGAACGTCAGGCGCTGCAGAGCTACGTCCAGGCGACAAAACGCTACGGAAAGACCGGCGGCAAGTTCGCCCAGCGCTGGATCGGCGAAATGCGGCGTGCCCTGGACGAATCCAGCAGCGCCGTACCGGCGTGGATTATGACGACATCCCGTGCCCTGACAAGTTTCCAGCCGGCACTGGTTCCCACGTTTGATGTCCTGATCATCGACGAGGCTTCCCAAATCGGTTTCGAAGCGTTGCCGCTGCTCTCGCTGTCGAAGACCGCCATCGTGGTCGGCGACGATAAGCAGACGAGCCCGGAGAATGTCGGCCTCGACCGCCAGCAAGTCTTCGACATCATGGATGGCTACCTCGCCAAGGTGCCGAATTACCGAACGCTGTTCGACCCGGACAACAGCCTGTACGACCTGGCCGTCCAGAAATTCGCAGTACCGGTCATGCTGACGGAGCATTTCCGGTGCCTGCCGGAAATCATCGAATTTTCCAATCAGCACTCCTACAACGGCAACATTATTCCTCTGCGCGACCAGCCTCCGCGGCAGGGATGGAGCGCCCTTGGGCTGCTGAGAGTCCGCGACGGGTACCGACGGGGCGATATTAACGAGCCTGAGGCTGAGCAGGTCGTTAATCTGATTGCCGACCTGTGCGAGGACCCGGACTATGACGGCATGACATTCGGTGTGGTCAGCCTGCTCGGTTCCAGCCAGTCAAAACTGGTCTGGGAAAAACTTTACGAACGGCTCGGCCCTGAAGAGATGGAAGCCCGCCGGATCCGCTGTGGTGAGGCCGCCAATTTCCAAGGCGACGAGCGGGACGTCATCGTCATTACAACCGTTGTGGCCCACGATCCGTCACTGCCTAAGACACGTTTTGGTGCCATGACCAGCGTCCGGGACCAGCGGCGGATCAACGTGGCGGCCTCGAGAGCGAAGAACCAGCTATGGGTTGTCTCCTCTGTTGATCCCGACCTGCTGCCTAACGGGGATCTCCGTGCGGCCCTCATCCGGCACTGTTCGACAGCAGGAGCGACCGAAGCGCGCAGGAGGGATCTGCTCGAAGCATGCGACTCCGAGTTCGAACGGCAGATTGTCCGGCAGCTGCTGAACCGCGGATACAGAGCCATTGAGGTACAGCACGTGGTTGGCCGCTACCGGATCGATATTGTCGTCTCCGGACCGGACGGACGCCTTGCCATCGAGTGCGACGGCGACAGGTGGCATGGGCCGGATGTCTGGCATAAGGACCGTTCCCGACAGGAAGTCCTCGAACGCGCCGGTTGGACCTTCGAACGCATCCGAGGCTCCGCCTACTACCGTGACCCGGAGGCCGCTATGCAGTCCGTCTGGGAACATCTGGACACCTTGGCAATCCCTACAGGTGACGAGTGGATGCTGTCCCCCCGTGGACCGATTGTCCGGGAAGTCATAACCCAAGTGGACACCGACGGCGATGATGATGATGCAACTGAGGACGACACCGAACTGCCCGGCAGCGGCTCGGCCGCAACATTCCCCCGGGGCGCTCTGCCCTCCTCATCCATACAGCAGCTGCCCCTCGAATCCGAGGATCGCCAAAATGACAAGCAGCCAGAGCCAGCCGCACATATTCCGGCTTCTGCCCCCAGCAACGGCTCCGAACCGCTTGCTAACCACATTGCAAATCTGGAAGAAGCCCACAAGGCTTCCAGCGGTAATGCAATGTATCCACCTTCACTAACCAAAGTAGAAGATGTGCCCGAATCTGCCGACATCGAGGAAGATCTGGCAGAAGCCAACGGAGAAAACGACCAGCCGGACCTGCGGCTTGCTGCCCGAAGCTACCTCAAATTAGTGCCCTACGACTACTGGCAGCCCAGACCGCTCTCTGCCGTTTCTGCAACAAACCTTTCCTCCGTTCAATTCGGACTGATCGACATCATTCAGGCAGAAGGGCCGATTATCGCTCGCCAGGCGTATCTACGGTATGTCCAGGCGTCCGGAGGTCAGCGGGTAGGCAAAGAAAGCCAGAGGCTTTTCAATCAGGCTGTCAGCCGTGCTCTCCGAGCCCGATCAATCAGTCGGATCAGCGATGGCGTCCCGGGAATCGTCAAGTCGACGCTCTACCTGCCCGACCAGGAACCAGTGAAACTGCGTGAACTTGGTCCCCGGACTATCTTCGACGTGCCTGAATCCGAGCTGTCGGCATTACTGGATCGGTTGGCCGCCCAAGGCGTACCAGAGGACGCGTTGCCCCGCGAGGTTCTAAACGCATACGGGCTCCGAAAACTGACTCAAAAAACAAGCGCCCACATTCTAGCCAACAGGCATTACGAATGGACGCCATGATAACT
The DNA here is from genome assembly GCF_026011795.1 of Arthrobacter mangrovi. Classification (GTDB taxonomy): domain Bacteria; phylum Actinomycetota; class Actinomycetes; order Actinomycetales; family Micrococcaceae; genus Crystallibacter; species Crystallibacter mangrovi. Next base: position 26,634 of record NZ_BRVS01000022.1, on the reverse strand, counting down.
GAGCCCCTCGTGGACGGTAGTTGGAACGCCCGTTATTCGGTCAGAGTGGTGGTGGGAGCCCAAAAGCCTTGACAAGCCCGATCAGCAGCGATCGGTCGATCCATTCGCCGATAACGGCGCATATGTCGTGACTCGGCCTGTGTCTGGCGGTCATCGCTAGCTGCCGTCTCGAGCCGGCGGTCTTAGCTTCCTTGCTCCCGGGCTGTTCTGAGCAGCCGGATGGCCTTCGGACCGATGCCGTGAAGACGCTTAAGCTCCTCCAGATCCTCGGGTAGGTCGGATATGGAGGAGTAGCCGGCATCAATGAGGGCACCGGCGGCCGGCCGGCCTACGTTGATGCCAGCGAACGTAGGCCCACGGTCTGGTTGCATGCGTTCAGTGTTACACCTTGCCAGCAAGACCCCAAGTGAATGGACACCCTTGGAATGGCGGAGGCCCACGGTCCTGGCATTCGGTCCGGCTGCGTACCGCCGCAGAGGGCAAACGATTCCCAGAGGCTCCTCCTGCCAGGCCTAACTAGGATTCCGCTCCAGCGCAGGCCTTCTCCGCTAGGTTCACAAGGTCCCTGGAACGAACCCCGATAACAGCGCCTATGTAGGAAGAAGGCCCCCGCCAGTCTCGGAGCGGGGGCCTGGCGCGGCGGGCAATGCGATGGGGGATCACGGGAAGACGCCCGCTTCGCGGCCGGTGTCTTGGGGGAAGTGTGGCCGCTGCGCTCAGACGATATTACATGCGTATGCACGCAATCATGAACCACCGCAGCGGCAACCAGCGCCTCCCACCCAACGTCACGGGTGCCATAACGGCGCATATGACGTGGGAGTCGTTGTTCCGTACTGTCATCTCGTTCGATTCAGGTGTGGGCGGCAGTGGAAACTGGCTCTTTGTATGTGATGGATAAATAAGAGCAGATGGAGAATCGGCTGCGGACGCGGCCTCGATTACTCAGCCGGTAACTGAATCCAGGCAGCGATGGGATCCGACAGACGAAGGAGGGCGGGGTAAGGAAGACCATCCCGAGCTTGAAGGTGGGGCTCATTGACAGTCCGGAGGATAAGCGTTTTACTTGGGTTTCTGCCGCGGATCGCGTGGCAGTTTCCTGGGGGGAATCAAATGGGGATCAAGAGCGCATTCCGGACAATAGTCCGGCACGCCCGAGGAACCAGGCCTAGCGAATTCGAGTGCATAGTGGACCACGGACGGCCAGAGGGGCTCGCAGCGGCCACGACAGCAGCCGCAACCGTGGGTTTCGACCGTTCCGAGGCCGACGAAAAGATCATCCTGTCCGGCCTTGTCGTTGACGACTGGGACGGGGCAGTCGCCCTCCTCTCGCGACGACGCTGAAGGCGGGGAGAGTTCACGGCAAATTGGACTCCTCGCCCGCCCGCAACGTCATGAGCGCGGGTCTCCATCACGTCACCCAACGCGCCGGCCTTAGTCCCATGGGGCAAGATTTAGGCGGGACGCGGTGCCGCCTTTCCTGGCTGCTTCCGGCCATACCGCATCAGGCCCCCTTCTATTCCGGTCTTCTGGGGCTCGAGGAGGCCTTCGCCACCCCAGACCGCGGAGTCATTGCCCTCGCAGGAGCAGGCCCCATGCTCACCCTGATGCCGCGTTGACCACTATGTTCCGCCGTCCTGGCCAGATGGACCTCAACACCAGCAGCTTCATCTCGACGTCGCCGTGGAGGAACTGGATGTCGCAACCGAAGCTGCGGTCGCGTTGGGAGCCACCCTGGCTGAGCACCAGCCGGCCCCCGAGCAGTGGCGCGTGCTGCTGGACCCCGTCGGGCACCCGTTCTGCCTTACCGGGGTGCGCCCCGATTGAGTTGCGGCGGGATGGCCGATAACGGGCGCATACGTTAGCTCCCCAGGTTCTAGCAGCACTTGCTCTGCGCCGATGTGAGGACCAAGAGGAAGGCCCCTGCCAGTCTCGGAGCGGGGGCCTGGCGCGGCGGGCAATGCGATGGGGGTATCACGGGAAGAACGCCCGCTTTGCGGCCAGGTCTCTTGGGGGGAAAGAATGGCCGCTGCGCTCAGACGGTAGTACATGCGTATGCAAGGAACGATAAATCCGTCACCCCTTCAACTCATCGCCTTGTCACGCAACAGGCGCAAATGCCGATAACGGCGGCGCATACGTCGGCTCGAACTCGGCCCATTGTGAGGCGCGGATTCCAGGGGCTGACTTGCAGAGTGATGCATCCGGGCTCTGGTCCGGTCTGATGCGACGCGTGCAAGGAGACCACCACAGTAAGGAGATTGACTTTTCCCCGATGTGGGGGCCGACGTTTTTACAATAGTGTTCCGCGATCCTCTTGGTATGGCCGAAGGTGGTTGCTGACACTCCCAGATGGATGAATGGTCACGCTCCGGGCCCGGTTTCGTCTTCCGCCCCCGCTGGCGATGCCGGGTCCGGTTATCCTGCGGCTACATTCTCGTTCAGATACCAGCGGTGCTGGACCGCTGAGCAACGGCGCATATGACAGTCAGGGGCAATCGGGCCCGGGTCTCCTACTCCTGCCAGGATCAGAGGCTGGCCGGATAACGGGCCGGGATGACCGTCGTACGCACGCGTTAAGTGGCGCGACCGGTTCCGGCAAACGCTTCGGGACGCTCGGCGACACAGGCTTCGACAGCATCCTCCAGCAGATCACTGCCTTCGATGCCGAAGAAGAGGGACACCGCCCGCTCTTCCAGCAGGGTCTGCTGATGGTGCGACTCCGGGGTGTAGAACTTTATGGTTGCCGCTTCGGCGGCAACGGACTCGATGCCATCGGCCAGCCGGTTCAGGCCAAACCAGCGGTACCCCGCCACCGCACTTGCCAGTTCCCACGCTTTCAGTGTCCGAACTGCCTGGACCAGGCCGCTGCTTTGCGCCAGGTTGTCCAGGACCAGCAGGTCATGCAGGGCCCGGTCGCCATCGGTACGAGGCCGGCCATGTTGTTGGTGGAGCGCCCGGCTCCAGACCGCTGCTGTATCACCGGTCACAACTACTCTTCCCGTCAACTTCGCCCGCTGCTTCACGGCATGCCAAGCTAACCGGCTCGCCCTAGGAAAATCCTGAGTCCCCTTACACCGCCGCATTGCGCGACGACTCGCGGCACAGACAACTGCCTGCAGGCAGAGCCGCTGAATCCTTGGAAGGGACCGGCCCTCCGATCCCTGGACCGGCGCCGGCACCGGCCACCGGCACCGGCACCGGACAACAGCCGATCATGACCGGTAGCGTCCCCGGGCGTGAACCGGGTCCGTAGAAGTGCCGTTGCCAATGGTGGCCGTTCATCGAACCCGAGCCCGCTCATCTCTTCCCCGTACGGGAAGGTGTCACCTGCCGTTGCCTGATGACGCGACGCGCAGCCGCCTGCCGACCAACCTGCGGTGATGGCCGGCCCTTCCGAGAGGGGGCCGGGATGCGCAACACTGGATCCGGCACCGTACGGGCCGACACTCACACCGGAAGGCAGGCTATGGCACTCGGACTCAACCCTTACTTGCAGTTCACCGGCAACGCGGCGGAGGCCGTCGCGTTCTACCACTCCGTGTTCGGCGGCGAGCTGAACAAGATGACCTATACCGAAGGAATGGGTGATGAGAACCCGGCGACCGCATCGAACATCATGCACTCCTCGCTCTTCACGGACCGCGGCTTCCATCTGATGGCTGCCGACGCACCGGTCGGCATGCCCTCACCCGCCAACGGCACGGTCTCGCTCAGCTCCAACGGGGAGAACCCTGCCGATGACGACACACTGCGCGGCTACTGGGAAGGCCTCAGCGACGGCGCGGCCATCACCGTGCCGCTGGAACAGGCCCCGTGGGGCGATTACTTCGGCCAGCTCACCGACCGTTTCGGCGTGAACTGGATGGTCAACATCACCGGGCAGCAGAACGCCGACGCGGCCCGATAGGTCACGCCTGAGCGGTGCCGGTCATCCCGCCCGGTACGCACGGCCGTGGCAGTGCCTCGGACAGGACGGGCGCTGCCACGGCCGGCATGGTTCGGGCCGGTCCTGCAATCCTCTCGTTTGGGGATTGCACCGACCCCCGCAATTGACTCTGGCTCAGGCCCCCAGCGGTTGCGAGAATGATGGTGTCTCCCGGATCGCTCATCCCAAACACTGGGCGCACCAGGATGGGGCGGATGGTTCCCCAACGCCATCCGCCCGTACACTCCCCCGGCATGGGGGACGGCGGCTGTGCCCCGGACCGGTGCCCACCAGGCTCCGGGGCACCGCCGTTCGCCGAATGGCACGCCTTAGCCGGACGGCTGCTACTGCCGGCGGCGGGAGGTTCCCACCCTGGCCTCCATCCCCCGATAGCCTTACACCCGCCTGCGGAGGTCGGCCGGGCGGTCGGGGCCTCGCACGAAGGAGTGCTCAGCCCTGCGGGCAGGTGCCACCCGCGGCCCCAAAGCGCAGCCAGGCCGGCAGGGCGTCGCGGAAGGCGGTGCGGATGCCGGGGTCGCCGGCGGCCCGCCAATCCACGTCCCCGCCGATCTCGGTTTCGTGCTTGTGCCATTCGAACCAGTTGAGCATCCGCAGCTGCGGGAAGTCCCGGGCGGTTTCGGCGGCGAAGAGCTGTTCCCACCAGGCTTGCTTGATCTCGGCTTCGGAAGCGCCGCCGCCGTCCTCGACATACAGGGCCGCGGTCTCCGGGATCGCCAGCGGTTTGCCGCGCTCCTCCGCGTACTCGGCGTAGAAGTCAGGCACGGGTGTGTCGTCACCGCCGAGCCCGTCATAGGTGCCGGTGAGCTGGTCGGCGAACTTGCCCGGTTCCGGTACCTCGTTCTCGCCCCAGGGGTGGGCCGAGCCCCAGTGGTAGAGCGACATGCCGACCCAGTCCACGGCCGCGTCCCCCGGATAGTACGGCGCGTAGGGGTCGTCCGCCATGGTCAGGACGCCGTCGCCGTCGGTGTCCAGCAACCGGAAGTCGGCGGTTCCGGTCCTGGCGGCGTGCTTGCCGCCGCTGAAGGGGTAACCGCCCCCATAGTTGGGTGCCCACATCATCGATGAGCCCGGCGCTTCCTCGTGGACCGCGTCCGCGACCTTGCGGAAGGCCTTGATGTAGGCCTTGGGCTGCTGGGACCAGGCGTACCAGGAACCGTTCATCTCGTGGGCAAAACGCACGATCACCGGCACACCGGCGTCGTTAAAGTCCTTCAGGTCCGCAGCCAGGTCCTCGACAGCGCCGTCCGTCACTGACGTCAGCCCGTCCCGCGGCTCCAGCGTCAGCAGCAGCGACTGCCCGTCGCCGCGGACCTGCTCGACCGCGGCCTGCAGATTCGCCCGGTCCGCCCCATCGTAAGGGAAGTCCGTGAAGGACACCGCGACCGCGGGTTTCTGGCCCAAGTCCGCCGCATAGCCGGCCAGGGACTGGTTGGCCCAGTCCAGGTTCACCCCGAACAACGTCCCCGATTCCGGCGCCAGCGCAGCCCCGGCGCCGGCGGGACAAACCGTCGGGGACGGCGTGGATGGAGCCGCAGCCGGGTCTGTTCCTTCCGTTCCGGACACGGACGTACCGCACCCGACCAACATCAACATCAGTCCGACGAATGCGGCTGAGGCTAAAGGTTTCTTCACAGCATCACGCTAATCCACGACTACGTGAATCGCTATGGCTTCCGTTCCGCCGATAAGGACAACGAAGAGCGCAGACACTCACCTCGGTCGATCCTCACCGGTATACCCGGCTGGCCCAGCTCGGCCACCTACCGGGCTGTGCATCAAGGTCGATGCCAGGAAGACGTACAAGGCAGACGTTGCCCGGTGATCGGGCCACTGCCCACAGGCTGTGCGGGCGTCCGCAGGATTGCAACGGGATCCACTCCAGGACCTCATCGAGGTCAGAGCCGCTCAGCTCCCACTCCTCGCTGGCGGCACAGTCGTCTGCCCAGCGGTCGCGGGGGTCCACCGTCGGCGTTCTGATCGAGGGGCTTCAGGTTTCGCTTTCAGCGCGCGTTTCCGTTCACCGGGAACCGTGGCCCGCCGCGACAGCTGCAGGAAGGTGGGTGTCTAGGAGATCGTTAGTTCTTGTCCTGCGCTGGATGCTGTCCGGGCGGGGACCGGGATCGGAAGCTTTAGGATGAAGCTGGTCTTCCGGGCGGTGGCCAGGCCAAGGTGGCATCCGATGGATTCGGCGAGTTCGCCGGCCAGGGCCAGACCGATGCCTTCTCCGGTTCCGTCGGTCACGTGGCGGTGGAAGATGTCTCCGGCGGGCCGCGGGCCGGCGTCGGCCACGGTGAGGGAGAGGTGGGTGCCGGCGTCGGCGGCGCGGACGGTCACGGTGCCTTGGCCGTGTTTGAGGGCATTGTCGATCAGGACATCGAGGATCTGCTGCACCGGGCCCTTGGGTACTGGGGCGGGAAGGGAATCGGGCAGTCGGGCTTCGAGCAGGCGCCCCTGACCGGCCGCGGCTGGCCGCCAGCGGGTGACGGCGCCGGCTGCGATTTCCGCGAGGTCGGTCCCGGTTCCGGCGGCCATCCGTTGGTTGCGGGCCAGGTCCAGCAGGTCACTGACGGCTTGATTGAGCCGGTCCACTTCCCTTAGGGCGCGTCCTAGGTCCTCCGCGATGCCGGGCGGGGTGTCCCTGCGCAGGGTGAGGTCTTCGATCTCCAGGCGCAGCGCGGTGAGGGGGGTGCGCAGCTGGTGCGAGGCGTTGGATGCGAACTCGCGTTCCCGGCGCAGCATGTCCTTGAGTGCGAGGGAGCTGGACTGGAGGGCGCGGCCGATGCCGTCCGCCTCCGGGACCCTGAACCTTGGGATGCGGTCTTCGAAGCCGCCCGAACCCAGCCTTTTGGCCAGCCGGGCGAGTTCCAGGAAGGGGCGTGCCATGAATCGTGCCATGACGAGGCCGGCCGCTACGGCCACCGCCAGGAGCCCCAGCCCGAGGACGGCCAGGTCGGTCAGTTCCCGGGTGACGCGGGCTTCCACGAAGTCGCCGGACCGTGCGAGGGTGATGGCCGATCCGTCCGGCAGGGTGCGGCTCATGACGATGTTCGAGGGCAGCTCGGGCAGTGCCGCGCCGGCGGCGGCTACGAGGCTGCCGTCCGCGGCAGTGTATTCGAGCCGTTCCTCCTGGTTGAGCAGCCCGGCCAGGTACGCGTCCGTGATGGTGCCCGATTCGTCGTGTTCGGGTAGGAGCAGGGCCATCAGGTCGATGGAGCGTTCGATCTTGCGGTTCTCGGCGGCGCGGATGTCGGCGGCGATGTCGTAGGAGCGCGGGATGGCGTAGAAGGCGACCAGCGCGACGGCCAGGCTGACGAAGGCGGCTACGAGGCGTTCACGCATTGGCTTACGTCGCTTCGAGCCGGAAGCCGACACCGCGGACGGTGGTTACCCGGGCCGGGGCCCCGTGTTCTTCCAGTTTCTGGCGGAGCCGGCCGATGGTGACGTCGAGGGTCTTGGTGGATCCGAACCAGTTTTCGTCCCAGACGGTATCCATGAGTCTCTCCCGGGTGAAGACGGTGCCCGGTTCGGAATTCAGCAGGGCCAGGACGTCGAATTCCTTGGCGGTCAACGGGACTTCGTGCCCTTCAACGAGTGCACGGCGGGACTGGATGTCCACGTGCAGGACAGATGGCGGGGTGGCGGCCGTCGCCGCGGCGGGCCAGGCGGCAGGATCGGCTGCTCCGGCGGCCGGCACGGTCACGCGGGTCCGGCGGAGCAGTGCCCGGGTCCGGGCCAGCAGCTCGGCGAGGCCGAAGGGCTTGGCCATGTAGTCGTCGGCGCCGACATCGAGTCCGACGACCCGGTCCAGCTCACCGGCGCGCGCCGTGAGGATCAGGATGGTGCCGCCGTAGCCGTCCTCGCGCAGCCGGCGGCACACTTCCAGGCCGTCCACGTCCGGCAGTCCGAGGTCGAGGATGACCAGGTCGACCGGGCCGGCCAGTGCGCGCTTAAGACCGGCCAGTCCCTCGGACTCCCGTGCCACGTCATAGCCTTCGCGTTGAAGGGTCCGGATGAGGGGCAGGGCTATACCGTCATCATCCTCAACCACCAGCACATGGTGAATCATTTAACACATGGTACCGGCGTCCGGGTTGATGAAGGAGCGGTATCCGGCGAGCGTGACCAGAACCAGAACAGCGGACGAAAGGACGGCTGCCAGCACTCCGTACACGGTCCAGCCGGTGGCCGGGTCGCCGGGCCAGCCCATGGTCACCCGCAGGATCTGCCCGAGCAGGGCGGAGAGCGCAAGGATCGCGGTGAACAGCCGTGACTCGAAGCAGCCGGTGATCAGGAGCCGCACCGCAGCCGCGGTCCCTGCGGCCCCGCAGAAGGCCAGCACCAGGCCGATGTGGTCCGCGCGGCCGAAGCTCTCGAAAGCCTGGCCGAACTGGATCAGCGACAGGGTCAGGGCCGCCACGCCCGCGGCTCCCAGGAGTGTGTTGCGGGGCTTAGAAATCACGGTCAAGGGTTCCTCCTTCGGTGACGGGCGCGGTGGAGGCCGCTACGCCGTTGAGATCCCTGGCTGCGCTGGACGGGGTCCAGACCATGCTCGCCGCCGTTGATGCCGTGCGCAGGCTGCTGCTGTTGCTGGCGACCGTACCCAGGGTGATGGTGACCGTGCTCGCCTGGAGCCCGTTCGCCGTCGTCGTACCCGCGGTCATGGTGGCGTTGAACGTCACGGTCTTGCTGGCCTTGACGAAGTTCTGCTTTAGGTTCACGGATCCGAGGTTGACCGCTCCGCCGGCGTACTGGACGTCGAGGGTGTCGCCGGTCGTGCCGAGTCCGAGCAGGGCGCCGTCGCGCAGCCGGACGGTGATGGCCTGGGCGCTGCCGGTCCAGCCCGCGGCGAGGGAGGTCAGGTTGACGCGCTGGTTGTAGGTGAAGGTCAGTGAGTCTCCGGGCTGGAGCTTGCCGACGGTCACGGCGTTGACGGCCTGGACGTCGTAACCGCGCAGCGGGGTGTTGTCCACCTGGTGCCCGGCAGTGGGTGCGGAAATCGTGGTCTGCCCGGCGCCGTCGACCAGGACCGCGCGGAAGTCGTAGAGCCCGTTGGCCACGGTGGCGCTGTTCCAGCTGCAGCTGTAGGGTGCGGTGGTGTCGGTGCAGACATCGGTCCAGGTGGTGGTGCCGCCGGGTGCGCGCTGGATGGTGACCGATCGTACGCCGGCGTTGGAGCTGGCCGCAGCGGACAGGGTGACGGTGCCGGTCAGGTAGATCCCGGGGTTGTCCATCGAGACCGCCGAGACCGTGTTGTCCACCACCCGGCTGGCAGTGGGCGCGGATACGGTGCTGTTGCCGGCCAGGTCGGTGGCGACGGCCCGGAAGGTGTAGTTGCCGTCGGTCAGGGATTTCGTGTCGAAGCGGCAGGAGTAGGGCTCGGTGTTGATGGTGCAGAGGTCCCTGTAGGTGCCTGAGCCGGCGGGCGCGGACTGGATGACGGTCTTCGCGATGCCGGAGTGGGCGTCGGAGGCGGCGGCCTGGAAGGTGCGGGTGCCGCTGAGCGGCGTGCCGGGGTCGGTCATGGTGACGGCCGGGGCCTGGTTGTCCGCCAGCACGTCGTCGGCGATAACGGAGTAGTAGGTGGTGCCCCCGGCGACGGCCACCGCCCGCACATCATAGAAGTCGTTGGCCAGGGCGGCGGTGTTCCAGGAGCAGGAGTACGGGGCCGACAGGTTGGTGCAGATGCTCTTCCAGTTGTTCGTGTCGGCGGGCGAGTACTCGAACCGGACCACGGGCACCAGCAGGCCGGCGTTGTAGACGGCGGCGGACAGGCCGGTGCTGCCGCGGACCGCGTCGGCCACGTCGCCCAGGACAACCAGCAGGTTGTTCGCCACGATGGTGCGGACGGTAGGGGACGTGGCGGAGTAGCCCGCGTTGTCGGTCGCGGTCGCCCTGAGCTCATAGCTGCCGTCGGCGAGCGTCCTGGTGTTCCAGGCGCACGCGTAGGGCGCCCCGGCGGCCGTGCAGATCGTCACCCAGGTGGAGCCGTCGGCGGCCAGGTACTGGATGGCGGCGTTCTTCACGCCGGTCTCGCCGTCGGTCGCGGCGGCCGTGAGCGTCACGGTGTCCTTGACCGAGGCGCCGGGGGCGGTGAGCACGACGGCAGGTGGCGTCCAGTCCGCGGCGGCGGTCACCCGGGAGCCGGTGTTCGTGGTGCTCGCGGTGTAGGCGGCGGTGGAGAATCCCGGCATGCCGGCCCAGATGACGGCCATGGCGGCGGTCACGAGGACGAGCAGTGCTGCACGGGCTCTCATTTCCGGGGCTTTCTCCTGGTCGCGGCGGCGTGGGGACGGTGGTGGTTTCAAGGCTAGGCGGCGGCCGTACACAGCCTGTCCAACGCAGGTCCACGGGAAAGTAACAGTGCCGAAGGCGCCGCCCCCAACGCGGCGCCTTCGGCACTGTTACTTCCATGCGGCCGGGTCCGGCCGCGTTTCAGGCCCGCCCGGGGTCTCCCGCGGGGGCCAATTGGTCTGCGTCAAGCGTCTTCGGCCGCAGCCCGCGGATAAGGTCTACCAGGAAGAGGGCGGCGACGGCGCCGGCCGGGACGCCGATCATGAGCATCCGCTGGTTTTTGTCGGCCAAGGCGATGAATACATAGCCGGCGTACGGCACGGTGGTCACAACCCGGGGCTGGGTGGGCTCATCGAGCCGGAACTCCCATGGGTCCTGCGAACTGTTCGCGTCGCCCTTAGTCCGGTAGACCGGCCCCTCTGCCGAGGCTTCGATACTGACGATCCGGTGCGTGACCAGGTGGCTGATCCCTGAATCGGGCGGCGGCATGTAGGTGATGACATCGCCGACCTGCAGCTGGTCCACCGGGACCTGTTCCTCGAAGGCCAGCGAACCGCGCTCGAAGGTGCCTGACATCGAGGTTCCCGTGATGACGTAGCGCTCGATGCCCAGCAGCCCGGGAACCAGGACGGCGGCGGCGGCGGCGATGCCCAGCACGGCGGCCAGGTTGAGGACGCTGCCGAGGAGCCGCCGGCGCCAGGCGCCTTGTGTGCGTGCCATGTCAGGCCTTTCGGGGTTGAGGGTGGACCGCCGCGGCCCACGGGGGATGGACCGCGGCGGCGGACCGTGGTGGTTACGGCTGGGTGTACGCCTGGCCCGCGGCCTGGGTGGAGCCCCATGTGTACTCGGCCGTAGCGGTCTTGCCCTGCTCGGTGTTACCGGCGGCCGGGGACAACGTCGCGGTGAAGACGAAGTCGCGCGCTTCGCCCGCTGCCCAGGAGCCGAGGTCCTTGGTGCCCAGCGCTCCCAGCGCGCCCGAGTAGACCGTGGACGAGTTCTTGGTATCGGTGACCTTCAGGGTCAGCAGCGCGGGGTCCGTGAAGCCGTTGGTGGCCGTCTCTTTCAGGGTGAAGGACGCCGGCAAGGAACCGGAGTTGGTGATGGTCACGGATCCGGTGACGCTATCGCCGGGCTTGAGGTTGCTCATGTTGAACACGGCCTTATCAGCCTTGCTGTTGGTCTGGGAGAGCGAGCCGGCCGTGAAGGCGTTGCCGCTATTGACCGAGCTGGCGGCGAAGTCGGCACCCGAACCGACGGCGACCGCGCCGGCGACGAGCAGGCCGGCGAGCGGGATCAGGATGCGGCTGCGGCGGGCGGTGGAAGTGGTTGCCTTAGTCATGGGATTTCCCTTTCGGAAGGAGCGGCTTGCTGTTGGGTAAAACGTTATTCAGGCCACCGCTACAGAAATCCCACAAAATCCACCCGGAACTTCCACCGTTCCTCCACAAACGGCAACACCCGCCCTAGACGCAACAGGCAGACGCTCAAGTCACCGCTGCCCTCACGGCAACAGCCCACGCCAGGCGGGCGGAACTTACCGGAAGTGGCGGCCCTGGTCGCGCCGGTTGGCCCACAGCGCCAGCCCGCCCAGCAGTACCGTCCACACGATCAGGCACAGGACCGAACCTGCGTGCAGGCCCTCCCCGCTCAGGGCAAACACCGAGACATCGCGCGCGGCCCGGGACGGCAGGATCAGGGAGAACACGTCGAGCCAGTACGGGAAGGCCGCCGGCGGCAGCATCATCCCGCCGGCGAAGGCCATCGGGAAGAACACCACCTGGGTCACCGCCACGGCCACCTTGGAGGTGCACAGGTAGCCGATGAACAGCCCGAGTGCCAGGAACGGCAGCCCGCAGGCCAGCCACACCAGCACGGCCAGCGGCACCCGCCACCAGGACAGGCCGCCGTCGCCGAACGCCTCCGGCGCGGCGGTCAGCAGCGCCCCGATCACGAGCACCGGCAGAAGCGCGAAGAACGCGAACAGCATGGCCGGCAGCGCCCGGGCAATAGTCGGCGGCACCGGCCCGACGGGCAGCGTGCGCAGGTAGCTGCTCCACGGGTTGGCCCGCTCCTCGGCGATGCCGATCCCGTAGTTGAACAGGAACGAGCTCATCACGCCGAATAGCGCCAGCTGCGCGATCGCGGTGAGCGACGCCAGCGGGTCGGCCGTGACGGACTCCTGCGGGATGACGAAGAACAGCAGAGCGAGCGTCGGAAAGACGGTGGACGAGATGACGGCGACGGGGATCCGCAGCTGCTCGAGGATCTGTGCCTTCGAGTGCGCCAGGACCAGCGCGGCCCGGGCCGGCGCGGCGGTGGCAGCCGCGTCGGGCTTCTGTCGGGCGGCCCCGGGTTCGGAAGGTGTGGGCCGGGCCGGAGTGGGCCGGATCAGGGCGCTCATGCTGGTTCCTTCACGGTCTCGGAGGTTTCCGGATGGCGGGTGAGTGCCACGAAGGCTTCCTCGAGGGTGGCGGCGTGGACTTCGAGGCCGCTGAATTCGATGCCGTCGCCGACCAGCCGGCGCACCGTCGCGTCGGCGTCCTGGGTGACCACGGTGGTCGTTCCGGCGCCCGAAGCGGACGTGCTGACCGTGTGCGGCCAAGTGTCGAAGGACGACGACGGCAGCGGGCTTCTAACGTGACCTTGCTGATGGCCACGTGGCTGCGGATATCGTCCACGCTGCCGTCGGCGATGACGGTCCCGCGGTCGACGACCACGACCCGGCTCGCCAGGGCCTGGATTTCTTCGAGGTAGTGGCTGGTGATCAGCAGGGTGCCGCCTTGGCTGCGGTAGTCCCGCAGCTGCTGCCACAAGGTCTCCCGAGCGTCGACGTCCAGGCCGGTGGTCGGCTCGTCGAGGACCACCAGCCGCGGCCGCCCGACCAGGGCCAGGGCAACGAGCAGGCGGCGCTGCTGTCCGCCGGAGAGGGCCCCGCATTGTTTGTCCGCCATGTCTGCCAGGCCGAAGCGGACCAGCAGTTCGGCCGTGGGGGTCGGTTCCGGGTAGTGGGCGGCGACGAAGTCCACGGTTTCGCGCAGCTTCAGGGTCTGCGGGACAGAGGTGGCCTGCGGGGTGATGCCCAGCTGCAGCCGGGACTTCGGGTCCAGCGGATTCCGCCCGAACATCTCGACCGAGCCGGCATCGGGCCGGCGGAGTCCGCAGAGCAGGCTGATCAGCGTGGACTTTCCGGCGCCGTTCGGGCCCAGCAGGCCTACCGCTTCGCCGGCGTTGATGGACAGGCTGAGCCCGTTGAGGGCCTTGGCCCTGCCGAAGCTTTTGGTGACATCCGTAGCCGCGGCGAGTACCGGCGTCGTACTTTCACCGGGTGCTGCCAAGGTTGGTGCAGGGACTGGCATGTGTTTGCTCCTTGGATAGATGCGGTTCAGGCGCCGCCGAGCAGTTCCTGCAGCGCGGCGCGGTAGGCGGCGTAGGCGGCACGGCCCTTGGGCGTGATCCCGACGTAGGTGGCCGGCGTCCGGCCTTCGATGGTCTTGGTGACCTCGACGTAGCCGGCGTCCTCGAGCTTGCGCAGGTGCGTCGAGAGGTTGCCGGCGGTCATCTCGAGGATCTTGCGGAGTTTGGTGAAGGCGATCTTGTCCCGCTCCCCCACCTGGTTCAGCACCGTGATGGTGCGCAGCCGGGACTCGGCATGGATTACCGGGTCGAGTTCGGGCACGGTCAGGCACCTGCCCTCGGACTGCGGCGCCGGATGCTGCCTGCAACCGCTGCGCCGAAGAAGCCAAGCGGACCGAGGACGGCCAGCACGGTCAAGAAGTGCAGCGGCCCGGCCAGCAGCGACACGACGTTCACCACGAGGAACCAGACGCCCAGGACGGCCTGGTTCCGGTCGTTGAACATCGCGCCGCCGGCCAGGTACATCAGCCCGACGATCAGGATCGCGATCCCGTTCAGAGCCATGCTGCGCAGCCAGAAATCCGCTGTCATGGCCCCCACGACGGCGCCCAGGCAGCCCATGGTCAGGAAACCCAGCGCCCACCCGCCCCCGTACAAGGCACCGAGGTAGGACGAATGGCCGCGGATCACCCGGTTCCGGCGGCTGATGAGCACCACCGTGGAAACCAAGGCCGCCAGGATGCAGCCTCCGTGAACCGCCAGCCCCTGCCCGCTGCCCACCGGCAGCCAGCCAAACCGGGACCCGTGCAGGGTGCCATAGCCGAGCAGCCAGGCGGTCCCCCATATCACGTAGATCACCGCCTCGTTGCCGTACAGCTCCTGCCGGGCCTTCGCTTCCGCATCGTTGACCAGACGGAAAGCGGCGTGCAGGTCGAGCGGCGCCTCCTGGGGCTCGCCGCCGGAAACGGAGTGGTCATGGGATGGTGATGTCACGACTCTTCCAACCTCTTGTTCGGGTCTTCACAAACTAGTTTGCACTACAAAGTAGTTTGCATCAAGAGGCAGCTGCGCAGGCGCGCGCAACGGGCTGCTGGCCCCGCGGGATTCAGACCGGCACCATCGATGCCGATTACGGTTCCCGTGCTCCCGCGATGCTGCCCGCTGGGTGATGGAGTCTCACGGGGAGGATGAACCTTGAGTCCTCCCCGTCAAGAACAGGGGGCTGGTTCCCGCGCCGGGTGCGCATCTCCGGCGTCCGCCAGCCCCAGCAGTCAGCGCCGAGCCGCCGGATGACGACTGTCAGCCTGTCGCGCATACCCTCCGCCTGACCCTCGCCTCCGGGCACCACCGTCCGCTCAAGCTCCCGGGCCTGCACCAGCACCGCTCTCCCGAGGTCGGAAACGGCCACCCGATGGGAGCGCCTGTCCACCTGATTCGGCATCCGGGTGATGTGCCCGTGCTCCTCCAGCCTCGACAAGGTCTTCCCCATGGTCTGCGTGCACGCGCACGCCGGCAGGGACCGCAGCCTGCACCATGGGACCGCCGGCGTCGAGAGCTTCCGACGCAATTCTCCCGGCATGGATCAGGCCCAGGGATGTGAGCTGTTCATCTCAGGCATGCTCGACCATTCGCGCGGCAGTGGACAACAACCGTGCCGTCGGCCAGTTGCTAAGGTCCGGCATCTCTCCACTATGGCAGCATGCGCTGCAACGGAGGCGCCCGGCGCACGACCGGGCTCGAAACCGCACGGTTCGAGCGGCTAACGGCACATCTGGTGGACGCCACCGGCCCGTATGCTGGCATGGACCGGCCAGTATCTGATCGAAAGTCTGAGGCAAGCATGGCATCCGCGCACGAGGGAACCGCGACCACCCACCGCACCACGTTCAGCCGCACCACCAGCGTCCAACGCGCCATCAGTGCGGAACCGGCCACCATATGGAGCCTGCTCACCACCGCTGCGGCCTACCCGCAGTGGAACTCGACCGTCCTGTCCCTCGACGGAGCGATCAGGCAAGGCGGCAGGATCCGGCTGGTTTCCGCCCTGGCCCCCGAACGCCCCTTCACCCTCAGAATCAAGCAATGCGAGCCGCCCGCCCGCCTCGTATGGGGCGACGCCATGGGAACGCGCACCTTCAGCCTCTCCCCCGCCGGCCCGGGGACCACCCTGTTTCGGATGACCGAGCGCATCGGAGGCCCGCTCTTCCCGCTCTTCGCCGGCAAAATCCCGGACTTCGATGACAGCTTCACCCGGTTCGCCGCCGACCTGAAAACCGCCGCCGAAGCCTCCTGAACTCAACCGGATAACCCCCGGTTCTATATCGATGCGAAGCTCCAAACGACGGTCACTGCGCCCGCAAAGACATCGATATGCGGCGGCCTTCTGCAGACAAACCCAGGGGCAGCCGATGACGACGCATATGACGCAAGGTCTGCCTGACATACAGAGACGGGTACCCGGCTTCTCCATTCCACGGACAGCAGCCGTAAAGGACTTGAAGCGGCCACATATTATGCAGCTGCTTCCCGGGATTGCCGGCACTGCCGGGTGCGTACATTGATGCCAGGGGGGAACCGGCCGATTGGCCGGTTCCCCTGTCTGTTAGCCGGATCGTTTTGCGGACGAGTCTGCGCACGCCAAGGGCGATGACCGCTACCGTCACGCCAGTACGGCGGCAGCAGTGAAAACTACCGTCCCGGTCGGGAAGGCCGTGCCGGCGGCAACAGATTCAGTGTCCCGCACCGCATCGGCAGATGCGGGCGCCCGACCTTCCCCGCCGGCCGTCGCGGTAAACCCGTAATTTCCCTCGGGGGTGGGAGTCGTAGGAGACCACGCGCCAGGAGACGGTGTAGTCCCCGCCGGGAGCATCGGGGCTGATGGGCTGGTTGACCACCAGGCAACGATTATCGGCGCTGAACCGCCGCCGCCCGGCACACGGCCGCCGCCCCCGTCCGGCAAATCAGAGCCATAGGTCCTCCAGCAGCCAGCGCCTGAACGCAAAACCGGAACCACCCCGCAACCGCTACCGGCGCCTACGTCTGGTGAACCTTTATGTAGCGGCCCGCGTAGGTGTATTTGCTCTGGCCCGGCCGCGTCGAGGGGCGCGCCGAGGAGTGCCCGCGCGGTCGAGACGGCAACGGACTGTGGGTGGGGTTCCTCCTGACGGCGGACCCGCGGGTGCCATATCCTGACTGGGGCCGGTCATGCGCGGTGGTGGCCTGAGGGGGAGAAATGAAGCAGCGGACGCTCGGAAAAAGGGCTGTCAGTATCCGAGATCAGCTTCGGCGCTGGCGGATACTGGGGCATGAAGGCCTTCGACGACCGCCAGGCCGCGCGGCTGGTGGAACAGGCGCTCGACGGCGGGATCAACCTTTTCGACACCGGCCCCAATTACAGCCGTGGCCACGCCGAAGAACGGCTGGGTCGGATCCTCCGCGGCCGCGCCAAGCACCTGGTCATTTCCACCAAGGTGGGCTCGGTATGGTCGAAAGGGCGGAACACGAAGGATTTTTCGCCGGCTTCGATCGAACACAGCCTGCGGGAGAGCTTGCGGCGGCTGCACCTTGACCATCTGCCGCTGCTGCATTTCCATGGCTTTCCCAGCCCTGCCGACCCGGCGATCGAGACCCTGCTCAAGCTCAAGGACAAGGGCATGGTCGGCGAGCTGGGCGTATCCACCGGGCCGGGCGGCGCGAAGCGCGCCCTAAAGCTGGGGATCTTCGACTGCCTAATGGTCGAGTACAACCTCGTTGACCGCTCGCTGGCAACGATCATAGCGGCCGCGGGGAAGGCCGGGACCGGCATCATGATCAAATCGCCGCTGGCACAGACCCTCTACTCACGCGACATCTTCAAGATCTCCGCCCCAAGCGACGTCTGGTACCTGCTGCGCGCGCTGAAGAACCACCGGCACAAGTTCATCCAGGGCCGGAAATTCCGTTTCATCAACGACGTCGAAGGGCTCAAGGCCAGCCAGGTCGCCCTTGCCTACGTGCTCAACAACCCGCACGTCACCAGTGCCGTGGTCGGCACTGTGCGGCCGGAGCACCTGCAGACGAACCTCGAAACGACGGCCATCAAGCTCCCTGCAGACCTCCTGCACCGCATCGAACAGGCCGGAACCGCAACAAAGACAGCCGGCTGAACATACGCCGCAGCCCAAACTACCCGGCTGTAGACGGGCTTCCGGTATTTCCCCTGCTCTGGGAGGTGGCTGACCTAAAGACCTGGGCGTCCTCCACTTGCCCCGGCTATCCGCTGGAGGGCACGGCCGTCCCACTCGCCGGCTTCGCCGCTATCCTGGTCGCCGTAGACTGGAACGCCCTCGGCAAATAACCGCCTATCAGATCATCGAGCAAAGGAAGCCCCGCCACAGCGAGCAGCTGCGAGCGGTCAGCTGGCACTACCCTGAACCGCAAGGATCAGTGAATCAGCCGAAGTTCGACAGCCATATCCCTACGAAGATCAATGACAATACGGAGAGGAGAGCCACGATAGCGGCGAAACCCCAACGTCCTGTGCTCATGATTTCCCCCAATGCTCAGGAGAGCCTCCCAGCCCTCATCCGTGCACTTCCATACAGTTTGGCGCTAACGAGGTAATCCGGCAACAGCCGACGGCCACGCCCGGCGCCTACGACTCAGGCAGACGATCCGGGTACGACCCCGTCGAAGAGGTACCGATAACGGCGCATACGTCAACTTCCGGAGTCAAAGCAGCAAGGCTAAGTACAGCATCGAGAAGTAAGAGGAAAGGCCGATGCGGGCTTTATCCGTCCCTCAGGTCATCGGCCACCCGGTTCAGGTCCTGGACCCAGCCGGTTGAGCGGCTAACGGTTCCACCGGCGGCCTCAAAGTTGCTCAGCGCTGCCGCGATGTTGTCCAAGGCCATGGCGATATTGGTTTTGACCGTACGGTAGCCTTCGTTGGACCGGGGATCGGAGGATGCGGCGCGGAGCAGCTCGGCCCCGGCCCTGATAACCAGTGATGTCTCTGACTCGTTCATGCCCGTACTCCTGCCTGGTGATTGACTTTATGGATTTTCCGGGCCTAGCCCTGGCTGCCTGCCGTCCTGCCTAAGAAGTCCGGTGTGCACCCCGGTGGCGTATGCGGTGCCGATGGCCGGTGCCGCGTCCTGGAAAACGGTGCCCCCTCCGGGCAGGACCATGTAGGCCAGGAACTCCTGATCGAAGGAGACGATCCCCGAGGCTACGGCCTCCAGCTTCGCACGGATCAGCAGGGACAGTCTGTGCCAGCACCAGCGGGCCTGCTCCTCCACAGACTTAGTGCCCGTCCCCTGCCTGCGCGGCTGCAGCCGATCACCGACAGAACCGGCTAGGTCTGCCGAACCGGGAAGGGCGAGGACGAATCGGAACCGACGTTCACCGGCGGTGAAGGCGATGGCTACCCTGCCCTCCTCCCAGCCGCAGCGGAATCCGGTGGCACCGTAGTCGGTGAGCATGTCCTGGATTTCCACACGGGACGCGGCGCTGGTGATGGAAGCACCCCGGACATAATTAGTCGTCATATCTCAGCGTACGCCCGCCCGGCATCCCGGGCGGTTCGCCGGCGAAACCGCGACAGCGGCCCGGAAGGTGCTGGCGGCCGGGCGCAGCAAAGCCTGTCGGGCCGCGGGTCTCAGCCCGACAGGTTGCCGGAAGGGCACGACGGCTATGGGGGTTTGTCCGGGAGCCTTTCCGTATGCCGGGTGCCGATTGCCGCAAGGAGCCTGTGAACAAGACTGACACACCCCGCGCCAAGCACCCGATCACCGCACGCCACCGCCATCTGCCCGCAGTATGATGGCACGGCGCAGCCGGGAGCGCAGGCACCGGTGATCAAGGCCCGTATAGGCGGCCTGGTGACACTTCACTGGTTCCGCTTCGCACCCATCCGACAAAACCCCTACGTACTGCCCGGTCGAGGGCCGGTGACCGTCGGCCCGGTCCGGGTCAGGGTCAGGGCGTCGGCAAGCCGGGCCGCGTTTGCTGTCCGCGCTTCGTCCGTTGGCGGCACGGTGCCGGTTTCGCTGATGCAGTTCAGCAGCGCGGCCGTGACCTCGGGGATCAGTTCCGGGAACCGGCTGGACCGGTAGCCACGGTTTGCGGTGTCTTCCGAGTAATCCAGTGCCCTGGTGACGAGCACGGCGGCCTGCGTTCTGCGCGCCGCGCCCAGTTTCCGCAGGATGGTCGAGACCATGTTCTTCACGGTCTTTTCCGCCAGAGACATCTCCTGACTGATCTGGCGGTTGCTCTGCCCTTTCCCGAGGCCGATGGCGACGGTCATTTCCCGTTTAGTCAGAGTCAGGAGTCCCTCATCCGGCCGTTGCTGCCGAGACGGGGAGACCGGGGCCGTGATTACGGTTCGGAACCGGGCGCTGTACGCGGTGTGCCCTGCCAGGGCCCGTCGGATCAGCCTGAGTTGTTCGCTATTGTCATCTCCTTTGGACAGGCACCCCCACGCCCCGGCCAGAATGGCATCGATCAGCACCTGTTCGTCGCAGTCCCCGGTCATCAGCACGCACCTGATGCGCGCGTCCGCCACGGCGATGGCCCGGCACACGTCCGCACCGGCACCGTCCGGAAAATCGGCACCGATGATGACCAGCTCGGGGCGAAGGGCAGGGATCCGCCGGACCGCTTCGCGCGCAGACCCTGATTCCCCGGCGATACGGCGATCATCGAATTCCAATAGCTGGCGCAGGCCCCGCCTCACGACCTCGTGGTCGTCGAGCAGATAAACGCCCCGGGCCGTTAAAGGGTGCTTTGCGTGAAGTCCTGCACCAGTCATCGCTGTTGCCTTCCTTCGCCTTTGGCTGGAAGGCCTTAGTAGTGTTTCCACCGGCGCCGGGTGCACCGTACGAAACAAATCGATCCTGAACCGGCCCCTGCCGGGGGCGAATTCAAACGCGCAGGGTCTACTCCTTACGTTAGCCCTGATAGGGACCCGGCGATATGGCACCAAGGAAATAGTTCCCCTAGCCGGGAAGTCCCCCAGACCTGGCCGGGAAGTCCCCCAGACCTGCGCAGAGGACCGGTTCTCCTCACCCCGCCACAGGCGTGAAGCCAACCCCGGCACGGACACGCAGGGCTGAGCGTGGCCTACGGCGCGCCGGCCGCAGGCCCGGCGATGTTCGCCTCCATTGCTGACGGCAGCCGGCACCCACCAAAACCCGGGACAGTAATGATCGTCGTCATCGGACCCGATGCAGGCGATGATCTTCGGGGAGATATTTGACCGGTACATCGGTGCCCCAGGCCTAGGGGCAGCCAACACGCCGATGCCGGCGAATCTGTCCGGTTGGGAGCCCGATTCGTCGCGCTCACTCCGGGTCCCCCTCTATCTACCCCCAGCGGTCAGACCCAAGCCGGCGAATGACGGCCGCCAGCTTGTCGCGCAATTCCACCGCGTCGGCGTCCCCTCCGGGAGCCAACGTCAGCTCAAGCTCCCGGGCCCGAACCAGCACCGCTCTCCCGAGGTCGGAAACGGCCACCCGGTGGGAGCGCCTGTCCGCCTGATTCGGCACCCGCGTGATGTGCCCGTGAGCCTGCAGCCTCGATAAGGTCTTCCCCATGGTCTGCGCCTGCACGCGCACGCCGGCAGCGACCGCAGCCTGCACCATGGGACCGCCGGCATCGAGAACTTCCAACGCAATCCTCCCGGCATGGGTCAGGCCCAGGGATGCGAGCTGTTCATCCCAGGCATGCTCGACCAGTCGCGCGGCAGTGGACAACAACCGCGCCGTCGGCCAGTTGTTAAGGTCCGGCATCCCCCCACTATAGGCCGCATGCCCTGGAACGGAGCGCCCGGCGCATAATCGGCTCGAAGCCAGAGGATCCGGGTCGCTACGCGCGCGTGTGAATGTCCGCACCTTCCCTCTGCTGTTCGTGGGACGCTGCGTGCAGGCAGGAACGCGCATTTTCTCCGTCCGGAAGGATCGAAGGCTCTCGCGATCAGATGCGCCGGCGTCGCGGTGCCGAAGCAAAGCTTCATGAACGGTGGAAGCCCCCTGACGGGGACGGACAGAGCATTACCGGCAAAGAGACTGCCTGAAAGTCCCGGAACCGGTTATCAAGCATTGCCGCGGGAAACAACAGTCAGCCAGCCCGCCCGCAACCCTCTTGCCGGAAGGCGAGCACGAGGTCGACCAGCGCCTGCCTCATCAGGGTTTCCTGCCGTGCCCAACCCGCACGGCTGTTGCACTCCCTGAAGGCCTGTTCCTGTAACTCTGCCGACAAGCGGACCAGGTCGTCCACGGACAGTGAGCCCAGGTATTCAGGAAAGAACGCCTCCGGCAGGCAGTACGATTTGAGCACCATAAAACCATCGCTTCCTCCCCAACGCCTTGAGTCTAAATGCTTCCCCGGATTTGATGGCTTCCCCCTTTTGAGGTCCCAGGGAGGCCGAACCGGCAGCAGGAGCAGATCCGGCAGCTTGACTCAGACATCTGCAGATAACGGCGCACATGAGAGGAGAGCGCGGAAGACCTGGATCTCGGACAGCTCCATGGCCGCTCATCCGTAGCCTTCGCCGTCTTGACCCCAGGCGTGGCTTTTTGGTGGATTACTTGTGGCAGGACGGATAGAGTGGACTGACAGAGCAGGAGAGGAGCGACCCCATGAGTATTTCCATCGACATTGGCGCAGCCCACGCGGGCACCGCGCGGCTGGGCATCCGCGAGATCGTCCGCCAGCTCAACAGTTCCCTCGGCGCCACCCTGGTGGCGGCCCTCGCCGGCAGCAAGGATCCGAAGATCAGCTACAAGTGGGCCCGTACCGACGGCCCTGAGCCGAAGCCCGAAGCCCAGGCGCGCCTGCAGCTGGCCCACCGTGCATGGACGGCCGTCTCCAGCGTGGAAGGCGAGCACGTCGCCCGTCTCTGGTTCATCGGAGCCAACCCGTGGCTCGGCGAAGTATCTCCCATCCAGGCCATCAGCGAATTGCGCTCCAAGGAAGTGATGGACGCGGCGGTCGCCATGACCGAAGACCGGTTCGCCGGTTGATGCGAATCTGCACCGAAACCGGCCTGGCCCTCATCGACACCCGCTTGACCGGCTACCGGATCGCCAAGAGCTCCTACGGACCGCTGAACCCCCGACCCCGGCCGGACCTGCCAGGGACGAACCGCTCCGGATGGTCCCGCTTCGATACTCCGGGCACGACAATCTACCTGGCCGGCGACCGGCGGACAGCCTACGCCGAAACCCTCGCCCCCACCCGCGTCGGCGACCAGTTCAACTCCGCCGTCGCCTTCGCCGCCGAACAGTTCGGAATCACAAAAGAGAACGCCCAGAAGCTCGTGGAGGAGGACTGGGCCCGCAACGGCAACATGATGCCCGGCTGGCTGCCCGCGAGCTGGCGCGACGGACGGCTGATGTACCGGCTGCGCATGAACACCCTCGCCTCCTGGGTTGATCTCACCGCGGCCGAGTCCGTCGCCGCCCTCAACAGATTCCTCGGCGAGGCATTCGAGGAACAGCTCGGGATCGCCGGCATCACCCTGGGAACCCTAACGGGTGAGAACAGGGAAGCGACGACACTCATTGCCCAATGGATCCGTGAGCAGGTCCTCGACGACGGAAGCTACCCCGCCGGCGCGAAATTCCATTCAAAATTCGGCGGCGGCACCTGCTGGGCCTACTGGATGCGCCGCACCGATGACGGCCTTGGACCCGAACCGGTAGACATCATCAGCGAAGACGAGATCCAGCCACACGACGGTGACCTCGACTATGTACTGAGCCTCTATGGGGCCTCCTGCCGCTGACCTGACGGTCAACGTGTGCGGTCGCGAAAAGCCGATAACGGCGCATATGTCGTGACTCGGCATGCGTCTGTCGGTCATCGCTAGCTGCCGTCTTGAGCCGGCGGTTTTAGCTTCCTTGCTCCCGGGCTGTTCTGAGCAGCCGAATGGCCTTCGGGCCGATGCCGTGAAGACTCTTGAGCTCCTCCAGATCCTCGGGCAGGTCGGATATGGAGGAGTAGCCGGCATCAATGAGGGCACCGGCGGCCGGCCGGCCTACGTTGATGCCAGCGAACGTGGGCCCACGGTCTGGTTGCATGCGTTCAGTGTTCCACTTTGCGAATGGACAGTCCTCTTGGAATGGCGGAGGCCACGGCCCTGGCATTCGGTCCGGCTGCATGCCGCCGCAGCGGGCGAACGATTGCCAGCGGCTCCTCCTGCCAGGTCCTAACTAGAATGCCGCTCGGCGCAGGCCTTCTCCCAGGTACACAAGGTCCCTGGGACCAATGCCGATAACGGCGCATAGGTTCCGAGCGTTTGTGCAACGGTGCGGGAGTCCGTGCTCAGGATGGTTGCGTGCCGCCGGTGCGGGCGACGGTTCTGGTGCGGGCGCTGCGGGTGAGGATGGCAAGGGACGCGGCCACGGAGTGGTCCGGTTCCTCGGGCGGCGGGGTATGGGCCCGTAGGACCAGGACGGATTTGCCGGTGACGTCGATTTCACCGTCTGCGTCCAGGATCCGGCTGTCCGCGCGCTGGCCCGCGGTGTCGAGCACCTGTTCCCATTGCGCGGCGTATTCCGCCGGGGGCAGGGTGAACACGACAGGATTTTCGTTGGAGTTGAAGTAGAGCAGGAAGTTATCGTCGGTGATTGCCCGGCCGCGGTTGTCTTTACCGATCCAGGCGCCGTTATAGAACACGCCGATGGCCCGGGCCAGTTCCCGGTCCCAGTCCTCCGGGAGCATGGGGGAGGCGTCCAGGTTCAGCCAGACGATGTCCGGGAGGCGTTCGCCTTGGGAGCGGCGCACCGGCCGGCCCTGGAAAAACCTGCCCCGGCGGAAGGTGGGATGTTCGCGGCGCAGTCTGCTCACGGCGGCGGCGAATTCAGTCAGCGGCTGGTCGGTATCTTGCCAGTGTACCCAGGTCAGTTCGGAGTCCTGGCAGTATGCGTTGTTGTTGCCCTCCTGGGTGCGGCCGAGCTCGTCCCCGTGCAGCAGCATCGGCACGCCCTGGGACAGCAGCAGTGTGGCCAGGAAGTTGCGCTGCTGGCGTGCCCGCAGTGCCAGGACTTTCTCGTCCGCGGTCGGGCCCTCGATGCCGCAGTTCCAGGAGCGGTTGTGCGACTCGCCGTCGTTGTTGTGCTCACCGTTCGCCTCGTTGTGTTTCTCGTTGTACGAGACCAGGTCGCGCAGGGTGAAGCCGTCGTGTGCGGTGACGAAGTTGATCGAGGCCACCGGACGCCGGCCGGAATGCTCGTACAGGTCTGCCGACCCGGCCAGGCGGGAGGCGAATTCGCCCAGCGTGCCCGGTTCGCCACGCCAGAAGTCGCGCACCGCGTCCCGGTATTTGCCGTTCCACTCCGTCCACAGCGGCGGGAAGTTGCCGATCTGATACCCGCCCGGACCTACGTCCCAGGGTTCGGCGATCAGTTTCACCTGCGAGACGACCGGGTCCTGCTGCACGAGGTCGAAGAAGCTGGCAAGCCGGTCCACGTCGTAAAACTCGCGTGCCAAGGTCGCCGCGAGGTCAAAGCGGAAGCCGTCCACGTGCATCTCGGTTACCCAGTAGCGCAGCGAGTCCATGAGCAGCTGCAGCGAGTGCGGGTTACGGACATTGACCGTGTTCCCGGTGCCGGTGTAGTCCATGTAGTAGCGCCGGTCCTCCTCGACCAGCCGGTAGTAGGCCTCGTTGTCGATGCCCCGGAACGACAGTGTGGGCCCGAGGTGGTTGCCCTCGGCGGTGTGGTTGTACACCACGTCCAGGATGACCTCGATGCCCGCCTGGTGCAGGGAGCGCACCATGGCCTTGAATTCCTGGACCTGCTGCCCGGGCTCGCGCGTGGAGGCGTACGCGTGGTGCGGGGCGAAAAAGCCGATCGTGTTGTAGCCCCAATAGTTCGACAGACCCCTTTCCTGCAGGGTGCCGTCATGGACAAACTGGTGCACCGGCATCAGCTCGATCGCGGTGACGCCCAGCTTCTGCAGGTGCGCCACGACCGCGGGGTGCGCCACGCCGGCGAAGGTGCCCCGCTCCTCCTCCGGCACCTCCGGGTGCAGCATGGTCAGTCCCCGGACATGCGCCTCGTAGATCACGGTGTCGTTGTACGGGATGTTCGGGGGCCGGTCGCCCTGCCAGTCGAAGAACGGGCTGATCACCACCCCCTTGGCAGTGAAGGGCGCGGAATCAAGGTCGTTGAACGAGTCAGGATCACCGAAATTGTAGGAGAACATGGCCTGATCCCAGCTGATCGTGCCCGTTACGGCCTTCGCATAGGGATCAAGCAGCAGCTTGTGCGGGTTGCAGCGCAGTCCCTGGGCCGGGTCGTACGGGCCTTCGACGCGGTAGCCGTACAGCTGCCCGGGCAGCACATGAGGCAGATAGCAGTGCCAGACATAGGCATCGACCGCCTCCAACGCGATCCGGGTCTCGCCGCCGTCGTCGTCAAAGAGGCACAAGAAAACCTGCGTGGCGGCCCTGCTGAAGACAGCGAAGTTCGTGCCGTTGCCGTCATACGTGGCACCCAGAGGATACGCATTCCCTGCCCAGACCTCCACCGCTGCTGTCCGCCCCTTCCGGCCTCCGCACTAACGCCCCCCGGCATCGGAACGGAGGGCCACCTACACTAGTCGACGATTTATGCCGATCTTGGCAGCAGAGCCTGCTCCGCGCCGCTGTCCCGTCGCACCCTCTGCCTGGCAGAGACTGCATGTATGACCCGGGGTTGGTCGTCCTCGGCCGGCGCCAGCGTCGGCGCCCCGGCTTCACCCGGTACAGAACTCAAATCGATGATGTGGGCTGTCGCAGCAGCTTCACGAACCTGCATGACTGCTTTCGCTGCCGCCTGCTTGTCGGGGAACGAGCCGACAGCGCACAGGAGGCCACACTGCTCGTCGGTGAGCAGAAGACGGTAGCCACCTGTCCCATCACTGTGAATCTCGAACCTGCTGCTCACTGATTCCGCCTTCCTTCTCGAAACACGATGGCGCCGAATATTGCCATACAACTCATTCCGACTTCACTTCCGCCCCACCCAGAACATGCGGCGTCCGTGCGCTTAGTCATTTGTAAGCGGCCATGAAAAA
>NZ_BRVS01000021.1 GCF_026011795.1 Arthrobacter mangrovi | reverse complement strand
TTCACACCCCACCCCCCGCACACCGGGGCCCGGGGAACGTGAAAACGAGTTACGGCGGTCATAGCGCGGGGGAAACGCCCGGTCCCATTCCGAACCCGGAAGCTAAGACCCGCAGCGCCGATGGTACTGCACCCGGGAGGGTGTGGGAGAGTAGGTCACCGCCGGACACAACCACCACGATGAGGGGCACCGCCAACGACGGCGGCGCCCCTCAGCGCATTTAACCACCACCCCAACACCAGCCACACATCACACGAGCCATATGCCGCTCCGGCACCGTTACGGCGTCGTACTCGATTAGAATTGTCGTGGCGCACTGCGCATATCTGATCTTTCGGATCACACCCCCAACCACAAGATGAACAGCGTATGGCGGCCGCCGGCTAGTACAGATTTCCGGCCCGCACTGAGAGGAGCTCCGGCATGGCTGATTTCCGTGCTCACGATGGACGGAACGACAAGGGCGATGCCGGCCGGGGCGGGTTTAGCAGCCGTGGAGGTTCGGCTGGTCGTTCGGGCCAGGGGTCCGGTCCCGGCAAGCGCGGAGGTGGCAGCCGCAGCGGCCAGGGCGGTCCGTACCGCGGCACCAGCAACGCCGGCGGAGACCCTCGGGGCTTCCGTTCCCGCGGCGATGGTGAAGGCCGCAAGGACGGCGGTTTCAATCAGCGGGGACCTCGCCGCGAGTATGGCGATCGTCCGCGCTACAACGACGGCTTTGATGGCGGGCGCCGTGAAGGTGGTTTCGATCGTCGGTCGGAGGGGCAGGGTCCTGACCGGAGCCGCGGCGGGGAAGGGTTCAAGCCGCGCTACCAGGATTCTGACCGCGGCCCGCGCCGGGAGGGCGGCTACGGTCGTCGTGACGAGCGCTCCGGCGATGACCGCCGCGAGCGCGGCTACGGTCGTCCTGACGAGCGCTCCGGCGGCGACCGTCGCGAGGGCGGCTACGATCGTCGGTTCGAGGGGCAGGGCTCCCACCGGCGCCGCGGAGGTGAGGGGTTCAAGCCGCGCTACCAGGACTCTGGCCGCGGCCCGCGCCGTGAAGGCGGTTACGGTCGTCGTGACGAGCGCTCCGGCGGCGACCGCCGCGAGGGCGGTTTCGACCGTCGCGAAGGTGGCTCCGACCGCCGCGAGGGCGGCTACGGGCGCCGCGACGAGCGCTCCGGCGGCGACCGGCGAGGACGTGGTTTCGACCGTCGCGACGAGCGCTCCGGCGGCGACCGGCGAGGACGTGGTTTCGACCGTCGCGACGAGCGCTCCGGCGGTGACCGCCGCGAAGGTGGATTTGACCGTCGGGAGGGCGGCTACGAGCGTCGCTCCGAGGGGCAGGGTTCTGACCGGCGCCATGGCGGCGAGGGGTTCAAGCCGCGCTACCAGGCCTCTGACCGCGGCCCGCGTCGTGAAGCTGGCTACGGTCGACGTGACGAAGCCGGCTCCGAGCGCCGTCGAGAGGGCGGCTACGGGCGCCGCGACGAGCGCTCCGGCGGCGACCGTCGCGAAGGTCGTTTCGACCGTCGCGAGGGCGGCTACGAGCGTCGCTCCGAGGGGCAGGGTTCTGACCGGCGCCGCGGAGGCGAAGAGTTCCGCGCTCGGGATGAGGGTGCCCGTGGCGACGATTCGCGGCGTGGCGGATTCCAATCCCGGCCCCGCTGGGACAGCGAGGGTGTGACCGACCGTGAAGAGCGTGGCGCCGCACGCCGGGAAGAGCCGACCCGGCACGACCTCCGCAGCTCGAACAGGCCGGATCGGCCGCGGTCTCCGGAGATCGACGACGATGTGACGGGCCAGGAACTGGACAGGTCGATCAGGGCGCAGCTGCGGACTCTGGAGTCCAAGAGCGCGGAGTGGGTCGCCAAGCATCTGGTGATGGCTGCCAGGCTCATGGACGACGAGCCGGAGCTGGCGTTCCAGCACGCCTTGGCGGCCAGCCGTCGCGGCGGCCGAATGGCGCCGGTGCGGGAGGCCGTGGGCCTGACGGCCTACGCCGCCGGACACTACGGGGAGGCGCTGCGGGAGTTCCGGACGTTCCGCCGGATCAGCGGTTCCAACATGCATCTACCGGTCATGGCCGACTGCGAACGCGGCCTCGGCAGGCCGGAGCGTGCTTTGGAGATGGCACGGTCGGAGGATGCGGCCGAGCTCGATGCAGCCGGCAAGGTTGAGCTGGCGATGGTCGTATCCGGGGCCCGCAGCGACTTGGGCCAGGCCGAGGCCGCGGTTTCCGCACTGGAGATTCCGCAGCTGGACCGCAACCGGGCCTTCTCGTTCAGCCCGCGGTTGTTCCGCGCCTACGCCGACGCCCTGGAGGCAGCCGGCCGCGGAACGGAGGCCGAGGACTGGCGCCGGCAGGCCCGCGTGGCCGAGAACGCGCTGGGCGTCGGCGAGTTCGAGGAACCCGAGATCATCGACGTGGCCGGGGACGACGAACCTGCAAAGCCTTCCCGGCGGCCCCGGGCCGAGGCAGCTGAGCCGGAGTCCGGCGGCGACGCGGCCGACGCCTTCGCCGTCGAGCCGGAGGACCTCGCGGCGGCCGACGACGCCGCGGTTGAGGAACTGCCGGACGAACTGGCGAAAGCGGACGAAGTCGACGTCGAGCCGGAGGACTTTGCGGCGGCCGAGGAGGGCGTTGAGCCTGTGGATCAGGCCGAGCCGGAGGATGAAGAGGCAGAACGAAGCGAGAGCGCCAAGCGTTCCGATGGCTGAACCGAACCTGATCGCCGGTTACGACGCGCTGCTATGCGATTTGGACGGGGTCGTCTACGCCGGGGCCGGTGCGATCGATGGGGCGACCCAGGCCTTGGAGGGGCTGGCGGCCGTCGGGGTCTCCTTGGGATACATCACCAACAACGCCTCACGCTCGGCCGAGCAGGTGGCGGCGCACCTGCGGGAGCTGGGGGCGCCGGCTGAGGCCGGGCAGGTGTTCGGCTCGGCACGGGCGGGAGCGGAGCTGCTGGCCCAGCACGTGGAGCCCGGAGCCAAAGTCCTGGTCGCAGGCAGTGAGACGTTGGCCCGCGAGGTGCAGGACAGGGGTTTCGTGACCGTCGGCTCGGCGAAGGACAAACCGGCGGCGGTGATCCAGGGCTTCGATCCGATGATCGGCTGGACAGACCTGGCCGAGGCGTCCTACGCGATCGCCGCCGGCGCCTTCTGGGTGGCCACGAATACCGACCTGACGATTCCGCGGGCGGAGGGCATCGCTCCTGGCAACGGCTCCCTAGTGGCTGCCGTCAGGGCCGCGACCGGTGCGATGCCCTTGGTTGCCGGCAAGCCCGAAGCCGCCCTGTTCCGTACCGCGGCGGCGCAACTCGGAGCCGAACGGCCCCTGGTGGTGGGGGACCGGCTTGACACGGATATCCTTGGCGGCAACAACGCCGGGATGGATACCGCCGTAGTGCTGACCGGCGTCGATACGATGGAAAGCGTGCTGGCGGCCCGGACCGCTGAGCGCCCGCGTTACCTGCTGTCAGGCCTCGGCGAGCTGTACCGGCCATATGCCGCGCCTGTGTCCACCGGCAGGGTGTTCCGTTGCGGAGGTGCCTCCGCCGAGGTCCGTGACGGGACCCTGCACCTGGCCGGAGCACCGGGCCTGGATGCGTGGCGTGCGGCGTGCGCGGCCTGGTGGGCCGCCGTTCCGGACACGGAGGAGCCCGCCGTTCCTAAGATCGAACACGGCCCGCAGCTAGACTGAACGAAGCAGACCGCCACTCATCGATCCACGTGAGGAGTTCCCGCACAACCATGGACCAGCATCAAACCGGCCCGGAGAAAGGCGGGAATGCCGACCGGGAGCAGGCAGTGGTCCACTGGCCGCGGGCGATGGGGACGACGGCGGACGACGACGTCGATGCGATCATCTCCGTGCTGCCGCAGCTGCCGGACGTCCCGGTGGCTGGACAGGCAGCGGTGTTCGAGCGCATCCACGACGAACTCCTGGCCGACCTGGAAGCCGGAGCCGACTGATTCCGTATGTCCCGACTTGACCAGGAACTTGTGGCGCGGGGGCTGGCGCGGTCGCGCACCCACGCCGCCAAACTGATCGCCGGCGGGCGGGTCAGCCGCGACGGTGCCATCCTCAACAAGGCGTCCACCTCAGTGGCGCCGGCTGACGTGCTTACCGTGGACGCAGGGTCCGGTCCGGACTACGTCAGCCGTGCCGGACACAAACTGGCGGGGGCGCTGCAGGCCTTCCCTGCGGTTTCCCCGTCCGGCCTGCGCTGCCTCGATGCCGGCGCCTCCACCGGCGGCTTTACCGATGTGCTGCTGCGCGCCGGTGCCCGCGAAGTTGCAGCGGTGGACGTCGGCCACGGCCAGATGGTCCAGCGGCTTCGCGACGATGACCGCGTCCAGGTGTTCGAGGGACTGAATGTCCGCTACCTGGATCCCGCGGAGATCGGCGGGCCGGCGGCCCTGACCGTGGCGGATCTGTCCTTCATCTCGCTGACCCTGGTGATGCAGCCGCTGAGCCGGGCCACCGTTCCCGGCGGCGATATGCTCCTGATGGTCAAGCCGCAATTCGAGGTGGGACGCGAAGCCTTGGCGAGCACCGGCGTCGTTGCTTCCGAGGACGAACGCCGCCGCGCCGTGGGGCAGGTGCTGCGCTCCGCCCTGGCCGAGGGGCTCGAGATCGAAGGCATAGCACGGAGTCCGCTGCCCGGCCAGGACGGGAACGTCGAGTTCTTCCTGTGGATCAAGGTTCCCCTGTCAGTGCGGGAGCCTAGGATCGGAGATGAGCTTGAGACGGCCGTCGGAAGGGCACTGGCCCTCTATCCGGCCGCCAGGCAGGAACCACCGCACCAACAATCGGGAGAGACAGCATGAGCAGGAAGATACTGGTCCTGGCACATACCGGCCGCAAGGACGCCATGGCTGCTTCCCAGGAGACTTGTGCGCAGCTGCATTCCTCCGGCCTGGTGCCCGTGCTGCGGCGCGCGGACGCCGAGCACTGCCGCCAGGTCTATGGCGAGCTGGCCGCACCGGTCGAGATCCTCGGCGAGGACGTGGGCCTGGACGAGATCGATCTGGGCATGGTGCTGGGCGGTGACGGAACGATCCTGCGCTCCGCCGAACTGGTCCGCGAGTCCGACGTCCCGCTGCTGGGCGTCAACCTGGGCCATGTGGGGTTCCTGGCCGAGAGCGAGCGTGCCGACCTGGCGCAGACCGTCCACTGGGTGGTGCGGCGCGAGTACACGGTCGAAGAGCGGATGACCATTGACGTGCAGGTCTGGCTGGACAAACGGAAGATCGGCCACACGTGGGCACTGAACGAGGCGACGGTGGAGAAGGCCGACCGGCAGCGGATGATCGAGGTGGTCGTCGAAGTGGACGCCCGGCCCATCAGCACGTTCGGCTGTGACGGCGTGGTGATGGCGACGCCGACGGGCTCCACGGCCTACGGCTTTTCGGCCGGCGGGCCCGTGGTCTGGCCGGAAGTCGCCGCGCTGCTCATGGTTCCGATCAGTGCGCACGCCCTGTTCGCCAAACCGCTGGTGGTGGCACCGGATTCGATCATGGCGGTGGAGGTCCTGAACCGCACGGACGCCAACGGGGTGCTGTGGTGCGACGGCCGCCGGAGCCTCGAACTGCCGCCGGGGTCCCGCGTCGAAGTGACCCGCTCGGACAAGCCGGTCCGCCTGGCGAGGACCAGCCGGACGCCGTTCTCCGAGCGGCTGGTGCGCAAATTCGAATTGCCGACGCAGGGCTGGCGCGGGCCGGTCCGGGCCGACGAAGAGCAACCGGCCACCGCCTCACTGCCGACCGTCAGGACAGTCGAGCCGCACCACATCGTGCCGGAAGGGGAGGCCAGGCCGTGATCGAAGAAATCCGCATCAGCAACCTGGGCGTCATCACCGACGCCACGCTGCCGCTGGGCAAGGGGCTCTCGGTGGTTACCGGCGAGACCGGCGCCGGCAAGACAATGGTCGTGACCGCGCTGGGCATGCTCCTGGGTGCCCGGGCGGACGCCGGAGCGGTCCGCACGGGCGCCCGGTCCGCGGTCGCTGAGGCTGTGCTCCGCTTGGCCCCGGACAGCCCCGCGCTGGCTCGGGCGGCGGAGGCCGGGGCATCCATCGAGGAGTACGACGGCGACGCGGAACTGATGCTTGTCCGCACCGTCAACGCGGACGGCCGCAGCAGGGCCCACGTAGGCGGCCGGACCGCCCCGGTCGGCACGCTCGCGGAAATCGGCGGGCAGCTCGTGGCGGTCCACGGACAGTCGGACCAGCTGCGGCTCAGGAGCCAAAGCGCCCAGCGCGAGGCCCTGGACAAGTTCGCCGGGTCCAAGCTCGCCAAACCCCTGGCGGCCTACCGAACGGCGTACGGACGCTGGCGCGAGGCCTCGGGGGAGCTGCAGACGCTTCGCAGCGAAGCCCGGGAGCGGCTCCGCGAGGCCGAGGGGCTGCAGCTGGCGCTGGAGGAGATCGACGGGGTTGACCCGCAGCCTGGCGAGGACGAGCTGCTCAAGGCCGAGGCTACCAAGCTCGCCAACGTTGAACAGCTGCGCGCGGCGGCCCTGCTGGCGCACCAGGCGCTGGTCTCCGAGGAATTCACGGAAACCGGGGACGCGACGTCGCTGGTGGACACCGCCAAGCGGACGCTGGAGCAGGTCCAGGAGGAAGACCCGGAGCTCGGCAAGGCCGCGGGACGGCTGGCCGAGGTCGGCTACATCATCGCGGACGTGGCCACGGAGCTTGCCAGCTATGGCGCCTCGCTGGACAGCGAGGGCCCGGAACGGCTCGCGGAGCTGGAGGCCCGCCGAGGCGAGCTTGCCGTCCTCGTGCGCAAATACGCGCCCTCCATCGACGAGGTCCTCGAATGGGCCGCGGTCTCCCGCGCACGGCTGGACGAACTCACCGACGACTCCAGCCGGATCGAGGCGCTGGAGTCCGAGCTGGCCACACTGGACGCGGAGCTGGCGTCGCTGTCCGGCAGCATCACGGCGGTGCGTGCCAAGGCCGCCGCCGATCTGGCCAAGAAGGTCGGCCAGGAACTCGCCGCGCTGGCCATGCCGGACGCCAAGCTGCAGATCGACGTCGAGCCGGCGGGCGAGCTCGGTCCGCACGGCGCGGACAACATCGCCTTCCTGCTCAAACCGCATCCCGGCGCGCCCGCCCGGCCCCTGGGCAAGGGCGCTTCCGGCGGCGAACTCTCGCGCGTCATGCTGGCCATCGAGGTGGTGCTGGCAGCCGTGGACCCGGTGCCGACGTTCGTGTTCGACGAGGTGGACTCCGGCGTCGGCGGCAAGGCCGCCGTCGAAATCGGCAGGAGGCTGGCCATGCTGGCCCGCTACGTGCAGGTGATCGTCGTGACGCACCTGCCCCAGGTGGCGGCGTTCGCTGACCACCACATCCGGGTCTTCAAGTCCTCGACCAAGTCCTCGACCAAGGCCACGGCCAAGGACGACGGCGTGACCGCCAGCGATGTGCGTCTGCTCACCGATGAGGAGCGCGTTACCGAGCTGGCGCGCATGCTGGCGGGCCAGGAAGAATCCGAGCTGGCCCGGGCGCACGCGCAGGAACTGATCGACGCGGCCAAGCCGCAGGAAAGGTGATAGGCTCGAATTCCGTGGTGCAGCGAACGAATTCCCGGTTTTCCAAGTCGTCCAAGACGACCAAGCATATTTTCGTCACCGGCGGTGTGGCGTCTTCTCTCGGGAAGGGTCTGACGGCGTCGAGCCTCGGTCACCTGCTCCGGGCGCGTGGCCTTTCAGTGACCATGCAAAAGCTCGATCCCTACCTGAACGTGGATCCGGGCACGATGAATCCGTTCCAGCACGGCGAGGTCTTCGTGACCGACGACGGTGCGGAGACGGACCTGGATATCGGGCACTACGAGCGGTTCCTGGACGAGAACCTCGACGGCATGGCCAACGTGACCACCGGCCAGGTGTACTCGACCGTGATCGCCAAGGAACGCCGCGGCGAATACCTCGGCGACACGGTCCAGGTCATTCCCCACATCACGGACGAGATCAAGCGCCGGATGCGCCTCCCCGCCGAGGCCAAGAAGACCCCGGACGTGATCATCACGGAGATCGGCGGCACGGTCGGGGATATCGAGTCCCAGCCCTTCCTCGAGGCGGCGCGCCAGGTCCGCCAGGACGTGGGGCGCAACAACGTCTTTTTCCTGCATGTCTCCCTGGTGCCCTACATCGGCCCGTCGCAGGAGCTGAAGACCAAGCCGACCCAGCACTCCGTGGCCGCCCTGCGGTCCATCGGCATCCAGCCGGACGCGATCGTCATCCGCTCTGACCGGGAGATCCCGGCCGCCATGCGCGACAAGATCGGCCGCATGTGCGACGTGGACCCGGACGCCGTGATCAGCTGCCCGGACGCCCCGAGCATCTACGACATACCGAAGACCCTGCACGCCCAGATGCTGGACGCGTACATCGTGCAGCACCTGGACCTGAAGTTCAAGGATGTCAACTGGTCGAAGTGGGACCGGCTGCTCGACGCCGTCCACAACCCCAAGCACGAGATCGAGATCGCCCTGGTCGGCAAGTACATCGACCTCCCGGACGCCTACCTCTCCGTGACGGAGGCCCTGCGGGCCGGCGGTTTCGCCAACCAGACCAAGGTGCGCATCCGTTGGGTCCCGTCCGATGACTGCGCCACCGAAGAGGGTGCAGCCCGCTCGCTGGCAGGCGTGCACGCGGTCTGCGTGCCCGGTGGCTTCGGCATCCGCGGCCTCGAAGGCAAGCTCGGGGCCCTGAAGTACGCCCGCGAGAAGAAGCTGCCGACCCTGGGCCTCTGCCTGGGCCTGCAGTCCATGGTGATGGAGTACGCCCGCAACGTCGTCGGGCTGGAAGGCGCTTCGTCCACCGAGTTCGACCCGGACACCAAGTACCCCGTCATCGCGACGATGGAAGAGCAGCTGGACATCGTCGAGGGCAAGGGCGACCTGGGCGGCACCATGCGCCTGGGACTCTACGACGCCGCGCTCAAGGGCGGCTCGGTCGTGGCCGAAACCTACGGCGCCACCAAGGTCGCCGAACGGCACCGGCACCGCTACGAGGTCAACAACAAGTACCGTCCCGAACTCGAGGCGGCCGGCCTGGTCTTCTCCGGCACCTCGCCGGACGGCAAGCTCGTTGAGTTCGTCGAGCTGCCGCGCAAGGTCCACCCCTACTACGTCTCCACGCAGGCGCACCCGGAGCTGAGCTCCCGGCCGACGCGGCCCCATCCGCTCTTCGCCGGACTGGTAGCGGCCGCCCTGAACAACGGCAAAAAGGCCGGAGCCTAGCATGGTTGCGGGCCAGGGGTTCGCCGACGAGCACGACCCGCGCCGGGTCATCTCGTCGGAGACGCTCTACGAGGGGCGGATCTGGAACGTCGTCAGCGATACCTTCACCCTGTCCGGGGACGACGGCGACGCGCTGGTCCGCGACTACATCGCCCATCCGGGGGCGGTCGCCATTGTGGCTTTGGACGACCAGGACCGCGTCCTGCTCCTTAAGCAGTACCGCCAGCCGGCCAGGATGTCCCTGTGGGAGGTCCCGGCCGGCTTGCTGGACGTCGAGGGCGAAGACTTCGTCGCGGCGGCGGCACGGGAACTGGCGGAAGAAGCCGACCTGACGGCTGCCCGCTGGGACGTGCTGGTGGACTTCTTCAACTCGCCGGGCTCCTCCAGCGAAGCGATCCGGATCTATCTGGCGCGGGACTTGGCCGACGTCCCCGAAGACGAACGGCATATCCGCACGGAAGAAGAGGCGGAGATCGAGCATCTCTGGGTCGATCTGGAGGAAGCCGTCGCGGCGATCCTGTCGGGCCGGCTGCATAACCCCTCGGCGGTGGCCGGCATCCTGGCCGCTGCCCAGGCCGCACGCACCGGGTTCACCGGGCTGCGTCCCGCGGATGCGCCTTGGCCGGAGCATCCGAGCCAGCGGAACGAGTTGCCCGTCCGCGCGGACGCCGACCGCTGAACCAATGGCTGCCATCGCGCCGGCCGCTGCCGCCGACGAATTCAGCGCCACCGCCGCTGGCCGCGCCGTGGCCGGCTATCTGCAGCACATGGCCGTTGAACGAGGCCTCGCCGCCAACACGCTGGCGGCGTACCGGCGCGACCTGCGGCGGTACCTGCAGTTCCTGGCGCAGCGGCAGATCGAGGCGCCGGAGCAGGTGACCCGGCACGACGTGACGGCTTTCGCCCAGGCCCTGTCCGATGGTTCGGACGGGGCCTCGGCGCTGAGCGTGCGGTCGGCGGCGCGGACCATCGTCGCGGTGCGGGGCCTGCACAAGTTCTGGGTGCTCGAAGGCATCACCGCCGGCGATCCCGCGGCGGACGTGCATCCGCCGATGCCGGGGAAGCGGCTTCCGAAGGCGATCACGGTGGATGAAGTGACCCGGATCCTCGAGTCCGTCAACACTGAGTCCGCCACCGGCCAGCGGGACCGGGCGCTGCTCGAGTTCCTCTACTCCACGGGCGCGCGGATCAGCGAGGCGGTCGGACTGGACGTGGACGACGTCGCCGCGATCGACGCGGAGGAAGGCACCGCCGTCGTACGCCTTTTCGGAAAGGGCTCCAAGGAGCGCGTGGTGCCGCTCGGGTCCTACGGCGCGAAGGCCGTCGACGACTACCTGGTGCGCGCCCGCCCGCTGCTGGCGTCCAAGGGCCGCGGCACCCCGGCCCTGTTCCTGAATGCGCGCGGCGGACGGCTGAGCCGCCAGAGCGCCTGGACGATCCTGAAGACCGCCGCCGAGAAGGCCGGGATCGACCGCGACGTTTCGCCGCACACCCTGCGGCATTCCTTCGCCACGCACCTGCTGGAGGGCGGCGCCGATGTCCGCGTGGTCCAGGAGCTGCTGGGCCATGCCTCGGTCACCACGACCCAGGTCTACACCCTGGTGACGGCCGATACCCTGCGCGAGGTCTACGCCGCGGCGCATCCGCGGGCCCTCGGCTAGCGGCAGCGCGGATTTACGGCGGGAACACGCTTGCGGGGAGCGCGGCTAGACTCGGTGCCATGAAGCCGCTCAACGTCGTCCTGTGTTTCCTGCTGCGCGAACGGGACGGGGTGCGCTCGGTGCTGCTCGGGCACAAGAAGTCGGGCTTCGGCACCGGCAAGGTGGTTGGCGTGGGCGGCAAGCTCGAGCCCGGCGAAGGGCCGATGGAGGCCGTCTGCCGCGAGGTCCTGGAAGAGACCGGGGTCATAGTCCGGCCGGAGGCGCTGGTCCCGGCCGGCAGGATCTTCTTTGATTTTCCGTACCGGCCCGAACTGAACATGGACACTCTGCTATACGTCACGCGCAGCTGGGAAGGGGAGCCGGCGGAGTCGGACGAGATCGCCCCCGAATGGTATGACGTAGAGCGGCTGCCGCTTGAACTGATGTGGCATGACGCCGGCACCTGGTTGCCGCTGGCGCTGGACGGGCACGGCCCGAACCTGCGCATCATCCTCAATGAGGACAACGCGACGGTCCGGGCCGCGGTTCCGCTCTGACGGTCGGGGAGCGGCCGGCTACAGGGCCCGCTGCTCCGGCCCGTTGTATTCGCTCAGCGGACGGATCAGGGAGTTGGCCTCCAGTTGCTCCATGATGTGCGCGGTCCACCCGGTGATCCGGGCGCAGACGAACAGCGGCGTGAACGTCGGGGTGTCGAAGCCCATCAGGTGGTAGGCGGGCCCGGCGGGGTAGTCCAGGTTGGGCTTGATGTTCTTCTTCTCCGCCATGGCGGACTCCAGCGCGGCGTACAGCTCCGCCAGGTCCGGCCGGTCGTAGTGCGCCACCATCTTGTCGAGCGCGGCCTTCATGGTCGGGACCCGCGAGTCGCCCTTCTTGTAGACCCGGTGGCCGAAGCCCATGATCTTCTTCTTGCTGGCCAGCGCGTCGTCCAGCCAGGCCTTGGCCCGCGCGGTGACGTCCGGGCCCTCCCAGCCGATCTCCTCGAAGGTGTGCATGACCGCCTCGTTGGCGCCGCCGTGCAGCGGGCCCTTGAGCGCGCCGATGGCCCCGGTGACGGCCGAGTGGAGGTCGGCGAGCGTCGAGGTGATGACCCGGGCGGTGAATGTGGAGGCGTTGAATGAATGCTCGGCGTAGAGGATCATCGAGACGTTGAAGGCGTCGACGACGTCCGGGGCAGCCTCCTCGCCGAAGGTCATGTAGAGGAAGTTCGCCGAGTAGCCCAGGTCTTCCCGCGGCTCCACGATGTCCTGCCCGCGGCGGCGGCGCTGGTCGTACGCCACCACGGCCGGGAAGGCGGCGAAGAGGTCCTTGGCCTTGGCCAGGTTGGCTTCGGGCGAGGAATCCTCGGCCTGCGGGTGCCGGGCGCCGATGACGCTGGCCGCGGTCCGGCAGACGTCCATCGGATGCGCGCTCAGCGGCAGGGTGTCGATGACGGACTTCACGACCGGGTCCAAGGCACGGCCGGCCCGCTCGTGCGCGGTGAATTCCGCCAGCTCATCCGCGGTGGGCAGCTCCGAGTGCCAGAGCAGGTAGGCCACTTCTTCGAAGCTGCACCGGGCCGCCAGGTCCTGGACCGGGTAGCCGCGGTAGAGCAGGGAATTGGTTTCCGGATTCACCTTGGAGATGCGCGTGGTATCAACGACGACGCCGGCGAGACCCTTGTGGATCTCCGGGAGTTCGGTTGCTGCTTGGGTAGTCATAGCGACTCCTTCGTCTGCGGTTGGTGCTGTCCGGGTACCTGGAAGTTGAAGACAGACGTATCGAAGTGGTTATAAGCCTCATAATCCACCAATTCGTACAATCGTGCACGCGTGAGCATGTTGCCGACCTCCTTTTCCTGGCTGCCGCTGGCCTTGATGGTCTCCAGCGTCCGTTCGGCCGCGCCCATCGCGATGCGCAGCAGCGTCACCGGATAGATGACCAGGTTCACGCCGACGGAGGCCAGTTCGTCCACCCCGAACAGGTCGCTCTTGCCGAATTCGGTCATGTTGGCCAGGATCGGGACGTCCACGGCGTCGCGGATCGCCTGGAACTCCTCGAGGGTGCGCATGGCCTCCGGGAAGATCGCGTCGGCTCCGGCATCCACCAGGGCACGGGCCCGGTCCTGGGCGGCTTCCAGGCCGTCGACGGCGCGGATGTCCGTGCGGGCCATGATAAGGAAGTTCGGGTCGCGGCGGGCATCGGCGGCGGCGCGGATGCGCTTGGATGCCGTGTCGAGGTCGACGACGTTCTTGCCGTCGAGGTGGCCGCATCGCTTCGGGTTGAACTGGTCCTCGATGTGGCACCCGGCCAGGCCGGCGTTTTCCAGTTCCTGGATGGTCCGCGCGACGTTCATGGGTTCGCCGAAGCCGGTGTCGGCGTCGACCAGGGCGGGCAGGTCCGTCATCCGGGCGATCTGCCCGGCACGGGTGGCCACTTCGGTCAGGGTGGTCAGGCCGATGTCCGGCAGGCCCAGGTCATTGGCCAGCACGGCGCCGGAAATATAGACGCCGCCGAACCCCTTCTCCTGGATCAGCCGGGCCGAGAGCGGATTGAAGGCCCCGGGGAACTGCTGGATCGTGCCGGAGCCCAAGGCGGCACGCAGTGCCGCCCTTTTCTGCTCCGGCGTGGTCTGTGAGTAGAGCATCTAGAACAGTCCCTTCGGCCCGGCCGCGAGGTCGATGACGCCCGGCGCGGCGGTGATGTTGAGCTGGTCCAGTTCGCCGGCGGCCAGTTCGGGCAGGCGCTCGACGGCGGCCAGGAAGCGGTCGATTTCGGCGTCCTCGACGAGACCGGCGGCCAGCGTCCGGAGCTTGTTCACGTACTGCTCGCGGGCGAACGGACGGGCGCCCAACGGATGGGCGTCGGCGACGGCGATCTCGTCGCGGATGACGGTGCCGTCGGCCAGCGTGATTTCCACGGAACCGCCGAAGGCCTTCTCGGCGATGTCCAGCGAGTGGTAGCGGCGGGTCCATTCCGGATCCTCTTCGGTGGTGACCTTGTGCCACAGTTCGACCGTGTCCGCCCTGCCCGCGCGCTCCGGTGCGTAGGAGTCCACATGGTGCCACGCGCCGTCCTGCAGGGCGACGGTGAAGATGTAGGGAATGGAGTGGTCCAGCGTCTCCCGGGAGGCGGTCGGATCGTACTTCTGCGGGTCGTTGGCCCCGGAACCGATGACGTAGTGGGTGTGGTGCGACGTCTTGATCTTGACGGAGGACACATTCTTCGGATCCGCCGCCTCCGGGTGCTCGCGGTGCAGCTTGCGGGCCAGGTCGATCCAGGCCTGCGCCTGGTACTCGGCGGAGTGCTCCTTGGTGTACGTGTCGAGGATGGCGCGCTTGGCTTCGCCGGCCTCCGGCAGCGGCACCTCATAGGAGGCCTCGGGCCCGTCCAGCAGCCAGGCGATGACGCCGTCTTCGCCTTCGTAGATCGGCACGGGCGAGGTCTGTCCCCGCATGGCACGGTCCACGGCTTCCACAGCCATCTTGCCGGCGAACGCGGGAGCGTGCGCCTTCCACGTGGAGATTTCGCCCTTGCGGGACTGCCGGGTCGCCGTCGTCGTATGCAAGGCCTGCCCGACGGCCTGGAAAATCGTCTCCACGTCCAGCCCAAGCAAGGTGCCGATGCCGGCCGCGGCGGACGGGCCGAGATGGGCCACGTGGTCGATCTTGTGCTTATGCAGGCAGATGGCCTTGACCAGGTCGACCTGGATCTCGTAGCCGGTGGCGATGCCGCGGACGAGGTCGCGTCCGCTGGCCCCGACGTGCTGGCCGACCGCGAGGATCGGCGGGATGTTGTCGCCCGGATGCGAGTATTCGGCCGCCAGGAAGGTGTCGTGGTAGTCCAGTTCGCGGACAGCGACGCCGTTGGCCCAGGCCGCCCATTCCGGGGAGGACTTTTCGGTGACGCCGAAGATGCCGGCGCCCTTGCCGTTGGCCGAGACCGGGTGGCTGAGCGCCTGGGAACGCGCGGCGACGATGGGTCCGCGGTTCAGCGAGGCGATGGCCACGGAGGCGTTGTCGATGATGCGGTTGATCACCATTTCGGTAACTTCGTCGGTGACCTCCACCGGGTCGACGGCGACCTTGGCGATCTTGTAGGCGAGCTGGTCCTCCCGCGGCAGGTTCTCTTCGCTGCGGTAGACGCGCACTTTGTGGTTGACGGTCATGAAGCTGTCCTCTCGGCTGTCTGCTGGGTGGATTTGAGATGTTCGAGGCTTTGGTGCAGGTGGACGGCCGTCGCCGCGGCAGCGAGCTGGCTGTCTCCGGCGGCGATCGCACCGGCGATGTTGGCGTGCTCGGTGGCGGCGGCCAGCAGGCGCAGCGGGTTGTCCTTGGCCAGACGGCGGATCCTGACCAGGTGGACCCGCAGGTTGCTCAGCGCCTGGAGCAGGTAGGGGTTCCGGATGGCCTCGTCGATCGCGGAGTCCAGGCGCGCGACGAGCTGGTAGTAGTCGTGCAGGGCCGGGTCGTCCCGGCGCAGCAGTTCGGCCGCCGAGGAAAACTCCTGCTGCAGCTTCCCGAAAACGGTCCGGTCTCCCCGGCGGGCGGCAAGCGAGGCCGC
This sequence comes from Arthrobacter mangrovi, assembly GCF_026011795.1. GTDB lineage: Bacteria > Actinomycetota > Actinomycetes > Actinomycetales > Micrococcaceae > Crystallibacter > Crystallibacter mangrovi. The sequence goes on along the minus strand of NZ_BRVS01000021.1, from coordinate 38,527 downwards.
CTGGCATTCGAGAGCAGAGCGCAGTTCGAAGATTTCGGTGATGTTCTCAAGCGAAATATCCGCGACCACCACGCCGCGCCCGGTATGCGGGGCCGCCAGCCCCTCGGCGGTCAGCCGTCCCAACGCTTCCCGTAGCGGAGTGCGCGATACACCGAGGCGTTCGGCCTGTTCCACTTCGGCGAGGACCGTGCCGGGCGGCAGCCGCCACTCCACGATGTCCTCGCGCAGCGCCCAGTAGGCGCGTTCGCTGGCACGCATCCGGGCCTCCTTCGCTGCGGGATCGATTGGCTGGTGCCTCATGCTTCGATTGTATACACGAACGACGCCCGGTCAAGGCTTTCTCCGGGGTTTCTGTCCCGCTAGTCCATGTTATGTATACAAGATCTTTGACGCACCCCCGGCAGGCCCCGCTAGGATGATGTGCGTCACAGTCCTTCGTTTCGAATATTGAGGGGAAGCCATGGGATCCAGCTACCGCGCGACCTACCGGGCCAGTGTGGATGATCCGGAACAGTTCTGGCTGGGTGAAGCCGGCGCCATCGAATGGTCGAAGCCCCCGGCGCAGGCTCTGGACGGAAGCCGGGCTCCGATCTACCGGTGGTTTCCGGACGGGCAGCTCAACACCTGCGCCAATGCCCTCGACCGGCACGTGGCTGCGGGACGGGGAGCGCACACCGCGCTGGTCTACGATTCCGCGATGCTTGGCGTCCAGCGCCGGTACACCTACGATGAACTGCTGTCCGAGGTGGCGGCGTTCGCCGGGGCGTTGCGGAACCTCGGAGTCGGCCAGGGAGACCGGGTGATCATCTACATGCCGATGATCCCCGAGGCGCCGATCGCCATGCTGGCGGCGGCCCGCCTGGGGGCGGTGCATTCGGTGGTCTTCGGTGGCTTTGCACCGCGGGAGCTGGCGGCGCGGATCGATGACGCCAAGCCGGCGGCGGTCGTCACGGCAACGGGCGGCATCGAGCCCTCCCGCCGCGTGGAGTACCTGCCCGCCGTGGAAGAAGCCATCCGGATGGCGTCGCACCAGGTGCCCCACGTCGTCGTCAAGGCCCGCGAGGGCTTTGCCCATGAAGTCGGCACGTTCGGAGATGACACCACCCGCTGGCTCGACTGGGACGATCTGCAGTCCTCGGCGGAGCCGGCCGCGGCCGTGCCGGTTGCGGCCACCGACCCGCTCTACATCCTCTACACCTCCGGCACCACCGGTGCCCCGAAGGGGGTCGTCCGGGACAACGGCTCCCACGCCGTGGCGCTGGCGTGGTCGATGAAGAACATCTACGACATCGGTCCGGGGGACGTGATGTGGACGGCGTCGGACGTCGGCTGGGTGGTCGGCCACTCCTACATCGTTTACGGACCGCTGCTCGCGGGCGCGACCACGGTGCTCTATGAAGGAAAGCCGGTGGGTACCCCCGACGCAGGGGCATTCTGGCGGGTGGTCCAGGACCATGGCGTCAACGTCCTCTTTACCGCCCCGACCGCCCTCCGGGCCATCCGCAAGGCCGATCCGCAGGCCCGGCTGCTCGCGGACTATGACCGTTCCAGCCTTCGGACGCTGTTCGCCGCGGGGGAGCGGCTGGATCCGGAGACGTATGAATGGATCGCCGCCGCATTGAAGGTGCCGGTCATCGACCACTGGTGGCAAACGGAGACCGGGTGGGCGATTGCCGCGAATCCGCTCGGCCTCGAGCAGCTGCCGGTCAAGGCGGGTTCGCCCACCGTGCCCGTGCCGGGCTACCAGATCGCCATCGTCGACGGAATGGGAAATCCTGTCCCGGCCGGCACGGAAGGCAACATCGTGATCAAGCTGCCGCTGCCGCCGGGCACGCTCGCTACCCTGTGGGGCAATGACCAGCGCTTCGTGGATTCCTACCTCCGCACCTTCGACGGCTACTACGCCACGGGCGATTCGGGATACCTCGACGAGGACGGCTACCTCTTCGTGATGGGCCGTACCGACGACGTCATCAATGTTTCCGGGCACCGGCTCTCCACAGGTGCGATGGAACAGGTCGTGGCGCAGCATCCCGCGGTGGCCGAATGCGCCGTCGTCGGCGTGGCGGACGAACTCAAGGGCCAGCGGCCCAGCGGCTACGTGGTCCTGAAGGCCGGTGCCGGGGTGGACCCCGCCCAGCTGCAGAGCGAGCTCGTGTCCCTGGTCCGCAAGCAGATCGGGCCGGTGGCGGACTTCAAGGAGGTCCGCGTCGTGGCCGCGCTGCCGAAGACCCGCTCGGGCAAAATCCTGCGCAAGACGATGCGGCAGATCGCCGACGGGGGAGACTACACGGTGCCCTCGACCATCGAGGATCCCTCGGTGATCGACGATCTGGTGCGCACGATCCGGTCCTGAAGCGGCGCCGGTCAGTCCCGGCGCCAGCTGTACTCGAACTCCGGGCGTCCCCTGGTCCCGTAGCGGGGCGTGCGGACCGCCGAGTTCTGGTCCGCGAGGTGCTCGAGGTAGCGGCGCGCCGTGACGCGGGACATGCCGGTCTCGGCCGTGACTTCCACGGCGGAGACCGGCGAGTCGCGGGACTTGAGCAGGTCGACGACGCTGTTCAGGGTCTCTTCGCTGAGTCCCTTGGGAAGGGCCGTCGGGGAAGGCGCTCGCAGCTGCGCGAAGGCGCGGTCCACAGCGGCCTGGGTGGTGGAACTGCCGTGCTGCGCCAGGCTGTCCCGGAACTGGCGGTAATGGTGGAGCTTGTCGCTGAAGGCGGCGAACGTAAACGGCTTGATCAGGTACAGCGCGATGCCGGAGGAGATGGCTTTGCGGACGATCGGCAGTTCGCGCACGGCGGTCACCGCGATGACTTCGACCGGGGCGCCCGAGCCTCGGATGCGCCGGAGCACATCCAGGCCGTGCAGGTCCGGCAGGTTCATGTCCAGCAGCACGAGGTCGATGCGGGCCGCCTTGCCGGCGGCAGGTCCGCCGGAGAGCCCCAGCAGGGCAAGCGCCTCGGAGCCCGTCGAAGCGACGCCGGCCAGTTCGAAGCCGGCCAGCCTCCGGACGTACTCGGCGTGCGCGGCGGCGGCGACGGACTCGTCCTCGACGACGAGCACGCGGATCGCTTCAGCCATGCCGCGGGTCCCGGAATCCGTTGGCGGAAGACGCAGGTCCGCCCAGCGGCAGCGACACGGTGAACAGAGCCCCTTCGTCATTGTCTACGGTCAGTTCCCCGCCCATTCTAGTGACCGCCAGCCGGACGAGGGACAAGCCGACGCCGCGCTGCGCGCCGTCGCCCTTCTTTGAGCTGAAGCCCAGGGCGAAGATGTCGTCGCGCTCGCCGTCGGGCAGTCCCGGCCCGCTGTCGTGGACCTGGATCCACAGCCGGTCCTCGGTAGTGAGGAAGTCGATGGACACCTCTTTGCGCTCGCAGGCGGAAACGGCGTCGAAAGCGTTGTCCAGCAGGTTGCCCACGATGGTGACCAAGGCTTCCGGGTCCAGGCCCGCGCGGCCCGGCAGCGGCGCCCCCGAGCCTGCGCCCGGGCCGGCCGCGATGTGCAGCTCGATGCCGCGCTCGTTGGCCTGGGCCGCCTTGCCGACCAGCAGGGCGGAGATGAACGGCTCGTCGATGGCGCCGACGACGTCGTCGGTCAGCTGCTGGGACTGCTGCAGGTCGCGGGAGGCGAAATCCAGGGCGTCCTGGTGGCGGCCGAGCTCAATCAGGGACACGATCGTATGCAGGCGGTTGGAGTGCTCGTGCGTCTGCGCACGGAGGGCATCGCGGAGGGTGCGCATGGACTCCAGCTCGCCGGCGAGGGACTGGACCTCGGTGCGGTCGCGCAAGGTCGCCACCACGCCCAGGGCGGGCACGTCTAGGGACACCTCCGCCGGGCGCCTCGTCCCGCTGCGGGGAGTCGCCGCGGGATCCTGGCTGACCAGCAGCACGTGCCGGTCGGTGACGAGGACTTCATCGTGGACGGTCCGGCGCTGGAGCAGCAGCTGCTTGAGCGCCGGCGGCAGCTGGAGCGCGGCAACATCGGCCGGCGGATCCCCGGGACTGCGGACGGGCAGGTCGAGCATGCGGGCCGCCTGGTCGTTGTAGAGCACCAGCCGGCCCTCCGTGTCCACCAGCAGCATGCCTTCCCTGACCGAGTGCAGCACCGTGTCGTAGAAGACGAAGATGCGGGAGAGCTGGGCCGGCCCCCAGCCCAGCGTCACCCGGTCCAGGTAACGGCTGAGCAGCCACGACGCCAGCGACGAAACCGCCATGACGGCCAGCGCCGTGAGGATGACGAAGGGGAGCCGGGCCGCGACCGCCACGGAGACGTTGGAAACCGTGACGCCCGAGGCCACCATCCCCTTGACCTGCCCGGCCGCGTCCTTGATCGGCACGATGGCACGGATGGACGGGCCGAGCGTCCCGGCGAAGACCTCGGTCTGCGGCCGTCCGGCCAGGGCTTCGTCCACGCTGCCGATGTATTCGGCGCCAATCTGTGCCGGGTCCGGGTGCGTGAAGCGGGTGCGGTCGGGGGACATGATCGTGATGAAGTCGACGGCGGCGTCCCGCCGGATGCGCTCCGTGTACGGCTGCAGGCGCGCGGTGGGATCCGCCGACTGCACCGCGTCGAGTACGAACGGGCTATCGGCGATGGCGACGGCAACCGAAGTCATCCGCTGGCCGGCCCGGTCATAGGCCTGGTGCCGCGCGTCCAGGAACAGGAAGGTCGCGACCGCCGCCGTCAGGAGGATGAGGAACGCCAGCTGGCTGACGAGGATCCGGGAGGCAAGGCTCCAGTGCTTCATCGGTCTCCTTTTCCCTGCCACGAACAGTATGAACGCAATGGTGATCAGCGTCACTGGGCGGAGCAAGATGGTTCCAGCCCGCCGCCGGAGAGCGGCATCACACCTTCAAGGAGTAAATCATTGGCAGCGACCACGCAGGTCCCCAAGGCTGATACGAAGCCGAAGAAGGACAGAACCCACTTCCTTTACATCGCTGTCATCGTGGCAGTGGTGCTCGGTGCCGTCGTCGGCTTGGTGGCACCGGAGTTCGCGCAGTCCCTCAAGCCTGTCGGCACCGCGTTCATCGGACTGATCAAAATGATGATCGCCCCGATCATCTTCTGCACGATCGTCCTCGGCGTCGGTTCGATTGCCAAGGCCGCCACCGTCGGCAAGGTCGGCGGCCTCGCGCTGCTCTACTTCATGGTCATGTCCACCTTCGCCCTGGGCATCGGCCTCCTGGTGGGCAACCTGATCCATCCGGGCGCCGGGCTGGACATCCAGGGAACCAGCTACGAAACCGAGCCGACGGAGAGCCACGGCACCGTGGACTTCCTGCTGGGCATCATCCCCACCTCGCTGCTGTCCTCGCTGACCGAAGGCAACATCCTCCAGACGCTGTTCGTGGCCCTCATCGTCGGGTTCGCCCTGCAGAAGATGGGGCCGGCGGGGCAGCCGATCCTGCGCGGCATCGGCCATATCCAGGCCCTGGTCTTCCGCATCCTCATCATGGTGATGTGGCTGGCTCCGGTCGGCGCCTTCGGCGCGATCGCCGCGGTCGTCGGCGCCACCGGCGTCCAGGCCATCATCAGCATGGCCACCCTGATGATCGGCTTCTACATCACCTGCGTCCTGTTCATCGTCGTGGTCCTCGGCCTGATCCTGAAGGTCGTCACCGGCGTCAACATCTTCAAGCTGATGCGCTACCTGGGCCGCGAGTACCTGCTGATCTTTTCCACCTCCTCCTCGGAGGCGGCCCTGCCCCGCCTGATCGCGAAGATGGAGCACCTGGGCGTGTCCAAGCCCGTGGTCGGCGTCACCGTTCCGACCGGCTACTCCTTCAACCTGGACGGCACCGCGATCTACCTGACGATGGCTGCCTTGTTCGTCGCCACCGCCCTGGGCAAGCCGCTCGAGCTGGGCGAACAGATCTCCCTGCTGGTCTTCATGGTCATCGCCTCCAAGGGGGCGGCAGGCGTCACCGGCGCCGGCCTGGCCACCCTCGCCGGCGGCCTGCAGTCCCACCGCCCGGACCTGGTGGACGGCGTCGGGCTGATCGTCGGCATCGACCGCTTCATGTCCGAGGCCCGCGCGCTGACCAACTTCACCGGCAACGCCGTCGCTACCGTGCTGATCGGTACATGGACGAAGGAGATCGACCGGAGCCGGGTGGACGAGGTGCTCGAGCGCCGGCTGCCCTTCGACGAGCAGACCATGGAGGCCGGCCATGGCCACGCCCCGGAGCCGGTCGAGCCGGCTGCGGCTGAGCGGGAAGCGGACCGGGAGCTGGCCGGCGCACGCTGACCGGCAACCCTCAGCTACCTGCCACAACGACGGCGGTGCACCCGATTTCGGACGGGTGCACCGCCGTCGAACGTGGCAGGGGAAGCCAAACCGCGAAGTCTAAACTTTAGACCTCTACTTGAAGCTAAAGGCTCGCCGGAACCGGGCGCCACATTCGGCGGAATGCTGGGCCGTCACTGTAGCCTTGGGGGATAAATGGACAGCCAAGCAACCATGGAAGCTGGGATTGATACGTGAGTAGCGAACAGGGTTCGACGACTCTGCAGGAAGAAGCCGTCCTGGGGCCGACCGGCCGGCCGCAGACCGATTTCCCCGAACCGCCCGTGCTGACTTCACATGGCCCCGCCCGCATCGTCGCGATGGTCAACCAGAAGGGCGGGGTCGGCAAGACGACCTCGACCATCAACCTGGGAGCGGCGCTGGCGGAGGCCGGCCGCCGGGTCCTTCTGGTGGACTTCGATCCGCAGGGCGCGCTCTCGGCCGGCCTCGGGACGAACCCGCACGAGCTCGACCTGACCGTCTACAACGTCCTGATGGACCGCAAGGCGGATATCTACGAGGCGATCCAGAGCACCGAGATCGAGAACATCGACCTGCTGCCGGCCAACATCGACCTTTCCGCCGCCGAAGTCCAGCTCGTCAACGAGGTGGCCCGCGAGCAGGTCCTCGACCGGGCGCTGCGCAAGGTCAGCGACGATTACGACGTCATCCTGATCGACTGCCAGCCCTCGCTCGGCCTGCTGACCGTCAACGCCCTGACCGCTGCCCACGGCGTCGTGATCCCGCTGATCTGCGAATTCTTCGCACTGCGCGCCGTAGCGCTGCTGGTGGAGACCATCGAAAAAGTGCAGGACCGGCTCAACCCGCGGCTGCAGATCGACGGCGTCCTGGCCACCATGTACGACGCGCGGACCCTGCACAGCCGCGAGGTCATCGGCCGACTGCTGGAGGCCTTCGGCGACAAGGTGTTCGAGACCGTGATTAAGCGGACCATCAAGTTCGCGGATGCCACCGTCGCCGCCGAGCCGATCACCACCTATGCCGGCAACCATCCCGGCGCCGAGGCCTACCGCCAGCTGGCCAGGGAACTGATCTACCGCGGCGGCGCCCCGTAATGACGGCTGCGGTGCCGGCGGAGACGCCGCTGCCGGAACCCGAAACAGGCAGCCGGACCACGGGATTCGAGGTCCGGCTGGACAACTTCACCGGGCCCTTCGACCTGCTGCTGGGGCTGATTTCCAAGCACGAGATGGACATCACCGAGGTGGCCCTCGCGCGCGTCACCGACGAGTTCATCGGCTACATCCGCCGGCTCCAGGAGGCGGGCCTGGACCGCGCCCTGGATGAGGCCAGCGAGTTCCTGGTCGTCGCTGCCACCCTGCTGGACCTGAAGGCGGCACGGCTGCTGCCCGCGGGCGAGGTCGAGGATGACGAGGACATCGCCCTCCTCGAAGCCCGCGACCTGCTCTTCGCCAGGCTCCTGCAGTACCGCGCCTTCAAGCAGATCGCGGCGATGATGGGCCGGCGGCTGGAGGAGGAGGGCCTCCGCTACCCGCGGCAGGTCGGCCTGGAACCGCAGTTCGCGGCCCTGCTGCCCGAGCTTGTCTGGCGCACGCCGCCGGCCGAGTTCGCCGCCCTCGCGGCCAAGGCCCTGGAGCCCAAGGAGCCCAAACCCACCGAGGTGGGGCTGGCGCACCTGCACGCACCGCCCGTGAGCGTGAAGGAACAGGCCGGGATCATCGCCCGGCGGCTGCAGGCCGGCACGCCGCTGTCCTTCCGGGCGCTGACGGCCGACGCGGCGGACACCCTCGTGGTGGTCGCTCGGTTCCTCGCGCTGCTGGAGCTTTTCCGCGATGCGGTGATTGCCTTCGACCAGGCCGCGCCGCTTGGGGAACTGACCGTGCGCTGGGCCGGCGCCGACCGGGATTGGACGCCGGAGCGGCTGAGCGAAGAATACGAGGATGTGCAGGAGACCGATGAGTGAGGACGTGCAGCAGGCCCCGGCCGGAGCCGAAGGGCCCGGCGGGGAGGAGACCGGGGTGGAGAGCCTGCCGGGCGGTGCCCGGGCCGCTCTCGAAGCCGTCCTGATGGTCCTGGACCAGCCCGCCACGGACATCGAACTGGCCACCGCCGTCGACCTGCCCGTGGCGCGGGTCAGTGCGCTGCTGCATGAACTGCAGGAGGATTACGACGGCGGGGGCTCGCCCGGCGCGGCACCGCGCGGTTTCGAACTGCGGAAGGTGGCCGGGGGATGGCGCATCTTTTCCCGCAGCGAGTTCGCGGACATCGTGTCGGGCTTCGTGCTGGAAGGCCAGACGGCCCGCCTGACCCAGGCCGCCCTTGAGACGCTGGCCGTGATCGCGTACCGCCAGCCGGTGGCGCGCTCCCGCGTATCCGCCATTCGCGGCGTCAACGTGGACTCGGTGGTCCGGACCCTGGTGCAGCGCGGATTAATCGAGGATTCCGGTGCCGATCCGGAGACCGGAGCAGTGCTGTACCGGACCACCTCGTATTTTCTGGAAAGATTGGGTATAGGAAGTCTTTCCGAGCTCCCCGAACTGGCACCACATCTGCCGGGGCTGGAACACTTGGCAGATATCGACGAATCCGTTTATTGAGATGTACCGTTCCGCGAGTATTTAAGGACACAAATGACACAGGCGCCCCGATCCGGTTCCGGCCGCAACACCCCCCGCGGCGGCGGCAAGGGCCCGAAGCCTGGCGGCAAGCCGGCCCGCCAGCCAGGCGCCGCCGGCGGACAAGGCCGCGGCGGCCAGCATTCCTCGGGACAGGGCCGCGGCGGGAAGCCGGCCCCCGGTGCGGAACGCGGCGGTAAGCCGGCCTTCGGCTCCGAGCGCGGCGGAAAGCCGGCCCCCGGCCAGCGACGCGACGGCGCCGGCCGCCCCGGCAGCGCCGCGGGTAGCGGTAAAGCGGGCCAGGGCAAGGCGGGCCAGGGCAAGGCGGGCCAGGGCAAGGCCCGCCCCGGAAAGCCTTCAACCGGACGCAAGCCGGGAGCCAAGGCCCAGCCGGCCGGCCCGCGTCCCTTCGGCCGGGAACGGTTCGGGCAGAACCTCGGTCCTGTCCGCAACCGTCCGCGCCCCCAGCGCGCCGAAGGCGGCCAGGCCGGCGGCAGCACCGAGGGCCTGCACGACCCGAACGGCGTGCGGCTGCAGAAGGTGCTGGCACAGGCCGGCGTTGCCTCCCGCCGGGTGTGCGAGGACATGATCGCGGCCGGCCGCGTGGAAGTTGACGGCGCCGTGGTCACCGAGCTCGGCGTCCGCGTGGACCCGGCCACCGCCGTCATCCACGTCGACGGCATCCGGATCCAGACGGACGAGACGCTCGTCTATTACGTCTTCAACAAGCCCAAGGGCGTCGTCTCCACCATGGAGGACCCGGAAGGCCGGCCCTGCATCAGCGACTTCCTCAAGAAGAACAAGGACCAGCGGCTCTTCCACGTGGGCCGGCTCGACCAGGCCACGGAGGGCCTGCTCCTGTTGACCAACGACGGCGAACTGGCCAACCGCCTCACGCATCCTTCGTATGAGGTGCCCAAGACGTACCTCGTGCAGGTCCGGGGGCCGATGGCGCAGGGCGTCGGAGCGCAGATGAGGGACGGGATCGAGCTGGAGGACGGCGTCTCGCGCGTCGACTCCTTCCGGCTGGTCGATTCCACCCCCGGCCACGTGCTGGTGGAAGTCGTGCTGCACTCGGGCAAGAACCGGATCGTGCGGCGCATGTTCGACGCCGTCGGGCACCCGGTGGAGCGACTGGTGCGCACTCAGGTCGGGCCGATCCGGCTCGGCGACCAGCGGCAGGGGAGCATCCGGGCGCTGGGCCGCACCGAGTCCGGCCATTTGCTGGCTCTGGTGGGGATGTAGGCGTTGAACCCCACACACCTTAAAGCCGCCCATCTGTCCGGGCCGGTGCTGGTGATCGGCACCGGCCTGCTCGGCGCCAGCATCGGCCTGGGGTTGCGTGCCCACGGTATCGAGGTGCTGCTCTCCGATCTCTCGCCCTCCGCCCAGGCCGTCGCCCAGGACATCGGCGCCGGCCGCGTGCTCGAACCCGGACAGCAGGCTGCGCCGCAGCTCGTCGTCGTCGCTTCCCCTCCGGACGTCACCGCCCGCATAGTGTCGCAGGCCCTGCGCGACTACCCGTCCGCCGTCGTGGTCGATATTGCCAGCGTTAAAGCGTCGGTCCTGGCCGAGCTGCAGGCAGATCCCGAGCTGGGCCCGGAGGAGATGGCCCGCTACGTCGGAACCCACCCGATGGCCGGCCGGGAGAAGTCCGGCCCGGTGGCGGCGCGGGGCGAGCTGTTCACGTCCATGCCCTGGGTGCTGTGCCCGCACGATTCGACCAGCGCCGCGGCGTTGAAGACCGCGCAGGCCCTCGCCATCGACCTCGGCGCCGTCGTGTCGCGAATGTCGGTCGAGGAACATGACCAGAGCGTGGCCCTGATTTCCCACCTCCCGCAGGTGATGTCCTCGCTGCTGGCCAGCCGGCTGCAGGACACGGAGCCGCATGCGCTGGCGCTGGCCGGCCAGGGGCTGCGCGACGTGACCCGGATTGCCGCGAGCGACCCGGCGCTGTGGGTCCAGATCCTCGGGGCCAACGCTCCGCGGCTGGTCAAGATCCTGTACGGTGTCCGCGAGGACCTGAACCGGCTGATCGGCACGCTGGAACAGCCGGAGGCACCCGGGGCGCGGCTGGACCTGGCCCAGCTGATGAGCGAAGGCAATGCCGGCCAGGCCCGGATTCCGGGCAAGCACGGCGCCCCGCCGCAGTCCTTCGCCTGGCTGACCGTGCTCGTGGACGACCGGCCGGGCCAGATCGCCCGGCTGCTGACGGAGATCGGCGAGGTGGGCATCAACCTCGAGGATCTCCGCCTCGACCACTCGTCCGGGCAGGACGTGGGCATGGTGGAAATCTCGGTGCTGCCCAGCAGGCGCCAGGAACTGATCGACTACTTGGATTCGCACGGATGGAAGGTGCTGCAATGACCCCGGCTGCCACTGAGGCCGCAACTGACATGAAGACGTACCGGCTGGGCAAGCCGCTGGTGGTGGCCATCGACGGTCCCTCCGGCTCGGGGAAGTCGAGCGTCAGCCGCGAAACCGCCCGGCGCCTGCACGCCGCCTACCTCGATACCGGCGCAATGTACCGGGCGGTGACGTGGTACTGCCTCAAGACCGGCGTCGCGCTGCAGGAGGCGGCGGAGGTGGAAAAGGCCGCCCGCGAGGTGGACCTGCGGATCAGCACGCACCCGGACCATGAGCAGGTTACGGTCAGCGGAACCGATGTCACCCAAGCCATCCGCGAGCCGGAGATCTCCGGGGCTGTCAGCGCCGTCGCCACCACGCTGGGCGCCCGCGCCGAGCTGATCCGGCGGCAGCAGCAGATCATCGCGGACTCGGGCCGGCGGATCGTGGCCGAGGGCCGCGATATCACGACCGTGGTGGCTCCGGACGCCGAGGTCCGCATCCTGCTGACCGCGAGCGAGGAGGCCCGGCTTCGCCGCCGCGGGCTCCAGCTTGGCGGCACCCAGTCCGAGCAGGAGCTGCACAACCAGGTGATTGCCCGCGACGCAAAGGACTCCACCGTGGTGAACTTCAGCGAAGCGGCCGACGGCGTCTTTACCGTAGATTCCTCCGAACTGGACTTCGAAGAGACGATCGACGCCGTTCTAGAAGTCGTCCGCCGCGCAGCGCACTGACGCATTCCTTAGCGCCGGCCCGCCCCTCAGGCGGTACGCGCGACACCGCTGCGTGTTTGAATGGACACGCCAGCATACCTCCCATGCTTGACGAAGGATATTGACCATGAGTGCCACACCCACCGGCAACGGGCCCCGCGACGAGGGTTACCCCGACGGCGACTACGAGCCTGCCGGCGAGGACAGTATCGCGGAGCGCCTGGAACAGCTCGACGACGACGAGGCGGACCTGCGCGCGGAGTCGCTCCGGGCCGGTCTGGCGGACTATGAGCTCGACGAGGAGGATGCCGCCCTGCTGGCAGGCCTGGACCTGGAGCCCGAGCAGCAGGCCCCGCCCAAGCCCGATCCGGTGCTGGCGATTGTTGGACGTCCGAACGTCGGCAAGTCCACGCTGGTCAACCGCATCCTCGGCCGCCGCGAGGCCGTCGTCGAGGACACCCCGGGCGTAACCCGTGACCGCGTGTCCTATGCGGCGCACTGGAACGGCCGCAACTTCACCCTCGTCGACACCGGCGGGTGGGAGCACGACGCGAAGGGCATCCATGCCAGGGTCGCCGAGCAGGCCGAGATCGCCGCGGACATGGCGGACGCCGTGCTGCTGGTGGTCGATGCGAACGTCGGTGCCACGGCCACGGACGAGGCCGTCGTCCGGATGCTGCGGCGCAAGAAGAAGCCGGTCATCCTCGTCGCCAACAAGGTGGATGACATGGCCCAGGAGGCGGAGGCAGCGGCGCTCTGGAGCCTCGGCTTCGGCCAGCCCTACCCCGTTTCGGCCCTGCACGGACGCGGCACCGCGGACATGCTGGACGCCGTCATGGAAGTGCTGCCCGAATTCTCCGCCCACGGGGGCGTCATCCGGACGGGCGGCCCGCGCAGGGTAGCGTTGATCGGCCGCCCCAATGTCGGCAAGTCCTCCCTGCTGAACAAGCTTGCCGGCAGCGACCGCGTCGTCGTGGACTCGCTCGCGGGCACCACCCGGGACCCGGTCGACGAGATGATCGAACTGGGCGGCCGGATGTGGCGGTTCGTCGATACCGCCGGCATCCGCCGCCGCGTCCACATGCAGCACGGAGCGGACTTCTACGCCTCGCTGCGGACCCAGTCCGCGCTCGAGCGGGCCGAGGTGGCAGTAGTCCTGCTGGCCGTCGACGAAGTCCTCAGCGAGCAGGACGTGCGCATCCTGCAGACGGCCATTGATTCGGGCCGCGCCCTGGTGCTGGCCTTCAATAAGTGGGATCTCCTCGATGACGACCGGCGCCGCTATCTGGAGCGGGAGATCGAGCAGGACCTTGCGCACGTGGACTGGGCGCCCCGAGTGAACCTGTCTGCCCGCACGGGCTGGCACAAGGACCGCCTCGTGCCGGCGCTGGACCGCGCGCTCGAATCCTGGGACCGCCGTATTCCCACGGGACGGCTCAACGCCTTCCTGGGGGAGCTCGTGGCGGCACATCCGCACCCGCTGCGCGGCGGCAAGCAGCCCCGGATCCTCTTCGGCACCCAGGCCTCGACCAGGCCGCCCAAGTTCGTGCTGTTCACCACAGGATTCCTCGATCCCGGTTACCGCCGCTTTATTACGCGACGGCTGCGCGAAACCTTCGGCTTCGAGGGAACACCCATCGAGGTGAGCATGCGCGTGCGCGAAAAACGGGCGCGCAAACGCTGACCGGGACACGCGCCAGTGGTCGTGGTCAGACCTTCGCCAAAAATGCTGTACAGTATTTGAGGTGGTTCCGCCGGGATGGTCCGGAAGGAACAACGGGTTGTGGCGCAGCTTGGTAGCGCACTTGACTGGGGGTCAAGGGGTCGCAGGTTCAAATCCTGTCAACCCGACACTGGGTAAAGTCCCGGCCGCTCTTCGGAGCGGCCGGGACTTTCCGCATTCCGGGCCCGCCGAATTGCTGGCTGCCGGATTCCGGGCCGGCGGCGAGTCCGGACGGGGTGCGGGGGCGGGCACCGCGGAAGCGGCAAAGCGGCGTGTGGACGATGAACGTCTGTGCCTATACTTTCAGCGGTGGCCCCGGCCGCCGGCGCCACGGCTGTCATCCGATCCACGCGAGAAAGGCCCGACTCATGAGCAACGTTCCCGCTGAACTGCACTACACCGCCGAGCACGAATGGATCGCCAAGGCCGGCGCCGAAGGCGTCGTCCGCATCGGCATTACGGATTTTGCCCAGGACGCGCTCGGCGACGTCGTCTTCGTGCAGGTGCCGGAAGCCGGTACCAAGATCACGGCCAACGACGTGATCGGCGAGGTCGAGTCGACTAAAAGCGTCAGCGATATCTATGCCCCGGTGTCGGGCGAAGTCGTCGCCGCCAACGACGCGCTGGAGTCTGATCCCGCGCTGATCAATTCCGATCCGTACGGCGACGGCTGGCTGCTGGAAGTCCGCCTCGAGGACGCCTCGGCCGTCGAATCGCTGCTCAGTGCTTCGGAGTACGAACAGCAGGTAGGCTAGACCTACCGGAATGGGATTTTGAACGAGCAACCGGCGGCAGGCCGGTTGCTGCAACAGTGCATGGGAGGACGTTTCTTCATGGTGGGCGACGAGCGCAACGCAGCAGGTTCCGGACAGGCCGGTGGCCCCCGGGAACCTGCAGCTGAGACCACTTCCATCGGACTGCCGCCCGCAGCCACGACTTTCCAGCCCAAGCCCCGGCTCACCTTCGAGGAACAGGCTGCGGTTGACGCGCTGCCGGCGGGGTCGGCTTTGCTGATCGCGCACAGCGGGCCGAACCACGGGGCACGGTTCCTGCTGGACCAGGACGTGACCTCGGCGGGCCGGCATCCGGACGCGGACATCTTCCTGGACGACGTCACCGTTTCCCGCAAGCACGTCGAGTTCCGGCGCACCGCAACCGGCTTCACCTTGGTGGACGCCGGAAGCCTGAACGGCACCTACGTCAACAACGACCGCGTTGACAGCCTCGCCCTGCGTACGGGCAACGAAGTCCAGATCGGCAAGTTCCGCCTGACCTACTACGCCAGCGAAGCGGCGCCGAAGGGCCAGGCTTAGCCAGTGCCCGCATCGCAGCCAGCACGGCGCGGTCTCGGCTCCGGACGGGACACGTTCCGCAGGACAGTCCTCAACATCGGGGAAGTCCTGCAGGAACTCAGCAATGACTTCCCGGGGATCAGCGCGTCCAAAATCAGGTTCCTCGAGGAGAAGGGGCTGATCAGCCCGCAGCGGACTCCCGCGGGCTACCGCAAGTACTCGGCCCAGGACGTCGAGCGCCTGCGTTTCGTGCTGGCCCTCCAGCGGGACCAGTACCTCCCGCTGAAAGTCATCAAGGACTACGTGGACGCGATAGACCGCGGCGAGCGGCCCGAGGCCCTGCCCGGCGGCATGTCGCTGTCCCCGCGCATGGTCTCGGACGGGCTGGCCCAGGAACTGACCGGACGTGCCCGTTCCTTCACGCTTCCGCAGTTGCAGGAGGCTGCCGGCGTTTCGGAGGAACTGATCCGCGAGCTGCTGAGCTTCGGGCTGATCCAGGAGACCGACTCCCTCTACGACGAGCACGCGTTGAAGGTCGTCAAGGCGTGCGCGAAGCTCGGGACGCACGGCATCGAGCCCCGGCACCTGCGTCCGTTCCGGTCGGCGGCTGACCGCGAGATGGGACTGGTCGAACGGGCCGTCGCCCCTCTTTCATCCCGAAAGGATGTAGCGTCGAAGGCGCGGGCGGCCGAAGCTGCCAAAGAGATCAGCGACCTCTGCCTGAACCTGCACAGCGCCCTCGTCCACGGGCATATCGCTCGAATGGATCGCTGATCGGAGGAACCATGCTCGAAGTCGAAGTTGTCGGAGTTCGCATCGAACTGCCCTCCAACCAGCCCTTGGTCCTGCTGAAGGAGAAGGCGGGGGAACGGCACATCCCCATTTGGATCGGCGCCCCGGAGGCCAGCGCGATCGCCTTTGCCCAGCAGGGAATCAAGCCGCCGCGGCCCATGACGCACGACCTGCTGTGCAGCGTGGTCACCGAGCTCGGCCGTACCATCACGGAAGTACGGCTGGTGACGGTACAGGACACCGTCTTCTATGCGGAACTCGTATTCGACGGCGGGACCACGGTCAGTTCCCGGGCGTCGGACGCGCTGGCCGTCGCACTGCGCGTGCCCTGCCCGATCTTCTGTGCCGAGGAAGTGATGGAAGAGGCCGGGGTGCAGATCGCCGAGGCCGCCGAGGATGACGACTCCGCGGCGCCGGAGGAAAACGCCGAGAACCAGATGCGGGAGTTCAGGGAGTTCCTGGCCGACGTAGAGCCCGAGGACTTCGAAAAGTAGGGAAACGGCCCGTCGTCCGACGGCTCGGCCGCAGGTCGAAAGGACAGCTCCGGGGGCGTTCGCCAAGGTCAGGGGCACCCGACACGCCGAACCTGAAAAGGCCAGCATCTTTGACCGTCGGCGCCGGTGGTTCTAACGTCGAAGAATACAGTTCCCATTGCACCGGCGGGCGGCACGGGGCAGACTTAGATCTGACCCCTGAGTTGCCGGCGGCGCCGACTTCCCACTAGGGAACTTTCGACAAGGAGGGTTCACGTGAGTCCTAAAGGTGATGCGGGCGAGTCCCGTGCGGTGAAACCGGGTGCCGGCCTACCCGCAAGCGCCCAGGGTTTGCTGTTCACCGAGGATCTGCCGGTACTGGACGAAGACGCCGGCTACCGTGGACCCACGGCCTGCAAAGCGGCAGGCATTACTTACCGCCAGCTCGACTACTGGGCCCGGACCGGCCTCGTGGAACCCGCCGTACGCGGCGCCTCCGGCTCCGGATCCCAGCGCCTCTACAGTTTCCGGGACATCCTGGTCCTGAAGGTCGTCAAGCGGCTGCTCGACACCGGCGTCTCCCTGCAGCAGATCCGCACCGCAGTGGACCACCTGCGCGAGCGCGGCGTCGAAGACCTCGCCCAGATCACGCTCATGAGCGACGGCGCGAGTGTTTACGAATGCACCTCCGCCGACGAAGTGATCGACCTCGTCCAAGGCGGACAGGGCGTTTTCGGCATCGCCGTCGGCCGGGTCTGGCGCGAAGTCGAAGGCAGCCTGGCCCAGCTGCCGAGCGAGCATGTCGGAGACCAGCCGGAGTTCCCCGACGACGAGCTCAGCCGCCGCCGGGCCGCGCGCAAAATCAGCTAGCAGATCCGCCGGCCGCTGCCGGCATTCCAACACAAAGGGCACCCCGGCGGGGTGCCCTTTCTTTGTGCCCGGTTCGGCACGGCAGCGCAGGTCCGGGGTTATAGGCCAAATATGTGTGTCTGGGCCGGGTGTGTCATGGTCTTCCGCCCCAGCCTGAGCGGGCCCAGAGGCCTTCTTCGGCGATCGTGGCGGTGCCCAGTTCGTCGGGGCCGATCGGTTCGTCACCGGCGATCGGTGTCAGCGGCGTGAGCGTTTTGTAGTGCTCTTCGCGGATGAGGCGGTGCGGGGCCGGCGGGTTCTCGCTGCGCTGGTAGAGGTACCATTCCACGGCCCTTTGCCGGTGCTCGAGGGGCAGGCCGCGGTGGTCGCGGAGCATGCGCCGGATTCCCGCGTTGATTCCGCCCTCGATCCGGTTTGTGGTCGAGGAGATGCCCAGTCCTTCGAACTCAGGTTCCAGATAGGTGAAGAGCACCCGTTCCCGGGCGGTGCGCGCCAGCAGGTTGTAGGCGCGGCGCAGCCGGTAATGGGTGAACCACCAGGCCTGGCCGGTCCTGACGTGTTGCGGGGTCGGCCCGGATCCGCGGTAGGTCCGCTCGGCGAGGAACGTTTTGTTCGCTTCGTGCCAGGAGTTCAGGGCGCGTAGCCAGATCAATGCTTCCTCCCGGGTGCCGATCTTGGTCAGGGCCAGTGAGAGCACGCGAAGCCGCCGTCCTGCCTTGGTGCGGGGTTGCCGGGTGATCTCGGTGCGTACGTTGCGTTGGACATGGACCAGACAGCGCTGGATCCGTGTTTCCGGCCAGGCGCGTCTGAGGGCTGAACCCAGGCCGGAGCCGCCGTCGATGACGGCTACCCGCGGGGCGGGGAAGCGTTCGAGCAGCGCGGTCCAGGCGGCGGATTTCTCCGTATCGCACCACTGCCACCCGATCACCTGGTCCCCGGCGATCGCGATCAGGCAGCACCAGCCGCCACGCAGATAAATCCCGTCGAGCTGGACCTCGTCATGGATCTGCCCGGTCACGGGAATGGTCGGCGAGATATTCCAGCACCAGGCCATCCTGCGGCGCAGCGTCCGCGCTGACGCCGTTCCGGAGAGTTCCGCCTGGGAGGCCTTGCCCAGCAGCCAGCCCAGGAAGAGATTCAGGTCGTGCCGCCGTGCGACATCCGGGCGGGCGACGGCCCGCGAGGAACTCGCACCGCAGTGCCTGCACCGCCAGCGGATACTCCCCGCGCTGGTTTTACCGTTGCGTTTGAGCGGGCCGCCGCAGAGAGCACATTCACCGGAAGTATCAAGCACCCCCTACGGATATAGACCACAGAGTATGCCGACCCGGATTTAGCCGCGTGGCGACAAGGAACCAGCCGGGGCCGGACACACATTAATGACCTATAACCCCAGGTCCGGCCGGCCCGCCTAGCGGCGGAGGACACGGTTGCGCAGCCCGCCCGAATCCGTGAGGTTCTTGAGCAACTCGTCGAAGAGACCGGCGGACTGGCGGGCCGACTCGCCCGGCCAGTGGTGGATGGGGTGGGCGGCGCCCTGGATCTGCTGCCAGTTGGCCTGTTCGGCAATGGTGGGGGAGAGCAGCAGGTCCGCGAACATGGTTTTCATTTCCGCGAGCCGGTAGGCGTGTTCGTTGGATCCTGTGCGCACCCGGTTGGCGACTACCCCGGCCGTGGTCAGGTCGGGAGCGAATTCCTCCCGGAAGAGGTCGAGGGCCCGCATGGTCCGCTCGGTGCCCGCAACAGAGAACAAACTCGGCTCCGCGACCAGCAGGACATGCGTGCTCGCGGACCAGGCCATGCGTGTCAGGCCGTTCAGCGAGGGCGGGCAGTCAACCAGGACGAGGGAGTAGCCCTCCACCCGGGAGAGGACGGTCGCCAGGCGCCGCAGGTCCCGGCGGCTGAGGTCCGGACGGTCGTAGATGCCGGTGTAGGCCGAGCCGACGGCAACGTCGAGCACCTTCCGCCCGACGTTGTGTCCGCCGTTGGAGGCCGCGGTCGCGACCCATCCGCTGGATATGACGTTCGCGCCCAGATCCGCGCGTCGAGCGTTCTTGAGCAGCCGGCCGATGTCCGTCTGACGGCTCGGCCGGACGCCCAGGCCGGTCGTCGCATCGGCGTGGGGGTCAAGGTCGACGACGAGCGTGGGGATCCCTGCCGCCAGCGCCGCCGAGGCCAGGCCCAGTGTCACTGAAGTCTTGCCGACGCCGCCCTTGAGGCTGCTGATGCTCACTACTTGCACGTGTAAAACCAAAACCTAACATGTCGAGTCATGACGGCTGCGTGTTGCTTGACGGGAACGCAGGCCCTGACCTGCGGGCGCGATTGTTCCCCCACCATCATATGGTGCCACCCGGCCATAGCCTGATTCGGCGGCGGCGGACCGGTGGCCGGCCGTCCGCGGCGTGGCCGGCGTCGTTCCCCATGGCCGTTCATTACGCCCTTCATATGGGAAAATGGTGACCTGCACTACACCGGCTTGCTATTGCTGCAACCGTTACCTGAGACTTGCACCACAACCCCCGACTAACCGCGATGACGCAGGAGCGCTATGTTCTCGAAAATCCTGGTGGCCAACCGTGGCGAGATTGCCATCCGTGCCTTCCGAGCCGCCTATGAACTCGGTGCCAAGACGGTGGCCGTCTTTGCCCACGAGGACCGCAACTCGATTCATCGCCAGAAGGCCGATGAGGCGTACCTGATTGGCGAGGAAGGGCATCCCGTCCGCGCCTACCTCGACGTCAACGAAATCATCCGCGTCGCCAAGGAATCCGGCTGCGACGCGATCTATCCCGGCTACGGCTTCCTCTCCGAAAACCCGGAACTGGCCCGTGCCGCCGCGGGCGCGGGGATCGCATTCGTCGGTCCGCCGGCGGACGTGCTGGAACTGGCCGGGCACAAGGTGCGCGCACTCGACGCGGCCAAGGCCGCCGGCATCCCGACCCTGAAGTCGTCCGCACCGAGTTCCGACCAGGAGAAGCTGATCGCCGAGGCCGACGAGATCGGCTTCCCCATCTTCGTCAAGGCCGTCGCGGGCGGCGGCGGGCGCGGGATGCGCCGCGTCGACACCCGCGAGGCGCTGCCGGAGGCGCTGGCGGCGGCGATGCGCGAAGCGGATACCGCCTTTGGTGACCCGACCGTCTTCCTCGAGCAGGCCGTGCTGCGTCCGCGGCACATCGAAGTGCAGATCCTGGCGGACCAGCAGGGCCACGTCATGCACCTGTTCGAACGCGACTGTTCGCTGCAGCGCCGGCACCAGAAGGTCATTGAGATCGCGCCGGCGCCGAACCTGGATGACAACATCCGCCAGGCGCTCTACCGGGACGCGGTCAAATTCGCCGAGGCCCTGGGGTACGCCAATGCCGGAACCGTGGAGTTCCTCGTGGACACCATCGGAGAGCGGGCCGGCGAACATGTGTTCATCGAAATGAACCCGCGGATCCAGGTGGAGCACACCGTCACCGAGGAAATCACGGACGTGGACCTGGTCCAGGCCCAGCTGCGCATCGCCGCGGGGGAGTCGCTGGCCGATCTCGGGCTGAGCCAGGATAACGTCTCCATCAAGGGCGCAGCCCTGCAGTCGCGCATCACGACGGAGGATCCAAGCAACGGCTTCCGCCCCGACGTCGGCAAGATCACTGCCTACCGGTCGGCCGGCGGCGCGGGCGTCCGCCTGGACGGCGGCACGGTGTATGCGGGCGCCGAGATCAGCCCGCACTTCGACTCGATGCTGGTGAAGCTGACCTGCCGCGGGCGGGATTACGCCACCGCCGTCGCACGGGCCCGCCGCGCGCTGGCCGAATTCCGGATCCGCGGCGTCTCCACGAACATCCCGTTCCTGCAGGCCGTGCTGGATGATCCGGAGTTCGTCGCCGGCAATGTGGCCACGTCGTTCATCGACGAACGGCCGGAGCTGCTCAAGGCCAGGGTCTCCGCGGACCGCGGCACGAAGCTGCTGACCTGGCTCGCCGACGTCACCGTCAACCAGCCCAACGGGCCGCTCGCCGCCGCAACGGCTCCGGCCGACAAGCTGCCGCTGTCCGCCCGCGAGGCCTTGGAATCCACCGGCGTGCTGAAGGCTGTCCCCGCGCGGGGCAGCCGGCAGCTGCTGCAGGAACTCGGCCCGGAAAAGTTCGCCCGCGCTCTGCGCGAGCAGACGGCCCTGGCAGTAACGGATACCACGTTCCGGGACGCCCACCAGTCGCTGCTGGCGACCCGCGTACGCACCCGGGACCTGGTCACCGCGGGCCCGGCGATTTCGACACTGACTCCGGAACTGCTCTCCGTGGAGGCCTGGGGCGGGGCCACCTATGACGTGGCGCTGCGCTTCCTGGGCGAGGACCCGTGGGAGCGGCTGGCGGCGCTGCGCAAGGCCATCCCGAATATCTGCCTGCAGATGCTCCTCCGCGGCCGCAACACCGTTGGCTACACTCCGTACCCGGAGGAGGTCACCCAGGCCTTCGTCAAGGAAGCGGCAGCCACCGGCATCGACATTTTCCGGATTTTCGATGCGCTCAACGATGTCTCGCAGATGGAGCCGGCCATCCGGGCCGTCCGCGAGACCGGCACCGCCGTGGCCGAGGTGGCACTCTGCTACACCGGCAACCTGCTTGATCCGAACGAGAAGCTTTACACGCTCGACTACTACCTCGAGCTGGCCCAGCGGATCGTGGACGCGGGCGCGCATATCCTCGCCATCAAGGACATGGCCGGCCTGCTGCGCCCGGCGGCGGCAGCCAAGCTGGTGGCCGCGCTGCGCGAACGCTTCGACCTGCCCGTCCACCTGCACACGCATGACACGGCCGGCGGCCAGCTCGCGACGCTGCTCGCGGCCGTCGACGCCGGCGTGGACGCGGTCGACGTGGCCAGCGCGGCGATGGCGGGCACGACCAGCCAGCCGTCGGCCTCGGCCCTCGTGGCGGCACTGGCCAATACCGAGCGGGACACCGGAATCAGCCTCGAAGCGGTCGGCTCCCTCGAGCCGTACTGGGAAGCCGTGCGGCGGGTCTACGCGCCGTTCGAATCGGGCCTGCCCGGTCCCACCGGCCGCGTCTACCGGCACGAGATTCCCGGCGGCCAGCTCTCCAACCTGCGCCAGCAGGCCATCGCACTGGGGTTGGGCGAAAAGTTCGAGGCCATCGAGGACATGTACACCGCGGCGGACCGGATCCTCGGCCATCTGGTCAAGGTGACGCCTTCCTCCAAGGTGGTCGGCGACCTGGCCCTGCAGCTGGTCGGCGCCAACGTGTCGCCGGCGGACTTCGCGGAGAACCCGCAGAACTACGACATCCCGGACTCGGTCATCGGATTCCTCTCCGGCGAGCTTGGCGACCCGCCCGGAGGCTGGCCGGAGCCGTTCCGCACCAAGGCCCTGCAGGGCCGGAAGGTGAAGGTCCGCGACGTCGAACTGAGCCCTGAAGATTCGGCCGCGCTCCAGGCGGATTCCCCGACCCGGCGCAGCACGCTGAACCGGCTGCTGTTCGCCGGTCCCACGAAGGAGTTCCAGCACGTCCGGGAGACCTACGGCGACGTATCGGTGCTGGACACCCGGGATTACCTTTACGGTCTGCAGCGCGGTGCAGAGCACGTCATCGAGCTGGACAAGGGCGTGAAGCTGATCGCCATGCTGGGCGCCATCTCGGAGCCCGATGAGCGGGGCATGCGGACAGTGCACTGCACGCTCAATGGACAGCAGCGCAACGTTTCGGTTCGCGACCGCAGCGTGGAGTCCTCGGTCAAGGTCGCCGAGAAGGCCGATCCCGCCGTGGCAGGCCAGGTAGCCGCGCCGTTCGCCGGCGCCGTCACGCTCGTCGCCAAGACCGGCGACAGCGTCAAGGCCGGCGACACGGTGGCCACGATCGAAGCCATGAAGATGGAAGCCGGAATCACGAGCCCGGTGTCCGGCACCGTCAAGCGGCTGGCGTTCTCGGGCGTCGAGCAGGTGCAGGGCGGTGATCTGCTGCTGGTCATCGAGTAGGGCTAAACTGCATGGCTGTGACCTATTACGATCTGGCCATCATCGGCTCCGGCTCCGGCAACTCGCTCATCACCCCCTTCTGGGACAACCGGAAGGTCGCCATTATCGACGGCGGCACGTTCGGCGGCACGTGCCTCAACGTCGGGTGCATCCCGACGAAGATGTACGCCTACCCGGCCCAGCTGGCTTCCGCAGCGAAGGAAGCTGCTGGGCTGGGGGTGGAACTGACGCTGGGCAAGGTGCACTGGCGGGACATGCGGGACCGGATCTTCGGCCGGATCGACGCCATCTCCGACGGCGGGCGGCGGTACCGGGAGGAAGAGCTGGACAACGTCACGCTCTACCCCGAGCGTGTGCGGTTCACCGGACCGAAGGCACTCGTCACTGACAGCGGCCAGGCCATCGAGGCCGGACAGATCGTCATCGCCGCCGGTTCCCGGGCGGTGCTGCCCGACATCCCGGGAATCGACCTGCCGCAGGTGCACACATCGGACACGGTGATGCGGCTCCCGGACCTGCCGGACCGGGTGCTGATTGTCGGCGGCGGCTTCGTGGCGGCTGAATTCGCGGCTGTGTTCTCCTCCTTCGGCTCGCAGGTCATCCAGATCAACCGCTCGGCGCCGCTGCTGAAATCGGCGGACGCCCTGGTCTCCGAACGCTTCACGGCGGCCGCCGCCTCCCGCTGGGACGTGCGGCTGGGCTGGACGCTGGCATCGGTCCGCGAGGACGGCACCGGGGTCAAGGCGGTCATCCAAGGCGCGGAGGGCGGCCAGGAGACCATCGAGACGGACATCGTCCTCGTGGCAACGGGCCGGGTGCCGAACTCGGACACCCTCGACCTGCAAACGGCCGGCTACGACCTGGAAGCGGACGGCCGGATCGCGGTCGATAAGTGCCAGCGCGTGCTGCGCCAAGGGGAGCCTGCGGACGGCGTGTTCGCGCTCGGCGACGTGAGCAACCCGTATCAGCTCAAGCACGTTGCCAACCATGAGGCGCGGGTCGTCATGCACAACCTGGAGCACCCTGAGGACTTCCGCAGCAGCGACCACCGGTTCGTCCCCTCGGCCGTGTTCACGCAGCCGCAGATCGCCCGGGTGGGCCTGACGGAGGCCGAGGCCCGGCAGGAAGCCGAACTGAAGGGGTACGACGTCGTCACGACGGTCCAGGAGTACGGCACCACGGCCTACGGCTGGGCCATGGAGGACAGCACCGGCTTCGTCAAGCTCGTTGCCGACAGGCGCAGCGGCCAGCTGCTCGGCGCCCACATCATGGGCCACGAAGCGTCGCTGCTCATCCAGCCGCTCATCCAGGCGCTGTCCTTCGGCCTGGACGTGGCCTCCATGGCCCGGGGGCAGTACTGGATCCACCCGGCGCTGGCCGAAGTCGTCGAGAACGCCTTGCTGTCCCTCGGCATCGACGACCGGCCTGACCGGGCGTAGCCGGACCGGGTGCGGGAGGGACCGGACACAGCCGGTCCCGCCCGCGGCCTGCTGGTCCGCTAGCGGCGGGAAGCCGCGGGCGCGTAAATGTCCTCGACGATCTCCGCATAGTCCTTCATGACCTGGGCGCGCTTGATCTTCATGGACGGAGTCAGGTGGCCGGAGGCCTCGGTGAAGTCCTCGGCGATGACGCGGAACTCTTTGATCGCCTCGGCCTGCGAGACGCTCCGGTTGGCCTCGTCGATCAGGGCCCGGACCGCCTCGCGCACCTTCTCGTGCCCCGCTGCCTCCGCGGCGCTGGTGCCGGCGGGAAGCCCGTGCCTTTCAAGCCAGCCCGGCAGGGCCTCCTCATCCAGCGTGACCAGCGCGGAAATGAAGGGGCGCTGATCGCCAAGCACCACGCACTGGGACACCAGGGCATCGGCGCGGATCTGGTCTTCCAGCAGCGCCGGGATGACGTTCTTGCCGCCCGCCGTGACGATGATCTCCTTCTTGCGGCCGGTGATCTTTAGGAAGCCGTCGTCGTCGAGCTCCCCGATGTCCCCGGTACGGAACCATCCGTCGTCGAAAGCCTCCGCCGTAAGGTCCGGCCGGTTGTAGTAGCCGCGCATGACGCACACGCCCTTGGCGAGGACTTCGCCGTCGTCGGCAATGCGCACCGCGTTGCCGGGCAGCGGTGCCCCCACGGTGCCGATCTTGATGAGCTGCGGGGTGTTGACCGATACCGGGGCGGTGGTCTCGGTGAGCCCGTAGCCTTCCAGCACCAGCAGGCCGACGCCGTGGAAGAAATGGCCCAGCCGTTCGCCCAAGGGTCCGCCGCCGGAGACCGCGTGCTCGACCCGGCCGCCCATTGCCTCCCGGATCTTGTGGAAGACGAGCTTGTCGAAGAGCTTGTGCTTCAGCTGCAGCAGCAGCGGCACCTTGCCCGCGGCGTCGGCACGGGACCACGCGACTGCCGTCTCCGCCGCGGCGTGGAAGATCCTGCCCCGGCCGGCGTCCTCGGCCTTGAGCATGGAGCTGTTGTAGACCTTTTCGAAAACCCGCGGGACCGCCAGGATGAAGGTCGGTTTGTAGCTCTGCAGGTCGGGCAGCAGGTTCTTGACGTCAGGGGTATGCGCCACGGTCGCCCCGCAGGCCACGCAGAGCACCTCGATGAACCTCGCGAAGACATGGGCAAGCGGCAGGAACATGATGGTCCGGGCGCCCTCATGGGCGACGTCCGGGAGGGCCGCCGCCGCATTCTCCGCCAGTTCGGCGAAGTTCCCGTGGGTCAGTTCGCAGCCCTTCGGCCGGCCGGTGGTGCCGGAGGTATAGATGATGGTGGCGAGGTCTTCGAGGGAGGCGGCCTGGCGCCGTTCCTGGACGAGGCTGTCCTCGATGCCGGCGCCCGCCTCGCGGAGGGCGTCGAGGCCGTCGAGCTGCCATACATGCGCGACGTGCTCGAGCCCTTCGTTCCTGGCTGCCTGCCGCACGATGTCCTCGTGGCGGTCGGTTTCCACGAAGACGCCGATGGCTCCGGAATCGCCGAGGATCCAGGCAACCTGGCTCGGCGAGGACGTCTCGTAGATCGGCACCGAGACGCAACCCGCAAACCAGATGGCAAAGTCCACGAGGGACCACTCATAGCGGGTCCTGGCCATGATGCCGATACGGTCTCCCGGAGCGGCGCCGGCCGCGATCATACCCTTGGCCAGGGCCGTCACATCGGCGAGGAATTCGCTGGCGCGGATGTCCTGCCAGCCGCCGGACCCGTCAGGGCGCGAGAACAGCGTCGGATCCGAGGCCTTCGCCGCCTGCTTGACGACGAGGTCGGTGATGTTGGACTGCCTGGGCACATTGACCATGGCAGGAACGCTGTATTCGCGCACGACGGCTCCTTCGGTATCGGGCACTTACCCCCACTGAGTTCCACCTAAGCCTATAACCTAAATCACAGCGGCATACCCGCTGGTAACCTACGAAACGATAACGGCTGGCCGGGCTGGCCGACGCGCGCGCGGAGGGCGTGGATGGAAACCCCCGGGCAGGGCGTCGTCAGACCCTGGCTCCGTCGTCACCATGGTCGCGGTCGCCCGGAAGCCGGGACACCAGGTAGCTGGCCCCGGCGATGAACAGGACGACCAGGCCGGCGATGACGGCAAAGGGGGCGCTGCGCCAGAACATCGCCATCAGCAGCAGCGCGAGCGGAGCTCCGGCGGCGCCGCACCAGGCAAGCACCACCAGCGGATCGCCCGTGCCTAACGGCGCCGGTTCCGGCGGAACGAACCCCTCGTCGTCGTCCGCCGGCACGCTGAAGTCGCGTGGCCCCGCGGGGGTACCGGTGCCGGGCTGCGTTGCCCCGGGCGACGACGGCGTTTCCCCGGCAGTTGGCGGCTGCGGGTCCGCGGAAGGGGACTGCGGGTCCGGGGCGGACTCGGCTGACTCGAGCCGGGCGACGAGGTCCTGCCAGACGGCATCATCCTGGGAGGGTTCACGCTCGGACATGTGCCTGCTTCCTGCCGGCCACGGACGTGATGAAGGTGTCCGCGCGCTCGAAGATGAACTCGGCGTCGTGGTCCATGGTGGCCACGTGGTAGCTGTTGCCCAGTTCCACGACCTCCACCTCGGCCGAGCCGATCCGGCGGCGCAGCAAGTCCGTGCTGGACTGCGGCACCACGTGGTCGACGGCGGAGCGGAAGACGAGCGCGGGCGCGGTCACGCGGGGCAGCACGCCGGCCGTGTCCGCGAAGAGCAGTCCCAACTGGTGGACGGCGGCCGTCGGGGTCCGGGCGTAGGCCTGTTCGTCCATGCCCGGCTTGCTGATGTCGTTCGCGATGGAGGGGGTCGACCTAACGATGTAGCGCAGCACGCCGGCGAAACGGGCGGCCGGGTTGGCGAACGTCAGGCCGGGATTGACGGCTATGACACCGGCGACCGGGCGGCAAGCGGCCAGCCGGAGGGCGAGGGCGCCGCCCATGGACAGCCCGGCGGCGAAGACCGTGGTGCGTTCGCGGGCGAGTTCGTCATAGGCCCGTTCGACGGCGTCATACCACTGCCGCCACGGCGTGCGGGCCAGCTCCTGCCAGGTCGTGCCATGGCCGGGAAGCAGCGGCAGGCGTACCGCATATCCCTGCGCGCACAGATGCTCGGCCCAGTCCTGCAGGCTTCTCGGCGATCCGGTGAAGCCGTGGCTGAGGACGATGCCAATACGTGCATTCGGACCGTGGCCGCAGCTGGAGAACGGACCGACTGGCTCCATCATGGTCATGACTCTATCGTGACACCCGCAGCGCGTTCTTCCCATGCCGGGGAGCTCGCCGCGGGCAGCCGGTGTGCCTGCCGGGCACGCTCTCTAGAGTAAAGTCACTCAAGGTAGATGAGGTGACCGACCACGCCTGGCCGGCGCGGGCGTTCAACGGGAAGGGCTCACGTGTTCTATTGGGTGATGAAGACCATCTTCGTCGGACCGGTGGTGCGGCTGCTTTTCCGCCCCTGGATCAAAGGACTCGACAATCTGCCTGACGGGCCCGCAATCCTGGCCAGCAACCACCTTTCCTTCTCGGATTCGATCTTCCTCCCGGTTGCAGTTCCCCGGCCCGTGGTGTTCCTGGCCAAGTCCGAATACTTCACGGGCAAGGGCCTCAAGGGACGTTTGACGGCAGCCTTCTTCCGCATGACCAATCAGCTGCCGATGGACCGTTCCGGCGGCGCCGCCTCTGCCTCCTCGCTGTCCGGCGGGGTGGACGTGCTGAACGAGGGCGGGCTGCTGGGGATCTACCCCGAAGGCACGCGCAGCCCGGATGGCCGGCTGTACCGCGGCAAGACCGGTGTGGCCAAGCTGGTCCTCTCGACCGGCGTGCCCGTGGTTCCGGTAGCCATGATCGGCACGGACAAGGTCCAGCCCATCGGGCGGCGGATTCCCAACATCCGCCGGGTCGGCACGATCATCGGCAAGCCGCTCGATTTCAGCCGGTACAAGGACCTCGAGAACGACCGCTTCATCCAGCGGTCCGTCACGGACGAGATCATGTACGAAATCATGCGCCTGTCCGGCCAGGAATACGTGGACACCTACGCCAGCACCGTCAAAGCGCGGCTGGCGGCCCGGAAGTCCGGCAAGGGCGGGGCGGACGCGCGGGCAGCCGCCGCCGTCGGACTGCCCGAAACCGGGGCGGCCGGGACGCCGGGTGCCAAGGCGCCGGGGACGGTTACCATCGTGGGCAAGCCGGCTGGCGGTGCCGCCGGGCCCTCGGGCCTCCCGCCTGCCGCAGCTCCGGCCGAGGCGCCGGGCGGGGAACTTCCCGGCGGGCCGCGTCCTGGAGCGGCACCGGAAGACGCTCCGGGCCGCGAAGCTCCAGCGGACGGCGGCCCGTCATCCGCCGGACCTGCCGCCTAGCCGGAGCACCGTTGGCCTGTGCGACTGTGGGTATGTGACAGCTTCCGTGTTCAGCGTTACGCCGGGCCGCCGAACCGGCGCCGGAACCGGACTAGCATGGATACGTGACTGAACTGCCTGTAGCCCACCCGATTGCCAGCCCGCAGCCCGGAGCCGCGGAATACCCCGGCCTTGACGCGTGGCGCGATTTGCCCGTTGTCCAGCAGCCGACGTGGGCCGATAGCGAGGTCCACCGTGCCGCGGTCGCGGAGTTGTCGAGCCTGCCGCCGCTGGTCTTCGCCGGTGAGGTCGACCTCCTGCGCCAGCGCCTGGCAGACGCCGCCGAAGGCAAAGCATTCCTGCTGCAGGGCGGCGACTGCGCTGAGACCTTCGAAGGCGCCACGGCGGACAAGATCAGTGCCCGCGTCCGCACCATCCTGCAGATGGCCGTCGTCCTGACCTACGGTGCATCCCTGCCGGTCATCAAGATGGGCCGCATGGCCGGGCAGTTCGCCAAGCCCCGTTCTTCCAATGATGAGACCCGCGAGGGCGTGACCCTGCCGGCCTACCGAGGGGACATGGTGAACGGCTACGAGTTCACCCCCGAGTCCCGCGCGCACAATGCCAATCGGATGGTGCAGGCGTACCACACCTCCGCATCGACCCTGAACCTGATCCGCGCCTTCACCCAGGGCGGCTTCGCGGACCTGCGGCTGGTGCATCACTGGAACAAGGGCTTTACGGCAAACCCGGCCCACTCCCGCTACGAATCGCTCGCCCGCGAGATCGACCGCGCGGTCAAGTTCATGGACGCTTGCGGGGCGGACTTCGATGCCCTCAAGCGGGTGGAATTCTTCGCCAGCCACGAGGCGCTGGTGCTCGACTACGAGCGCGCCCTCACCCGCATCGATTCACGCACCGGCCTTCCCTACGGCACATCGGGCCACTTCCTCTGGATCGGCGAGAGGACCAGGCAGCTCGACGGCGCGCACGTGGACTTCCTCTCCCGCATCCGCAATCCCATCGGCGTCAAGCTCGGACCCACGAGCACCGCGGACGATGCCCTGCGGCTCATCGACAAGCTGGATCCGCAGCGTGAGCCCGGCCGCCTGACCTTCATCACTCGGATGGGTGCGGGCAACATCCGCGAGAAGCTCCCGGCCCTGGTCGAGAAGGTCACGGCGAGCGGCGCCAAGGTGCTGTGGGTGACCGACCCGATGCACGGCAATACGGTGACCTCGCCGAACGGCTACAAGACCCGCAATTTCGACGACGTGATCGACGAGGTGCGCGGATTCTTCGAGGTGCACCATGCCCTGGGAACCTTCCCGGGCGGCCTGCACGTCGAGATGACGGGCGACGACGTCGCCGAATGCCTCGGCGGGGCCGATCCGATCGACCAGCACGCCTTCCTGGAGCGCTACGAGTCCGTCTGCGATCCGCGCCTGAACCACATGCAGTCGCTGGAAATGGCCTTCCTGGTCGCCGGCGCGCTCGGCAAGCGCTAAGCGCTCCGAAGGCTCCCCGGGAGGCTCGGCTACACCACGGTCAGCGTGATGACCGAGCCTTCCGGAACTTCCTTGCCCGCCGGATCCTGCGCCCGGACGGTGCCGAAGAATCCGCCCAGGATCTTGTTGACCTCGACCCTGAACCCCAGGTCTTCGAGGGCACGGCGGGCGTCGTCGACCTGTTCGCCGACGAAGTCCGGCACCTCGACCATCCGGGGCCCCTTGGAGAGGGTCAGCGTCACGGTATCGCCGCGGACCACGCTGCCCTCGGCGGGACTCTGCGCGGCCACGTCTCCTTCAGCCACATCCCGGTCGAAAACCGCCTCCGGGGCGATCTCGGCCTCCAGCCCGGCCTCCTCAAGGACGGCTACTGCTTCGTCCTGGCCCAGCCCGATGACCTGCGGGACGTCGAAAGGCCGCGGTCCCTTGGATAGCGTCACGTCAACGGGCGTCCCGCGGCGCAGTTGTTCCCCGGCGGCCGGATCCTGCGCGAGCACCTGCCCTGCGGGGACCTCCTCGTCGTACGCCTCGTTGCGACCGCCCAGCGCCAGGTTCATGCCCTCCAGCCGGCTCTGCGCCTCCTGCACCGTCAGCCCGTCGAGGGCCGGAACGTCGAACAGCTCAGGTCCCTTGGAAACAATGAGCGTCAGCGTTTCGAAACGCCGGATCTGTTCCCCGGCGGGCGGCTCGGTGCCAATGGCGACGCCCTCCTCGAATTCCTCGTGGAAAGACTCCTCAAGCCGGTAGTTCAGGCCCTGGCCGTCCAGTAGCGACTGCGCCTCGCCGGCCGGTTTGCCGGATACCGCCGGAATATCGACGGCGGCGCCGGGCCCGAGTCCGAAAAACCACCCCGCGCCCGCTGCCAGGATGGCCAGCAGCGCGAGCACGATGATCCACAGCAGCCCGCGGCGCCCCGGGTTGCGCCGCAGGGAGTGTTCCGGCCGGCGCGCCTGGCGGGCCTGGTCCCGCTGCTGTGCGCGTACCTGCCGTTTCGTGGGAGCGGCGGGCGCGGGGTCGGGGACGGCCGCCTCGGGTGGCCGGGCGAGGGCCCGGGTGTGCTGGTACGACGGCGATATCACGGTCGTCCGGTTCTGGTCCCCGCGGAGCACTTCCGTGGGGTTCGGCGCTGGTACGGGCTGCTTGACGGCGGGAGCGGCGGGAGGAGCCGGTTCGCTGTGGCCGTCGAGGTCCGCGTCGCTCAACGTTGTGCGCACATGCCGCAGCTCGCCGAGCAGGGCGTTCGCGTCGATCGGCCGCTGTTCCGGGTCATGGGCGGTGCACCAGAGCACGAGTTCGTCCAGGTCCGCCGCGAGCCCGGGAACCACGGACGACGGTGCGGGGACGGAGGAGTTGACGTGCTGGAACGCAACATGGATGGGGACATCGCCGGTGAACGGCTGCCTTCCGGTCAGCATTTCGAACAGCATGATGCCGACTGAGTAGACGTCGCTGCGCGCATCGGCGGGGGAGCCGGTGACCAGTTCCGGGGAGAGGTAGGCCACGGTGCCGATCAGCGTGCCCGTATTCGAGGTGGTCGACGCCGCCTTGGCCAGGCCGAAATCGCCGATCTTGATCCGGCCGTCGGAGGACATCAGCACGTTCTCCGGCTTGACGTCGCGGTGGACGAGGCCGGCGCTGTGGGCGGCGGCCAGGCCCTCTACCACCGGATCCAGCAGTGCCAGCGCCAGGCGCGGCTTCAGGGCGCCTTTCTCCCGCAGGACGTCCCGCAGGGTGTGCCCGGGCACGTACTCCATCGCCAGATAGGCGACATTGCCGTCGAAACCCTGGTCCTGGACGCCGACGACGTGGGGGTGCGAGAGCCGCGCGGCGGACTTGGCTTCCCGGACAAAGCGTTCCAGGAAACTTGGATCCTCGGCCAGATGCGGGTACATGATCTTCAGTGCGACTTCCCGGTCGAGCCGCATATCCGTCGCCAGGTAGACCGTCGACATGCCCCCGCGGGCCAACCGTGACTGGATCAGGTAGCGCCCGTCAACCGTGGCGCCGACCATCGCGTCCGTGACATGTTCCTGCACTCTTCGATCCTATGTCCTAATGCGGCGGGGGTTCCGATCGACATTCGATCGGAACCCCCGCCGCATGTGGTCCGGTAGCGGCCGGATCCTTACCGGAAGTTCTTCATATGGGCCTTGATCGCCTTTACATAGGCCTTGGTGTCCGAGTACATGCCGTTTTTCTGCACCGAGTACTGGCCCTGGTAGTAGGACGCGATCGCCTTGTCCAGCGAGTCGCTGGTGCGGACCAGCGAGCGGATGATGGCGACGCCGGCCGTGGCGTTGTCGTACGGATCAAGCAGGTTCAGCTTGCGGCCCACCAGGTCCGAGGCCCAGTCGCCGGAGGACGGGATGACCTGCATGGCCCCGATGGCGTTGGCCGGGGAGACGGCCGTCTGCTGGAAGCCGGATTCCTGGTAGGCGTGTGCCAGTGCCAGCGCCGGATCGACGCCCATGCTGCGCGCGGTCTGCGCGATGATCGACTTCATCTGGGCCTGGCTCGGCTGCGGGGTCGAGAGCAGCAGGCGCTTGTTCTCGTTGGCCTTGGCCACCACGGCATCCGGGTACGTGTAATGAAGGAAGCTGTCCGGCACGAGCTGCCCTGCCGAAGCGGTCGACACGGAGCCGGTTCCACCGGACCCGGGCAGCTTGATCTTCTGTCCCGGGTGGATGACGGAGCTCGACTTCAGGCCGCTGGACTGAAGCAGCTTGCTCAGGGTCGTCTTGTGCTTCAGCGCGATGCCGTACAGGGTGTCCCCTGCCTTGACCGTGTAGGTCTTGGCGATTGGGGCCACGGCCGAGACGGAGGCCGCGGGGCCGGACGCCGTAGAGGCAGCCGCCGCAGTCCCGCTGACCTTGATCTTCTGGCCGGGGTAGATGACGGAGGTGGTCTTCAGGCCGTTGAGCGAGAGGATCTTGCTCAGGCCCATGTTGTGGCGGGAGGCGATACCGGACAGGGTGTCGCCGGCCCTGACCGTGTAGGTGGAGGACCGGACCGACGACGCAGTGGACGCCGCAGGCTGTGTGCCGCCGCCCGATGCGCTGCCGCTGACCTTGATTTTCTGGCCGGGGTAGATGACGGAGGTGGTCTTCAGGCCGTTGAGCGAGAGGATCTTGCTCAGGCCCATGTTGTGGCGGGAGGCGATACCGGACAGGGTGTCTCCGGCCTTGACCGTGTAGGTTCTCGACGCCGAGGAAGCCGCGGACACGGAGGCGGAACCGCCGGCGGACGAGGAACCGCCGCGCAGCTTGATCTTCTGGCCGGGGTAGATAACCGTGTTCGCCTTCAGGCCGTTGGCGCTGAGGACTTTCGATACGCTCAGCCCGTACCTGGCCGCGATGCCGCTGACGGTGTCGCCCGCCTTGACGGTGTGCGCCGCCGGCGTCGCCCGCAGGGCAGGCCGGAGCGCCGACGGAAGCTGTGCGGCAACATCCGAGGCCGGAATCATGGTCCCGCGGTTAACGGGAAGGTCCGGGCCGGCCAGTTTCGGCTGCAGGATGGCGCGGGGCGGCAGCTCGGCGGCCTGGGCAGGGGCGGCCAGGGCGGCCGAGGACAGGACGACGGCGGGAATCGCGGCGGTTGCGGCAGCCGATAGGAGCGCGCGGGAGGACTGGGCGGGAGTCCGGCTTTCGGCGCGGTTGCGAGTGAACGGGCGCTGGTCAGTCATGGACATTTCCTCATCAGTGGTCAGCGGCATCTGCCGAGGGCCCGTAGGCGTGTTGTACGTGGTGCGAATGAGTCGACTGTTATCTGTGTGAAAACTGTGACTTTTGTGAATCTACACTAAATCCGCATAACACAACAGCGGATTTCGCACGTCCAATGACGTCGGGGCGTGTCGAAGCCCGATCTGGCAGCAGGGCGCCCCGACATGGCACGCTTGTTACGTGAGTGAACTTGAAACGTTGATAACCGATTGGCTCCCGCTACCCGACGTGGCGGAACGCTTGGGGCTGCCCATTAAGAAGGTCCACAGCCTTTTGGAGGAACGCGCGCTGGTCGCCGCCCGTGTCGGGGAGCGGAGCATCAGGTCGGTTCCGGCCGAATTCCTGCTGGAGGATCGGCTCATGGACAGCCTGAAGGGGACCATCTCCGTCTTGTCGGACGCCGGCTTCAAAGACGAGGAAATCCTGCGCTGGCTCTTTACGGAGGATGACTCCTTGCCGGGGCGGCCGGTGGACGCCCTGCGGCAGGGACGCAAGACGGAGATCCGCCGGCGGGCCCAGGCTTTGGCCTGGTAGCGCACGTCCTGTCAGGACGTGCGCTGGACGGCGCGGTCGGCCAGGGCGCGCAGTGCCCCGGCCACCGTTTCCTCCACCGGCAGCGCTTCCAGCGCCGAATAAGCGTCTGAACTGAAGGCGGAAATCATCGACTCCGCTTCGGCCAGCGCCCCGCAGCCGTCGATAATAGCGCGCAGGCTGTCGACTTCGCTGTCGCCAAGATCGGGCGAGCCAAGCTTGGCCTGGATGAACTCCGCCTCTGCGGGGGAGCAGCGGTCGACGGCCAGTCCGATCAGGACCGTGCGCTTGCCTTCGCGCAGATCGTCGCCGGCGGGCTTGCCGGTCGTGGCGGGGTCACCGAAGACGCCGAGGACATCGTCGCGGATCTGGAAAGCTTCGCCGAGCGGAAGGCTGAAGGCAGAGTAGGCGGCGATCAGCTCAGGACCGGCGCCGGCAAGGGCGCCGCCGAGGCACAGCGGATGCTCGCTGGAGTACTTCGCCGACTTGTACCGCAGGATCTGCAAGGCCCGGCCTACCGCTTCCCCGGCGGGGCGCCCCGGTCCGGCAACCTCTTCCAGGACGTCGAGGTACTGCCCCGCCATGACCTCCGTGCGCATCCGGTTGAAAATCACCCGCGCGGACCCCGATGCGGCCGGGATCCCGGCGAACACCTCCTCGCTGAACGAAAGGCAGAGATCGCCGGCCAGAATGGCGGCGGCCTGCCCGAAATGGGCCGGGTCGAGTGCCCAGCCCCGCTCGGCATGGCTCAGCTCGAACCTGCGGTGCACGCTCGGCTTCCCGCGCCTCGTGGCCGAGCGGTCGATGATGTCGTCGTGGATCAGGGCGGCAGCTTGGAAGAGCTCGATGGCGACGCCGGCCTGCACGGCCTCATCTGCCAGCCGGGCACCGCCCGCCCCGCGCCAGCCCCAATAGGCAAGCAGCGCCCGTAGGCGTTTACCGCCGTCGGCCAGTTGGGCGATGGCATCCACGAGTTCGGAGGCATCGCCGGAAACTTCCTGCAGCTGGCCGCGCTGCAGGTCTAGGAACCCGGCCATGCGCTCCGCGAGCAGCTCCCGGTAGCCGTCCTGCTCCGCGGCGGCTCCGCCAACACCCGCAACGGCTTCGTCCGCGCCGGCTGCTGGGGCGGCGGGAAGGGACTGCGGATCGGGCAGCTGCAAGACATACTCCTTAGGGACGGTGCGGTACCCACCAAGTCTAGCCACGGGCCGCCCGGCACGGGCCAGCCCCGGGCGCGGCCGGCCATAGGATTAAGGGGTGGGTGCAAGCCAACGCCATGAGCGCGTCATCATGCATGTCGATATGGACGCGTTCTTCGTCTCCGTCGAATTGCTGGACCGGCCGGACCTGGTCGGCGCGCCGGTCATAGTGGGTTCGCCGACCGGCCGCTCGGTGGTGCTGTCGGCGTCCTATGAAGCGCGGCGGTATGGAGTGCGCTCGGCCATGCCCATGGCGAGGGCCCGGCAGATGTGCCCGCAGGCCGAGATCATCGCCCCGCATCACTGGAAGTACCGGGAGGCATCGGCCCGGATCATGGATATCTTCCGGACGATAACCCCCGACGTCGAGCAGCTGAGCGTTGACGAGGCCTTCCTCGACGTAACCGGGTCCATCCGCAGGCTTGGCCAGCCGCTGGAGATCGGCCGTCTGATCAGGGAGACGATCCGCGGGGAGCTCGGCATTCCCGCAACCGTCGGCATTGCCTCCAGCAAATTCGTGGCCAAAATCGCCTCGACGCATGCAAAACCGGACGGCTTGCTGCTCGTGCCGCCGGAGCGCACCGAACAGTTCCTGCATACCTTGCCGGTGGAAGCACTCTGGGGCGTGGGCGCGAAGACGAGCGCAGTCCTGGCCCGCCAGGGAATCAGGACCGTTGCGGATCTGGCCCACACGCCCGAGCAGACCCTTCGGCGGCTGTTGGGGGCGACCGGCGAGCACGTGTTCCGCCTGGCGTGGGGCATCGATGACCGGAAGGTCACGCCGGAACGGGTGGAAAAGAGCATTGGAGCGGAAGAGACCTTCGCGGACGATGTGGACGATACGACCGTGCTGGAGCGCGAACTGCTGCGCCTGGCGCATCGAACGGCGGTTCGGCTGAGGTCGGCCGGCCTCCAGTGCAGGGGAGTGGCACTGAAGCTTCGCTACGCGGACTTTACGACGTTGAGCCGGTCGCGCCGCCTGAGTGAACCGGCGGACAGCGCGCACGAGCTTTATGCCGCGGCTGCGGCCCAGCTCGCGGCGCTGGGTACGCGGCCCATGGCGGTCCGGCTCGTCGGGCTGCGCGCGGAGCAACTCGAACCCGCGGCCGGCGGATACCAGCTCAGCATCGACGGGAGCGAGGACAGCTGGCGCAACGCCGAGGCGGCCCTTGACAAGGTCAATAGCAGGTTCGGCAGCGGCGGGGTACTTCCGGCATCGCTCTTGCCGCAGCCGCACCGTCCTGGACCGGACAGGAACGGGGCCGCGGAGCCGGCGTCCCGGCCGGCGGCAGAGACCCGTTGGGGAGAGCCGAAGGGGTCCTGAACCGTCCGCGGGCCCAATCGGTTCTGCGGGCCCCTGCAATCAGGCCCTCCGGCTTTCGAATGGAGCCCCGGCAATCTATCCTTAGTAATAAGGCAAAATCGACGGAACAACACGCCTCCGGAACTCTTTGCCGAGGCTGCGCGTTTGACGATAAGCGGACGTGGGGGACGGAAAGAAGGAGACTCAGATGCCACTCTCAGAGCATGAGCAGCGGCTGCTGGATCAGCTGGAGCAGCAGTTGCATGCCGATGATCCTAAGTTTGCCAGCCACATGGAATCGGCATCCGGGCGGTCGCTGTCGACCCGCCAGATTGTGGTTGGGTCGCTTGTTGCCGTGGCCGGAATCCTCATTCTGCTCATCGGCATTTCCAGCCAGATCATTGCTCTGGGTGTGCTCGGCTTCCTGGTGATGGGTGCCGGCGTGTATTGGGCCACCAGCCGGCGTGCCGGCGGCAAGGCCGGGACGGGCGGCCGCAAGGCGTCCAAGCAGTCCAAGGGCGGCGGTTTCATGTCGTCGCTGGAAGAGAAGTGGGATGAGCGGCGCCAGGGAGACGACCGCTAGCAGACCCGCTCCAGACCCTCCACTCCGCTCCACCGGGCAGGACAACTTCAGGAAAGACCCGTCAATCGACGGGTCTTTCCTCGTTTAACCACCCGTGCCGGCTGCAACGCGGCGGCTTCCGGCCCCCTTGTTCACCCGCCATGGGCCGATTCCCTCCACTTCCCGCCACATCCCGTCCCGCCGCGTCCTTGCGGGGGAGGGGCAGCTGGCGAAATCCAAGTTTTTCCCAGTGGGAGTGTGTTTCAGGGTTGACCGGGGAGTGAAGTGGAGTAAAGTGGAGGACATCAGAGGGTAGAGGTGGTACCAGGGGGCTGACGGACTCCTCCTATCGGCAAGGGCGGTGGCTATGTTCCTCGGAACGCACACCCCCAGGCTCGATGAGAAGGGGCGCCTGATTCTTCCCGCCAAATTCCGTGAGGAACTGGCAGAAGGCCTGGTCCTGACAAGGGGCCAGGAGCGCTGCATCTACATCTTCAGCCAGCGGGAATTCGAACGGGTGCATGACGAAATGCGGAAGGCACCCATCTCGTCGCGGCAAGCCCGCGACTACATTCGGGTATTCCTGTCCGGAGCCTCTGATGAGGTACCTGATAAGCAGGGCCGGGTAACGATTCCGCCCGCGCTCCGCGCTTACGCAGGGCTGGACCGTGAACTTGCAGTGATCGGCGCCGGCACCAGGGCCGAGATCTGGGATGCCCAGGCCTGGTCCGAATACCTCACGGAGAAGGAAGCGGCCTTCTCCGACACGGACGAAGACGCAATACCCGGAATCTTCTGACACCCGTCAGTACACAGGTAAACGGCAGATTCTTG
>NZ_BRVS01000020.1 GCF_026011795.1 Arthrobacter mangrovi | reverse complement strand
CATTGGCACTGCCCGCCGCGTCCACCTCGCCAACGCTGCCGAGCGTGACCGAGTTGGCGTCGCCCTCAACCTTCAGCTCGGCGGCCTCCGCGGCGTCGATGGTGTTGCCGTTGCCCGAGATGTCGAGTTCGTCCAAGGCCTCCGCTGTGACCGTGACGTTGGCGCCCATGACTTCGATCTCCTGGCAGTGGCCGGTCACCACGAGGATGACGCGGCTGGCTTCGATATCGATGCTGCCGCCATCATCGCAGTGCAGCCGGACGTCCTGCCCCTCGAGCACGATGTTGCGCTCCATGCCGCGGGTTACCACCGGGCCCGGGACGGCCCTCGCCGCGGGCGCCGCCTCCGCACGCTGCGGCTCAGGCGGCGGGGAAGGTGCCGCTGCGGGGGCTTCCAGGCGCTGCGGCTCGGCGCCGCCGGCACAGCCCGACACAAGCAGGAGCAGGGCCGCGCCGACCCATGCTCCGCGTATTCCGCACAGGATCCGATGCATCGGCCCGAGCCCCCTCCGCTGCCGCCGGGTCCGGCGGACCCGCCCAGGTACGCAACGTAGCCCCAAAAGGATGGAAAATGGCTGGGACGCGAGCCGTCCGGCCCTTGCTCCTACTTGCCCAGGCCGGCCCGGCGGAGCGCCTCGGCCATCGCGGTGTCGGCAGTTTTATTGCTGCTGCGGCGGTTGCCGCCGCCCTGCTGCGGCTGCTGGCGTCCGCCGTTGCCGCGCCGACCCTGCTGCGGTTCGCCTCCGCGGTTCCGGCCCCGGTCGCCTCCGCGGTTCCGCCCGGCGTCATCCCTGCGCTTCCCGCCCGGATCCGCGCCGGGGCGGGCGCCGTTGCGCTGGCCCTGCCGAGCGCCGCCCTCGGCGGCGGCCTCGTCGTCGAGGCGGAGGCTGAGCGAGATGCGCTTGCGGTCCGGGTCCGCTTCCAGCACCTTGACCTTGACGACCTGGCCGGACTTGACCACCTCGTGCGGGTTGGACACGAACTTGTTGGACATGGCGGAGATATGCACCAGGCCGTCCTGGTGGACTCCGACGTCCACGAAGGCGCCGAAGGCGGCCACGTTGGTCACGGTCCCTTCCAGGACCATACCGGGCTTCAGGTCGGAGATCTTTTCGACGCCCTCGGAGAAGCTCGCGGTGGTGAAGACAGGCCGCGGGTCGCGCCCGGGCTTCTCCAGTTCGGACATGATGTCCTTGACCGTTGGCAGGCCGAACTGCTCGTCGACGAACTCCTGCGGATCCAGGGCCGCCAGCGAGCCCAGCCCGCGGGGCACGTCCGCCGCAGCGGCGCCCGCGGCGGCCAGCACCTTGCGGGCGACGCCGTAGGCCTCCGGGTGGACGCTGGAGGAATCCAGCGGTTCGGCGCCGCCGGTGATCCGCAGGAAGCCGGCACACTGTTCGAAGGCCTTGGCGCCCAGCCGCGGCACCTTCTTCAGATCCGAGCGCTTGGCGAACGGTCCGTTCTCGTCGCGGTATGCCACGATGTTCCCGCTGAGCAAGGGACCCACGCCGGCCACCCGGGCCAGCAGCGCCGGCGATGCGGT
Source organism: Arthrobacter mangrovi (assembly GCF_026011795.1). GTDB lineage: Bacteria > Actinomycetota > Actinomycetes > Actinomycetales > Micrococcaceae > Crystallibacter > Crystallibacter mangrovi. The sequence goes on along the minus strand of NZ_BRVS01000020.1, from coordinate 43,572 downwards.
GTTCACGTCCACGCCGACGGCGTTCACGCAGTCTTCGACGACGGCGTCCAGCGACCGCTCCAGCTTGTTCGCCGTGACGTCGTGCTGGTACTGGCCGACGCCGATGGACTTCGGATCAATCTTGACCAGTTCGGCCAGCGGGTCCTGCAGTCGCCGGGCGATCGATACCGCCCCGCGCAGCGAGACATCCAGTTCCGGCAGTTCCGCCGATGCCAGCGCGGAGGCGGAGTACACCGAAGCCCCGGCCTCGGACACCACGAGCTTCTGCAGTTTCTGCTTGGGCGCCATCAGCCTGATCAGCTCAGTGGCCAGCTTGTCCGTTTCGCGCGACGCCGTGCCGTTGCCGATCGCGACGAGGTCCACCTGGTGCTGTTCGCACAACCGGGCCAGCGTCGCCAGCGCGTCGTCCCACTTCTTCGCCGGGGCGTGGGGGTAGATGGTGCTGGTGGCCACCACTTTGCCGGTGCCATTGACGACGGCGACCTTCACGCCCGTGCGCAGGCCCGGGTCGAGGCCCAGGGTGGCCCGGTTGCCGGCCGGCGCGGCCAGCAGCACGTCGCGCAGGTTGGCGGCGAAGATCCGGACGGCTTCGTCCTCGGCGCCGGTGAAGAGCCGGACGCGCAGGTCGATAGCCAGCTTTACGAGGATGCGGCGCCAGCCCAGCTGCGCGGTCTGCATCAGCCACTTGTCCGCGGGCCGGCCGCGGTCGGCGACGCCGAGGGCCCGGGCGACGCTGCCCTCGAACCGGGCGCGGGCCGCGGCGTACTCCTCCTGGTCGGCGGCATCCGCTTCGGCGATGTTCAGTTCCAACACGCCTTCCTTTTCGCCGCGCAGCAGCGCCAGCACGCGGTGCGACGGCAGTTCGGAGGGCAGCTGGGCGAAGTCGAAGTAGTCGGCGAACTTCTGCCCCTCGGCCTCCATGCCTTCCCGGACCTGCGCGCGGACGCGGCCCTGCGTCCAGACCCGCTCGCGCAGTTCGCTGACCAGGTCCGCGTCCTGGCTGACGCGTTCGACCAGGATGGCGCGCGCCCCGGCCAGCGCTTCCGCCGGATCGTTGACGGCATGCTCGGGATTCAGGTAGCCGCCGGCGGCGGCTTCCGGGTCGAGGCCCGGGTCGGCCAGCAGCGCGTCGGCCAGCGGTTCGAGGCCGGCCTCGCGCGCGATCTGCGCCTTGGTCCGCCGCTTGGACTTGAAGGGCAGGTAGATGTCTTCCAGCCGGGCCTTCGTCTCGGCGGCGTTGATGCTGGCTTCCAGCTCGGCCGTCAGCTTCCCCTGCTGTGCGATGCTCTCCAGCACGCTTTGCCGGCGGTCCTCGAGCTCGCGCAGGTAGCGCAGCCGCTCTTCAAGGTCGCGCAGCTGGGCGTCGTCCAGCGTCCCCGTGACCTCTTTGCGGTAGCGGGCGATGAACGGAACGGTGGAACCGCCGTCGAGCAGTTCCACGGCCGCCTTCACCTGCCACGGCTTGACGCCGAGTTCCTCCGCTATCTGCGCGTAGATGCGCGCGGCCAGGCGGGCCGGATCGAGGGCGGGCGTTACGGAAGCGGCGGCGGGCTTCGCGTCGGGTGCGGCAGGGCGGGGCAAGTCAGTCACTGAACCTATTCTGCCGCATCGGGCGGATCCGCCGGCGGTGCGGCAGGGCGCGGGGGAGTGCCGGCGGCGTCGGGGTAGTAGAAGCCGTAATCGTCGTAGGGGTCCCGCCAAGCGGATTCGTCCCGGCTGATCCGCCGGACCGCCGACGCCGGTACCCACCGGGTCCGCGTCGAGCCGCCGGCGTCCACCCACTTGAGCTGGACGTCGGTCGGGGTCCAGGAGATGGCCTTGGCGTCCACTGTTTCGCCTGTTTCGCTGCAGACGGTTGCCCGGACGTAGGGTTCCCGGCCGTAGCGGGCGCGGCCCACCCCGGCACGCTGTCCCGGCCGTCCGCCGTCGTTCTGCGCCGCTTCTCCTGCCGCCACATCCTCAACTCTAGGCACTGTCCCGGGCGGCAAGCCCAACAACGGGCTAAGCCGGCTGGCAGCGCGGGGAGGGCAACTTAGGGGGACAATCCCGCGCGCGCCACCGCCGTCCATATTTCGAGACAGAAATCCGGATGCTGGACGCTCGGGAGTAGCATTATGGGCGATATTCATACTTTTCCATCGAAAGCAACCCCTTATGTCCACTCCAGCAACCGCTGCATCGAACGCAGCCACCGCACCCGCGAACTCGCGCGGCCGGGTCATCGTTGCGAGCCTGATCGGCACATCCGTCGAGTTCTACGACTTCTATGTCTACGCCACGGCGGCGGTCCTCGTGTTCCCCGCCCTGTTCTTCCCGAACTCGGAGGGCATCTACGCACTCCTGAGCTCCTTCGCCGTCTTCGGCGTGGCCTTCGTTGCCCGACCGCTGGGCTCCATCCTCTTCGGCCACTTCGGTGACCGGCACGGCCGCAAGGGGACGCTGGTTGCCTCCCTGCTGACGATGGGTATCGCCACCTTCCTGATCGGCTGCCTGCCCACGGCGCAGGTGACCGGCTGGGCTTTCTGGGCTCCGGCCCTGCTGGTCCTGATGCGGTTCGCCCAGGGGCTCGCGCTCGGCGGGGAGTGGAGCGGCGCCGCGCTGCTGGCCACCGAGAACGCGCCCGCCAACAAGCGCGCCATCTACGGCACGTTCCCCCAGCTCGGCGCGCCGATCGGCTTCATCATCGCCAACAGCCTGTTCCTGCTGCTGAGCATCAATCTGACGAATGACCAGTTCATGGCGTGGGGCTGGCGCATTCCGTTCCTGGCCAGCGCCATCATGGTGATCATCGGCCTGTGGGTCCGGCTGAAGCTGGTGGAAACGCCGGCGTTCCAGAAGGTTATGGACAAGGGCGAGGTCACCAAGCTTCCGCTCGGCCGCGTCTTCAAGGTCAGCTGGCGCCAGCTCATCCTGGGTACCTTCATCATGCTGGCCACCTACGTGCTCTTCTACCTGATGACCACCTTCACGCTCTCCTACGGCACCGCCGCGCGGACCCCCGAGGAAGCCGCCGCGAAGGCCGAGGCCGCGGGCAAGGCGTTCGACCCCTCCACCTTCACCGAGGGCCTGGGCTACGCCCGCAACGACTTCCTGCTGATGCTGATTGTCGGCGTGGTGTTCTTCGGCATCTTCACCCTGGTGGCCGGTCCGCTGGCGGAAAAGTTCGGCCGGAAGAAGACCCTGATCGCGGTGACGCTGGGCATCTTCGTTTTCGGCTTCCTGTGGGTGCCGCTGTTCAATGCCGGATTCCCGGGCGCCATGTTCCACCTGATCCTCGGCTTCACCCTGATGGGCCTGACCTTCGGCCCGATGGGCGCCATCCTGCCGGAGCTGTTCCCGACCAACGTCCGGTACACCGGCTCGGCCGTGGCCTACAACTTCTCCTCGATCCTGGGTGCGGCACTGGCACCGTTCGTTGCCGTGGCACTCTGGCAGGCCGCCGGCGGCAGCACCGTGCTGGTGGGCGTGTACCTCAGCGGCGCCGCCGTCCTCACGCTGGTGTCCCTGCTCCTGAGCAAGGAGACCAAGGATATGGACTACGAGGGCGTCAGCAGCTGATTCCCGCCTGACCCGGCTAGAACAGCACAAGGCCCGCAGTTCCGGTAGGGAACTGCGGGCCTTGTGCTGTTAGGGCGCGGCCGAAGCCGCGGCGGTCGGTTGAAGGGTTAGGTTGCCCGGCGCTTGGTGATGAAGCCCCAGATGACCAGGACGATCAGCGAGCCGATGATGGCCCAGAGCCAGGTGGTGAGGCTGAAGAACTCGTTCATCTCGGCGCCTGCAACCGCGCCTCCGATCCAGCCGCCCAGCAGTGCTCCGATGACACCCAGTACCAGAGTGGCGATCCAGCCACCGCCCTGGTCACCGGGCAGGATCAGCTTCGCAATTGCTCCGGCGATGAGCCCGAGGATAAGAAAAGCAAGAAATCCCATGGTGCATATCTCCTTACGGTGATAATGGCCACCGGCGGGTGCCGGTTATTTCCCTTACCAAGACCAACGGTACAACAAAGCATGCTTATTGTATGGATTTATCCTTGTGGAATTTCTGCCCAAGGCGAACACCGGGCGCGATTGCGATGTGCCGCGCGTTGAGGGCCGGCAGGGGCTCCCGGGCGGGGCTGAACCCCCGCCCGCATATGCAATGAGGCCCGCCACCTAAGAAGGGCGGCAGGCCTCGACGGCGCAGGCGTAAAGGCTCAGTCGATGATCGCGGCCAGGACGGCGCCGGCGGAAACGGTGTCGCCGGGCATGGCGCTCAAACCGGAAATGGTGCCGGCCTTGTGCGCGGTCAGCGGCTGCTCCATCTTCATGGCTTCCAGTACGACGACGAGGTCGCCTTCCGCGACCGTGTCGCCGTCGCTGACGGCGACTTTGACGATGGTGCCCTGCATGGGCGACGACAGGTCATCGCCGCTGGCCGCTCCGGCGGCCGACGCCGAGCGGCCCCGGGCACGCCGCGGCTTGCCGTTGGCCCGGGTTGGCGAGGAAGCGGCCAGGCCTGCCGGCAGCACGACCTCCAGCCGCTTGCCGCCGACCTCGACAGTGACGCGCTGGCGGTCGTCATCTTCCTGGACCGCCGGACCGCCGGCAAAGGCCGGGATGTCGTTCACGAACTCGGTTTCGATCCAGCGGGTGTGCACGCTGAACGGCTCCTCGGAGTCCGCGGGCGCGAAGTCCGGATCTGCCACCACGGCGCGGTGGAACGGCAGCACGGTGGGCAGGCCGCCGACTTCCATTTCCGCCAGGGCGCGCCGGGACCGCTCCAGGGCCTGGGTGCGGTTGGCGCCCGTGACGATGAGCTTGGCGAGCATGGAGTCGAAGTTGCCGCCGACAACCTCGCCGGCCTCGATGCCGGAGTCGACGCGCACGCCGGGGCCGGTGGGGAGCTTCAGAGTTTCCACGGTGCCCGGTGCGGGCATGAAGTTGCGGCCGGGGTCCTCGCCGTTGATGCGGAACTCGAAGGAGTGGCCGCGGATTTCCGGGTCGTCGTAGCCGAGCTCCTCGCCGCGCGCCACCCGGAACTGCTCGCGGACCAGGTCCACTCCGGCCACTTCCTCGCTGACCGTGTGCTCGACCTGGAGGCGGGTATTGACCTCGAGGAAGGAGATGGTGCCGTCCTGGCCGACCAGGAACTCGCAGGTGCCGGCGCCCTGGTAGTGGGCCTCGAGCAGGATGGCCTTGGATGCCTCGTACAGGTTGTACTCCTGCTCCGGGCTGAGGAACGGTGCCGGAGCCTCTTCGACCAGTTTCTGGTTGCGCCGCTGCAGGGAGCAGTCGCGCGTGGAGACGACGACGACGTTGCCGTGGGCATCGGCCAGGCACTGGGTTTCGACGTGGCGCGGGGCGTCGAGGAAGCGCTCCACGAAGCATTCGCCGCGGCCGAACGCCGCGGTGGCTTCGCGCACGGCGGACTCGTAGGCCTCGGGGATGTCGTCGCGGTCGCGCACGACCTTGATGCCGCGCCCGCCGCCGCCGTAGGCCGCTTTGATGGCCAGCGGGAGGCCGTAGGCGTCCGCGAATTCCAGCACCTCGGCGACGTCTTTGACCGGATCGGCCGTGCCGGCGACCAGCGGCGCGCCCACCTTCTCGGCGATGTGGCGGGCCCGCACCTTGTCACCGAGTTTGGCGATCGCTTCGGGGGAGGGGCCGATCCAGACCAGCCCGGCATCGATGACCCGGCGGGCGAATTCCGCGTTCTCGGAGAGGAACCCGTAGCCGGGGTGCACGGCGTCGGCGCCGGAGGCCCGGGCGGCGTCGAGCAGCTTCTCCATCACCAGGTAGGACTCGGCAGCGGTCTCGCCGCCGAGGGCGAAGGCCTCGTCCGCGAGCCTGACATGCAGCGCATCCCGGTCCGGCTCGGCGTACACGGCCACCGAGGCAATTCCTTCATCCCGTGCTGCCCGGATTACCCGGACGGCGATTTCACCGCGGTTGGCGATCAATACCTTGGTGATGCGCTGGGTCATTCATAGCTCCTTCTATCCTTGAGGAGCCTAGCCTGCGTTAGCGGGTATCGCCCAATAACCTCGCGGATTCTGCGCGTTGGGGCCGTATTCTTTGTAGGAGTCCTACAAATCAGCCCGCCGGCCGCGGCAGCCACAGGTCCGTGATGGCGACCTCCGCGTCCGACAGCAGCCGGCGCAGGGTTGAAACGGACAGGCCGACGACGGCATGCGGGTCCCCGTCCACCTTTTCGATGAAGGCGCCGCCGAACGAATCTATGGTGAAGGAGCCCGCCACCTGCAGCGGCTCCCCGGTGGCGATATAGGCATCGATCTCCGCCTCGCTGAGCTGGGCGAAGTAGACCCCCGCCGAGGCGATGGCCCCAACGGTAGCGCCGGTGCCGCCGTCGTTGGTGTCCTCGCCGTCCTCGTAGTCTCCTGCCGCGTCAGCGGGGACGTCACGGCAGTCGATCAGCCAGTGGCCGGTGTGCAGGACGCCGTGCCGGCCGCTCATCCGCTGCCAGCGCCTGCGGGCGACGTCCGCCTCGTAGGGCTTGCCGTACGGCTCGCCGTCCAGCTCGAAGACCGAGTCGCAGCCGAGCACCAGGGCACCCTCCGCGTCGGGGAGCGAGGCGACGGCCTCGGCCTTGGCCCGGGCCAGCAGCAGGGCGGTGTCGGCCGGATCCGTCACGCCGTAGCGGGCCGTCACGGCGTCTTCGTCTACGTCGGAGACCAGGACGGAGTGGGCGATGCCGGCATCCGTCAGCAGTTTGGTGCGGGCGGGCGAGGCGGAAGCGAGGATGAGGTGCAGTTCAGTCACGGACCAAGCCTAACGGGCGGAGGTCCGGCGCCCGAGAGGGCTGCCCCGGGGGACTGCCCGGGCGGAACCGCCCCCGGGGACCTGTGGCCGGGCCCTCGGTGCCGGAGCGGACGGGCGCACTGTTCGCCCGGCAAAAAAGTGCCCCTGGATGTTAGTTGATCTGTCAACATTCGGGTATTCCGGGCGTAACAGCACCCGCCTCGCCGTTCAGGGGCGGGTGCAGCCCAGGCCGCGGGCCGGTTCGACGTTGGGGGTCGTGCCGTACCGCTGAAACGCAGGCCCGGCCGGATGGGTCCGGCCGGGCCTGCGTTCTTATTGGGGCTGCGCGAGGGCGGCGGGGAGACTGGGCGGGGGATGCCTGCTCGCCGGGGACGGCGTCAGGCCGTGGCTGCCGCTTCCGGGCGCCGCTCCGTTGCCTCCGCTGCGGCAGTTCCGGATTCCGAAGCCTCGGTGTCGTCGCTGAACGGATCGCCGGTGCGGCGGGCATTGAACAGCGCCTCGTCCAGGATGCCCTGCCGCTTGGCCACGATGGTCGGAACCAGGGTCTGCCCGGCGACATTGACGGCCGTGCGGCCCATGTCCACGATCGGATCGACGGCGAGCAGCAGGCCGACGCCTTCCAACGGCAGGCCCAGCGTGGACAGGGTCAGCGTGAGCATCACGGTGGCGCCGGTGGTGCCCGCCGTGGCGGCGGAGCCGAGGACGGAGACGACGGCGATCAGCACGTAGTGCATGAATCCGAGTTCCACGCCGAAGAACTGCGCCACGAAGATGGCGGCGATCGCGGGGTAGATCGAGGCGCAGCCGTCCATCTTGGTGGTGGAGCCCAGCGGCACCGCGAAGGAGGCGTAGGCGCGCGGCACGCCGAGGTTGCGCTCCGTCACCCGCTGGGTCAGCGGCAGGGTGCCCATCGAGGACCGGGAGACGAAGGCCAGCTGGATGGCGGGCCAGGCGCCGGAGAACCACTGCTTGACGGACAGGCCGTGGACACGCACCAGCACCGGGTAGACCACGAAGAGCACGAGGACCAGGCCGACGTAGATGGACAGCGTGAACAGGCCCAGCGAGCCCATCGTGTCCCAGCCGTAGGTCGCCACGGCCTTGCCGATCAGGCCCACCGTACCGATGGGGGCCAGCCGGATGATCCACCAAAGCACCTTCTGGATCACGGCCAGCGCGGAGGCGTTCAGCTGCAGGAAGGGCTCGGCGGCCTTGCCGACCTTGAGCGCGGCGATGCCGACGGCGATCGAGATGACCAGGATCTGCAGCACGTTGAAGCCGAGGCTGGTGGTCAGGTCGCCGGTCTCGCCGGCCTTGATGGTGGCCTCGAGGCCGAGGAAGTTGCTCGGGAACAGGCCGGTCAGGAAGGCCCACCAATCGCCCGTGCGGCCGGTGTACTCGCCGGGCACGTCGCCGGCGGCGCTGGCGCCGGGCTGCATGATGGTGCCCAGTCCCATGCCGATGACGACCGCGATGAAGGCGGTGATGGCGAACCACAGCAGGGTGTTCCAGGCGAGCCGGGCGGCGTTGGAGACCGCGCGCAGGTTCGCGATCGAGCTGACCACGGCGGTGAAGATCAGCGGGACGACGGCGGCCTTCAGCAGCGAAATGTAGCTCGAGCCGATGGTGGTCAGGGTCTCAGTGAGCCAGTTCGGCTCGCCCGGCGCCGGTTCGCCCAGGTTCTTGGCGGCGAGGCCCAGGGCCAGGCCGGCGATGAGGGCGGCGATGATCTGGGGGCCGAAGGATGTGGCCCAGCGGGGCAGCCTGCGCCCGCTCTTCTCAGTGCTGGTTGCGGTAGTCACCCGAAGACTCTAGGAGGCGGAAAGTTAGCAGGCCAAAAGCATTGTTGCGCATTGTTACGCCGCGAACGACGGCGGTGCGCGGCTCCTGCGCCGGCGGCCGCTATCCGCGCGGGGCGGGGAAAGTTATTCCCGCTCCGGCTGTGACCAATGCCGCAGCCGGAGCGGATTCCGATGGCCGGTCCGCGGCTCGCCGACGGGTGCGGCTGCCGGTTCATCCGCTGGCCCGAAGTGGCTGGATAGGCGGTCCATTCCGGCCACTTCAGGCCAACGGTTTGGCTAGTCCCGGGCCGCCGAGTCCGCGCCGAGCAGGGCGCGGCGCAGCGTGTCCAGGCCGACGGAACCGATGTTCAGCGCCTGCGTGTGGAACGCCTTGATATCGAAGGCGGCGCCCTCGCGGCGGCGCCGCTCATCCCGGATCTGCTCCCACAGACGCTGGCCCAGCTTGTAGGAGGGGGCCTGGCCCGGCCAGCCGAGGTACCGGGTGAACTCGAAGTTCAGCTGGCCCTCGCTGATAGCGATGTTCTTCTTCAGGAACTGGTAGCCCTTCTCCGGGCTCCAGGTTCCCGATCCCCAGCGTTCCGGAACCTCGAGTTCGAGGTGGACGCCGATGTCGAAGACCACGCGGGCGGCGCGCATCCGCTGCCCGTCCAGCATGCCCATCCGGTCGCCCGGGTCGGCCAGGTAGCCCAGCTCGTCCATGAGCCGCTCGGCGTAAAGCGCCCAGCCCTCGCCGTGCCCGGACACCCAGCAGATGTTGCGCCGCCAGTTGTTGAGCAGCTCCCGGCGATAGGTCGCCGTCGCAATCTGCAGGTGATGGCCGGGGACGCCCTCGTGGTAGACGGTGGTGGTTTCCTTCCACGTGCTGAAGGTGTCCTCGCCCTCCGGTACGGACCACCACATCCGGCCGGGCCGGGCGAAGTCGTCCGAGGGGCCGGTGTAGTAGATGCCGCCCTCGTGCGTGGGGGCGATCATGCACTCGAGCCGACGCATCGGCTCCGGAATCTCGAAGTGGGTGTCCGCCAAGTCGGCGACGGCCTTGTCGGACAGCCGCTGCATCCATGCCTGCAGCGCCTCGGTGCCGTGCAGCCGGCGGGCCTCGTCGGCATCCAGCAGCGCCATGGCTTCCTCGATGGAGGCGCCGGGCTTGACCTGCGCTGCGACTGCTTCCTGCTCCGCGATGATCCGGTCAAGCTCCTCGACGCCCCAGCGGTAGGTCTCCTCAAGGTCGACGGCGGAACCGAGGAAGCGCCGGGACATCAGGGCGTAGTGCTCGCGCCCCACGGCGTCCTTTTCCGGGGCCTCCGGAAGCAGTTCGCCTTCGATCATGGCGGCGAGCCTGCGGTAAGCCTCGCGGGCCGCGCCGGCACCTTCGGCGAGGCGCTCGCGCAATTCCTGCGGAAGTTCGCCGTCGTTAGTGGACGCGGAGGCGGCGGTGGCCTGGAAGAAACCGTCCTCCGCGGCGTAGGCGGTGGCCTGCTCGATCACGGTCTTCAGCTGGCGGCGGGGCGCGATCCGTCCGCGCTTCCGGGCCTCGCGCAGCGAGCTGGCGTAGCCCGCAAGGGCATCCGGAACATGGGCCATGCGGCCGGCGATGTGGTTCCAGTCCTCGATGGTGGCCTGCGGCATCAGGTCGAAGATGGCGCGGATGTCCTGCACGGGGGAGGCGAGGTTGTTGACCTCGGCGAGATCGAGGCCGGCCTCGTGGATCTCGAGGTCGAGCCCCAGCCGTTCGCGCATTGCGTCGAGGGTGACGCGGTCGGTGTTGTCCGTGGGCTCCAGGTCTTCCAGCCGCCGCAGCGCCTCGCGGGCGCATTCCGCAAGGGCCTCGACACCGGCGGGGGAGTAGTCCGGGTATTCCGTTTCGTGCCCCGGGATGCCGAGCGACGTTGCCAGCGAGGGGTTCAGCTCCAGCAGGGTTTCCGTGTAGGCGTCGGCGACGGCGTCGATGGCCGACGGGACACGGGCGGGGATGTCCGTGGTGGGTTCTGTTGTCTGGTGAGTCACAGGCCGAGCCTACCGGCATTCGGCGGCCGCCCCGAACGGGCGGCACCCATGACGCGGCCGCGGGCGGCACATCACCTGCGGCGGTATTGGGACGCGACCGGCCTGCCGGAATCGATGGCCTCGCCCCAGTCTTCGCCGATCAGGCTGGTGCCGATAGCGGCAAGCTGGCCGACTAGCTGGCGAATGTCAGGCCCTCGTCCCGCTGCAGCTGGGAGTCGAAGCCGGAGGGCAGCCGGAACAGCAGCGCGGCGAGGGGAACCCAGGCGCGCTGTTCTTCGGGGCTGAGCCACTGCGGATCGGGCATACGAGCCACTGTAGCGAGCACTTGACCGCGATAGTGGTTCGGCTTAGGTTATTTGCAGCTGCAAATAACCGGGGCTATCGGGGGGCTCTCCGTCCTCCGCCGGCCGGAGTCCGGCACCGCGGCGCTGGGACTCCGTTCCGCCGGCCTTGGGGAGGGCCGTTTCGGGCGGCGCGGACGACCTTTCGAGGAGGCCGGCAGCACGTTGGGGGCTGCCGGCTTTCCGCGTTAAGCGACGGTCCGGCGGCTGCCTCCCTAGCGGAAAGTGTGCCGCCAGGCGCCGGGGCCGTGCGCGACGACGGGGCGCAGCAGTTCACGCCGCCGCGGGCTGCGCCGGCGCGGCTGCTCCGCCGCGGGGAGAGGCTCCGGGGACGGCTGCAGGGCCAGCACGACGGCGGTCAGCGCGGCGAGTTCCTCGGGGGTTGGATTCCCCTTGGCCACGGTGAACAGCGGGGCCGCCTCGGCGGCGGTATGGGTTTGGGCTTGGGCCTGGGTCTTGGTCATAGCGGGATGTTTCCGTGCTTCTTGTGCGGCATCGTGGCCCGCTTGTCGCGCAGCGCGCGCAGGCCGCGGACAATCTGGACCCGGGTGTCGGAAGGGGCGATGACGGCGTCGAGGTAGCCCAGTTCGGCCGCCTGGTACGGGTTGAGCAGCTCATCCTCGTACTGCGTGATGATCTCCTGCCGGCGCGCTTCGACGTCGCCGCCCTCGGCCTGGACGGCGGCGAGGTCGCGGCGGTACAGGATGTTCACCGCGCCCTGCGCGCCCATCACGCCGATCTGGGCGGTGGGCCAGGCAAGGTTGAGGTCGGCGCCGAGCTTCTTCGAACCCATGACGATGTACGCCCCGCCGTACGCCTTGCGCGTGATCACGGTGAGCTTCGGGACCGTGGCCTCGGCGTAGGCGTAGAGCAGCTTGGCGCCGCGGCGGATGATGCCGTTGAACTCCTGGTCCTTGCCGGGCAGGAAGCCGGGGACATCGACGAGCGTCAGGATGGGGATGTTGAAGGCATCGCAGTGCCGGACGAACCGCGCGGCCTTTTCCGAGGCGGCGATGTCCAGGGTTCCGGCAAACTGCATCGGCTGGTTGGCCACGATGCCCACGGTGTGGCCTTCGACCCGGCTGTAGCCGATGATGACGTTCGGCGCGTAGAGGGCCTGCAGTTCCAGGAACTGGCCGTCGTCGACGATGTGCTCGATCACGCTGCGCATGTCGTAGGGCTGGTTGGCCGAGTCGGGAATGAGGGTGTCCAGCTCGAGGTCCGCTTCCGTGGGCTCGAGCTCCTCGTCGAACGCGGTGGCCGGGGCCTCGGTGAGGTTGTTGGAGGGCAGGACGTCGAGCAGCTCGCGGACGAATTCGATGGCGTCGGCTTCATCCACCCCGAGGTAGGCGGCCGTGCCCGTCGTCGAGTTGTGCTGCCGGGCGCCGCCGAGGGTCTCCATGTCCACTTCCTCGCCGGTCACGGTCTTGATGACATCCGGGCCGGTGATGAACATGTGCGAGGTCTTGTCCACCATGACCACGAAGTCCGTCAGGGCGGGGGAGTAGGCGGCACCGCCGGCGCACGGGCCCATGATCAGCGAAATCTGCGGGATGACGCCGGACGCCGCTACGTTGTTGCGGAAGATGTCGGCGAACATCGCCAGCGAGGCCACGCCCTCCTGGATGCGGGCACCGCCGCCGTCGTTGATCCCGATGACCGGGCAGCCGTTGCGCAGCGCGAATTCCTGGACCTTCACGATCTTCTCGCCGTTGACCTGGCTCAGCGAACCGCCGTACACGGTGAAGTCCTGGCTGTAGACGGCCACCAGGCGCCCGTCCACGGTGCCGTAGCCCGAGACGACGCCGTCGCCGAGGGGCTTCTTCTTCTCCATGCCGAACGCCGTGGACCGGTGGGTGGCCAGCGCATCGAACTCGACGAACGAGCCCTCGTCGACCAGCAGGTCAATGCGCTCGCGGGCGGTGTGCTTGCCCCTGGCATGCTGCTTGTCCACCGCGTCCTGACCGGACGGCATCATCGCCTCCGCCTGGCGCCGGCGGAACTCCGCAATCTTGCCGGCGGTCGTCGAGCGGTCAAGATCGGTGTCGAGGCTCATGGGTTCTCCGGATTCTCGGGCGGGTTCTGCATTACCGGCGCAGCCGGGCGGTGGATGACCTGGCTTAAGTAGGTTTCGCACAAAAAGCAGGCCGCCGGCGGCGTCATTGCACCAAGTCTAGTGAGGAGGGCGGCGGTACCGGCTGTAGTTATCCTACAATTTCGGCTGCCGACATTTTCCGCAAGCCGTCCCGGATTCTGCCGCGTCGCCCCGGTGGAGAATGCCCCGGCTCTGCGTAGGATGGATGACATGAGCCAGAGCTTTTCCGATGTTGACCGCCCGGCGCTGGATTATGAGGGTCTCACCGATGCGCTCTGTGCCCCGCTGGGCCCGTACCGGCGCCTCGAACTGGTGGAGTCCACCGGCTCGACCAACAGCGACCTCGCGCAGAAGGCCGCCGCCGACAAGGTGGGCTGGTCGGACCTGAGCGTCCTGGCGGCCGAGGAGCAGACCGCCGGCAAGGGCCGGCTGGACCGCGAGTGGACCGCCCCGCCCCGCTCTTCGGTGATTGTGAGCGTGCTGCTGCGCCCGTTCAACCACGCCGGCAACCCGGTCCCGACCCAGAGCTACGCCTGGTTCTCGCTCCTGGCCGCGATGTCGCTGGCCGAGGCGCTGGGCGAGTACGCCAAGCTGGACGCCGCGGTGAAATGGCCCAACGACGTGATGGTCGGCGGCAAGAAGATCTCCGGCATCCTCGCCCAGATCGCGAGCTACGGGGATGCCTCGCCGCCCGCCGTCGTTATTGGCACCGGACTCAACGTCACGATGAGTGCCGAAGACCTGCCCGTGCCGACGGCGACGTCGGTGGCGCTGGAGAAGGGCGCGACGACGGACCGCAACATCCTGCTCATGTCCTACCTGCGGATTTTCGCCCAGCGGTACCGCCAGTTCTGCGACGTGAACGGGGACCCCAAGGCGCAGTGGAGTGACGGAACCAGCCTGCTCAGCCGGCTCCAGCGGGTGATGTCGACGCTGGGGCAGCAGGTGCGCGCGCAGTTGCCGCAGGGGCGGGAGATCGTCGGCGAAGCCTTCGGCCTGGACAGCTTCGGCGCCCTGAAGGTACGCGAAGCGGACGGTACCGAACATGTGGTGGCGGCGGGCGACGTCGTCCACCTGCGGCCGCTCGAAGGGTCCTGATTTGCCCCCAATCACCAACCGGCTCCGGGGGCCGCGGTGCGGCTGAAGCTGGATCCGGGAGAGCGCGTCATCGTGCTGGCCCGGCCGCAGGCGCGCCGCTTGTTCTGGCCGTTCATGCTGATGCTGGTGGTGCTCGGCGCCGCGGGCTTCGGGCTCGGCTGGCTCAGCCGCGCAGGCCTGCCGGAGTGGATCACGCCCTGGCAGCCGGTGCTGCGCGCCGCGGTGCTGGTGGCGGCGGCGCTCCTGGTGCTGCGGGCGTGCGTCGTGCCGCTGCTGCGCTGGTTGTCCACCCGCTACCTGCTGACCAGCCGGCGGCTGGTTGTCCGGCGCGGCTGGGGACGGCGCAGCGAGCAGCAGGTGCTGCTGGCGGCCATCTACTCGGTGCGCATCGAGCAGGACCTGATCCAGCGCATCCTGCGCAGCGGCCGGCTGGACGCGGACCTGGGCTACGGCAGGTTCTGGCGCCTGCCGGACGTGCCGGAGGTGGCCCGCTTCCGGGCGCTGGTGGTCCGGGCGATCGAAGACCTGCCCCGGACGGAATTCCCTGGCGGGTTCGATGGAGAAGACATGGAAAGATGGCAGCAGGCCGAGTACGGCGAGGAAGGAAAAGCGGGATGACCAGTAGCGAGCACCATGAGCCGGAGCCGCTGACCCTGTCCATGCCGCGGATTGTGCCCCAGGCGGAGGTCGAGGCGGCGCAGGACGCGGTCCGCGAGGATCCGAACCCGGCCAAGGTGGACCGCGAGGCCATCCGTGCCCTGGAGCGCCGGCTGCTCGGCTCGGAACGGACCATGCGCCGCCGCGAGGTGGCCGCCGGCGCCGGTGTGTCGCTGCTCTCGGCGCGCAAGCTGTGGCGGGCACTGGGCTTCCCGAACCTCGGCGACGAGGACGTGGCCTTCACCCAGGCGGACCTCGAGGCGCTGACCACCATCATCGACCTGGTCCGGGAGGAGCGGCTGACCGAGGAGGCGGCGATCTCCATCACCCGGTCCATCGGCCAGATGACGGACCGGATGGTCGTCTGGCAGGTCGAGGCGCTGGTGGAGGAAATGGTGCACCAGCTGGGCATCACCGACGCCGAGGCCCGCAAGCGGCTGGTCACCGAGCTGCCCGACCTGATCGAGCCGCTGGAGAAGGTGCTGCTGTATTCCTGGCGGCGGCAGCTGAACGCCGGCGTGGCGCGGCTGACCGTGCGCGCGGAGGCGGGGCTGGGCGCCGCGGGGGAGCATGACGACGATTCCCTGCCGTTGCTGCGCGCGGTGGGGTTCGCGGACCTCGTCTCCTACACCAGCCTGTCCCGCCAGATGAACGAGAAGACGCTGGCCCAGCTGGTGCAGCGCTTCGAGAACCGCTGCGCCGAGATCATCTCGGTCGGCGGCGGCCGCCTGGTCAAGACCGTCGGTGACGAAGTCCTCTACCTCGCCTCGACCCCGCAGGCCGGGGCGGAAATCTCCCTCGCGCTGGCCAAGGCGATGGCGGACGATGACCTGCTGCCCTCGGCGCGCGTCGGCATGGTGTGGGGCGGGATCGTCTCCCGCCTCGGCGACATCTACGGACCCACCGTCAACCTCGCATCGCGGCTGACCTCGCTGGCCGAGCCCGGCACCGTGCTCGTGGATTCCACCACGGCCGCCACGCTCGCCGGGGACGAGCGCTTTGTCCTGATGCCGCAGAAAGTGCGGACCATCCGCGGCTTCGGCGAAATCCATCCGGTGACCGTGGCGCACGGCCGGGGCACCGGCCTCGTGGTGGACTGACTCCGGCGCGGCATACGCCGGGCGCGTGCGCTCGGCATAACCCGGGCGCGTGCGCCTGGCGCTGCGCTGGCTCAAGGCGCCGCCGATGGGCAGTTGTCCCCATCTGCGGCGGTTTACCGGCGCGGGTGAAACGTGAAATAGTCGTAGGCGGATCACTCACCACCATCGCGCCGTGCGGGCCCATCCGGCAGCCGGGCGACAAAGGCAGCACACAGGGAAATATATGGCTTGGGGCAGCGGACTCTTTGGGCAAGGCCGGCGGAAGCGGGCACTGGTTTCGACGACGACGTTTTCCGTGGCCAGCGCCCTGGTGGTGGGAGGGGCGCTCTTCTACGAGGGCTTTCCCACGGCGGATGTGGACCTGAACGACGGCGGTGTCTGGGTCACGAACAACGGCGCCGGCCTGGTGGGCCACCTCAACTATCAGTCGAAGACCCTCGACGGGGGCTTCGTGGCGAACAGCGCCGGCTTCGACGTCCTCCAGGACAAATCCACCGTATTCATGGAAAACCTGGACCAGGCCATGCTGTCCCCGGTGGACGTGGCCGAGATGTCCAGGGAGGCCGAGCAGCAGCTTCCGGGCAGCGCCGACGTGGCGTTCGGCCAGGAGCAGATTGCGATTACGGACAAGGTCAAGGGCCAGGTCTTCGTCAGCGCCGCAGCCGACCTCGGGTCCTTCAGCGAGGAAACCGCTGAACCGGTGCTGACCGGCGCCAAGGGCGCGGTGGCCACGGTGGCCCCGGACGACACGGTCGTCGTCGCGAACCCGCAGGCCAACGAGGTCTACACCTACCGCGTCAACGAAGAGGGCGTGCCGGAACAGGTGGGCAAGGACGGCGCCGAGAACCTCGATAAGGCCGGCGACCTGCAGATCGCTGCGGTGGGCGATAAGGCCGTGGTGCTGGACGCCGAGTCCGGCACGGTGTTCCTGCCCGGCGGCAAGACGGCCACGCTGGGCGACGTCCGCGGCGCGAAGCTGCAGCAGTCCGGCGAGGCCAGCGGATTCGCGGCCATCGCCACCGAAACGGAACTGATCACGCAGCCGCTCGACGGTTCCGACGCGACCCGGACGAGCCTAAAGGCTCCCGGAGTGCCCGCCGCTCCGGTCCAGCTGGACGGTTGCCTGCACGCGGCGTGGGCCGGCTCGGCGCACTACATCCGCGACTGCGAGCTCCCCTCCGACGACCTGGCGCAGGAGATCAAGGGGATCGGCTCCAACGCCGAGCTGGTGTTCCGGGTGAACCGCGACGTCGTCGTCCTCAATGACGTGAACGCCGGCAACGTCTGGCTGGTGCTGGAGAACATGCAGCTGGTGGACAACTGGAGCGACCTGATTCCCCCGGAGCAGGAAAGCGAAGAAGAGGACGAGGATTCGGCGGACGAGAATCCGATCAACACCCTGCCGGACCGCACCAAGGAGAACCGGCCGCCGGTGGCACAGGACGATACGTTCGGCGTGCGGGCCGGGCGGACCACGACGCTGGCGATCCTGGACAACGACTCCGATCCCGACGGCGATGTGCTGACCGCCTCGCTGGCCGGAGACCAGCCCCCGGTCGGCGAGGTGCAGAGTATTTACGACAAGACCGGCCTGCAGATCGTGGTGGACGCCGGGGCGTCGCCGGGCCGGCATAGCTTCAAGTACGAGGTCAACGACGGCCGCGGCGGCAAGGACACCGCCACCGCCACGATCACCGTGCGCGCCGACGGCAGCAACGAGCCGCCGCAGGCCAAGCGCAAGACCACGATCCTGCTGGAGCAGGGCAAGGAAATCAGCCAGAACATCCTCACGGACTGGCAGGACCCGGACGGCGACGACCTGTTCCTGGTCGGCGCGGAGAACACGGCGGACGGGGACCTGGTGCGGACCCGGCCGGACGGGCTCCTGACCTTCCAGGACGTGGGGAAGACCGCCGGCAAGAAGAAGGTTGCCGTCCAGGTCTCCGACGGCACGGACACGGTGGACGGCGAAATCACGGTCGACGTCCGCCCGCCCGGGGCGCTGGCGCCGGTTGCCAACGCTGACCACTTCTTCACCACCGCCGGCCAGCAGATCCAGATCACTCCGCTGAAGAACGACCTCGATCCCAACGGCGGCCGGCTGCGCCTCGCGAAGGCGGACGGCGCGGGCAAGGCCGAGGTGGTGCCGGACTACGACGCCGGGACCATCAAGTTCACTTCCGATACGCCGGGCACCTACTACCTCACCTATGTGGTGACCAACGGCCCGGCCAGCTCGACGGGCCTGGCGCGGGTCGACGTCGGCGCTTCCGCCAGCGATGGCGCGCCGGTGGCGGTACGGGACGTCGCCATGCTGCCGCAGAACGGCCAGGTGCTGGTGGACGTGCTGGCCAACGACGCCGATCCGGCGGGCGGCGTGCTCGTGGTCCAGGGTGTGGAGACCGACTCCGGCGACGCCGTGAGCGTCGAGGTGCTCAACCACAACATCCTGCGGATTACCGACGTCAAGGGGCTCAACCAGCAGCTCAGCATCAAGTACACCGTGTCCAACGGCTTTGCCTCGACGACCGGCGAGGTCAGCGTCGTGTCCGTCAAGGGCCCGGACAAACTGCTGCCGCCGCAGGCGGAGAACGACACGGCGACGGTGCGGGCCGGAGACGTGGTGACCGTGGACGTGCTGGGCAACGACACACATCCCAACGGCGACGACATCACCCTGGTACCGGAGCTGGCCGAGACGGTGGATAAGGCGGACGGCGAAATCTTCACGTCCGAGAGCGCGGTGCGCTTCATCGCGGGACCGACGGCGAAGACCGTCTATGCGGTGTACGAAGTGGTGGATTCCGCCGGCCAGAAGGATTCCGCCGAGCTGCGGATCAACATCCTGCCGCGCGACGATGAGTCCAATTCGCAGCCGGCGCCGAAGAACCTGGAGGCGCGCGTGATCGCCGGGTCGACGGTGCGGATTCCCGTGCCGCTGGACGGCATCGACCCGGACGGGGATTCGGTCTTCCTGCACGGGATCGGCCGTGCGGCGGAACAGGGCGCGGCGGTAGCCGGGCCCAACTACATCGACTACACGGCGTCGGCGACGGGCGCCGGCACGGACTCCTTCACCTATGTGGTGAAGGACCGCCTGGGGGCCGAGAACACCGGCACGGTCCTGGTCGGGATCGCGCCGAAGGCGGAAACCAACCAGAACCCCGTGGCGCTGGACGACGGCATTGTCATCCGGCCGGGCCGGGCCGTCGCCGTGGACGTACTGAAGAACGACTCGGACCCCGACGGGGACCTGCTGAGGCTGGACGGCAACCGCGTGGTCGGCGAGCCCCGGTCGCTGGAAGCGTCCGCGGACAAGGGCCGGATCCGGTTCACCACGCCTGACGAGGAAGGCACCGTCAACGTGCGCTATACCGTCGGCGACGGCCGCGGCGGCACCGCCGTGGGAACGGTTACCGCCCAGGTCCGCCGGGATGCGCCGCTGCTGGCGCCGGTGGCCCGGGACGACCGGGTGGAGCCGGCAGAGACGAAGGGCCGGACCGCGCTCGACGTGCCGGTGCTGGAGAACGACGAGGACCCGGACGG
Source organism: Arthrobacter mangrovi (assembly GCF_026011795.1). Classification (GTDB taxonomy): domain Bacteria; phylum Actinomycetota; class Actinomycetes; order Actinomycetales; family Micrococcaceae; genus Crystallibacter; species Crystallibacter mangrovi. The sequence goes on along the minus strand of NZ_BRVS01000020.1, from coordinate 24,168 downwards.
CGTGGCCGAGGAAATGGACGTGCTGGTCAACGGCAACTACCCGACGGCGTCCGTCACGGCGGGCGGGGAGCTGCGGGTTGAGCTCACGGAGAGCGCACAGCTGATTCCCTACACAGTGCGGGACGTGGACGGGCTGCAGGCGACGGCCGTGGCATGGGTCCCGGCGCTGGGCGAGCAGTACCCGACGTTGTCGGATACGACCCCGGTGGACGTCGTGGCGGGCGAGGAAGTCACGATCGACCTCGACGACCGGGTCGAGGTGCGGGACGGCCGCACGCCCCGGATCACCGAGGTGGAGAAGGTCCGGGCGATCGGCACCGCCGACCGTGAGTGGGTGGCCGGCGATTCGACGCTGCGTTATGCAGCCGCCGAAGACTACGCCGGGCGCGGTTCCATCACGTTCGAGGTGACGGACGGTTCCGGGCCGGACGATCCGGAGGGCCTGAAATCGACACTGACCGTGATGACCAACGTGATCCCGGGCCCCGAGAAGAACATTGCGCCGGAGTTCACCACCGGCGCGGTCGAGGTCGCCAAGGGCGAGGACGCGGTGTCGTACGACCTGCGGCCGCTGGCGACGGACGCCAACCCGGAGGACGCGGGGAAGCTGGAGTTTGCGCTGGAGGGCGGGGCTCCCGAAGGGTTCGACGTGAGCCTGGACGGGAGCGTGCTGCGCGTGTCGGCGGACGCCGAGGTGGAGACCGGAGCCTCCGGAGCGGTCAACGTCTCCGTGACGGACGGACGTTCGGACAAGGTCATGAGCCGGGTGGCCGTCTCTGCCCTGGCATCGACCAGGCCGCTGCCGGTGGCGAACGACGACGAGGTGCCGGAGGCCGTGCAGGGCGAGCCTGTCACGGTGCCGGTACTGGCCAACGACGTGAACCCGTTCCCGGAAACCCCGTTGGAGATCGTGAGCGCCACCGCGGGAGCGGGAGGTACCGCGCGCGTGGACGGGGACGCCGTCGTCGTTACTCCCGGCGCGGACTTCTCCGGCACGATGACCGTGGAGTACACGGTGCAGGACAAGACGGGGGAGGGCTCACGGCAGGCGACCGGGACCGTGTCGCTGGTGGTGAGAGGGCGGCCCGAGGCGCCGACCACGCCGCTGGTGGATTCGGTCCGCGACGAGACCGTGGTGCTTTCCTGGGGCGCACCGCCGGACAACGGTGAGCCGATCACGGCCTACCGCGTCACCGGGACCGGCGGCTTCAGCCAGGAATGCCGCAGCACCACCTGCACGCTGACCGGGCTGGTCAACGACCGCGAATACACCTTCAGAGTCGTCGCCGTGAACGCCGTGGGGGAGTCCGATGCGTCGGCCGAATCCGCGGTCGCGCGGCCGGACGTCCGGCCGGAGACCCCGGGAGCCCCGCAGCTGAAGTTCGGCGACAAGTCGCTGGACGTCTCGTGGAAGCCGCCGGTCAATAACGGATCCGCCATCGAGTCCTACACTTTGGAGATTTCGCCGGCGCCGCCGACCGGGCAGCTGCAGAAGACCGGCCTGACGGGCACCTCCTACACGTGGGAGGGCCTGGAGAACGGGCAGGCCTACACGGTTCGGGTCCAGGCGCACAACAAGGCGCCGGAGCCGAGTGAATTCAGCGCCTACTCGGCCGCCGAGGTTCCGGCCGGCCCACCCGCCGCGGTCGCCGCGCCGACCACCGAACGGGTGGAGTCCGTCGGGAACCAGAGCCAGCTCAAGGTCAGTTGGGCCGCCCCGGACAACAACGGCGGCGAGATCAACGACTACACCGTGCGGGAGTACCAGGGCGGAAACCTGAAGCGCACCCTTCCGCCCGTCAACGGGACCTCGCAGACCATCACGGCGCCGAACTCGGAGACGGACTACACCTACACCGTCACGGCCCGGAACAAGGCCGGCGACGGAGAGGCCAGCCCGCAGTCCAACGCGCGCCGGGCCGTCGGCGCGCCGGAGGCCCCGTCGTCGGTCTCGCTGAAGGAGGCGAACACCGGCGGCGCCGGACGTTCCGTGACCATCAGCTTCAACCAGCTGACGGCAGCACAGCGCAATGGCGCCCGAGCCGGCGAGGTCAGCTACCGAGCCACGTTCAGCGACGGCCGCTCCATGGCCATCAACAGCGGCCAGACCGTCTCCGGTTTCGCCAACGGCACCAACGTCACCGCGCAGGTCACGGCCGTGGCCAACAGTGACGGGGCGTCCTACAACAGCGCCCCCAGCGCGCGCTCCAACGCAGCCAAGCCGTACGGCGCGCCCGGGACCCCTAACGTGTCCGGCCAGAACGGCGCCGCGGAGCAGAAGCGGCTGACCTTCAGCTGGTCCGCGCCGAACACGAGCACCCACGACGTGAAGCAGATCCAGATCCGGATCGACGGCGGCGGCTGGCAGAACGTCGCCAACAGCGGCAGCCGCACCGTCAACACCAACGGCTACAGCGAGCAGCATAAAATCGAGGCCCGCTCGATCAACTCGCGCGGCGATAACGGGACGATCGCGTCCGCGACGGCCCGCAGCGGTAGTGCGCCGCCGCCTGCGCCGCCGAAGAAAACCCAGTGGGACCTGGTGGTTGGCGGCGCCGGCACGCAGCTCGAGTCCCGGTCCTGCATGGAGGCGGCCAACGGATCCAGCGACAACTACGGTGGACCAGGCAGCTGCTCGGGTGACCACTGGACCTACCCGGGCAACAACATCACGGCGACGTGCTACGTTGTCTGGCCCAGCGGCAACTGGTACAAGCAGGTCTCGGGCACGCGCAGCATCAATAACGGGCTCGTGGTCAAGGGCATCCATGTGAAGGAGCCGGGCGGCAGCCACGTCGGCAGCAGGGCACCGAGCGGTATGCCCAGGTGCTAGATTCCCGGACCTTGCCGGTATCAGCGGGGCAGGCCCAACAGCCTGCCCCGCCGCCTCGCGGCTCCCGGCCGGATGGGTAGATCTGCCCGTCGCAACGATTAAGTACACCGTTTAGACTTATCCCGGGCGGCAAGCGGGCCGCCGGCAAAACAACCAGTCGAAGGTCCCGTGTGAAATTGAGTTTGTCCGGCCGGACGCGCCGCGGCGCGTCACGCCGCAGAGCCGCGCCCGCGGCCGCGTTCTCGGTTGCGCTGGCCGTGGTCGCCGCGGGCATTCTGCTCCACCCGGGAACCGACACCGCCGATGTGGACCTGAACGACGGCGGGGTGTGGGTCACCAACAAGGCCCAGGGCCTGGTCGGCCACCTGAACTACCAGTCCCAGCTGCTCGACGGCGGCTTCCAGCCCGCCAGCACCGGTTTCGATGTGCAGCAGGACGCAGCCACCGTGCTCCTGCAGAACCTGGACCAGAACGCGGTGAGCCGGGTCAGTGTCGCCGACATGGTCCATGGCGCGGAGAACCAGCTCCCGGGGTCGGCCCGGTTGTCGCTCGGCACGGCCGTGGCGGCCGTCAGCGATCCGGCCGCGGGCCAGGTCTGGGCGGTCGACGCCGCTTCTCTGGAATCGTTCTCCCCGGAGGGTGCCGAGCCTCTGGCCGAGGACCAGCCGGGCGCTGTCGCCGTCGTTAGCGATGAAGACACGGTCTACGTGGCGACGCCGGACACCGGCATGCTCACCGGGTACCGCGCGGACGGCGGCGCGTTCGAGGAGGTCTCGGCGCAGGAGCTGCCGGGCATGAAAGGTGCCGCCGAACTGCAGCTGACCACGGTCGGCGACGAGCCTGTGGTCCTGGTCCCGGACGCCGGCACCGCCTACCTGCCCGGCGGGAGGGCCGTCGAGCTGGACGGTGCCGGCGACGCGCAACTGCAGCAGCCCGGGGATGCGGGTGACCGGGTCGGCATCGCAACCTCTGCGGGGCTCCTCAGCCAGCCCCTGGACGGCGGCGAGGCGCAACTGACCCGGGTCCCGAATCCGGCCCCGCCCATCGCGCCGGTGCAAGTCGGCGGCTGTGTCCACGCCGCCTGGCCGGGCAACGGAACGTACCTGCGCGACTGCGCGGACAATGCCTTCGACCTGTCGCTGCCCATTCCGTCGCTCGGCGCGGACTCCGAGCTTGTGTTCCGGACCAACCGTGACGTGGTCGTGCTCAACGACATCAATGCGGGCAACGTCTGGCTGGTCAACAAGAACCTGCAGCTGGTCAACAACTGGGCGGACCTGATCCCGCCGAAGGGCGAGGACGAGAACGATACGACCGAGTCGGCGGACATCACCGCGGCCACCCGGCTGCCGGAGCGCCTCGAGGAAAACCAACCGCCCACGGCCACGGATGACGAGTTCGGCGTGCGGGCCGGCCGCACCACCGTGCTGCCGGTGCTGTTCAACGACTCGGACCCGGACGGGGACCTGCTGACGGTCAAGGTCACCGGCGACCAGCCCGCCGCGGGCACCGTCCAGCGGATCTACGAGAACACCGGCCTCCAGGCCGTGGTCCCGGCTTCCGCCGCCGGCAGCTCCACCTTCAGCTACGAGGTCGACGACGGACGCGGCGGCACGGACTCGGCGAGGGTCCGGCTGCGCGTGGTGCCCCCGGGATCCAACCAGGCGCCCGAGCAGAAGCGCGAGACCATCCTGGCCGTGGAGGCCGGGCGCAGCCTGAGCCAGAACGTCCTGACGGACTGGCTGGACCCGGACGGTGATGACCTGCTGCTCGTCGGCGCGGCCGCGGAGGACCCGGGGGATATCGTGCGGACCCGAGCGGACGGCCTGCTCACCTACCAGGACGTGGGGGTGTCCGACGGCGAGAAGAAGGTCGCCATCACGGTGTCCGACGGCCGGACCACCGCTACCGGCGAGGTGACCGTGCAGGTCAAGCCGCGCGGCGAGCTGCCCCCAATTACCAACCCGGACCACATCCGGGTGGCCGGCGGGGAAGCCGCGACCATCTTCCCGCTGCGCAATGACGTGGATCCCACCGGCGGTTCGCTCCGGCTGGCGAACGTCGGCGAAGTGCCCAATGCCGAGGTCCAGGGCAATTACGACGCCGGCACCGTCACCTTCCGTTCGAAGACTCCCGGAACGTACTACCTCGAGTACCTGGCCACTACCGGGCCCACCAGCGCGCCCGGACTGATCCGTGTTGACGTGGTCGGCGCGGACCAGGACGCCGGCCTGCCCACGGCGGTGCGGGACACGGTGCTGCTGCCGGCCCGCGGCGAGGCGCTCGTGGATGTGCTGGCCAACGACTCGGATCCGGCCGGGGGAGTCCTGGTCGTGCAGTCGGTCTCCGCCCCGCGCGACGCGGCCGTGAAGGTCGCGGTGCTGAACCACTCGATCCTCCGGGTCGAGGACGCCCGGGGACTGAACGCGCCGCTGACCATTACCTACACCGTCTCCAACGGCTCCGGCAGCGCGACCGGCGAGGTGGGGATCTACCCGGTGCCGGCGCCCGGGAAACTGCTCCCGCCCCGGGCCACCGACGACGAGGCCGTGGTCCGCGCCGGCGACGTGGTCACCATTCCGGTCCTGGACAACGATGAGCACCCCAACGGCGCGGCGCTTACCTTGGACGCGGAGCTCGCCGAAAGCCCGGATCCGGCCGACGGTACGGTGGCCATCTCCGGGAACCAGCTGCGTTTCAAGGCCGGACCGGCCACCGCCGGCAAGACGGTGCCCCTGGTCTACCGGATCAGCGGCCCGGACGGGCAGACGGCCAGCGCCCAGGTGCGGATCCGGGTGAACCCGCTGGACAGCGGCAACTCGGCTCCCGTTCCGGAGGACCTCACGGCGCGGGTGCTGGCGGGCAAGACCGTCCGCATCCCGGTCCCGCTGGAGGGGATCGACCCGGACGGCGATTCCGTGGGCCTGGCGGGGCTGGACCGCGCGCCTTCCCTCGGCACCGCCGTCATCAAGGCGGACGCCATCGAATACAGCGCCGGTGCCGCCTCGTCCGGCACCGACACCATCACCTACGTGGTCCAGGACCGGCTGGGCGCCCGCGCCACCGGAACCGTCTCCATCGGCGTCGCGCCGACGTCGGACGCCAACCAGCCGCCCTACGCCGTCGACGACGAGGCCGCCGTCCGCCCGGGCCGCAGCCTCTCCGTTGACGTGCTGAAGAACGACTCGGACCCGGACGGGGACCGGCTTGCCTTCGCGGACGGCGGCCTCACCACCGAGGCGGAGCTGGACCTTGGCATCCGCGAGGGCCGCCTCAGGATCCAGGCCCCGGAAACGGAAGGCACCGCCGTCGTCCGCTACACCATCACGGACGGCCGCGGCGGAAGCGCCACCGGCACGGTGACGGTCACCGTGGACGCCGACGCTCCGCTGCTGCCGCCGGTCGCGCGGGACGACAGGGTCGCGGTGGCCGAGACAACCGGCCGCGACGAGGTCAGCGTGCCGATCCTGAACAACGACGAGGACCCGGACGGCGACCTGGCCGCGCTGGCCATCAGCGTCGACGACCCGGCGGGCGGGGCACGGGTGGCCGACGACCGGACGCTGGCCGTCCCGGTGCGCGCGGACACGCAGATCATTCCCTATACGCTCGAGGACATGGACGGCCTTTCGTCCACGGCCTTCGTGGTGGTGCCCGGCAACGGCGACCAGCGGCCGGCGCTGGCGGACCAGACGCCGCTCAAGGTGCGCTCCGGCGATCCGCTGGCGCTCGACCTGCGCGAACTCGTCACGGTGCGCGACGGGCGGACGCCGCGGCTGACCCAGGACAACAAGGTCGCGGCCGTGGCCGGCACGGCGCGGATCAACGGCGCCGACCGCGTCACCTTCACCTCCAACGACGGCTATGCCGGCCCGGCTTCGGTGTCCTTCGAAGTGACCGACGGCAGCGGCCCGGACGACCCGGACGGGTTGACGGCCGTACTGACTCTGCCCGTCACCGTCCTGCCCGGGCCCGAACAGAACTCCCCGCCGGTGCTGAGCGCCAACTCGCTGCAGGTGGCACAGGGCGGCGAGCCCGTTACCCTCGACCTGGCCCGGGCCGCCAGCGACCCGGATCCCGGCGACACGCTGAAGTTCGCCCTCGATGGCGGCGTGGACGGGGTGGATGTCTCCCTGGACGGCAGCGTGCTCACCGCCCGCGCGGACGACAGCACCGCGAAGGGCACCGAGGGGACGGTGACCGTCAGCGTGTCCGACGGCAAGCATGACCCGGTCTCCGCCGCGGTGACCATCAGCGTGGTCGCGACGGACCGGCAGCCGGCCGTCGCGGTAGACGACGCCGTGCAGAACGCGCACCAGGGCGACACAGTGACGGTGCCGGTGCTCGAGAACGACTCCAACCCGTTCCCGGAGACGCCGCTGAAGATCCTCAGCACCCGCCCGCTCGACAGCGGCCAGGGGACCGCGGCGGTCAGCGGCGAGTCGCTTCAGATCACGCCGGCCAAGGACTTTGTCGGCACGATGCTGGTCGTGTACCGGATCCAGGACGCTACCGGGGACCCGGACCGCGAAGCCGAAGGCGAGGTCACGCTGACGGTGAAGGGCAAGCCGGATGCGCCGACCACGCCGCGCATGGTCAGCGAGGGCAACCGCACGGCCGTCCTGACTTGGGACGTGCCGGCGGACAACGGCGAACCGGTCACCTCCTACACCGTCAGCGGCGGGGGCTTCAGCCAGGAATGCGCCGCCAACACCTGCACGCTCGATAACCTGACGAACAACCAGGAGTACAACTTCACCGTCACTGCGACCAACGCCGTCGGCACCTCGGAGCCGTCGCCGGCCTCGGGAACGGTGCGCCCGGACGTCAAGCCGGAGACCCCGGCCGCGCCGCAGCTGGAGTTCGGCGACGGCTCGCTGACGGTGACCTGGCAGGCGCCCGCCTCGGAGGGGTCCCCGGTAGAGTCCTTCAACCTGGAAATCTCCCCGGCGCCGCCGGCCGGAGAGCTGCAGAAGTCCAAGGTCACCGGGAACTCGCTGGTGTGGAGCGGCCTGGCCAACGGCACCGCCTACAAGGTCCGCGTCCAGGCCAACAACCGCGCGACGACGCCGTCGGACTTCAGCGGCTACTCCTCGCCCGAGATTCCGGCCGGGCCGCCGGGGGCGCCGTCCACGCCGACGGCGACCCGGACCACCAGCCAGGTCAACGAGGGCTCCATCGATGTCGCCTGGTCCGCCCCGGCCAACACGAACGGCGCCCCGGTGGAGTCCTACGACCTGCGGATTTTCGAGAACGGCGCCCTGGCAGATTCCCGCAACGGGCTGTCGGCCGGAACCACCGGAATTTCGCTCACCGGGCTGAAGACGTCGAGCAGCTACACCTTCGACGTCCTGGCCCGGAACAAGGCCGGCGCCGGCGACCTCAGCAGCCGCTCCGCCGCCGTCGTACCGTATGGTGTCCCGCACCAGGTGGCGTCCGTCCGCGCGGCGGCGACCGGGACCAATGAGCAGGTCCGCCTCGACTTCAGCCCGCCCAACAACAACGGCAGCGCCATCTCCGGCTACGAGTATTCGCTCGACGGCGGGGGCTGGCTGCCGCTGTCCGGTCCGGGAGCGACGGCGGCCTCGCCGACCAACGGGCAGAACCACACCTGGCGGGTCCGGGCCCTGAATGCGGGCGGACCTGGTGCGGCCAGCGCCGCGTCCAACGCCACCAGCGCGTACGGGCCGATCACGGATGCCTCGAACATCGGCGCTTCGGTCAACGGACCGAAGGTGACTTTTACCTGGAACACCAACTGGCAGCAGTACGGCAACGGCCGCGAGGTCACGGGATCCTCGGTCACGGTGAACGGCCAGGCCGTCAACGCGGGCAGCGGCAGCTGGACCAGCGGCGAGGAGCCGGGGAAGACCCACACGATCGTGGTCACGGTGACCCGGGCCGACGGCAGCAAGAGCTTCAGCCGCTCGCAGTCGACCTCCCCGGCGGCGGTGACGGGCCTCTACCGGGGCGAGGAGGTGATCGTTCGCGGCGAGAGGAATTGGTTCCGGGTGAAGGTCGGCTACCGGAACTTCCCGCTCGGCTCCGTGACCATGACCTGCCGCGGTACGGAAGAAAACCTGGACCCCAACAACGGGCGCACCACGCTGCGGATCACCAGCTACAGCGGCATCACCGGCGAAACCAACTGCATCGCCAACATGTCGCCGCCTTATACGGACGACCTGCTCGTCACCATCGAGGGCTACGGCACCTTCCACATGCACGGGTGGAGCGGATGAGCGTCGTTGCGGACGGGCGCGCTGGGGAGATCTCCCCTTCGCACCGGTCCGCGGGAGTCCGTAGAATGATCCCCGGCGGCCGCCGCCCGACGGCTTAATCGTTTGCGCCCGCCGCCTCCCGCAGCACGCGACCGGCGACCAAGCATCAGTTCCGAAGCCAACATCAGCGAGAAAGAGACAGCTACCACGATGACGATGACTGCAGAGCAAGCCGAATGGTTCGCCGGGACCTTTGAGAAACTCGTCGGCAATGTGGGCCAGGCGGTGCTGGGCAAGTCGCACGTGGTCAAGCTGATCCTGACCTCCATGCTGGCCGAAGGCCACGTCCTGCTCGAGGACGCCCCGGGCACCGGCAAGACCATGCTGGCCCGTTCGCTGGCCGCCACCGTGCAGGGCACCAACTCCCGCATCCAGTTCACCCCGGACCTGCTGCCCTCGGACGTCACGGGCATCACCATCTACGACCAGAAGACGCAGAACTTCGAGTTCCACAAGGGACCGATCTTCGCCAACGTCGTGCTGGCGGACGAAATCAACCGGGCATCGCCGAAGACCCAGTCGGCCCTGCTGGAGGTCATGGAGGAATCCCGCGTCACGGTGGACGGTGTGACCTACCAGGCCGGCCGTCCGTTCATGGTGATCGCCACCCAGAACCCGATCGAGCAGGCCGGCACCTACCGGCTGCCGGAGGCGCAGCTGGACCGCTTCCTCATCAAGACATCCATCGGCTACCCGGACCTGGCCTCGACGGTGAAGCTGCTCGGCGGCGCCACCACGCGGGACCGTTCCGCCGCGCTGTCGCCGATCATCACCACCCAGGCCGTCACGGACATGGCGGACCTGGCCGCGAGCAACCACGTGGACACGGCCGTGCTCGAGTACGTCTCGCACCTGTGCGAAGCGACGCGCTCCGTCGACGAGACCCGCCTGGGCGTCAGCGTCCGCGGCGCCCTGGCCATGGTGCGTGCGGCAAAGGTCTGGGCTGCCTCGGAAGGACGGAATTACGTGCTGCCGGACGACATCAAGGAGCTGGCACCCGTGGTGTGGACGCACCGGCTGGTCATGGACCCCGAGGCAGAGTTCGCGGGGGCCACGCCGGAAGCCGTGATCAGCCGCGTGCTGGCGGACGTCGCCGCGCCGCAGCAGCGCGCCGCGGCCGTTTAGTCCCGGCGGCAGAGGCGAGCATGTCGACAACCAAAACCGCCGAGGGCCGGCTGGCGGCGGCACGGGGCGCCCTGGCGCGCGTGGCCCGGGGGGCCCTCCCCGGTGTCTTTCCTTCGGCGGGCAGCAGGCTGCACCCGCGGTCAGTGCTGGCGGAGGCCGCCGGCCTGGGCCGCGAATACGTGGCGCCGTGGTGGAAGAAAGCGGGGGCCTTGCTGGAGCGCCACGTGCGGCCGGTCCTCGCCGTCGTTTCGCCGCTGGGCTGGATGGTGCTGGGCACCTGTGTGCTCTTGTTCGGCCTCGGCGCGGCCTTTGGCTGGGCGGAAGCCCGGACGGCGGGCTTCATGGCCGCCCTGCTGCTGCTGATCGCCGTCGGCTTCGTGCTCGGCCGGTCCTCCTACGGAGTGGAACTGGACCTGGCCCGCACCCGCGTCGCGGTGGGGGACCACGCCGTCGGAAGTATTGCCGTCACCAACACCGCCGCCAAGCCCCTGCTGCCGGCCGCGATGGAGCTGCCGGTGGGCGCCGGCACCGCGGTGTTCCAGCTGCCGCGCATGCAGCCGGGCCAGGTCCATGAGGACCTGTTCACCATTCCCACGCAGCGCCGCGCGGTGATCGTGGTGGGGCCGGTGCGCTCGGTCCGTGCCGACCCGCTGGGCCTGCTGCGCCGGCAGATGGTGTGGACCGAACCGACGGACCTCTTTGTGCACCCGAGGACCACCGCGCTGGTGGGCACGGCCTCCGGTTTCATCCGTGACCTGGAAGGCCTGCCGACCAAGGACCTTTCGAGCGCCGATGTGTCCTTCCATGCCCTGCGCGACTATGTTCCTGGCGATGACCGGCGGCACATCCATTGGAAGACCACGGCCCGCACCGGCCAGCTCATGGTCCGCCAGTTCGAGGAAACCCGCCGCGCCCACCTCGCCATTGCCGTTTCGACGAATACCGAGGAATACGCCTCGGAGGCCGAATTCGAGCTGGCCGTGTCCGCCGGGGCCTCTATCGGCCTACAGGCCATCCGCGAGCAGCGGAACCTGAGCGTGATGACCCAGCAGGGCCCGCTGCGCAGCGAAACCGGGCGGAACCTGCTGGACGAAATGACGCGGATCGACGGCCGGCCGCAGCGGGCGACCGCCGTGGAGCTGGCGCGGTCGACGGCCGACGCCGTGCCCAACGCCTCCGTGTTCTTCCTGGTCACCGGGGCGCACACCACGCCGACCCAACTCCGCCGCGCGGCATCCACCATCCCGCCCGGCATCCGCGCCTTCGCGATCCGCTGTTCCTTCGGCACCGAGGCCTCGCGGGCCACGATCGGCGACCTGACGGTGCTCTCGCTCGGCAACCTGGAAGACCTTGGCATTGTTTTGAGGAAGGCTGCCGCATGAGCACCACCGACAGCCCGGGCAGCCCGGACAACGAACCGACCCGCGCGCGCCGCCGCGCCGCGGCGGGCCAAACTGCCGGCCGGACTGCCGGCCCGGGGCTCCTGGCCGGCGCACCGGGACTCGCCCAGCCGCGCTCCTGGCGCAGCATCGGCATCGACGCCGCGGTCCTGGCCCTGCTCCTGACGCTCGGTGTCCTCGGCTTCCACAACGTCTTCGGCGGGGATCCCCGCTACCTGGTTGCCGGCATCGGCGGTGTCCTGCTGGGCCTCGCGCTCGCGCTGGGCTGCGCCTGGTACCGGCTGGGCCTGCTGGCGACGGCGACGGCGGGCCTGGTCACCTACCTTGTCCTGGGCAGCACCTTCGCTGCACCGACGGAGGCGATCGCCGGGTTCCTGCCGTCGCTCGAGTCGCTGCGCACGGTGCTGACCGGCTTCATCTTCGCCTGGAAGGACATCCTGACCGTGGCCGCGCCCGTCGGCGTCAGCGGCGGGATGCTCGTGGTGCCCTTCCTTGGTTCGCTGACCGCGGCACTGCTCGCCGGGACGCTCGCCTGGCGGACCAGGGGACTCTGCTGGGCGGCGCTTCCCGTGACAGCCCTGTTCATCCTGGGCATCGCGTTCGGCACCAACGCGCCGACGCTTCCGCTCCTGCGCGGCGTGCTGCTGGTGGCCGCGGCCGTCGCCTGGCTGGCCTGGCGGCACCACGCCGCGCGCACGGGCGGCCTGGCCGGGGGAGCGGGGCTCAGTCAGGCCGAGCCGGCCGCCCGCCGCGCCTCCACCATGCGCCGCGCCGGCCTGGCAGCCGGCGTGCTGGCCGTTGCGACGGCGGCGACCGCCCTCGCGTCTCCGGCACTCACCGCGGACGAAGACCGCAAGGTGCTCCGCGACGTCGTCGTTCCCCCGGTTGACCTCTACGACTATCCGTCTCCGCTGATGAACTTCCGCCAGTACGTGAAGGACAAGTCGGAAGAGACCCTCTTCACCGTGCGCGGGCTGCCTGCCGGGGAACGGGTACGGCTGGCGGCACTGGATACCTACGACGGCGTGGTCTACAACGTGAACCCCGAAAGCGGCGGAAACTACGCGCCGGTGGGGGACGCGAGCTCGCTGGGCACGCTCACCGGTGACCGGGAGTCGGTCGAGCTGGACTTCAGCGTCGGCGACTACACCGGCGTGTGGCTCCCGGCGGGCGGCCAGCTCAACGGGGTGGCGATGGCGGGGCCGCGCGCCAAGGAAGTCGGCGGGTCGCTCTACTACAACGAGGACTCGGAGACCGCCCTCGCCACGTCCTACATCCGCCCCGAGGACACCTACTCGGTCAACGTGACCTTCCCGGAGCAGCCGGAAGACGGCCGGCTGGCCCAGGACGGCTTCGCGCGGCTGTCGCTGCCGGAACCGGACCAGGTCCCGCCCATCATCGCGACCAAGGCGAACGAGCTGGCGGGCGACGCCACCGAGCCGATCGAACAGGTCCGCCAGCTGGAACGGGCGCTGCACGAGAACGGCTTCTTCTCGAACGGCAAGGAGGACGAGGCCCGCAGCCTCTCCGGCCACGGCGCCGGCCGCATCACCGCCCTCCTGGACGCCGAACAGATGATCGGCGACGACGAGCAGTACGCCGTCGCGATGGCGCTGATGGCCCGGCAGCTGGGCATGCCGGCCCGTGTGGTCATGGGCTTCTACCCGGACCCGGCGAAGGAGCGCACCGCCGCCGACCCGGTGGAAATCAAGGGCAAGGACGTCCACGCCTGGGTGGAAGTGGCGTTCGAAAATGCCGGCTGGGTGGCCTTCGACCCGACGCCGGACAAGGACAATGAACCGACGCCCCCGCAGCAGCAGCCGAAGTCCACGCCCAAGCCGCAGGTGCTGCAGCCGCCGCCCCCGCCGCAGGAGCCCGCCGAGCTTCCGCCGGACTCGGCCCCGGAGCCGCAGGACGCGGAGCAGAACGACAAGGGCTTCTGGGAACAGTGGGGCTGGCTGTTCACCGTCGTCGGCGTTGCACTGATTCCGGTCATCGTCCTGATGATCCCGCTGCTGCTGATCGCCTGGCTCAAACTGCGCCGGCGCAAGCGGCGTGCGTCGGAGGGCCTGCCGAGCACGCGCGTCAGCGGCGGCTGGAGCGAGGTCGTCTCCCTGGCGATGGACATGGGTGCCACGGCCGCCCCGCGTGCCACCCGCCGGGAACACGCCGCCGAGCTGGCCGAAGCCTTCCCGTCCGCCTCCGGCACCACCACGCTGCTGGCGCGCCGGGCCGACGCCGCGGTCTTCGGCCGTGGCGAACCCACGGAAGTCCAAGTCCGGCAGTACTGGGAGACCGTGGACAAGTCGCTGGAGGAGATGTCGGCCGGCGCAGGCTTCTGGAAGCGGCAGCGGGCCAAGTACTCGCTGCGGTCCCTGCTGGCCGATGTTCGGTCCCGCATGGCGAAACGGCGCGCCGCAGCACCCGGTATGTTGCGCGCGGGCGGCGCGGAAGCGCCCCGTAAAGTAGAGTCACCGGGCAGGCAACAAGACGAGGGAGTGGACGGTACGTGGCGGCAAGACTGAACCTCGTCAGCGCGTCGGCGGGCAAACGATTCGGCGCATGGCTGGTTGACCGGATTCCTCCGGCCGTCGTGGCGGGCATCGCCTACGGCATCAGCCTCCCGTCGGTGGTCTCGGCGGCGTCGACCGGCAGCGAAACGGCGACGGCGGCAGCGCTGGGCGGCTTCTTCCTCGCCGCCGGCATTGCCTCCGTGCTGATACTCGCCTACACGATCTGGAAATGGCTGTGGGAAGCCCGCTCGGGCAAGACCCCGGGCAACGTCCTGCTCGGCCTGCGCACCGCCAGCGAGGACGGCGAGGCGCCGGGCGCGGCCGCGATCTTCATCCGCGGGCTCATCCTCGCGGTCAGCAACGTCGTCCCGGTCGCCGGCCCGATTGTCGTCGTGATTTCCAATCTTTGGGACCCCAACCACAAGCGCCAGGGCTGGCACGACAAGGTGGCCAAGACCCTGGTGCTGGACGTCAACGCCGGCCGGGATCCGCTGACCACCGGCGGACTCTACGGCGCTGCCCCCGTGGCCGAGCCGGTTTTCGCGGGCCAGCAGTGGCCCGCCTTCGACGCCGCGGCGGCCGAGGCCGGCTCCGGCGGCATCATTTCCGGCATCCCCGGCTTCAGCGCGCCCGCAGCGTCCGCCCCGGCCGCAGATTCCGCCTCGGCCGCAGCGTCCGGACAAGGCACGACGGCAGGCGGCACTTCGGTGGCATCCACACCGCAGGAGGCACCGGCGTCGTCCGCTTCCCGTCCCGCGGGACCCCCGGCACCGGCGGAGGACGAACTGGCCTTCACCCGGCTTCGCACGGACGCTGCCACGGCAGCGCCTGCCGGCATAGCGCCCGCCCCTGTACCTCAGCCGCGGGGCATAGCCATCCGCTTCGACGACGGGCGCCAGGTCACGGTCGACGGCACGGTGCTGATCGGCCGGAACCCGGCCGCCGCCGAGGGCGAGGACGTCGAGCACCTGATCGATTTCGCCGACATGGGACGTTCCGTCTCCAAGACGCACCTGCAGCTCCGTGTGGACGGCGGCACCGTGTGGGTCGCGGACCGCAACTCGACCAACGGCACGGCGGTCACGGGAGCGGAAGGCCTCCGCACCCAGCTCACCCCCGGGAACCCCGTCGCCGCCCGGATCGGGGACACAGTGCACTTCGGGGACCGCAGCTTCACCATTGGGCAGGCATGACCGGCGACCAGGAGCGGCAGGGCGACCAGGAGCGGCACCTCGACTCCATCCGGCTGACCGTCGGCGCCGGCACTGACCGCGGGCTGCGCCGGGAACTGAACGAGGACTCCTTCGTCGCGGCAACCCCGCTCTTCGCGGTGGCGGACGGCATGGGCGGCCACGAAGCCGGCGAGGTGGCCAGCCGCATCTGCGTGGAGACGCTGGCCGAGTATGCGCGCGAACGACCGCTGGGCGCGGCGCAGATGCAGCAGCTGCTGGCGGACGCCGACCGCCGGATCCGGATCGCCGCGGCCTCCCGCGCCGGCACCACGGTCACCGGGGCAGCGCTGGTCGAGGAACGCGGAGTCGCCTACTGGCTGGTGTTCAACGTCGGCGATTCGCGGACCTACCGGCTGAGCCAAGGCAAGCTCGAACAGATCAGCATCGACCACTCCGAGGTCCAGGAACTGCTGGAGTCCGGCCGCATCACCGCGCAGGAGGCGTTGGTTCATCCGCGCCGCCACGTGGTGACGCGGGCGCTGGGCACCGGGGACGACGCCGAGCCGGACTTCTGGATGCTGCCGGTGGAATCGGGGGACCGGCTGCTGATCTGCTCCGACGGCCTGACCTCAGAGGTCAGCGACGCGCACATCTACACCATCCTGAATTCCAACGAGCGGCCCCAGGACGCGGTGCAGGGCCTGATCCAGGCGGCGCTGCGCTCGGGCGGCCGGGACAACATCACCGTCCTGGTGGTCGACGCCGCACTGGCCTGCGAGGCCGAGCAGGAGGCCACGGCCCCGCGGCACGAGCCCGAAGAAACGAACACGCTGCCCCGGCCCGTCGCCGGCCAACCCGGCGCAGCACCGACCGAGGGGGAACCCTAATGCCAGCGATTTCCTACCGCCCCGGCTCGTGGCTGGGGCTGGTCCGCGGCGGCACCATCGTGCTGCTGGACAGCGGGACAAGGGAAGACGTCGTGCATGATCTCTGGGCGGTCCTCGCGAGCCGCCCGACGCTGCAGTCCGTGCTCGGCGCCGTGGTGAGCGGCTACGGCACGGACCTCGCGGCCCTGCCCGAGTTCGCCATCATCTCCTACGACGGCAGGATGCACGCCATCCTGCGCGGCGACGTCGTGGTCAACACCGACTGCCCCGAGGGAGCCGCCGAACTCTCCGGCCAGGGCGTGACCACCTGGACCGAGCGCCTGCTGCCCGAACAGGAGGCCTTCGACGTCGTGATCAACGCCGGCAAGGAAGGCGCCTGCCGCTGGCTGCCCCTGGCCGAGGGCGTGGTCCAGCTCGGTGGCATCAGGGTGGGGAACGACGACGGCGGAATCGCCTTGAGCGGTACGTCCAAGGAGGAGGCGGCGGACCTCGTGCGCGCAGCCCGCGCGGAAGCAGCGGCGGCGCAAGAGCCCGTCCCGGTCCCCGAAGTCCAGCATCAGGCCCCGGCGCGGCCCGCGCAGCCCCCCGCCTCCGAGCCGCGGGACCAGGCCCCGGCGCGGCCCGCGCACACCTCCGCCTCCGAGCGGCAGGGCCAGGCCCCTGCGGGTCAAGTCCCGCGGCCCGCGTCCGCGCCCGGGCCCGGCGTTGAAGACCCCGGCGTTAAACAGCCAAACCCGCTGGACGCCCCGGCCTCCGATGAAACCATCCTGACGCCCGGCGATGCCGAGGACCTGGCTGCCGAAGACTTCGCCGCCGGGGACCTCGGCGCAGCGGAAACCGGCACTGCTGGCTCGGACGCTGACGATCCGGACGCTGCCGATTCGGGCTCGGCACAGCCCGGCGAGGAAGGCGACATCGAGGAGACCGTCGTCCACACCAAGGCCCAGCGTGCCAACCTGCCGGCGAATCCGCCTGCCAGCCAGGCCGCCCCCTCGGTGCCCCCGGCGCAGACCCCGCCCGCCGCCGTCGGTACCGGTGCCCCCGCCGGCCCGCACCCGCAGGCCCCGGTCCCGGCACAGCAGACCGCGAGCCTGATCGACTCGGTGCCGTGGCTGACCCCGTCGGCCTCCGCCCGTGCCCGTGCGGCCGAATCGCAGGCCGCCGAAGCCGCCGGGCGGATCCAGTCCACCTCTGTCCAGCCCGCCGAAGCCACCGGGCGGATCCAGTCCACCTCTGTCCAGCCCGCCGAGGGCGCCGGACGGATCCAGCCCACCGAGCCCACCTCCGGGCAGCCGGCTGCTCCTGACACGCCTCCGCAGCCGGCTGCTCCTGCTGGAGCCGGGTCCGCGCTCGAGGGGGACCACGACGGCCAGACCCTGATGCGGAGCGACCTGCAGAACCTGTCCGGCGCAGCCTCACCCGCGGGAACCCCGGCCGAGCCCCGGGCGACAACCGGTCCCATGGTGCTGGCCCGGGTCTGCCCACACGGCCACGCCAACCCGCCGACGCGTTCGGCCTGTTCCCGGTGTGCCGCGCCGCTGGCCAGCGACGCGAGCGAGGTGAAGCGCCCCAGCCTGGGCAAGATGCGGCTGTCCTCGGGCGAGGTCATCGAGCTCGACCGGCCGGTGATTGTCGGCCGGCAGCCGGCTGCCTCCCGGGTGCAGGGCAACGTCATGCCCCAGTTGGTACAGGTCCGCAGCGTCAGCGGCGACATTTCGCGTTCGCATCTTGAGGTGCGGCTCGAGGGCTGGCACGTGATCCTAGGCGACCTGAAGGCGACCAACGGCACCATGCTGATCCGCGAGGGGCAGCCCCCGCGCCGTCTGGGCCAGGGCGAGTCAATGATCCTGTTCGACGGCGATATCGCGGACCTGGGCGACGGCGTTTCGCTGCGCTTCGAGGACCTGCTGTGAGCTCAAAGCGTCCGCCCGCGCCGCCTCCCGCCATCGACGGCTACCGCTACGTCAGCCTGCTCGGCTCCGGCGGCTTCTCCGACGTCTACCTCTACCAACAGGACCGGCCGACGCGGAAGGTCGCAGTCAAGGTGCTCGTCGCCGACCTGAAGACGGAGGGCGCGCGCCGCCGCTTCGAGTCCGAAGCCAACCTGATGGCGCAGCTGTCCACGCACCCGTTCATCGTCACGATCTACGAGGCGGACATCACCGCGGACGGCCACTCCTACCTGGCGATGGAGTACTGCTCGCGGCCGAGCCTGGACGTCCGGTACCGCCGCGGGCCGCTCGGCGTCGACGAGGTCCTCTCGCTCGGAATCCAGGTCGCGTCCGCTGTCGAGACCGCCCACCGGGCCGGCATCGTGCATCGGGACATCAAGCCTGCCAACATCCTGGTCACCGACTACAACCGGCCGGCGCTCACGGACTTCGGGATCTCCGGCACCACGGACAGCGTGGACGACGACGCCGGCATGTCGATCCCGTGGTCCCCGCCGGAGGTCTTTCACAGTTCGAACGCGGACGGCATCAAGGTCGACATCTGGGCGCTCGGCGCGACCCTCTACACGCTGCTCGCCGGACGGTCTCCCTTCGTGCGGCCGGGCGGGGACAACTCCCAGCGCGAACTGATGAACCGCATCGCCACTGCCCCGTTGCCCTCGCTGCGCCGGGCCGACGTGCCGGAGTCGCTGGAGCAGGCGCTGGCCACCGCGATGGCGAAGTCGCCGGCGTCGCGATTCCGCTCCGCTCATGCCTTTGCGCTGGCACTGCAACGGATCCAGGCAGAGCTCAACCTGTCCGTCACCCCGTTCGAGGTGCTCGAAGAGGCGCATCCCGGCGACGACCTGCCCGCCGATGAGGGCGGGGACGCCACCCGGGTGCGCCAGATCGTGGCGATCGATCCGGACGGCACCACCCGCTCGCCCGCGCTCGGCCGGCCGGTCTTTCCCGACAGGAACACCACCCGGACGGTACCGGCCGTCGGCGCCGGGACCACCGCCGCGCTGCCCGCGGGGGAGACCGCGCCCGCGGCCGACGACGCGACGGTGATGCGGTCCTGGACCCGCACTCCGGAGGAGCCGGCGGACCCGCGGACCGGGGACGACGCCGTCGTACCCGGAAAGAAGCGGCCGCTGCTGGCTGCCGGCGCCATAAGCGCAGCGGTGCTGGCGGCCGCCGGCGCGATTGCCATCCTCAACCTGCCGGCACCCGAGAAGGAAGCGGCTCCGCCGCCGGTCAGCCAGCCGCCGGCCAACGCCATCGACGGACTGGCCGGCAACATCGTGCCGCCGGAGGACCTGAACGGAAAGATCGACGGCGCCCAGGCCACGTTCAGCTGGACCAATCCGGACGAACGGGACGGGGACATGTTCATCTGGACCCCGGTCACGGCGCTGGGCAAAGGCGAGCCGGAACGCATCCGCGAGGACAAGGTCACGGTGCCGGTGGCAGGGAACGACCGCACGTGCATCGAGGTCGTGGTCCTGCGGGCCAACGGGAAGTCGTCCGACCCGGTCCGCGGCTGCGCGGACTGACCCGGCAACAGATTTGCGGCGTACCTGCCGCGCCGCCGGCCGTCTCAGCGGCCGCAACGATGAAACGGAAGGAAGTCACGAAGATGGGGGACACCGCCGGAGCCGAACTCAGCATCGAGTTCTGCGGCGAATGGTTCGAGGCCAAGGATGACGGGGTTTTCAGCATCGGCCGCGAGGGCGACCTGGAGATCGACGAGAATCCGTACCTGCACCGGAAATTCCTGGAGCTGGCGCGGTACGACGGCATCTGGTGGATGACGAACGTTGGAACGATGATCTCGGCGACGATCGCCGACAGCAGCGGCGGGATGCAGGCCTGGCTGGCCCCGGGGGCCCGGATTCCCATGGTCTTCAGCCACACCAACGTGGTGTTCACGGCCGGGCCGACGACCTATGAGCTGTCCGTCCACGTCAAGACGCCGGCCTTCCGCCAGCAGGCGCGCGAGCAGGACTCGGTGGGGGACACCACCATCGGCCCCGTGGTCTTCACCGACTCGCAGAAGGCGCTCATCGTGGTGCTGGCCGAGCCGATGCTGCGGCGCGATGGAACGGGGCTGAGCTCCATTCCGTCCTCGACCCAGGCCGCCGCGCGGCTGGGCTGGCCGATGACCAAGTTCAACCGCAAGCTGGACAACGTCTGCGACAAGCTGGACCGGGTCGGCGTCGCCGGCCTGCGCGGCGGCGGAGGCAAGCTGGCTACCAACCGGAGGGCCCGGCTGGTGGAACATGCCGTCTCCTCCCATTTGGTCACCCCGGCGGACCTGCCCCTGCTGGACTCGCAGCGCGACCCGGAGGACTGACGGCCCGGCATGATTTCCGCCCGGTTCTCGGGGCCAGCGGCGCTGTTAGGGCAAGATAGAACCCGTGAGCAGAGTCGAACCGCAGACGGACGAAATCCCCGCCCAAGGCATCCGGGACGAGTATGAGCAGCTGACCGAGGACGTGCGCCGCTACCGGTACGCGTACTACAACGAGGACTCGCCGCTCGTCTCCGACGCCGAGTTCGACCAGCTCTACCGGCGGCTTGAGGAAATCGAGGCGCTGCACCCCGAACTGGTAGCCAACGACTCGCCGACACAGGAAGTCGGCGGCGAGGTGTCCGCGGCGTTCGCCCCGGTGGAGCACCTGCAGCGGATGTACTCGCTGGAGGACGTCTTCTCCCTCGAGGAGCTGCAGGTCTGGATTGGCCGCGCGACGGCGTCCGTGGAGAAGCAGGGCCGCGTCGACGAGCTGACGTGGCTCAGCGAGGTCAAAATCGACGGCCTGGCGGTGAACCTGCTGTACCGGAACGGCGAGCTGGTCCGCGCCGCCACCCGGGGCGACGGCCACACCGGCGAAGACATCACGCACAATGCGCTGACCATCAAGGACATCCCGCGCACGCTGAAGGGCTCGGGCCATCCCGCTGAGGTCGAGATCCGCGGCGAGGTATTCATCCCTTCGAAGGCGTTCCTCGAACTCAACGAGCAGATGGTCGAGGCCGGCAAGGCGCCGTTCGCGAACCCCCGCAACGCCGCAGCCGGATCGCTCCGGCAGAAGGATCCCGCTCTGACGGCCCAGCGGCCGCTGAGCATGTTCGTGCACGGCATCGGCGCGCGGGAGGGCCTCGCGGCGTCCAGCCAGTCCGAGACCTACGCCCTGCTGCAGGAGTGGGGACTGCCGACCAGCCCGTACTTCAAAGTGCTGGACAGCTACGACGACGTACTGAAATTCATCGAGCACTTCGGCGACCACCGGCACGACCTGCTCCACGAAATCGACGGCATCGTCATCAAGGTTGACGACTTCGCCCTGCAGCGGGCCCTCGGCCACACCTCGCGTGTCCCGCGCTGGGCCGTTGCCTACAAGTACCCGCCGGAGGAGGTCCACACCAAGCTGCTGGACATCCAGGTCAACGTCGGACGCACCGGCCGGGTGACGCCCTACGGCGTGATGGAACCGGTCAAGGTGGCGGGCTCCACGGTGGAGATGGCGACCCTGCACAACCAGGACGTGGTGAAGGCCAAGGGCGTGCTGATCGGAGACACCGTCGTGCTCCGCAAGGCCGGCGACGTGATCCCGGAAATCGTCGGTCCCGTGGTGGCCCTGCGCGACGGCTCCGAACGGGAATTCGTCATGCCGACCGAGTGCCCCTCCTGCGGGACACCGCTGAAGCCGGCGAAGGAGGGCGACGTCGACATCCGCTGCCCGAACGCCAAGTCCTGCCCGTCGCAGCTGCGTGAGCGGGTCTTCCACGTGGCCGGCCGCGGCGCCTTCGACATCGAAGCCCTCGGCTGGGAAGCCGCCATCGCGCTGACCTCGGGACCCGGCCCGGACCCTGCGACCATCGGCGGCCGCCCGGCTCCTGAAGGCCCTGGCGTCCTGACCAACGAGGCGCGCATCTTCGAGCTCGCGGAGGACTACGAAGACCCGGCCCTGCGCGACGCGCTGGCCGACGTCAAAGTCTGGCGGGAAAAGCGGTCCAAGGGCGTCGGCACCGGCGAGTGGGAGCTCATCCCGTATTTCTGGACCAAGCCGACCGCGAAGACCCCGTCGAAGCCCTCGGCCACCACGCAGAAGCTGTTCAAGGAAGTCCAGAAGGCCCGGAGCCAGCCCCTGTGGCGGGTTCTCGTAGCCCTCTCCATCCGGCACGTCGGCCCCACCGCATCCCGCGCCCTGGCCACAGCATTCGGTTCCATGGACGCCATCCGGGCTGCCAGTGAGGAGCAGCTCGCGGACGTCGACGGCGTCGGCCCGATCATCGCCGCCGCACTCACCGAGTGGTTCGCCGTGGACTGGCACCGCGAGATCGTGGACACCTGGGCCAAGCACGGAGTCCGCATGGCCGACGAGGTGGACGAAAGCAAACCGCGGACGCTGGAGGGCCTGACCGTAGTGGTCACCGGATCGCTGGAGAACTTCAGCCGCGACGAGGCAAAGGAAGCCATCATCACCCGCGGCGGCAAAGCGTCCGGATCGGTGTCCAAGAAAACCGACTACGTCGTGGCCGGCGAGAGCGCAGGCTCCAAGCTGGACAAGGCGGAGCAATTGGGCCTGCGAATCCTGGACGAAGAAGGCTTCGTCCGACTGCTGGAGACAGGGGAAGCCTGAACGGAGGCCAGTAATGCCTGCAAGTACGACGCCGGAACCCGGCGAGGCGGGACATGCCGCCTCGCCCGCGGGCTGGCAGCAGTTGTTGTCGGCACTCGCGAGCCACCGCCTGCGCGAACTCTACGCGGCGGTGGTCCTCGGCCAGCAGCCGGAGCTCACGCAAAAAGAACGCGGCAGGCTGGTCGGCTCCGGCCTCGTCCGCGACGAAGACGGACGGCTCATGCCGGATGGCGACGTCTTCAAAGCCGCGCTGGCCAACGCCCGCCGGCCCGAACCCTCAGGTCCGGAGCGGTTCCTCGTTGACGGCCGGATCGAATCGCTGCCCCGACGCGCCTCCGACCGGCTGAAGGTCCTGCACTACGTGCGCGACCGGGTAATCGGCCCCGGCCAGACGCTGACTGAAAAGGAAGTGAACAGCCGCCTCGCCGATTTCACCGACGACATCCCGATGCTCCGCCGCGCCCTCGTCGATTACCGCTGCCTTGCGCGGGAAGCGGACGGCACCGCCTACCGCCGCGCCCAGCCGGAGTAAGTACCCGGGTCGCCGGCAGATGTGGTGCCGGCTGTATACGGCCGGTGTAGGTTTCTGGGGCGTCCGAAAGGTATGGGTGCGGGGGTGTTCGGCAGATGTAGGTGCCGGCGGTGTTCGGCCGGGAAAGGTTCTTCCGCCGAGGACCAGTAAGTGAGCGTCATCCGTCATCCCTTAGTCACCCGTCGTCCCTTCACGCATGACCGGAGCCGCCCAACTTCGGAGGCGTCTTGCGGCTCGGCCTGTTGGCGCCTCGCCTTCCGGCCGGATCCGCCAGTGCATACTCTGTACCGGCCTGCCACCTGGGAATCGCACAGGCCGCTGAGGAGCGCGGCTTGTTCGCGCTGGTTCGGCTGTTGGGTTTGCGCTTGGATGCCGGATGCCTGGCTCAGCTGCTGCTCGGGAGCCCTACCAGGCTTAGACGCCATCGCAAACCTGCACTCGCATTTAGAAGGGTGGTGGGGTGGTGTCGTTGTAGGGGTCTGGTGGCGGGGGTGGGGGTGGTTGGAGGCCGTGGCTGATCCAGGAGCCGTCGGGGTAGCTGGTGTAGGTTTGGCCGGTCCTGGTTTGGTGGCGGATGACGCCGTGGGGCTCCTGGGTGGTGTGCCAGTCATCGTTGTGTTTGGCCAGATGATCCGGCTTGCAGCGCAGGGCGAGGTTATCCAGCTCGGTTTTGCCGCCGTGTTCCCAGGCCAGGGTGTGGTCGAGTTCGCAGTGCTTCCAGTGGGTGCGGCAGCCCAGCCCGCGGCAGGTCCCGTCGCGTAGACGGATTTCTCGTTTGAGCCATTCGGGCGGGTGGCGCATCTCGCGGGCCACGATCACGGCCTGGTCGTGTTCGTCGGTGATGACCG
>NZ_BRVS01000019.1 GCF_026011795.1 Arthrobacter mangrovi | reverse complement strand
CCGCCCCGGAACCGCCCGACGCGCCATCCTGCTCAGCCGGCGCGTCCTCCGACGCGGGAACGGCAGGGGTGGGTCCGGAAGCAGGGGAAACGTCCGGGTTCACCGGCACGTCAGCGGCAGCGGCCGGCTCCGGGGCGGCAGAGGTAGCAGTGGCCTCAGACCCGGGAGCGGCGGAATCGGGGCCGTTGTCTTTGCCGTCCCGGTCATCGGGATCACCGATCGGTACCGTGATGCCGTCCTGATTCCTGCCGGCCGGCGACACCTTGCCCGGTGGGGCAGGCCGGGGCGCACCCGCGGAACCATCCGGATCCAGGTCGGAGGGAGCAGCAGCAGACGGAACAGCGGGAGGCGCAGTTGAGGTACTCGGATCGGGGGAAGGCGGGTCTCCCTTGGACGTGGCCGGAGCCTCGTCCGGCGTTTCCAAGTCGGCGATGTGAACGGTGCCGAACGTTGGATCTTCTACGACACGCAACTGATGGCCCGCACCAGGCGCGAGGTCCGGATACATCCGCCGCAGGCACTCCTCCAACAGTGCCCTATGCAAGTGGTACTCAAAACGAGAAGAACGCGCAGCCGAGGCAGCATTGAAGGCGGCGTTGCCCTGCCACTTCCTCGACCGCTGCTTCCCGAAGTCCTCCATGCACCAACACTATGGGCCGCCTATGACATTATTCGGTGGCGTCGCGATGGTGCCGAGGGGTTCCGGAGCGTCGCAGGAGGGTATCCGCAGGCTGTTGATAACCGCGGAGTTGCCGCCCGCCGTCGGACATGTGGCCTTGGTTGATGTCCGTTAATTCGCCCATCCGCTTCGGGCTGCGGGGCACAATGATGCTGTTACCGGATGGCGGCCCGAGGGGAGTGCTTTGCAGCAGCCGATTGACGTTACGGCAGGACGGGACGGGGCGCTCGAACCCCGTGTAGTCGTCGTGGGACAGGTGGCGCGGGACCTTGTGCTGTCCATTGACTCGGTGCCGGAGGAGGGAGGTTCGGTGCCTGTCCGCGAGCGCCGGGAGCTGCTGGGCGGCAAGGGCGCAAACCAGGGCGTGGCGTGCCGCCAGCTCGGCGCCAGAGTCGAGTTGATTGGAGTTGTAGGGGAGGATACTGCCGGACGTGAGGTCCTCGAGCAGGCTGGGGCCGACGGCATGGGTGTCGGCGGGGTGGTGCGGCGTGCCGGAGCGCAGACTGCACTGTTGCTGGACCTGGTCGGCCCGGCTGGCGTGCGGAGGCTGATAGAAGACGTCGGCGAGGAGGTGCTGCTTGGCCCCGCGGACGTGGAGGCGAGCCGGGAAATTCTGGAGTCAGCGGATGCGGTCCTCATCCAGCTCCAGCAGCCCGGTCCCGCCGTGACAGCCGCGCTTGATGCCTGCCCGGAGAAGGCACTCGTAGTGGCGGATGGGGCTCCCCAAAACGAGGACACCCGGCGTCGGGTGCTTGACCGCGCCGACGTCGTGCGCGCGGACTCGGCGGAAGCCGAGGCACTGGTCGGGTGGAAGCCGGACGGCGTGCAGGAAGCGGTTCGTGCCGCCTCGGAACTCCTCGCGGAGGGCCCCCGCGTGGTCGCGCTGTCGGTGGCGGGCAAGGGCGACGTCGTCGCCTGGTCCGGCGGGCATGTTGTCCTGCCGCTGCTGGGCGAAGAGCCGGTGGACACGACGGGCGCGGGTGATTCCTTCGTCGCGGGCCTGGCGATGGCGCTGCTGGCTGGGGAAACGGCCGAGCTGGCGGCATGGTGGGCAGCCGCGGCCGCTGCCGATGTGGTCCGGCGACCGGGCGGAAGGCCGGAACTCGAGGCAGGCCGCTTGCGCGACGCGGCATGCCGGGCACATAGGGAGGCAGCCGGCAGAACGGGATAGCGTAATTCAGATGGCTAAGAATACCTTCACGACGCATCCCTGGCAGGTCCGCGAAGATTCACTAGACCCGGAATCCGTGGGGGTGGCGGAGTCGGTCTTCGCGCTGGCCAACGGTTACGTTGGCCTCCGCGGTGTACTCGACGAGGGTCGGCCGAGCGCTTCGCGGGGAACGTTCCTGGCGGGCGTCTTCGAATACCATCCGCTGTCCTACCCGGAGGGCGGATACGGGCATCCGGACAACGGCCAGGCCATGATCGGCGTGGCGGACGGCAGCGTCATCCGGCTGCAGGTCGACGGCGTGCCCCTGGATGTGCGTGATGCCTCTCCGGCGCGGCACGAGCGTGTGCTCGATCTGCGGGAGGGCAGTTTGCGCCGCGAAGTTGAGTGGCGGACACCGACCGGCGCACTGATGCGGCTGGTGTCCACCCGACTGGTGTCCCTGTCCCACCGCTCGGCGACGGCCATCCGCTATGAAGTGCAGGCTGTCGACCAGCCGGTGCAGATTGTGATCCGCTCGGAGCTCACGGTCAACGGCACCCCGCCATCGGTCGAGAACAGCGATCCCCGCGTGGCCGAGGCGCTGGGCAGCCCCTTCGAACCCTTGCTGGGCGGCTCCCATGCAGGCGGCGGCCATCTGGTGCACCGCACACGGGGAAGCGGAATCTGCGTCGCAGCTGCCGTTTCGCATGACCTTGTCCTGCCGGAGGGCGCGGATGTCCACACCGTGGACAGCGAGGACCAGATCGCCACGAGCATCGTGGCCGAGCTGGAGCCCGGCGGAAGTGCCGGGTTCGTGAAGTTCGTGAGCCACGCCTGGTCCCGTGAAGACCCGGCCGAGGACCTGCGTGACCAGGCCTCGGCCGCACTCGAGGGAGCGCGGCAGCTGGGCTGGGAAGGGCTGCTGGCCGAGCAACGCCGGGTCCTCGACGGTTTCTGGGAGACCTCGGACGTGGAGATCGACGGGGACCCCGAACTGCAGCAGGCGCTGCGCTTCGACCTTTTCCAGCTTTTGCAGGCGTCGGCGTGCGTCAACCGAGCCCCGGTCGGGGCCAAAGGTTTGACGGGCTACGGCTACAGCGGCCACACGTTCTGGGACATCGACGGCTTCCTGATCCCCACCATGGCCCTGCTGCGTCCGCAGGATGCCGCGCGGATGCTCCGCTGGCGATCGTCGGGGCTGGACCGGGCGCGGAAGCGCGCCCAAGTCCTGGGCCTCGAAGGAGCCTCGTTCCCTTGGCGCACGATTGATGGCGGAGAAGCCTCCGCTTATTGGCCGGCCAGCACCGCCGCGGCACACATCAACGCCGACGTCGCCCGGGGCTTCGCGTTCTGGGCGGACGCCACCGGCGGGAACGTGGCGGATGTAGGCGGCCTGGAGGTCCTCGCGGAAACCGCCCGGGTTTGGACAAGTATGCTGCACCGCGACCACGAGGGTCGCTGCCACCTGTACGGCATGACGGGCCCGGACGAGTACACCGGCGTGGTGGATGACAATGTCTTCACCAACCTCATGGCGCGGCGGAACCTGCGCTGGGCGGCCGATGCCTGCGCAGCCGACCCGGATTCGATGCGGCAGCTCGGAGTCTCGCTGGAAGAGACTCAGCTCTGGCAGCAGGCCGCGGATGCGATGTACATCCCCTATGACGAGGTGCTGCGGGTGCATCCGGCCAACGAGGGGTTCACCACCTACCGGGAGTGGGACTTCGAAGGCCGGCAGGACGCCTATCCGGTCCAGGACCACCAGCACTACGCCAAGATCTACCGCCGCCAGGTCATCAAGCAGGCGGACCTGGAACTAGCGCTCTGGTGGTGTGCCGACTACTTCACCCCCGAAGAGACCGCCCGGAACCTGGATTACTACGAACGCCGCACCGTCCGGGACTCCTCGCTCTCCGCCGCCGCACAGGCAGTGGTCTGTGCCCGGGCCGGGCACCTGGATCTGGCGCTCGCCTATCTCCGCGAGGCCGCCTTGGTGGACCTGCGCGACTTGCAGCACGACAGTGAGGAGGGGCTGCACCTCGCCTCGCTGGCCGGGGCCTGGCTCGCTCTCACTTGCGGTCTCGGCGGGCTGCAGGTCGCCGGCGGCATGCTGCAGTTGGCTCCGCGGCTGCCCGGGCAGCTGAAGCGCATTGCCTTCCGCTTCCAATGGCGGGGCCACCGCTTCGGTGTGGAAACCACCGCCGCGGGCACGGTCGTCCGGCTGCTCGACGCCGGTACAGGCGGCGGTGCATCCCAGGGTGCAGACGGCACGGAATCCGGCCCGGAGGTCCGGCTGACGATTGACGGAACGGAGTACGCCGTCGCTCCCGGCTTGCCGGCAGAAGCCCCGCTGCGCTCGCCGGAGCCTCTTCTTCCGCCCCCAACGCAGCCAGCAGGCCGGGCGCCCGGCGGGCACCCGGCCTGAACGGCTTAGCCTAGTCAGGCCAAGGCCTTGGCCTTGATCCTCTCGAACTCGTCGGGCCGGATCAGCTGGCGGTCCAGCAGATCCTGGGCCTTCGCGATTTCATCGGCCGGGCTGGCGCTGGTCCCCGCAGTCTGGCGGATGTACGCCTCGGTCGCCTCAGCCTGGGCGAGCGCGGCCTCGCGGGACCGTTCTGCCATCGAGCGGCCCCGGGCGATCAGGTAGATCAGCACGGTCAGGAACGGCACGAAGATCAGGAAGAAGATCCAGACGGCTTTCCACCAGCCGCTGAGGAACCGGTCACGGAACAGATCCGTAATGACACCGAACAGGGCGAACAGGTAGGAGACAAAGACGAAGCACCAGAAGAACCACCAGATGACGTCCCAGAAGTTTTCCCAAAAGTCCATGGCCTTCCTCCCGGCCTGCTGAGTTGGATGTTGCCAGACTGTCCCATGGTGTGCGTGATGCGCCAATTCTACGGCCGGGTGCCAGCCCCAGAAACGCCCAAAACGGGGGGGTCAACGGTAGTGTAAAGTGTCGAATAGATATTCGAAAGAGGTGCCCCGTGGGGGATTCAGGAGAACACTTCGCGGCATCGGCGCTGCCTTCCGGCGGGGCCGGCTCGACGGCCCAGGCGAGCGGTTTCCCCTCTCCGGCCCGCGACTATTTCCACGGCGGTATCGACCTGAACCGGCACCTGATTCGTGACCGCACCAGCACGTTCATCATGCGGGTGGCCGGCAATTCAATGGCTGCGGCCGGGATTAGTGACGGGGACGAGCTGATCGTGGACCGCTCGCTGGCGCCGCGGGACGGATCCGTCGTCATTGCCGTGCTGGAGGGGGACCTGGCGGTGCGCCGGCTTCGCACGGGCCACGGGAGGGTGAGCCTGCAGACGGACGACGGCGGCGTCCCCACCGAGGTGCCGGAACTCGCGGACCTGCAGATTTGGGGCGTCGTCACCCGCTGCCTGCACCATGTCTGACGGCGGCGGGCAGTCCCCGCGGCAGGGAAGCCTGTCCGCCAACCGGATCGCCCTGGTGGACGTCAATAACTTCTATGTCTCCTGCGAACGAGTCTTTGACCCGAGGCTGGAAGGACGCCCCGTCGTCGTTCTTTCCAATAACGACGGCTGCGTGGTGGCCAGGTCCGAGGAGGCGAAGGCGCTGGGGATCGCGACGGGAACGCCGTGGTTCCAGGTGGCGCCGCTGGCGCGGCGCTGGGGGCTGGTGGCGCGTTCGAGCAATTACGAGCTGTACGGGGACCTGAGTTCGCGGGTGATGGAGGTGCTCGGAAGGTTCGGCGTGTGGCAGGAGGTCTACTCGATCGACGAGTGCTTCCTCGGGCTGCCCGGCTCCGAGGCGCAACTGCGGGAGACGGCCGCCCGTGTCCGTGCCGCCGTCGGCCGGTATGTCGGCGTCCCGGTTTGTGTGGGGGTGGCGCCGACGAAGACGCTCGCAAAGTTCGCCAACCATATCGCCAAGCGGAATCCGGGGATGGGCGGGGTCTGCTCGCTGGATTCGATGCCGGCGGGCGAGATCGAACGGATCCAGTCCCGCGTTCCGGCCACCGGCCTGTGGGGCGTGGGGCGCAAGACCGGGCAGCGGCTAGCGGCGCTGGGGATCGATTCGATCGCGGACCTGAAGGCGGCGGATCCGCTGATGATCCGGAAGCGGTTCTCCGTGGTGCTGCAGCGTACGGTGCTGGAGCTGAACGGGACGCCGTGCATCCCGCCGATCGATGAGCGGGCCGACAAGCAGCAGATCATGTTCTCGCGCAGCTTTTCCACGCCGGTGACTTCGTCCGAGCAGATGGACCAGGTGATGGCGGTTTACGCGCAGCGCGCGGCGGCGCGGATGGCGGAGGACGGCCTGCGGGCGACGGTGCTGACGGTGACGGCGGGGACCAGCCGCTTCTCCGGGGGCGAGTCGTCGTTTCCGTCCGCGAGCGTGCAGTTGCCGGCACCCACACAGGATCCGATCCAGCTCACCCGGGCTGCCGTTGCCGCGATGCGGGGGTGTTTCGAGCCGGGGCAGAAATACGTGCGCGCGGGCGTGCTGTTCAGCGGGCTGGAGCCGGCGGACGCGCAGGAGGCCTTCGACCCGTTCGTCAGCGAGCTGGAACAGCGGCACATCGGGGACCTGCTGGGCAGCGTCCGGGCGAAGTTCGGGGAGGCGGCCATCGGGCTGGGGCAGGGCGGGATGGCCGAGCCGGCGGCGTGGTCGATGAAGCGCGAGTTCTCCTCGCCGAAGTACACGACGGATTGGTCGGAGCTGCCGGTGGTCCGGGCCTGAGGGGGCGGCCCGGCAAGGGGCGCGCACCGGAGCCTCCGGCATTGGACCTGCAACGGCTCAAGCGGCCGGCTCATCGGCCCTTCCGCCGCCGCGGGAAACGGGCTTAAGCTCGATTCACTCCATCAAGCCTCCGCCTGTCCGGGCGGTTCCCGCCAAAGGGGAAGACCGGCATGCGACTCGCCGTCGACCTCACCAAATGCCAGGGTTATGGCCAGTGCGCCTTCCTGGCCCCGGGTGTTTTCACCATGCAGGGCGACGAGGCGCTGGTCTACGATCCGGACCCGGACGACGGGCAGCGCAAGCGCATCCTGCGGGCGGCAGCGGCCTGCCCGGTCCAGGCGATCGAGCTTGACCAGCCACGGAATCTGCGGCGGCAGGCCGAGGGATCGACGGCCTCGGTGCGCCCTGTGGCCGGGAAGTCCGCGGACTCCGGGAAAGTAGATGAGGGTCTGCCGACCGGCCGCATCGTGATTGTCGGCGCGTCCCTGGCCGGGCTGCGCGCGGCGGAGAATCTGCGCCGGAACGGCTTCGAGGGGAAGCTGACGCTGGTCGGCGACGAACCGTACGAGCCGTATGACCGGGTGCCGCTATCCAAGCAGGTGCTGTCGGGCTGGGTCCGTCCGGACCGGACGGCGCTGCCGCGGCAGCTCGGCGTCGACGCGGAATGGCGGCTCGGTGTGGCCGCCGCGGGACTGGACGTGGCCGGCCGGCGGGTGCAGTTGGCGGACGGGAGTGCCATTGGCTTCGACCGGCTGCTGATTGCGACAGGCATGCGGGCACGGCCCTGGCCCAATCCGGCGGAGGCGGCACTCGATGGCGTGCTGACGCTGCGGACGAGCAAGGATGCCGCCCGGCTGCGGCGGCGGCTCGCCGCTATGCCGGAACGTGTGCTGGTGATCGGGGCAGGCTTCATTGGCTCCGAAATTGCCTCCGCCTGCTGCGAACTCGGCCTGCCAGTGACCGTGGCGGAGGCCGGGCCGGCGCCGCTGCGCGCGGCCCTCGGCGAGTCGATCGGGGCCATCGCCGGCGGGATGCAGCGCGAAAACGGCGTCGACCTACGCTGCGGAGTCTGGGTCCTGGCGCTGGAGGGCGACGATGCCGGGCGCCTGCGGAGAGCGCACTTGTCGGACGGGACGGTCCTCGAAACAGAGGTTGCGGTCGCGGCTCTCGGCGGCATCAGCAATAGCGAATGGCTGGTTGGGTCACCGCTGGCGTATGGACCCTGGGGCGTCGCCTGCGACGCCGGCTGCCGGGCCCTGGACGCCGACGGGAATGTTGTGCCGGGCATCTTCGTGGCGGGTGACGTTGCCTGCGCGGCCCACCCGCTCTTCGGCAATAGGTTTGTCCGTCTCGAGCACTGGGGCGACGCCGTGGCGCAGGCCGAGACCGCGGCACACAACATGGTCAGCCGGCCGGACGCCCAACTGCCCCATCTGGCCATGCCGATGTTCTGGTCCACCCAGTTCGGCTGCGAGATCAAGAGTGTCGGGGTGCCTTCCCTCGGTGCGGAGGTCGTGATTGCCCAGGGCTCGGTGGAGCCGCGCAGGTTTGTTGCCGCCTACGGCTGCGACGGACGCATCGTCGGGGCTGTGGGCTTCAACCAGAACAAGTGGCTGGATTTCTACGAACGACTCATCCGCCAGGGGGCTGCGTTCCCGCCGGCCTTCCACCAGATCGACGAGGCGGAAAGGCACCAGCCGTTCGCGGCGGCGTTCCCCAATCCGCCCGTCCTCCCGCCCATCAAGGAGCCACCGCCATGGCCGAGCCGACCCCCTGGGAGCAGGTCCTGGACTACTCCCGCCGCCCGGATCCCTACCCCCTCTACACAGAACTCCGCCGCACCCCGGTGAGCCGCCTGGAGGACGGCAGCTACTTGGTCACCACGTACGCGGAGAACCTTGCGCTGCTGCACGACCCGCGGCTGAGCTCGGATCCGAGCCACAATCCGCAGTTCGCTGCGGCGATGGAGGAGCTGTCCGAGGACATGCAGCCGAGTTTCCTGCAAATGGATCCCCCCGAACACGACCGGCAGCGGAGGCTGGCCATGCGGCATTTCGGCCCTCCCCATCAGCCGGAAAGGATCGCGGGGCTCGAACCGAGGATGATCGAAATCGTCACCGGACTGATCGACGGCATGGCCGGCAAGGACCGGATCGACGTCGTCGATGAACTGGCCTACCCCTTTCCCGTCTCGGTGATCTGCGAGCTGCTCGGGGTGCCGCCGGAAGACCGGTCCGAATTCCGGAAATGGGTGGACCTGGCGATCGAGACCATCGACCCGGGCCTGGATCCCGAAACGCAGCAGGAGAAGCGGAAGGAAGCCAGCACCGAGCTGTTCAACTTCATCAGCAACCTGGTGGAACGGCATCGGCAGTCGCCGGGAGACGACCTGCTCTCGGCGATGGTGGCGGACGACGGCTCGGAGGGCAGGCTGTCCACCGGGGAGTTGGCGAGCACCGGGCTGCTGCTGCTCATCGCCGGCCATGAAACCACCGTCAATCTCATCTCCAACGGCATCCTTACGCTGCTCCGGCATCCCCAGGCGCTGGACCGGCTGCGCCAGGATCCCGAGCTGGTAATCCCCATGACCGAGGAACTGCTGCGGTTCGAGCCGCCGGTGCACTTCGTGCCGATCAGGACGGCCTTGGACGACATCGAGATAGCGGGCACCACGATCGCCGCCGGGTCTCCGGTCACCCTGGTCCTGGCCGCAGCCAACCGGGACCCGGGCCGGTTCGCCGAGGCCGACCGGTTCATTCCGGACCGGCCGGACAATCAGCACCTGGGGTTCGGCAGCGGCATCCATCTGTGCTTCGGTGCCCCGCTCGCCAGGCTCGAGACCCAGGTCGCGCTCACGGAGTTCGCACGCCGGATCCGGAATCCGCGGCTGGCCGAAGACCCGCCGCCGTACCGGCCCAGCCCGATCCTCCGGGGCCCGCTGCACCTGCCGGTGGACATCGATCCGGACTGACGGCCCGGGCAGGTCAGCGGACCGGGTTGGGCGAGGGCCGGCTTTCCTGCGGGACCGGGGCCTTGCGCAGCCAGAACAGCGAGGCGGCGGCCAGCCAGCAGAGCACGGCGGCCGAGATCCAGGCCGGGTGGTAGCTGCCGGTGGTTTCCCGCAGCCAGCCGGCGGTGGCTGCGGCCACGCCGGCGCCGACCATGTGGGAGGCAAAGACCCAGCCGAAAACGACGCCGGCTCGTTCGATGCCGAAGTGTTCACGGCATAGTGCCGCGGTAGGCGGCACCGTGGCGACCCAGTCCAGGCCATAGAAGACGATGAAGACCCACAGCGGCGGCTCGATGCTCGGTCCCAGAAGGGAGTTGACGAAGACCAGCGAGAGGCCGCGGAGCCCGTAGTAGCAGACCAGGAGCATGGCCGGGTTGAACCGGTCCGTCAGCCAGCCCGAGGCCACGGTACCGATCAGGTCGAAGACTCCGATCAGAGCCAGGAGGCCGGCCGCCGTCGTCGCCGGCATCCCGTGGTCATGCGCCGCGGGAATGAAGTGGGTCTGGATCAGGCCGTTGGTGGACCAGCCGCAGACCCAGAACGTGAAGAGCAGGATCCAGAACGGACGCCGGGCCAGGCTCTCGCGCAGCACCCGCAGCGCGAGCCGGGCGGGGGAGACCTGCGGCTTCGCCGGCACCGGCACGGGATTATCCGCCTCTTCGCCGTACGGCCGGAGCCCTACGGCATGCGGGCTGTCCGCGAAGTAGCGGGCCACGAAGGGAATGATCGCGGCGGCCACGAGGGCCGTCGCGAGGGCAGCCGCGCGCCAGCCCTCGTGCTCGGCCAGGGCCACGATCAGCGGCAGGAAGACCAGCTGTCCGCAGGCGTTGCCGCCGGAGAAGATGCCCATCACGAGGCCGCGGTGGCGGACGAACCAGCGGTTGGCCACGATGGAGCCGAACACCAGCGCCATCACCCCCGTGCCGACCCCGACGAACAGGCCCCAGAGGACCCAGAGCTGCCAGAGCGAGGTCATGAACACGGTGAGTCCGCTGCCCAGCGCCGTCAGCCCGAGCCCGGCCAGCACCACGCGCTTCACGCCCAGGCGCTCCATGGCCGCGGCGGCAAACGGAGCCGTCAACCCGTACACGATCAGGTTGAGCGTCACGGCGCCGCTGGTCCCCGAACGGCTCCAGCCGAACTCGGTCTCCATCGGCTCGAACAGGGCCCCGGTGGTCGAACGGAAGGCGGCACCCGCGACCAAGGCCAGCATGGTCAGGGCGGCGACGATCCATGCCAGGTGGATGCTGCGGACTCGGATGCTCACCCGATGATGGTAGACCGGCGCTGCGCTTTGCCGAACCCGGCATTACAGCGCGGGGAAGCACCGTGGGCCAGATCACGGTCCGTTACGGAATGGTGCCGCGTCCCGCCGTCGTTATTCCGAAGAGAAGCGAACTGCAGCTAAGGAGCCTGATGAGCCTCGCAACCACCGAAACCAGCCTGACCGACGAACTGACCCTGGACCGCGCTGCCGCGGACCACCTGTTCCTCGAGGCGCGCACCGCCAACACCTTCTCCGCCGAGCCGGTGTCCGACGAGAAGCTGGAGGCCATCTACGAACTCACCAAGATGGCCCCGACCATGATGAACAACCAGCCGCTGCGCATCACCTGGGTCCGCTCCGCGGAAGCCCGGGAACGCCTCGCCGGGCACATGGCGGAGGCCAACCGGGAGAAGACCCGCACGGCCCCGGTGGTCGCCATCCTCAGCTACGACGCCGATTGGCATGAGCACTTCGGTACTTTCTTCCCGCACGCGGCCGAGCGCAAGGCCATGTTCGACGACAACGCCGCCATGCGCGCTGAGGTGGGCAAGAACAACGCGTGGCTGCAGTCCGGCTTCTTCATCCAGGCCGTCCGCGCCGTGGGCCTGCACGCCGGCCCCATGGGCGGTTTCGACGCGGCCGGTATCGACGCCGACTTCAATGCGGGCACCAGCCAGAAGGCGTTCATGGTCGTCAATGTCGGTTCCCCGGGCGAGAACCCGTGGTTCCCGCGGCTGCCGAGGCTCGATGCAGAGGTCGCAACCCGCACCGTCTGATCCTTTGGCGGCCCTGCTCCCGGCGGGCGGGCTGCAAACGGGCCGGCTGCCAGCTGGCCGGCTGGCGGCCCGACGCAGCGGCCCGCAGGGCAAGAACGACGGCGGCACCCGGTTGGGTGGCGCCGTCGTTGCGTTGCGGAGCTAGCCGGGGAAGGGGACGTTGGGGGTGTCGCCCTCGCCGTCGGCGTCCTTGTCCCCGTAGGCCTCCTTGGCCAGCTCGTCGGCCTTCGCTTCGCTGCCCTTTACGGGGATGTTGCCCTCGTGGACTTCGTCGCGGCCGGTGCCTGCTGCGGAAGTTGCGGAGTCGTCGGCATGCTGCGGGTGCAGTTTCTCGTTCGGGTCCATGGATGCTCCTTCTCGAGGGTCGGACTACTGCCCGGCTGGGGCTGCGGGCCTAAGCCCACCCTACGCCCGGGCAGCCCTCAGCGGTGCGCGAAGTCCAGACCGAGGCGCCGCCTGCTCAGGTACAGGCTCAGGAGTATCCCGAGCGTCGCGAAGCCGCAGGTCATCCACCAGGTCGAGTCCCAGCCGCCCGTGGCGGTGGCGAGCCATGCGACCAGCGCGGGGCCGGTGAAGTTGCCGACGTTGAAGATCTGCTGCATCAGCCCCATCGCGGCCGGCGCGGAGCCGCCCGGCGGGGCGAGGTCCACGGCGAGCCGGGTCAGCGTCGACGGAACCACGGCCCCGGTCAGCGAGAAGGCGGCGACGCACGCGAACTGCAGCGCGGTCCCGCCCGGCACCGCGGTCCAGTCCACGGCGAAGGTGAGCAACGACGTCGTGCCCATGAAGATAAAGGTGGGAATGATCAGTTGCCGCGGGGTAGCGCCGCGCTGCAGCAGCGGGGCGGTGGCGATGGCGCCGACCGCGTTGAGGCCGCCGACCACGGCGCTGAGCACTCCCGGCCAGATGCCGGTGACGCCGTTCTGCTCGTAGATGGTCGGCAGGAAGCCGACGACGGCCATCCACTGGATGGTGTAGCAGCCGAAGACCAGTCCGGCGATCCAGGGCTTGAGCGAGCGGACGGTCACGCCGATCCGCCTGGTGGCCGCGCCCGCGCCGCTGCCGTCCCGCGGCGGGTCGCGGGGAACGAACTTCAGGATCAGCGGCACCGGCAGCAAGGTCACGGCGGCCATGATCCACCACCAGGCCTGCCAGCCCGTGACCTGCAGGATCAGTGCGCTCGCCATCAGTCCGACGAAGGTGGCGCAGCCCTGGTACGCACTCCAGAAGCCGACGGCGGTATTGACCCGGCGCGGCGGCGTGTTGGCGCGGATCAGTCCGGGCGCCACGACGGTCGCGAGCTGGAAGCCGGCGCCTTCGATTGCTCGGCAGGCCATGAGGAGGCCGGCGCCGGCGGAGAAACCGCCGAGCAGGGAGCCGGCAAAGAGCAGTCCCAGCCCGATCAGCAGGCAGCGGCGCGCCCCGATGAGCTCGGCGAGCAGGGATACAGCCAGTCCGCCCACCATGCCGGCCACCTGGACCAGGCCGAGGAGCAGCCCCGCCTGGACCAGTGACAGGCCGAGTTCGGCCTGGATCTGCGGGACGGCGGCGGGGAGCTTCCAGATGTGCATGGCCGCGGTGATTCCGGCGAGAACGACGACGATCCACGCCGCGTCCACGCGCTGTTTCGTCATCGCTGTTGTTGCCGTCGCCATTGCACCCCCACCTCGGATCCGCCCGGCGTAAAGACTATCCGCAGCCGGCCGGATGGCGGCATCGGGCCCGGACTGTGACGCGGCCGACACGGCGGCATCGGCACTGGGGGAGGCGCCCGCCGTCGTTAGCCCCCGCCGTCGTTAGCCCCCGCCGTCGTTACGCCCCGCCGTTGCCGTCAGGCCCCGCTAGAGGCTGCGCTCCGACTGGTGCCGGCGCCGGCCGCCCACCTCGGCGGGAAGCTCTGCGACGGGGACCATCACGAGGTCTTGGATCTTCCAGTCCAGGTCGATGCAGCCGTCGCGGGCCGCTTCGAGCGCTTGGAGCGGGGGCAACTGGTCCCGCGGCACAACGAACGCCTCGACGTGGAAGACATGTCCCTGGTCCCGGACCCGCGAGCCGGCGGATTCGACCCATGGCAGGCCGCGCAGGTAGTCGTCGACTTTCCCGATGAGCGGGTGGGGCTTGCCGTCGTCGAAGGTCATGGCCCGGGTGTCCATCAGGTCGGTCACTGCCCCGCGCATGTTCTTCCAGCCGTCGTGCAGGATGCTGCCGGCGATGAAGATCGCTGCTGCGGCGTCCGCCCACCAGAGGCCGATGCCGATGCCGG
Organism: Arthrobacter mangrovi; assembly: GCF_026011795.1. Taxonomy (GTDB): domain Bacteria; phylum Actinomycetota; class Actinomycetes; order Actinomycetales; family Micrococcaceae; genus Crystallibacter; species Crystallibacter mangrovi. Next base: position 54,178 of record NZ_BRVS01000019.1, on the reverse strand, counting down.
CGACGCCGAGGATGCTGCCGACGGCGGTCATCCAGTCCGCCTTGTTCATGTCCGCATCGGCGTAGAGCACCTTGTTATGCAGGTCCTTGGCGAGCTTGATCTTGATCCGGCCGAGAATCACAGGCGGGACCGCCGTGAGGGCCATGACCGCCATCATCAGCCAGCCCAGCCAGACCGTCTGTCCGAGCAGTTCGACGGAGCCGATGGGAGGGTGCTCGCCCTTGAGCAGGCCCATGCCGGAGTCGATCAGCAGGAAGGTGCCCATCGCGCACAGGGCCACGGCGGCCACCAGATGGCCGACGCCGGTGGCCCGATGGTAGCCGTACGGATAGCCCTCGGACGGCGGCTTGTTGACGATCCGCACCGCGATCAGGAAGGCCAGAGGCGGCGCGAAGGAGAGCATGTCCTCGATCCACGCCGCCTTCATCGCCTGGGAGTTGCCCATGGTGAGGAACACCAGGGTGACGGAGACGGCGAGGATGGCGAGGGTGGTCCACTGGAGCCGGATGGCTTTGCGCAGCACACGCTCCAGATCCTCGGGCAGTTCGGTCCGGCCGAAGCGCGCCGTCATTGGACCTCCTCCCGCAGGAACCGTTCCAGCTCCACCAGGAACGCGTTCTCGCCCATCCGGGCCGCCATGACGTGCTGTTCCTTGTCGCCCTGGCCGTTGCTGGTTTCCAGGTACGGCTGCGTCAGGGCGGCGTGCTTGGACCACGGCGAATCCTTCGTTAGCCCGCCGACGACCAGGTCCAGCTCGCCGCGTTCGAGCCGCCTGACGAGGTTGGATTCGCCGCCGGAGACCCACTCGACCCGAGCGTTGTGCTCGGCGGCAAAGGCCCGGACGAGTTCCGCCTCGGTGCCGGCCGGGCCGGTGCCGGCTGAGCTGGTGCCGGTGGCGGCGTTGGCGTTGGCGTTGGCCGGGCCGGACCCGGTGCCGGTCTCGGTCCACGGGGGATTGTGCGAGATGCCGACCCTGAGGGTTCCGCCGGCCACCCGGTCCAGCGTCCCTTCCGGATCGGAAGGCATCTTCAGTCCGCATCCGGCCAGCAGCGGCACGAGCAGGGCCGCGAGGAATACGAATTTGGTGCGCATACAGCGACCATAGCTAAGCATGCTGACTTTTTGGGAATCCGGACTCGGGTGGCCGGCCTGCCCACGTTTAGGCCCTGCTGCACAGCTTTAACTTACAAGCAAGCCGCTGACGTGGTGATTTGCGGAACTTGAAGGGTAAAGCTGTACAGGGCGGGGGCAGGGCAGGGCAGGGCAGGGCAGGGCAGGGCAGGGCAGGGCAGGGACAGGGCGGGGCGGGGACAGGGCCGGGGAGGCCCTGCTAGCCGGCGAAGCCCTGCCAGAGTGCGTCGAAGGGGGCGTTGGAGGAGACGCGGGCCTTGATCCCCTCGGTGACGAAGGCCTTAGCCGTCCGGGCAGCCTCCAGCGGTGCGGCGCCCTTGGCGAGTTCGGCGGTGATGGCCGCGGCAAGCGAGCAGCCGGCACCGGACACGGCAACCTCGCCGACCTTGGGGGCGCTCAGAACCTCGAGGGTCTCGCCGTCGAAGTAGACGTCCACGGCGTCGGGGCCTTCCAGCCGCACGCCGCCCTTGGCCAGTACGACGGCGCCGGAGGCCTGGTGGATCAGGCGTGCGGCTTCCTTCAGGTCCTCGAGGTCGTTGATCGCGATGCCGGACAGCGACTCGGACTCGAAGTGGTTGGGCGTGACGAACGTGGCCAGCGGCAGGACCTCCGCCTTGAGGGCCTGGTCGGTATCCAGTGCGTGGCCCGGTTCCTGGCCCTTGCAGATCAGCACGGGATCCAACACAACGTTCTTCCACTGCTGGGACTTCAGGGCGTCGGAGACGGTCCTGATGGTGGCGGGTGAGCCGAGCATACCGATCTTGACGGTGTCCAGGCTGCCGGCGTAGCAGGTTTGGATGGCCTCAAGCTGGTCCGCGATGACCTGGGCGTCCATCGGAGTGAAGCGATGGTTCCAGTTGTCCTTCGGATCGAAGGAGACGATGCACGTCAGCGCCGTGATGCCGTACGTGCCCAGCTCCTGGAAGGTCTTCAGATCCGCCTGTGCGCCCGCGCCGCCGGTGGCTTCCGATCCGGCGATGGTCAGGGTGACGGCGGGACGTGGGGCGGTGGTTCCAGCTGAAACAGACATGCCTCCATTGTCCACACCCGCCCGGGCAGGAGTGAAACCGGCTAGGCCTGGCGGGCGATCGGTCCGGCTCGGAGCGGGCGGGTTCATGCCCCGGCCGGGATGCGGCTGAGGTCAGTCGTAGACGTCCACGAGCTTCCAGACGGAGGCCCGGCCCACCGCCGCGCAGGCGCCGATCAGGCAGGACAGCCAGACGGTTTCCCACGCCGCCCCGCCGTACATCGCGCTGAAGATCAGCCAGGCCACGGCGGAGATGACCAGGAAGAAGGCAAGCACGTGCAGGCCCTGGTTGCGTACCGGGCGCAGGGCCAGGCCCAGCAGGAAGGCGATGGGGGCGCCGACGACCAGCCCGATGGCTCCGGCGTAGAGCAGCACCACGATGGCCATGCCGAATGTGGGCAGGACCTGGCGCCAGCTGAAGGTTCCGCCGAGCACCGAGATCAGTATGACGGCGAGCGAGAACGTCGCAATGGCGGCGAGGAAGCCGGTGAAGAAGGCCAGCGGGCCGAACGTGACGCGGTGGCGAGGATTTTGGGCGCCGAGCAGTTCGTCGGCGAACTCTTCGTCCGCCTCGAGCGGCATGCCGGCCGTCGACGGAACCGGTCCCAGGGGCTCGCGCGGAACCCGCCCCGACGGGCCGAGGGGAATCTCCGGCGGCTCGCGGCGGGAAGGCGTGGCGCCGTCGTCGTTGTCCTGCGTCATGGCTTGCTCCCTCTTGCGGCCGGGTCCGCCCTGCGCAGCACCCGGCGGCAGCGCCCACGTGGCCCCGACTCCCTGGAACGTCCGCCCGGGTTGGTTGCGTAAGTCCAGAATAGGTGGCGCCGGGCAGATCGCAAGGGTGCGCGGGAAGGTGTGGAAAGGCGTGCGCAAAAAGGCACGGAAGAAGGCACGCAAAAGGCACGGAAGAAGACACGGAAGAAGACACGGAAGAAGGCACGGAAGACGGCGCGGAAGAACGTGTGCAAGGAGCCGTGGGAGAATAGGAGGCGGTCCGGTGCAGACGGGCCGCCCAGTGCTAATACAGCGGACGCCGCTTAGGATCCCACGGACCTGCCTTGCGTTGCGCGAACCACTACTTTCGAAGGTGCCCCCCATGCAAGACCTGCAAAAGCCCGCCCACCCCCGCGCCCGCTTCGCATCGATCGGCAGCCCCTACTTCGGCATCATGCTGGCGGCCATGGCCGTGGTGCTAATCCTGTCGAACATCGGGGCGGCGAAGGGCGTGGTGATCGGCCCCATTGTCACGGACGGCGGCTTCTTCCTTTTCCCGCTGGCCTATATCCTCGGCGACGTGGTCAGCGAGGTCTACGGCTTCCGGGTGGCGCGGCGGGCCATCGTGACCACGTTCGCGCTCTCCGTCTTCGCGTCGCTGTGCTACTGGGTCATCATCATGCTCCCCGGTTTCGATGACGAGTTCGGTGCGTCCAAGCAGGCGGCGCTGGAGGGGGCGCTGGGGCCGGTGCCGCTGATCGTGCTGGCCAGCCTGCTTGGTTTCCTGGTGGGCCAGACGCTGAACTCCTGGGTCCTGGTGCGGATGAAGGAGCGCTTCGGCGAGCAGCGGCTGTGGGCCCGGCTGATGGGTTCCACCGGCGTGGGCGAGTTCGCCGACACCCTGATCTTCTGCTCCATCGCGGCCTCCGTCATCGGCATCGGGGACTTCGCCACCTTCGTGAACTACGTGGTTGCCGGGTTCGTCTACAAGACGCTGGTCGAGTTCCTCTTCGTCCCCGTCACGACGGCGGTGATCGGCGCGGTCAAGCGGCGCGAGCCCTCGTACGGGGTGGCCGCCTAGGCCCGCTGCGCAGCCTCCGCGGCCTGCCGGGCAGTCTCTTCGGCCTGCCGGGCGGCCGCCTCGATGCGGGCCCGGTGGCCGGACCACTCGTCTGCGCTGCGCACCGACAGGTTCGGGTCTCCGGGGCGCTGGCCGGCGCTGCCGTCGATCAGTTCGCGGAGGATGTCCGCGTGGCCGAGGTGCTGGGCCGTCTCGACGCACATGTGCACGAGGATCTGGTGGAGGGTTACGCGCCGGCGTTCTTGCGGCCACCAAGGCACCTCGCCGACGGCGTTGAGGGGCAGGGCTTGGATGGTGGCATCGCTATGGGCGGCCGAGAACCGGTGCAGTTCGATAATCTCCTCGCGCGTCTCATCCGCGGCGGCCCACAGGTCCGCGTCCGGTTCCGCATCATCGTCGAACCACGGCAGGCTGCGGTCGGCGGGCCGCCCGAAGACCTCGCCCAAGTAGTCGAGCTCGACACTCGCCACGTGCTTCACCAGCCCAAGGAGATTGGTGCCGGTCGGGGTCAGGGGCCGCCTGACGTCATACTCGCTGAGGCCGTCGAGCTTCGCGAGCAGGTCGGCGCGCCGGGATCGCAGGTAGTGGTGAAGAACCGCTTTGTCGTCCATCCCTGCACTCTAGTCGGCGCCACCAACGCTTTGCCCGGTCGCGGGCAGCTCTCCCGGGCCCGGCAGCCAGTCCGCAGGCTTACTCTTGACCTATGTTGGAGATCCTGACCGGCACCGGGTTGTCAGCGGCGGCGGGTCTGAATGCGTTCATCCCGATGCTCATCCTGGGCCTGCTGGACCGCTACACGGACCTGGTCCAGTTGCCGGCTGAATGGGACTGGCTGGCGAACGGCTGGGTGCTGCTGATCATCGGCGTGCTGCTGGTGCTGGAGATCGCGGCGGACAAGATCCCCGTGGTCGACAGCTTCAACGACTGGATCCAGACGGTGATCCGCCCGGCCGCCGGCGGCATCGTCTTCAGCAGCGGCATTTCGTCGGAAACGGTCAGGGTCTCGGACCCGGACACGTTCTTCGGCGGCACGGCGTGGGTGCCGGTGGCACTCGGCATCGGGATCGCGTTCGTGGTGCACGTCGTCAAGATGATGACACGCCCGGTCCTGAACGCGGCGACGGTGGGTGCAGCAGCCCCGGTGGCCAGCACGGTCGAGGACACGGCGAGCCTCTCGCTGTCGCTGGCGGCCGTCCTGGTGCCGCTGCTCGTGGTGGTGCTGCTCGCCGTCGTCGCTATTGGATTGTGGCTGCTGTTCCGCAGGTACCGCCGGCAACGCCGGCTCAGGCGTAGTACCGGCCCAGCACTTCGCTCTTGAACTCGAAGAAGCTGCCGTCGTCGATCGCGAGGCGGGCGTCATCCACGAGCTTCACGGTGAACCGCTCATTGTGGATGGAGATCAACGTGTGGCTGACCATCTCGTTCGCCTTGAAGAGGTGGTGGATGTAGGCGCGGGTGTAGTTGGCGCAGGCGTAGCAGCCGCAGCCCTCCACCAGCGGGGTGAAATCGCGCTTGAACCGGGCGTTGGAGAGGTTCTTGCGGCCGTCCGGGGTGTAGAAGGCCGAGTTGCGGGCGACGCGCGTGGGGGAGACGCAGTCGAAGGTGTCCGCCCCGTTCTCGATGGCGGTGAAGATGTCGTCCGGCTCGGAAATGCCCAGCAGGTGGCGCGGCTTGTCCTCGGGCAGTTCCTCGTTGCACCAGCGCACGATGGTGCCGAGGTTCTCCTTTTCCAAGGCACCGCCGATGCCGAAGCCGTCGAAGTTCATGGACCCGAGGTCGCGGCAGGCCTTGCGGCGCAGGTCCTCGTACTGGGCGCCCTGGATCACGCCGAAGAGTGCCTGGTACGGCCGGTGCGAGCGTTCTTCGGTCAGGCGCTCGTGTTCGGCGACGCAGCGCTCGGCCCAGAGCCGGGTGCGTTCCAGGCTGGACTCCTGGTAGCCGCGGGAGTTCATGAGGGTGGTCAGCTCGTCGAAGGCGAACATGATGTCGGCGCCGAGCTGGTGCTGGACCTGCATCGAGATCTCCGGCGTGAACCGGTGGCGGTCTCCGTTGAGGTGGGACTTGAACCAGACCCCGTCGTCGTCGACGTGTGCCAGCCGCTCCTTGCCGGCGGCGACCCGGTCGTCCGCGCCGGAATCGGCGGCGACGGCGTCCATATTGATCACCTTCTTGAAGCCCGATCCCAGGCTCATCACCTGGAAGCCGCCGGAATCGGTGAAGGTGGGGCCGTCCCAGTTCATGAACTTGCCCAGCCCACCGGCCTCGTCCAGCACGTCCGCTCCGGGCTGCAGGTACAAGTGGTAGGCATTGGCGAGCAGGGCCTGGGCGCCAAGGTCCTTCATGGACTCGGGCAGCACGGCCTTCACGGTGGCTTTGGTGCCGACCGCGATGAACGCCGGCGTCTGGATCTCGCCGTGCGGGGTGGTGATAGTGCCGGTGCGTCCGTTGAACTCACCGCCGTTGGCCTCGATGTGGCCGGCGGTCGGTCCGGCGGTGTCGGTCAGGCGGTTGCCAACGGTGAAGGAAAAGTCAGACTGGGGCACCCATCCATTCTGCCGTATCGCCCGGGTCGGCTCGGCCGGTGTCGCCGGGCTCACCCCGCCCTGTTCGGGTCCTCACAGAATCGCCCTCTCCCCGACTCGGGGGCGCCAAGCGGCCGTAGAGTGGCAAATGCCTCCCGGCTTGTGGTCGGAAATGCGGCCATAGTGGCATTATCCCGTCCGACCGAAAGCAGGTTCCGCGTTTGAAAGAGCACGTGCGGGAGTTCTTCCGCGTCGGCCCCGCCCGGCAGGACCACATCGTCGGGATCCGCTGCGCCGCGAGCGTCGGCCTGCCGCTGCTCGCCCTGCTCGCGATGGACTGCTTCGACCTTATGGTTTTCGCCGCCTTCGGCGCATTCACCGGGATCTACGGCCGCGGCGAACCCCATGGGGCCAGGCTGCGCCACCAGGCCGAGTTCGGCGTCCTGATGCTGCTGGTCATGCTGGCCGGTGCCCTGACGGCAGCGGCCGACGCCGGACCTTGGGGCATCGTCATCGGCACCACCGTGGTGGCCGGGTTGTTGTCACTCGCGGTGAACTACTTCGGCCTGCGCCCGGCGGGCGTCATCTTCTTTACCTTCGGCTATGCCGCGATCGGCTCCATCCAGCCGACGCCGCCGCTCTGGCAGGCGATGCTGACCGGACTGGTCAGCGTGCTGCTGGCGATGCTGATCGGGGTGAGCAGCCGACTGGTCCCGTCATGGCGGACGTCGATGGCGCCGCCGCCCAAGCGCGTCCTGACGCCCGACCACTGGCGGGAGTTCAGGGTCGAGGCAGCGGCGAACGCGGTCGCGGCGCTCGCCGCCGGAACCATCGCCACGATAGTCGGCCTCGGACACAACTACTGGGCTATGGTCGCCGCGGTGGCGCCCATTGCCGGTCCTAGCCTGGCCCAACGGATCAAGAAGGGCGTCCACCGCATCCTGGGAACCTTCGCGGGCGTGGTCGCGGCCGGGCTGCTGCTGGCGCCGCACCCGGCGCCGTGGGCCCTGGTGCTGATGGTGATCGTGCTGCAGTTCGCGGCCGAGATGTTCGTCCTGCGGCACTACGCCCTGGCCCTGATCTTCATCACGCCGCTGGCGCTGATCATGACGGAACTGGCGGCGCCGACCAACCCGCAGGAGCTGATGGTGGACCGGGCGCTGCAGACAGCCATTGGGGCTCTGGTGGGCATCAGCCTCGTCTACCTCATGCACCAGCGCACCCTGCGGGAGAAGAACCGGCGCCGGTTCCTCAAGAGCCGTGGAGGAAACCCGGGGCAGGATTAGCACGGGGTCCCGGCGCAGCCGGCTGCGTCCTGCAGATCCTCCAGCGGGAGGCCGCCTGTGCCGAAGAACCCGCAGCGGGGCCGCGCGTCAGAGCGGCCGGCCTACCGTCAGCTCCTCGGAGGAGGGGAAATGCCGGGTGCGCCAGGAATCCCACGCCCCCCGGATCTCGCCCAGCCGCCTGGCACCCAGGCCGTACGTCGTGATCAGGACCTGCGTGCCGCCGTCGGGCCTTAGCCGCTCATGCTTGGGCTGGGTGGCGACGATCAGCAGCCCGTCCCCGTGCTCGGCATAGGTCCGGACCGTCAGGCCGAGCTGCGTGTCCGTGCGGAACCAGACCTTGCCGCTGATGGTTTCGCCGGTGCTCAGCTCGGCTTCGTAGTCCTCGCCCGGCTCCGGCATGTCCGCCAGGCCGAGGCTGGCCAGGACGCCGCCCTCGGGCACCGCATCGTGCGCGAAGTACGTGGTCTGGCGCGGCATGTTGGGGTGCCGTTCGAGCGCGAAGCGCAGCTGCTGCAGGAAGCTGGTCCAACCCTCGGTGATGTCCTGGTCCCAGTCAGCCATCTCCGAGCCTGGCTCGATTGTTCCGCGCTCCAGGGTGACCTGCGTGCCGTCACCCACCGGCTCGAGGGTGAACGTGTCGCCTCCGTTGGTCACCAGCTTGCGGTGGTCGGCACCCTCGGTCGCGTTCGTGAAGTAGATTTCGTTGATCTCGTCCTCGAGGCTGTCCAGCTCCCAGCCGTGCCACTGCGCAATCCTGCTCGGCTCGCGCAGCATGACCCAGACCTGCTGGGCATCGGCATTGATATGGACGCTTAGCGGATTACGGTTCTCCGTCATGTCAGAGGACTCTACTCCCGGCCGCCGACGGCTGGCCAGAGCCCGGTGCCGAGGGGGGTGGCCGGCTGGCCGGATCATGGCCGGCGACAGAATTTTGGCGCCTGGATCCCGGCCGGAGGCAGCGCTCAGCCCGCGGTGAGCTGCTCGTTGAGGGCGCGGACCGCGACGATTTCGTTGGCGATGCGGCGCTCGAGTTCGGCAGGCTCCAGGGTCTCCGATCCGCCGTGCGTGCGCAGGTAGGTCAGCACGGCCAGCCGCTCGACCCGCCAGTCCCGCTCGGCGGGCTTGTCCGCCGCGGCCATGGCCCGGTGGATTTCCTTGTCGTAGAGGTTCGGCTCGTTGAGCTGGCGCTGCAGCACGATGGCGTTCATCTTCGCCCGCAGCGGGTCCTTCTCCTCGACCTCGTCCGGGGCACGCATCGCCTTGGCCAGCCGCTCGGATTCCTCGGTATTGCCGGCCTCGTGCTGGATGAAGGACGACATCGCCAGGGCGCCCTGGATCGACTTCCAGCGGCCGAAATTACCGTCGAAGGGAACGTCCGTGATCAGCTGGCAGACCCGCAGCGCGTTGTCCCGGTCATCCACGTAGACGAACAGCCGGTGGGCCAGGTCCCGCACGTCCTGCAGGTTGCTGCCGGACTTGAGGTTCAGGCCCTTGCTCAGCCGCGCGGCGATGCGCTGGATGTCCATGTCCTTGGGGTGGGCCCGCGCGACGTCGACAATCACGGCCTCCGGGGTGCCTTCCTCGGCGGGAATCAGCTCCAGGTCATCCAGCGCGAGCGCGCTGGCGGGACCGGGGCCCGGGCGGTTGGAAGCGACGCGGAGGCTCGAGCCGTGGGCGATCCGCACCTTCTTGCCGTCCGTCAACGTGGCAATCACCAGGGCAGGGGTGCCGAAATCGTCATTGACGACGGCGGTGCCCGCCACCTCCGCGGAATGCTTTCCTCCGCGGCGGAGGAACATGTGCCCGGGTGCGATCATCTCCGCTTTGATCGTATGGACATACGTTCGCTGCTGATCGGTCATCCGGTCCTCCCTGGCTCAGGCTCAGACCACAGTATATGAATTCGTTACCTCGTTTTCCGAAGTTGCGCCGCGCGGCGGGGATGTGGTTAGGGAACCTGCTGCCTGTTTCCTCAGCGGCACCAGCCGGCGTGCGCGAGGGCCTGGCGCAGGAGGTTGCCGCGGCCACCGGTGAACTCCGACTGGACTTCGGGGCTGAGGGCATCTTCGGGGCTCATCCAGGTCAGCTCCAGCGCGTCCTGCCGAGGGTCGCACTCGCCGGTGACGGGGATGAGGTAGGCCAGCGCGACGCAGTGCTGGCGGTCGTCCGTCAGGCCGGTTTCCGAGGGGGAGGGGAAATATTCGGCCACGGTGAACGGAATGGGGGAGGCCGGCAGCTGGGGGAAGGCGAGCGGCCCGAGGTCCTTTTCGAGGTGCCGGATCAGCGCGGCGCGAATCGTCTCGCGGTACATTACGCGCCCCGAGACGAACGAGCGCACCATCTGGCCCTCATCCGAGGCCTGCAGCAGGAGGCCGACGTCGGTGACGTAGCCCAGGGCGTCCAGCCGGACCGGGATGGCCTCCACGTAGACCATGGGCAGCCGCCGCCTGGCTTCGTAGAGGTCCTCTTCGGAGAGCCAGCCTGGGTTCGGGTCCGGAGTGCGCACATTCATGTACTTGTTGTATCGCACGGCTGAGGTCGAGGTCACGCCGGAACCGCCGGTGGCAATGCGGTTTCTCCCGAGAGCGTAAGCCTCAGCGGGGGCGGGTAATGCGTAGCTTCCCTCCGCCGGCGGACCCGGGTCCGTCCGGATCCGGCACGTCCAGCACCGGTCCGGCCGGGGTATCGGACAGGGTTGCCGCCAGCCCCGCATCGGTGAGTCTGCGCTGCAGGGCGGCCAGGTCGCCGTCGTACTCGAAGGCCAGATCCGCGTCCGGCGCCTGCGCCCGGCGCACGTGCACGACGCCGCCGTTCTTGGCGGTGAAGTCCGCCGCATCGGGGTCCGAGCTGCGTTCCCGGGCGCCGATGTCCGCGAGCACCTTCGCGGCTCCGGCGACGTCCGGGGTGAACCAGACGGCGGCCACGGTCAGCGCGGGGTCCGCATTGTGCTCGTCGGCGGACTCGTTGACGGGGTCGACGATGAACTCGAGGCCGTCCGGCGGCATGACTTTGACCCGGACACCGTGGTCCGCGGAGAAGGGCGCGGCGTGGGTACCGGCCTCCTCGGTCCGCCGGCGGAAGGTCTCCAGGTCCCGGGCCTCGAAGCCGAGGGCGGTGGTGGCATCCGAGCGCGAAGCGGCGGGCATGGCATGCAGGGCCAGGCGTCCGTGGCCGGCGTCTAGTTCGATCCAGGTGCCGTAGTCCGCGGTGACGGCCATGCCGAGCGCCGTCAGCAGCTGCCTGAACTCCTCCGGGCGGGACGTGTAGTGGACCGGGCGGACTCGCAGCATGGCTCCTCCTGGGTAGTCTGTTGGCCGCATCCGGGCTGCGGCCTGGCGTGCTTCCGAGGCCGGCGCCTGCTGCCGGCCTCGCGTGCTTCCAGCCTATGGTGCGGAAGCCGGATCCGCCGCTAGTGTTTGTCCATGCCTGCGGAACTTCCCGAGCTGTTGCTGCCGGACGCCGATGCCTGGCGCGCCTGGCTGGAAGAGCACCACGAGGCCTCGGGCGGGGTCTGGCTGGTGCTGCACAAGAAGGGCGGCACCGTGACCGCGCTGGACTATGCCGCTGCCCTTGAGGAGGCCTTGTGCTTCGGCTGGATCGACGGACAGGCCCGCCGGCGCGACGGCGAGTCCTCCTTCCAGCGGTTCGGCCCGCGGACCAAGCGCAGCGTCTGGTCGCTGCGGAACGTGGAACGGATTGAGCGGCTGGAGGCCGACGGGAGGATGCGCGACGCCGGCCGCGCGGCGGTTGCCTCGGCCAAGGCAGACGGACGCTGGGAGCTGGCCTATGCCGGGCCGGCCACCGCGGAAGTGCCCGAGGACCTGGCCGCGGCGATCGCGGTCGTGCCGGAGGCGCAGGCGATGTTCGACGTGCTGACCTCGCAGAACCGTTTCGCGCTCATTTTCCGGCTTAGCCAGCTGCGCACGGCGGCAGCGCGGGAGCGGAAGATCGCCGGCTTCGTCGAGATGCTGGCCCGGCACGAGGCGCCGCATCCGCAGCGGAAGAAGCCATAGCCAGGCGTCAGGCAGGGAAGGCGACGCCTTCGCCGATCACGCGCAGGTACAGCTCGGTGCCGGGTTTGGTCAGGGTGGCGTTCCAGTGCCGGATCGTGATGGTCTGCTTGAGTCCGTTGCTGGCGGCGGGGCCGTGGAGTTCCAGCTTGACCGTGACCTCGGGGCCGAAGAAGTCGGTCTCCAGCACGGTGCCGCGGATGGCGCCGGTCTCGGCGATGCGGATCTGCTCGGGCCGGAGCATCAGATGCACCCGGCCCTGGCAGGTGGGGCGCCGCACGGGGATACCGCCCAGGGCACAGGTGGCCAGCGACCCCTGCAGGTCCGCGTCCAGGATCACGGCATCGCCTAGGAACTCCGCGGTCTCCCGGTCGCTCGGCCGGGTGTACACCACGAACGGGTTGCCGATCTGCGCCAGCACGCCGCGGCGCATGACGGCCACCTGGTCGGCGAAGGAGAGCGCCTCGCCCTGGTCGTGCGTGACCAGGATGGTGGTGACGCCGGCGGCGGCCAGGGTGGCGGCCACGGCCTTGCGGGTGGCGACGCGCAGGCCCGCATCCAGCGCGCTGAACGGCTCGTCCAGCAGCATCAGCTCGGGCTCGCGGGCCAGCGCCCTCGCGAGGGCGACCCGCTGCTGCTGGCCGCCGGAGAGTTCGTCCGGCCGCCGGCCGGCGTAGTCGGGATCGAGCGAGACCATCGCCAGCAGCTCCGCCACCCGCTTCCGGACGGCGGCGCGGCCGCCGAACTTGCGCCGGTCCAGCCCGAACGCGACGTTCTCGCCGACGCTCAGGTGCGGGAAGAGGGCGCCGTCCTGCGCCACGTAGCCCACGTTCCTGCGGTGCGCGGGCACCAGCGTCGTGCCGTCGGCCACGACCTTGCCGTCGAGCATGATGGACCCGGAATCGGGCGCCTCGAACCCGGCGATCAACCGCAGCAGCGTCGTCTTGCCGCTGCCCGAGGGCCCGACGATCGCCGTCGTAATTCCCCGGTGCACCGAGAGGCTCACGCCGCGCAGGACCTGGGTGCTGCCGAAGGACTTCGTGACGTTGTCGATGATGAGATGGCTGTCCGGGGTGGGGGTATCAGCCGAGGCCGGGCTCACGCGCTGCAGCTCCTTCCAGGGGTCATTGGCCGGCCGCCTTCTGCGACTGGGTGTACAGCAGGTACGTCATGGGCAGCGAGAGCAGGATCAGGATGAGCGCGTAGGGCGCCGCCCCGCCGTAGTCGATCTCGGAGCTCAGCGACCAGAACCGGGTGGCCAGGGTGTTGACGCCGGTGGGGGCCAGCAGCAGCGTGGCGGTCAGCTCGTTGGCGATGCCCAGGAACACCAGCGCCGCACCGCCTGCGGCTGCCGGCGCGGTCAGCCGCAGGGTCACCCGGAGGAACGTCTTCAGCGGCGGATTGCCCAGGGACTGCGCCGCCTCCTCCAGCTCGCGCGGGGCCTGCGCCAGCCCGGCGCGCAGGTTGACCAGCGCGCGCGGCAGGAACAGCAGCACGTACGCGGCGATGACCAGCGGAACCGTCTGGTACAGCGGCCGCAGGTAGCCGACGGCCACGGTGACGAATGCCAGCGCCACCACGATCCCGGGCAGCGAGGAGGTGATGTAGTTGGTGCCCTCGAGCAGCTTGGTGAACCAGCTCGGATACCGCACCGCGAGCCAGGCGATCGGGAAGGCCAGCAGCACCGTCAGCAGCGCGCCGGCCAGGCCGAAGGCGAGGGTCTGGGCCAGCGTGCGGGCGATCTCCGGCAGGTCCCAAATGTCCGCCCCGCCGGCGACCAGCCAGCGCACCACGTTCCCCAGCGGCACGCCGAGCGCCAGCGCGGCCAGGCCGAGGACACCGACGACGGCGACCGGGCGGTAGCGCCCGAGCGGCAGGATGGGCGGGCGGCTGGCGACGCCGGAGCCGATCCGGGCGTAGCGGGCGTTGCCGCGGATGCGGGACTCGAACAGCAGCATGACCAGGCACAGCAGCACCAGCACGCTGGCCAGCATGTTGGCGGCCACGCCGTTGAAGGTGGACTGGTACTGCTCCATGATCGCCGTGGTGAACGTGTTGAACCGGATCATCGAGAAGGCGCCGAATTCGGCCAGCAGGTGCAGCCCCACCAGCAGCGAGCCGCCCGTGATCGGCAGCCAGAGCTGGGGGAGGATGACGCGGAAGAACGCCCGCCAGCGGTCCAGGCCCAGCGAGGCGGCCGACTGCTCCAGCGCGGGATCCATCCGGCGCAGCGCGGCGGCTGCCGGAATATAGACGAGGGGATAGTAGGAGAGCACCGAGACCAGCGTGCCGCCGGCGATGCCGCCCAGCGACGGAATGGTGCTGACCCAGGCGTAGCTGTTGACGAACGCGGGCACGGCCAGCGGCGCCGCCAGCACGAGCGACCAGAAGCGGGCGCCCGGCAGCTGCGTGCGCTCCACCAGCCACGCCGCGGCGACGCCGATGACAATGCACAGCGGAATGGTGGCCAGCACCAGGCCCACGGTGTTGAACAGCAGCTCGCCCACGCGCGGCCGGAAGATGAGCTTCACGGCGGTGTCCCAGCCGGTGGCGGCGGTCATGATGATGACGAAGCCCAGCGGGATGAGCGTCGCCAGGGAAATAACGACGGCGGCGGCCACTACGGGTGCCGGAGGTCGGGAGCGGGGGCTGCGCGCCTTGGACCGGATGTTCGAGGGGTCGCTGGACATGCCGGTAGCCGGGGTCATCGGACCCCGGCTACCGGTAGGGAAATGCTCACCGAAATAGACTACTCCGGCTTAGAGCAGGCCTGCGTTGGTCATCAGTTCGACGACCTTCTCGCTGTTCAGCTTGGCCGCGTCGACCGGGGGAGCCTGCAGTTCGTCCAGCGGGACCAGGCCCTCGCGCGGAGCGACGTCCTTGCCCACCGGGTACTCGTAGTCCTCTCCGGTGCCCAGGAGCTCCTGGCCCTTCTTGGAAGTGATGAACTCCAGGAACTGCATGGCGGCCTCCTGGTTCTCCGAGGACTTCAGCACGCCGCCGCCCGAGATGCTCACGAAAGCGCCCGGGTCTTCGTTCTTGAAGTAGTGCGGGGCGACGTTGCCGGAGTTCTCGCCGGTCTTCGCCTGGTCCGCCGCGTAGTAGTAGTGGTAGATGACGGCGCCGTCGACCTCGCCGGAATTCACGGCCTTCATGGCCGCGCCGTTCTTCGGGTAGATCTTGGCGTTTTCCTTCATCGCCTTGAGCCAGTCGGCCGTGGCCTGCTCGCCCTCGAGTTCGAGCATCGCGGAGACGATCGCCTGGAAGTCGGCGCCACCCGGAGCCGCGCCCCACTTGCCGGCCCACTCCGGCTTCGCCAAGTCCATGATCGACGCCGGCAGGTCGCCTTCCTTGACCGCTTCCTTGTTGTAGACGAAGACCGTGGAGCGGGCGGCGACGCCGGTCCACATGTTCGACGACGGGCGGTACTGCTCCGGGACGTTCTCCTGCACCGCGGGGGAGACCTCGGTGAACAGCCCGGCGTTCTCCACCTGCGTCATCGCGGGGGAGTTCTCGGTGATGAACACGTCGGCGGGGGAGGCGTCGCCTTCCTGGATGATCTGGTTGCTCATCTCCGTGTCGCTGCCCTGGCGGACGTTGACCTTGATGCCGGTATCAGCGGTGAATTCATCGATCCAGGCCTGCGTCATGGACTCGTGCTGGGCGTTGTAGACGGTGAGTTCGCCGGCCGAGCCTTCGGCCGCGGAGGAACCCTCGGGGGCCGAGGAGCCGGAGCCGCAGGCGCTGAGCGTGAGGGCCGCCGCCGCGGCGATGGCCGCCGCAGGCAACTTCGGGAAGCGGATCTTCATGGAAAGCCTTTCGGGAATGCGGGCCGCAGCGGGCCCGGCCGGACCCCGCTGCGGGAGTAAGGCAAGCCTTCGCTTGCCCAGTCATTGTGGACCACGGCCCGGGCAATACACAACACGGATGTTACGTAATGACGTCAAGCGAGCGCCGCCGCGGCCTCCAGCACCATCCAGGCCTGCAGCTGCGTGGACAGCTCTACCGGTTCCCCGGGCGGGTAGGACCGCTTGGCCGGGAGCGCCGGATCCTTGGCGAAGACCAGCACCTCCCAACTGCGGTGGTTCTCGAACCGGCGGCCGGCCCAGAACGCGTCGGCGGTGCTGGCCACCAGCGACCGGGCGAGCGTCCGCGTGGCGTCGGGCAGCCGGGCCGAGTTCGCCGCCAGCGCCAGGTATCGGGCCAGGATGCCGGTGAAGAGCCCGCCGTCCCCGTCCCCGTGCGTGCGCAGCACCGGCCTGTCCTCGTGCCGCACCGTCAGCCGCCGGGCGACGGCATCGACCAGCGCCGCGGCATGGTCCAGGTCCTGCGGCCGGCCGAGCTCGAGCAGTGTCCCGAGCACCGGCCCCTGGTTGTAGGTGTAGATGTCGGACACCGGCACGGCCTGGCCGCCGCCCAGCCGCAGCCCGTCGAGGTAAAGCCCGGCGCCGCCGTCGTAAAGTTTCTCCCGCAGCCAGTCCACCAGTGCCTCTGCCCGCTCCCGCTGCCCGGAGCGGGCGAAGAAGAGCGACGCCGGCGCCGTCGCCGGGACGTTCTTGAAGTTCCGCTGGGTGTTCCAGAACAGGCCGCCGCCCAGGTCCTCGGTGTGCGCAGATTCGAGCGCCGGGCCCAGCGCGCGCAGCGCCGCACGGTTGCGGTGCCGCGGCTTCCCGGCCGCCTCCGCCAGCGCGTCCAGGCGTCCGGCCGCGAGGGCCAGCCAGGCCATGTCGTCGTAGTAGGAGTTCGTGAAGCGCAGCAGGTTGCGCACCCGGATGGTGCGCAGGAGCCGGGAGCCGAGGGCCCCGGCGCTTGGGCCGAAGCCGCCGTCGTAATGCTGGCTTCGCTCCAGTTCCCGCCAGCCCGCGTCCACCAAACAGTCCAGGTAGTGGGCCTGCCACCAGTAATGCCAGGGCCGCCCGAAGGGCCAGAGCCCGGCGGCGGGCCGGCGGACCTCGCCGATGTGCGTGAAGGGCAGGCCGAAGAGGCGGTGGCCGAAGTGGCGGATGACGGCGTCCGCCGCCTCGTCCGCGCGGCCGGACGAACGGATGGTGCCGGGAGTTGGCGGAGCGGGCGGAGGGATTTCGGCGGCCATGGCCCCAGCCTAGCGGCTGGCCGCAGGCTGCCGGAGGGGCATCGGGCCTGCGCCGCGGCGGGCTGGTCTGCCGGCTGGTCCGCGGACTGGCCCTGCCCGGCGCCGTTTCCCGCCGGTTCCTTGGCCGGCCCGCCGGAACCGTGGGCCGGGCCACACTATGCTGGCAGTGTGGCCGCCCGGAACGGGCGAAACCGCCTGACCCGCCGAACTGAGGAGGAACCTTGGAGCTGACCGGAGCCGTAGCCCTGATCACCGGAGGCGCGTCGGGCCTGGGGGCCGCGACCGCCCGGCGGTTGTACGACGGCGGTGCCTCCGTGGTGCTGGTGGATCTGCCGCAGTCCGCCGGCGAGGCCTACGCGAAGGAACTCGGCGGACGTGCGCTCTTCGTGCCCGCCGACGTGACGAGCGAACCCGACGTCCAGGCGGCAGTGGAGGCGGCTGCGGGACTCGGACCGCTGCGGGTGGCGGTGAACTGCGCCGGCGTGGGCACGCCCGGGAAGGTGCTGGGGCGCAACGGGGTGCTCCCGCTGGCCGACTTCGCCCGGGTCGTGCAGATCAACCTGGTCGGCACCTTCAATGTGGTCCGCCTGGCGGCCGCCGCGATGGCGGAAACCGAGCCGGTGGCCACCGAAACCGGCGGGCCGGAACGCGGCGTCATCATCAACACCGCCTCCGTCGCCGCGTTCGACGGCCAGATCGGCCAGCCCGCCTATGCCGCCTCGAAGGGCGGCGTGGCGGCCATGACCCTGCCGCTCGCCCGCGAGTTGGCGCGCTCGCTGATCCGGGTTGTGACCATCGCTCCCGGGATTTTCGAAACGCCCATGATGGCAGGGCTGCCGCGGGAGGCGCAGGAATCCCTGGGGCACCAGGTTCCGCACCCCTCGCGCCTCGGCCGGCCTGCGGAGTACGCCAGCCTGGCGGCCCACATCGTCGACAACGCCATGCTCAACGGCGAAACCATCCGGCTCGACGGCGCCATCCGGATGGCACCCAAGTAGGCGCTGCTGCCCGCCCCTCACCCACGACCCTCACCCGTCGACCCTTACTCACGACCTACCCGTCGACTGTGCAGCAGCCGCCCGTTCCTGCGCGGAAAAGGGCATCTGTTGCCCAGTCGATGGCCGAGCCGGGTTCCGGCCAGCGGAAGACGCGGGTTGCGCGGCGGGAGCGCATGGTCCAGCGTGAGGGCATGACGAAGATGAGGCCGGCTGCGAACCAGTTCGGCAGCGATGTGTCCGCCGGGATTGAAGAACAACCGGACGGCGTCATTACGCTGGAGCCCGAACTGGCCCGCATATGGAAGCTGGCGGCGCCGCTGCTGGCGGTGCGGGACAATGATGCCCACACGCTCTACGCCCTGGGCCTGGCCCGCACCCTGCTGCACGCGCACCCCGAGGCGGATCCCGCCGTCGTACTTCCCGCCATGATGCTGCACGATATCGGCTGGTCCCAGGTGCCGCCGGAGGAAGTGCTGGCGGCCATCGCGCCCGGCGGCGGGCGGCCCGACCTGGTGCTGCTGCACGAGAAGGAGGGCGCCCGGCTGGCCGCCGGGATCCTGGAGCAGGTCGGGTGGGACGCCGCGCGGGTGCCGCAGATCCTGGAGATCATCGACGGCCATGACTCGCGCAAGGAGGCGCTGTCCATTGAGGACGCCATCGTGAAGGACTCGGACAAGACCTGGCGGCTGAGCACGCACGGCATCGACACCGTCATGGAGTGGTTCGGCCTGGAGCGCGGGCAGGCGCTGCGGCTGTGCAGCCAGCGCGTGCACGGGCACCTGTTCACCGAGGAAGCGGCGACGATCGCCCGGGCGCTCTCTGCGCTGGAGTCCGTGACCCTGTGGCCCGAACGGCAGGAGCTGCTCGCGGGGAGCTGACAGGTAGCTGATCAGCGTTCCGTCCGAGGGCGGCGCCCGGGCATTGTCCGCGGCTAGACTCGTCGTGCCGGCGAAAACGGCGACGGAGAAGGAGGCTGCGTGGCGGGCGGAAACCGGGAACCCGGGCGGACGGTAACGTCCAAGGTCCTTGCCGTCCTGGAGGCGTTCGAGAAGTCCCGCGGCGCCCTGAGCCTGACCGAAATTGCCGAGGGCTCCGGGCTGCCGCTGAGCACAACGCACCGGCTGGTCACCGAACTCACCGACTGGGGCTTCCTCTCCCGCAGCGCCACGGGCCGGTACCAGCTGGGCATCCGCGTCTGGGAACTGGCGCAGAATACGGGACGGCAGCTGCGCGAGGCTGCGCGGCCGTTCGTGCAGGACCTCTTCTCGCTGACCGGCGAGACCGCGCAGCTGGCCGTCCGGGCCGGCAACGAGGTGCTCTACATCGAGCGCATCTACGGGACCAAGCGGGTGCCGCGGGCCTCGCGGGTCGGGGGTCGGTTGCCCATGCACGCGACGGCGGTGGGAAAGGTGATCCTGGCGTACGAAGAGGAATGGGTCCGCGACGCGTACTTGCACCGCGAGCTGGAGCAGGCCACCGCGCATACGCACACAAATCCGCGCCGGCTGGCGGAGGAGCTGATGCAGATCCGCGGGCAGGGCTACGCCACCACCTTGGAGGAGGTGCGGCTGGGGTCCTGCTCGATCGCCGTCCCGGTATTCCACACGAAGCGGATCGGGGCGGGCCTCGGGCTGGTGCTGGCCTCGGCGCAGTCCGCCTCGATGACCCGGCACCTGCCGGTCCTGCGGGGTGTATCCGCCCAGATCGAACGGGCGACGGCGCACATCCCGCTGGAATCGCTGCTGGGCATGAGCCGGCGGTGACCCCGCGGCCCTGCGGTGCTACCGTACAGTAATCCGGCTTCTACTCAGTGGAATACTGTGGTGCACATTACAGGGTGACATGCGCAACACTGGATAGCGAACGAACCGCCGACGGCCTCCCCGGCCGGAAGCGGGAGACGATATCCAAGGAGCACAGATGTCACCCTCGACTGAGGCGGCCCCCCGTTGCCCGTTCGGCCACGGCGCCGAGGCCCCCGCCGGGCACCACGGCTACCAGCCGTTCCAGATGAAGGATCCGTTCCCGGCCTACGCCGAACTCCGGGCAGAGCAGCCGGTCATGTTCGACGAGCGCATTGGCTACTACGTGGTCACGCGCTACGACGACATCAAGGCAGTCTTCGACGACTGGGAGACCTTCTCCAGCGAGAACGCGCAGGCACCGGTGCGCGAACGCGGCCCGGCCGCCAGGAAGATCATGGAAGAGGGCGGCTTCACCGCCTACTCCGGCCTCTCCGCCCGGCGCCCTCCGGAGCACACCCGGATCCGCTCCGTGGTCCAGAAGGCCTTCACCCCGCGCCGGTTTAAAGTGCTGGAGCCGTTCATTCGGCAGAACGTCGTGGACCAGCTGGAACGGATGCTGGCCAATCCGGAGCGCCGCGGCGACATCTTCCGCGACCTCGCCTACGACGTCCCGACGGTCACCATCCTGACGCTGATCGGCGCCGACGTGGCCGAGGTGGACAAGTTCAAGCGCTGGAGCGACTCGCGTGCGGCGATGACCTGGGGCGACCTGTCCGACGAGGAACAGATCCCGCACGCCCACAACCTCGTCGAGTACTGGCAGGAATGCCAGCGGCTGGTCCGCGTGGCCCACGAGGAGGGCGGAGATAACCTCACCGCGGACCTCGTCAAGGCCCAGCAGGACGGCGCCGAGATCAGCGACCACGAAATCGCCTCGGTCCTCTACAGCATGCTCTTCGCCGGCCACGAGACCACCACCACGCTGATCTCCAACGCAGTGCGCGTGCTGCTGGCCCACCCGGAGCAGTGGCAGCAGCTGGTGGAGGACCCCAAGAAGATTCCGGCGGCGATCGACGAGGTCCTGCGCTACTCCGGCTCCATCGTCGGGTGGCGCCGCAAGGCCCTGAAGGACGCCGAGGTGGGTGGGGTCAAGATCCCCGAAGGCGCCGGCCTGCTGCTGCTGATGGGCTCGGCCAACCGCGACGAGACCCGCTTCACCGGCGGCGAGGAGTTCGACATCTCCCGCCCCAACGCCCGCGAGCATCTCTCCTTCGGCTACGGCATCCACTACTGCCTCGGCAACATGCTCGCCAAGCTCCAGGCGAAGATCGCCTTGGAGGAAATCGTCCGGCTGGCACCCAACCTGAAGCTGGACAACCCGGAAGCAATCGAGTTCCGCGAGAACCTCTCCTTCCGCGTCCCCGAATCCGTCCCCGTGGCTTGGGAGGCCTAAGCACCATGGAAAGCAACGAGTACATCCAGTTCTTCGACGGCGGCATCGAGCCCACCCTCGAGGCGCTCGGCGGCAAGGGCTCGTCCCTGGTCACCATGACCTCGGCCGGCATGCCCGTCCCGCCCGGGTTCGTCGTCACCACCGCCGCATTCGACGAGTTCATGTCCGCGGCCGGCATCACCCGGGAGATCCACGACCTCCTGGAAGGCCTGGACCCGGAAGACGTCGCCGAGATGGAGAAGGTCTCCGCCGGGATCCGCGCCGACATCTGCTCCAAGCCCGTGCCGGAGGGCCTGCGGGCCCAGACCCTGGCGGCCTACGAGGCGCTGATGGCCCGGTTCGAGGAACCCGTCCCGGTAGCGGTCCGCTCCAGCGCCACGGCGGAAGACCTGCCGGACGCCTCCTTCGCCGGCCAGCAGGACACCTACCTGTGGCTCGAGGGCGCCAAGGCCGTCACCGACCACATCCGCCAGTGCTGGGCCTCGCTCTTCACCGCCCGGGCCATCATCTACCGGCTGAAGAACGGGATCCCCAACGAGGGCCTCTCCATGGCCGTCGTGGTCCAGAAGATGGTCAACTCGAAGGTCTCCGGGGTCGCTATGACGCTCGATCCGGCCAACGGGGACCGCTCGAAGATCACCATCGACTCCTCCTACGGTGTCGGCGAGATGGTTGTCTCCGGCCAGGTCACACCGGACAACATCGTGCTGGACAAGGTGACCCTGACCGTCGTCAGCGAACACCTCGGCGACAAGCATGCCGAACTGGTTCCGGACCGCTCCGCCCACACCCTGGTGGAGCGCGAGGTCGACGAGGAGCGCCGCGGCCGCCGCAGCCTGACGGACGAGGAACTCGCCGCGGTTGCCTCCATGGCCAAGCGGGCGGAGAAGCACTACAAGTGCCCGCAGGACATCGAGTGGGCGCTCGACGCCGACCTGCCCGACGGCGAAAACCTCCTGCTGCTCCAGTCCCGCCCGGAAACCGTGCACTCCTCCAAGCCGGCCGCGCCCAAGGCCTCCACGGGAGGCTACGCGGCCTCGCTCGGCATCCCCGCGTCCGGCGGTTCCGCGGCCAGCGGCGACGCTGCCTCCGGAACCACGGCCGCGGCCACCGGTTTCAGCCTGGGCAGCATCACCGCCTCGCTGCTCAAGACCACTGCCTGACCAGCACCGCCTGAGCAGCACCGTCCGACCCGCACCACAGCACTACGGCACCACTGCACCACTGCACTGAAAGTTGTCAGCCAGGGCCCGACGTCGAGCCCGCACCGAAAGGACGCCCATGTCCATGAAGTCGTTCCCGAAGCCTTCCGAGCTGCCGGTTCCCGCCGGCGCCGAGGGCTGGGAGAAGCTGTACCCGTACTACCTGGTCTTCCAGGACAAGCTCAAGGAAGCCGAGGACGCCAAGTTCTGGTTCTGCGACAGCCAGCACTGGCCCACGGTCTTCAAGCCCTTCGAGACCATCGGCGGCGAGTTCGCGGTCAAGTGCCTGGGCCAGTACAACGCCCGGCACCTGATGATTCCGAACGCCAACGGCATCGAATTCCGCATCCACCTCGGCTACCTGTACATGTCGCCGATCCCGGTCCCCGAAGACCAGATCGCCGCGCGCGTGCCTTTGTTCGAACAGCGCGTCGGCCACTACTTCCAGAACTGGGAGGAGCTGCTCAAGCAGTGGCACGTCAAGGTCCGCGGCACCATCGACGAGATGGAGACGCTGTCCTTCGCCAAGCTGCCGGACATGGTTCCGATGGAGGACATCACCACCGGCAAGGCGAAGGACGGTTCGGAGGTGCTGCTGGAGAACTACGACCGGTTGATCCAGCTGGCCTACCAGAACTGGCAGTACCACTTCGAGTTCCTGAACCTGGGCTACATCGCCTACCTGGACTTCTTCAACTTCTGCAAGGAAGTCTTCCCGAACATTCCGGACCAGTCGATCGCGACCATGGTCCAGGGCGTGGACATGGAGCTGTTCCGCCCGGACGACGAGCTCAAGCAGCTGGCCAAGCTGGCCGTGGAACTGGGCATCCAGTCCGCCTTCGCCAACACCGACGACGTCGAAGCCACCCTGGGCGCGGTCCGCGCCTCGAGCGGGGGAGAGCGGTGGATCAGGCAGTATGAGGAAGCCCAGGACCCGTGGTTCAACTTCACCGTGGGCAACGGCTTCTACGGCCACGACAAGTACTGGAAGGAACACCAGGAGATTCCGCTCGGCTACATCGCCGATTACATCCGCCGGCTCGACGAGGGCCAGGAGATCATGCGGCCCACCGAGGAGCTCATCGCGGAGAAGGACCGCATCGTCGAGGAATACCGGGACCTGCTCGAGGGCGAGACCCAGGCCGTCTTCGACGCCAAGCGCCAGTTGGCCGCTACCGCCTACCCGTACGTGGAGAACCACAACTTCTACATCGAGCACTGGACCATGGGAGTTTTCTGGCGCAAGATCCGCGAGCTCTCCCGGATGATGCACGCCGAGGGCTTCTGGAACGAGCCGGACGACCTGCTCTACCTGGGCCGCAACGAGGTCCGCGACGCGCTCTTCGACCTGGTCACCGGCTGGGGCGTGGGCGCACAGCCGATCGGCCCGACCTACTGGCCCGAGGAGATCGAACGCCGCCGCGGCATCATCGACGCGCTCAAGACGGCCCGCCCGCAGCCGGCCCTGAACACCCCGCCGGCCTCCATCACCGAGCCGTTCACCCGGATGCTCTGGGGCATCACCACCGAACAGGTCCAGCAGTGGCTCGGCGCCGGAGAGGAAGTCGAAGGCGGCGGCCTGCGCGGGATGGCGGCCTCTCCGGGCGTCGTGGAGGGCATCGCCCGCGTCGTGACGGACTCGGACCAGCTCTCCGAGGTCCAGCAGGGCGAGATCCTGGTGGCCACCGTAACCGCGCCCAGCTGGGGCCCGATCTTCGGCAAGATCAAGGCCACCGTCACGGACATCGGCGGCATGATGAGCCACGCCGCGATCGTCTGCCGCGAGTACGGGCTGCCCGCGGTCACCGGCACAGGTTCCGGTTCCACCACGATCAAGACGGGCCAGCGCCTGAGGGTGGACGGCACCAAGGGCACCGTGCAGATCCTGGATGCCGAGGAAGCCGCAGAACCGGCCATCGCCGGCCCGGGCGCGCACAGCCACAGCCACGTCTGAGCTGTCTCCCCAAACGGCCAGGCGTTCCCCGCCGGACCGGGGCCTACCCCCATCGCCCCGGTCCGGCCCTTACCGAAAGATCTGACATGACGCAGGAAACCACCCCGACCGCCCCCGGACAGCAGGGCGCGCGCACGGTGCTGATCACCGGCGCCGCCGGCGGACTCGGCCGGGCCTTCGCGCTCGGCTTCGCCGGCCGCGGCTACCGCGTGGCGGTGGCGGACGTCAACCTCGCCGGCGCGGAGGAGACCGCCCGCCTCGTCCGGGAAACCGGCGCCGAGGCGGCGGCCTTCGAGGCCGACGTCACCAGCGCCGAATCCACCACGGCACTCGCCGAAAAGTGCGCCGAATTCGGCAACGGAGGGATCGACGTCGTCCTTAATAACGCCGCGATCTACGCGACGGTGACCCGCAGCCCGTTCGAGGACATCGACCCGGACGAGTGGGACCTGGTAATGAACGTGAACCTCAAGGGTCCCTGGCTGGTCACCCGCGCCGCGAGCAAGTACCTGGCCGACGGCGGCCGCGTCATCAACCTCTCCTCGGCGACCATCTTCTCCGGCTCCGAGCAGTGGCTCCACTACGTGGCCTCGAAGGGCGGCGTGGTCGCGATGACCCGGGTGCTGGCCAAGGAACTCGGCCGGCGCGGCATCACGGTCAACGCGATCGCCCCCGGCTTCACGCTCACCGAGGCCAGCTACTCGCTGATGGAAAACGCGGAGAGCTACGGCGTGGACCGCGGCGCCCTCAAGCGGGCCAGCCAGCCCGAAGACATCGTCGGCGCCGCGCTGTTCCTCGCGGGACCCGACTCCTCCTACATCACCGGCCAGACCCTCGTGGTCGACGGCGGCCGGCAGTTCATCTAGACCTACACAACCGAGAAGGAGATCCCCATGCCTACGGTTCATTTCACCGACGCTGAAGGCACCGTCCGCGACATCGAAGGCAACGCCGGCGACTCGGTCATGGAGACCGCGGTGCGCAACGGCGTGCCCGGCATCGTCGCCGAATGCGGCGGCTCGCTGTCCTGCGCCACCTGCCACGTCTTCGTCCGCGAGGACTGCCTCGACCAGCTCCCCGAGATGGAGGAGATGGAGGACGAGATGCTCTACGGCACCGTCGTGGACCGCGAGGACAACTCCCGCCTGTCCTGCCAGCTGCGCCTGGCCGAGGACACGGACCTGTACGTGACCACACCGGAAGCCCAGGTCTGACCATGGACGCCACCAAGACAGGCACGACGGCGGCACACTCCGTCTCGGCGGACGCTACCGCCGTCGAGGGTGCCGTGCGCACGGGGCTGCTGATCATCGGCGCGAGCCAGTCCGGCGTGCAGCTGGCGGTGTCGCTGCGGGCGCTGGGTTTCGACGAGCACATCACGCTGCTCGGCGAGGAAGACCACCGGCCCTACCAGCGCCCGGCGCTGTCCAAGGAATTCCTGCAGGGCACGGTGGAGAGCGAGTCGCTGATCTTCCGCTCCAACGAGTACTGGCAGGAGCACAACGTCGCCCTGGTCAAGGGCCAGCGGATCGAGCGGATCGAACGCGAATCCGATGGCTCCGGCGTGGCGCATGCCGCCTCCGGCGCACGGTTCCCGTTCAAGCGGCTGGCCCTGACCGTCGGTGCCCGGGCCCGCAAACTGGACCTGCCCGGTGCGGAACTGGACGGCGTGGTGTACCTGCGCAACGCGGACGACGCGCTGGCCCTGAAGGCGCAGCTGGACGGCGTCCGCGAGGCCGTGGTCATCGGCGGCGGATTCATCGGGCTCGAGGCCGCGTCCAGCCTGCACAAGATGGGCAAGGCCGTCACCGTCCTGGAGTACGGGCCGCGGCTGATCGGCCGCGCGGTCGGCGAAGAAACCAGCGAGTACTTCCTCAACGCGCACCGCGAACGCGGGCTGGACATCCGGCTGGACGCCCGGATGAACCGCCTGGTGCCGGCCGGAGACGGAAGCCGCGTGGCCGGCGTCGAACTTGCCGATGGCAGCGTGGTGCCGGCGCAGCTGGTGCTGGTCGGCATCGGCGTGGTACCGAACACCGAGCTGGCCGAACAGCTGGGCCTCGACGTGGACAACGGGATCGTCGTGGACCGCCATGCCGTGGCCTCCGACGGCACCACCGTGGCGGTCGGGGACGTCGCCAACATCCCGAACCCGCTGCCCGGGGCGCCGGAGGGCGAGCGCATCCGGCTCGAGAGCGTCAACAACGCGATCGAGCACGCGAAGGTCGCCGCCTATTCGCTGATGGGCCGCAGCGAGGACTACGCCGGCATCCCGTGGTTCTGGTCCAACCAGGCGGACCTGAAACTCCAGATCGCCGGGCTGACGCTCGGCTACGACAGCACTGTGGTCCGGCGTGACGACGAGCGGGGCAAGTTCTCCGTCCTGTACTACCGGGACGGACGAATCATCGCCGCGGACTGCGTGAACGCGCCGCTGGACTTCATGGCTGTCAAGAATGCCCTCGCCAAGGGCCAGAACATTCCCGCGGACGCGGCGGCAGACCCCGCCGTGGTCCTGAAAACCATCGTCACGGACGGCTGAGGAACTGATGAGCACCCCCGAAACGCAGACGCAAACCAACGACGGCGCCCCGGCCTGGCCCGGGCAGGACCCCGGCGCGCACGCGTCGGACCCCCGCGCCGAAGCCTTCGCCGCCGCGCACCCGGTCCGCCCGGTTCCTGCCACCGGCCCGGTGGACACCCGGCCCGCATCGCTGACCCCTGCCGGGGCGGACCTCGACCGGCTGTGGAAGAGCGTGGTGTCCGAGACCCGCGCCCGCGGCAACGACATCCACCTGCCCATTTCGCTCGCCTACGCCGAGCGCCTCTGCCGGGCCCACCCGGAGGCGGACGCGGAGCTGGTGCGCGTGACCATCGTGCTGCACGATACCGGCTGGGCGCATGTGGACGAGTCGCGCATCCTGTCCGAGGGCTTCACCGGCGACTGGCGCAAGGCGGCAATCCGGTACGAGCACGAGGCCGAGGGCTGCAAGGTCGCCCGGCGCGTGCTGCCCGGCCTCGGCTACCCGGCGGAATTCATCGACCGTGTCTGCGAGATCATCGACGGACACGACACCCGCCACGTGGCCTACTCGATCGAAGACGCCCTGGTCCGCGACGCCGACCGGCTGTGGCGGTTCGACCACGCCGGCATCGCGCTGGCCTCGTCCTGGTTCGGCATGACCCCTGATGTGTACACGGACCGGCTCGCCGCGGAAATCATCCCGGAACTCATTACCGATGCCGCGGTGCAGATGGGCACGGCGGACCTGGCGCGCTCCAACGCGCTGCTCAAGACTGGAGTGATCCGATGACCACCACGCCGCAGACCGCACCCGCGACACCCGGCCAGGCGCCGTCGTCGTTCTCCGGCCCGGCAATCGACGCGCGCGCCGCGCTGTCGCTGCCGTACACCCACGTCGACGACGTGTTCATCGACGGCGCGTGGACGACGGCGGCGGGCACCGGCCGCAACGACGTCACCGACCCTGCGACCGGCCAGGTCTGGGGCTCCGTGCCGGACGGCACGGCAGAGGATCTCGACGCCGCCGTCGCGGCCGCCCGCCGGGCCTTCGACGGAGACTGGGCGCGGTTGGCGCCCTCGGAGCGCGCCGGCTACCTGCTGCGGATCGCGGACGAGGTAGAGAAGCGGGCCACCGAGCTGTCGCTGACGAACACCCGCGAGAACGGCTCGCCGGTTTCCGAGTCCTCCGGCGCCGCCGCCAACGCCGCCGGCATCTTCCGCTACTTCGCCTCGCTCGCGGACTACCTCGAGCGCGAAGACGTGCGGCCCTTCCCGCGCGGCGGGGGCGAATCCGTGGTCCGCCGGGATCCGGTCGGCGTCTGCGCGCTGATTGCGCCGTGGAACTTCCCGATCAACCTGATGGTGATCAAGCTGGCGCCGGCGCTGCTGGCCGGCTGCACCGTGGTGATGAAGCCGGCGTCCCCGACGCCGCTGTCCTTCCGGATCATCGTCGACGCTGTGGCCGCCGCGGGCGTGCCGGCCGGCGTGGTCAACCTGGTCACCGGCTCCGGCAGGCTCGGCGACGCGCTGGTCAGGCACCCGGGCGTGGACAAGGTGGCGTTCACCGGTTCGACCCCGGTGGGCCGCAAGATCGCCGCGGCCTGCGGCGAGCTGCTGCGCCCGGTCACGCTGGAGCTCGGCGGCAAGTCCAGCGCCGTGGTCCTGCCGGATGCCGACCTGGACGCCATGTCGCAGGTGCTGGTGCGGTCCTGCATGCGCAATACCGGGCAGACCTGCTACATCTCCACCCGCATCCTCGCGCCCGCCGGGCGTTATGACGAGGTGGTCGACATGGTCACGGCGACCATCGCCGCCGGCCGGCAGGGCGACCCGCTGGATCCAGCCACGGTCTTCGGCCCGGCGGCCACCGCCTCGCAGTACCGGACGGTGCTCGAGTACGTGGAGTCCGGCCTGGCCGAAGGCGCCCGCGCCACCACCGGCGGCCGCGCGGCCCGGCTCGGCGGCGGACTGGAGCACGGCTACTTCGTGGAGCCCACGGTCTTCGCCGACGTCACCCCGGACATGCGGATCTCCCGCGAAGAGATCTTCGGCCCCGTGATCTCCGTGCTGAAGTACTCCGGCGTGGACGACGCCGTCGCGCTCGCCAACAACACGGAGTTCGGACTCGGCGGGCTCGTGTTCGGGAAGGACGAGGACGCGGCGCTGGCGGTGGCGGACCGGATGGACACCGGCTCGGTGGGCATCAACTTCTTCGCCTCGAACCACTCGGCACCCTTCGGCGGCCGGCACGATTCCGGCCTCGGCACCGAATACGGGATCGAGGGGCTGAACGCCTACCTGAGCTACAAGTCCATCCACCGCCGGTAGGGCAGACACCGCGCCCCCCGATCGCGTGCGCGGATAATGCCTGGTTCGGCCTTGCGCTCGGATTGTGTGCGCAGATCAAGACGGTGCCGCACTCCCGCACGGTGCTGATCTGCGCACGGAATGGAGCGGCGCTGGTCCGGGCACCTGTCGGCTCGGTAGCTCGCCTGCGCTTTCCAGCGCAGGCGCGTTCGTTAGCATGAGCGCATGCCGTCCTTCCGAGCCCGCCTCGACATCACCGGGCTGCGTCCGGGTTTTGCGCCGCCCAGTGTGATGGAGGCGGCCACTGCCGCCGTCGGCTCCTCGCACGTGGTGGAGGGGCACCAGCTGGACGTGGTGGGCGGAGTCCCGCGGATCACGGTGCGGTTCACGGTGGAGCCGGGGGCGTACGACGACGAGAACCGGCAGGCGCTCCGGGCCGCCCGGCATCTGCAGGACGCCGTGGAAGAGGTCGCGCACAGCCGGAACCTGATGGTGCTGCGCCGGATCCGCGGCCGCTGGCATCCGCTGGCCTGACGGACGCCCTTGCCGCGCCGGGGCGGGCTGGGACGTCGGCGCACCCCGGCCGGCGCCGCCGTCGTTATTGCGGCTATGACCAGGCTGTGTCCGGGTGTTCGAGGCGTTCGCCGTCCACTACCAAGTCAGTGCGTTCATTGAAGAAGGCCAGCAGGTCCTTGATCTTCGGGTTCTCCGGGATGGGCGCCGGGTAGCTCCACGCGGCGTCGCGGACAAACGTGTTCCCGGCCCTGACGGACCAGTAGCGCGCCTCGCCCTTGTATGGGCAGCTGGTCACGGTGTCGCTGGGTTCGAGAAGCTCGGTGCGCACGTCCTCGAAGGGCAGATAGTAGCGGGTCGGCAGGTGCGTTTCGAAGAGCAGCAGCGGCCGGATGCTGTCGGCGATCAGCGTGTCCCCGGCGTAGACCTGGACCCGCCGCGAGCTGCGTAGGGTGTCCACGCGCTTGTAGGGATCCCGGGCGTGGACGAGGACACGCTCGTCCTCCTCGTACCACTCCAGCTGGCGCCAGGAGAAGGTGATGTGTCCGGCCAGCGCCGCGGTGGGGCCGCCCGGATCGGGATAGGTCCACGCCGCCGCCTCGGCGTGCTTGTTCCCGGCAGTAACGGTCCAGCGCGTCTGGCCGCCCTCGGTCGATTCCCCGGCCAGGGCGCCCGGACGGACATCCTCCAGCGGCAGGTAGTAGGTCGGCAGGCCGGATTTGCCGTACTGGACCAGCAGCAGGGCGCGGGAACTGTCGGCGACCAGGGACCCGCCCAGGCGGACCCGGATCCGGCGCGGGGAGGGTTCGGCGAAAGGCTCCGGTGTGTACATGCGCGGCAGTCTACGCCGCTGCCCCGGCCCCGTGCACGGCCGAGGGGGATCAGGCCCCGGGCAGGTAGCCCTGCCGGAAGGCGCGGCGTTCCTCATGCGCGACCTGGAACGTGCGCGATCCACCGCAGACCAGGACGAACAGGAAGCCGAATCCGGCGGTGACGGCCACGGGAACCGAGGCCGGCTCGCCCGTCACGCGTGCGAGCGCAAGCCAGAACAGGCCCCAGCACAGTGCCGCCGCTACCGACATCCGGCCGCGGCCGGTCATCGCCGCCACGGCGCCGGCGAAGGCGACCAGACCCGTCGCGAGGACGCCCCAGACGTGCGGACCCCAACCGAACAGGTCGCCGCCAAGCGCCGCCAGCCAGCTCGCCGCGTTGGCGCCGGCGGCGAGCAGGATCCAGCCGAGGTAGATTCCCAGGGGTACATCCATGAAGACCGCCTCTGCCCGCGACGCCGCGGGCAGGCGGCTCAGGGCCGAGATGCCACCGGCCAGCGCGGCGGCCAGGGCAAGCATGATGAGCAGGCTCAGGCCGACCAGGCCTGCCGCCGCGGCGGCCACCCAAGCGGCATGGAGCAGCATCGCGGCGGCCGCATACCAGCCGACCGCGCGCTGCCACGGGCTGATCCGCTGGCCCGGCAGCCACTGGAACGCGGTGAAGGCCAGCAGGCCCAGGTAGATCAGGGGCCAGATCAGGAAGGCCTGGCTCGACGGCGCCAGCAGGGTGGAACCAGCCGCGTAGGCTCCCTCGGCGGCCTCCGCGACCGGGCTTCCGCCGAGCAGCCCCGCACCGCGGGCGCCGGCCAGCAGGCAGAGCACCAGGCCCAGCGTCACCGCCGCCCGGCGGGTATCGTCCGTAGCCAGGACGCCGCGGGCCCGCTGGAAGTACGGCGTCACGGAGTCAAGGGCGCGGAGGAACACGGTGGAAGCGGCTACCGCGGCTCGACGGCGGAGGAAGGGACGATGGCTGGGGCGGAGGAAGGGACGGTCTCGGCGGCGGAGGAAAGGACGGTGGCCGCGCTGACGGGAGCTTCGGCCGGCACCGCCCGGAGGACAGCGGGCCGGCGGCGCAGGCGGATGACGGCGGCGAGGACCATGCCCACCAGTATGCCGACCAGCGTCCCCAGCGCAACATTGGCCCACAGCGGCAGGTCGGTGGCAAGCCCGCTCGCGAGCCCCAGCCCGGTCATCCAGGCAGCCCAGATGGCCGAGCCGAATGCCGAGGAAACCAGGAACGGCTTCAGCGGCACGTCGGCCAGCCCCGCGGCCGCGACCGACGCGGTCCGGCCTCCGGGAATGAAGCGGGCCGCGACGATGGCGGCATAGGTGGAGGACTCGCCGGCCTTCTGCAGGGCGGCGGTCACGCCGCGGTCAACCAGCCGGCCCCAGCGCCAGCGGTTGAGCCAGGAATTGAGGCCGCCCCGGAACAGCAGGAACAGGAGCGCGTCGCCGCCGAAGCTGCCCGCGAAGGCGGTCAGCACCACCAGCGGCAAGAGGAGCTCGCCGTGGGCCAGCAGCGTGCCGCCGCCGATCACCAGGACTTCCGAGGGCGACGCCGGCACGGGCGCGTCCGCGATGACCAGCACCAAGGTCATCGGGTAGTAGAGCCATTGCCACGGCCCCTCGGGGATCTCCACCCCAACAATCTACCCCGCGGCCCGGCGCGGTGACAGACTGGGGAGCGTGGAGATCCGGATCCTCGAAGACGACATCACCCGGCGGCGCGTGGACGCTATCGTCAACGCAGCCAACTCGTCGCTGCTCGGCGGCGGGGGAGTGGACGGCGCCATCCACCGCGCTGCCGGGCCCGAACTGCTCGCAGCCTGCCGCGAACTGCGGAGCGGCCCGTATCCGCAGGGCCTGCCCACGGGCGGCGCGGTGCACACGGACGCGTTCAACCTGCCGGCCCGCTGGGTCATCCACACCGTGGGGCCCAACCGGCATGCCGGCGAGACCGACCCGGCGCTGCTCGCCTCCTGCTTCCGCGGCAGCCTTGAGGTCGCGGACCGGATCGGCGCGCTCTCCATCGCGTTCCCGGCCATCAGCGCCGGCATCTACGGCTGGCAGCCGGACACCGTGGCGCGGGTCGGGCTGACGGAGGTTTTGGCGTACGACGGCGGCGTGCAGGTCGTGGAGTTCGTGCTGTTTTCGGCCGGGCTGGCCGAGGTATTCCGCTCGGTGCACGCCGAGCTCGCCACTTAGGCCACGGGTGCACCCGGGTGCTTGTGGAGTGACCTGCGCTATCGCGGGGCGGACGGCATCCCGGGCACCCAAACCCGGACGGCATCTCGGGCACCCAAACCCGGACGGCATCTCGGGCACCCAAACCCGGGCGCCGCCGTCGTTAGTTCCCCGGAAGGTCAGCCTGCCAGGGCAGGCTCAGGCGCTGCGGCCCGGGTCCACTCGGAGAGTTCGAGCCGGCTGCGGAAACCGGTTTCGCGGCCGGTGAGCGGGTCCGTGAATTCGATGCCGCGGGCCAGCAGCTGCAGCGGGCGGGCGAAGTCGTCCGGCGCCTTGTCGAGCAGCACCGGGTAGAACGGGTCATGCAGGATGCCGATGCCCAGCGAGGCCATGTGGACGCGGAGCTGGTGCGTCTTGCCCGTGTGCGGCAGCAGCCGGTAGCGGCCCAGCCCCTGGCGCTCGGCGGCAAGTTCCAGGCGCGTTTCGGCGTTCGGTTCGCCGTCGACGACCTCGGCGAGCAGGTAGGTCCGCGACTTCACCATGCGGTTCCGGACGATCCGCGGGAACTCCAGCTCCCCGGAGACGGGGGCGATCGCCTCGTATTCCTTGGAAACCCGGCGCTTCTCGAACAGTACCTGGTACTTGCCGCGCGTGGCCGGATTGGTGGAGAACAGCAGCACCCCGGCGGTCAGCCGGTCCAGCCGGTGCATGGGAATCAGGTCCGGCAGGTCGAGCTGGCGGCGGAGCCGGACGAGAGCCGACTCCTGGATGTAGGTGCCGCCCGGGGTGGTGGGCAGGAAGTGCGGCTTGTCCACGACCAGGATGTTCTCGTCCTGGTGCAGAATGTCCAGCTCCACCGGCAGGCGCTCCTCGGCCGGCAGGGTGCGGTAGTACCAGATGAAGGTATGGGCTTCGAGCGGCGTGCTGCGGTCGAGCCGGACACCGCCTTCGCCGACGATCTCGCCGCGGTCGAAGCGGTCCCGGATCCCGTCCGGGTCGACGTGGCCCCAGCGGTGCAGCATGTAGTCCAGCGCCGTCTCCCACGGACCCGCTGCGGGCAGGCGCAGGCGGGTGGCATTGACGCCATCGCGCACGGGAAGCGGGGATTCCATCACCCATCAAGGGTACCGGCTCGGCCCGTGCGCTTCAGCCGCAGCCGACCACCTGGTACAGGGCGGCCCGGCCCTGGGAATCGACGAGCTTGAAACCGTTGGCTTCGGTGAGGTCCTGCAGCCCGGCGGCGACGGAGGTCTCGCCCGGGTGCACGGAGCTGTTGCCGAAGTCCAGGACGTACCGGACGCCCTGGTCGCGGACGGCCTTGCAGACTGCCGGATCCCTGGTCATCTCGTCGAGCCGGCCCATGATGAGCTGGCCTTCCGGGGTGGGGGAGCTCTGGCCGGAGGGCACCAGGGCGGGACGGTCCGTGTAGGAGTACGAGAGGGACGCGCCGGTCATCGGGTTGCCCGCGATCACGGCACCCGGCGGAACATGTTCGGGGATGCGCTTGACCAGGGCGAGTTCGTCCGTGGTCAGCAGGTACGAGTTGTCGGTGAAGCGGTACTTGAACTCCGCGTCCTGGATGCTGCGCTGGGCGGCGAAGAGCGGGGCGGCCGCCAGCGCGACGACGGTGAGGGCCGCCGCGGCCACCGGCCGGAGCCACGGGGGCTGCTTTTTGTCGCGGCGTGCGAGCCAGGCGCGGAAGAAGGACCTGGCCGTCCCGGCCAGGGCGACGCCGCCGAGGGCGGCGATGAGGATTCCGGCCACCGGCAGCATGGCGCTGATACGGAAGAAGTCGTTGTACCAGATGCCGGAGACCAGCCAGCGGAACTCCGGCGCTTCCTTCCAGTTCCCCACCACGAAGAGCACCGCCGCCACCAGGTAGACGCCGATGGTCCAGCGGTGCCTGCGGACATTGAGGACGACGGCGGCGCCGACGATGGTCAGCGCGGTCACCAGGATGCCCATCGGGTGGTCGAGCGGAGCATGGAACACGACTTCGTAGAGGGCCCGCAGGGCGTTGCCCATGTCGTCCCAGTTGGTGGAACTGCTCCGGGCGGGGCGCAGCACGCCCCAGAGGAATCCGGCGACGACCAGGTACGCGACGGCACCGAGCGCGGCGTTGCGTTTCTGGCGGCGGCTGCCCTGGCGGTAGAGGCCGTAGGCGGCAGCGATGACCATGGGCGTGGCCAGGGCCAGCAGTCCCATGACGGTGGCGGGGTGCGCCAGCGCCAGGCCGGGCAGCAGGCCGGCGAGCAGGACGAGGTTGCCCTCCACCGAGATGGACGACGGCTGCCCTAGCCGCAGCAGCTGGATGACCAGGCCGAGCGCCACCGGCAGCATCGCGATGGACAGCATGAACGGATACACGACGCCGAATTCCAGCAGCAGGTACGGGAAGCTGCTGTAGGCGGTGCTGAGGACCGCGGCCACGAGCAGCGGCATCATGCGCTCGCCGGTGAGCCGGCTGACGAGGAAGAGGCAGCCGGTGCTCCAGATGCCGGTGATGATGACCAGGTTCGTCACGTTGATGGCCACCGGAATCGTCGCACCGCTGGTGATCATGACGAGCGAGACGACGTCGTGCCAGCCCGCCGGGTAGAAGATGCCTGCATCGGTGGCGCCCAGGTAGCCCAGCTCCAGCGAGGAAGCGTTGGCAGTGTCCGCGATGTAGCGGATGGCGTTGAGATGGAAGATGTTGTCGTGCGACTGCGCGATGTTCTCAGGGGCCCCGATGATCCACAGCATGTAGCCGGCCAGCGGGAGGGCGGAGACGGCCCAGGTGAGGAGCACGGTCCGCCACGGAGCCGGTCTCGCGGCGTCAGCGTGGGCGTGGTGCAGCCGGTGCCGCATCAGCCGCCGGAGCAGCCAGAGCGCGGCCGCGCCCAGGACGGTGACGGCCAGCACCAGCGGCCACGACCAGGGCAGCCCGGTCACATTGCCCAGCTCTGCCGCTATGACAATCGCGGTGACGCTGAACGGCCCGGCCAGCGCCACTAGCGCCAGGCGGCGCAGGCCGAGGACCGCGCCCCACAGCAAGCCGGGACCGAAGATGAGCACCACGGCCACCACAAAGGCCGGAATGGTCTCGACCCAGGTCATTGTCCCCCTCGTACGTTTCTGCTGCTCATCATATGGTCTCGGGCTGGCAGCGCGGACAGAAGTACAGGTCGCGCTCGGTGAGCTCGGTATCGCCGAGCAAGGTGTGGACTACGGGCGTTCCGCAGCGCAGGCAGGGTTTTCCGGCCCGCCCGTAGACCCAGACCGGGCTGGCGTTCCGTCCGCCCGGCCCCCCGACGGTGTTGCGGCGGCTGCGGTCCTTGTTCGCTTCGAGCAGGGTCTTGGCCAGCTGCACGATCCGGGGCAGTTCCTCCACCCGGCCGACCGGGGCCAGCGGGTGGACCCGGGCCAGGAAGCACAGCTCCGCCCGGTAGACATTGCCGATCCCGGCCAGATTCCGCTGGTCCAGCAGTGCAAGGCCGACGGCGCGGTCCGGCTGGGCCACCAGCCGGCGGAGCGCCTCCCCAGCGTCCCAATCCGGGCCCAGCAGGTCCGGGCCCAGATATCCGACGGCGCTGCCTTCCTCCGCCGTGGGCAGCAGGTCCAGGATCCCGAGCAGGAAGCCGACGGCGGTGGCCTGCGCCGTCCGCAGCACGATCCGTGCCTGGAAGGCCGGCTTGTTCCAGCGCTGGTCCGGCGCGTAGATCCGCCAGCTGCCCTCCATCTTCAGGTGCGAGTGGATGCTCAGGGCGCCGGCCGGCCCGCTGGTGCGGATGAGCAGGTGCTTGCCGCGCGAGACCGCCTCGTCCACCGTGTTGCCCGCCAGGTCCGCCGTGGCATAACGCGGCACGCGGAAGTCCGACGCCGTCAGCTCCTGTCCGGCGAGTGCACGGTGCAGGACCCGCGCCGTTCGCCAGACGGTGTCCCCTTCAGGCACGGAACCTCAGTCCCCGCGGCGTGGTGTAGAAACCGGCGCCGGTCAACGCCCGCGCCACCTCGGTGTCCAGCACCGGGACGCCGTTGACCTTCTCCACGGCCATCTTGTCCGCCGCCCCGCGGCGGATCACCGCCACCAGCGCCGCGGCGCAGAGCGAGAGATCCTCCGGATCCTCGGTGAAGGTCAGCAGCGTCTTGCCGCCGCGCTCCACGTAGAGCACCAGTTCGCCGTCGACGAGCACCACCAGGGCGCCCGCCTTGCGGCCGGGCCGGTGCCCGCCGTCCTGCGCCGGCCAGGGCAGCGCGGCACCGTAGGGGTTCGCCGGGTCCGTGGCGGCCAGCGCGACGGCGGCCCGCGGCTGTTCGTCCAGCTGCGCGTCCCGGTTGAAGGACCGCAGCCGGTCCACCGTCGCCGGGACCGCGAACTGCGCGGCGCCGAGGTGCTCGATGAAGTAGCCCCGGCGGCAGCGCCCGGTCTCTTCCAGCCTCGCCAGCACCTTGTACAGCAGCCCGAAGCCGCCCGGGACCCCCTCGCTGGCTACCGACCCGCGGGTTACCACGCCGTAGCGGTCCAGCAGGAGCTCGGCGGTCGCGTGGGCGTGGACCGTCGTATCCGGTTCCGGGGAGGGCAGGAGCGACCAGCGCCCGCCGGCCAGCGGGGGCGCACCCCGGGGCGCCTGGCCGCCCGGCTGGCCCGGCCGCGGCCCGGACCCGCCGAGTGCGTGCATCCGCCCGATCCGTCCCAGCCGGGCGGAGCGTGCCCGCGGCGCGGACGGCCGCTGCCGGTGCGCCGTGCTCCCGCCGGCGAGCAGCGCCCGCACCGGTGCGAAGGTGTCATTGGTGATCCGTCCGGCCCAGACCAGCTCCCAGAGGGCGGTCACGACGTCGGTATCCGGGGCCTGGGTGCCGGCCGCGGCGAGGGCGTCCGCGAGCTGGCGGAAGAAGAACGCCCCGCCGCCGTACTGCCCCTGGGCCGAGAGCACGTTCAGCAGCTCGTACTGCAGCACGCTCGGCTCGAAGTCCGGCTGCGGGTTCAGCGTCAGCGGGGCGTTCTCGGCCAGCTGCAGGCTGATCCAGCCGTCATTGCCGGGGAGCGAGCCGGCGCCGGACCAGAGCACCTCTCCGGTGGCCATGAGCTCGTCCAGCATCGCCGGCGCGTAGTTCGCCACGCGGGAGCCGAGGACCAGCGGCTCCCAGGCCGAGGCAGGGATCGGCACCCCGGAGAGCTGGTCCACCACCGTGGCGATTCCGTCCAGCCCGCGCAGGCCGGAGCCGACGTTCTGCCACACCGGCAGGAACCGCCCGTAGGTGGCCGGTTCCACCGGCTCCACTTCCTGGCGCAGCGCGGCCAGCGAACGCCGGCGGATCCGGCGCAGCACTTCCACGTCGCACCATTCGGTCAGGCCCGGCTGCGGCGGGCGCTCGCTGTCCGGCGGCCGGAACTCTCCGTCCGCCACCCGGCCGTCCTTGAGGAGCCGGCGCAGCGCGGTGTCCACCACGGCCACGCCCAGCCCGAGCCGCGCGGCGCATTCCGGCGCGGTGAACGGGCCGTGCGTGCGCGCGTACCTGCCCACCAGGTCGCCGAGCGGATCCGCGACCGGTTCGATGAAGGCCAGGGGCACACCCATGGGCAGCGGGACGCCGATGGCGTCGCGCAGCCGGGCCGCATCCTCGATGGCGGCCCACCGCTCGACCCCGGCGATGCCCACTTTGAGCGCGCGGTTGGCCTGCGCGAGTTCCGCCAGCAGCGGTTCCACGTCGGCAGGGGCGGCATGGGCCGCGCCGGCCGCGGCGCCCTCCGGTCCGATGTCTCCCGGCCCGGCGCCCTCCAGCTCCGGTCCACCGGGCCCGTCGCCTTGCGGCACCTCAGCCTCCGGAGGCCGGACGCGCTCGGCGACCTCCGCCGTCGTTAGCGGTCCCAGCAGCCGCAGGAGGTCCGCGATGCCTTCCGCACCGCGCACCTTGCGGTCCTCCGTGAGCCGCTGCAGCTCCCGTTCCGTCCGGGCGATGATGCCGGCGTCCAGCAGTTCCCGCAGTTCCGCGCGGCCCAGCAGGTCGTTCAGCAGGGTCGGGTCCAGGGAGAGCGCGGCGGCGCGGCGCTCGGCCAGCGGCGAATCCCCCTCGTAGAGGAAAGAGGCCACGTAGCCGTAGAGCAGCGAGCGGGCGAACGGCGAGGGCTGCGGCGTGGCGGTCTCCACGATCCGCAGTTCCCGCCGACCGATTGCCGCGGCCAGGTCCTTCAGCGCCGGCAGGTCGTAGACATCCTGCAGGCACTCGCGCACGGTTTCCAGCACGATTGGGAAGGTCGGGTACTTCCGGGCGACGTCCAGCAGCTGGGCCGACCGCTGGCGCTGCTGCCACAGCGGGGTGCGCTTGGCCGGATTCTGCCGCGGCAGCAGCAGGGCGCGGGCGGCGCATTCGCGGAAGCGCGAGGCGAACAGCGCCGAGCCGCCGACCTCGGCCGTCACGATCGCGTCCAGCTCCTCCGGGTCGAAGAGGAACAGGTCGGCGCCCGGCGGCTCATCCTCCATCATCGGCACGCGGAGCACGATCCCGTCATCCGCGGCCATGGCGGAGCCGTCCATCCCGTAGCGCTGGTGGAGCCGGGCGCCCACGGCCAGGGCCCACGGCGCGTGGACCGGCAGGCCGAACGGGCTGTGCAGCACCACCCGCCAGTCGCCCAGCTCGTCGTGGAAGCGCTCCACCACCAGCGTTCGGTCGCTCGGGATGACGTCCGTGGCCTGGCGCTGCTCCGCCAGGTAGGCGGTCAGGTTGTCCGCGGCCCAGTCATCAAGGCCGCTGGCCCGCAGCCGCTCGAGCGCGGTTTCCGGCGCCGCGGCGGTCACCTCCCGGACGAAAGCGCCGAGGGCCCGGCCGAGCTCCACCGGACGGCCGAGGGAGTCGCCCTTCCAGAACGGCAGCTTGCCGGGCTGGCCGAACGCGGGGGAGACCAGCACCCGGTCGTGCGTGATGTCCTCGATCTTCCAGCTGGTGGCGCCGAGCGCGAAGACGTCGCCGACCCGGGACTCATAGACCATCTCTTCGTCGAGCTCGCCGACCCGGCGGCCGCCCCTGCTCTTGGAGGTCCCGACCGTCCCCGGGTCCTCCGAACCGACGAGGTAGACGCCGAAGAGCCCGCGGTCCGGGATCGTGCCGCCGGAGGTCACGGCCAGCCGCTGCGCCCCCGGACGGCCGGCGATGGTGCCGGCGACGCGGTCCCAGACGATCCGCGGGCGCAGCTCGGCGAACTCGTCGCTGGGGTAGCGGCCGGCGAGCAGGTCCAGGGTGGCCTCATAGGCGGAGCGCGGCAGGGTGGCGAAGGGCGCGGAGCGGCGAACGACGTCGAACCATTCCTCCACGTCGATGCTTCCCAGCGCGGTGGCGGCCACGGTTTGCTGCGCCAGGATATCCAGCGGGTTCGCGGGAATGAAGAGCGGCTCGATCCTGCCCGCGAGCATCCGCTCCACCGTGACCGTGGTGTTGACCAAGTCCTGGCGGTGCTTCGGGAAGAGCACGCCCTGCGAGGTCTCGCCGACCTGGTGCCCCGCGCGGCCCACGCGCTGGAGGCCGCTGGCCACCGACTGCGGGGACTCCACCTGCACCACCAGGTCCACGGCGCCCATGTCGATGCCGAGCTCCAGGCTGGACGTGGCCACCACGCAGCGCAGCCGCCCGGTCTTCAGGTCATCCTCGATCTGGGCGCGCTGGTCCTTGCTGACCGAGCCGTGGTGCGCCCGCGCCAGCACCGCCTCGGCGCCTGACGTCGAACCGGCCTGCGCCATGATCTGCGCCGGCGGCTTGGCCGGGGCAGGGACCGGGGCGGCCCCGGCCTCCTGCCCGTTCGGGGAGGGCGGCGCCGGCTCATCCCAGACGGAGGGAGCCAGCCGCTCGGCCCAGATTTCGTTGAACCGTGCCGTGAGCCGCTCGGCCAGCCGGCGGGAGTTGGCGAAGACAATCGTCGACCGGTTGGCGGCGATCAGGTCCACGATCTTCTCTTCGACGTGCGGCCAGATCGACGCCGGCTGGGCGCCCGGCCCGAGCTCTTCCTGGGTCGGTGCGGCCAGGGCCGTCATGTCCTCGACCGGAACGGTGACGGTCAGGTCCCAGGACTTGTTAGCCGGAGGCGCGACAATTTCCACCGGTGCGCTGCCGCCGAGGAACCGGGCGACGGTGTCCAGGGGTTCGACGGTGGCGGACAGCCCGATCCGCTGCGCGCGGGCGGGCAGCATTGCGTCCAGCCGCTCGAGGGACACCGCGAGGTGGGCGCCGCGCTTGGTGCCGGCGACGGCGTGGACCTCGTCGATGATGATGGTGTCCACCGCGGCCAAAGTCTCCCGTGCCTTGGAGGTCAGCATCAGGAACAGGGATTCCGGCGTCGTAATCAGGATGTCGGGCGGATGGGTCAGCAGCCGGCGCCGTTCGTTGGCCGGCGTGTCCCCGGAGCGGACGCCGACGGTGATGTCCGGAGCGGGCAGGCCGAGGCGCTTGGCGGTTTGCGTGATGCCGATGAGCGGGGCACGCAGGTTCCGTTCGACGTCCACGCCGAGGGCTTTCAGCGGCGAGATGTACAGCACCCGGGTCCCGGTGTTCCGGGACGGCTTCTTCCGGGCGGGCTTGAGGTCCCCCAGCGGCAGTTCCGGCGGAACCTCCGCCTTCGCGATGAACGTGTCCAGCGCCCAGAGGAACGCGGCCAGTGTCTTTCCCGAGCCGGTGGGCGCCACGACCAGGGCATGCGAACCCGCGGAGACGGCCTGCCAAGCGCCGGCCTGGGCGTCCGTGGGCGCACGAAATGCGCCGGCGAACCACTCGCGGGTGGCCGGCGTGAAACGGTCCAGGACCGTTGCGGCGGCTGGCTGCTGTCCCATCGTGCCCAGCCTACGCCCGGCGACCGACAGTATTCGGATTCTCCCGGCCGCCGACAGCGGGAGAAGCGGGGCCGCGCTCCATGGCGGGTCAGGCCGGCTGGAAGGTTCCCACGGTCATCAGCACGATCTCGTCATTGGCGCAGCCGACCGTCTGCTGCGCGGCCTCCAGCCAGGCCGTGTCGTTGGGCGGGTAGACGCGCACCGCCGAGACATCCGTCCGGTCGCATTCGGGGCCGTAGTTGTCCGCGTTGGTCTGCTGCAATTGGGCCACGGCAGAATCGCCTGGAGCCAGCGGCACGGTCACCGGCTTGGCCGCCGGATCGCGGTCCGCGGGTGCGCCGATCTGCTGGTCCGCGGCCCCCACATAGGAAACGCCGGGATAGCCGCGGACCGTGCAGTCGGCCGAGCCGGTGTTGGTGACGACGAGGCTTCGGTAGACGCTGCCCGCCGCGCCGCCGCCCGGCTCCGTGCGGATTTCCGCCGCCAGCTGGCCGGCCTTGCACTCGCCGGTTTTCGCCGCCGAGGTGGTCTCCGGAGCAGCCGCGGTGGTTTCCGGCGTGGCGGCAGTCGTGCCGGGGCCGGATTCTGTGGCCGGCGCGGAGGACGAGGCGGACCCCGCAGGAGCGGAGGCAGGCGACGATGCCGGCGCGGTCTCGGCCGGGGTTTCCTGAGGCTGGCCGCAGCCGCCGAGCAGCAGGGCCAGACCGACTACCGATACCGCGGCTGACGCCTGCGCAATAACTCGTTTCACCATGCCTCCACCCTTACCGCGCCCCGGGCCCGAGTCAACGGACGCGGACCCGGGACGCGCCGAAAGAGAGGATTATTTCTTCAGCCCGCGGGTCCGTGCCAGCGCTGTGCCGCCGGCGGCAAGTCCCAGCAGGCCGGCGCCGAGCCCGACCCAGCCCGCGGCGCCGGCGCCGCCGCCGCCCGCCGGGCTGGTGGACGCTGCCGCCTCGGTGCCGGTACCAACGCCTTCCTGGGCGGCGGGCTCCGCCGCGGCGTGGCCGTGTTCTTCGGGCTGCGCGGCGGTGACGGTCAGGGTCGGCGCCGGGGATTCGAGGTCGTGGCCGTCCTGTCCCTCTTCGGCCACCTGGGCCCAGTCGGTGGAGCCCTTTTCGCAGGTCTGCAGCACGGGGAAGACCAGCGTCTCGCCCTCCGCCTCGGGCAGCTGGACCTTCAGCGAGAGCACGTCCCGCACGCCGTCCGCAAGCGGCTCCTTGGCCGTATACACAATCTGGCTGACGCGTTCGGTGATGGAGGCGCCGCCCTCGACCTTCTTGGGTGCGTCCAGCTTCTCGGTTACCTTCTCCACGCTCCAGCCGGGGTGGGCGGTCGGTGTTGCGTCATCCAACTGGTCCGGCAGGGTGATGGCGATCTTGGTGGTGGGGGACCCCTCGCAGCCGTGGGCGAAGTCGAAGCCGAGCACGGAGCTGGATCCCGCGGCGGTGCTGTCCGGATTGACGTGGACGTGGGCGGAGGCTGCGCCTGCGCCGAGGCCGGCCAGGCCGATCGTGGCGGCAGCGGCGAGGGAGGTACGGATAGCGAAGCGGGTGGTTTTCATGGCAAGTCCTTTCAGGGTGCGCCGAGGCAGCCCGGGGCGGGCCGAAGCGGCGCAGGGTGCGCCAAAGCGGCGCAGGTGATGGTGCCCGAACGGGCGGTAATGCTTACTGAAAGGACGGGACGGGCGGCCCGCGCAGCGGACGGAGCTCGAGCTGGCACAGCGTGCGCAGCAGCCGCGGCGTCGCGGCCGGGCTCGGCCGGCCGGGCACAGGCCGCGCAACAAGGGAGGGCAGCCGGACCAAGGGGCGCAGCCAGGCGGCGAGCGCCCAGAGCGCCTCTTCGCCTCGGGCCAGCAGCAGCCCGATAAACGCCGTGGCGAGCACGTGGGCGGCGAG
Organism: Arthrobacter mangrovi; assembly: GCF_026011795.1. Lineage (GTDB taxonomy): Bacteria > Actinomycetota > Actinomycetes > Actinomycetales > Micrococcaceae > Crystallibacter > Crystallibacter mangrovi. The sequence goes on along the minus strand of NZ_BRVS01000019.1, from coordinate 10,912 downwards.
CATGCCGGCACCGTGGTCGGCCGCCGCATGCGAGGCCGCGGCGACGCAATCGAGCGACCCCGCCCCCGCGTGGCTGTGCCCGCCCGCCTCGGTGCAGGTCGACGTCGTACTCAGGACGGTAAAGGCGCGGTGCAGGAGCAGCTGGCTGGCACCGAGGACGCCGGCCGTGGTCGTGGGGCCGAGTTTCCGCCCGGCCAGCACCATGACCGGCAGCAGGGTCAGCGCGCCGAGGGCAACGACGACGGCGGCTGCCGGCAGGGTGCCTCCGCCGGCCACGTGCGCGGCGGCAGAGAGGCAGAAGGCTGCGGTGCTGAATCCGCCGGCACGCAGCAGGCGCAGCGGTGCCTTGCCGTTCATGGCCGCCTCCTCTGCGCCAATTTCTACATCGCGTAAAAGTCTAGCTGTATCCCGCGGGGAATCCGCCGTCGCGGAAACCGAGGCTATTCGTGATGGTAAGGACGGCCGCTTGCAATTTCCTGAGCCCGGTACAGCTGTTCGATGAGGATCAGCCGCACCAGCTGGTGCGGAAAGACAAGCTTGGAGAGGGACCAGACGAAATCCGCGCGGCGGTGGATGGTCTCGTCCACGCCGTAGGCCCCGCCGATGATCAGGGTGACGTTGCGCGCACTGTCCAGCGGGGCCTGGAGCGTCCGGGCGAGCGCGGGGGAATCGATGTTCCTGCCGCGCTCGTCCAGGAGGATGACAAAGTCGCCGGCGTTCTTGCCGGAGAGCTTGGCCAGGAGCTGGGCGGACTCTTCCTTCCGCGCCGCGTCATTCTCGCGGGCGGAGTGGGGGATCGGCAGCCACGTGACATCGAAGGGCTTCTTCAGCCGTTTCTCGTAGCGGTCGATACCTTCGGCCACCCAGCTCTCATGCTTGCGGCCAATGGTCAGGATGCGCAGGGACATGGACCCATTGTCCCAGCACGCCGGACCCGGTCCGCCGGTCAGCGGTGCGTTTCCCCGTTCGCGGAAAGGGCCGAAGCTTCGATGAGGTTCTCGGACGCGGCGCTCCGGCTGCCATCCTTGTGCTCCGAGGCGACGTTCCGCGCGAGGTCGGCCAGGTCGACGCCGGTCAGCGACTTGAGCATGGAGAGCGTCTCGGCGAGGTTGGTGGTCACGCTCTGGCTGAGCTTGCCCGCCCCATCGTTCGAGATGACCGTCAGGTCCTTGATCTGGCCGTACGGAGCCGCGAGCTCGCGGGCGACCTCCGGCAGCGTGGCCAGCATCCGGTCGAGTACGGCCGCATCGTTGAACTGCTTGTAGGCCTCGGCCTTCGCCAGGGTGGCGGATGCCTCGGCCTCGCCCTGGGCGCGGACGGCCGCGGCCTGCGCGGCGCCTTCGAGCTCGACCGCCTGCGCGTCCGCCCGGCGGCGCGCCAGCTCGGCCTCGGCGGCCAGGAACGCTGCGGCCTTCGCGGCTTCGGCAATCTGGACCTGGCGGTAACGCTCGGCGTCGGCCGGACGGCGGACCTCGGTGTCCAGCTGCTTGGCCTTCAGCTCGGCCTGCCGGACGGCGACCAGCTCTTCCTGCTCGAGGATGCGCTGCTGCTGGGCGGCTTCGGCCAGCGGCCCGGCGGCGTTGGCGCTGGCCAGGCGGGCGTCCGTCTCTTCCTTGATCTCGGCCTGCTTCAGCGCCAGCGTCTGCTGGGCCACCGCGACCTTCTCGTCCGCCAGTGCCTGGGCCTCGGCGGCTTCACGCGTCGCCTGGGCCTCGGCGATGGCGGCCAGCTTGGCGACTTCGGCGGCCTGCGGGCGGCCCATGTTGGTGATGTAGTCGCCCTGGTCGTCGACCGAAGAGATCTGAAAAGTGTCGATGACCAGTCCCTGGTTGTTCATCGAATGTTCCGCCTCCTCCGAGACGGAGGCGGCAAAGGAGGCGCGGTCCTGGATGATCTGTTCCACGGTGAGGGTGCCGACGACGGCGCGCAGCGAGCCGGCGAGGATTTCCTGGGTGTAGTGGTCGATCTGGTCCTGCTGGTTGAGGAAGCGCTGGGCGGCCCGCCGGATGGAGATGTCGTCTCCGCCGACCTTGACCTGGGCAACGCCGGTGAGCTGCAGCTGGATGCCGTTCTTGGAAATGCCTTCGATGTCCACCCGGATCTGCCGGGAGGCCAGCGACATGCTGTAGGCGCGCTGCACGAACGGATAGACGATGACGCGGCCGCCGGAGACGACCTTCTGGTCCTCCTGCCCGCCGCGGCCGGTGATGATGAGTGCTTCGGACGGGCCGGCGACGCGGTAGGCACGCATGATGCCCACCAGGACGACGAGGACAATGACGACAATTGCGGCCAAATAGCCAAGTTCCATGGCGATGCGACTTTCCTTGAGACTGGACGGACGATGCGGTGACCGCCGCGGATTCGCATCACGCCGGTACCCCCGCTTCCGATCCTAGCCGCCGGCGGATTGGCGTTACCGTCCCGTGATTCCGGCTGTGGAAAGGGCTGCCCGCCTACTGTCTCCTAGCCTTCGGGCGAGGGGAACTTCCGGACCGTGAGGATTTGCGCGGCGCGTCCCACCAGGCCCTGTTCGTCGAAGAGGTCGGAGGCCGTCAGCCCCACCCCGTCCGGCCCGAAATGCACCCGCGTGTCCAGCCCCGTCCAGCCGCCCGCGGGCTGGCGGAAGAGATGGACGGTCAGGTCGAGGTTGGGGAACATGTACTCCCGGGGATCCTGGCGCACGGCGATGCCGTTGGCGGTGTCCACGAACGCCAGGAACCGCGCCACGGGATCGGAATCCTCGCCGTCGACCAGGGCATACGGGCCGCGGACCCAGACCGCCGCGTTCCCGGGACCGCGGTCCGCGACGCTGCGGAACTCGGTCGAATGGATGAACCCGCCGTCCCAGACGGAGCGGACCGCGGCGGGCGGGCACTCCTGCGGCGGAGGCAAGGCGCCGCCGTCGCCGCCTGCGACCTCCACGGTGTCCCCGGTCAGCAGCCGCCAGACAAAGGCCCGGATGGCCGGGCGCCCATTGCCGCTCATCGTGGCCTCGATCAGTTCGATGGTCCGGCCCGGACGGACCACTTCGGTGGTGATCTCGACTTCGCCGCCCGGAATGATGCCCAGGATCTCGAAGGTCACCTGGCTCAGCGCCATTTCAGGACGCGGATGGTTCCGCTGCACGGCGTGGATCAGCAGGCCGGAGGCCGGCGCCATGTGCTGTTCGTGGTCGTTCCAGGCGCCCTGCGAATGCATCGTGGAGTGGAAGCGGGTGGCGTCCAGCCGGATGTAGTAGGAATCCGGGACAGGTTCGCTCTGCGCGCCAATGTGCTCGGTGGCGGAGGTCATGATCGAGTCGGCCATCCTCCCACTGTAGCGATGGACGGGGCAGCGCCGGCTCAAGGGTGGCGGCCGCCGCGGATCGGGAGCGCGATGGAAACGATGCCGCTGCCCATGACGAGCGCGAAATAGCCGGGCGCCAGCGATGCGACGGCGTCGTCCACCCGGCCCGGCAGTCCTGTACCCACGCAGCCCAGCCTAAAGGCCGCTGGACAAAGCAGCAGCCCCGCCGCGGATAACCGGGACGGGGCTGCTGCTTTAGCTGGCGGTGACGGTGGGATTTGAACCCACGTTGGCTGTTACACCAAACAACATTTCGAGTGTTGCACCTTCGGCCGCTCGGACACGTCACCAACGCAGACCCACTTTACCGGGTGATGGCCCGTTGGCCCAAAACGTCCTTATCGGCTAGCTGTACTGGCCGCGCTGGGCCTCGAAGAAGCGGCGCAGGACGTCCCCGCACTCGTCTTCGCGCACCCCGGGGTAGACCTCCACCCAGTGGTTGAGCCGACGTTCGCGCAGGATGTCGAATACGCTCCCCGCGGCCCCGGCCTTGGGGTCCCACGCGCCGAAGACCACCGTGGGGATCCGTGCCAGGACGGTAGCACCGGCGCACATCGCGCACGGCTCCAGCGTGACCACGAGGGTGCAGCCGTCGAGCCGCCACGAACCCAGCACCCCGGCGGCCTCCCGGATGGCGACCACCTCGGCGTGGGCCGTGGGGTCGTGGCGCGCCTCGCGCTCGTTGCGCCCGGTGCCGATCACCGCACCGTCCGGGCCAAGAACGACGGCGCCGATCGGCACGTCTGCCGTGTCCAGCGCCGCGCGGGCCTCGGCCAGGGCCAATTCCATCCAGGTGCCGTGCCGGCGGTCCACTTCGGTCATGGCCTCCATTCTCGCTCAGCATCGCCTACGCGGCCTTTCCGGCCCCCTTCCAACAGCGGTCGTTGCCCAACGGTGAGGTCTGCGTCCCCAGGGCGATGTTTGTGCTGGACAGGGGCCGCCGGTAGTTTTGTGGCATGCGCGTTCTCGAAGTGGACCACCCCCTTGTTGCCCATAAACTCACGGTGCTCCGCGACAAGACCACCCCGTCGCCGGTCTTCCGCCAGCTGACCGAAGAGCTCGTCACGTTGCTGGCCTATGAGGCGACCCGGGATGTGCGCACCGAGCCGGTGGAAATCGAAACGCCGGTGACCCGCACCGTGGGCACGGCCTTCACCAAGCCGACCCCGCTGGTCGTGCCGATCCTCCGCGCCGGCCTGGGCATGCTCGAGGGCATGACCAAGCTGGTCCCCACCGCCGAAGTCGGCTTCCTGGGCATGGCCCGCAACGAGGAAACCCTCGAGGCCATCACCTACGCCGAGCGGCTGCCCGCCGACCTCACGGGCCGGCAGGTCTTCGTGCTGGATCCGATGCTTGCCACCGGCGGCACCCTGCGCGAGGCCGTGAAGTTCCTCTTCCGGCGCGGCGCCGCGGACGTGACCTGTATCTGCCTGCTGGCCGCCCCCGAGGGTTTGAAGGTGCTGGAGGAAGAGCTCGCCGGAACGAACGTGACCATCGTGGTGGCGTCCATCGACGAAAAGCTCGATGAGAAGGCCTACATCGTGCCGGGTCTCGGGGATGCCGGCGACCGGCTCTACGGCGTCGCCGGGTAGGGTCCGCCCGAAGCGCCGCACCGGCGGAAACGCCCGCCAGACGCGGAGCGTCCACATATTGAACTGATTGCATGGTAAGGCGACTTGTGATCGTTCAAAGAAGCGGCTATCGCAGCAGCAATGCATAGTTATTCACCGGCGACTGGGCGATTCATTCGAAAATGACCAATATTTATTCAGCTTGCTGATTGTGACTTGCGGCACGTTATGCGCTGAACTGTCCGCATAATGAGACAAACGCCCTATTGTTACTTGCACGTACGGAATATTACGGCGAAACTCAGAGACGTGAACAACATTCCAGCCGCACCTGCGCAGGCAGCAATCCATCCCGGTCCCCATACCGGCTGGACCATGCGCTGTTGTCGAATGCAGGCCTGACCTCACCACCCCTTCGAGATCAATCAGGCAAAAAAATCCAGCGTCCCAATGGCGGGCACAGAGCATCCCGTGCGGGGCACACCATGCATTCGCGCCGCGATGACGGCCATTCACACAAAGGTTTTAGGGAACATGTCAGTTTCATCCGGATACGTCCACATCTCCGTACGCAATGCCCAGAATCGCGCCGCCGCGGCGCAGCGCCAGGGTGTAGCCCGGCAGCCCTACGGCGGCCAGCCACCCGCCGGGCATCCCGGACAGCAGCAGTACCGCGTGCTGCGCTCTGTTCCCGGACAGTACGACGGCGACAGCGCCGCACCCACCACCGCGCCGACTCCGGTCGTGACGCCCAACGGCATCCCGGGCCCGCAGGCGGTATCCGCGGACACGGTTGCCCGCGGATTCGTCCTGTATGTGGGCCTTGACGAGTCCGCCGCGGCAGCGGCCGGAACCTCGCTGACCAAGCTCGCGTCGCAGATCCGCTCCTATGTCCAGAGCCTGGTGCCCGGAGCGCAGAGCCACGCCGCCGTCGCCATCGCGCCGGCGGATGCGCCCGGCGAGAATATCGACGTCGTCCGCCAGGCCCTCGGCGACCCGACGGCCGGCCGCCGGCCCCGGACCGAGACGCAGCGAGCCCCGCAGCCCGCCCAGCAGTCGGCCCGTCCCAGCGGCGTGCTGATCGACCTGTCCCGCCGCGAAGTCCACCTCGACGGAGAGTCCCTGAACCTCACGTTCAAGGAATTCGAACTGCTGAACTACCTGGTCGAGAACGCCTCCCGGACCGTCGGCCGCGATGAGCTGCTCTCCGGCCTGTGGAAGAACGCCGAGGAAGTCCCGAACGAACGGACCATCGACGTGCACATCCGGCGCCTCCGGTCCAAGCTGGGGCGCCTGGCTAACACGGTGCGGACCGTTCGCGGCCAGGGCTACCGTTTCTATGAGCACCCCGAGGTTGTCGTCTGGGCAGCCCCCGAGTACTCCATCTAGGTCCGTCCCGAACCTTCCGGACCCGCCCGCAGCACCCTTTCAGGTACCGGCTCCAACAGCCGGCCGCCTGGGCCGGTGCTGCGGGCGCGTCCGCTTAAAGGCCGTACTCCTCCAGCAGCCGGAGCCATACTTCGCTGATCGTCGGGTAAGCGGGCACGGCATGCCAGAGCCGCTCCAGCGGCACCTCCCCGACGACGGCAATGGTGGCCGCATGCAGGAGCTCGGATACGTCCGGGCCGGCAAACGTGGCGCCGAGCAGCACCTTGCGGTCTTCGTCCACGACCAGCTGCGCCCAGCCGTCGTAGCCGTCCGCGTGCAGCGCGGAGCCGGCGACGGCGATCGGCAGTTCGGTGGCCGAGGCGTCCAGGCCGCGCTCCCGGGCCTTTTCGAGCGTCAGCCCGACCATCGCCACCTCGGGATCCGTGAACACGACCGACGGGACGGCCCGCTCGTCCGCCGTCGCCGTGTACTTGCTCCACGGCTCCGGTTCCCCGCCGGCGGCCAGGCTCCCGGTGGCCCGCGCCGCGATCGCGTCCCCGGCGGCCCTGGCCTCGTACTTACCCTGGTGGGTCAGCAGCACCTTGCCCGCGGCGTCGCCGACCGCGTACAGCCACTGCCCGGGACAGCCGGCGACGAGCCCGGTGGCATCCGTCCTCAGCTCCTCGGGCACCAGGCCCACCTGTTCCAGGCCCAGGGCGGCCAGGGACGGCCGCCGCCCGGTGGCGACCAGCAGCCGCTCCGCGCTGACCGGGCTAACCGCGCTGGCTCCCGTACCGCCGTCGTTGGCGGCCGTGAACTGCGCCCGGACGCCGTCTCCCTCCCGCGCCACCGATTCCGTCGCGGTGTGCAGGCGCACGTCCACGCCATCTGCCCGGAGGCCCGCCTCGACCAGCCGCTGCGCCGGCTTCGGGTAGGCGGACAGCAGGCCGCGCCGTGCGACGAGCGTGACGGTGGAACCGAGCCGCGCGAAGGCCTGCGCGAGCTCGACGCCGGAGACGCCGCCGCCAAGCACCAGCAGGCTCCGCGGCACTTCCCGGGCGGCGGTAGCCTCCCGGGTTCCCCAGAACGGCACCCCGTCGAGTCCCCGTACCGGAGGCACCGAGGGGGCCGAGCCAGTGGCCAGAACGACGGCGTGGCGCGCCTCGATCGCAATGGCGCCTTCGTCCGTGGCCACCTCGACTTGCTTCCTGCCAGCCAGGCGCGCCGTCCCGCGCAGGAGTTCGATGCCGGCGCCGCGGACCCATTCGACTTGGGACGTGTCCTTCCAGTCGGAGGTGAAGGCGGTCCGGCGTGCCAGCACGGCCTCGCGGTCCAGCACGCCGGTGGCGGCCTGCCTGGCCCCATCGACCCGCCGGGCGGCCGCCAGGGCGGTTCCAGGGCGCAGCAGGGCCTTGGAGGGCATGCAGGCCCAGTAGGAGCACTCCCCGCCGACCAGGTCCTTTTCTACCAGGATGGTCTTCAGGCCGGCCGCCGCGGTGCGTCCCGCGAGATTCTCGCCGACGGCGCCGCCGCCGACCACCACGACGTCCGCGGCCAGTGTCTGGTTGGTCATGGACCGAGCCTCGCAGGTGGGGGAGGGCGGCACAAGGCCCTGCCGGGAGGCGGGGCGGAATAGACTGGCGGGCATGAGCGCCCACCATCCGCGGAAACTGATGATCATGCGCCATGCCAAGTCGGCATGGCCGCTCGGCGTGGAGGACCACGAACGGCCGCTGGCCCAGCGCGGCCATAACGAGGCGCCGATGGTGGGGCGGTGGATGGCCAGGCACCACCATGTACCGGACTTCATCCTGTGCTCCTCGGCGCTGCGGACCCGCCAGACCTGCACGTGGGTCTGCAGCGAGCTCGGCGACAAAGCCCCGACGCCGATGCTCTCCGACGCCCTCTACGACGCGACGGCCACGCAGGTGCTCAGCGAGATCAACCAGTTGCCGGACACGATCACCAGCCTGCTCGTCATTAGCCATATGCCGGCGGTGCAGGACCTGGCGATGCGGCTGGCCTCGGTGGAATCGGACGAGGAAGCCGTGATGAACATGGCCTCGCACTATCCGACTTCGGGTCTGACGGTCCTGGAGCACAGGAAGAGCTGGGCGGAACTGGATGGCCGGGATGCGAAGGTCACGGCCTTTATCGTGAAGCGCTGAGCCGCACGGGCGCCCAGCGCCGGCGGCGGGACCGAAGATCCGGCAGCCGGACGCCGTCTGATGAACTGCCTGGTTTCCGGGCCGGAAAACCGAAGGCCAGGAAAAGCAGAAGGACCCGGCCGAAGCCGGGTCCTTCTTGTTGGTGCGCCCAGAGGGATTCGAACCCCCGGCCTTCTGTTCCGTAGACAGACGCTCTATCCAGCTGAGCTATGGGCGCTTGGCCTCGCGGCCGGATATAACTCTAGCCTGTTTACCTCCCAGTCACCAAATCGGCGGCGGTGTGATCTGCGCCGCCCTCGTCCAGCCGCGTAATTCCGGGACTTTTGACCCTTCTATGGTCTCGGCGGCTCAATATGAACTAGACCGGTCTATATGACCTTAATCACATAACCTGTACGCTGAAGACCAGTAAATCCGCGGAATCTCGGGGGCGAAGCAAAATGAAGGGCGGAATGTGACGGACAACAACAATTCCGCCCAACATCGCGCCCCCTAACATCAATAAACACCACTGGCCCGATGGAAGGGAAGAGTCATGGGCATTACCGCGCGTCAGCCGCTTCTTGACGAATCGCTCGAGAACGCACCAACTACACACGCCAAGCTTCTGGCCTGGGTTGCCGAAGTTTCCGAGCTGACGCAGCCCGACTCCGTCTACTGGGTGGACGGTTCCGAAGCCGAGAACACCAGGCTCACCGACGAACTTGTCGAGGCCGGCACGCTGAAGCGACTGAACCCCGAGCTCTTCCCCAACTCCTTCGCCGGCTCTTCGGATCCGAAGGACGTGGCCCGGGTCGAGGAGCGCACGTTCATCTGCTCGGAGAACGAGCGCGATGCCGGATTCACCAACAACTGGATGGATCCTGCCGAAATGAAGGGCATCCTGACGGAGCGCTTCAAGGGCAGCATGCGCGGACGCACGATGTACGTGATTCCGTTCGTGATGGGCCACCTGGATGCCGAGGATCCCAAGTTCGGCGTGGAGATCACCGACAGCGCCTATGTTGTCGCGTCCATGCGCATCATGGCCCGCATCGGCACGGACGTGCTGCGGAAGATGGAAGAGACGGACGCGTTCTTTGTTCCGGCCCTGCATTCCGTCGGCGCCCCGCTGGAGCCGGGCGAGCAGGATGTTCCGTGGCCCTGCAATGAGGAGAAGTGGATTGTGCACTTCCCGGAGGAGCGGTCCATCTGGTCCTACGGCTCCGGCTACGGTGGCAACGCGCTGCTGGGCAAGAAGTGCTACTCGCTGCGCATCGCCTCCGTGATGGCGCGCGACGAGGGCTGGCTGGCCGAGCACATGCTGATCCTCAAGCTGACCAGCCCGGAGAACAAGAGCTACCACATCGCTGCCGCCTTCCCTTCCGCCTGCGGCAAGACGAACCTGGCCCTGCTCGACCCCACCATCGACGGCTGGAAGGCCGAGACCCTGGGCGACGACATTAACTGGATGCGTTTCGGCAAGGACGGTGAGCTGCGCGGCGTGAACCCGGAGGCCGGGCTGTTCGGCGTTGCTCCCGGAACCGGCTGGAGCACCAACCCGAACGCCATGCGGGCCATTGCCAAGGGCAACTCCATCTTCACCAACGTTGCGCTGACCGACGACGGCGGCGTCTGGTGGGAGGGCATGACCGAGGAGACCCCGGCACACCTGACCGACTGGCAGGGCAACGACTGGACTCCGGAATCCGGCCGTCCGGCCGCGCACCCGAACTCCCGGTTCTGCACGCCGATCGAACAGATCGACATGCTGGCCGACGACTACCACGACCCGGAGGGCGTCAAGATCGACGCGATCCTGTTCGGCGGCCGCCGCAAGACGACCGTTCCGCTGGTCACCGAGGCGCACGACTGGGCGCACGGCATCTTCATGGGCGCCACGCTGTCCTCGGAGACGACCGCCGCCGCCGCCGGCGCCGTCGGCGTGGTCCGCCGCGACCCGATGGCGATGCTGCCCTTCATCGGCTACGACGCGGGCGACTACCTCAAGCACTGGATCACCGTCTCGGGCAAGAGCGACGCGGCGCACCTGCCGAAGATCTTCCTGGTCAACTGGTTCCGCCGCACGGCCGACGGCGGCTTTGCCTGGCCGGGCTTCGGTGACAACTCGCGCGTGCTGAAGTGGGCCATCGAGCGCATTGAAGGCAAGGCGGACGCCGTCGAGACCCCGATCGGCTACATCCCGACCCCCGATTCGCTGGACCTGACCGGCCTGGACATGACTCCGGCCGACGTCGAGGAAGCCGTGAAGGTGGATCCGAAGGAGTGGCACGAAGAGGTCAAGGGCATCGAGGAATGGTTCGCCCGCTTCGGCGACTCCCTGCCGGCCGAACTGGCCTCGCAGCTGGACGAACTGAAGGAGCGCTTCGCCTGATCCGTCCGGTGACGGCGGCCGAGGCCGACTAGGCATGGCTGCCTGGACACGCCTCGCCGCCAAAGACAAGGAGGGGACCCCCG